>NZ_MJIF01000001.1:15000-1555000 GCF_001940315.1 Anaerostipes sp. 494a | reverse complement strand
AAAGGCAGAAGGGAGCTTGACTGTGACACCGACGGGTGGAGCAGGTACGAAAGTAGGACTTAGTGATCCGGTGGTATAACGTGGGATTGCCATCGCTCAACGGATAAAAGCTACCCTGGGGATAACAGGCTTATCACTCCCAAGAGTTCACATCGACGGAGTGGTTTGGCACCTCGATGTCGGCTCATCGCATCCTGGAGCTGTAGCAGGTTCCAAGGGTTGGGCTGTTCGCCCATTAAAGCGGTACGCGAGCTGGGTTCAGAACGTCGTGAGACAGTTCGGTCCCTATCCGGCGCAGGCGGAGGAAATTTGATAGGAGCTGTCCTTAGTACGAGAGGACCGGGATGGACGGACCGCTGGTGTATCTGTTGTACTGCCAAGTGCATGGCAGAGTAGCCAAGTCTGGAAGGGATAAACGCTGAAGGCATCTAAGCGTGAAGCCCCCCTAAAGATAAGATTTCCCATACCATAAGGTAGTAAGACCCCTTGAAGACTACGAGGTTGATAGGGCAGAGGTGGAAGTGTAGCAATACATGGAGCTGACTGTTACTAATCGGTCGAGGCTTTAACCAGAGAAGGCAGAGTGAGGGATGACTTGTAAGAGATCTTGTATGATGTTTTGAAGGTACATTGAAATTTTATACCAGAGACTAAGAGATATGAAGCAAAATGGTTGACATCTTTAGTTTTTGATTATATAATTCTATTATGGCCCGGTGGCTCAGCCGGTTAGAGCGCCGCCCTGTCACGGCGGAGGTCGTGGGTTCGATTCCCATCCGGGTCGTTTTTATGCTGTGGGATCATAGCTCAGCTGGGAGAGCACCTGCCTTACAAGCAGGGGGTCACAGGTTCGAGCCCTGTTGGTCCCATTTTTATTGAATAATTTTATATGCCGTTGTGGCTCAATTGGCAGAGCAGCTGATTTGTAATCAGCAGGTTACCGGTTCAAGTCCGGTCAACGGCTTCACACCTGATTATCAGATTTCTGATAATTGAGGTGTTTTAAATATATATGGTGGGATTCCCGAGTGGCCAAAGGGGGCAGACTGTAAATCTGTTGGCAACGCCTTCGAAGGTTCGAATCCTTCTCCCACCATTTAACTAATATCGCGGGATGGAGCAGTCTGGTAGCTCGTCGGGCTCATAACCCGAAGGTCGTTGGTTCAAATCCGGCTCCCGCAATTTCCGCGTTGTGTTGGAGTACACACGGATATATAATAAAATCGTGTTTCATATATAATTTGCCCAGATAGCTCAGTCGGTAGAGCAGAGGACTGAAAATCCTCGTGTCGCTGGTTCGATTCCGGCTCTGGGCATCTTTTTTTATTCTATGGAAAGACATTTGCAGATAAAGTGTATTATCGTTTCATCGATAGTACACTTTTTTTCTTTTGACAGATATGATAAAATATGAAAAAAATAAAGGAATTATAATAGAAATGTCAATTTATGAAGAATTAAAAAGATTGAATATAGAAGGAAAATATCCTTTTCATATGCCAGGTCATAAAAGAAATTTTAAGGATATATTCCAGGGCGATAATATATTTCAATTAGATATTACTGAAATAACCGGATATGATGATTTGCATCAGCCTGAAGGTATGATTAGAAAATCCATGGATTATATAAAGCAGGTTTATGGGACGAAAGAAAGTTATTATCTTATAAATAGCAGTACTGCTGGAAATCTCGCAGCAATATCAGCATTATGTAATATAGGAGATAAAATTCTTGTTTCAAGAAATTGTCATAAATCAGTGTACAATGGTGTCGAGCTTTTGGGCCTCAATCCGGTATATGTATATCCCAAAATAGATTCAAAAGGAATATGTGAGGGAATTACGGTAAATCAGATTCAAAAGATTATTGAAGAAGAAAAAGATATAAAAATGGTAATGATTGTATCCCCAACATATGAGGGAAGAACATCAGAAATATCTTTAATTTCAGATTATTTACATGAAAAGAAAATTCCTTTGGTAGTAGATGAAGCTCATGGAGCACACTTCATTTATAATGAAGCTTTTCCAGACAGTGCAGTATCACTAGGTGCGGATATTGTTATACAAAGTCTTCATAAAACATTACCTTCTCTAACTCAAACAGGATTACTTCATTTATGTAGTAATTGTGTTTCAAAAGAAAAAATGCAGAAAGAGTTGTCTATATTTCAAAGTAGCAGTCCATCATATATCTTAATGTCCTCTATTGACTATTGTGTCCACAAGTGCTGTGAAGATAAAAAAAGTTTTCAACAATATGTTCAAAATATAAACATTTTAAGAAGAAAACTGGAATCATTAAAGCATTTATCAATAGTAAAAACAGATGACATAGGTAAAATAGTAATTTCAACAATAAATACCAATATAACAGGTCAGCAATTATTTCAAAAGCTAAGAGAAGAATATAATCTGGAACTGGAAATGGCAGAATTATATTATGTTATAGCAATGACAAGTGTTTGCGATTCTAAAGAAGGATTGGAGAGACTGTATGATGCATTAATTGAAATTGACTCAGATCTACAGATAAAAGATAATAGAATAATACGGTTTTCAAATATTCCTAATAGAAAAGTAATGATTCCAAAAGAAGCAGGAGCAAAGGAAAGAAAAGCGGTAAATTTTCAGGAAGCTGAGGGAAAGATAAGTGCTGATTTTATTTATCTATATCCACCGGGGATTCCTCTGGTCGTTCCAGGAGAAAAAATTTCTGCAGGTGTAATAGAAAAGATAAAAGAATATAAAACTAATCATATGAAGATTGTTGGATGCAATAAAAATCAAATAAATATTATTTATGAGAGGATATAAATATGGGATTATTTATAACAATGGAAGGACCAGATGGTTCAGGAAAATCTACGCAAATTGAATTATTAAGAGACTATTTATCTCATAAAGGTTATGATATAATAGTATGCAGAGAACCAGGAGGGACGCCTATAAGCGAAGCTGTAAGACAGGTAATTCTCAATAAAGATTTTACTGAAATGGGGAACATGACAGAATTACTATTATATGCATCTGCAAGAGCTCAGCTTGTCGAGGAGGTTATCCGTCCGGCAATAAATGCAGGAAAAGTTGTAATTTGTGATCGGTTTGTGGAATCTTCCGTAGTGTATCAAGGAATTGCAAGAGGAATGGGTATAGATCTGGTATATGATGTTAACAGGTTTGCCATTGGCGATACAATGCCAGATATAACATTTTTTATTGATGTTGATGCCCAGACAGGCATTGCAAGAAAGAAGAAGCAGGCAGAATTAGATCGTATGGAAAGAGAAGCCTTAGATTTCCATATTAAAGTAGTTGAGGGATATAGAACACTTGCTGCCATGAATTCAGACAGGATTCATAGAATAGATGGCAATTTATCTATCGAAGAAATACATAGACAAATTATAACAGAGGCAGATAAAATAATTTCATGATGAAGGTGACGTATATGAAGAGTTTTGAATCAGTAATAGGACATAAAAAAATAATTTCTCATTTTGAAGAAGCAATAAAGATGGGAAAAGTTTCCCATGCTTATTTATTAAGTGGTGAGGACGGAAGCGGCAAGATGACTCTTGCTAAGGCATTTGCCAAAGCTCTTTTGTGTGAAAAACAGGAAGGTTGTGGAGAGTGTATTTCATGTAAGCAGATAGATTCTGATAATCATCCTGATTTGATTTATATTACTCATGAAAAGTATGAAATCAGAGTTGATGAGATTCGAAAAGGAATCAATGAAACAATTGATATTAAGCCATACAGCAGCAATTACAAAATATATATTATTGATGATGCAGACAGAATGAATCAAGGTGCGCAGAATGCTCTGTTAAAGACACTGGAAGAGCCTCCTGCATATGCCATAATATTATTGCTGACCAATAATAAAGATCGTTTATTGGATACAATTTTATCCAGATGTGTAACATTGACACTGGGCTCTGTAAGGGAAGAAGAAATTGTAAAATATCTGGAGGAAAAGACAGAGGCAAAGGATCAGGATATTCGTTTTGCAGCATCTTTTGCACTGGGAAATATTGGAAAAGCATTACATGTGGTAAATACTGAAGAATTTAAAGAAATGTTTCAGGAATCCATGAATATTCTGGTTCATATTCAAAGCATGGAAGTTAATGAAGTTATTTCATATTTAAAAACTCTGACTACATATAAGAATGAAATATTTGATTTTCTGGATATATTAATGGTATGGTATAGGGACATGCTTATGCTGAAAACAACAGGTTCTTTAAATCATTTAATTTATAAAGATAAGTATCGGCAGATAAAAGAACAGGAAATATATATTTCTTTCGAAGGAATCAGTCATATATTAGATGAGATACAAAAAGCTAGAAGAAGACTGGTTGCAAATGTTAATTTTGAAGTAGCAATGGAAATGCTGCTTTTGACGATAAAGGAGAATGGTAAAGTATGGTAGAAGTAATAGGAGTACGTTTTCGTACTGCCGGTAAAATATATTTCTTTGATCCCAGAGATTTTCAGGTTAAAATGGGAGAACATGTAATAGTAGAAACATCCAGAGGAATTGAATATGGAAAGGTTGTTTCAGAACGCAGAATGGTAAAAGAAAAATGCGTTAGAGAAGAATTGAAACCGGTTTTAAGAATTGCTACTCCGGAAGACGATCAGAAAGCAATAGAAAATCGAGAAAAAGAAAAGGAAGCATATAAGATTTGTCAGGAAAAAATTAAAGAGCATAATCTTGAAATGAAACTGGTTTCAACAGAATATACTTTTGATAATAATAAAGTATTGTTTTATTTTACAGCAGATGGAAGAGTAGACTTTAGGGAACTTGTAAAAGATCTTGCTTCGGTATTTAGGACACGAATTGAACTTCGTCAGATAGGAGTTAGAGATGAAGCAAAAATGCTTGGAGGAATAGGTATTTGCGGAAGAAAACTTTGTTGCAATACATTTCTTTCTGAGTTTGCACCGGTTTCAATTAAAATGGCAAAAGAGCAGAATCTTTCTCTGAATCCTACCAAGATTTCAGGTGTATGCGGAAGATTGATGTGCTGCTTGAAAAATGAGCAGGAAACCTATGAATATCTTAATAGTAAACTTCCTAAAATTGGGGAGATAGTCAAAGCGAAAGATGGAATTACAGGAGAAGTACAACGAGTTGATGTTCTTCGTCAGAAGGTTAAATTAATCGTTGAAGATGAAAATGGAGATAAAGATATTCAAGAATATAAAATAGATGATTTATTAATGAAGAGAAAGAAACAGGGATGCCCGGGTTGTAAAGGAAATGGTAAAAGAAAGAATTGATGATCTTGGAATAAGAGGATATAAAATTATTCAAAAGGAAGATGGATTTTGTTTTGGAATGGATGCTGTTCTGTTGTCAGATTTTGCATCTGTAAAAAGAGGAGGAAAAGTCCTGGATTTGGGAACAGGTACAGGAATTCTTCCCATTTTAATGGAAGCCAAGACAGAGGGTTCTTATTTTGCCGGACTGGAAATACAACCTGATATGGTTGAAATGGCAAAACGAAGTGTAAAACTAAATCAGCTTGAGGAGAAAATTGAAATCGTGGAAGGGGATATAAAAGAAGCTTCTACGATTTTTTCTCATGACAGTTTTGATGTGATAACATCAAATCCACCATATATGATTGGAAATCATGGATTAAAGAATCCAAAGGAAGCAAAGGCCATAGCAAGACATGAAGTATTATGTACTTTTGCGGATATTTCTCAGGCTGCCAGAAAATTATTGAAAAACAGAGGCACATTGTTTCTTGTTCATAGAAGTTTCCGGTTAGCTGAAATATTAAATCAGTTGTCAATGGATGGACTTGAACCAAAAAGAATCCGATTTGTTCATCCCTATAAAGAAAAAGAATCTAATATCTTTTTGTTGGAGGCAGTAAAAGGTGGTAAACCAAGGATGATTGTTGAACCGCCATTGATCGTATATGAGCAGCAAAACAAATATACAAAAGAAATATATAAAATCTATGGGATGGATTCGGAGGAGAAATAATGGCAGGAATTTTATATTTATGTGCGACACCTATAGGAAATCTTGAAGATATTACATTTCGTGTGGTCAGAACATTAAAAGAAGTTGACTTAATAGCAGCTGAGGATACCAGACATAGTATAAAACTGTTAAATCATTTTGAAATAAGGACTAAAATGACAAGTTATCATGAGTATAACAGAGTTGAGAAAGCAAAAGTTCTTGTGGAAAAATTAAAAGAAGGAAAAAATATTGCATTAATTACAGATGCAGGAACTCCGGGAATATCAGATCCGGGAGAAGAATTGGTAAAACAATGCCACGAAGCAGGAATTCAGGTAACAGCACTTCCAGGAGCCTGTGCACTTGTCAATGCACTGATCATTTCAGGACAGCCAACAAGAAGGTTTTGTTTTGAAGCATTTCTTCCTACAGATAAAAAAGAAAGAAAAGATATATTAGAACAATTGAAGAATGAGACCAGGACAATTATTATTTATGAAGCGCCTCATCGTTTAGTACGAACATTGGAAGAACTCTTAGAACTGCTTGGAAACAGGAAAATGACATTATGCAGAGAACTAACAAAAAAGCACGAATCTGTTTTTTTATCTGATATGGAAAGTATTCTGGAATATCATAAAGAAAATCCTCCCAAAGGAGAATGTGTTTTGATTATTCAGGGAAAATCTTTTCAGGAAATTAAAGAAGAAAACCAAAAATCTTTTTTGGAAATGTCATTAAGTGATCATATGAATATCTATATGGATCAGGGTTATTCAAAAAAAGAAGCAATGAAAATGGTTGCCAAAGATAGGGGTGTTGGAAAAAGGGATATATACCAACAACTTCTGGAAGAAGAATAAAAAAAGTTCCTCTTGATTGAGGAACTTTTTATTTTTATATAATAATTATAATGTACTATTCTGAAATTTTAAGTCCAGCAATTCGAGCAAGTTCTTTGATGGAATTCTTAGAAACTTTTTTTCCTTTATACTCTACTAAATCATCCATTTCACCAGTGAAAATATCTGTAGGATTATATTTTTTCAAAATAATTTTATCGTCATCTACAAATATTTCAAGAGGATCACGTTCATTTACATCAAAACTACGACGTAATTCAATAGGTAACGTAATTCTACCAAGCTCATCAAGCTTTCTGACAATGCCTGTACTTTTCATGTGTACCTCCTTGTTTATTTAATCAACCATTATACAGATTAACCATAGCATACCAAATAATGGTTGTCAAATAATTTAGTTATTTTACCCATAATGAAAGTAAAAAATTATATTAGCATATCTCAGCACCAGCCGGCATGTCTTTTTCAGGGGTTACAAGTGCAAGTTCACCTTTCTCGTTTTCAGCACATAAAAGCATACCTTCAGAAAGTACACCTGCCAGTTTTGCAGGTTTTAGATTCACAAGTACCATAACTTTTTTTCCGACCATTTCTTCTGGAGTATAATGAGCCTTGATACCTGATACAATCTGCTTAACCTGGCTTCCGATTTTAACCTGTGAACACAACAGTTTTTTTGATTTTTTAACAGGTTCACAGGCAATAATTTCACCAACCTGGAACTGCATTTTCATAAAATCATCAAAAGTAATCTCATCTTTAGGTTCAATGTCAATCACTGGTTCCCCAGCGGCAGCCTGAGCATCCATTAATTCTTTTGCTTTTTCAAGGACTTCGGCTTCATCTAGTCTTGCAAAAAGAATTTCAGGTTTTTCTGTTACTTTTGTTCCACTTATATAGTTTCCAAAAGTATCCATCTTGTCAAATGGTACAGTTGTTGTATTTAACTGATCCATAATTTTCTGAGAAGTTTCTGGCATATATGGTTCAAGCAAGCTTGCTCCGATTACAATTCCTTCTACAAGGTTGTACAGGACTGTAGCAAGACGGTCTTTTTGAGCTTCATCTTTCGCAAGGATCCAAGGCATGGTTTCATCAATATAGCGATTACATCTGCGGAACAGATTGAAAATTTCTGTTATAGAATCTGCAACACGAAGATTAGCCATTTTATCAGCAACTTTTTGTTTTGTTCCTGTTACTACAGCTTTCAGATCATCATCAAAATCTCCCTGAACATTTTTATTTTCAACAATTCCTCCAAAATATTTATTGGACATGGAAATGGTGCGGTTTACAAGGTTACCTAAAATATTAGCAAGATCGGAATTCATTCGTTCAACCATTAGTTCCCAGGTAATAACACCATCACGTTCAAATGGCATTTCATGAAGAACAAAGTAGCGGACTGCATCTACACCAAAGAAGTCTACAAGATCATCGGCATATAAAACATTACCTTTAGACTTACTCATCTTACCGTCTCCCTGAAGAAGCCAAGGGTGTCCAAATACCTGTTTTGGAAGTGGAAGATCTAAAGCCATTAAAATAATAGGCCAGTAAATAGTATGGAAGCGGATGATATCCTTACCGATCAGGTGAAGATCAGCAGGCCAGAACTTATTAAACTGGTCTGTGCTGTTACCATCACAGTCATATCCGATACCAGTGATATAGTTTGTTAATGCATCTAACCATACATAAACAATATGACCTTCATCAAAATCCACAGGAATTCCCCATTTGAAAGATGTTCTGGATACACA
Organism: Anaerostipes sp. 494a; assembly: GCF_001940315.1. NCBI lineage: Bacteria > Bacillati > Bacillota > Clostridia > Lachnospirales > Lachnospiraceae > Anaerostipes > Anaerostipes sp. 494a. The sequence goes on along the minus strand of NZ_MJIF01000001.1, from coordinate 1,546,368 downwards.
TAAATCCTGCAGACCTGGAAGAAGGAAGTTGTTCATCATTTCATTCTTACGGGATTCTGGCTGAATAAATTCAGGATGAGTATTGATATGTTCAATTAAACGGTCTGCATATTTACTTAATTTAAGAAAATATGCTTCTTCTTTTGCAGGCTGAACTTCACGTCCACAGTCAGGACATTTTCCATCAACTAACTGGCTTTCTGTAAAGAAAGACTCACAAGGGGTACAATAAAGTCCTTCATAATGACCTTTATAGATGTCTCCCTGTTCATATAATTTTTTGAAAATCTTCTGAACCTGCTTTTCATGATCTTCATCAGTTGTTCGAATAAACTTGTCATAGGATGTATTCATTAAGTCCCAGATGCGTTTAATTTCACCAGCAACGTCATCAACAAATTCTTTTGGAGTTACGCCTTTTTCTTCTGCTTTTAATTCAACTTTCTGACCATGTTCATCAGTTCCAGTCTGGAAAAATACATCATATCCTTCCATTCTTTTATATCTTGCAATACTATCTGCCAGAATAATTTCATAAGTGTTTCCAATATGAGGTTTTCCAGAAGTATAAGTAATTGCTGTTGTAATATAATATGGTTTTTTACTCATAGTTTTCCTCCGATTTTGTTTCTATTATTTGTTAATTATAGTACATCTTTGAAAGATAGTCTATTTTTTTTCTTTAAAAAATAGTATAATAGTAGTCTGGATATTTGATTTATTCAAAGGAAAGGAACAATATATGAAAAGCCAAATACCGAGAAGGTTATTTGCTATTTGTTTTATCTTTCTAATCGTACTTTCAGGATGCTTGATGAATAATAATGTTTCTCAGAAGCCAGCATCAGAAAAAACAAAAACTGCTTCCCAGCAGGAAGAATTTGAAAATTATCTGATGAAAGTTTTCAGGGAAACAGTTACAGAAGATGGAATTAATCTTCATTATACTTTGAAAGAACCAGAAAAATACCAAATCAAAAACCAGAAAAGTACTCTTGGTATGATCAAAAAAGAGCAGATCATTAACGAAGAGAAAAATATGCAAAAAGAACTTAATATTATAAAAAAGTTTGAATACAAAAAACTTTCAAAGCAACAGCAGCATACATATGATGTTTTATCAGAATATTTTATAAATCAAAAAAATCTGTCAAAGTATTCTTATTATCAGGAAATATTAAGTCCTGTTTCAGGTGTACAGGTTCAGATTCCGGTAACTTTTGGTGAATACCGTTTGGAATCTGAAGAGGACATAGAATCGTATTTAAGGCTGATATCCCAGATTAGAGAATATTTCCGATCTGTTCTTTCTTATGAAAAAGAAAGAATTAAAAAGGGGCTTTTTATGTCAGATGAATCAGTGGATTTGATTGTCGGACAGATAGAAGAATTTACAAAAAGAAAAGAGAATAATATTTTAATTGAATCATTTCAAAGCAGACTGGATAATATTGAAGAATTAACAGAAAACCAGAAGAAAAAATATAAAAAAAGTAATAGAAATATTGTCATAAAGCAGATAATTCCAGCATATGAGATGCTTGCTGAGCAATTAAAGATATGGAAAAATAATGGGAAAAACAAAGGTGGTATGGCCTTTTTTCAATCAGGAAAGAATTATTATAGATTACTGGTAAAGAAAAAAACCGGATCATCAAAGTCAATTCCAGAAATGATATCATTGACAGAAAAAAATATAGAAGAATGTATTTTACAAACATCAGATCTTTGTAGAAAGTTTCCCGAAATCTATGAAGAATATAATAATTTAAATATTAAGCCATATACAGGATCCAATCCTGAAAATATCATAAATCAGCTGAAAAAAAAGACAAAGAAATATTATCCCAAAGCACCAAAGGTTAACTGTAAGATTAAGTATGTTCATTCATCTATGGAGGAAAGTGCAAGTCCGGCATTTTATATGATACCTTCGATAGATTCATATAAAGAAAATGTCATTTACATTAACCGGTCACAGGTAAAGGAGTATGTGCAGTTGTATTCCACACTTGCCCATGAAGGATACCCGGGACATATGTATCAGAATATTTATTATGCTTCAAAAAAAGATGATCCTGTCAGATATATTCTGGATTATCCAGGTTATACAGAAGGATGGGCCACTTATGTTGAAGGATGGAGTTATGGTACAATAGAGGCAGGGAAAAATAGTATTCCTCTTTCCAGGCTCAATGTAGCAGGAATGGAATTTAATCTTGCCTTATGTTCACGTATAGATATTGGGATTCATTATGAAGGATGGAGCCGACAGGAGACATTAAAATATCTTCAGACGTATGGAATCAGTAAAAACGCAGGAAATCATATATTTGCAATGATTGTATGCGAACCAGCAAATTATCTTTCTTACTATATTGGTTATAAAGAGTTTATGGAACTCAGGAGCTACTATAAAAAAAGAGCAGGTAAAAAATATAACTTAAAAACTTTTCACAAAATTATTTTAGATGCCGGACCATGCAGTTTTAACATTTTGAAGAAGCGCATCGACGAAAACCTATGAATGGAGGAGTAACTTTATGTCAACAAAAGCGTACTACACACATGATGAAATTGGAAAAGGGAAACCAGGTTTTTCAAAAACAAGATCAATTATTGAAGCTGCCTTTTATGGTAATAATGTAATTGAGGTAAAAGATTTAAAACAGGCTTATGAATTAGCCAAGAATTCTCCTGGAACAATCGTAACAGATATGCCTGTTTATAAACCAGAAGAAATCGGTTTGGAAGAAGGAACAAAAGTTTTATTATTTAATGATGGATCTGTTACAGGACGTTGTGCAGCAGCAAGAAGAATTTCCAGTGAACCTGGTGTTGATACCAATGATCTGGATTTAAAAGTAATGGATGCAGTATATGATACAAGATGGTCAACAATGTATCATGCACAGGTATTCATCGGGCTGGATCCTGAATTTATGGTAAAAGCTCATCTGCTGATTCCGGAAGGTGAAGAAAATATTTTATATTCATGGATGCTGAATTTCCAGTATCAGTCTGAGGAATATATTAAAATGTATAAAGAATCACAGCCTATTGGCAATGAAACAGATATTTATATTTTCTCTGATCCTCAATGGAGTCATGAAGAGCATCCATTAGGACTGACATACTTTAATACAGATACAAACTGTGCTGCTTTACTGGGAATGAAATATTTTGGAGAGCATAAAAAAGGTACTTTGACAATCGCATGGGCAATTGCAAATCGTAATGGATATGCATCCTGTCATGGAGGACAGAAAGAATTCCGTTTAAAAGACCGTCATTATGTTGCTTCTTTCTTTGGATTATCAGGATCAGGAAAATCCACATTAACACATGCAAAACATAATAATAAGTATCCGGAAGTAGTGGTACTGCATGATGATGCATTTATTATTAATACAGAAACAGGTTCTTCTATTGCTCTGGAACCAACATATTTTGATAAAACTGCAGATTATCCAACAGGTTGTCCAGATAATAAGTATCTTCTGACAGCTCAGAACTGTTCTGCAACAATGGATGAAGAAGGAAAAATCGTACTTGTAACAGAAGATATAAGAAATGGAAATGGCCGTGCGATTAAATCCAAATTATGGTCACCAAACCGTGTAGATAAAATCAAATCACCGGTAAATGCTATTTTCTGGATTATGAAAGATCCAACAATTCCACCTGTTGTTAAGGTAAATGGAGCATCCCTGGCATCTGTTATGGGAGCAACACTTGCAACAAAACGAAGCAGTGCAGAACGTCTGGCACCAGGAGTTGATCCGGATCGTCTGGTTGTAGAACCATATGCAAATCCATTCCGTACATATCCTCTGGTAAATGATTATAAAAAATTCCGTGATCTGGTAAAAGAAAGAAATGTAGATTGTTATATCTTAAATACCGGAGATTTTATGGGAAAGGATATCAAGCCAAATGTAACTCTTTCAGGAATTGAACAGATTGTTGAAGGAACAGCGGAATTTAAACCTTGGGGTCCTTTCAGTAACATGGAAATATTAGAAGTAGAAGGATATATTCCGGATTTTGAAGATGAGGATTATGTAAATAAACTGAAAGCAAGAATGACAGATCGTCTGAACTATGTATTTGAAAAAGATACAGAAGATGGAGGATATAATGCTCTTCCTACACAGGCTAAAGAGGCATTGGCAAAAGTTATCAGTGAAGCTCATAATCATGTAAAATAAAAAATATTAAAAAATAAGAGGCAAAGGAGGTGTCTTATGGATAAGGATCTTTTAAATGATATGGTAGTTGACTTATTTCATGGTATTTCATATGAAGAAGAAAAAGCTGTAATTACAGAAGAATTTAAAGATATTTCCAATAAAGATCTGCATATTATTGATGTAATTGGAATAAAGCAGCCAAAAAACATGTCTTCCATAGCAAAAGATTTAAATATTACTGTAGGAACACTGACTATTGCTATTAATAATCTTTTGAAAAAGGGTTATGTTAAAAGAAAGCGTGGAGAAAAGGATCGGAGAGTTGTATATATTTCCCTTTCAGAAAAAGGAAGAAGGGCCTATAAACATCATCAGGATTTTCATCGGGAAATGATAAGAGGCCTGCTGGAACCTTTAAATGAAGAGGAAGAAAAGATGCTGATACGGGTCATGCAGTATTTTCATGATTATTACAAGAAAAAAAAATAAGCAAAGAAGGTTTTTGAATTTTTCAAAAACCTTCTTTTATTTAGAAGAAATAAAAAGGGAGCATAAAAAAATAGAAACAGCAATTCCGGTGAATGTTGTAAAAAGAGCTCCTTTTAGTGTATAACGGATTTTACTGATTTTTATGGAGCTGTAATAAACAGATAAAACATAAAAACAGGTTTCTGTGGAGCTTAGAATAACGGAAGCCATAAAACCAGGTAAGGAATCGGGACCGCTGGTTTTAAATATATCCAGAAGAAAACCTGTGGCAGCAGAGGCTGAAAACAGTTTGGCAAATATAACAGGAAAAACTTCTTTTGGTATATTCAAAAGATTTCCCAGAGGACTTAGAAGACTGGTGAGGAGGTCTAAAGCACCTGAAGAGCGAAAAATCTGAATAGAAAAAAATAAAGCAATTAATGTTGGTGCTACATCAAGTACAATCTTAAAACCATCTTGAACTCCTTTTAAAAAAGAATCATACATGTTTTTTTTAGTAAATAATCCATATAAGATAATAGAAAAAATCAAAAAGGGAATCATTAAGTTTGCAATTGCTGAAATCATTGTTTTCTATCCTTCCATTTAATATAGATGATTGCAGATAAAGTTGAACAGCAGGTGGCAATAATACCGGGTACGATAACATCAGACGGATGAACAGCTCCATATTGACTTCGGTAAGCAATGATATTAATTGGGATCAGCTGCAGAGAAGAAATATTTAGAATAAGAAAAGAACACATTTCATTGGTAGCTGTATCTTTTATTGGATTATCCTTTTGAAGTTCTTCCATTGCTTTTAAGCCAGAAGGAGTTGAGGCCCATCCCAGGCCTAAAATATTGGCAGCAATATTAGTGCTAATATATTCTTTTGCTTTAGCATTTTTTAGATTTGGAAAAAGAAAGTTCAGAAAGGGTGTCAAAATCTGTTGTAGTTTATCTGTAAGGCCTAGGGATACAGCAACATTCATAATACCTGACCAGAGACCAACAATACCAAACATTAAAATGCATAATTCAATAGCCTCCTTTGAAGAAGATAGAATACTGTCAGACATTGTTAAGATTTTTCCATTAAAGCTTCCTACCATAAAACCAAGGATAATCAAAAAACTCCAAATATAATTGATCATAGAAGAATCCCACTTCTTTTTGTATAGTTTATTCTTAGATAAGAGAATTATGACTTTATTAGCAGAAATGAGATAAAAAAGAAAATTAAAAAAATTTAAAAAAACTATTGACATTTATTAAAAGTAATAGTAGAATATCAATTGTTGTCGGGTAAGACAAATAAATATGCGGGTGTAGTTCAATGGTAGAACTCCAGCCTTCCAAGCTGATCACGTGGGTTCGATTCCCATCACCCGCTTTGGATATGAAAGGGTATATTCTTAGAGAATATATCCTTTTTTCTTTTTATGAAAAAACTCTTTGTTCTAATATAATTCCTACTTCGCATGAAACGCTATTTTTGATATAATATGCCAAAGAGCAGAGTAAAAATAAGGAAGGAAAGAGCGAATTATGATTTTTGAGACACATGCTCATTATGACGATAAAAAATTCGATAAAGATAGAGAAAGTTTAATAGCTTCTATGAAAGAAAATGGAGTAGGAACTATTGTAAATGTTGGATCTGATATGGAAACTTCAGAATGGACGGCGAAGGCAGTAAAAAAATATCCTATGATGTATGGGGCTGTAGGTGTTCATCCAAGTGAAACAAAAGGAATGACAGATGATGATATACAAAAACTTAAAGAGTACAGCAGTCAGGAAAAGATCGTAGCTATTGGTGAAATCGGATTGGATTATTATTGGGATGAACCGGAAAGAGATATTCAGAAACAATGGTTTGAAGCACAGATGGATCTTGCCGGACAGGTAAATCTCCCGATGATCATTCACAGCAGAGATGCAGCAAAGGATACATTTGATATGATGAAAGCTGCTCATGCAGAAAATATAGGTGGAGTAATTCATTGTTATTCCTATTCCAGAGAAATGGCAAAGAATTTTTTAAATATGGGATTTTATATTGGAGTTGGCGGTGTAGTTACATTCAAGAATGCAAAGAATCTAAAAGAGACTGTTGTTTATGCACCTTTGGATCGTATTGTTTTAGAGACTGATTGCCCGTATCTGGCACCGGAGCCAAACAGAGGAAAGAGAAATTCTTCGTTGAACTTAATTTATGTGGCAGAAACCATTGCACAGTTAAAAGGTATTTCTGCACAAAAGGTAATTGATATTACCGAAGAGAATGCAAGAAGATTATATAAAATGAAAGAGGTTTAAATGGAAAAGTTAAGCAATCCCCAAAAAACAATAGAAGTCATTCAGAAATATAATTTTGATTTTCAGAAGAAATTTGGACAGAATTTTTTAATTGATAGTCGTGTATTAGATAAGATTATTGAAGCAGCCAATATTACAAAAGAAGATTTTGTATTGGAAATCGGACCTGGAATTGGAACAATGACACAGTATCTTGCAGAAAGTGCCAGAGAAGTTATGGCAGTAGAAATTGATAAGAACCTTATACCAATTCTTTCCGATACGTTATCTGCCTATGATAATATCAGTATTTTGAATGAAGATATTTTAAAGGTGGATATTGGGAAAATTGCAGAAGAAAAAAATCATGGAAAGCCTATTAAGGTTGTAGCGAATCTCCCATACTATATTACTACTCCGATTATTATGGGACTATTTGAGAGTCATGTGCCAATTGACAGTATTACTGTTATGGTACAGAAGGAAGTAGCAGACCGTATGCAGGCAGGACCTGGAACGAAAGATTATGGAGCTTTGTCATTGGCTGTTCAGTATTATGCAGAACCATATATTGTAGCAAATGTACCGCCAAATTGTTTTATGCCAAGACCAAAAGTCGGATCAGCAGTAATTCGTTTAACAAAATATAAAGAACCTCCGATGGACGTAACAAATGAAAAACTGTTATTTCAATTGATTCGGGCTTCTTTTAATCAGAGAAGAAAAACTCTTCAGAACGGAATTAAAAATTTCAGCGAGTTAAACTTCTCCAAAGAGCAGGTGATAGAAGCTCTGGAGAAAATGGGAGTTTCACCGACTATTCGTGGAGAAGCATTAACTCTGCAGCAATTTGCACAATTAAGTAATTTATTAGACGGGTAAAATAAAATAACCAAAATTACCGGTTTTATGTTTTTTTGGTGGAACAGTAATAAAATTCTGAAATCCAAATAACTTTGAAATAAAAGATTTCTCATTATCGAAAATACCAGGAACGCCTAAGTAGCGCCGTTTATGTTCGGAATTCCAAGCCAGACATAAGTGGCCGAAATTACCATAATTAAGCAGTAGAAAACCATTGGTTTTAATATCTTTTGGCAGATCAGGAATTTTTGGCAGATCCTCTATCTGGATTTTGATGCTAGGAGAAAGGCAATAAATATCAGGAAGAGGCAGGGTGGGATACTCCTTCCAGTCAAAGTCAGGATTTTCATAAGAAGTTTCCTGTTCTTTGGCTTCTTTTTCAAGTTGAAGTGCCTCGATATATTCCACCAGTTTTGAAGTGGCATTATTAGGCACAGTTTGTTTTATTTCAGGATTTTTGGTTTCTGGAATGATGGTTTTATTTTTTTGTGTATCAGGATTTTTTATTTTAGGTTCTTCTGTGGCAGAATTTGTTTCTGGAGGATTCGTTTCCACAGGAGTTGTTTCTGCAGGTACTGCTTTTTCAGTTTTTATTTCTTCAGGTTCTGGGGTGGAAACAGATTCTTCAGGCGATGATTGTTTCAGTGGAAGAAAATTTCGGATGATAATAGGACGATCTTTCCATTCAGAACCAAAAAAGTGTTCATTGGAATGATAAATAAGAAATCCATCTATTTTATCAAGATCTACCACTAAAGGATATGTGTTTTTAAATTCCACAATGGTATCGTTACGTTTTATGGTATCCAAAAGGATTCCTTCCATCGTTCCCTGATGGAAACGGTAAAAATAGATGTTATATTCCAGTGCTTTGTCATTTGTTTTTACATGGAAATATAATTTTAGTTGTTTCTGTCGCTTCTCAATTTTTGCAAAGCCGACATTTGAGCCTTTGATTCCATGATGATATTCATACAAATAAGATACGATACGTTGATAATCAGACAATGAAGTACTCTCTTTTTTTGATTCATTTTATGAGTGTAATAATTGGAATATGACATGAGTATAGAATATATTATATCAGATGAGGGATGACTCCCGCCTCTGTAGGCAGTGAGCAACAATTATGTATCAGTGGCGGGTTTCAATCCCCCATCCGATATACGCTCCGCGAGGATGCGCAGGAATTCGGATTGGAAGTATGTCTGCTATGCAGACCCGAATTCCGCGCCAAGACTCGCGAGCGAGTCTTGAATAGAGGGAGGGACGTATGACTCAGCAGGAAAAATATATGAAAGAAGCAATCAAACAGGCGAAAAAGGCAGCAGCAATTGGAGATGTTCCTATCGGGTGTGTGATCGTAGCAGATGATAAGATTATTGCAAGGGCCTATAATCAGAGAAATAAAAAGAAAACAACTTTGGCACATGCAGAACTTCTGGCAATTCAGAAAGCAAGTAAAAAAACAGGAGACTGGAGACTGGAGCAGTGTACTATGTATATAACATTGGAACCTTGTCAGATGTGTGCAGGGGCAATCGTACAGGCAAGAATTCCTAAAGTAGTTATTGGTGCAATGAATCCAAAAGCAGGATGTGCGGGATCGGTTTTAAATATTCTTCAGGTGGATGCTTTTAATCACCAGGTTGAAATTGAAAAAGGAATATTGGAAGAGGAATGCAGCAACATGATGACAGATTTTTTCAGGAATTTAAGGAAGAAAAAAAGGAGTGAATGAAAATGTATAAAAAAGTTTCTGTTATGTTGATAAATTTTATTCTTATATTATCTTTTCATGCAATCAATGTATTTGCAGATGAAAATGGGACAGGGTACTTTCCTATAGATGTAGAAATAGAGTCTCCCCAATTGTCAAAACAACAGCAAAAGGATATGAAAAATAGCAGAGCTTCAGCTTCATATTATAATTCAATGGACAAGGGAATTGTGACACCGGTTAGAAATCAGGGAAATACAGGTTTATGCTGGGCATTTTCATTAAGTGCATTAGGGGAAACTTCTATGCTCCAAAATCATAAAACTCAAAAAAATAATACTTCCCTGGATTTGTCCGAGAAGCATTTGGCATTTTTTATATATAATAGAACAAATGATACGTTAAATAATACAAAGGGAGATATGACAAAATTAAAATCTGGTGATTGGAAACAGGTTGGTGGAAATGGAATATTAGGCTTATTATCATTATCCGGATGGCAGGGATTAGCCAGTGAGAGTATTTCTCCGTTTAATAATGGATCATGGTTTTTACCTTCTTCTTTAATACAGAAAGATGAAGCGATTTTAAAAGACAGTAACTTTTTGGGGAATACGCCAAGCGTAATGCTGGTTAAATCCCAAATAGAAAAATATGGAGCTGTAGGAGTATCATATTACGCACCTGAATCTTTAACTGATCAGGATATATTTTATAACGATAAAACAGGAGCATATTATTGTAATGATACTTATGATGAGAGTAACAAAAAGGCAAGGACAGCTAACCATGCGGTTACGATTGTTGGATGGGATGATAATTACGATATTTCCAATTTCAATGAAAAGGCAAGACCAAATAACAAAGGAGCCTGGATCATAAAAAATAGCTGGGGACAGCAAGAAGGAGACAATGGTTATCTTTATATTTCATACGAAGATAAATCATTAGAAGAATATATTTCAGCTGATTTTACCAATACATCAGAATATCATTATAATTATTTTTATGATGGATCGACTTGTCCTGGTGCATTAGATTTGTATTCAGGAGAAAAAGTTGCAAATATTTTTACGGCAAAAAAAGGAAGTGGAAGTCGCAAAGAAATCGTAAAAGCAGTTAATTTAACCACATTTTCTAATAACGTTGCATATCGGATCCAGATTTTTAGGAATCCTTCCGGCAATAAGCCAGATAGTGGGCAAGAAGTATCAAGAAAAGATGGTAAGATTTCCTATCAGGGAACTCATACCATAGATGTACCTAAGGTTGAAATGATAAGAGGAGATCGGTTTTCTGTTGTAATAACTTTAAAAACATATAGTCGAATTGGAGTTGATATAAACTATGATAATAGCAATAGTATAATAAAATTTGTAAATAAAACTGCCAAGGGACAGAGTTTTATTAATGTGAATGATCATTGGATAGATCTGCATGAAGATTATGCCCCTAATAGCAGAGCTTCTGTAAGAATCAAAGCATATACAGTTGGGGAACCTACATCACAGGTGCATTTAAGATATTGCAGGACTTCTTCTGTTAAGAGAATTTATACAGGAAAAACACAGAAGCCAAATATCAAATTGTACTACAATGGGAAAGCTTTAAAGAAAAACAAAGACTATACAGTTTCTGTAAAGAAGCGTAAAAGTATGGGACGATCTTATGTCATTTTTAAAGGAAAAGGAAAATATAGAGGAACCAGAAAAGTTTACTATTATATTGTTCCTAAAAAAGAAAGCATTACATCCGCAAAAAGCAGAAGTAAAAAAACAATTACTGTAAGCTTCAAAAGAATCAGTGGTGTCAGCGGATACCAGATTTCCTACAAGAAAAAAGGAACATCAAAATATAAGAATTTGTATACAAAGTCAACAACAAAAACAATTAAAAAATTGTCAAATAAGAAAAAGTATTATATTAAGGTAAGAGCATATAAAACATCTGATGGAAAAAGATATTACGGATCTTACAGCAAAACAAAAACTGTAAAAGTAAAATAAATCCATCTATTGACCAAAAGGAATCTATCTAGTATAATGGAGTCTGCATCTGAAATGATGCACCAGATTATGTCATAAAGCTTCCGTGCAACCGGGGAGGTAGCGGCACCCTATTTCTGCAATCCGCTATAGCAGAGGTGATGGTTTGTTTCGGGCTTCTTTCTGTAGAGCTGCCCTTTATAAGTGGCGTTGATATCTGGGTCTTACGCAATAGGAATCTGTGAACCGTGTCAGGTCGGGAACGAAGCAGCACTAAGCAGAACCTCCTATGTGCCGTAAGGGTGCCTGGGTTGAGTTAACTGTAGAGGTAACGTCTGTGGAATTAGGCACAACGCAAACCGCACGGATTTTTTTATTTCATGGAAATTCTTAAAAATTTGTGTATAAAATTGAATACATCCTCACAGAGTGATAAAATAATAACATCAGGATGAAATACCTTGTGTATTATTTTTAAAAATAACGGTGAGGAGTGATCATAATGAGAGAATTGGAATTACCTGATGTAAAGGATGTATTGATAGAATATAAGCAGATGCAGCTTTTATATCGTTCGGCATTGAAAGAAATTGGTACAAAACTGGAAATTTTAAATGATGAATTTAAGTTTGTACATAAATATAATCCGATTGAACATATTGAGTCAAGACTAAAAAGTGAAGAAAGCATTATGCGAAAGCTTTTGCGAAAGGGAGTCGATGTAACTGTAGAGAATATACAGAAATATATCGATGATATTGCTGGAATCAGGGTTATTTGTTCGTTTACACCAGATATTTATCGTATTGTTGATATGATTTCCAATCAGGATGATATTGAGGTGTTAAAGACAAAGGATTATATGGTTAATCCAAAACCAAATGGATATCGAAGCTATCATTTGATAGTTAAAGTACCGATTTTTTTGTCAGATAGAGTTGTACCAACAAAGGTAGAAATACAGATTCGCACAGTAGCTATGGATTTCTGGGCATCATTGGAGCATAAGATTTATTATAAATACGAAGGAAATGCCCCGGATTATATCCGCACAGAGTTAAAAGAATGTGCAGACATGATTGCATTTCTGGATAGCAAGATGCTGGCAATCAATGAAGAAGTAAGAAGTATTAAAAAAGAAGACTTATGATTTTGAAAAAGAATCTTCCATGAGGAGGATTCTTTTTTCTTTCATGAGGAAAGAATTTGTTATAGAAAATAAAATTCACCTTTTTATTATTAAGGCATAGGATATTATCAATAGAGGAAAAGGAGTCTCACAATGATTCCAATAGAAGGATTAGGAGATTTACCTAGATTTGATATGGATGAAATGCCAGGAAAAATGGAAATTCTTCAGGAGGAACAGGATGAAAAGGATTATCAGTATATTACAAAAATGTACTCTGCACTTTCCAGGGAAATCCTGGAATTTATTGAAGATGCCTGTGACCAGCTGGAGTATGAAGGCAGTATGATGTTTGATCAATATATGGATAGAGTTGGTGTAATGGCAATGGCGGATAAGATTTATGATAAAATAAAATATCATGAAAAAGAAGACGGTCCTAAAAGAGATCGCATGCTATATCAGATGATATTGGCTCTTCTTGGAGGAGAGATGTGTCATAGGCGTTGCAGATACAGAATGAAAAAAAGAATGTTTTCATAGGGGATGTGCCGTTTGAATTCAGACGGCACATCTTAAAGATTCCTTAAAATGGTTGTATAAACAGCAGAAAACGGATAAAATGAACCATAGAAGGTGTACAAAAAGGAGAAACAAATGAGGCATACAAAAGCAATACAAATAATAATTTTTGGTTTCATATTTATCATATCATTGATTCTGTGGAATTATATGCTTGTTGGGCGTTATAATCATGGCGTTCGGGAGACAACGCAGGCAACTTTACCGCTGCTGGTTCTGATTTCAGATGAGCAGGAAATCAATCAGCTGCATGGATATCAGGGAGATGTAGATGCTTCCATGCTTCGTGACAGTACAACCCCTCTGGATAAAAATTCTCTGAAAGTTTCTATAAGCGGCAATAAAGAAGGAATTGAAGCAGTAACATACAAAATTTATGATTCTGACAATAAAACTATTTTGGATCGAGGAGATGCAGCATTTCAGAAAGAAGGAGACCAGAGTCTGGCAGATATTAATATATCAAAGAGACTGGAATCTGGAAGAACGTATCTGATGGAATTGTCTGTTACAAAAGATAATAAAGATGTTAAATACTATACCAGAGTTGTTTATGGAACAGGATTTCATTTAAAAGAGTGTATGGAATTTGCCATGAAGTTCCATGATTCAACTTTGAAGGAAGGTAATACAGAGTTTATCAGTCAATATCTGGAGACAGAAGAAGGTACAATATCCAATAATTTGTCATATGTAGATTTAAAATCAAGTCAGGAGGCTATTTGTTATGCAAATCTTTCACCACAGGTTGAAAGAATGTATCCGGCAACCATTAAAGAAATTTCTCAGAATGTTACCTCTATGGAATTTCGGTATATTTTATCTGCAGAAAATAGTGAAGGCGTAAAACAATACTATCAGGCAAATGAATACTTCAGGGTTCGTTATTCAAAAGATAGAATGTATCTTTTGAATTATGAAAGAAAATTAGAAAGTTATATGCGCTATGATACCATTGATCGTGTGAATAATCGTATTCTTATCGGAATTGGCGGAAGTGATAAACAGCTGATCAGTAAGGATAACGGAAAGAAAGCTGCTTTTGTGGTTCAGAATGAATTATGGTACTATGATTATCAGAATTCGGACATGTATAAGGTATTTTCATTTATGGGGGAAGATTACAGAGAAAGCAGAAATAATTATCCAAAACATGGAATCCAGATTATGCAGATGAAGTCCAATGGTGATATTTCTTTCCTGGTGTATGGATATATGAACCGAGGAAAGCATGAAGGTAAAAATGGAATATCAGTATATCGCTTCTATGCTGAAGAACAGAAGATTGAAGAACTGGCATTTATTCCAGTAAAAGTCCAGTATGACACAATGAAAAATGATCTGGAAAAAGGAGCATTTTTAAGTAAGAATAATCAGTTCTATTTTTATCTGGACAGTTCTATTTATCATGTGGATCTTGATAAAGAACAGAGCAGTATCCTTGCGCAAAATATAACAGATGATTTGGCAGTAGTATCAGAAAATGGAATGCTGGCACTGAATCAGTCTAAAAACAAAATTAAAGTGGTAAATCTATCATCTGGTAAAGAATGGATCATTTCAGGTGAAAAAGGACAGCTTTTAAAACCAATTGGATTTATTCAGAAGGATTTTGTTTATGGAACATGTGACGAAGATCAGATTGTCCGCCAAAAAGATGGAACTTATATGTATCCTCTTAATAAGGTTTTTATTAGAAGTGATAATAAAAATGTAAATGAATATGGAAAAACTGGATTATATATTACGGATGCCAAAATAGACGGGACAACGGTTGTTCTTACCTATTCCAAAAAGAATGGAAACAGTTATAAAAAGACAGATAGCAGCTATATCAGATTCAAAAATAAGACAGAGGATAAAGTTGTCTTTGAATATGGATATACAGGCACAAGATTTAACCAATTGTATCTTTCATTCCCGGAAAATATATATATACAGACACGACCAAGTTATTTGTCTACGAATGTTGAAGAAAAAAATGATGAACTGAAGATTGATTTTGCAAATAATGTATACAAGTATAAAGATGCATATGTTTATACGGGAGGAAAACTTTCAGGAACATACAGCAGTATGAAAGATGCAATTAAAGAAGCAAAACAGGGAGGTGGAGTTGTAGTAAATTATGGTCAGTTATATCTGTGGGAAAAAGGAATTGCGAAGAGTTATGGAAAGGTTGCAAATATTTCCATAACAAAGGCTAAAAACAAGAGTGAGACAGATGTGGCATGCATTAAGATGATGGTAGATTCTGAAGGCAAGGATTTGTCATATGACAAGATTAAGAAACTGAAAGGAAATACTTTTGATAAATTGTTTAATGCATTTGATAAACAGGGAGTCAATTATTCGGATTGTAACCTTGAGGATGTATTGTATTCTATCAGTAAAGGCAGATCTGTAATGGCAAGAAGAAAGAATGGCACATATGTATTACTCATCAGTTATAACCAGACAAAACTTCGATATTTCGATTCTTTAACAGGAGAATCTGTCCAGGCAGAAAGAAGTGCAATGGAAAAAGAGTTTAAGGCAGCTGGAAATATTTTTTACAGTTATGCTAAGTAAAACGAACTATGTCGAAGTAAAAATTTGGGCAAGCTTATATTTTATGATATAATAGGCACAAAGTGTAATTTTTATGATTGCATTTGAGATATGTAAAGAAAAGCAAGCGAAAGGTGAAAGGAATATGGCTGAAGAAACAAAGGAAACAAAAAAGGTTATTCCCGGCAAAGAGAAAAAAGTTAAAAAGAAGAAGAAAAAAAGAAAAATTCTTTTGAAAATTTCTATTGTCTTTTTGTTTTTAGTAGTAATAGGCTGGTTTACTTTTGGAATGAAAGTTTTAAAGCTTCGTAGTGAAGCTAAACAACTTGTTGCAGATGCCACCGAAGAAACTTTCAAGGCGTCGCAGACAAGTATTGTTTACGATACCAATGGAAAACAGTTAACAAAATTTCGGGGAGAGAAGGATGCATATTATCTGAAGTATAAAGATCTTCCGGTATATGCAGTTGCTTCTATGATTTCAGTTGAGGACAGAAATTTTTATAAGCATAGCGGAGTAGATTATAAGGGTATTTTAAGAGCGGCAGTATCATTCGTTGCAAAGAAAGGAACTGTAACGCAGGGAGGAAGTACCATTACTCAGCAGCTTGCCAGAACAGTATTTCTAAATCGTGAGATTTCCTGGCAGCGAAAAGTTAAAGAAATGTTTGTAGCAGTGGAATTGGAAAAAAAATATACGAAAGATCAGATTATAGAGTTTTATCTTAACAACGTATATTTTGCCAATGGGTATTATGGAATTCAGGCAGCAAGTAAAGGATATTTTAATAAAGATGCCAAAGATCTGACTATGTCTGAGGCTGCATTCCTGTGTGCGATTCCTAATGCACCAACTATGTATGATCCTTTGCTCCATAAAGAAAAGACCATGACCAGACGAAATAAGATTCTGAAAGATATGTATGGACAGAAGCTCATCCGAAAGGATCAGTATGATGAGGCCATGGCAGAAGAAGTTGTTATAAAACAAGCCAAAAAAACCGAGAAAAAGAATTATATTGAAACATATGTCATTCATTGTGCAACCAAAGAGATTATGAAACAAAAAGGGTTTGAGTTTAAAAGTACTTTTGATTCAGATTCTGAAAAGGATAAGTACCAGGATGATTATGAAAAGATGTATGCTGAATGTAAGCGTACACTTTATAGCGCAGGTTACCATATTTATACTTCTATTGATCCGGATGTGCAAGATCAGCTTCAAAAAAGCGTGGACAATGCTTTAAGCGGATATACAGAAAAAGATAAAAATGGAATCTATAAAGCTCAGGCTTCAGGAACATGTATTGATAATGATACAGGTAAAGTTGTGGCTATTGTTGGTGGAAGACACCAGAAAAATATCGGATATACTTTGAACAGAGCATACCAGAGTCCAAGACAGCCAGGAAGTTCCATTAAACCGCTGCTTGTATTTGCACCGGCACTGGAAAGAGGATGGACACCGGGGTCCATTGTTAATGATAATCCGATGAAGACTACAGACGAGCACAGAGTCAGAAACTCAGGAGGTTCTTATTCTGGACAGATTACATTAAGAAGAGCTGTTCAGAAATCAAGTAACGTAGTTTCCATGAGATTGTATGAACAGATTGGACCAAAAACAGCATTGCGTTATCTGGAAAAAATGAATTTTAAATATCTGACAGAGGAAGATTATAAATACTATACAACTTGTATTGGTGGTTTTACAAAAGGAACGACTTCTGAAGAAATGGCTGCAGGTTATGCAACATTACAAAATGATGGAGTATATCGTGAGCCAACATGTATTACTAAAATTACTACGTCTGACGGAGAAGAAGTTATGTCTTCATCTGGAAAGAAAAAGACGGTATATTCAAGTACAGCTGCAAGTTATATGACAGATGTATTGCAGAGTGTTGTAAAATCAGGTACTGGTGTAGGTGCTAAAGTGCCAAATGTTGATACTGCAGGTAAAACAGGTACAACAACAAGCAATCGTGATGGATGGTTTTGTGGTTACACACCATATTATACGACTGCTATTTGGGTAGGTCGTGATGATAATAAGATTATGCCAGCTTTAAGTGGAGGTTCTTATCCAAAATCTATCTGGAGTAATTTTATGAATGCTATTCATTCTGAGTTCTCAACAGAGAAACGTCTGGAAGGATATAATTCTGTGGATGAACAGCCGGCATCAACAGCTAAAACAAATGGAACAACAGCTGCTTCCACGGCCAGAAGTGAAACAACTACGCAGGCAACTCAGGAACAGTCAACAGAAGCGCCAACAACAGCTGCTTCCACAGCGGCATCAACAACAGCTGCTCAGTCAACGGAGCAGCAGGAATAAAGACTGTAATATAAAAAAACAGGCTCATTAAAATGAGTCTGTTTTTTATTTCATTAGAAAAAACTTGTCCGCTTGATTCTATTATTAAAAGAATCAAGCGGACAAAATATAATTAATGTTTAAATAAATATTCTTTGATACGTTCTGTTGGATCAAGAAGACTGCTAATAGATGCTCCATGATTTAATGTATCAATTAAAAGAGCAACATACTTGCTTACATCAGCAGATGCATACCAGTCTCTGCTTAATAATTCAGGGGTCTGATAAGTTAAGTTTGTTGTAATAACTTTTTCGATAATACCGTCTTCAATTGCCTGATCAAAAACAGAAAGTCCATTTGTAAAGAGACCAAAAGTTGATAAACAGAAAACACGTCTTGCATGTCTGCGTTTCAGTTCTTTGGCTACATCAATCATGCTTTCTCCAGAAGAAATCATGTCGTCAATAACGACAGCATCTTTTCCGTCTAAAGAATCACCTAAAAATTCATGCGCTACAATAGGATTACGTCCATTTACAATTGTTGAATAGTCACGGCGTTTGTAGAACATCCCTACATCAACACCGATAACGTTTGCCAGATAAATTGCTCTCTGCATAGCTCCCTCATCAGGGCTGATAATCATCAGCTGATCTTTATCGAAGCATACATCATCACATTGCTCTGCCAGAGATTTTACAAACTGGTAAGTTGGTTTTACATTATCAAAGCCTGAAATAGGAATTGCATTCTGTACACGTGGATCATGAGCGTCAAATGTAATGATATTATCAACTCCTAAAGCAACCAGTTCCTGAAGCATATATGCACAGTCGAGAGATTCTCTGGTACTTCTTTTGTGCTGACGACCTTCATATAAGAAAGGCATAATAACATTGACACTTTTAGCTTTTGCAGCAGCAGCACTGATAATACGTTTTAAATCAGAATAATGATCATCTGGAGACATATGGTTTGTATGTCCGCTTAATGAATATGTGATACTGTAATTTAATACGTCTACAATAATGTAGAGATCCATGCCTCGAACAGATTCGTGAATCAGTCCTTTAGCTTCCCCGGATCCAAATCTTGGACATGATGTTTCCAGAAGGTAGGTGTCTCTTAAATAACCATCACAGGCAACAGAATCTTTAAAAGTATCGTTTGTTTCTGTACGCCATTTGATGATGTAGTTGTCTATTGCTTTTCCAAGGGCTTCACATCCTTCAAGAGCAATAATTCCTAATTTTCCATCAGGAATCTTAGTAAAGTTGCGATCAGATCTTCTCATGATAAATCTCCTTCGTATAATAGTTCTATAAATTGTTTATATCATTACAGACGGGTTACGTCAAGTTTGATTTCCGAAAACGAATGTCATCTCCATATATTTTGTGCCAGGAATAATGTTCGATTATTCTTGAAAAAATACGTTCAGAGTAGGCATTACGAAATTCTTCCAGTGAAAGATTGGTAGAAATAATAGTTGATTTCTCTTGAATCAGTCGTTCATTTAAACATTGAAATAACTGCGAAACAACAAACTTGTTGATCATTTCAGTACCCAGGTCATCGATGATCAGAAGGTCACATTGAAAGATCAAATCAAGGGATAATTTTGTGCTTTGATCGCTGCCCTTTTGAAATGTCTGCCCGGCCAGAAAATCAAAAAGCCCGAAAGAAGTAATGTACATACAGGTATATCCTTTGTCCATAATCTCTTTAGCAATACAGTGACTCAGAAAGGTTTTTCCGACACCTGTTGAGCCCTGAAACAGGATATTTTCATGATTAGGAAATCGTGAAATAAATCTATGGCAGTGCTGCAGGACTTTTCGAATATTCGCTCTTGGGCTTGGAAGTCCTTTTGGTGTCATCTGATCAGAATAATAATCCTCACGAAAAGTATTGAAATTTTCTCTTTCAAGGATTTTCTCCATGTTGGAATTTGAATATAGTAACTGAATCAGAGCCTGCTGAAAACAGTGACAGCGTTCCTGTCCGATATAACCGGTATCTTTACAATGTTTACAATGGTAAACTGGTTCAAGGTAATCTGCAGGATACCCATTCTCTGAAAGAAGTTTCTGTTTCTCGGCTAAAAGGATAGCATTTCTGTTTTTGTATTCTTCACGAACAGATGGCTGATCCGTAATAATCAATTTTTTACCTAGAGAAATAGAGTTATGGGCAATTTCCTGTTCCAGTTCACGGACTCTTGGAATCTTGTTATATATTTCTTTTTTTCGTTGTTCATGAATATGAAAATTGGAAAGGCGGCGATCTTCATAGAGCCGGTTGATTTCCTGATATTCATTTTTGGATAGTGGCATGTATTATCTCTCCCTGACTTCATCTGAAAATTGCTTTTGGAGAAGCTGTTCTTCTAATGCATTAAAATCATAATCTCTCTGTTGAAAATTATGTACCGGCTGATTGTTACTTACAAAAGTTTTAGGTGTTTTCTGATGTTGATAAAAGTTTTTTGCCTGTTCCAGACTTGTTATATTATTATCTTTCCAATGTTTTAAAATAGTATCCGCATATGGAAAACTTGGTTTATTAATGGCATTGATAGTCCGATTGCAGGCTTCGAGAATCAGAGACAAATCAAAGCCTTCTGTTTCCAACCATCGTTTCATATACTGTTCCTGGATAGGAGCAGGATTCTGATTCAGTCCGAAAGCCCGCATGATAGAATAATATTCTTTTTTAAAATTCTTGCTGTGGGCTTTTGCTTCATCAACTGTAGTAATATTCTCTTCATACCAGTTAATTGCAACAGACTGCATATACCGGAAGCTTTTCTTTCCGTTAGAAACACAGTGTTCAACAAGATATTCAATTAATTCACATGACATGGATAAATCTTCATATAAATATAATAGTGTATTCATATCATTACAGGTAAGAGGTTTTCCTAAAAACATTTCGCTAACATATAAAAGGTAAGAAAAGCGTTCATCTTCACTTTTTCTTTTTAATTCTGCAGGAGATAGAGTCTTCATGGCAGGAATAGCGGCAGTTCCCTGTGATTCCAAACTTGAGGCAGATTCTTTTTTAGGAGAAGCAGCCTGTGAGTCGGCAGGGAGTTTTGTTTTGCCTGATACAGGAAGAAGTTCAATATAACTGATTTCACCCTGCTCAAGTTCCATACGAAGAAGAGATTCTTTCTCCCAGTATTTTAATGCACGGGTCACATCGCGTTCTGTCAGTTCCAAAACATCAGCCAGACAAGGAATGCTGAAATTGGCTCCATCAGAAACCATACGAAGTAGATAAATGTATACTTTGATATACTCTCCGTTGGCACGAATCATATAGTTATCAACAAAAGCATTTGGAAGAAGTGTTCCTCCCGTCGGATATGTAGTTGTGACTTTTATGTAATTCATCGCATTGTTCCCCTTTAATTTTCTGATATAAACTGACTATAACTCAGAACGAAAAAAAAGTAAATAGGACGGGAATCCACATTAATTTTGTGGAAAAACCTGTGGATAATGTGGATAATGTGGATAATAAAATACAAAACACGGAAGTAAGCCATTTACATCGATTTTATTAATGTGGAAAACAAAAAAAGAAATCCACAGAATTATTTTCACACAAATGTGTATAATCCTGTGGATAATGTGGATAACTATTTATTGATGAGAGAATCCCCGATAGAATCGACGTTTCCGGCCCCCATAGTTATCAACAGATCATTTTTTTTACAATTTTTTAAAATAAATTTTTCAATATCTTCAAAGTCTTTTATATAGTGAACATCAACATCATATGCAGCCATTTTATCAACAATGTCTTTAGAACTTACAAGACCTGTGTCTTTTTCCCGGGCTGCATATATATCAGTGATGATAACATGATCGCTTAAGCTGAGTGCCTCGGCAAACTCGTTCAGAAATGCATGGGTCCTGGTATAAGTATGCGGCTGGAAAATACACCATAGTTCTTCGTGAGGATAATTTTTACAAGCATTAAGTGTTGCCTTGATTTCTGTTGGGTGATGTGCATAATCATCTACGATGGTAAAATCATTGCAGGTACCTTTCAGTTCAAAACGACGTTTGGCACCGGAGAAGCTCAGGAGACCTTTTTTAACAGCATCCATGGAGAGATTCAGACGGTCTGCAACAGCGATGGCAGCAAGAGCATTTCGTACATTGTGTTCTCCGTTTACATTTAACTGGATGTGATCGATATACTGGCCTTTTTTATAATAGTCAAAGCCGGCATGTCCGAAAGCATCATAGGTGATATTTTTGGCAGTAAATGTGTCAGTGTCATTATCAATTCCGAAAGTTGCATATTCTGCAGAAAGACCTTCTACAATGTAAGGAATGTTGTCAATCTGTCCGTTTAGTACCAGATATCCGTAATCAGGCAGCTTATGAGCAAACTCACGGAAAGAATGACGTATATCGTCAATGTCTTTGAAGAAATCCATATGATCTTCTTCTATATTAAGTATAATACTGATTTTTGGAAAGAATTCTAAAAAGCTGTTTGTATATTCACAGGCTTCTGTGATAAACATATCGGAATGTCCTACACGGATATTACCTCCAATTGCATCAAGTATTCCTCCTACACTAATTGTTGGATCTGTATTACCTGCCAGCAGGATGTGGGAAAGCATAGATGTAGTGGTTGTTTTTCCGTGAGTTCCGGAAACTGCAATAGCATTTTGATAATTATGCATCAGCTGTCCTAGCAGTGTTGCACGTTTCATAACAGGTATTCCTTTGGAAATTGCAGCTTTGTATTCTTCGTTGGTTTCAAAATTTATGGCAGCAGTATATACAACCAGATCAATATCGGAAGTAATATTATCAGCAGTCTGCTGAAAGAAAATCTTAGCACCTTTTGCTTCCAGACGATCGGTAATAGGTGAAGAGTGAATATCGGATCCGGAAATGGTAAATCCTTCTTTGAGAAGAATTTCTGCAAGTCCACTCATACTGATGCCTCCGATTCCCATAAAATGAATATGAATTGGTTGATTAAAATCTATTTGATACATGTTTAATGGGTCCTTTCTAAAAATATAATAAAAAAAGTTTTTTTGTTTTCCTTATTATAAGGCAGGTTATGTAATCTTGCAAGAGCAGCAGATAGAATATGACATGAGTATTTTTAAAATAAGAATATTTAAAAAATATAGTAAAAATTAATAATAAAAAAAGAAAATAATTCTAATAATTTGTTCACATCTACCCATGAAAATGATATAATGATAATTAGCATTTAGCGACCATTGTCAAGGAAGAAGTCATAAATGATGGTCCGGAGAGCGAATTTCAGCTATATTTTATATGAAACTAGGAGGAAGACAACATGCAAATTACAGATGTACGTATTAGAAAAGTAGCCAAAGAAGGTAAGATGAAGGCTGTAGTGTCCATTACCATTGATAATGAATTTGTTGTTCATGATATTAAGGTTATCGAAGGTGAGAAAGGATTATTTATCGCAATGCCAAGTCGTAAGGCTGCAGATGGGGAATATCGTGATATTGCTCATCCGATTAATTCCGATACAAGAAATATGATTCAGACACTGATCTTAGAACAGTATGAAGCAATGAAACTTGGGGATATTGACGCCACAGCACCGGAAATATAATTTAAAAAGAGACTTCTTCTTAAAAACAACAGTAAAAAAAATCGGGATTTTTCCCGATTTTTTTTACTTCCGGCAGATTTATAAGATAAAAAATATTATGAGACGTAGACGAACGAAAGCTGTTTTGATATGATGAAGGCAAAGTAAAGGAGGTTTAGGAATGGAATTTCATGTTGGAGATGTTATTAAATTAAAAAAAGCGCATCCATGTGGAAGTAACCAATGGGAAATACTCCGGGTTGGGATGGATTTTCGACTTCGATGTCAGGGATGTGACAGACAGGTCATGGTGCCAAGAAAGCTGGTAGAGAAAAATTTCAGAGGATTTATAAAAAATGCTTGCGAATAGGCGGATTTTATGATATCATATTTTCTCGTGGTATATAAAAATATCCTTGCTCTTTTCAGTGTAGTTAAGAGCCAATAGACCAAAAGGAGGTGCAAAAGCAATGATGAAATACGAATTAGCATTAGTTTTAAGTGCAAAGATCGAAGACGAAGAACGTGCAGCTTTAGTTGAAAAAGCTCAGGCAATGATTACTACAGCAGGTGCTACGATCACTAACGTCGATGAATGGGGTAAGAAACAGTTAGCTTACGAAATTCAGAAGATGAGAGAAGCATACTACTATTTCATCCAATTCGAAGGAGAAACAACAGTTCCAGCTGAACTGGAAGAAAAGCTTCGTATTGAGGAATCTGTATTACGTTTCTTATGCGTTAAACAGGATGCATAATTGACAGGAGGGATCCGAATATGAATAAAGTAGTATTAATGGGAAGACTGACAAGGGATCCTGATGTGAGATATACACAGGGAGACAGACCTTTGGCAGTTTCCAGATATACACTAGCAGTAAATCGTAGATTTAAGAGAGACAATGAACCAGATGCAGATTTTATTAACTGCGTGGCATTCGGACGAGCAGGTGAGTTTGCAGAAAAGTATCTGAAACAGGGTACAAAGATTGTTGTTTCTGGAAGAATTCAGACTGGCAGCTATACTAATAAAGACGGAATGAAAGTATATACAACAGATGTTGTAATAGAAGAACAGGATTTTGCAGAAAGCAAAGCCGCTGCAGCACAGAATATGGCAGCAAGTGCTCCACAGCCAAGTATGCCTCAGCCAAGTGCAGCATCCAGCGATGGATTTATGAATATTCCGGACGGTTTAGAGGAAGAACTGCCGTTTAGTTAAATAGGAGGTAGAAATCATGGCTTATACAAAAGGCGATTCTCCAATGAGAAGAAGAGGCGGACGTAGAAGAAGAAAAGTATGTGCTTTCTGTACAGAAGCTGACGCTGTAATTGATTATAAAGATGTTGCAACATTAAAGAAATATGTTTCTGAAAGAGGTAAAATCTTACCTAGACGTATCACAGGAACATGTGCAAAACATCAGAGAGCTGTTACAGGTGCTATTAAGAGAGCTAGACATTTAGCTTTAATGCCATATACAGCTGAATAATTCAGTTAACTGGATAGAGGAAAGAAGGGTCATCGTATGATGGCCCGTTTTTTTATTACATAGGAAATTCAAAGAAATTTCCTATGTAATAAAAAATGCTCCGAGAGGATGTGCAAAGGAAAGCTCTTTTACACTGTAAATTGAGAAAGTTTATCTGACAAAATACTGGCTAATTGCTGTACAAAAAGTGTTAGGGGAGTTATAATGAAAGATAATTGCATAATATCATAGCATAATATCATTGGGATGAAATTGGATAAAATAAGTCTTTTAAAGTTAGGCAGGAGAAGGGCATGGACATTATTAAAAAAACAAGAATTGACCAGTATCTGCAGGGACCCATTAAACTGACGCTGTTGCTGATACCGGTGGATATTCTGTTCATTCTTTTAGATTTTAGATGTGGATTGATACTGGGTGCATTTATACTGGTGTGCCTGGCAATACATTCATTAGGCTATAGCCATAATAAGAATGAGATCGTTAAGGAATGTATGGAGTTTGTGTTTGAACAGGGACAGATTCAGAATCATTTGATTCATGATCTGCCGATACCATACGCATTACTTGATGGAAAAGGTAATATTATGTGGTCAAATATGGCATTTAACAAAATTTGTGGAGATCGCAAGGGAGAGTGTCTGTCACATGTATTTCCAAATCTGAATAAGAAGCTGCTTCCGTCAGATGTTAATCATATGATCTCATATATTGATTATGTGAAAAAAGAAGATGAAAAAGAAGAGACGTATTTCTATAAAGTGGAGATGAATAGAATTCGAATTGACGATTTTTCAGAAGAGAATGAGGTAAATTATTCTAAACAGATGCTTCGTGAGAATTCTCTTATAGCAGTATATTTCTTTGATCAGACAATGTTAAAAAAATACAGAGAGCAAAGTGAAAACCAGAGAATGGTAATTGGTTTAATCAACATAGATAATTATGATGAGCTTATGGATGATATAGATGAAGTGAAACGTTCTATGCTGATTGCCGTTGCAGATAGAAAAATCAGTAAATTTATCCAGAATGTATCCGGTATTATCAGACGTACCGAAAAAGATAAATATTTTGTTGTGTTTGAGCAGAAATATCTGGAAAAGATCAAGAAAAATAAGTTTTCGATTTTAGATGAAATTAAGACGATTAATCTTGGAAATTCCATGCATATGACTTTGAGTATCAGTTTTGGAATTAATGGAAATACCTATCAGGAAAGTTATGAATATGCCTGTGCAGGCATGGATCTGGCTCTGGGCCGAGGTGGAGATCAAGCAGTTATTAAAGATGGAGAAGACATTTCTTATTATGGCGGCAATAGCGAGATTGTAGAACGAAATACCCGCGTGAAAGCAAGAGTGAAGGCTCATGCATTAAAAGAACTTTTGGAATCTAAGGAAAATGTTGTCATTATGGCTCACAAAATTCCGGATCCGGATGCCATGGGAGCAGCCATAGGATTGTATCGTCTCGGATTATCTTTAGGAAGAAAAGCGCATATTGTAATGAATGAAGTCACCATATCCGTTCGTCCGGTTATAGAGGCACTTCAGAATAGTGGCCAGTATGATGATGATATGTTTATAGATAATGATACTGCCATTGAGATTACAGATGAAAATACACTTTTAATTGTAGTAGATGTAAATCATTCCAATTATACAGAATGTGAACAGCTATTGCATCAGACAAAAACCGTAGTTATTCTTGATCATCATCGAAAGAATAAGGATATCATAAAAAATCCGGTGTTATCTTACATTGAACCGTATGCATCATCTACTTGTGAAATGGTTGCAGAAATACTTCAATATGTTGATACCAAACCAAAACTGGAGCCTATGGAGGCTAATGCAATGTATTTTGGTATACTTGTAGATACGGATAATTTTGTAAACAAGACAGGAGTCAGAACTTTCGAGGCAGCAGCATATCTGAAACGAAGTGGTGCGGATCTTACTTTGGTAAGAAAGATGTCCAGAGAAAGTATGGAGACTTATCGGATTCGTTCCAAGGCAATACGAAATGCAGATATATTATATGGAGAATTTGCTATTACGACTCTGGTGGGAATCGGAGTGGACAGTCCTACAGTTATTGGTGCTCAGGTTGCCAATGAACTTCTGGATATTGATGGAATTCAGGCATCTTTTGTACTGACAGGAATTGAAGAAAGAGTTTATGTCAGCGCAAGATCTATTGATGAAATTAATGTCCAGAGAATCATGGAACAATTTGGAGGTGGCGGGCATCTGACGGTTGCCGGTGCCCAGCTGGTAGATGTATCTCTGGAAGATGCAAAAGAAATTATAACGGAAACATTAAAATACATGAAACAAAAAGGAGATATATAAGTTATGAAGGTTATTCTTTTAGAAGACGTAAAATCTGTTGGAAAAAAAGATGAGATAGTAGAAGTGAATAATGGTTATGCAAGAAATGTGCTGTTTAGAAAAGGTCTTGCAATCGAAGCAACAAAAAAAGCTTTGAATGATTTAAAATTAAAAAAAGCCAATGATGATAAACTGGCAGCAGAAGCACTGGAAGCAGCAAAGGTGCTGGCAAAAGAAATAGAAGGAAAACAGCTGGTGCTGAAAATGAAAGTTGGACAGGGCGGAAGAACATTTGGATCCGTTTCCACAAAAGAAATTGCAGCAGAAGCCAAAAAACAGCTGGGATTTGATCTGGATAAAAAGAAAATGCATTGTGAACCAATTAAGAATCTTGGATTCCATGATGTAGTTATAAAAGTACATCCAAAAGTATCAGCAACTTTGAGAGTAAAAGTAGAAGAAGCATAAAAAGGAGTCCTTATGGATGAGGCGTTTGTAAAAAAAATACAGCCCCATAGTGTAGAGGCAGAACAGTCTGTTATTGGTGCAATGATCATGGATCGAGATGCCATAGCAGATGTGATTGATATTGTAGATCAGGAAGATTTTTATCAGAAACAAAACGGAATTCTTTTTGAGGCAATGGTAGAATTATATAAAGAAGGAAAGCCGGTAGATCTGGTTACCTTACAAAATAAGTTGAAGGGAAAAGATGTACCGGAATCAATGAAGAGCATGGAATTTATCAGGGATCTCCTGGAGACAGTTCCTACTTCTGCCAATGCAAAACAGTATGCAAGAATCGTAAAAGAAAAATCAACTCTTCGGAAATTGATTAAAGTCAGTGAAGAAATCACAACAGAATGTTATCTTGGAAAAGAAGATGTGTCGGTTATTCTTGACAATACAGAGAAAAATGTATTTGGACTGCTGCAGCAGGCCAGTGGAAGAGAAGACTTTGTCCCGATTGATAAAGTAGTATTAAATACATTGGATGCCATTGAAGAAGCGGCCAGTTCAGAAGGACGAGTTACCGGAATAGCAACAGGATTTACGGATCTGGATTATAAGCTGTCTGGTCTGCATCCATCAGAATTAATCATTGTAGCCGCCCGTCCTGCCATGGGGAAAACAGCATTTGTTTTAAATATTGCACAAAGAGCAGCTGTCAGAGATCATATTCCAACGGCAATATTCAGCCTGGAAATGTCAAAGGAACAGCTAGTTACCCGTATGATGGCTATGGAAGCTATGGTAGACTCGCAATCTATTCGTACCGGTGATCTTCAGGAGACTGATTGGGAAAAAATTATGGAGAGTGCCGGAACTATCGGACGCTCACCGCTGATCATCGATGATACACCGGGTATTACAATTTCTGAGCTGCGTTCAAAATGCAGAAGATATAAACAGACACATGGTCTGGAACTGATCATTATCGATTATCTGCAGTTGATGTCCGGTGGAAAACGTTCAGAGTCCAGACAGCAGGAAATTTCGGAAATTTCCCGTTCGTTAAAAGCATTGGCAAGAGAGATGAATGCACCGGTTATTGCACTTTCTCAGCTTAGTCGTCGTGTAGAAGAGAGAAAACCTGCAAAACCAATGTTATCTGATTTAAGAGAATCCGGTTCCATTGAACAGGATGCCGATGTTGTAATGTTTATATATCGAGATGAATATTACAATGAAGACTCTGAAAAGAAAGGGATTGCAGAGATTATCGTTGATAAACAGCGTAATGGTTCTACCGGAAGTGTGGAACTGGTATGGCTGGGACAATATACTAAATTTGGAAACAAAGAAAGAGCACCTCATTAATCAGTTTAGTGAGGTGTTTTCTGTTTCGTAGGAAAGATTCTGTTCTGAAGGAGGCATGTCTATGTTATCATTTCTGTTCCCGCCTGTATGTCCTTTGTGTGGTAAGACTATTTTAGAAAAAGGACAGAGGGTATGTGATTTATGCAGCAAAGAGAAAATATTTATTACGGGACCGGTTTGTTATTCCTGCGGAAAACCGTTAAAGAGACCTGAAAGTGAATATTGTGATGACTGTAAAAAATATCCGAAAAATTTTAATGGATCTATTGGTCTGTGTATTTATAAAGACCCTGTCAGGAAATCCCTGGCAGCTATAAAATATAAAAACAAAAGAATATTTGCACGATATTATTTAGAAGAGATAAGAAAGAGAAAGATAAGAGAATTAAAAGCTTTGCATGCAGATGTGGTGGTACCAGTTCCTCTTTACTATAGAAAGAAGAGACAAAGAGGCTTTAATCAGGCGGAAATTTTTGCAGAAGGAATTGGGAAAATGCTGGGATGTCCGGTAGAAAAAAAT
This sequence comes from Anaerostipes sp. 494a, assembly GCF_001940315.1. Classification (NCBI taxonomy): domain Bacteria; kingdom Bacillati; phylum Bacillota; class Clostridia; order Lachnospirales; family Lachnospiraceae; genus Anaerostipes; species Anaerostipes sp. 494a. The sequence goes on along the minus strand of NZ_MJIF01000001.1, from coordinate 1,516,467 downwards.
ATAGTAAAAAGAAGAATCAATACGAAACCTCAAAAGATTCTTGATCCTGAAAGCAGAAAGAAAAATCTTATGGAAGCTTTTACAGGGAACAGAGAGGCGTATAGAAAGGCAGGGTGTCCTAAAAAAATCCTGGTGGTAGATGATATTTATACAACAGGTGCTACAGCTCAAGGTGTAACTGCAGCATTAAAGACACTGGGGGTAAAAGAAGTATATATTTTCTGTATTGCTATCGGGGAGGGAAACTCGTAAAGACAGAAGGAAAATCTTTCATTATGGTATTTAGGCAAATCATCTGCTATAATGGCTTAAAATAAAAGTCATTAAGAAAGGACCTGAAATGGAAAAGCGATATGATTTAAGCGAAGCATTATTAAATTGGTATGATTATAATAAACGGCTGCTTCCGTGGAGAGAGAATAAAGATCCCTATAGAATATGGATTTCTGAGATTATGCTTCAGCAGACAAGAGTTGAAGCGGTAAAACCATATTTCGATCGTTTTATGGAGGAAATCCCAACGGTAGAAGACCTGGCAAAAATAGATGATGATCGACTGATGAAATTATGGGAAGGGCTTGGATACTATAATCGTGCCAGAAATTTAAAAAAGGCTGCTCAGACAATAGTGGAAGAATATGATGGAAAACTGCCGGCAGATTTTGAAAAACTGTTATCTTTAAAAGGGATTGGTTTGTATACTGCAGGTGCTATAGGTTCCATTGCATTTGATCTTCAGGTGCCTGCGGTGGATGGAAATGTTCTTAGAGTTCTTGCAAGATTGTGGGGAGATGACTCTGATATTTTAAAGGAAAAGACCAAAAAGGAAATGGGAAAAAGAATCCTTGAATATATACCAGAAGATAGACCGGGTGATTTCAATCAGGCGTTAATTGAACTGGGAGCAACGGTCTGTATACCTAACGGAGAACCTGATTGCCAGAATTGTCCGTGGGATACGGTATGTAAAGCATATAAGGAAGATATGATTGACTGTCTTCCGGTGAGAAAGCCTAAAAAAGCAAGAAAGATAGAATATAAAACAGTGTTTCTATTGGAAACAGAGGATCAGATTGCCTTAAATAAACGAGAAGAAAAAGGGCTGTTAGCCGGATTATGGGAATTTCCTAATCTTCCAGGAAGAATGGATGAGGAAGATCTTCGAAAACAAATGGAAAGCTGGCATATAACACAGGGAAAGATTTCTATGGCAGGTAAAGGAAAACATATCTTTAGTCATATAGAATGGCATATGGAAGGAGTCCGGATAACTTTAAAACAGCCTGTTTCTGTAGAAAAATTCTGCTGGGTACCCAAAAAAGAACTAAAAACTGTCTATGCACTGCCTTCAGCATTTGAAATCTTTCGAAAATTATTGTAAAATATTGAGTATATGTATAAACTGTTAATAAAGTTAAAACAGACGAAAGAAGGAGAGAGTATGAAGTTAAAAAAAGTTTTAGCAGTCGTTCTTTCTGCAGCAGTATGTCTGGGCGCCCTGACCGGATGTGGCGGAAAAGACGAAAGTAAAGAAGACTCAAAAAAAATAGTTATCGGAGCAAGTCCTTCTCCTCATGCAGATATCTTAAAAGTAGCTGCTAAGGAATTGAAAAAAGATGGATATGAACTGGAAATTAAAGAATATTCAGACTATGTACAGCCTAATACGGCACTGGATTCTGGAGATCTTGATGCAAACTATTTCCAGCATAAACCTTATATGGATAATTTCAATGAGGAAAAAGGAACAAAGCTGGTTGCAGCAGCTACCATTCATTATGAGCCATTTGGAATTTTCCCTGGGAAGACAAAGAGCTTAAAAGATCTGAAGAATGGTGCGACAGTGGTTGTGCCAAATGATACAACAAATGAAGCAAGAGCATTGTTGCTTCTGGAATCAGAAGGCTTTATTAAATTAAAGAAAGATGCAGGATTGACAGCGACAAAGAAAGATATTGTTGAAAATTCGAAAAATCTTGACATTAAGGAAATTGAAGCAGCTCAGATTCCACGTTCTTTAAAGGACGTTGATATTGCCGTTGTAAATGGAAACTATGCTATTGAAGCAGGCTTAAAAGTTGATAAAGATGCACTGGCAGTAGAAGATGCAGATTCCATTGGGGCAAAAACATATGGAAATGTCATTGCAGTCCGCAAAGGAGACGAGGAAAAAGATTCTATTAAGGCATTGATCAAAGCATTAAAGAGCGATGCAGTAAAAGAATATATTAATGAACATTTTGATGGTGCAGTTGTACCGTTGTTCTAATTAAATTGTACTATAATAAATTACACAATAAAAAAGGAGATTATCATTATGAAAAAGATTTTAACAGTTGCATTAGCAGGTGTTCTGGCAGCTTCTATGATGTTTACAGGATGCTCAAAGAAAGAAGAGGCAAAATCAGAAGGGGAAATTCCTAAGACAATCGTTGTAGGAACAAATGCAGAATTCCCTCCTTTTGAATATGTAAATGACGATAAAGAAATTGACGGTTTTGATATGGCAGTTATGAAAGAAATCGGAAAGAGACTTGACTGCAAAGTAAAAATCAAAAACATGGAATTCAAATCGCTGATCGGTGCTATGGAATCTAAGAATCTGGATGTTATCGCAGCAGGTATGACAGTAACAGATGAAAGAAAAGAAGCAGTAGATTTTACAGATTCTTACTATACATCTAATCAGTACATTATTGTAAAAGAAGATAGCAAAGTAAAGAAAATTTCTGATCTGGATGGAAAAACTATTGCTGTTCAGGAAGGAACTACAGGAGATTTAGTAGCTACTGGAGATTATGATTCTGTAAAAGATGCTAAAGTAAAACGTTTCAAAAAAGGTGTTGACGCTGTTATGGACCTGAAAAAAGGTGGAAGTGATGCAGTTATCATCGATGCAAATCCTGCACAGGAATTTGTAAAAGCAAACGAAGGACTTCGTCTGATCAAAGATCAGTCTTCTAAAGAATATTATGCATTTGCAATTCAGAAGGGAAACAAGAAATTACAGAAAGCAATCAACAAAGAATTAGAAGCAATGAAAAAAGATGGTACTTTTGATAAATTAATCAAAAAATACATTTAGATTTGCCTTAGAAAGTAGAAAGGGCGTTTAGCAGTATGGACCAATTTGCAGCAGATTTTTATAAAGTATTCATAAAGGCAAACCGTTACGAGATGTTCCTGGATGGTTTAAAAGTAACTATTGGTGTTTCGATTGCTGCGGTTATTCTGGGAGTTCTTCTTGGAATGATTCTGGCAATTATGAAAATGACAGAAGTGAGAAAAGGAAGAAAAACTTTGTTTTCTGTTATTGCTAATATTTACATCGACATCATTCGTGGAACACCAACTGTTGTGCAGTTGCTGATTATTTATTTCCTTGTGTTCCAGACACAGATGGGAATTGTAGCAGGTATCGTGACATTTGGTATTAACAGTTCTGCTTATGTGGCAGAGATTATTCGTGCTGGGATTATGGCCGTTGATAATGGACAGATGGAAGCAGGTCGCTCTTTGGGATTGTCCTATGGGCAGACCATGAGAGATATCATTCTTCCACAGGCTATTAAAAATATTATTCCTGCACTGGGTAATGAATTTATCGTACTTATAAAGGAAACCGCAATCTTAGGATATGTTTCCATTCAGGATTTAACAAAAGCATCTGATTTTGTTATGTCAAGAACATATACATTGTTTATGCCACTGATTGGCTGTGCGGTTATCTATTATGTTTTAGTCAAACTTTTGACATTTGGATTAAATGCAGTAGAAAGGAGGCTGAGACAAAGTGATATCCGTTAAAGATTTGCATAAGAGTTTTGGAGAACTGGAAGTATTAAAAGGTATTGACTGTCATATTGAAAAAGGAGAATGTGTCTGTGTTATTGGACCATCTGGCTCAGGAAAAAGTACATTTCTCAGATGTTTGAATCTGTTGGAGCAGCCTACAAAAGGTGAAATTGTCATTGGAGAAACAAATCTGATGGATCAGAATCTTAATGTGGATCAGCTGAGAAAAGGTGTGGGAATGGTATTCCAGCATTTTAATCTGTTTCCGCACATGACGATTCTTGATAATGTTACACTTGCACCGATTCGTCATAAGATGATGAGTGAAGAAGAAGCAAAAGTAAAGGCTATGGAATTGCTGGAGCGAGTAGGTATTGCAGACAAAGCAGACAATTATCCGGTACAATTATCAGGAGGACAGAAACAGCGAGTAGCAATTGCAAGATCTCTTGCATTATCACCAGAAGTTATGCTGTTTGATGAGCCGACTTCTGCACTGGATCCTGAGATGGTAGGAGAAGTTCTGGAAGTAATGAAACAACTGGCTCAGGAAGGAATGACCATGGTAGTTGTAACCCATGAAATGGGATTTGCCAGAGAAGTGGCTGACCGTGTATTTTTCATGGATGAAGGAATCATTATGGAAGAGGGAACTCCAGAAGATATCTTTGACCATGCAAAAGAAGAAAGAACAAAAACATTTTTAAGTAAAGTGTTATAAAAGATTAAAAAAAGAGGCTTCGTCCAAAACGGCTTCCGCGCTGCGCTTGTGCAGATTGTTTTTGGGCGAAGGCTCTTTTTTATCCCAGAGATTGATTTTCTGGCGGATGTTTTTTGTAAATTCCTTAAATGTTTATGCTGTTTGTAATTAGGAGAATTCTAGAATAAGCAATGATTGATTATATATAATATACTATGCGACAATGTGCTTGAAAATAAAATACAGGACATATGCTAAGGAGATTTCAATGAAAATTAAAAAAAGAGGCTTTGTCCAAAACGGTTTCCGCGCTGCGCTTGTGCAGATTGTTTTTGGACGAAGGCTCTTTTTTGGTATAAAGATGTAGTTACATGGATTAAAAAAATAGGGATATAAATAATTTATTTCTTTTTGAGATATTTCTCTTTTTTCAATTGTATTTTTAGTAGATAAGATTTCATGAAAGAATAAACAGGGGAATACTTGCAGGTATGATGAAAGTTAAAGAATATACGGAAGATGAGATTAGCCGTATCGTAGAAGTCTATACTCCAACTCTAATTCGTCTGGCATTTACTTATACGAAAAGTGTGCCAGATGCAGAAGATGTGGTACAGGAGGTTATGATTCGGCTGATTACAAAAAAGCCATGGTTTGAGAATGAAAACCATGAAAAGGCGTGGCTGATCCGGGTAACGATCAATACGTCCATTAATTATATAAAGGCAGTGAAAAGGAGAAAAACAGAACCTTTATCATATGATATTCCGGATTTTACAAAAGAAGAAGGAGATCTTCTGGAGAAAATAGAGGAATTGCCTGAAAAATACAGGGCAGTGTTGTTTTTGTATTATTATGAAGGATATGCCATTAAAGAAATCAGTACTATTCTTAAGAAACCGGTTTCTACAGTAACGACCTGGTTATCCAGGGCAAGGAAGAAACTGAAGTTGCAGCTGGAAAAGGAGGGAGATAAATGAAACAGTTAAAAAATGAATATTGTAACATATTATCTCGCATTCAGCCGGAAAAAGATTTCCAGCAAAAACTAGTAGAAAATTTGACAAATATTCAGAAAGAAGAGAAAAGACCTGAGACAGAAGTACATCGCAAAATCGTAAAACAACAGATAATGCGTGCGGCTGTTTTTGCAATGCTGTTTTTTAGTATTATTTTCATAGGAGTCAAGACACCGGTTTCTGCAGCAATTTACAGCGTATATCAAAGATTTTTTATGACTGTTCCAGAAAAATATGAGATAAATGCTTCCAGGTATGATATTTCAATTGAGCAGGAAGCAGTAACAAAAATCGGGGGAAAGATTTGGATTGAAGATGCAGTTTTAACTGATAAAGGCATAAATCTGCGTTATATAGTAAAATCAAAAGGAACAGCCACAGAGATATATCCGGGAGATGTACTGTTAAAAACAAAAAAAGGTACAGAAATTTCATTACGACAGGCAGCATATATGCCGGTTTCTTCTGAAAAGCAGGCAGAGGAATATTACATATCCTATGAAACAGAGAATACCGGTCAGTTGAAGAAATTGCTAAAAGAAGATGTCATATGTAACCTGGAACTTTTAGAAGAAAAAGGTCAGAAGAGGGTGACAGAAGACAGTATAAGTGTTACATTTAAACCAGATAGAATTTACCAGCAGAAAACATTGAATTTGAATTACAAGTGGATACAGGGTCCCGAGAAAGAGGAATATTGTATTTCTAAAATAACGCTGGATGTCTGGTATATGAAAGTAGATTACAGGTGGAAAGCAGAAGATCCTAAGGAGTTTATGACTTTTGAATTATCAGATGAAAATGGAAGAGAGTATGTCACTCTGGATGCCCAGCTTCAGGAAGAAAATCAGGGAAAATTTAAGGGAACGGTTTATTATGAGCTGACAGATTCGGATACGGATCAAATGGTATTTAGTCCCGTAAAAATACAGGAACAGTCAGATGGAAGTCAAAAGGAAACAAAGGTATCTGGTGACAGTATTAAAGTGGAGAAGGGAGAGATTATAGGTGAAAACAAAAAGGATAATTAGCCTGGTTTTAACAGCTGTTTTAGTGATTTGTCTCTCTGTTACTACATTGGCAGATACCGGGTATGATGATACTGCTCCGGTGTTAAAAAGTTTTCGAATTTTGAATCCTGATGAGGTGAATGCAAAAAGAGGAGAAGGATTTGATATTGAATTAAACCTGGTAGAGGAGGGAACTGGTGTAACAGAGGTTCAGATATTTTTTGAAAATGAAGCAGGACAGGGATTTACAGCCGAGTATGGATTTGGAAGAGAACCTATATTCACTGGAACAAGAAAAGTACATGTTGTAGTTACCGAAAATAATGAGAAAATAAAACCGGGAACCTACAAAGTAAGAGGCATTTTATTAGCTGATGGAAATGAGAATTTCTTGTCTATAGATTCCTCGTTGGATCCGTCAGCTTATCCAGAGGTATGGAAAAACAGTACAAAAACGGTAAAAGTTACCAAGACAAATTATGACCCAGACAGAGATATTACACCTCCTGAATTACATAAATTCTCCATAAGGAATCCGGAGAATATAGATATCCGTAAAGGGATGTATATGGATTTTGAAATTACCGAAAAGGGCAGTGGTCTGGCAAGTATCGGAATATGTTATGAATCAGAAGATGGTGGTCCAAATACGGCAGAATATTATTCTGTAAAAAATGGTGAAACAAAAAATATTAAATTTAATTTAAAATCTTTGAACAATGGAAGAAATCATTTAACAGCAATTGTTTTAGCAGATCATAATGAAAATGAAAGATTTTATTTTACATCAGAGGAACCGTGGAATCAGTATTGTTCCTCTTTTACTGTCACAAATGCACCATCTGCTCCTACATTGGAGGAAATACATATTAACTCATCAAAGATCTTGACTCCAGGTGTGTTATCTTTGGATATAAAAATAGGTGGAGATCCTAATGGTGCCAGTGTTCAGGTAACACTGGAAAATGAAAAAGGACAGCAGAAAACTCTTTCATGGAATCATGAGCAGATACTGAAACCTGGAATGAACAGAATCAAGCTGCCAATCAGTCCGTTTTTTGGTGTTGGGAAATGGCATGTGGAGAGTGTACTGCTGGTTGGAAAATCCGGTAAAATGACCGCATATTATAAAGACAATTCATATGGCGGAGCCAATCGGCTATTGAATGATGTATCAGGTTTTGAAGATAAAGAAATTGAAATTTCCAGTTCCTATCAGATTACCTATTACGGAAGTGTAGGAAACCCTAAAACAGCAGTAGAAAAAATGAAGGCTATGAAAGAGGGACAGACTGCAGTTTTGGACTGCAGGTATAGTAAGTGGGCAAAAAAGGCGCTTTTTGAGGCTATTGCAGGTCAGAATAAAACTCTGGTTTTTGAGGATGAGGATGTTCAATGGGTTTTCAATGGAAAGAACATTAAAAAGTCTGCATGTAAAGATATTGATCTGACATCTGAGATTAAAAAAGTTTCAGGGGCTAAATATGGATTTGCGGATGATTCTTATATTTTATATATGTGTTATGCCGACAATGGGAAGCTGCCGGGAAAAGTTGAAATGAGGGTAAATTATGAGTATTTATTCGAAAAATATGGTGAAAGTGGTCAAAAACTGCTTTTAAGCTACTATGACGACGGAGAAATAGAAAATATGGGAAGTAATGCGAAAGTGGCAAAGGATTATTACGCAGAATATAATATTACCCATAATTCCACATATTTACTATCAGAACATAAACCTCGACTGGCTGCACCATCAAAATTCCAGGCAAAATCCTACAAGGATAAACAAATTTATCTAAAATGGAACAGAGTTGGAGGAGCAACAGGATATCGTGTCTACAAAAGCAGTTCAAGAAATGGAACCTATCGGTATATCGGAAAAACAAGTAGTAATAGTAAAACAACCTATATTGATCGTAATACAAGAGCAGGGAAAACATATTACTATCGGGTAAAAGCCAGTGAAACATCTAAAAAAATACCGGCAGCTTATAGTCAGAAAGTATCCTGTAAAGCTGTTCCGGGAAAAGTATATAAAGTTAAAACAAAAAAGTATTATAAGAGCATTAAAATAACATGGCAAAAAGTCTCTCTTACCAGCGGCTATCAGGTTTATATGTCTGTGAATAGATCAAATAGTTTTAAGAAAAAGAAAACAACTTCTGGTACAGCTTATACAACGGGAAAATTAAAAACCGGAAATACATATTATTTTAAAGTCAGAAGTTATAAAAAAATTGGCGGCCGAAGATATTATGGACCATATAGTACTGTCATGAAGAAAACAATTTAAAAAAATCAGCAAAGAGGCGGTGAAATCCTAAAGATTTGACTGCCTCTTTTTTTGTGTATTGTATACGGTAAAAAATCATAAAATAAGTACAAAGAATAACGGAAAGACTGGTAAAGAATAAGGAAGAGGGATACAATAAATACTATAGAAAAATTGTCAGAAAGGAGGCTTTGTTATGAGTGTTATTGCTAAACAACTGGCTGACATTGAAATGACGGCTCGTGCTATTGTTGAGAATGCGGAGGATAGTAAACATGAGCTGGAGCATGAAATGCAGGAAAAGAGAGATCAGTTTGATCATGATCTTGAAGAGGAAACAAAGAAGAAGCTGGAGGCAATTCGATCGGAATTACAACAAAATATAGATAATCTTTTGGAGAAGCAAAGAAAACAAAATGAGAGGGAAATAGAATTTCTGAAAAAGGATTTTGAAAAGAATCATCAGAAGTATGCAAAGGAGATTTTATTAAAAATTATTGAGGTATCATTATGATAGGAAGTGTTATGGCATATAGTGGAATCGTAACCAAAATTCATGCCATGCGTGCCAGATTGCTTAAACCTGATGATTATGAAACCATTGCATCAATGCAAACGGTAACAGATATTATTCATTATCTGCAGCATACCAAATCCTATGGCCCGTTAATTGATCAGATGGATGAATCTCTTTATCATCGGGGGAATATTGAAAAAATTCTGATTCAGTCATTGTACAACGATTATACAAGTCTGTACCGGTTTTCTAATATGAAACAGAAAGAATTTTTAAAGATATTTATGAAGAGGTATGAAGCAGATCTGATAAGATATTGTTTTCGCATTGTGTTTAATCATTACGATGTACCATTTGATCTGGATTATAAAAAACCGTTTTTTAATAAATATTCAGATATCAGTATTGATAGATTGATTACTTCAAAAGATATCAGTGGTTTGGTGGATAATCTAAGAGGAACGGAATATTATGAGCCATTGGCAAAGATCCGGGACACTGGGGCAGAAACATTATTTGATTATGATCTTGCTTTGGATTTATATTATTTTTCAAATATGTGGAAAACCAGAAAGCATGCATGGAGCAAAAGTGATGAAGCGATACTGAAAAAAGATCTTGGTATTAAAATAGATTTACTGAATCTGCAATGGATTTACAGAGCAAAAAAATATTATCATATGACACCGCCGGATATTTATACATTAATGATTCCCATACAATATAGGCTGCCGGAGGAGCAGTTTAAGGCATTGGTAGAGGCTCCTTCAGTTGGTGAGTTTTTCCGGATATTAAATCAGACATTTTATGGAAGAAACTATCAGTTTAATGAAGAATATAATGTTGAGAAGGTTGTTGATCAATGTCTAAAGCATATTTTTGTAACGGCTTTCCGGAATCATCCATATTCGCTGGCAAGTCTGCAAGGATATTTATTTTTGAAAGAAGAAGAAATTAACAAGATAACAACGGCTCTGGAATGTATTCGATATGGGCTGTCAGAAAGAGAGACTCTTAAATATATTTCAGATCCGGACACCCTAGATTCCAGACAGCAGGGAGGTAGTACGGAATGATTGTAAAAATGAAATTCCTAAGCATTTCCGGCCCAAGGACAGATATTGACCGGGTGAGTAATGAATATTTATCGAAATATGAAATACAGCTGGAAAATGCAATCACTGAATTAAAAACAACGGATAATCTGATGCCTTTTATGGAACTGAATCCTTACAAAGAACCATTATCAAAGGCAGAACAATATGCCGGAAAGCTGAAAAATAAGGATATACCAGCGGACACATCGCTTTCTTCGGAAGAGATGATTACACTGATAAGGAATTTAAATCATGATTATCTGGAGTTAAAAGAACAGGAAGAGAGGTTAAAGAAAGAAAAAGATGGTATTCTTGAAAAACTGCATATTTTTGAGCCGTTTAAGGCGTTGGAACTGAATGTTGCAGAAGTCTTGAATTACCATTACCTGAAAGTTCGATTTGGACGAATCGCTCTGGATCATTATTACAAAATGGAGAAATATCTGTTTGATGACCTTAATGCCGTTTTTATAGAAAGCAGTAGAGATGAGAATTATGTTTATGGATGTTATTTTGCAGCTCATCTGGAAATGGGAAAGGTTGACTCTGTTTTTAAATCGCTGCATTTTCAATTAATAAATATACCGGATGACAATGAGGGTATACCATCAGTAATTTGCCGGAATATGGAAGAGCAGATAGAACTTCTGGATCAGCAGATTTATGCTGTTCAGAAAAAAATCGGAGAATATCTTTCCAGTCATGCAGCCAGAATTCTGGGTGCAAAAGAGAAATTAGCGGAGTTGTCCACTAATTTTGATGTGCGGAAAATGGCAGCACGAATGGAAAATGAACAGGAAGATTATTATATCTTATGCGGATGGATGAGCGAGGAGGATGTAGAGTCATTTGTTGAGGAGACAAAAAACGATGACCGGATTACCATTGTGGTAGAAGAAGGACGAGAAAAATATTTTGGAGATCCGCCTACAAAGCTTAAAAATCCAAAGTTTTTCAAACCTTTTGAAATGTTCATACGCATGTATGGACTTCCGGCACATGATGAAATGGATCCAACCATATTTGTAGCTTTGACTTATACATTTATTTTTGGAGCAATGTTTGGAGATGTAGGCCAGGGGTTATGTCTGTTTTGTGGAGGAGGACTTTTGTATCTGACGAAAAAAATTAATCTGGCGGGAATTATTTCTGTTGCAGGTATTTTTTCAATCTTTTTTGGTTTTATGTACGGAAGTTTCTTTGGATTTGAAGGTACCATAATAAAGCCTCTGTGGTTGTCTCCAATGAAAGCCATGACAAATCTTCCTTTTGTAGGTCAGTTAAATACGGTCTTTATTGTGGCGGTTGCTTTTGGCATGGGATTAATTTTAATGGCGATGGTCTTTCAGATTATCAATGCGAAAAAGCAGGGAGATACAGAAAATCTGCTGTTTAGTCCTAATGGACTGGCGGGACTTGTATTTTATGGATTTCTTGTGCTGACCATTGTTTTATATATGACAGGACACAGAACTCCTGGAAATATTATGATGATAATTTTCCTTGGAATACCAGTACTTTTATTTTTATTGAAGGAGCCTCTTGGGCAGAAGATAAAAGGAAAAAAAGTTAAGATTGAAAGTGGAATGGGAATGTTTCTGGTACAGGGATTTTTTGAGTTATTTGAAACTATGCTGAGTTTCTTTTCCAACACTATTTCTTTTGTTCGTATTGGAGCATTTGCTGTTAGCCATGCGGCAATGATGGAAGTTGTTTTGATGCTTGGAGGAATAACGGAAGGAGCAGAAAATCCCAACTGGATCGTTATTGTTTTAGGAAATATTCTGGTCAGCGGACTGGAGGGACTGGTTGTTGGAATCCAGGTACTGCGTCTGGAATATTATGAAATGTTCAGTCGTTTTTATAAGGGCTCAGGAAGAGAATTTAAGCCATTTAACGAAAAAACAAAAGAAAGAATCAAATAGGAGGGTGTTTATATGACATTGGCAGTTAAATTATTATTGATTACAGCTTTAATTTTAAGTATTGTACTCCCTTTTGGATATTTTTTAATGGGAGAGAAAACAAAGAAACGTTATAAGAGAACCATAGGAACCAATACATTTTTCTTTTTTAGTATTTTGCTGGTTGCAGGGATTATGCTGTTTATTACAGACCCTGTACAGGCTGCATCCGGCGGAAACGGGGATGCAATGTCAACGGGACTTGGATATCTGGCAGCAGCTTTATCTACAGGATTATCCTGTGTAGGTGGAGGTATTGCAGTGGCAAGTGCGGCAAGTGCAGCTCTTGGAGCCATTAGCGAGGATTCCAGTGCCCTTGGTAAGTCTTTGATTTTTGTAGGTCTTGCGGAAGGTGTCTGCCTGTATGGATTGATTATTTCTTTCATGATTATCGGTAGACTGGGATAATAAGGACGTGATTTTCTATGAAAATGTATTTAATCAGTGATAATGTAGATACTCTGACAGGTATGCGTCTGGCCGGGGTGGATGGAGTAGTTGTTCATGAAAAAGAGGAACTTAAAAAAGCACTGGAAAAGGCAATGAGTGATACATCGATAGGAATTGTTCTGCTCACAGAAAAATTTGGCCGTGAATTTCCAGAACTGATTGATGAGATTAAGCTGGAACGACAGATGCCACTATTAATAGAGATTCCTGATCGTCATGGAACCGGACGTAAAAAAGATTTTATCACTTCTTACGTAAATGAGGCAATTGGTCTGAAATTATAAGACTGGTCAAAGAAAGAAGGTGACCAAGGTGACAATCGAAGAAAAAATTTCACATTTGCAAGGTGCTGCCATGGAAGAGGCCAGAAGCCAGGGAAATGGAATTATTGCACAGCATAAAAAAGCATTAGAAAATATATTTGAAACACATAAACAGGAAGCAATCCGACAGGCTGATACCAGGATTAAGGCTGAGACCACATCTGCAAGACAGCAGTTAAATACTGCCGCATCTAAAGACCAGCTAAAGTTACGGCGGGAATTTAGCCAGATACAGTATGTGTTAAAAAATCAGCTGTTTCAGGAAGTTTCAGATTTGATGCATCAGTATATGAAGACGAAAGAATATGAGGAGCTTCTGATTTCTTATATAACCAAGGCAGCAAGGTTTGCCCAGGGACAGCCGCTGACCCTTTATATTTCAGCGGCAGATAAAGATAAAAAAGAAAAACTGGAAAAACGTACCGGAATGACGATTCTGATCAGTGAAGATGATTTTATTGGAGGAATCCGGGCAGTAATTCCAGGTAGGAATATATTGATTGATAATTCTTTTAAAGGTGCGTTAGAAAAAGAATATCAGGAGTTTACCTTTAAAGGAGGTGAAGGACGTTGAGCAGGACTGGAACAATTTATGGCATAAACGGACCTGTCATCTATTTAAAAGGAAATACCGGATTTAAAATGTCTGAGATGGTATATGTAGGAGAAGAGAGACTGGTTGGAGAAGTGATATCTCTTGATAAGGATCGAACTACCATTCAGGTGTATGAAGAAACATCAGGACTTTGTCCGGGAGAGATTGTAGAAGCTACAGGAGAAGCAGTTTCTGTCACATTGGCACCGGGTATCCTTGATAATATATTTGATGGAATAGAGCGTCCGCTGGAGAGAATTGCAGATTCAGGAAGTGCATTTATTACACGAGGAATCAGTGTGGATTTTCTGGATCTGAATAAATTATGGGATACGCATATGACAGTTTCTGCCGGGGATATTCTCCATGGAGGGGATATTATTGCGGAAGTGCCGGAAACAAGGGCAATTGTCCACAAATGTATGGTGCCGCCAGATATTGCAGGACAGGTGATTTCTGTTGTTCAGGACGGGAAATATACAATTAAAGATACTCTTGTTTCACTAAAGATGGAAGATGGAACAATAAAGGAATTGTCTATGATGCAAAGATGGCCTATTCGAGATCCAAGACCGGTTCATAATCGTATTCCTGCCTGTGAACCATTGATAACCGGACAGAGAATCCTTGATACCATGTTTCCTATTGCAAAAGGGGGAACAGCAGCAATTCCCGGAGGGTTTGGAACAGGAAAAACCATGACTCAGCATCAGATTGCAAAGTGGGCCAATGCGGACATTATTATTTACATTGGATGCGGAGAACGTGGAAATGAAATGACACAGGTTCTGGAGGAATTTTCAGAGCTGACAGATCCTAGAACAGGAAATCCTCTGATGGATCGTACTACATTAATTGCCAACACATCCAATATGCCGGTTGCCGCCCGGGAGGCATCTATTTATACCGGTCTTACTCTGGCAGAATATTACCGGGACATGGGATATGATGTGGCAATTATGGCAGATTCAACATCACGCTGGGCGGAAGCTTTAAGGGAACTATCAGGACGATTAGAGGAAATGCCGGCGGAAGAGGGATTTCCGGCTTATCTGGCATCCAGATTATCGGCATTTTATGAAAGAGCAGGAATGATGCATAATTTAAATGGAACTGATGGTTCGGTATCCATTATCGGTGCAGTATCACCTCAGGGTGGAGATTTTTCAGAACCGGTAACTCAGAATACCAAGCGATTTGTCCGCTGTTTCTGGGGACTGGATAAATCACTGGCATATGCAAGACATTTTCCGGCTATTCACTGGCTTACCAGTTATAGTGAATATCTGATAGATTTAAGCGGATGGTATAATGAAAATGTATCACCTAGATTTGTAGATTACCGAAACCGATTAATGGCACTTTTAAATCAGGAAAGCAGTCTGATGGAAATTGTAAAACTGATCGGAAGTGATGTATTGCCTGATGATCAGAAACTGGTGCTGGAGATTGCAAGAGTGATTCGCCTTGGATTTTTACAGCAAAATGCATTTCACAAGGATGATACCTGTGTTTCTATGGAAAAACAGTTTAAAATGATGGACATTATTTTATATTTATACCAGAAATGCAGAGAGCTGGTTGCCAAAGGAATGCCTATGAGTGTTCTCAAACAGGATCGTATTTTTGAAAAGGTTATCGCGATTAAATATGATGTGCCAAATGATAATCTGCAGATGCTGGATTTTTATAAACAGGATATTGATGATTTTTATAAAGCAGTCATAGAACGAAATGCATAGGAGGGAACCAAATGTCAATAGAATATCTTGGACTAAGCAGTATCAATGGCCCTCTGGTTGTATTAGAGGGCGTGCAGGATGCTTTCTTTGATGAAATTGTTGAGTTTAAAGTTGATAAAAATACAAAAAAATTAGGAAGAATTATTGAATTATATGAAGATAAAGCGGTAATTCAGGTATTCGAAGGTACAGAGAATATGTCTTTGACCAATACCCATACCAGATTAACAGGACATCCAATGGAAATTACCCTTGCGCCGGATATGCTGGGACGTACATTTAATGGAATAGGAAAGCCGGTGGATGGTCTTGGAACATTGGTATCAGATATAAAAAGAGACGTAAACGGCCTTCCTCTCAATCCGGTGAAACGAAAATATCCAAGAAATTATATTCGTACGGGTATTTCAGCCATAGATGGTCTGACAACATTGATTAGAGGTCAGAAACTGCCTATTTTTTCTGGAAATGGTCTGCCTCATGATCAGCTTGCTGCACAGATTGTAAAACAGGCATCTCTCGGTGATGGTTCTGATGAACCTTTTGCCATTGTTTTCGGGGCTATGGGAGTAAAACATGACGTGGCAGATTTTTTTCGAAAAACATTTGAGGAAAGTGGAGTTGCTGATCATGTATGTATGTTCCTGAATATGGCAAATGATCCGGTTGTGGAACGACTGATTACGCCTAAAGTTGCTTTAACGGCAGCAGAATATCTGGCATTTGAATGTAATATGCACATTCTGGTTATTTTAACAGATATGACTTCTTTTGCAGAGGCCATGCGAGAAGTATCTTCTTCCAAAGGAGAAATTCCATCCAGAAAAGGATATCCAGGATATCTGTACAGCGAACTGGCCACTTTGTATGAACGGGCAGGGATTATAGATGGGGTAGAAGGTTCTGTGACCCAGCTTCCTATTTTGACTATGCCTAATGATGATATTACTCATCCGATTCCGGATCTGACCGGATATATAACAGAAGGACAGATTGTTTTGGATCGAAATCTTCACGGTCAGTCTGTTTATCCGCCAATCAGCGTTCTGCCGTCACTTTCTCGTCTCATGAAAGATGGCATTGGAGAAGGGTATACCAGAGTTGATCATCAGGATCTGGCTAATCAGCTGTTTTCGGCATATGCAAAGGTGGGAGAGGCACGAAATCTTGCATCTGTCATTGGAGAGGATGAATTATCACCAATAGATAAAAAATACCTGGAATTTGGAAAAGAGTTTGAAGAAAGATATATCGGTCAGGGACCGGAGGAAAACCGAACCATGGAAGAAACATTGAACCTTGGATGGGAATTGTTAAAAATCCTTCCAAGGGAAGAACTGGATCGTATTGATACCAGATTAATTGACCGGTTCCTTCCACGAGAAGAGTAAAGGGGGAATTTTATGGATCCAAGAGAGTTTCCCACAAAAGGAAATCTGATACTTGCAAAAAATTCCCTGGCTCTTGCCAGACAGGGCTATGAGCTGATGGATAAAAAGCGAAATATTCTCATTCGTGAGCTGATGGATCTGATTGATGAGGCAAAGGATATTCAGGAGCAGATTGATACAACTTTTACCAGAGCATATGCATGTCTGCAGCATGCAAACATTGAGCATGGTATCAGTATGGTAGAGCAGCTTGCATATACAGTACCCATTGAAGATTCCATTAGAATCCAGACCCGTAGCATCATGGGAACAGAGATACCTTATGTAAAGTATGATGCACATGAAAATAATCTAACATATGCGTTGGGGAATACTTATGAGTCTATCGATATTGCCAGAGAAGCATTTCGCCAGGTAAAAGATCTGACGATTAAGCTGTCTATGGTTGAAAATTCTGCTTATCGGCTGGCAGCAAGTATTAAAAAAACACAAAAGAGAGCCAATGCATTGAAAAATATCACTATACCTGCTTATACAGCACTGGTACAAAATATTTCCAATGCGCTGGAAGAAAAAGAAAGAGAAGAGTTTACCAGATTGAAAGTTATCAAGAAAATGAAAAATAATTAGTATAACTTAGATTTATGATGAAATAAAACAACCGCCAGAAAACAATCTGCAGGGCATAAGCCCGAAGTCGTTTCTGGCGGTTGTTTATTTTAAGAAAATTTCTTTGTTTTATGCGGATTATACGATACCCTGTGCTGTCATTGCATCTACAACTTTTTCAAATCCTGCAATGTTTGCACCTGCTACGTAGTTTCCTTCCATTCCGTAACGTTTTGCAGCGTCATCTAAATTGTGGAAAATATTAACCATGATATCTTTTAATCTTCCATCAACTTCTTCGAATGTCCAGCTTAATCTTTCGCTGTTCTGAGACATTTCAAGAGCAGATGTTGCAACACCACCGGCGTTGGCAGCTTTACCAGGAGCAAATAAGATTCCGTTTTCCTGTAAATATTCTGTAGCTTCTAATGTAGTAGGCATGTTAGCACCTTCAGCTACTGCATAGCATCCGTTAGCTACCAGTGTTTTAGCATCTTCTAAGTCTAATTCATTCTGAGTAGCACATGGAAGAGCAACGTCAACTGGAATTGTCCATACACCTTTACCTTCATGGTATTCAGCACTTGGACGAGCAGCAGCATATTCTGTTAAACGAGCACGTTTTACTTCTTTTACTTCTTTCAGAAGTTCAACATCGATACCGTCTTTGTCGTAAATCCATCCTGTGGAATCAGAACATGTTACAACTTTAGCACCTAACTGCTGAGCTTTCTGTGTAGCATAAATAGCTACGTTACCAGCTCCGGATACTGCAACAGTAGCACCTTCTAAGCTCTTTCCGTTGCATTTTAACATTTCGTCTGTTAAATAAAGAAGTCCATATCCGGTAGCTTCTGTACGAGCAAGAGATCCACCGTAAGATAATCCTTTACCGGTTAAAACACCTTCGTAAAGTCCGCGGATTCTCTTATACTGTCCAAACATATAACCAATTTCTCTTGCACCTGTTCCGATGTCACCGGCAGGTACGTCAGTATCAGCTCCGATATATTTGCAAAGTTCTGTCATAAAACTCTGGCAGAAAGCCATGATCTCACGATCAGATTTTCCTTTAGGATCGAAGTCAGATCCACCTTTACCACCACCAATTGGAAGACCTGTTAAAGAGTTTTTGAAAATCTGTTCAAATCCTAAGAATTTAATGATTCCAAGATTTACAGAAGGGTGAAGTCTTAAACCGCCTTTGTATGGTCCGATTGCGCTGTTAAACTGTACACGATATCCTGTATTAACATGTACCTGTCCTTTATCATCTACCCAAGGTACACGGAATTTGAACTGACGTTCAGGGTTTACGAGACGTTCTAAGAGTGCATCCTTCTTGAACTTTTCTTCGTTGGCTTCAACAACGACTCTTAATGATTCCAGAACTTCTTTTACTGCCTGATGGAATTCAGGTTCAGCAGGGTTCTGAGCAATCACTTCTTCGATTACTTGATCTACATATGACATTTTGGTTCCTCCTTAAAGTATAAAATATGTCTGATAGCAGGGGGACATTACTTCCCTGCAAGAAAAAACGAAAAAAGGGCGTATTCACGCCCTTACGACGCCTTTGTCTTAGTAATATTATATAAGATATGTTATAATATGACAATAGTTTAATTTAATACTTTAAAGTGATGGCTTGCATCCGATAAAGAAAGGAAGTATAAAATGATATCAATAGCGATGGCTTTTTACAATGGGAAAAAATATATAAAGGATCAGATATATTCTATTTTGGAGAATATGCAGAAAAAAGATGAATTAATAATATCTGTGGATGACGATAGTGATGGTTCAAGAGAAATTTTAACAGAATTATCACAAAAGGATGATAGAATTCATATCATAAAAGGACCAGGAAAAGGGGTTGTAAGTAATTTTCAGAATGCAATTAATCACTGTAGAGGAGATATTATCTTTCTTGCGGATCAGGATGATGTGTGGGAGCTGGACAAAACCCAGCAGGTATTAATGGCATTTGAAGATCCAAAAGTTGTGGCGGTGGTACACAATGCACAGATTGTAGATGAGTCATTGTTACCATCGGGGGAAACAACATTTCAGTGGAGGAACAGCGGAGCCGGTTTCTGGAAGAATATGAAGAAGAATTCCTATATTGGATGCTGTATGGCATTTCGAAGAAAGATTGTTCCAAGGATTCTTCCTATTCCGGAAAATGTATGGATTCATGATCAATGGATTGGACTTTTGTCAGAACAGCTTGGAAAAGTTGTTTTCCTGGAGAAACCTTTGTTATTATATCGAAGACATGGAGGAAATGTTACAGAATTGACCCATGGTTCGATGATTTCCATGGTAAAAAAACGTTATCATATGCTTATGGAAATTAATCACAGAGTTGGGGAGTGGAAGCAATATGACAAACAAAATAGGGAAGGTATTAAAAAAGAATAGATATTTAACGGGAGCATTTTTAATCCCGTTTTTTCTAATGGAAATAATTGCAGTTATGATGAAAGTGGAACCTTTTGGAAACCAATCATTTCTTATTGTGGATGCTCTTCATCAGTATCTGCCGTTTTTTGCAGATTATCAGGAGAAACTTAAGACAGCAGATTCTTTGTTTTATTCATTCCATGGAGGCCTGGGCTATAATTTTTTAGGATTGTGGGCATATTACCTTTCAAGTCCGATGAATCTGATTATTATTTTATTTCCCAAGACTATGCTGAATATGGTATTAAGTCACCTGCTTGTGATAAAAATAGCCCTGTGCTGTTTTACAGGAGCATTTTATTTTCGGAAAAAGCGTGGAAAAGATGAATTATCTATCATAGCTTTTGGAATGGCATATGGATTCAGCAGTTATATTGTGGGCTACAGCTGGAATATTATGTGGCTGGAGGTTATGATACTGCTTCCGCTGATTCTTTATGGATTAGAAAAACTGATTAAGACTGGAGATGGAAGAGTATATTGTATTGCTCTGTTTCTGTCTTTATGGTGCAATTTTTACATGTCCTTTATGACGTGTCTTTTTCTTGTTTTATGGTACATGCTGTATGAGCATAAAAGCATAAAAGAATTTTTAAAAAAGGCACTTGCATTTGCCGGTTATTCTCTGTTGTCCGGAGCAATGGCAGCGGTGGTTCTGATTCCCGCATATCTGGGAATCATGCAGACATCTTCTGCAAAGTGGGATTTTCCCAAAGAACTATGGTATGGAACTTTTGGCGATATTTTTATAAGGCATTTTCTCGGAACCAAACCTCTTACTATGTCTGTAGATGATGGTAAAATAAATCTGTTTTGTGGGATTCTAACGTTAATGATGGTGATTTTTTATCTGATTTCCGGGGAAATCAGGAAATCCATAAGAATTCGCAGACTGCTTTTAACAGCAGTTATGTTTTTTAGCTTTAATATGCCGTTTTTGGGATATATATGGCATGGATTTCATAATCAGTATGGAATACCTAACAGATTTGCATATTTATATATATTTCTTCTGTTATCTATGGCTTATGATGGATATTGTATCCTGGCAAAAAAAGAAAGAACACAGGCAAGAAAAATATTTATTTCCCTTGGGGTTATGTGTCTTTTGACAGCAGCAACATTACATACTGTAAAAGAAACACCAAAGATGGATGTGATTTATCTTACCATGGCAGTGGCGGTAGCCTATACGGTACTTTTTGTTGTTTATGAAAAAAAGATTATAAGCAGGAAAATATTTTTGACACTGCTGAGTGTTTCACTTATGGTCGAAATGGCATCTATGGCTTTTCTTGGTTTTTCAGAAAATGGAACCATAGATGTGGATGAGTATTTTCAGGATACAAAATCTATTACAAAGATAAAAGAGGAGTATAAAGGAAGTATTAGTGAAAGGATGGATCTGGTTAGCGGAAGAATGCTGGATGAAAGTATCTGGCACACGTTAAACTGTGTTACCCTGTTTGGATCCACTGCCCAGGGAAAAGTTGTGGATATTATGGATCAGCTTGGATTTTATACGGGGGTCAATGAATATCTGTATGAAGGAGCAACCCCTTTTACGAATCAGCTGTTAGGGGTAAAATATCAGATTTACCGGCCGCGGGATACCAGACAGACTACATTTTGTTCTGTAGATACAGTTGGAAATGTAACAGTATACAAAAATCTATTTCAGACATCTGTTGGATATGGAATGGGTGATCTGTCCACATGGAATTATCAGAGTCTGAATCCTTTTGAAGTACAAAATGATCTGGCCGAAAAAGCATATGGTATTTCAGGACTGTTCCAGATGGAGGATACCACGAAGCCGGAAATCAATGGCTGCACAATTAAAGAGGGGAATGTACAGGGAGAATATGTATTTGATAATATTCTTTCCAGACCCGACAATATGATTTTCACTTTAAAAGTAAAAGAAGACAAAGAACTTTATTTTCATTTTGATGGAGGTCAGGTGGAAAATACAATTATTGAAAAAAATGGGGAGCAGATTCTCACAGGACGTTTAAATTCCCAGATTTTATATTTGGGAAGTTTAAAGAAAGGGGATGAAATCCGCATAAAAATGCAGTTGAAACAGGACGGAGAAAAGTCAGGAGTTGTAAGGGTGACAGCGGCATCTTTACAGGAAAATGTGCAGGCTGAGATTCAGGGAATAATGGAAAGCCAGATGTTTCAGCTGACAAAGAGAGAAAGTTCTTACATGGAAGGAACGATTTCCATGAAGAAAAAGGGAATTGTGTTTTTCTCCATTCCTTATGATAAAGGCTGGACAGCATATGTTGATGATAAGGAAGTAAAAACAGAACCAGCGGGAGAGGCTTTTCTTACAGTGAAGGTTCCTGCGGGAAAACATAAAATACAGATGAATTATATTCCATCAGGTTTCTATCAGGGAATCGGTCTTAGTATTGGAGGATTTCTTATCTTCTTTGGAATATGTTACTATTTTCGTAAGAAAAAAATAAGTAAATCATGAAACTTTTTATTTCTTAAAATGATATAATAGGCACAAAGAATGTATGATATCTGTATCAGAAAAGGAGGAAAAAGGGTATGAAGAAGTTTTTAACAAAAGCGATAGCACTTGGTTTGTGCTTTCTGATGGCAGTACCATGTATCAATATTAAAGCAGACAGTACCCAGAAATATCTGGCTTTGGGAGACAGTCTTACATCTTCTGAACAGAAGAAGGTGCTGGATTTACTGGGTGTAGATGATCTCAATGATTATCAGGTGATTAAAGTAACCAATAAAGAGGAGCATGAATATCTGGATGGATACTTATCAAGCAGTGTGATTGGAACAAGAGCACTATCGTCTGTTACTGTGGAGCAGACAGAAGATGGCAGTGGGGTTGATGTATCTACAAAGAATATTACATACTGTACATCCGGGATGTATCGAAATGCACTGGTAACAGCAGGAATTAAAAATGCAGATGTAAAAGTTGCAGGACCATTTAATATTTCAGGAACAGCAGCTCTTGTGGGAGTTATGAAGGCATATGAAGAAATGACAGGAAAAGAGATTCCTGAGAAAAGCAAGGATGCAGCTACAGATGAATTGATAACTACAGGAGAAGTTGCAGAAAATATTGGATCCGAAGATGCGGAAAAACTTATTGCAGATGTAAAACAGAAGGTAGCAGAAGAAAATCTCAGCTCACCATCAGAGATTAAGCAGGCTATTGAAGAATCTGCTAAAGATCTTAATATTAGCTTATCAGATGAAGATCGTCAGAAAATACAAGATCTTATGGATAAGATTTCTGATTTAAATTTAAATGTAGATCAGCTGAAAGAACAGGCAAAAGCAATATATGATAAGCTTGGCGGGGCTGATGGTATTTTAGATAAGATTTTAAACTGGTTACAAAGTGTAGCTGACTGGTTTTCTAATCTTTTTAAGTAAACAGTGTAAAGAAGCATATCCCTCTTTATGTAACATATGATTACATAAGGAGGGATTTTTTTATGGAACAAAATCAAATGTTATTCTATGTTACGGCTATTGGATGTGTAATCTGTATCATGTTTGGAATTTATAAAAAGCCGTCATATCTTATATTACTGGCGGCAAGAGGAGCATTCTGTGCGGCTGTTGTTTATGGAATACATGTACTTTGTGCACGAAATGGAATATGCTCACCTGTAGATCTGAATTTTCTATCCATAGGAACAGGGGCTCTTCTTGGGTTGCCGGGTATTATGGTGTTGTACATTACGGGAGTAATGATTCTGTAAGATTTAACTTGTGTATACTATATTATTTTAGAAAATATACAAAATAGTATAGACAAATAAATGGAAATATTGTAAAATAATGGAACAAAGAAAGGAGGGATGTAACCCTATATGGTAATATGGATGTTAGTATTTTTGTCAGCAGCGGTCTTTTATGACTGGCAGGAATTTCGGATTCCCAACTGGCTGACCGGCATAGGTGCCGTGATTACAACAGGTATATGCCTGTGGAAAGGAGTGGAGATAGCAGATATTGCAGCAGGTGTGCTGTTGCCCTTTTTCATATGCATCGGTTTATTTTATCTGGGATGCCTTGGAGGTGGAGATATTAAACTGCTGATGGTGTGTGGTATTCCTCTTGGGACCTATGTTTTCCGGTTTTTAGTTGTATCATTTTTATGGAATGGTGTTTATGCCATTATATTTCTTTGGAGGCATGGAAGCTTCCGTCTAAGACTATCTTATTTTATTCATTACATTTCAGAGTGTCTGGAGTCCAGACGATTGATT
Organism: Anaerostipes sp. 494a; assembly: GCF_001940315.1. Classification (NCBI taxonomy): domain Bacteria; kingdom Bacillati; phylum Bacillota; class Clostridia; order Lachnospirales; family Lachnospiraceae; genus Anaerostipes; species Anaerostipes sp. 494a. The sequence continues at coordinate 1,492,249 of NZ_MJIF01000001.1, read as the reverse complement.
CCTTATCAGAACAGATTACAGAAGTCTGAAGAAGATCAGATTCATTTTTCTACAGGTGTTTTGTTAGCGTATCTTACTTTATTTGTTTTTTAGAAAAAGATACCAGAGAAAAATGAATATGGTATAAACGACTTCTGAAAATACAAAAGAAGGTGTTATATGAGAGAAATTCATACAGGGATTTATCATAGGGATCGAAAGTATGGGAAGCGGCTGATGGAGTATCTGAATCATCAGAAGAAATATCCCATGACAGTATGGTATACATCCGATGAAAAGAAATTTTTTGAAAAGGAAAAAGAAGGCTGCTTTCAGTGCCTGGTATTGGAAGAGGAAACCAGTTATGGAGGGGATCTACCTGTTTTCCGTCTGGAATCAGGAGGGTGTCAAAGCGGTATGGAAATTGCCAGAAATATTTATGGGTGTCTTCACATTGGTACTGCTGAAGAATGCAGGATAATTGGAATTTTTTCTCCTTTTGGACAGGCATTTACCACAGAGATTTCTATGGAAATAGCAAGACAGTGGAAATTATTTTATTTTGGAATGCAGGCATATCATAGTTTTTCTGCAGGAGAAGAACCTATGGATGAATTATTATTCTGTATCAGAGAACGAAAAGAGGAGGCGCTGGATTTTTTCCTGACAAAATATCAGAATATCAACGGTATTCATGGTTATGCCGGAGCCAGCTGTTATCTGGATTATCATGAACCATCGATAGAAGATTATCATGTTTTTTTTAATCAGATCAAAAGGAGTGGCATTTCTATCATTGCGGACATGGAAACGGCCTGTATTCCCGATCTTTCATTTTTTCAGCTGTTTGACAAAATTTATATTCCTCTGAAAAAGGAGGAATCTTTATCAGACAGATATAGAAATTTTAAAGAACAGCTGGGAAGATATGGAACCTGGAACAGCAGTATTTTTGAAGAAATCATCTTGATGAAAGGGGAATCCTCAATGGAAGTGGTGAGACGGTTATGAAAGAATATATGAAACAGAGAGTTATGGAACGGCTGGATTTTTCTAAAGAAATTACAGATTCGCATCTTAAGGAAATCATCCATGAAGAAATAATGAAGGTTTCCAAGGAAAACCCTATGTTGCTTTCAGATAAGGTAAAACTGAAAAAAGAAGTATTTTATTCTCTTAGGAAACTGGATGTTTTACAGGATCTTCTGGATGACGATTCTATTACAGAGATTATGATTAACGGATGCAGCCATATTTTCATTGAGCAGAATGGAAAGCTTTATAAATATCCAGGAAAGTTCTCCGGAGAAGAAAAGCTGTATCAGGTTATTCAGCAGGTGGCAGCAGGAGCCAATCGTATGGTAAATGAGATGCATCCGATTCTGGATGCCCGTCTTGAGGATGGTTCCAGGGTAAATGTTATCTTACCGCCTATATCTCTTGATGGTGCTATTATGACTATTCGAAAGTTTGCCAGAGAACCGATGACCATGGAGTGGCTGTATGAAAGAAATGCTTTTTCAAAAGAAGTAGAGATATTTCTTAAGATTCTTGTTCAGGCCAGATATAACATTTTCATTTCAGGAGGAACCGGAAGCGGGAAAACAACCCTTTTAAATGGTTTGTCCAATTGTATTCCAAAAGATGAACGAATTATTACCATTGAGGATTCTGCAGAATTGAAGTTAAACGGAGTAGACAATCTGGTACGTCTGGAGATGCGTAATGCCAATGCGGCAGGAGAACATAAAATCGATATGAAGGAACTGATTCGGGCAGCGCTTAGATCAAGACCAGACCGGATTATTGTGGGGGAAGTAAGAGGAGAAGAAGCATTATCTATGCTGAATGCCATGAACACAGGTCATGATGGAAGTATTTCCACAGGTCATGCAAATAGCTCAGAAGATATGCTGAAAAGAATTGAAACTATGGTTCTTATGGGTGTGGATATGCCGGTAAATGCAATCCGGGGTCAGATGGCATCTGCTATAGATATAATTATTCATTTGGGAAGGTTACCGGATGGAAGCAGACGTCTGATGGAAATTGTAGAAATACAAGGAATGGAACAAGGTGAAGTTAAAGTTCATTCATTGTTTCAGATGAGAGAAAACGGACAATTGGAAATGACAGGAGTACTGCATCATCAAAAGAAATTAAAGGAGTACGGTCATTATGAAGAATATCAGAAGCTTATGGAACAGCTGCAAAAAAGAACTAACCTGCTGGAAGAGTGAAAAAAGAAATTTTCTAAAAGGAATATGCATAAGTGTTTTTATATGCTGGCTCTTTTTCAATTCAGCAAAGATGCTGATTTTTATGATTCCACTGGCATTTCCATGGATGAAATATCAGAGAGGAAAGGAGAGAAAAAAGCAGAAAGAAGTTCTCCAGAGACAATTAAAAGAGATGATGCTGTCTGTGAGCAACAGTCTTTCAGTAGGATATTCTTTAGAACATGCATTGGAAATAGCTTTGGAAGATTTAAAAATCCTGGATGAGGGGAAAGGAGGTGTGTTGGAAAAAGAACTGGAATTGTTGATAATTTCTATGAAAGTCAATGAACCTGTGGAAAAACTTCTGATAAAAATGGCAGAAAATATAAATTTGGAAGAATTAACACAATTTGCACAGATTGTAGTGATTGTCAGGAAAAATGGTGGAAATTTAATGGAGATTATTGGTAAAACAGTAAATCATCTAAATGAGTCTATGCAGCTGAAAGAAGAAATCAGAACTATGACAGCGGCAAAACAAATGGAAAAAAACATTATGACGGTAATGCCATTTTTTGTGCTGCTTTATGTGAGAATGACGAATCCTGGATATTTTTCGGTGTTATATGAAACGGTTTTGGGAAAAGGGATTTCCATGGCAGCTGTATTGTTTCTGATGGGAGCCAGTATCTGGGCGGAGAGGGTGGTTACGATTGAAATATAAACAGATGAGAAAAATTGTAAAAAAATTGCCGCAGCAGGTATGGAAAGACCGGCGAGATACAATAAAAGGCTATTGTTCATGCAGTAAAGAGGAACTGGAGCAGAAGGTAGAAGAGTCTTTGTGCAGGCAGTTAAAAATTCTGATGACAGCAACTATTTTATTTTTAGTCATATTGATAGCAATGGCCATTTACTGGTTTGGACAGAATCGGCAGATTGTCATAACGCGAAATGAAAAAGGGGGACAGACTAAAGAAGAAATTTTAAAAATTAAAACAGGTTCAGAAACAGAGACTTATCATTTGTCTGTGCAGCCCGAAGGGTATAAAAAACAGGATATTTCTCAGGTATTGGAGAACGGAGAAAAATATTTACAGAAGAATTTAAAAAAGAAAAATATATCTTTGAATCAGGTAACAGGGGAATTATATATGCCGGAAAAAATACCGGGAGAAAATATTGAAATTTTATGGGAGAGCAGTGATCTGACAGTGATTGATCAGGATGGAAATGTATTTTCTAAAAATGTAAAAAAGCCGGTTATTGTATGGCTGCATGCACACCTTATATGTCAGGGAGAAAAGAAAGTTGTTGGATTTCCGGTTTGTGTGCTGCCGGGAAATGAAGGGAAAAAGAAGTCAAAAATCCAGATGGTAAAAGAACAGTTAAAAAAAGAAGAAGCCAGTGATCCGTCCCGTCGTACTTTTACTATTCCTGAAACAGTGCTGGGAGCAACCATTTCAAAAGGGGAAAAAGAAAATCAGTTTCCGCTGGCAGTAGTTTTTGGGGTTATGGGAATCGCTTTTTTGTGGTATCGGGAAGATCAGAAATATAAGCAGAAATACCGGCAGGCAGAAGATGAGTCACGAAGAGAATATCCGGAAATTATCAGCAGATTTGTTTTGTATTTAGAAACGGGGCTTAGTGTACCGGCTGTTATGGAACACATTTTTCGAGAGTATGAGATGAAAAAAATGAAGACAGGGAAAGAAATATTTGTGTATGAACAAATTGGAAAAGCCTTAAGGCAGATGGAATTTGGTCTGTCACAGACAGAGGTTTTTAAAAATCTGGGAAAAAGTATAAATATATCTGTTTACCGGAAATTTTCTTTGCTTTTGACGCAGAGTATCACCAAAGGCTCCAGTGATTTGTTTTATCGTTTAAGAGAGGAGGAAGAAGCGGCATTTAAAGAAAGAAAAGAACAGGCAAAAAGATCAGGAGAGGAAGCAAGTACCAGATTGCTGGCACCTATGATGATTATGCTGATAATTATTCTGGTTTTACTAATGTTTCCCGCACTGGCATCATTTTCGTAAGGAGGAAAATCTATGATAAAAGAATTTGTAAAAGATGAATCAGGGATGGGTGTTGTAGAAGTAATCTTAATTATTGTGGTTCTAATCGGACTTGTTATTATTTTTCAGAATCAGATAAAGACGGTTGTAAACAATATTTTTAAAACTATAACTTCAAAAACGGGCCAGGTCAAATGATCAGGGACGATAAAGGGGCCATGACTACATTTCTGGCAATGCTGTTTTTGGTATTTATGCTTTTGATCAGTGTATGTGTAGAGGGTATTTATACTTATGTGGCACGTGGGAAGGCAGCAGGGGCATTTATGGCAGGGCTTTCCCATGTCCATGGTAATTATCAGAAGGAATTGGAAGAAACATATCATATTTTTGCAATGGATCCAAGATATCAGAAAGAAATGCCGGAGGATCTGTCAGAGAAGATGAAAGAAAGTCTGGAAGGCAGTAAAGATTCTTTTTTGTTTCAGACAGGAAATGCCGGTATGGAGAAGAAGGTCTATCTGACAGATCAAGAGGGTGAGGTATTAAAGTATCAGATTCGTGAACTAATGAAATATCAGATGGGTAAAGATGCCATAGACCTTTGGAGAAAAAAATGGAATCAGAGTCAGGAAGCTAAGAATGAAATTCCTCAGATTGAAGAAAAAATGGAGCAGGAAGGGAAGAAAGGAGAAGAAAAAGAGCAGAAAGATAAGACAAAAACTATCGAAAAAAAGCAGGATCCACGAAAGGGTCTGATGAAAAGGCTGAGAGAGGGATCAGTTTCTCTGATAATGGGGGAAAGAAAGGTATCTTCTCTGGCAGTGATTTCCAGCTATGGAAAAAAAGATACCACCAAAGAGAAAACGTGGAATTTTATGAAAAAGAAAGAAATGAAAGAGCAACTGCATGATATCCAGAAAAAAGTATCGGGAACATCACTTATATCAGAGCTGCCTGCTGTTTTATATAGTCTGAAATATTTACATTGTCTTACATCTAAACAGAAGAAAGAAGGTCTTCAATACGAAGTGGAATATCTTATTGCAGGAAAAGATTCGGAGAAAGAGAATCTGGGGAGTGTTTTCTGGAAAATGATAGCATTAAGATTTCCGGTCAATGGAGCATATGTATATAAGTCTCCAGAGAAAGAAAAAGAGGCTTCTGTTTTAGCAGCATCCGTTCTTGGATTAACAGGGATTCCACCTCTTATAGCAGCAGCGAAGCATCTGCTGTTGCTGGCTCTGGCTTATGGGGAATCGGTAATTGATGTACGAAATCTTGCAGATGGAAATCAGGTTCCGATGGTAAAAAATGCTGCAAATTGGCAGTTGTCTTTCTCTGGACTGGCAACCCTTACGTCTGAGAAAAAACCGGTAAAAAAAGGACTTTCATACGAGGATTATCTTGGAATTCTTCTGATGATGAAAAACAGTGAAAAAGAAAAATATATGCGGATGATGGATGTAATGGAGCAGAATATTCGAAGAAAAGTGCCTGATTTTAAATTAGATCAGTGTGTTGCATCCTGTACCATATCTATGAACATAAGTCTTAAAAAACTTTCTTTTGGGGGAATGACACTGCCTTTTCCTCAATGGTCCAAATGGAACTTTAAAAGAACATTAACATATTAAGGAGGTGGAGAGAGATGTTCTCTTGTCAAAAACATTTCTCATGGACGGTGGACCAAAATGATAAAAAAAGAACCGGAAATTTCAAGAGGACATCTTTTTCTGCCTCTGAAAAAGGTTCCATCACTTTAGAAGCAAGTCTTGTGCTTCCGATTTTTCTGATGGCACTTCTGATGCTGGTTTCGGCAGGAGAAGTCTTGATGATACATGGACAGGTGGGACATGGGCTTTCCCAGGCGGCTGCTGAATCAGCTGTAAATGCGTATAGATTTTCAAAAAAGGGGAGAGAATCAGGGATTATAAACAAAGCTGTGACAAAAGGGGTATTTTTATCATCGGTTAATAAGAGGTTTTTAAATCGATCAGCACTGGCAGGTGGAAGTAACGGAGTTGTTTTTTCAGAATGCAGAATGAATGCAAAAGGTGAGTTTATTATTACAGCCCGGTATGTAATACGGAAAAAGATGCCGTTTTTATACGGTCATACAGGAATATATACTCAGAAAATCCGGCAGAAAGCGATGACAGGATATATACCTGACAATGATCAGATAAAAAAAGGCATGGTTTATGTTACTCCAAATGAAAGCGTGTATCATACAGATTTAAGCTGTACGCATCTGTCTTTGGATATCAGTGTAGATGAAGATGTGGAAAAATATTTAAAAGGGAAAACTCATTATAAAGAATGTGAAAAATGTACCAGATATCATCAGGGAGAAGTTACCTGTTTTTATATTCCTAAAGAGGGAGATGCCTATCATACAGATCTTACATGCAGTGGATTAAAACGCACAGTGATTCAGGTGGATAAAAGTACATTGAAAGGAGTGGTCCCATGTCAAAGATGTGGAAAGAGGAAGAAGGATACATAACGGTGGAAGCAAGTCTGATTGTATCTGCGGGACTTATGGTACTGTTCTTATTTATGGGATATGTCTGCTATTTTATGGACTGTGGAATTGCTCAGGGAATTATGGAAGAAACGGGATTAAAGGCTGTGGATACTGTAGTGACCGGTGGCGATTATGAGACGGGAAAAATAGATTACAGAAAACTTAATAATAGAAATCTGTATACAAAAATGTATCCGGGGAAAACAGATGCAGCCGGGAAGGTTAAAAAGGATTTAAGAAACAGTTTAAGACAGCATTTATTTCTTGGAACAGTTGAAAATGTATCAGTAAATACCACTGCAGATAAAGTAAAAGTACAGGTGAAATTTCAATTGGCGGTGCCGGGGAGTTCTTTTTTAAAAATGTTTAAAATAAAATTTTTTGAATATCAGGGTACTTATGAAGCTTCTTATCTGTCAGAAATGGAAAAGATCAGGAGGTGGAATAGAGTCGATGGAACAATGGATTAGAGAAGGGTTTTCTAATTACTATGTTGTAGAAAAAAAACAGGAAATTACTTATGAGAAGGAAATTCTTTTACGGCATCCCATAAAGTCTTTATTGCCTTGTGAATTTCGTATGGAAGATGAAAAAGAATATTATTATTATGAGACAGGAAGATATGAGAGATGGTGGGAACGGAAAAATCAGATGGAACCCCAAATTTTTTTTTACGATATTTTTGTGGCACTAGAAGAGATAGAAGGATACTTACTGAACCTGGATCATCTGATACTCCAAAAAGAACTGATGTTTTTGGATGAAGATGAAAAGCCGGTGTTATGCTATTTTCCGGAATATGAAAAAAATATTCTAGAGCAGATGAGAGAGCTGCTGGAAGAGATAATGGAGCATATATCATATGAAAACAAGGAAAAGGTAAAATTTTATTTTGAATTTCACAGCTTTCTTGTGAAAAAGAAACCGGCAATTGATCAGGTTATTGAATATCTGAAACCAGAACAAAAACAGCAGATGGAAGAAAAGGTACCAGAGGAACAAGAAATAGAAGAAGTGGAAATGGAACAATTTCCGGAAGACAGAAAAGGTAAAAGTATGATAGGTGCGGCAGGGGCTGTTTTGTTTGCAGCATTGTTTGTTTATTCTTTAATAGGGATCTTCAGATATGGGTTCTATTATCTGTATGTGCTTGGAGCAATGGTTAGTATGGCGGGATTTTTTGGCTGTTTGTATTTTTTTTGGAGAATACGGAAAGAATCAGGAAAGATAGAAGAATTGTCACTGGACACAAAAACAGAGTTGTTAACAGAAGAGGAAAAGACCGTTTATTTACTGGAAGAGCCTGTTGGATATTTGATTTCTAAAAAGAATCCCAAAGAAAAAATATGTATACATGACAGCGGTTTTGTTATTGGAAGTTCTCTGGAAGGAACGGATTATTGTCTGTCTGCCATAGGAGTTAGTCGCCGCCACATGAAAATACAAATGGAAAATAACAAAGTAATGGTTGAAGATCTGAAATCTACCAATGGAACAAGAATCAATGGAAAAATTATTGCAAAAGAAGAATTAAACCAGGGAGATGTTGTGAAAATAGGGCTGGAAGAATATGAGTTTCACTGTGAAGAGGAAACGTGATATAATATCCAAAAAGCTGGAGGAAACCATATGTATCAGAAAATTATTGAATTACTGCAAATACAGGGATATGCCAAAACAGATACATCCCAGGGCCCTTGTTATGTGAAAACCATTGGAAATCAGAAAAAAGCTGTTATGGTAACAGCGGATAAAAATCCAGATGGAACTATTCTGACAGAGGATGACATTCATTATATGATTCTGGGAATTAAAAGACAGCTGGGAGAAAATGTTCCGGTATTGATTCTGTTATTATCAGAAAATGGGAAAGCTGTTTTTGTAGACTGGGAAGAACAGTTTCATGAATTATATGAATCTATTTCTATGGTTTTGAATTCAGTTTCAGAAAAAGAAGATTCTCAAGAACATTTTCTTCAAAGTATTAAAGCATACAAAATGACTGCAGCGATTGCTGCAGTCAATATGATAGTTTTTGTTCTTTCTGAAATATATGGAGCTGATTTTTATGAAATGGGTGCATGCAATCCATATTATGTATTAGAAAAGCATCAGTTTTATCGATTGATAACATCCAATTATATCCATTTCGGATGGAGTCATTTCTTTAATAATATGGTTGTATTTCTTGTGCTTGGAAGTCAAATGGAAAAAATTATGGGAAGCTTCCGTTATTTTGTATTATATTTTGGTTCTGGATTAATCGGAAGTATTGCCTCCGTCTTCTATTATGCTTCAACCGGAGAAAATGTATTGTGTGCAGGAGCATCTGGAGCAATCTTCGGAATTACCGGAGCATTGGCGGCTCTGTTTCTTTTCTGTAAAAAACAGAGGGAACAGTTTAACGGAACCGGAGTATTTCTTATGATTGCAGGATCTATTTACCATGGATTCCAAAGCATGGGTGTGGACAATGCAGCTCATATAGGCGGATGTATAGGCGGTTTTATACTGGCACTGGTTTTGTATGTTCCATGGCAGGGAAAATCAGAGTGAAAGTAGTCCCCTGATTGATGGCAGAATCCATATGAATTTTTACATGGAGTTTATCTGCAATTTCATTGACTACGGATAAACCTATGCCATTACCTTTTGGAATAAAGGAAACACCCCGGTAAAAAGCTCGCTGCTGTTGTTCTCTGGTCATTCCGATGCCGGTATCAGATAAATTTAATACAATATGGCCTTGTTCTTTGCTTAAGTGAACAGTGATGCTGGGGTTTATCCCGGCATCTTTTTTTCTTTCAATGGCTTTTATGGCATTAGAAACCAGATTATGGAACATTTGAAGCAGCTGGGCTTTTGCACCATATACATAATAAGATTCATTTGAATCGGCCTGGATGTAAAAGTGTATATTTTCTCTGGATAGACGATAATGCCAGGAAGAACGGATTTCCTCAAAAAGAGAAATGAGATTCTGAGGTTCCAGGGCAGCAGATGTTGGAATGGAAGGAGATAAAACCTGTTTTATGAGATCAAACAGAGAGGAAAAATCTTCTTTCACCTGACACCAGTTTTCGTCATTTTTAAGATCATCTTTTGTGTTTTCAATGTATTGAAGCTGGCTGTAGATTAAAGTCAGCGAATTGTTTATCTCATGTGAAAATGTTGCAAGTTCGTATGGTTGTTTCATTTTCTACTCTCCTGTCTTTCTTTCTGCTTTTTATTATGAAGACTTTGGAAGCAGGTTTCAATGAAAACAGCAGTAAAAAGTTCGATGTTTTTTTCCCTTTTACAATATCTTTGATTATGTTACAATATTTCAGAAGTGAGCAGCACATAAAAAAAGAAGGGAGCAGATTCCATGTCATATATGGCTTTATACCGAAAGTTCCGACCGACGACTTTTGATCAGGTAAAGGGACAGGATCATATTGTGACCACATTGAAAAACCAGATAAGGACTGGAAGAATCGGTCATGCATATCTGTTCTGTGGAACCAGAGGTACAGGTAAGACTACAGTGGCGAAGATTTTGGCAAAAGCAGTAAACTGTGAGAATCCCTTGGATGGAGAACCATGTAATCAGTGCGCTGCCTGCGAAGAAATCATAGATGGAAGTTCCATGAATGTGATGGAAATTGATGCGGCATCTAATAATGGTGTTGATAATATCCGTGACATTAAAGAGCAGGTTCAGTATTCACCGGCAACAGGAAAATACAAAGTTTATATTATTGATGAAGTGCATATGCTTTCCATAGGAGCCTTTAATGCTTTGTTAAAGACGCTGGAAGAACCGCCGGAATATGTAATCTTTATTTTGGCAACTACCGAAGTTCATAAAATACCGATTACCATTCTGTCACGATGTCAGAGATATGATTTTCATAGAATTACTGCAGATACCATAAAAAAACAGCTTGGGGATTTAATGAAACAGGAACAGGTGGATGTGGAGGAGAAGGCATTGGAATACATTGCAAGAATGGCAGATGGTTCTATGCGTGATGCTTTAAGTCTTCTGGATCAGTGCATTGCATTTTATCTTGGAAAGAAGCTGACCTATGATAATGTGCTGGAGGTTCTGGGAACAGTTGATATTCAGGTATACAGCAATCTTCTGGATTATATTCTGGCGTCCGATGTAACAGGAGTTATGAATCTTCTGGAAGATGTGACCAGCCAGGGAAGAGAATGGTCCCAGTTTATTACAGATTTTCTGTGGTATTTACGTAATCTTTTACTGGTAGGAAAGGGCACTGCAGCCAGTGAAGCATTGGAAGTATCCACAGATCAGTTAAAACTTCTTCAGGAAAAGGCGAAAACTGTAGATGAAAATACTTTGATACGGTATATCAGAATTTTATCAGAATTATTAAATCAGCTTCGTTTTGCCACATCTAAAAGGGTGCTGGTGGAGGTAGAGATGATAAAAATGTGCAGACCGCAGATGGAAGCTGATCAGGGCAGTTTACTGGAGAGAGTACGTCAGCTGGAAGAACAGTTAAATAAGCTGATAACATCTGGAATCACTGTAAAACAGCCACAGTCAGCTGGGAAACCTGAATCAGTGCCAAAACCTGAAAAGGATGTTAACAGGCAGCTGGAAGAGAAATTTCCAAAAGCAAAGATCGAAGAACTGACGGATATTGTAAATCACTGGAGGGAGATGAAACGGAGCCTGTCACCGCAGATGAAGTTCTGTCTCCAGAAAGCAACGCTAACAGTAAATGAAGAAGGAAATGCTCTGAAACTGATGTTTCCAAAAGAAATGAATGTGGAGAGCGGATATTTTCTTGACGAGCCGGAACGAATCGATCTTTTAAAACAGGAGCTTAGACGACAGTCAGGCAGAGAGGTGGAACTGGAAGTTGGACTGATGGAATCCAGAGAAAAACAGGATATGATAGATCTGGAGTGTATCCATATGGATGTAAATATAGAAGAATAATAAATGAAATAAAAAAAGAAATCTTAGGAGGAAAATAAAATGGCAAAAAGAAGAGGTGGCATGGCCGGAATGGGCGGCATGGGCGGAAATATGAATCAGTTAATGAAACAGGCTCAGAAAATGCAGAAACAGATGGAAGAAACAAGCAAAACTTTAGAAGAAACAACTTATGAAGCGACTGCAGGTGGTGGAGTTGTTAAAGTTGTAGTATCAGGAAAGAAAGAAGTTGTTTCAGTATCCCTGGAAGAAGAAGTTGTAGATCCTGATGATATTGAAATGTTAGAAGATCTGATCGTTGCAGCGACCAATGAAGCTCTTAGAAAAATGGAAGAAGATTCCCAGACAAAAATGGGTCAGATTACTGGCGGATTAGGAGGAATGGGCGGCGGATTCCCATTCTAAGACAGTATCATGGATTATTATAGTAACCAAATTACACAGCTGGTAGAAGAATTAGGGAAATTACCTGGAATCGGCCCCAAATCCGCAGGGCGTCTGGCATTCCATATTATTAATATGCCGCTGGATCAGGTAAAAAAACTCTCAGATACAATTATCAGTGCCAAAGAAAATGTTCATTATTGCAAAGAATGCTGCACTTTGACAGATCAGGAAATATGTCCTATATGTGCCAGCAGTAAAAGAGATCATAGCACGATCATGGTAGTGGAGAATACCAGAGATATGATTGCCTATGAGAAAACAGGCAAGTATGAAGGCGTGTATCATGTGCTTCACGGAGCCATTTCTCCGATGCTTGGGATAGGACCTGATGATATTCGTCTGAAGGAATTAATGGCAAGACTGCAAGGTGATGTAAAGGAACTGATCATTGCAACCAACTCAAGTCTGGAAGGGGAAACCACAGCTATGTACATAAGCAAGCTGGTAAAACCTACAGGAATCAAAGTCAGCAAGATTGCCAGTGGTGTGCCGGTAGGTGGAGATCTGGAATATATAGATGAAGTAACATTGCTGCGCGCACTGGAAGGACGAACAGAAATATAGAAGGAAAAGAGATAGGATTATTCCTATAGACAAAGAAAAAACCGGTCATCTGACCGGTTCTTTCTTTTAAAACAATAAGGAGAGGATTTTCATCCTCAAGAGGGGTAGGATTTGAAAGTATTAACTACTTTACGAAATTTATTATAAAATGAAAATGTGAACAAAAAGTGAAAAAACTAATAGAAATTAAAAAAATTTTGAATATTATGATTATAGGTCGTTTTCTTGAAAAAACATGGTAAATAAGATAAAATACATCACAGATAAACTTGTAACAGCTACAGGAAAGGAAGAGATAAAAGATGAAAGAAGATTGTATTTTTTGTAAGATTGCAAATGGAGATATTCCATCTAATACTATTTATGAAAACTCTGATTTTAAAGTAATCATGGACATTGCGCCAGCAACAAAAGGTCATGTTCTTATTATTCCAAAAGAACATTTTAAAGATATTTATGAAATTGATGCAGAAACAGCAGGAAGACTTTTTCAGCTGGCAACAGTTGTGGCAAGAGCATTAAAAGAAGTTTTAAACTGTGATGGAATGAATGTTCTGCAGAATAATGGAGAAATTGCCGGTCAGACTGTTTTCCATTTTCACATGCATCTGATTCCTCGTTATGAAGGTGATACTGTTACTGTGAAATGGGAAGAACATCCAATGGAAGATGTGGATATGGAACAGCTCCGTCAGGATATCCGCAAAGCACTCTAGGAGAAAAATATATGGCAAAGATTTCATGGAAGCCTGGAAATATGGTTTATCCTCTGCCGGCCGTAATGGTAACCTGCAGGGATAAGGAAGAAGATAATATTATAACCATAGCCTGGACTGGAACCATATGTACCAATCCGGCTATGACGTATATTTCTGTAAGACCAGAAAGACATTCTTATGAAATGATCAAAAACAGTGGAGAATTTGTGATCAACCTGACAACAAAACAACTGGCACGGGCAACAGATTTCTGTGGAGTCCGATCAGGGAGAGATCTGGATAAATTCAAGGAAACAGGTCTGACAAAAGAAGAGGCACAGATTGTCAATGCACCGGTCATTGCAGAAAGCCCGGTAAATATTGAATGTAAAGTAGAAAAGATTATTCCTTTGGGATCTCATCATATGTTTATGGCAAAAGTTGTGAACATAATGATAGACGATAATTATATGGAAGAAGACGGACGATTTGCTCTGGAAAAGACAAATCCTCTGGTATACTCTCACGGTGGCTATTTTGAAACTGGAAAAAGGCTGGGTACTTTCGGGTACTCTGTCAGAAAGAAAAAAAAGAGGAAAAAACAGCATGGCAGAAAAAGGAAGTAATTATACGTTGATTGGAATGCCGGGAGCAGGAAAAAGTACCATCGGAGTCCTGCTGGCAAAAGCGTTAGGATATGAATTTGTCGATACAGATCTCGTGATACAGAAACGGGAAGGAAAACTGTTAAAGGAAATTATAGAAGAAGCTGGAAATGAAGGGTTCAAGATCATTGAGGAAGAAGTTAATGCATCTGTTCAGGCAGAAAAGTCAGTGATTGCCCCGGGAGGAAGTGCAATATACAGTGACAAAGCCATGAAACATTTTCGTGACATTGGAACTGTAATTTATCTGAAGCTTAGTTATGAAACAGTAAAAAAGCGTTTGGGTAATCTGAAAGCAAGAGGAGTTGTATTAAAAGAAGGTCAGACTCTTTATGATCTGTACTGTGAAAGAGTACCTCTTTACGAGAAATATGCAGATGTATCCGTAGAGCTGGATAATTTATCCATTGGCAGCTCATTGGAAAAAGTATTGGAAAACCTATAATGTTATGTTATAATTTAGAATGTATGATTTTAAACAATTACCGAAGAGAAAATTAGGTTTAATAATATAGATAAATTGAGGTGTATCATGGAACAATATGTCATTAAAGGTGGAAATCCATTAGTCGGCGAAGTGGTTATCGGTGGAGCAAAAAATGCAGCATTGCCAGTACTGGCAGCGGCAGTTATGACTGATGGAAAATGTATGATCGACAACATGCCTGACGTAAGAGATATAAATGTATTGCTGCAAGCTATGGAACAGATTGGAGCAACTGTAGATAGAACAGGGAAACACGAAGTTACAATAAGCGGTAAAGGAATTCATCCTGACTGTGACGTGGATAATGAATTTATTCGCAAGATTCGTGCTTCATATTATCTGATAGGAGCCCTTCTTGGAAAATATAAAAGAGCAAGAGTTGCTCTTCCGGGAGGATGTGAGATTGGAAGCCGTCCTATCGACCAGCATATTAAAGGTTTCAAGGCCTTAGGTGCAGAGATCGAGATTGAGAACGGTATGATCAGCGCAACAGCGGAGGAACTGATAGGATGTCATATTTATATGGATGTTGTCTCTGTAGGAGCGACAATCAATGTTATGATGGCAGCTGCACTTGCCAAAGGAGATACGATTATCGAGAATGCAGCTAAAGAACCTCATGTAGTAGATGTGGCAAACTTTCTGAACAGTATGGGTGCAAAAATCCGCGGAGCAGGAACAGATGTAATTAAGATCAAAGGTGTACAACACTTTGGAGACTGCCAGTATTCTATTATTCCGGATCAGATTGAAGCCGGAACATTTATGACTGCGGCAGTTGCCACCAAAGGTGACATCACTATTAAGAATGTCATTCCAAAACATTTGGAAGCGATCAGTGCGAAACTTACAGAAATCGGAGCAGAAGTGGTGGAATTTGACGATGCTGTCCGTGTGTCAGCGACAAAACGTCTGGAATCTACAAATATTAAAACTCTGCCATATCCAGGATTCCCAACAGATATGCAGCCGCAGATGGCAGTAACACTGGCATTATCCAATGGAACCAGTATTATTTCTGAGAGTATTTTTGAAAACCGTTTCCGTTATGTAGATGAACTGACAAAGATGGGAGCAACTATTCAGGTAGATGGAAGAACTGCTATTATTACAGGAGTAGAAGGCTTTACCGGAGCAGATGTGCAGGCACCGGATTTACGTGCAGGAGCAGCTCTGGTTATTGCAGGATTATCAGCAAAAGGTTTCACTACAGTCAGTGAGATCGGATATATTTATCGCGGATATGAAGAATTTGAGAAGAAGTTAAGACAGCTTGGAGGAGAAATCAAGCTTGTAAATAGTGAAAAGGAAATTGCCAAATTTAAACTAAAGATAGGATAAAAGGAGAATTGCCTTCATGAGACAATACCTGAAAAACGAAGTATTCAAAGTTTCCAAGTGGGTAGAACTGATATTATCGATGATTATAACGATAGCGGTTATCGGAGGAAGTGTCTGGCTAATTCAGGATTTAGTACACTTACTGATGAATCACCCGGAATCCAGGGATATTTATGAATTTGTAGGAGTGGCATTTAATCTGGTTATCTGCATAGAGTTTATTAAAATGCTGTGCAAGCATACACCGGATACATTGGTCGAGGTATTGATGTTTGCCATTGCCCGTCAGATGATCGTGGAACACACAAAACCTATAGAAAACCTGGTTGTAATCATGGCAATTGCAATTTTATTTGCTGTTAAAAAATTTTTGTTCCGAACATTTGATGATGTGGATAAAACCGTTTTCCTGCCGCATCAGACAATCAGCAGTATCAATGAACTGGTTCACGTAAATATTCCAGAACAATTTAGCGGTCAGACATTGGGAGAACTGTTGACAGAGTGGATCGAACAGGAGAATGAACAGTTTCAGGTAGGACAGTGCTATTTCTTCCAGGGCGGAGCCTTACGAGTTGAAAAAGTTATCAACGGACGACTTGTACAGGTTGAAGTCATTCGAAGTAAAAATGCACCGTTTATTAAAAAAGAAGAACATTAGGTCCGGAATCCTTCGGACCTCTTTGGTTATATAAAGAAAAAATGTATCATGGAACCATTTGATAGACGAAAGGACAATAACAGAAAGGATAAGTTATGGATAAGTTACTTTTCACATCTGAATCTGTAACAGAAGGTCATCCAGACAAGGTCTGTGATCAGATTTCAGATGCAATTTTAGATGCTTTGTTAGAACAGGATCCAATGAGCCGTGTGGCGTGTGAAACATGCACAACCACAGGAATTGTTATGGTAATGGGAGAAATTTCTACCAATGCATATGTGGATATCCAGAAAATTGTACGAGATACTGTACGGGAAATCGGATATACTAGAGGAAAATACGGATTTGATGCAGATACCTGTGGAGTTATCACAGCTATTGATGAGCAGTCTTCCGATATTGCCATGGGTGTTGATAAAGCACTGGAAGCAAAAGAAAACAATATGACAGATGATGAGATCGAAGCCATAGGAGCCGGTGATCAGGGAATGATGTTTGGATATGCAACAAATGAAACAGAAGAATACATGCCATATCCAATTTCACTGGCACATAAACTGGCAAGACAGCTGACCAAAGTGCGAAAAGATGGAACACTTCCATATTTGAGACCAGATGGAAAAACACAGGTAACTGTTGAATATGATGAAAACGGAAAACCGTCTCGTCTGGATGCGGTAGTACTTTCCACACAGCATGATCCTGAAATTACACAGGAACAGATCCATGAAGATATTAAGGAAGAAGTCTTTGATAAAATCCTTCCAGAACATATGGTAGATGAAGAAACTAAATTCTTTATTAACCCGACAGGAAGATTTGTTATTGGAGGACCGCACGGAGATGCAGGACTGACAGGAAGAAAAATCATCGTAGACACATATGGAGGATATGCACGCCATGGTGGTGGAGCATTTTCCGGAAAAGACTGTACGAAAGTAGACCGCTCTGCAGCATATGCAGCCCGTTATGTGGCAAAGAATATCGTAGCAGCAGGACTGGCAGACAAATGTGAAATCCAGTTATCTTATGCTATCGGTGTGGCAGAACCAACATCTATTATGGTAGATACTTTCGGAACCGGAAAGAAATCCAATCAGGAACTGGTAGATTTAATCCGTGAGCATTTTGATTTAAGACCAGCCGGAATCATCAAAATGTTAGATTTAAGAAGACCGATTTACAGACAGACAGCAGCATACGGACATTTCGGAAGAAATGATCTTGATCTGCCATGGGAAAAACTTGATAAAGTTGATGTATTAAAAGGTGAATAACACAACAGGAGGAAACAGCGTGAAAAATGAATTAGTCATCGTCATTGATTTTGGCGGACAGTACAATCAGCTGGTAGCACGTCGTGTACGTGAATGTAACGTGTACTGTGAAATCTATTCATATAAAATCGATATTGAAAAGATTAAAGAAATGAATCCAAAAGGAATCATTCTGACAGGTGGACCAAACAGCTGCTATGAAGAAGACTCTCCAACATATTCAAAAGAATTATTTGAACTGGGAATCCCTGTTCTTGGATTATGTTACGGAGCACAGCTGATGCAGCACATCCTCGGCGGAAAAGTAGAAAAAGCCGAAGTACGTGAATATGGAAAAACAAATGTAATTGTAGATAAAACAGAATCTCCGATTTTTGAAAATGTATCAAAAGAAACCACATGCTGGATGAGTCATTTTGATTATATTTCCAAAATCGCACCAGGATTTGAAATCACATCCCATACAGCAGACTGTCCGGTAGCATCAGCAGAAAATGCCGACCAGAAACTGTATGCAATTCAGTTCCATCCGGAAGTACTTCATACAGAAGAAGGAACAAAAATGTTATCCAACTTTGTCATGAATGTCTGCGGATGCAGCGGCGACTGGAGAATGGATTCCTTCGTAGAAGAATCCATCAAAAAAATCCGTGAAAAAGTCGGAGACGGAAAAGTATTATGTGCATTATCCGGAGGAGTAGACTCCTCAGTAGCAGCCGTAATGCTATCCAAAGCCATCGGAAAACAATTAACCTGTGTCTTCGTAGACCACGGATTACTCCGTAAAAACGAAGGAGACGAAGTAGAAGCAGTCTTTGGACCAGAAGGACCATATGACCTGAACTTCATCCGCGTCAACGCACAGCAGAGATATTATGATAAATTAAAAGGTGTAGAAGAACCAGAACAGAAACGAAAAATCATCGGAGAAGAATTCATCCGTGTATTTGAAGAAGAAGCAAAGAAAATCGGAGCCGTTGATTACCTGGTACAAGGAACTATCTATCCAGACGTGGTAGAAAGCGGACTAGGAGGAGAATCAGCAGTCATCAAATCCCACCACAACGTAGGAGGACTGCCAGATCACGTAGACTTCAAAGAAATCATCGAACCACTCCGTGACCTGTTCAAAGACGAAGTAAGAAAAGCCGGATTAGAAATGGGACTGCCAGAATATCTTGTATTCAGACAACCATTCCCAGGACCAGGATTAGGAATCCGAATCATCGGAGAAGTTACTGAAGAAAAAGTAAAAATCGTGCAGGACGCAGATGCAATCTATAGAGAAGAAATCGCAAAAGCAGGATTAGACAGAAGCATCGGACAGTACTTCGCCGGTTTAACAAATATGCGATCTGTAGGAGTAATGGGAGACGAAAGAACCTATGACTACGCAGTAGCATTAAGAGCGGTTAATACAATCGATTTCATGACAGCAGAAGCAGCAGAAATACCTTATGAAGTATTGAATAAGGTAATGAATCGAATCATCAATGAAGTCCGAGGAGTTAACAGAGTAATGTATGATCTGACTTCAAAACCACCAGGAACGATAGAGTTTGAGTAACCTTTTGTGAAAATCGAGCTTTTATTTACACATATTCCAAACAAAAAGTGTTAAGTTTTGGCAACGATTTGGCAACAGAATCTAACGCAAATGTGTTAAGTGAAATATGATATTAATTGCATTTAAAGAAGACCTTACTGAAGTTCTTTTCCAAACTGGAAAGGAATTTTGGCAAGGTCTTTTTCTTTATCTGTCTCTTACTTGTATGGTCTGTTGCCACTAGAAAAAGGAATTAAAGCAGACCTCGTTTCTTCATTTCTTTGTTTAGCGTCTTTTGAAGTTCGGCGTCTAACTCATCAGAAATGGGATTTCTCACGAAGCCGGCAGTTGGCTGGATGTTTGGGAAGTTATATCTCCAATTGTCATAGTCATCCTCGGAAAGTTCGCCTTGTTTATACTTGGAGTATTGACTGAGCCAAGCTAGAAACATTGGTGCGATATGGTCATAAGCCTGATGGTCTTCATCGAGAGTGATACACGGACGTCCATCCTTATCTGTGGTGATTTGGAATCCATATTCATCCTCAAGAGCGAAGAAGGTATGCATCAATCCAAGATAGGAATCAATATTAGGTACTGTGATTGCTCTGGTTGTGACACCAAAGATATCAGCTAACTGTTTGATCAGATCATCTTTTGGAGTACGGGCTTCGGTTTCGTATTGTGCGATACGAACATCTGAAGTTTTTCCCATGAAGCCTACCATTTCACCGAGTTCTTTCTGCTTTAATCCTTTTCTGGTTCGGAATAATCGTATTCTTTTTCCTAACATAGTTGCCTCCTTTTGTCCGTTGATGTTGCCATTGGCAAATAGTTAAATCAATTTGTTTAAGTGTAGTATAACACCTGTAAATAATGTAATCAAGAAAAACTTTAACAAAAAAAGTTAATTTTCTGCAAAAAAGGTATTGACTTAACTAAAAAGAGTTAATATAATAACCACACATGAACTTAACGGATAAAAGTTAAGTATTAAAATCTCGAAGAAAGGAGGACAAGGAAATATGGACGAAAAGACATTTTTAACAGTGGATGAAGTTGCTGAGCTATTATCAGTTTCAAAGTCAAAGGCTTATGAGATTGTAAGACAGTTGAATAAGGAATTGAAAGCGAAAGGATTTATTACAGTTGCAGCAAGAGTCAGCAGAGCATATTTTGATGAAAGAATGTGCTATAGCAAAAAGTAGTGGAAAGGAGTTGATTATATGTCGGTTTATAAAGACAATGCCACCGGGAAGTGGCGTGTGATATACCGATATACGGATATCACAGGAAAACGAAAGCAGACACAAAAACGTGGCTTTGAAACAAAACGTGAAGCAGTAGCCTGGGAACATGAGATGATGCTAAAGTCTCAGGCGAAGCTGGATATGTCCTTTGGTAGCTTCTATGAGATATACGAAGCGGATAAGGCATCACGATTAAAGAGAAGCACCTGGGAGACAAAAAGTCATATCATAAGAACTAAGATTTTACCTTATTTTGCGGATAGAAAGATAGATGAAATTGAAGTCAGAGATGTGATTGCGTGGCAGAATAAGCTTCTGGCAGCCTTTAAGGATGAGGGAAAAGAAGAGAAATACTCTCAGGATTATTTGAGAACGATTCAAGCACAACTTACAGCGATTTTTGCACATGCTGTAAAGTACTATAATCTTCCCAAGAATCCATCTTCCCTTGCAGGGAATATTGGGAAGGAAGTACCAAAGGAGATGCAGTTCTGGACGAAAGAAGAGTATCTAAAATTTGCAGAGGTAATGATGGACAAGCCGCGTTCCTATTATGCTTTTGAGCTTTTATATTGGACAGGAATCCGTTCCGGAGAGCTGCTTGCACTTACACCGAGTGATTTCGATTTTGAAAATCAGACATTGCGAATTAATAAGACATTTCATCGTTCTAAGGGTGAGGATATTATCACGTCACCCAAAACAGCAAAAAGTAATCGAATCATAATGCTACCACCATTTCTGTGTGATGAAATCAAAGATTATCTTGAGATGTTTTATGAGATTGGTGAAAATGAGCGAATGTTCAGCTTTACTAAATCCTATCTTGGACACGAGATGGAAAGAGGGTGCAAGGAAAGCGGAGTGAAGAAGATTAGAATTCATGATTTACGACATAGTCATGTGTCTCTTCTGATTGACATGGGATTTAGTGCATTGGCAATTGGAAATCGTGTGGGGCATGAGACAGAGAAAATTACTTATCGTTATGCACATTTGTTTCCTACTGTGCAAAATGAAATGGCTGAGAAACTAGAAATTGAAAGAATGTCAAAGGAGGATTAGGACTTATGGAGAAAGAATGTAGATAGTAAAGGCAGATGGCGAAATCGTAATGTAGGATTTCGAGTATCTGAAGAAGAGGCAAAGCTGTTGGATGATTTAGTAGAATTATCCGGACTTGCAAAGCAGGATTATATCTTGCGAAGATTATTAAATCGTGAAGTGGTGGTTCAGGGCAATCCAAAAGTATTCAAGGCATTGAAGCATCAAATGACGCAGATTTATGAAGAACTGAAACGTCTGGAAAAGGTCAGCAATGACAATGAAGAACTTATAATTGTAGTGGAAATGATTGCAACGATTATGAAGGGAATGGTGAATGAGTATGACGGATAAACAAAAAGAAAAGGCTGCTCGTATTCCGGCTATTGGCGTAGCTGGTGAGCAACCTTCCTATATGTATAACAAAACAATTATAGCAAAGGAAAACGGTTCTGGCAATTTGTAATTCGCAGGGTTACGGGCTGATTCAAAAGTTGACTTAAAAGTCGTTCGGGATGGTAACATATTTTTGATAAGCTATGGAATAGGCATTCGTAATCGAATAGAATTTGTTAGTAATCATGCTATAAACAATGAAATGCCAAGTGGTATTTTGATATGTCCCAAGTTTTAAGGGAAGCATATCAATTGCGGCTTGACTTTTTTGTTGTTCAGAGATTTATGAAAAATTCTTTGGCCTTAAATATGCAAGGTAGTTTATCTGCTGAAATGTCACATCAGAGTGATGCAATGTCACATCACTTTTGGAAAAATGTCACATCAAAGTGAAGCAATGTCACATCACTTTTGAGAAAATGTCACATCAAAGTGAAACATTGTCACATCACTTTGACATTTTTGGGTATTTTTGGCACCCGAAGGGTGTATTTGGGGGTTTCAGGGGGAGATTCCCTCTGACCAGAAGCATTTTGTCATACAAAATGCGTATCTGGCGAAGCCGGAATTTAGTGTTTTAAGATGGTTGATGGCTTCTTTGGTCGACTCAAAAACGAAATGTTTTACAATCGAAACTGGAATCTTGTTACTATTGCTTCTTTTATTGATGAACTTGATCAATATATGCATTGGTACAATGAAGAACGAATCAAAATGTCACTAGGTGGAATGAGTCCACTTGAGTATAGGCGTAGTCTAGGAATAGCTATTTAGTCCAAGAAAACGTCCGCACGCCCTGAGAGTGAAAAAACTGGAATTTAAAATTTCACTTTACAAAATTTACAACGATAAAAGTAAAATTATTTGCCGTAAATTTCGAAAATAAATTTTGAGAAATCGAAGTTTATATTTGAAAATTGGTGATGAAGAGCGTATAATGTAACTTAGGACTATTTTAAGAACCGAAAGGTTCTTTAGCAAGATGGGTAATCCCCATAAGAGAGGAATTATATGGCTATATCTTATAACGGATTGTGGAAATTATTGATTGACAAGGGCATGAAGAAAATGGATCTTGTCGAGAATGCAAACATTGGAATCAGCAGTAGCACGCTTGCAAAGATGAGCAGAGGTGAGACTGTGTCCATGAGTGTATTGGAAAAGATATGCATGGAGTTGGATTGCGATTTTGGAGACTTAATTCATTATGAGAGAAACGAAAATAAATAGTGGAGTAGGAGAGTTTACTCATGGAGCATACGGATGTTAAGTACGCGCCAGGAATGAGAATAATCGTTCGTGGTGAAGAATGGATGGTAAAAAAAGTTGAGATCAATAGTTTAGGAAATCAGACCTTACATGTTATAGGTCTTTCTCAGCTTGTGAAAGATTATGAGTCAATGTTTCTTGTGGATGTTGAAGATGATATAGAAATTGTTGATCCGGCTAAGGTTACTCTTGTGTCAGACGATTCTGCCTTCTTTAGAAAATCTAAAGTATATATTGAGAGTCAGTGGAGAGGGAAAATACCAACTGACAATAAAATACATATTGGAGATAAGGCAGCTATGGATTTGATGCCTTATCAGCTTGAGCCTGCTCAGATGGCTCTTAATAATACCAGACAGAGAATCTTGATTGCAGATACAGTTGGTCTTGGTAAGACACTTGAAGCAGGAATTCTTATGTCTGAGCTAATAGTTCGTGGTAAAGGAAAGAGAATTCTTGTAGTCACAGTGAAGAGTATGATGACACAGTTTCAGAAGGAAATGTGGAATCGATTTACTATTCCTCTGGTACGTCTTGATTCATCAAGTATACATAGTGTGAGAACTAAAATTCCAACGAACTATAATCCTTTCTTCTATTATGATAAGACCATTATTTCGGTTGATACATTGAAGAATGATCTTGAGTATCGTACTCATCTTGAGAATGCATGGTGGGACATTATTGTTATCGACGAAGCACATAATGTTGCTAAACGGGGTGATAGAAGCTCCCAGAGAAGTAAGCTGGCATCATTACTTGCTAATCGCTCAGATACTCTTATTATGCTTACGGCAACTCCTCATGATGGAAAGGGACAGTCGGTTGCATCTCTTATGAATATGCTGGATCCGACTGCTATTGCTGATGAAGAAAACTACACAAAAGATGATATTCAGGGACTTCTTATTAGACGTTTCAAGAAAGATATTAAGGATCAGGTTTCAGGAGCATTTAAAGAACGTGTAATAACTATAGAACGTTGCGCGGCCTCTGCACGGGAAGAGGCTGCTTATGATATTTTTGCAGATATGAAACTTCAGATGGATGAGACAAGAGCTAGAGGCAAGGGGATTCTTTTTAAGACAAGCCTTGAAAAATCACTTTTCTCATCTCCAGCAGCATGTATTAAGAGTATAGATGCAAGAATCAAAAAGCTTGAAAAGAAATACCCTGATGGAGACATGCCAGATATTGCATCTTTAAGAGAATTAAAGAATGCATTAGAGCTGATCGCTCCAACAGATTTTTCAAGATATTCCAAGTTAATAGCTCTTTTGAAAAGTCCAGAGTATGGATGGACGCCTGCAAAGAATGATGATCGTTTGGTTATTTTTACTGAGCGAATAGAAACAATGCGCTATCTTGCTGAGAATTTGAAAAATGATTTGAGCTTAAAGGATAATCAGCTTGAAGTTATGCATGGTGGCATGAGTGATAAAGAGCTTCAGCGTATTGTAGATGAATTTGGAAGAGCTGAATCTCCTATTAGGGTAATTGTTGCATCTGACGTTGCGTCAGAAGGTATCAACTTACATTATTTGTCACATAGATTGATCCACTTTGATATTCCGTGGTCTCTTATGGTGTTTCAACAGAGAAATGGTCGTATAGATCGTTATGGACAGCGTGAACAACCTGATATTAGATATATGCTCATTGATAGCGATAATCTTAAAATCAAGGGCGATGCTCGTATCATGGAAATCTTGGTAAAAAAAGAGGAACAGGCTCTTAAAAATATCGGAGATCCAGCGATGCTCTTTGGAAAGTTTAATCAGGAAGAAGAGGAAGAGGAAACTGCAAAAGCAATCGAAAGTGGAGACGGTGCAGATGCTTTTGAAAATATGCTTGATTCTGACGAAGAAGAGTTTGATCCATTAGAATTGTTGATGGGGCTTGGAGATGAAAAAGAAGTCAAGGTTGAATACAGTGATGAAGAGACACTGTTCTCAGATCTTGATTATGTAAAAAATGCCTTAGATATTTTTACAGATACAGAAGAAATTAAATATGCTGATTTAACAGGAACTCAGGGCATAGAGATTAAACTCACGGATAATGTTAAGAAACGAATCAGAAAGCTTATGCCACCAGAGGCTATGCCATCGGATGATTACCTTAGACTTTCTCCAGACAGAGAGTACTGTCTGCAAGATATGAAGCGCTGTATGCAAAACGATTTGGCTGAAACAGCTTGGCCGGCAACTCAGTATTTGTGGAAACTTCATCCAATCTTTAACTGGATTGAGGACAAAGCTGGTGTTTTTTATAAGAGAAGTGAGGTTCCAGTACTTGGATTATCAAATGAGCTTGATGATAGTGAAATGATATTTATTGTTGCGGGACTGATTCCAAATAGAAAATCGACAACAGTTGTTGATGAATGGTTCGGTGTGAATTATAAAGACGGAAGTTTCGTAGGTATTATGAGTATGAGTGAAGTAATGCAGAGAACTCATCTTAATACGAAGGCTCCAAATACTCAGCAGCTTTCTGAAAATCAAATTGTTAAAGGACAGAGTCTTCTTGATGACGTTGTTGAACGTGCAAAGAAGATTATGTCTGATAAGTGTGCAAAGTATAAAGAAAAAACTGATCCATATATCTATGAGGAAATGGAGAGATTAGAAGCTCTTGAGTTAAGACATAAAGATGCACAGTTATCCATTTTTGATTTGGGCATTGCCGGAATGGAACGTAAAAAATCTGAGAAGGAACGTGAAATTGAAGCTATCTTTTCAAACTTTATGGATTGGGAAAAGGATACTTTAGAAATTGAAGAGAACCCATACATTAGAATTATCGCGGTTGTAACAGGAGTGAGATAACATGGAAATGATTCTAACAGGAATTGAAAATAAAAATGAATATTATACAAACCATTACTTCACTTCTATTTTTCAGGACAATGCTGAAGATACGATAAAGAAGTGGAAGGAAAGAGAAAAAGCTGAGGAAATTCAATTGCCATGGAAAAAACTGCGTGACGTAAGAACTCAGTATTACAACATCCGTGACAAATATCTTCGTTCAAAAAACGAGGAAGTAAGTAAGCCGTTAGTTCAGGAATTGGCAGCACTTTACTTAGAAGCTCTTGGTTATGGCTCAGTAAATAGCGTGACAGAGGAAGTTGCAGATGGGTTTAATGTACCAATTTTTCACGAGGTGACAAAGGCAAATGGAGCACCTTTATTATGGTTTTTTTTGTCTGTTGCCGGAGAAAGAGATGATGACATCCTTCAGGGATATATTTTTGAGAAGAGTGACGATGAAGAAGAGAGAGGATATTCTTTAGATATTACAAACGATGAGATCTTAGCAAAGCTTCTCTTTGCTGGAGAAGAGGCACCTAGATTTATTTTACTTATAGGAATAAATCAGATGGCGCTTATTGATAGAAATAAGTGGAATGAGAAAAGATATCTTCAGTTTATGATGGAGGATATTTATAGCCGTCACGAAGAATCTACGTTTATGGCGATGACGGTTCTTCTTCATAAGGAGAGCTTGTGCCCAGCTGACGGAAATATCGTGTTGGATGGATTGGATGAGAATTCTCATAAGCACAGCGCTGGTGTATCAGACGCATTGAAATATGCATTGAGGGAGAGTATTGAAATTCTTGGAAACGAAGTTATTTATGACATGAAAACAAGGCAAGATATAGACTTCGAAGAAAATCCGATTGATGCATCGGAGCTTACTCTCGAATGTCTGCGTTACATGTATCGTTTCCTTTTCATGCTCTTTATTGAGGCTAGACCAGAACTTGGTTATGCACCAATGAAGTCACAGACATATGTACAGGGATATTCTCTTGAAGGTTTACGAGATGTGTGTGATCAGGTTAAAGAGGATGGTGAAGCTTTATCAGAAGGATACTATATTGATGATACTCTTAAGAAACTATTTCATATGACTTATTTTGGATATCCAGAAGACTTGGAAGCATACAGGAAGGCAATTGAGATAGAGAAGACATCAATGCATGATGCCTTCACTATTGAAGCTTTGAAGGCACATATTTTTGATCCTGAGTACACAAAGCTTATTAAAAAAGCTAGACTTAGAAATAGTGCGATGCTTCAAATTGTTGACCTGATGAGTATTTCAAGACCATCCAATTCAAAAGAGAGAAGGGGAAGAATATCTTACTCAGCACTTGGAATTAACCAGATGGGTGCGGTATACGAGGCGCTTCTTAGTTATCGGGGATTTATTGCAGAAGAAGACTTATATGAAGTGAAACGTGCAGGCGATAAATTCAACGAATTAGATGTTGGATACTTCGTGAAAGAAAATGAATTAGCAAATTATGATGAGAAGACAGAACGTGTTCGTTATGAGTCTGGGGAGAAAAAGGGACAGCTTCGAATGTATAAGAAGGGAACTTTTATTTATCGACTTGCTGGAAGAGAACGTGAAAAGTCAGCATCATATTATACACCTGAGGTACTGACTAAGTGTCTTGTTAAGTATGCTCTAAAAGAGCTTTTGAAGGGCAAGACTGCTGATGAAATTCTTCATCTTACTGTTTGTGAGCCAGCCATGGGAAGTGCTGCATTCTTGAATGAAGCAATTAACCAACTTGCAGAAGCTTATCTTACAAAGAAGCAGGAAGAACTCGGAAAGACAATTAGTTATGATAAGCGTTTTAAAGAATTACAGAAGGTTAAAATGTTTATCGCTGATAGAAATGTATATGGCTGTGATTTGAATCCGGTAGCTGTTGAGTTAGCGGAGGTTTCTCTATGGCTTAATACAATTTATAAAGGTGCTTATGTGCCTTGGTTTGGCACACAGCTTGTTAATGGTAATTCACTTATTGGTGCGAGAAGGCAAGTTTATTCTCAGGCTCAGCTGGAATCAGGCAAATGGTATGATAAGGCACCTAGAAGAATTATGCCAGGGGAAGAACGCACTAAGAAGGGTCAGCATGAACATACAAAGGAGATATATCATTTCCTTTTAGGGGATCCGGGAATGGCTAATTATACAGATAAAGTCATAAAAAATCTTGAACCGGAAAATATCAAAAAGCTTAAAGCGTGGAATAAAGAATTTACTTCAAAGTTTAATGAAGATGAATTAAAGACAGTTATAAGATTATCTGAAAGCATTGATAAATTGTGGAAGCTTACTACGGATGAACGTAAGAGAATCGAAGAAGCAACTTATGAGCCTTTAAGCGTGTATGGTCATGAAGAATCGGGCGAGGGATCACACAAATCTATTAGAGAAAAGGATGCAATTTATAAAAAACTATTTAAATCAGAAGAAGCGCAGAATGCTGGTCCATATGCACGATTAAAAGCTGCTATGGATTATTGGTGTGCGCTCTGGTTTTGGCCGATTGACAAAGCAGATTTATTGCCGTCTAGACAAGAATTTTTCTTTGATATGTCTTTAATACTTGAGGGAAATATACGTGCAGTTAATGTTAATTCAAGTGGTCAGATGGTTTTAAAATTTGATAGTGATGGCAAAGGTCTTACATACACTACAGAAGGTGATCAGTTAGCATTAGAATTTAAGGCTCAGTATAGTGATTTAGGGGAAGTGTGTCTTGATGATTTAAGAGAGCGAAGCGAGAGACTTGCAATAGCAAACAAAATTGCTGAAAAGCAGAAGTTTCAGCATTGGGAACTAGAGTTTGCAGATGTATTTGCTGAAAACGGTGGTTTTGATCTAGTAATAGGTAATCCACCATGGATCAAATTGGCATGGAATGAAACGGGGTATTTGTCTGACGCTGAACCATTATTTGCGATTAAAAAATATTCTGCAAAGCAGATGACAGTAAGGCGTGATGCTGTATTTGAAAACATAAAAATAAAGAATGGATATTTGAATGAATATGAAGAAGTTGCTGGTCAGCAGAATTTTATGAATTCATATACAAATTATCCATTATTGGAAGGACAGCAAACCAACTTGTACAAGTGCTTTATTCCATTAGCTATTAATTATGCTAATGCATATGGCTATTTCGCATTTGTTCATCCAGATGGTATCTTTGACGATCCAAATGGTGGGAAATTAAGAAAACATATATATCCCAAATTGCGATATCATTTCCAGTTTGTAAATGAAAAACTTTTATTTAAGGAGGTAAGTGATACTGGTATTTACAGTCTGAACGTATATGGAAATATGTCGACAGAGACATTTGATCAGATGTGTAATTTATTTGACCCTTATACGATTGATGATTCATATCAAGGTGATGATGGAGAGATTCCTGGAATTAAAACAGAGGACAATAAGTGGAATATTAAAGGTCATTCACATAGAATCGTTAGTATTAGCAACGAAGAATTAATGGCTATTGCTTCAGTATATGATGATCCGTCAAAGTACATGGAAACGCGTCTTCCACGAATTTACATAAAGGAATTAATGGAAGTTCTTACAAAATATTCCAAAATTGAGAAGCGCGTTCGTGACTATGGGAGAAATGTTTGTATGTCACAAATGTACGATGAGACTAATGCTCAAAAATTGGGTCTTATAGAACGTTGTACTACATTTCCAGAAAAACTGAGTGATTTTGTGTATTCCGGTCCACATATTTCGATAGGAAATCCGCTGTTCAAAACGCCTCGTCGAGAGTGCAATGAAAAGGCAGATTTTGATAGGATTTATTTGGATTATATACCAGATGATTATATTCAAAGAACAAATTATATTGTTACTCATAGTTCGGAAGATAACGTTGAAAGTCAGATGACAGAATGGGGCACAAAATATATAGATGAGTATAGGATAGCTACAAGGAAAATGCTTGGTTTAAATCAGGAAAGAACATTAATGTCGGCGATTATACCTCCTAAAACTGCTCATATAAATGGAATCTTTGGAATGTGCTTTAAAAACAATAAAGATTTGGTTTTGGTAAATGGTTTGATGAATTCATTACCATATGATTACTTTGTTAGAGCATTAGGGAAAAGTAATTTTAGGAACGATACTGCAAGTATGCTTCCTGTCCCTAATAGCAAGTATGACGAAATGATTATTTCCAGAACACTGTTGTTGAACTGTCAAACATCAAATTACAAAGATTTGTGGGAAGATAATTACGCACCTTCATTTAATAATGATAGGTGGCTTCGTAACAGTGCGTTATTATCGCGCAACCCATTTGAGTCTTTGACTAATAATTTGAATATAGCAAATAAACTATCTGATTATGAAAGAAGAGAATTATTAGTTGAAATTGATGTTTTAGTTGCGAAGGCATTAGGGTTGGAACTTCAGCATTTAATTACGCTTTATAGGGTACAGTTTCCAGTACATAAAAACTATGAAGAAGACACTTGGTATGATTCAGAAGGAAAGATTGTTTTTACTATTAACAAGGGACAAAATGGGATTGGTGTTGATAGGGCATTATGGAAAAGCGCAGCTAAGAATATAGAGGGTTCAATTGAAAAAGAGTATCTAGATGATACTGTAGGTAAATGCGAAAATAGGATTATTAAATACTATGCTCCGTATATCCGCTCGATTAGAGAAGTAGATTATCAAGAAATTTGGGAAGAATTAGATAAAAATGATTAGTGAATGGAGGAAGGCAAGATGTTACCATCAATTCTTGCAAGACAGTATCAAGAAGGTCTGATTGATTATATAGAGACATCATTTCCTATAACGAATCCGATATTTAAGGGCTCTATTAAGAATATGTTGAACACGAAGGATGCGGTTTTTCATGAACCGTATATTGCAGTGCGCCTTCCTTTTCGTGTTTATGAAGGCGATAGCAATTATTTTGAGTCTATTCATCAACCTTTTAGTCCGTACGTGCATCAGCAGAAAGCTTTTGAAAGATTAACAGGTGAAGATGGGAGATCAACATTGATTGCTACTGGTACTGGATCTGGTAAGACAGAGTGTTTCTTATATCCAATACTTGAGTATTGTTATAAGCATCGTGGTGAAAAAGGAATAAAGGCATTAATTATATATCCAATGAATGCGCTGGCATCTGATCAGGCAAAACGTATAGCAGAGTTGGTTGATGGTAGTCCAGAACTAAAATCAGCCGGAATTCGTGTTGGTATGTATGTTGGTGGTCAGGAGCATTCATCTTCTAAGATGATGCTTCCTGATAAGGTCATTACAGATCATGAAACACTTTTGGCGGCCCCTCCAGATATACTTATGACCAACTATAAGATGTTGGATTACTTACTAGTAAGACCAAAGGATGCAGAACTTTGGAAAAATAATCTTCCTGATACATTAAAATATATCGCAGTTGATGAGCTCCATACTTTTGATGGAGCGCAGGGAACTGATTTGGCATGCCTTCTTAGAAGATTGAAAGCACGTCTTAATGTGTTGCCTGGACAGATTTGTTGCATAGGTACATCAGCTACAATGGGCGCTAAAGATAGTGCTAAGAGTATAAGAGAATACGCATCTGATGTATTTGGAGAAATCTTTGATGAAGACTCTGTAGTTACAGAAGATAGACTTTCAGCAGAAGAATTTTTTGCTGGGTATGATATCACAGATTATAAAATTCCTAATAGGGATGAAGCACTAAGAATTAAAGAATTATCTTCTGGTGAAGATGAAAAGGAATACTTATATGCGGCAATAGATGCTTGGCTTGATGGCTTAGATTTTTCAAATATATTGTCAGATGATGCCAGAGTAGAATTGGGAAATAGGCTCATGCATCATAATTTTTGTCAAAGCATTATTGCTGAAGCTAAAGGCTCATATATGCAGAATTCATTTGCATATGAGAGTTTGATAAAGAGATTTCCTTTGCTTGGAGAACTTGGAGAAGATTTAGCTTGTATTGTTATAGATGCCTTATACGCATTGATTTCACATGCAAGAACTAAGACTTCATCTGGAAAACTTCGTCCATTTTTAAATGTTCAGGTTCAGGTGTGGATGCGTGAACTTAGAAGACTTGTTGGTGAAGTGGCCGAGAAAGATATTAAATATGCCCTCTCAACAGATCTTAATGAACGACAAGCTAAACATTACCTTCCAGTAATTAACTGTAGAGAATGCGGTCAGACTGGATGGGCTTCAGTTGAAGATAATGGAAGTGTTGAGCTTAGAGATATTAAGGCTTTTTACAATGCTTTCTTTAGTGGAGATTCAAAAGTTAGATTAATGTTCCCACATAAAGAAGGGGAGGAAGCTTTTGGTCTTAGTAATCGAATGAGATTGTGTCCTGAGTGCATGGAGATAATGTTCGATGAAGACAACCGCACACTATGTTCAAATGGACATAAGACTATTCCTATTTGGGTGCCGGATTTAAAGACAGAAGGAAGAAATAATAGCAAGGCATATAAGTGCCCTTTCTGTAATGGAAAAGGAACTATGTCTCTTATTGGTTTAAGAAGTGCTACAGCCATAAGCGCCGGTATTTCTGAACTATATGCTTCGAAGTTTAACGATGATAAGAAATTGTTAGCGTTTACAGATAATGTACAGGATGCTGCTCATCATGCAGGATTCTATAATTCGCGTACCTGGAAGTTCGGACTGAGAACAGCAATAACACAATTTATTAATCTTGATCAGGAAGAATACTCGTTTGATGATTTTATTCAGAGAGTAGTGTCGTATTGGAAAAACTATTTAGGTGAGGAATATTTTGTAGCTAATTTTATTCCTGCGAACCTTACATGGATGCGTGCATATGAAAGAATGTGTAATGAGGGACAGCTTCGTAAAGATGAAGATGCTGCCACACTTTTGAATTATGTTGAGCAGCGGTTTAAATATGAGATTTTGATGGAATATGGTATTCTTTCTAGAATTGGTAGAACACTTGAGAAATCAGGATGCTCTGTTCTTGAATTTAATTTTGATAAAGCAATCTCCGGAATTATGGAGAGAGTAGCTAATGAGGTGGGACGACTTCAAAGTGCTGATGCAGAGACGTTTAAAAGAATAGTTTTAGGTGTCTTATATCAGATGAAGATAAATGGTGCGTTTGACTATTATGCCTTTGAACAGTTTATTCAAAATGGAGCAAACTATTATCATTTATCAAATGATAGAAAAAAATGGTTACCGGGAGTAAATCGTGGACTTAATGTACCTAAGTTTGTTGCAATTAATCGCGGTTCAAAGAAGACAAAAGGCTTTGATAGTATAGACAGTAAGTCTTGGTATGCAAAGTGGGTTGATAAATATCTTCCAGAGTTTTCGTTAGAATCTGACTCTACAGATATCATGAAGATTATTCTTGAAGAACTCACTAAAGCAGGTGTTCTTAAGAAAAAAGAAACACCGGATAATGTTCATGTCTGGGCAATTGATACGGAAAAATGCCATATAACCAGAAATGTTAAGCAGATGGTATGTGATGAGTGTGGAGCTCAGATATCAATGTCTGAGAAGGATGCAGAAATTTTTGAAGGAGCTTGTTGTACTCGTCATAATTGTAATGGCCATATGTACATAGCAGACGAAAAGAATCTAGATTTTTATGGAAAGCTGTATAGTCAGGGTGAATTAGTACGAATCGTCGCCAAGGAACATACTGGCTTATTAGAACGTGATGATAGAGAGGATTTAGAGCGTAAGTTTAAAAAATCAAAAGATAATCAGAAACCTTGGGATCCAAATCTGTTGTCATGTACACCTACTTTGGAAATGGGTATTGATATTGGAGATTTGTCTACTGTTATTCTTAGTTCAATACCTCCTGCACAGGCAAATTATGCACAGAGAGCAGGTCGAGGTGGACGTAAGGATGGAAATGCGCTGACCGTTGCTATAGCCAATTCAAGACCTCATGATCTTTATTTCTATCAAGATCCTATGGAAATGATCGTAGGAGCTGTAGAGCCACCGAAGGTATTCTTGAAGGCTTCAGCAGTTTTGGCAAGACAGTTCACTGCGTATTGCATGGATTGTTGGGTTAAATCAGGGCAGGCTGAAGTGCCAGATAAGGTAAGTTCTTGCTTGGCAAAGTTAGATGAAACATCAAAGGATAGATTTCCTAATAACTTCCTGTATTACGTTCAGAATAATATGGCTAAGCTTGTCAGAATGTTTATACAGGCATTTTCTGTAAATCCGATGAACAGTGATGGACTTGATGAAAACTCAATCAAGGAAATTAAAGCATTTGCAATGGGTGAAGGAACTACAAATAGCCCAATGCATATAAAGATCTATAACGAATTCTATGATCTTAAAAAGCAGAGAGATGGAATTCAGAAGAGTATCAAAGAATTATCGAAGATGATTAAAGAGCTTGAGGATAAGCCGCAAGACTCATCTTATGATGAACAGATTAAGGAACTAAAAGCGGAACGCGCAGCTTGGATGAGCGTTGTTGCAAAGATTAATGATAAGAATGTTTTCAATTTCCTGTCTGATGCAGGTTTATTACCTAACTATGCATTCCCTGAAGCTGGAATTGTACTAAAAGCAGTTCTCACAAGAGTAGAAAAGGATGAGAATGATAGGCAGAAGAATAAGTATGAGAGTACTACCTATGAATACAATAGGTCTGCTTCGTCTGCAATCAGTGAGTTTGCACCGCTTAATAGTTTTTATGCGGGTGGTCACAAACTTACAATTGATCAGGTTGATATTAATACTGCTAAGGCTGAACCGTGGAGGTTATGTCCGAACTGTTCTCATGCAGCAATTGAAGATTCAAGTACTCCAGTTAGTGTTTGCCCTAAGTGTGGAAATCCAGGTTGGGCAGATTCCGGACAGGTTCGTTCTATGTTTAAGGTTCAAATGGTTTACTCCAATATGAAGGAAGAAGAGAGTCAGATTGGAGATGACAGCGAAGATAGAGCAACTATGTTCTACGATAAAGAATTGCTTGTAGAAGTTGATGAGGACAAGGATGTTATTCAGGCTTTTGAAATGGATAACAAAGAATTTAAATGGGGATATGAATTCCTTCAGAAGGCAACAATGCGAGAAATTAACTTCGGTGAACAGTCGATTACTGGAGATAAGCTTCTTGTAGCAGGACATGAAGGCGTAAGAAAAGGTTTCACTATATGTAAGTATTGCGGAAAAATTCAGGTACAGGGAGAGCAACCAAAACATTCTCGATTCTGCAAAATGGTGAAAGACAAGACGATTGTTACAGATCCATATGAAGAGTGTCTTTTCTTATATCGTGAATTCGAAACAGAAGCTCTTAGATTATTGATTCCGGCAACAACGATGGATGCCACAAATGTCAGAGTTGAATCCTTTGTAGCAGCATTTATGCTCGGAATGAAGAAAAAATTTGGTAATGTAGATCATCTCAGAGCGACGGTAAGTGAAGTTCCGGTTCCGGAAGCTGATTATCGAAAGCAGTATCTTGTTATTTACGACTCTGTCCCAGGAGGAACAGGATATTTAAAGCAGCTTATGAATGATAAAAATGGTATTATTGACGTTTTTGAAGGCGCTCTTGAGACAATGGAGCATTGTAGTTGCAATGATGACCCACAGAAAGATGGATGTTATAAGTGTCTGTATGCCTATAGACAAAGTCAGCATATTGGAGAAATTTCTAGAGATTCAGCAATTGCTTTATTAAAAGCAATCTTGAGCGGAAAAGAGAATCGTACAGAAATCAAAAAGCTTGCACAGGTAGATACTAATCATCTTTTTGATAGCGAATTAGAAAGGGAATTCGTCGGAGCTTTTGAGAAGCTAAGTACAGCTGATAGATCTATTCGAATTCACAAGACGCTTGTCAATGAAAAAGAGGGTTATTCTCTTCAGGTAGAAGAGAGTTTGTGGACAATCGAACCACAGGTTGATTTTGATGCATCTATGGGTATATCGGTTCAGTCTCGTCCTGATTTTGTCATTAGACCTAAGAGAACAACCGGAAATCAGAAGCCTATTGCGGTGTTTACTGATGGCTATTACTACCATAAGGATATAGTTGAGGATGACACATTAAAACGTATGGCGATAATGCTTTCTGGAAAGTATAGAGTGTGGTCGCTTACTTATAAAGATGTTCATAATGTATTTAAGAGCCAGGGCGATTATCGAACAGAGACTTTGAACTCTGTAAAGATGCCATCTGGAAAGGTTTATAAACCAGCCGTAAAAAGTGCAAATGCCGAAGCTATTAATCCGGAAAAAGAAAGTGGATTTGAGCTTTTGATTGATTATTTATCGATGTCAAATGCAGAAGATATATTCGCTACACATGCGCGTTCTTTTGCAATGTCAATAGTAGACGCTACTCAAATGAGTAATCAGGTTTTATATGGTGAGTGGAAGAACAAGTGGAATTCTTTATTGAAATCTATTGGTTCTACAGATGATGTAGATGACTTTGGGCAGGCTATCTATGGTATATGGAAACCACGCCAAGATATGGGAAATATCGAAGTGTTAGCAGAAGTTTCTTTGGCTGAAATGACAGTTAAGAAGATGGGAGCACCATTAAAAATTGCTGCAATTATTGATGATATTCCAAATTCGAGAACTGATAAATACGAATCTGATTGGAATGGGTATTGGCATTTTGTGAATGTGATGCAGTTCAACAGCACAGCATTCTTTTTATCAAAGCTTGGGATGGATAAAGCTATATATAGTAATCTTGGAACAATTATTTCGGAAGAAGATGTTCCTGCAGCTACAACAAGTACAGAGGTGGTGGTAGATGAAAAATGGGATGATATCATGGACGATTTTATTGATGATATTGCCATTACCTGTGCAACAGAGATGCATAATAACGGAATTCCGGCACCGAGTGTAGTTGGTTTTGAATTATCTGATGAGTCATCCGGAGCAACGATTGCGGAAGCTGAAATGGCTTGGGAAGATAGAAAAGTGGCTTGGCTCTTACCAGAACAAGAAGATTATGCGGATGTATTCAAGCGTAAAGGATGGATAGTACTGCTAAGTAGTGAGAAAATAAATATCGATGTATTTGGAGGAATTGCAAATGAATAATAAGCCAACAGTAGCCATTTCGACTGACTTTTTAACTGCGTATGCTGCATTGCCTAGGCAGAAACAGGGAAAGGTAACAGAGTTTTTTAATAAATTCAGAAATGATCCTAACCATCCGGGAATCAATTTTGAAAAGATAAACGAAGGAATAGATAAGAATATTTGCTCTGTAAGAATTGATGATACCTATAGAGGAATTATTGTACGTGAACCGGAAAGTAATATATATATTCTGCTTTGGGTGGATCATCATGATGAGGCTTATGCATGGGCTAAGAGAAAAAAATGCTCAATTAATAAGCTTACAGGTAGTGTGCAAATTTTTGATGTACAAGAAGTCATTGAAGAACAGAATACAATTGAAGAACCGGCATTGTTTGCAGATATATCTGATGATGTATTTGAAAAGATTGGTCTCCCTAAAGAGCAGCTTCCAATGATTAAAGCAATCAAGACTCTTGAAGGGCTTCATTCCATGAAGGCGGCAATACCTGAAGATGCTTTTGAAGGGCTGGAATGGCTTGGAAATGGATTTACTGTAGATGAAGTTTTAGAGACTCTGTATCCAGAAAATAAGCCAGTTAATGTAAAGGATAATGACTTTGTAGCAGCTCTTCAGACTGATGCAAGTAAGAAGAACTTTGTAATTGTTGATGGTGAAGAAGAGCTTCAAGCTATTATGCAAGAGCCACTCGAAAAGTGGAGAATATTCCTTCATCCAACTCAGAGAAAAGTTGTTGGTAAGAAATTTAATGGTCCGGCGAGAGTATTGGGTGGAGCAGGAACAGGAAAGACCGTTGTTGCTATGCATAGAGCAAAAATGCTTGCTTCAAATCTTGAGTCAGATGGGAAAATACTTTTTACAACATATACAAAAAACTTGGCGGAGGATATTAAGGATAATCTTAGAAAGATATGCTCTGTTGAGGAAATGAAGAGAATTGATATCATTAATCTTGATGCTTGGGTTTCTAATTTCTTACGTAGACAGGGATACGAGTATCAGATTGTGTATGATGAAGAAGTAGATAAAGCATGGAGAGACGCAATTGCAATAGCTGCTGGAGGATTAAGCTTTGTTGAAAACTTCTATAAGGATGAATGGGTTAAAGTTGTTCAGGCACAGGAAGTTTATAATAAAGCAGCGTATTGCAAAGCTTCTAGAATTGGTCGAGGAGTGCGCCTTGATCGAAAGATTCGTATGAAAATATGGGATGTCTTTGATGAATATCAAAACATCATGAACGAAAAGTTGCAGAGAGATGTTGAGACTGCAATGTATGAATGCCGCAAGATTCTTGAAAATAAGAAGTTAACGGGTCAGTATGTATCAATTATTGTTGATGAAGGACAGGATCTCAGTCCTAGTGCATATAGACTGCTTAGAGCACTTGCTGGCGAAGAACATGAAAATGATATCTTTATTGTAGGTGATTCTCATCAGAGAATTTACAGAAATAAAGCAGTTCTTTCAAAATGCGGAATTAATGTGCGTGGTAGAAGCAGTTATTTAAGAATTAATTATAGAACCACAGAAGAAATCCGTAAGTTTGCATTCGGATTACTTAATGGCGTTTCTTTTGATGACCTTGATGAAGATTATGATAACGGCAAGGGGTGTCAATCACTTACTCATGGCAATAAGCCTGAAATAAAAGAGTTTGCTACTCCGGAAGAAGAACTCGATTTTCTTGTAACTAAGATTAAAAATATGGAAGCAAGTGGTATAGAGCAGAAAAATATTTGTATTGTGGCAAGAACTCACAAGCTTCTTGATAATTATATTGCTGGTTTGCAGAGAGCAGGTATTAAGTCTTTTGAAATTAAGGCTAATAAGACAGATGATCGTTCTTTTGATGGTGTAAGAATTGCCACAATGCACCGTGTAAAGGGTCTTGAGTTTGATCATGTATTTGCAGTGGCGGTGAATAAGAAGGTGCTTCCGTTCGGATCGAGAGCAGATTTTGAAGATGATATTTCTCTTGAAGAGTTTAGAACTGGTGAGAAGTGTTTGCTTTATGTTGCACTAACAAGAGCAAGGAAGAGCGCATGCGTGACCTGCTATGGTGGTTTAAGTGAGTTAATAGTATAGAATGGAGGAAAATAGTTGGCATCAAGCATAGCAAAAATAAAACTAACTAATTATAAACGTTTTAGAAAATTTGAATTTATACCTAATGAGAGAACTAATATAATTGTTGGTGATAATGAAGCAGGAAAAAGTACCATTTTAGAAGCAATTGATTTGGTCATTAGTGGAAATGTTCGAAAGGTAGAAAGTATTGGCATAGATAGGATAATCAATACTGATTCTATTGAAGAATTCTTAAATGGTAAAAAGAAATACGATGAATTACCTGAAGTGAAAATCGAGCTCTTCTTAAATGGAGATTTTGGTTTTGAGATGGAGGGAAAGAATAATAGTGATGAGGTGACAGCGTTTGGAATTAGGATGATATGTGCACCTAATCCGGACTATGAGCACGAAATAGTTGATTCCATTAAGGCGGATTCTACATTTTTTCCTTATGATTACTATTCAGTACGTTTTTCAACATTTGCTGATGAAGGATATTCTGGTTACAAAAAGAAAATACGAAGTGTTTTTATAGATAGTAGTAATATGAATTCAGATTATGCAACAAATGATTTTGTAAAAAGAATGTATTCTCATTATACAGAAAGTAATATTAAAGAACGTGTTATACATAAGAGTAAATTTCGCCAATTAAAGAAACAATTTGAAAAGGAGAATCTTGCAGAACTTAATGCTAGAGTTCCGGAAGGGGAAGATTATTCATTTAAGTTTAGAGGAAATGAATGTTCAAATTTCAGCGATGAACTGATGATTTATGAAAAGTCAGTTCCATTGGATAGCAAAGGTACTGGAACACAGATTTTTGTTAAAGTTGATTTTGTGTTAAGTCATTCAGGTGAAAATGTCGAAGTCATACTTATTGAAGAACCTGAAAACCATTTGAGTCATGTTAAACTCAGAGCTCTTATTGAGAAAATAAGTTTATCAAATAGTGGACAGTTGTTTATAACAACGCATAATAGTCTGATTAGTACTCGATTAGAATTGAATAATGTTTTTATTCTTCAAGGAGAAGATATTAGCAAGCCCTTAGCATTAAGTGATTTGAAGGCAGAAACAGCTAAATACTTTATGAAAACACCTCCGGCTGGAATTATTGAATTCACACTATCAAATAGAACAATGTTAGTTGAAGGTCCAGCTGAATATATGTTGTTTGACAATTTTTATAAAAAGATTCATGGACATAAGATGGAAGAAGACAACATACAGGTGATGGATGTGCGAGGTCTTAGTTTTAAGCGATTTTTGGAGATAGCAGCTATTACAGGAGCAAAAGTTGCTGTTGTAACTGATAATGATAATGACTATCAAAAGAATTGTATTGATAAATACAGTGATTTTGCCAATATAGAAAATATTAATATTTTTTATGAATCTGATAATTCAAAGAGAACGTTTGAAATAGTTCTTGAAGATAGAAATAAACAGTTATGCGAGGACTTGTTTGGAAATACAGCGGTTGACTATATGTTGAAGAATAAGACTGAAGCGGCATATCAATTGATGAATGCACCAGATATAGTCGTACCAGACTACATTGAGAGGGCTATAAGATGGATAAAAAGTTAATGCTTGCAGTAGCTGGTGCTGGGAAAACAACTTACATAATAAATAAGGTTTGCACGGAATACAGAAATGTTTTAATCATCACATATACGGATGCAAATTATAATAATATTATTTCCAAATTGCGTAAGCAAAATGACGGAGTGATTCCAGATGGAATCACTGTTTATAAGTATTTTACATTCCTTTATCGCTTTTGCTATAAACCATTTCTTTCGGATCAGGTTGGAGCTAAAGGGATTAATTATGAACCAAATAAAAACAGATATGCTAAGTCATCTAATATAGAATATTATCTCGATTCAGGTGATAGGTTATATAGTAACAGAATTACATTGTTACTAAATAAAACTGATGTAATACAAGAGGTTAAGAGTAGGATAAAGAAATACTTTGATTGCATTGTATTTGATGAGGTACAGGATATTTCGGGAAGAGATTTTAATTTTCTAGAAGAACTTATGAAGATAGATATGAACATGCTTTATGTAGGAGATTTCTATCAGCATACATATAATACTAGTGCTGATGGGAAGGTAAATAAAGGCCTTTTTGACGATTTGAATAAATATGTAGATAGGTTCAAAAAAGCTGGTGTTGATTTTGATAACCAAACATTATTAAAAAGCTGGAGATGTGGAGAAAATGTTTGCCAATATGTTAGAGAACATCTTGGAATAAGTATTTATTCAAATAGGGGAGAACAAGGCGGCGTAGAGTTTGTAGATTCGGATGATGGAATCAGAGAAATATGGAGAAATACAGAAATTGTAAAACTACATTATCAAAAAGCTACTACTTATGGTGTTGGACATAGAAATTGGGGTGATACAAAAGGTGAGGATTGTTATCAAGATGTATGTGTTCTGCTAAACAAGACAACGATGCAGGCATATAAAAAAGACGCTTTGTCAAAACTTGCCGCCCTAACTCGGAATAAATTGTATGTTGCTATTACAAGAGCAAAAGGTAATGTTTATTTGATTGATGAAGAACAAGCTAAGAAATTGGAGGGGGAGAGATGATGGTTGGAAGCTTGACAGAGGATTGTAAGATTTTACGATCCAAGTGGAAACCTCATCGAGGTGCTGACTCCGATAAATATTTTTTATCATAGCAAAATGATTAGCAATGAGAGTTTATCGGTTATTTTTTGTTATACAGATTGAATAAAGTAAATTGTGCAGACTATTTGCACAATTTGGAGTAGGATTTGAGAAAGATATGCAGATATTTGTGGATGCAGATGCATGTCCGGTAGTGGACATCGTAGAGACTATTGCAGAAAAATATAATATTCCAACCACATTGCTATGCGACACAAACCATGTGTTATATTCAGATTACAGTGATGTGATAGTGGTTGGAGCAGGAGCGGATGCAGTAGATTATAAGTTGATTAGCATTTGTTATAAGGATGATGTTGTGGTATCTCAGGATTATGGATTTGCAGCTATGGCTCTTGGCAAAGGAGCGCATGCAATTCATCAATCCGGTAAGTGGTATACGAATGAAAATATTGACCAGATGTTAATGGAGAGGCACCTTAATAAGAAAGCAAGACGAGGTTCTCACAAGAATCATATTAAGGGACCGAAAAAGCGGACGGAAGAAGATGATAAACGCTTTGCACGGTCATTTGAAAAGCTTGTATTGATGGTGCAGGCGAAAGAAGGTGGACATGATGGGACTGTTTAAAAAGAAAATAGTAACACAGTCTTATGATACGGAAAATAAGAAACCGGTAATCAAAGCAAGTATCTGTAATGGTGAACAGGTTGCAGGTTTTAAAGATATCCATACAGGGAAGATAGAAGAGGTAATGCTGATAAAGAGCCCGTCAGATCTTGAAAAATTTAAGACCATGTATGGAATAAATGAAGAAATAATAAAGGAATATTGATATGAATATACAGATATTTGGAACAAAGAAATGTAATGATACAAAGAAAGCAGAGCGTTTTTTCAAGGAGCGAGGCATCAAGTATCAGTTCATTGATATGAAAGAAAAGGGCATGAGCAAGGGAGAGTTTACTTCTGTTGCACAGGCTAATGGCGGTCTTGAAAATATGATCAACTGGGAAGGTAAAGACCAGGATACGTTTGCTCTTATTAAGTATATTGCTGATAAAGATAAACTGGAAAAAATATTGGAGAATCCGCAGGTAATTAAAACACCAGTAGTAAGAAATGGAAAACAATCTACACTTGGATATCAGCCTGATGTATGGAAGGGGTGGAATTGATGGTAAAGAAGATAATCAAGATGGTAAAAGGTGATATTACAAAAGTTACAGATGTACAGGCAATCGTCAATGCCGCAAACAACTCTCTTTTAGGAGGAGGTGGAGTTGACGGCGCAATTCACAGGGCAGCAGGATCGGAACTTTTAGCAGAGTGCAGGATTCTTCGTGGTTGTGAGACAGGTCAGGCAAAGATTACAAAAGCATATAATCTTCCCTGCGATTATGTGATACATACTGTGGGTCCTATTTGGAGTGGAGGTAGAAGTAAGGAAGAGGAACTTCTGGCAAGTTGCTACTTTCATTCTATGCAGGTGGCACTTGAGTATGGTATAAGAAGTATTGCATTTCCATCTATTTCAACTGGAGTGTATAGCTTTCCGGTAGAACTTGCAGCAAAGATAGCGGTAAAGACGGTAAGCAGATTTTTGGAGGATAACGAGAATAGCTTTGATCTTGTAGAATGGGTATTGTTTGATGATAAGACAGAAAGTGTTTATGAAGCAGAAGTAGAGAAGTTGTATGAAACCTTGAATTAAGCAAAGACTATTATTAAAACAGAAAGTGGATGTTTATTATGAATATAAAAGATTTAATTGGTGAAGCAACTGAATATGATAAAAAGCTAGC
Organism: Anaerostipes sp. 494a; assembly: GCF_001940315.1. Lineage (NCBI taxonomy): Bacteria > Bacillati > Bacillota > Clostridia > Lachnospirales > Lachnospiraceae > Anaerostipes > Anaerostipes sp. 494a. The sequence goes on along the minus strand of NZ_MJIF01000001.1, from coordinate 1,448,426 downwards.
ACTTGAGGAAAAGAAACCAAAAAGCTGGTGTAAAAGTGTAAGTGCTTTTGCAAATACATTTGGTGGAGCATTGATTTTTGGCATTTCTAATGATGAGCAAATTGTTGGACTTGAAGATCCGAAAGGTGATGCAGAAAAGATTAGTGAGGCAATTAAGACAAGACTTGATCCAATACCGGAGTTTAAGCTTAGATTCCATAAAACCGTAGATGGGAAGGTTTTGGTCATCCTTGATGTATATAAAGGAGACGAAACACCATATTATTATTCAGGAGATGGTGTGCTGGAAGTGATGTTGTCAATATTACTTTACACTTTTTTCTCAAGGATATTCGACCTATGCTGCCTCCTGCAATGAATCATAGTATTGCTGTCTCTTAATCATAGGGGGTAAACCTCCATTAGCAGAACAGATTCTCCTATTGTTCCAATAACTGATGAAGTATCTCCAGATAAGTGTTTTTAATTGTTCTACTGTCATTGTAGTAGTGTTGTAGCGTCCATAGAATAATTCCTCTTTAAATCTTGCCCACATGCTTTCGCATCTGGCATTGTCATGACATCGGCCGCCTGCACTGTTCATGCTTTGCAGAATGCCATATTTATTGATTGCTTTACGGTATAATTCGCTTGTGTACTGTGTTCCTCTGTCGCTGTGAAGGATTGCACCACAAAGTGCCGGATATGCTTTAACAGCATTTTCAAGTGTCTGCTCGCACAGGGTTGCTTTCATGTTTGTATCCATGGCTAACCCCAATACTGCTAGATCATAACAGTCAAAGATGGCAGAAACATAGAGTTTTCCATCAGCGGCTTTTATTTCTGTCATATCAGTTACACATTTTTCAAGCGGTTTTTTTGCTGTAAAGTCGCGTTTTATTAAATCATCTGATTTACGGGCTTTTTTGTCCGCTTTGGTAATGCCGTTTGGCTTGCGTTTTGGTTTATGATTAAGACCAATTTCTTCCATGACGCGATAAACAGTTCTCTCGCTTGGAATATGAACTCCATCGGGCTGTTTAAGCTGTAATGCCTGATACATACGGATTCTTCCATAAGTATCATTGCATTCATCTTCGTTGCAGATATCCAGCATAGCATCTGCTAGTGACTGATATTTCCATGGAGCAACCTTTGTTTTCAGATAATGATTGAATGCCTGCCTGGAAACTTTGAGAGCCTTACAATAGAAAGAAATTTTACCCTTAATCCTGCCGTCATCCGTTTTGAGTGCAATAAACATTAGTCTCTGTTTTTTGCGGACTTCCGACGGCTGGCTGCGAAAAAAGCACTAGCTTCTTCAAGGAATTCGTTTTCTTCCTTTAAATGACGAATTTCTTTATCCTGTTCCTTAACACGCTTTCTAAGCTCGATAAGTTCATCGTTAAGGGATAATGCTGCCTTAGGTGAGTGGACAGCTTCATTTGCGCTGAGTCGCCCTTCTTTGAAGGCTTTTATCCAACAGTAAATAGTTCCATCAGGAACACCTAATTCTTTCGCTGCTTTATGCCCACCTATTTCCTGAGCAAGCTTTACAGCCTGTGCTTTAAATTCGTTGTCATAAGATTTTTGCGTACGTTTTGCTGACATAATAATTCACTCCTTATTCTCTACTGATTATATATCAAAATCCTTGAGAATAGGGTGTCAACTTTTTTTATACCACATCAAAGCTTTTGTTCGTTTGGGAAATGAAAGTGTAAAGACCACTGCAACAGAATTAAAGCGTCTTGTCCTTAGAGGAAAGAATACATCATATGATTCGCAGAATTCTAGCTACAAGGCGGAAGATTATGCTTTTTCAAAGCTTAAGGAAAGATATAAGAAGTGGACTGGGAATAGCTTTGATGATAAAGATTTGATTTCATTTGGACTGGTAAATGAGCAGGGTGATTTAACGAATGCAGGGGCATTACTTGCGGATGAAAGTCCGATTCGTTGTTCAAGATTATTTTGCACAAGGTGGAATGGATTAAATAAAAGTGGTGGCTCAGTGGATGCGTTAGACGATGCAGAGTATTCAGGTAGTGTTATTTCCCTGATTGAAAATGGAGAAGCATTTATTAAGCGGAATTGTAAAATGAAATGGCGTAAGACTGCGAATTCAAGAGAAGAAATGCCGGAGTACGTAGAGCGAAGCTATCACGAAGCCCTTGTAAATGCTTTGGCACATCGTGACTATTTGGTAAATGGAAGTGAAGTCCATATTGACATATACGATGACAGAATGGAAATCTATTCTCCGGGAGGAATGCCGGATGGTTCCATGATTCAAGACAGAGATCCTCTTACAGTTCCTTCAACCAGAAGAAATCCTGTTCTTGCCGATGTATTTAACCGGCTTGGATATATGGAACGTAAAGGTAGTGGATTTGGAAAGATTATCAGTGGATATGAATTCCAAATAAATTATAATGAGAGTAAAAGACCATCATTCCGCTCAGACAGATATTAGTTTACTGTAGTGATGCCGAACCTGAACTATGATGTCCCTCAAGATGTCCCTCAAGGCAAGTTGGATGCTCAAATTGTGGACATGATTCGTAAAGACAGCAAGATTAGTACGGAGAAAATAGCAATTGAATTAGGCGTAAGTTCAAAAACAATTAAGCGTCATATAAAAGAAATGGATAATGTAAGTTTTGTCGGACGTGGTTTTAGCGGACACTGGGAAATTACGGATGATGAGTAATGTATAACAAGAGAAGTGTAAAATATTCTCGAAGCTAGTTAATATTTGATGGAGAGGTTTCTATTCCGTTTACTGGTGTATCAACTGGGGAGATTCCACCAGTTATTCCCTCAGTTATTCCACCAGTTAATTGTACAGTAAATTAGAGTTTGGGTTGCATTTCTTCTCAATCCGCACTATAATAATCTTATGGCAACAGTTTGGTCACAATCATTCAGTGGGTTAAAATAAATAGTGTAAATAAAAGTAACATGCCCCATAACTGACTAACACTTAAATGAAAACAAGTTAAGTGTGACCCGGGACATAATAAGTATGAATAGGCTACATGTTGCTTAGCAAACCTCATTTCCATTTTATTTGCAAAAATGATTTCCATTTTGAAATGAGGAAAAAATAATAGAAAAAAGATAGAAGAAGACCTAGAGGAAGTAATTCCCTGAGGTCTTTTTTTATTGAAAAAAGCCATGAAAAACCTTGGAAATAAGCCATTTTTTGATGCTGAATGAGCATGCTGTTTTTTGATGCCAAAATACCTCCCTGATTCCTATATCAAAACAGGAAGAAATGCCTCAAATAAAGGGAAATAATCCGCTTCAACATATGCTGTAGTATTAGGTGGAGGGATGGGGAAGGGAGGAGGATGAGGAGTAGAGAGGAGGTGTGGATGATAGATGAGATAGAGGATGGTGATATGTGCCTTATAGAGGATAGTGATATTTGCCCCGTGACAGCATGGCTATAAGACAGTGCAGGAGTTCTTGAAAGAGTTAAAGGCGGCAGAGACAGCAAACAAAGCATATCAAGCATCAATAGCTCAAAATAAGAAGAAATCAGAGGTACAAGTACCAAATGTGAAGCTTGAGGGCAGTCTAGTGGGCTGCCCTATTATGTAAATTTATATTGAAGTAATGTCTCGTGTGAGGTAAAATCTGCTTGAAGAAGTTAAATAAATGCGAATTTGCGGAGGATAAACGGAATGAAAAATAGTGGATTCGTTGTTGTGAATAAATAGCATATTAAAAAATGGTTGTTCTATATGTAAGTTGGATGGCTCCTTTGTTTTATGGTATGGATAAAAAATAGGTAAGAAAAGGCATATTTGTAAGAATAGTAGTATTGTAAACTTTGGTTGCGGAGTTGTAATCTAGTATATGTTGACGATTTTGATAAAACACAGTACATTAAGGGCGTGCACAAACAAAATATTGTATACAATGTTGAAACAAGGAATCATATATGTCAGACAGGAGAGATCATATGGAATTTGAAAAAAAGATACAATTTCTTCGTAAAGAAAATAGGATGTCGCAGGAAAAACTTGCAGAAAGAATAAACGTTTCCAGGCAGGCAATTTCGAAATGGGAGCAAGGGACAGCAGTACCGGATACAGATAATATTGTCCAGTTAAGTAAATTTTTCCAAGTTCCTATAGAATATCTATTGTTTGATGAATATGATTCTGTAGAAGAAGTTGAACCTACTGAACCTGCATCAAACCAGGAAACAATGCTGGGATAGGAATAAAAAAAGAGAGATCAAGCCTGATGATTATAGTTGGAACTATCCTAGAAATACTAGCTGTTTGTTTTTCATACATTATTCAATATTATGATATGGATCAAAATGGGAGTTGTTATACGGAAGCATTAGAGTATTTGAGACATTTTCCGCTCAGTCTTATCGTAATAATTGGAATCGTGTGTATTGCTGTGGGAGGTTATAAAATTACCAAAAGTAAAATAAAAAACAGACCACGAAAGGAGAAAGAGTTGTGAGTTTTAAAGAATTTAATTTATCCGATTATACTTGCAATTACAGAGTTTGGAAGTATTGAAAAATACACGGAAGCTATGAAATACAATTTGGAACATTTTACAGAAATTATGGAACAACAAATGTCTAGTGATGCCAAAGAAATTGGAGAGCAAAGTGATACACTTTATGCTAAATTGGTTTCTGACAGAACAAAAGATATATCATCCAGTGATATACAAGATATTGTCTCTGAAATTGATGATTTTTTGCACAAGCATGCATCTGTTGATTTAGATAGAAATAGTTATTGGACTGCCATTACTGATGCTTACAAAAGCGATTATGTAAAAAACATTACTGATGCAAAATATGGTTTAGGTGCGTCTGAGTACATTGTGAAAGCATTTCAATATTATGTAGACAATAGACAGGAGTAATTATCCAGTTCCAAGTGCTAGCAGTAACATAATTACTATATGTAAATCAATTCAGATAGTACAATTTCCCTAGCAGCAGATTGGATATTATTCATTGCGCGAACCCAAGCCATCTGGTCAGTGGATTTAAGCTGTTCAGTGATACCTTGTGTTTGTGCCATCTGTCCCATAAGCATATCCATTCGCTCTTGTGCTACTTCATTTGTGTCGGCGAGATGTGTGGTTAAAGAGCCAGATAAAACAAAGTGAAATCGAGATGGGCATGGCGGGATATGTTATATGTCGCGGGACACACCAAATTATCCTAAAAAGGGCAAAATGATTATTCTAATAGCAGCAAACAAAGCGAAGAGGACCAAACCTCAGCAGCGAATGTTTGCTGCTGTTTTTTTGATGCGTAAGCGCATAGTTTTAGGGTGTACCCTGTAAATAAAATCTGAAACCCTGTGCTAAGATGTCAGACATGCGAGTATTTTACTCCATTTTATTTGCAAGTTTCCTGAGCCAATTCGCTCCATAGGGCAAATCACTCTAATTCCTCGTCTGACATTTCAACACTTGGACGATGCTCCAAAAGAAAGCTCAGATATTTATGCGGATTGAGTTCATTAGCTTTGGCTGTTTCTATCATAGAATACACTTTCATGCTGGCATCCGCACCGGCTGGAGTATCACTGAAAAGCCAGTTTTTCTTGTTATGTGCTTGAGAACATAACAAGAAGAACTGGCAGATGATCGACACCATTCATGGAGCAAAAGCATCTGCAATTATCTATCCAATTGATTTTGCAATGATGTCTGACGGTGCAAAAAGAGTGTTTATGATTTTGACAAGGATTATCTTGGCAAATGTATCCCTGATTGCAATTGAGGAGCCAGAAAATTCTGTTCATCCAAGTTTGTTTCAAGCTTATATACGAATTATGCATAAATGTTTGTATTTCTATCATATTGAAACATATCTGCGAGATAATACGCCGTGTAATATTGAAGATGTTAAGCTGGATGATATGATTACATTTCGTGTGTTGGAGAATAAACGGTCGTTGCTTAAAAACAATACTGAATGTTGCGAAAAAATAAAACCCGACCAGCTCGTGAGGACAATGCCGATTGTGACAATGAGTTCTTCAACAATGGAGGTTACACTTGGTGATGAAAAGAAAATATGCAGTTTGTATGCACTTAAGCAAGTAAATGGTGAGGTAGAGTTCGAATTGTGTGGCAGGCATTTTAAGGTGGCTGTTTTATCAGGTTCGATACGTGAAATATTAAAGTGAAAATAGATTAATCCAGTATACTAGGACAAAATTAATTACAAAAAACGTAACAGGTTGTTTCATGATTCTTTATGAATGAAATAAGTGATATAATAAAAATATAATGATGTGCACAAGGTGAGCATAAGATGAATAAGTTTTACAATTAAGATGAAATATTTTGATTGGAAGGGGAAAAGGATTCTGTTTTAGAGTTGGGAAATAGGAGAGATAGCAATATAAAAGATGTATAAAAGACTATTTTTACATATTATATAGAACCTAATTCGCCAGAAGCTGAAAAAATTCGTTCACATTTTTTGCTTGTTGAGTATGAAGAAAATTCGGATAATTTGGAAGTAACAGATCATGATATAGATGTTGAAGGTTTTTCGACAATTAGAATAAATAAAATAAAAACGGATAATTATGCGGAGATATATTCGAGCATTGCTAAATTGCAGTTGCCTGTTTCTGCGATGGATATAAGAAAAATTCAAACAGCTGTTAAAGAGATATATTTTGGTGGATGTATTAAAGTTAGTATTACAAATGACTTAGATGAATTAGAAAATGTTGATAAGGTTATGATACAATCGCAACAGTTTTTCCCGATATATGCATTCGCAAAGATTGATCCAAGTATTAAAAGAATAGAAAAATTAAAAAAACAGCAGAATAGCAAATTAGAAGCTCTAAAACGACAAATTGAGCAAAAATTTGATGTGAAAGAAACAACACTTGAAGATATACTGAACAATGAAAGTTATGCGATGACTTATAAAAATCAAATTATTGCATATGCATTGTTGAAAGGTAATTTCATGCCTGAAGATATAGAGGAGTACTTGAAAACATTGAGTGGTGAAATTGGTAATACGACGGATTATAGAAGGTTGTTGTGTGCATATGATTATGTAAAATATTCATGTGACTAAAATTATTGGATATTTTAGGAATATAAAATCAGAAAAACGCAGGAGAAATAAGAAAGAATGTTAAAAGAATTTTTGAAAAAACATGGATATAGGATTCATATAAGTATAAATATAGGTGCTTTACTTATGGGTGTGTTTATGACCTTTATCGGTGCATATAGTCCTATATGTGGTGCGACACAGAATGATACCAGGATGACAATAGGAACAGTTTGTATAGCGGTATGGTTCATTATGTTTCCTACAATCAGTAGAGATAGAAAAGATAAGATTATGACTGCTATGGGGTTACACGCATTAATAGTTGCTGTGATACTAATGATTTTTGTTTTTGAGGTGAACTATTTTCTGGGAAACATGGAACGTGGAAAATGGTATTGTGATGTGTTATTCTGCTTAGGCGGAATAGTAGTATTAGCTTATTTTTTGTATGTGCTAATGGGATTTATAAAAACATTTTTTACATTGGTAGTTAAAGCTAAAGAATTTATTTTTCCTAAATTACATAAAGAAGTGTCTGGCGTAATAAATGTTATTGAAGCTATTACTGCTGGGGTTTTATCAATTATCGCATTTGGTGCAAGTATTTTTGGAATAGTGAGATTAGTTAAACAATTTGTAGACATATTCTGAAATAGTAGTGACACAAAATGACAATACAAGTCAGGCTGTTTTTTATAGGAAAGTTCGATTTTCGTAGAACGCTTAATGGAAAGGGATACACTGGAAAGAGATATCATAAGCTAAGCGAACTGGATAAGGTGTTTTTGGTACTTGAAATAATAATACTCCAATGCTAAAATATTTAAAATTAAAGTATTGGAAGGTAGGTGAGGGAAATGGATGAGCAATTAGAAATCGCATTAAAAGGCGGTGATTTCAAACATTTGATGGAAAGCCGTTTTTCAGTGATAAAAAAAGAATATGATTTAAAGAAAGTAGATATTGAAGTGTTGTATTATCTTTCAAGGTCTGCTAATGAAAATACACCGACTGATATTTACAGGAAACTGAAGTTGAATCGTGGACATGTATCACAGGCAATCGATGATCTATACCGAAAAGAATTGATTACAGCAGTACCGGATAAAAATGACAGGAGATATATGCATTATCTGGTCAGTGATAGTGCAGGAGTAATCATAGCAGAGATAGCAAAAATTAAAAGAGAACTGGATCAGCAGATTTTTCAAGGAATTTCCCAGGAAGAAATTGCCGCTTATAAAAAGACAACAGAGAAGATATTTAGAAATATCCAGAAACTGATCTGAACATCCGCAGAGAGAATTTTTTACTCTCTGCTTTTTTTATAAAAAAAGATAAAATCTATTGACAAGAGCAATAAAATGTTGTATAACACTTTAAAATTAAACAATTTAAAAATAATGCTTCTAAAGAAGCAAAATTTTTTAGACTTTCGCTAGCACTCAAAAGAAACGAGTGCTAACAAAGCGGAAAGGAAGGCAAAATATGAAGTTAAAACCATTAGGAGACAGAGTTGTTTTAAAACAGCAGGAGGCAGAGCAAAAAACAAAATCCGGTATTATCCTGCCTGACAGTGCAAAGGAAAAACCACAGGAAGCAGTTGTGATTGCTGTCGGACCTGGAAAAGAGGATAACGGAAAAATAGCTGCAATGCAGGTAAAAGAGGGTGATAAAGTCATTTATTCCAAATATGCAGGAACAGAAGTGAAGATGGATGAGGAAGAATTCATTATCGTGAGCCAGAATGATATTATCGCTGTTGTAGAGTAAAGACAGCTATAAAAGTATGATACAGATACGAATAAAGAAAGAAGGAATTTAAAATGGCAAAGGATATATGTTTTGATATTGATGTAAGAAAAAAGATGGAAGCAGGCGTCAATAAGCTGGCAGATACAGTAAAGGTAACAATCGGACCAAAAGGAAGAAATGTAGTTCTTGATAAATCTTATGGGGCACCGCTCATTACCAATGATGGTGTGACGATTGCCAAAGAGATTGAATTGGAAGATCATTATGAGAACATGGGTGCACAGCTTGTAGAGGAAGTTGCAACAAAGACCAATGATACAGCCGGTGATGGCACTACAACAGCGACTGTACTTGCACAGGCTATGGTACAGGAAGGGATGAAGAATATTGCTGCCGGTGCAAACCCGATCATTTTAAGAAAAGGAATGAAGGCTGCAGAAGATGTAGCAATTGATGCAATCCAGGGAATGAGCTATCCGGTAACTGGAAAGGATTATATAGCAAAAGTAGCTTCGATTTCCGCTGGGAATGAGCAGGTTGGGGAAATGATAGCAGATGCAATGGAAAAAGTCGGCGAGAATGGCATCATCACCATCGAAGAATCCCAAACAATGAATACAGAAATTGATGTAGTGGAAGGTATGCAGTTTGATAATGGATATCTGTCTTCTTATATGTGTGATGATAAGGAAAAAATGGTCTGCCATATGAATAACCCATACATCCTTATCACGGATAAGAAGATTTCCAATATCAAGGATATTCTTCCAATCCTGGAACAGACTGCTCAATCAGGAAAAGAGCTTTTGATTATTGCAGAAGATGTTGAGGGGGAGGCACTGACTACCCTTATTGTAAACAAACTGCGTGGAACCCTGAAAGTCGTCGCAGTGAAAGCACCGGGCTATGGAGATAATCGGAAAGAAATGCTTCAGGATATTGCAGTGCTTACCGGAGGTCAGGCAGTTCTTGGTGATCTTGGAATGGAACTGAAAGATGTAACTGTGGATATGTTGGGACGTGCGAAGTCTGCAAAGATTACAAAAGAAAATACCGTTATTGTAGATGGAGAAGGTGAAAAATCTGCTATTGATGAACGAATTGCTTCTATTAAACGTCAGATAGCAGAAACTACATCGGATTATGACAGAGACAAGCTCATGGATCGTGTGGCAAAGATGGGTGGTGGAGTTGCCGTGATCCGTATCGGAGCTGCTACGGAGACAGAAATGAAGGAAGCCAAATACCGTATGGAAGATGCCTTAAATGCAACAAGAGCAGCCGTATCAGAGGGAATTATCGCAGGCGGCGGATCTGCATATATCCATGCACAAAAAAGAGTAGAAGAAGTTGTAGAAGAACTGAACGGAGACGAGAAGACCGGGGCCAAGATTGTATGGAAAGCACTGGAAGCACCGCTTCGTACAATTGTGGAAAATGCAGGGCTTGAAGGTTCTGTTATTGTGAATAAAGTAAAAGAGAGTACGGAAGGAACCGGTTTTGATGCTGTCAGCGAGGAATACGCAGATATGATGCAGAAAGGTATCATTGACCCGGTTAAGGTTACAAAGAGTGCACTTCTTAATGCAGTCAGCGTATCTGCGACATTGCTGACAACAGAGGCAGCTGTTGCGGATATCAAAGAAAAAGAACCTGCTATGCCGGATGGTAATCCAGATATGGATTATTAAGGAAAACAAAGCTGCTATTGTAAGGGAGTAACTGGACGATGAGGTTGCTCCCTTTTTTACTATATCGGAGGTTAAAATAAATGAAGTACGCAGTCATCTACCAGTCAAAAAGTGGGAATACGAGAAAGATAGCAAGGGAGATTTACGAAGCAATTGATTCAGATGAAAAAGAAATCTATGATATCGACAGCAAAGGAGAAGTACCAGAAGCAGATCTTTATTTTGTAGGATTTGGAATACGTAATGGAATCTGTGGTGTGGATATTCTGGATGTTTTGGAAGAACTTCCGGAAAGCAGACTGGCCTTTTTTGCAACTTGTGGTTTCCTTGCAACAGAACAGTACAGAAAAAATCTGGAGAAAAGGTTGGATGTATGGATTCCAGAAGAAGCAGAGTATATGGGAATGTTTTTATGCCAGGGTAATGTGAAACCAGATAATCGTGCAACAATTATAGAGAAGATGCCGCAGCAGGCGGACAAGCTCCGCCAGATGTTTGAAGTAGGAAGCACACATCCGGATGAGGATGATTTAAGCAGAGCATGCCAGTATGCACGGGAAATACAGCAAATGGCTGAACGCAGTGGGTCAATTCCGATATGGTAAGGAGAGTGAGATACATGGAAGAAAATAAAAAAGAAATAGATGTACTAAAACTTGGGAATGAGCTGACACTTAGAAGATACCTTTTTAATAAAATAAAAGCCAGTCACCTGATTAATGAAGCTGATTATATTGTGTTGCATATCATTCAGGATACAGGAAAAGAACAAGAAATCTATGAAGGAAAAACGTATCTGAAAGATTTATCAGAAAAAATGCAGATTACAATCCGCCAGGCTTCAAAACTAGTAAGTAGACTCAACGAGCAGGGACTTGTAAAATGGTCCCACGATGGAGATGGCAATGAGGGTACTTATGTTACTATTACGGATCAGGGAATAAAATTGTTGGAACAGCAGCAGGCCATTTTTAAAGAATATTATGGAAATGTTATTGAAAAATTCGGAAGGGATAATCTGATTGAACTTTTAAATCTTATGAAACAGCTGGAAACTATTATGCACAGTGAACAGGAGAGAATGGAGGGTGAAGAGAATGCTGACAGAGGAGATGAATAAATATACCAGTGAGGCACAGAAAATCTGTATCAAAAATGATAGCATTGCACCTCGGCTATATGATGAATATGATGTGAATCTTGGCCTGCGTGACGAGAAGGGTAATGGTGTGCTCACAGGACTTACTAAAATTTCAAAAATTACGTCCTCAGATCTTGTAAATGGTCAGAAAGTTCCGGCGGATGGAAAACTCTGGTACCGAGGGTATCAGGTTCCGGAATTGATTCGCTTATTAGGGGAAAATGAATTGGGATTTGAGAAGATAGCATATCTTCTTCTAATGGGAGAACTACCGGATGAAGCAAAGCAGGCAGAGTTTGTCAGACTGCTTGGAGAATGCCGGACATTGCCGACGAATTTTACTAGGGATGTTATCATGAAGGCCCCGACGGAAGATATCATGAATTCCATGACAAGAAGTATTCTGACGATTGCCTCTTATGATGAAAGAGCAAAGGATACCAGTATCCCAAATGTACTAAGACAAAGTATGCAGCTTATCAGTGAATTTCCTCTTTTGGCAGTATACGGATACCACGCATACAATCATTATGAAAAGCAGGCAAGTATGTATATACATCAACCGGACCCGAAACTTTCCACAGCGGAAAATCTGCTTATGATGCTTAGACCGGATAAACAATATTCACAGGTGGAGGCAAAGGTATTAGATACGGCACTGATTCTTCATATGGAACATGGAGGAGGAAATAATTCTACCTTTACAACCAGAGTGGTAACATCTTCCGGTTCTGATACCTATTCTACAATTGCAGCAGCAATGTCGTCACTAAAAGGTCCTAAGCATGGTGGAGCGAATATCAAGGTCATGCAAATGATGGAGGATATCAGAAACCACGTAAGTGATTATAGCGATAAGGATGAAATTGCTTCATACCTGACTAAAATATTGAACAAAGAAGCATTTGATAAAAAAGGACTTATTTATGGTATGGGACATGCCATCTATTCCTTGTCAGACCCAAGAGAACGTGTGTTTAAGGAATATGTAGAAAAACTTGTCAGGGAAAAGAACAGACAGAAAGATATGCAGTTATACCAGAATATCGAAGAAATTGCTCCGAAACTGATTGCAGAGAAAAGAAAGATTTATAAAGGTGTTAGTCCGAATATTGATTTTTACAGCGGTTTTGTATATGAAATGCTGGGAATTCCGCAGGAACTCTATACAGCTATTTTTGCAATTGCCCGAATCGTAGGGTGGAGTGCACATCGGATTGAGGAACTTATTTGTACGAATAAAATTATCCGTCCCGCATATATGAGCGTGATGGAAGAAAGAAACTGACAAGAGTCTTATATGAAATCATAGGAAAGGTGCAGGGTACAATGCTGCAGATGTTACTGAAAGATGAATTAATTCAGTCTGTCACAGTTCCAATTGGAGCGGAATTACAAACCATGATTACTGAACAGGGGACTGATTATGTATATCCGTTGATTTTAAAAAAATTAGAGGAAATGGAAGAAAAAAGCATTACAAGCATGCTGTCAGATATTGATATAAGTGAAACGGATATAAAAAATATCATTACACAAGTCTTTGTTAAAGTAATGAAGCCTTGCATTGGGAAAATATTTGATAATTTAGATTTAGCATCCATAGCTGAAGAAAAAGTAAATCTTATGACGGTTGATGAACTGGAAGATATGGTGCTTGCCGTTATGAAAAAAGAACTTAATACAATTGTAAGGTTGGGAGGATTGATTGGATTTATATTGGGTCTGCTAAACATTTTTGTTTAGTCAGAAAATAATGTACGATATTTTAAGCTGATTATATGAAGGTGATGGAAGAAGGGGATTAGATGAACAGAATAAGTGGATATCAGCAATTAAAGCAATATTGGGAATTGAACAAAGAAGGTTTTGACCCAAAAGATTCACTGACGAACTAAATGAGATTTCGTCCGTTATATAAACAAGTAGCAAAATAGGATTTATTGGAGGAAGCAAAAAAGATGAACCACAATACCATTGCAGAGAGTTTGATAAAAATAAGAGAAGCAACGGGTTATTCTGTTGAGCAATTAGCAAAATTGATTGATGCAGAACCAGAAGAGGTTTTACAGTGGGAAACAGGTAAAGAAGAACCTAAAATATCACAGTGTATCCTTTTGAGTAAATTATATGCAGTGGAATTAGATGATATTTTTGATGGGTGTAAGTCAGAAGAATTTCTTACATCAGAAAAAGTAGATGATTTCAAACATGAGGCGTGGATTAACTGTATCGCAACATAAGATGTGCATGGTAATATCAGAACCCCACATGAATTTTTTGAGGAGATTTAATTTTTATTTTCAATTATTTTTGTTTCCGATGTTTAATTGGGAAGTTTAAGTTGTTATCCATTTTATCGCTCATATGTGATAAAATATGAATGAAAATCTGTGGCAAATATGAAAAACATCTTTGAAGATTAAAGATATAAAGTTACAGTTAGGAGGATAACGATGAGCATCAAAGTAATTTTAATGGACGTAGATGGAACATTAGCAGATTCCAGTAAAAAGATAACACCTGAAACAAAGACTGCTTTACTGCAAGCCCAGGATGCGGGCATATTACTGGTTTTAGCAAGTGGCAGAACCGATAATGGATTAAAGTATTTTGCAGATGAATTAAATATGAAGGAACATCATGGGTTACTGATCTGTAATAATGGTGCTACAGTAGTAGATTATCAGACCGGGGAAATATTATTCAGTCAGGCTCTATCTGTGGAAGAAGGCAAAGAGGTATTAGAACATTTAAAGAAATTTGATGTATGTCCGGTTGTTGCCAGAGGAGAATACATGTATGTAAACAATGTATTCAATAATACAATTGAAAGAAATGGAAAACCATGGAATGTCTTAGAATATGAATCACGAGGAAATAATTATAAGTTATGTGAAATCGATGATTTAGCTAAATGGTGTGATTTTGAAATCAGTAAGATCTTAACATATGCCAATCCATCCTATCTGCAGGAGCATTATGAGGAGATGAAAGCCCCTTTTGGAGATCGTATCAATTCGATGTTCACGGCACCATATTATTACGAATTTACAGCTAAGGGCGTAGATAAATCTAAAGCAATTCGAAAAGCAATCGAAATCTCCGGTTTTACTGCCGATGAAATGATTGCATTTGGAGATGCACAGAATGATAAAACCATGATTGAGTATGCTGGAATCGGAGTTGCAATGGGAAATGCAACCGATGAGCTGAAAGCAGCAGCTGATTATATTACAGATGATATGGATCATGACGGCATTGCAAAAGCATTGTATCATTTCTTCCCTGAAATTTATAAATAAATTTTCTGCTTAGATAAATAATAGACAGGACCTGGAAAGTGCTAAGAAATGGGCATTTTCGGGGCCTGTCTATATTTTTAAGTATGAAAATTAATTCTGGGTGGGTTCTTTCTCTTGATATTCCGCTACAATCTCTTTCAGGGTAACTGATTTCATACTATCTTCAAGATCAGAGCGGATTTTGCTGTATGAATGATCAAGTACTGCATGAATATTTCTTCCAACCGGGCATAGCTGGGATGGATTCTGGTGAACCCCAATGAGTTTGTCTAGAGCATCCGGCTCTACGCACATACAAATCCGATATAGTGTAATTTCTTCCAGTGGGCAGGCAAGTGTTGCTCCGCCGGTTCCGAATTTCACAGAAATCATGCCGTCTTTTTTTAATGCGCTTATTATATTTCGAATGATTACAGGATTGCATCCGGTGGACAGAGACAGTAGTGTACTTGTTACTTTTTTGCTTTCGCCGTATTCGTGAATAAAAACAAGACAGTGGACGGCAATGGAGCATTTGTTGCTGATATGCATAAACTCACCTCCTAGTATGATTTTTACTATATCATAAAAACAGGCTGGTGTAAATTTTGACATGACACCTGCTGAATGCTATAATGAACAAAGATGTAATTCTAAAATTTACACAAGGAGGAATAGAATTATGAAATGTTCACTTATCTTGTTTAGTCCAACTGGTGGTACAGAAAAGACCGCTGAAATTCTCTGTTCTGCCATGGCTTCTGAAACTCAGATTTTTGATTTAGCAAATATATCCTTTGATGCAGGAGATTTTTCAGCAGACAGTGATGCGGTTGCAGTGCTTGCACTTCCTTCCTATGGAGGTCGTGTCCCGGCATTGGCAGCAGAGAGGCTGAAGAAAGTTCAGGGAAAGGGGATGCCTTGCGTATTACTGTGTGTCTATGGCAACCGGGCATACGAGGATACCCTAGTGGAGATGGAGGATCTGGCGAAAGAGTGTGGTTTCCGTGTGATTGCAGCTGTGGCAGCTGTTGCGGAACATTCCATTATTCACCAGTATGCAGCAGGACGGCCTGATGCAGCCGATGAAAAGAATCTGAAAGAAATTGGCGCAAAGATTGCACAGAAACTGTCAGGTTCTTTAGATAATAGCCAGTTCACTATCCCTGGTAACCGCCCTTATAAGAAGGCTGGTGGTGGAGGTCTGGTACCAAAAGCTACTTCTGCCTGTGTCAGCTGTGGATTGTGTGCGGCTCAGTGTCCGGCAGGTGCTATTGATAAGGACAACGTGAAAACAGCAGATAAAAACAAGTGTATCTCCTGTATGCGCTGTGTTGTCAAATGCCCTCATAAAGCCAGAAAGGTTAACGGTGCTATGGTTGCAGTTGCTTCAATGGCGATTAAAAAAGAATGTTCAATTCGTAAAGAATGTGAGTGTTATCTCTAAAAATTATGGGGCATTGCATTTTGCAATGCCCTTACGTGTTTGCTGACTTGCCAGGTTGTCATTTGTCCATAACGTGTTAAAATGAATTTAAGATACTTACATGACATGTAGAGGAGAGGAATATGAAGAACAGTAAATTAACGGAAGGCCCTATTATGAAAAACATGCTGCTTTTTGCATTACCGATGATGGCGGGAAATTTACTGCAACAGATTTATAATATTGCTGATATGTTTATTGTCGGACGGTTTATCGGATCCGGTGCATTGGCGGCGGTAGGTTCTGCCTATACGCTTATGACATTTCTGACTTCCTTGATTATAGGACTTTGTATGGGCAGCGGAGCAATATTTTCTAAATGGTATGGCGCTGGCAAAATAGAAGAAATGAAACAGGACATACAATTATCTTTTTGGTTTATTGGCGGTGTGACCATTGTTATCACCCTATTGGTTTTTCCCGGGACAGATATTATCCTGCGTTTGCTTTGTGTACCAGAAGATATCTACTTTTTAATGCGAGGATATGTGAAAATTATCTTTGCCGGGATAGGGTTTATTTTTTTGTATAACTTTTTTGCCTATCTTTTACGTTCTATAGGAAATTCCGTCGTACCCCTTTATTTTCTTGCAGCTTCTTCTGTATTAAATATCATGTTAGATTTATATTTTGTGATTTCCTTAAAATGGGGTATACCAGGAGCAGCAATTGCAACAGTGATTTCCCAGGGAGTTTCCGGAATTGGAATTGCAATTTATACAATTTGTAAAAGGCCGGATCTTCTAAAAGCAGAGCAGAAGTTCAAATGGGATAGAATGAAGAATATTATCAAAAATGATGTATTTACAGGTTTGCAGCAATCGGTAATGAATTTTGGTATTCTAATGATTCAGGGACTGGTTAATAGCTTCGGTACAATCATTATGGCAGCGTTTGCCGCAGCGGTTAAAATTGATACACTGGTATATATGCCGGCACAGGAGTTTGGAAATGCTTATTCTTTATTTATTTCACAAAACTATGGTGCAAAAAAGAAAGAGCGTATTCATAAAGGAACCAAAAAGGCTATGCTTGTGTCCTTGACTTTTTGCATTTTTATATCTGTTTTCATATGGATTTTTTCGGCACAGCTTATGAGATTATTTGTGGATGGAACAGAAACACAGATTATCCTGGAAGGTGTCAGGTATTTACGGATTGAAGGCACATTTTATTTTGGTATCGGATGTCTGTTCCTTCTGTATGGATATTATAGAGGGATTCAAAAAGCGGAAATGTCTTTTGTGCTGACAATCATATCTCTTGGGACAAGAGTCCTGCTAGCTTATTTATTTGCACCGACCATGCTGGGTGTAACAGCAATTTGGTGGGCAATTCCTATAGGATGGCTTTTAGCAGATATAGTAGGTATCCTGTATTACAGAAGGACATAAGAAAAGAATGTAGTATCAAAAAGATTAAAAATCATCGATGCATATGGTTTTCCCCAATATCTGTTTCTGTACATATAAGTGTTGATTCTCTGTTGTCCCTACACTCCATTTTAATAATGTTATATAGCGATTTTCGATTTCAATATTGGAGTATTGATCAAGGGGCAACTGGCAGGCTTGATTAAATGCTTTGGATATGCGTCGATAGGAATTCATGGGGTTCTTAGATACTCCTTGAAAAGTTATTCGTTATTGTTCTTTCCAGAATTCAATCAGACAGGTACGCTCCTGATAATTAAAATAAACGGGTACATGACGCAATCTCCAAAGGTGTTTAATTTAGTATATGGGAGAAGGAACAAAATGTTAGGAAAAACAAGATGTAAAGAAAAAAGATTACCGAGGTGAACGCAAATGATTTCAATCAACGATAATATCAGATACATACCGGCAGCACATGATCCCCTTTCTGCAGATGTGGTTTTCATTGAAACTCCAGAGCACATGTATATATTTGATGTGGGTTCCAATGAACAATCTGCTCAGGCAATTGAATCAGTTAAAAAGGATAAAACAGTGGTATTGTCTCATTTCCATCAGGATCATATAAAAAATATTGAAAAAATCACTTATCAGAATCTTTATGTGTCCAAACAGACATTTAAGTACACCCATAAGGGAACAGTGATTAATGAAACAACAGAGCTGGATCAATCATCACAAATCCGGCTTTTTTTATTACCATCAACCCACGCAAAAGGATGTATCATGCTTTGTTACAAAGAAGAATATGCATTTCTTGGAGATGCTTTATATCCGGCAGCAGTGAAGGGCAAAACCGTTTATAACTGTCAGTTATTAAAGCAGACAATAGATATTTTAAAAGATTTAAAAGTAAAATATCTGGTCATAAGCCATGATAAAGAATTTCTTCATCTAAAAGAGGAGGTTATAAAACGGCTGGAGATGTGTTACGACAGGAGAGAGGCCGGGAGTAATTATATTGAATTACAGGAGTGGAGTTAGATATTAGTTTTTGATATTAAAAATTACGAAGGTATTTAGAAATAAAAAATACGGAAACAATGCAGGCATCGTCTCCGCGGAAAAAACTTGTGTTTTTTTCAAAATATTCTTTATGCTTTAACATTCGTTCATTTAATAACCAATGAAGCTGATTTATACCAGTTTGTTTTAATTTAGGGCTTTTGACAAGTTTCAAATATGTAAAAACAAGAATGATGAAATCGTGAATAATTGGATTTGCCATCCATTTTTCTCTGCTATTTTGGGAAATGTGTTTAATTTTTGATATCTCAAATTGAATTTCTTTTGTTTTGTGTATTGTAACATTAAATGGAGCTTTTAGACTGTTTAATAAACAATTGTTATGTGCAGCGGCATTCCGGAGGAATTTGATGGACCATAAATAGCTGCAGAAATTAGATTTTGAAGGATATTTAGAATAATATAACTGATATAAGTATATAAAATCACCCAGAGATAGAACTTCAACAATTTCCCAAAGAGCATATTGATCATGGTTATCACGATGCTTTTGAATTAAATCGCTAGTAGCTGATCTTCCGATTTTGTCGTGTAATGATTTTACATAACGATAATCAGAAAGAAATTCTTCTACTATAGAATATCCATCTTCCTTATCATTCATACTTAAATCATAATAAAGTATCCGAAATATATTAATACCAACGGATCATGTGTTAAACAATAACATTAGATGTATTGAAATCTGTCAACGATTAAAATAGAGAACCTTATATTTTTTTAGCCAACCAGTGATGATAATTTTTTGAAAATGTGAATTTTCAGATTGACACTGATTGAAAGCTTTACAAAAATTTTAAAGATGCAAAAGCGACCAAAATAGTGAAGATCTGAAAAAATAAATCGATTTTTCTGCAGTTTTCCTATCAACAGTTTGGATTTATGATATTTGCCTATTACCGTATTTGTGATATAATTATTTAAGGAATAATTATCTGTGATTTTGAAACAAGGTTCAGGATGGAAAATCATTCTCCTCATCTTGGAAAATGGTTATCATATAAAAATAAAATGTTATCATTAATTTTGGAGGTATCAGATGGCCAAGAAACGAGTTACTAAAACTATGAACAAGACAAAAGCCCCAATAGAAAGCAGCACAAAAAGGGGTTCGGTAGGAGAGACAACAGCAAAAACTACAGCAAAGACACCAGTTGAAGAGGACAAAGAAGTTAAGACAAAAGAACCAAAGGCAGAGGCTGCTAAAGAAGTTAAAACAACCAAAGCAGTGAAAGAAGAACCAAAGGCAAAAGCTGCTAAAGAGGAAAAAGAGGTTAAAACAACAAAAGCAGCAACGGCAAAAACAACTAAAGCAGTGAAAGAAGAACCAAAGGCGAAGGCTGCTAAAGAAGAAAAAGAAGTTAAACCAACAAAAGCGGCAACGGCAAAAACAACCAAAGCAGTGAAAGAAGAACCAAAGGCGAAGGCTACTAAAGAAGAAAAAGAAGTTAAAACAACAAAAGCGGCAACGGCAAAAACAACCAAAGCAGTGAAAGAAGAACCAAAGGCAAAAGCTGCTAAAGAGGAAAAAGAGGTTAAACCAACAAAAGCAGCAGCGGCAAAAACAACTAAAGTAGTGAAAGAAGAACCAAAGGCAAAGGTTGCTAAAGAAGAAAAAGAAGTAAAAGCGGAAGAACCAAAAGTTGAGGCTGCCCAGGAGATTAAAGAAGCAGAACCAGAGGTTATAGAGGAACCGAAATATGAAGAACCAATGACTCCTAGAAGGAGTGTTGTGTTTATAGGTTCTGAATGCTATCCATTTGTAAAGACCGGTGGTCTGGGAGATGTTATGTATGCGCTTCCTAAAGCCCTGGTTAAACAGAATTGCGATGTAAAAGTAATTCTTCCTCGTTACAAATGTATTCCATGGGAATATCAGGAAAAAATGATATATAGAGGGTCTTTCCAGATGGATTTATGTTCCGATGGAAGATCTTTCTATGTAGGAATCATGGAATATGTCTGGGATGGTGTTGTGTATGATTTCATTGACAATGAAGAATTCTTCAGTGCTGGAAATCCATATACAAATCTTATTGATGATATTCCGAAATACTGCTATTTTGCAAAAGCTGCACTGGCTGCACTTAATTATATGGATTGGATTCCGGATATCATTCATTGCCATGACTGGCAGGCAGCTTTGGTTCCGGTATATTTAAGAACCTTGTTTGAAGATTCAAAAGTGTCTTCTGCAAAAACCATTCTGACCATACATAACTTACGTTTTCAGGGTATTTACAATATTCCTACCATCAAGTACTGGTCAGGATTGCCAGACTATGTATTTAATAAAGATGCATTAAAAGTAGGTTACCGGGATGCAAATATGTTAAAAGGCGGATTGACTTACGCTAATATTATTACTACTGTTAGCCATACTTATGCGGGAGAAATTCAGACACCGTATTATGGAGAAAAACTGGATGCCCATTTAAGATATCATTCCGGTAAATTGAGAGGTATTTTAAATGGTATTGACTATGATATCTGGAATACAGCTACAGATTCCAGATTATATACCAACTACGATATCACCAATGTGTTGGATAAGAAAAGGGAAAATAAACAGAAATTACAGGAAGAACTGGGATTGGTTCAGGATGATCATAAGTTTGTCATCGGATTGATTTCCAGATTGACTGACCAAAAGGGATTAGATCTGGTTAACTATATTCTTCCGCAGATTATGGATGAACATACACAGGTTGTTGTGCTGGGTACCGGAGATTCTGTTTATGAAGATTCCTTCAGGTATTATGAAAATGCATATAAAGGAAATGTATGTTCCAATATCATGTATGATGAAACCAGATCTCACAAAATCTATGCAGGTGCAGATGCCCTGCTGGTTCCTTCACTGTTTGAACCTTGTGGTTTAACTCAATTAATTGCCATGCATTACGGTACAGTACCGATTGTTCGTGAAACAGGTGGATTAAAAGACACAGTAGAACCATATAATGTATATTATAATTCAGGAAATGGATTTACTTTTGACCGCTATGATGCAGGCTTGTTATTAGATGCAATCAACAGAGCCAAAACATTATATTTTACCGATCGCTGGCGTTGGGATGAAATGGTTCAGAGAAATATGGATAAAAACCTTTCATGGGATAATTCCGCAAAACAATATAAAGATTTGTATTTGGAATTAACATGGTAGAAAGGTACATAAAATAAAAATTACAGGCGACCGCTTTTTCAGTGGTCGCCTTATTTGTGCAAGTGGTAGAAAGAACAAAAAAATTAAAATTGTTGAAACAGTATTATAAAGTTATAATAAAGTTACTAAGGCTGAAAGGTGGTGTATATTTTGAATTGGGAAAGATTGTTTAAAGGGCATATCTTAGATAGAGGTTATAATTATTTTTGTGATGGAGCAGTAGATAATATCCAACGAAGCGAAGACAAAATTAATGCGATTGTATGTGGTTCGGAAGATTATGAAGTTGAAATATTGTTTGAGTGGGAAGCCAATAGGGAACTTGAAAATTTAGAAAAACCTCAAGGAAAGGTTATTCTTACAGATAAACAGTCAACAACGGATGAAGTTGAAGATATTATTAAGTTGGCGGATGAAAAACAGATAAAAGAGTTTCTTTGGTCCTATGTCAAGATTTAGTACAAGTTAAAATGAGTTTTTCCTCATCCTAACTTGTCATCTGCAATTCGTTTTTCTGGATTTTACGATACAACTTTTCATACTCATTTGGAGACATATAGCCACAATGACTGTGAATACGTTTTGTATTGTAAAATGCTTCCAGATATTCAAAAACCAATTGATATGCATGATTATAATCTCGGATTTTAAACCGGTTCAGCCATTCACGTTTGATCAATGCATGAAATGATTCGATGCATGCGTTATCCCACGGATAAGCTTTTTTTGAATAACTGCACTGGATACCAGCAGTCGCTTTTTTGTATTCTTTGGATACATATTGACTGCCGCGATCTGAATGCAGAACTAGTGGTTCTTTGATTTTACGTCTTGCTTTTGCTTTATTTATTGTTTCAATCACGCAGGATACTTCCAGTGTTTTAGAAAGTGTCCAGGCAATGATTTTTCTGGAATATAAATCCATAATATTGGTTAGATAAACAAATCCGTCTATCGTCCAGATATATGTGATATCAGAACACCAGACAGCATTTGGGCGTTCCGGATGAAACTGTTCATCAAGGATATTTTGCAATTCGCTACTGAAGTCAGAATCTTTTGTGGTAATAGTCCATGGTTTTACCCATTGTGCTTTAATTCCCATTTGCCTCATGTATTTTCCAACTGTACGTTCAGAGATTACTTCTCCTGATTTCCTCAGTTCTTTGGTAATCTTTGGGGCACCGTAATTCTGTTTTGATTCATTATAAATATCCTTGATTTTGGCTTTTACCGCTTCACGACGCTGTTCAGCGTTTGAAGGAACATGTTTTAGCCATGCACGGTAACCAGAACGGGAAACGCCGAGATATTTCAACATTCCGGAGACAGAAACCCGGCGTCCAGCCTTATGGGCAGTTTCTGCCTTCTCAGCAACTTCGAGATAAATGGCTTCCGTCATTTTCCCAGAATGTTGATTGCTTTTTTTAGTACATCAAGAGCGTCCTGTGCATCACGAAGTTCACGTTTTAATCGTGCGATTTCTTTTGCTTCATCAGAAGCATAATTACCGGAACCACGGCATTCAATATCACCTGTCTCACGTAGCTCCTTTTGCCAACGTGATAATGTTTGTTGACTGATTCCTAAATTTGATGCACAGCCCTGCAGTCCTAAGTCTCTGTGATCATGATAATACTGGACTGCATCCAGTTTAAATTGTTTGTCATAGTGCTTTGCCATAATGAGATCCTCCTTCAGTGCGGTACCTACATTGTACCATGAAATAATAGATTGGGAATTCTCATTTTGACTTGTACTATTTATATTCTAGCACCACTTTCCTACGTTTTACATAACGATGAGAAATTGTTTGTAAGATTTAGGACGCTTATTAATCCAGAAATCTCCAACACAGAAATGGATTGTTATAAAAGACAGATCGATGCGACAATTAATGAGTATCTTGGGCGAGAACATTTTATCTCGTATTACAAAGCATATGATTTTATTTCTGACATGGAAACGTATCTTTACGAAGATGTTCGAATGATGCTGGATTCTGGATGTTATTGGAATGCTTTTGAACTTACATGTTACCTGTTCATAGAAGTAGGGTAGGTAGATATGGATGATTCAGATGGCGGAACTGGCATGTTTGCAGATCAATGTATGCAAATATGGGAAGAAATTTTAGATTATGCAGATGAGGAAACCGAAGATGCTATTTATACATGGTTTACGGAACATTTAAACGGTTCTATTATTGATTATATGGAAGAGTATATTGAAAATATTTTGATGGAACGGTTTACAAAAGAAAAATATTTGAAAGCAAAATTAGAATATACAGAACGAAAAGTAACGGAGTTGAAGCAAGTACCGGAAAGTTGGTCATCAAACTATCAGGCTGCAAAATGGTCATTACGCCACATTAGATTGATGGAGGAGACCGGATATCCAAAAGTGGATATAGATTGTTATTGTAAACAAAATTGGAAATATTCAGACATCCGGAAATATTATATTTCAAAATGTGAAGAGCAGGGAAATTACAAAGAAGCAATTGAAGTTTTAAAAGAATCTATGGAATTAGATTCACAGCAGAGAGGTCTTGTAAATCAATATAGCTTTAAGTTAAAAGAAATTTACAAACTCAGTGGAAATATGGAAGCTTATAAACAGCAGTTGTAGCATTTGATTACAAAAGATAATCCTGGAAATATTGAAAGTTTTAAGGAATTAAAAACTTTATATTCAAATGAAGAGTGGGAAAAAATCAGAGAAGAAATATTTTCCGGTTTACCGAAATATGCCCATGTGGATCAGCTGTATAAAGAGGAAAAATTATATGATCGGTTGCTGGAATATGTTTTATCAACAGAGGGTTTATATGCTTTGAGGGAATATGAAAAAGAATTAAAAGATTATTATCCGGAAGAAATCCTCCAAAAGTATGCAGATGAAGTTAACAGAATGGCCACTCACACTGCAGACAGAAGACGATATCAGGAATGGGTGGCAATTCTAAGAAGAATGTCTAAGATAAAAGGAGGAAAGGAAAAAGTTTGTGAGATAGTGGAACATTGGAGATTTGCATATAGAAATAGACCTGCAATGATGGATGAACTAAGAAAACTCTAAGAGATATAATAAATAAATGCCAGTCACAAAGAAGTATAGGATTTATGAATGTACCATTTCAAGACTGGAAACGATGGATTTCATAGTAAAGGTTATATCAGATGAGGGATGACTCCCGCCTCTGTAGGCGGTGAGCAACAATTATGTATCAGTGGCGGGTTTCAATCCCCCATCTGATATACGCTCCGCGAGGATGCGCAGGAATTCGGATTGGAAGTATGTCTGCTATGCAGACCCGAATTCCGCGCCAAGACTCGCGAGCGAGTCTTGAATCATGACAGGTAAACCATGGGAAACAGATAAAAAAGGAGATGTTTGAAATGTTGTCATTTTTATTTGGAATTTTAATGTTGATAGTATTTGGAAAGCTGTTAATATTTGCAGTAAAGGCGTCATGGGGCATAGTAAAAATCTTGTTTACAGTAGCCCTGTTACCATTGATATTAGTAGGTCTTGTTATGGGTGGACTTATCTATATCGCCTTTCCTGTTTTGCTAATTATTGGAATTATTTCGCTTTTTAGTTTTTGGAGATAAAAAAATATGATTATTGTGGGCCACAATTATCCCGCTCACTTTGGTAATCTGAAAATGCTCTCTGAGGGAGATGCTGTGGTAGAAGTATATGAGAGAATTTTCCATAGAGCATTTTCAGGATACAAAAGTATTTGAACAGATATCTGGAATGGTTGTAAAAATTATACGGAGGTTTGATTCAAAACAAAAAGGAAAAGATGGAAAAGAAATTTTGGCAGAATATTTGCATTTTGGAGACATTGATGCAGGAGGATATGAGATATATGAAAATCTGTGCAGAAAAACAGGGATTCCATTTGGAATGTATCGTCTTTTAAAAGTGGGATTATCATTAATCTGGCATCAAAGGAATATTCAAAATGCATTGAAAAATATCTGCAGCCAGAGGGGAGATGGTAACCATGGATGAGAAAAAGCAATTATGGTAAAATAAAGGAACGATTATTGGAAAGATAATGCAATAACAATTTATGACTCAAGATAAAAGGAGCAAGGTAAAATGAATCAGTCTTTGGTTTTTCAAATTGAACAAGGTTTGGCCACAGCATTTCTTGATGATACAATTCCATCTAATATTTCATATAAACCACAGTTTATTTCAAATAATTATAGAGAAGGACAAAAGGTTTTAGCTTCCATTGAACAAGAACTTTCATGTTGTGATGAATTTACAATTAGTGTTGCGTTTATAACCATGGGTGGAATTACACCACTACTGGGTGTTTTAAAAGAACTTGAAAAAAAGGGAATACCAGGTAAAATTTTAACAACTGATTATTTGACATTTAGCCAGCCAGAGGCATTGGATAAACTAGCTTCTTTAACAAATATTGATTTACGAATGTTCCACTCCAGAACAGAAAATGATGGATTTCACACAAAAGGATACATTTTTAAAAACAAGGGAATGTATCAGATTATTGTGGGAAGTTCTAATATGACAGCCAAAGCTTTAATGATAAACCGTGAATGGAACACAAAACTTGTTTCCACTCCAAATGGAGAATACACAAAAGAAATTTTATTGGAGTTTGATAAATTATGGAATTCACGAAACACAGAAAAGTATCAGGATTTCATTGAAAAATATAGAATTAGTTATGAAATTTCTCTTAAACAAAAGACCATTGCAAAAGAGATGGCTGTACCATCTATAGAGCAATTTTGTTTGCAGCCTAATAAAATGCAAACTGGTTTTATAGAGAACCTGGAGAAATTACGGGGACAAGGTGCAAAGAGGGCATTACTTATTTCTGCTACAGGTACAGGTAAAACATACGCTTCTGCTTTTGCTCTCAGAGATATGAATCCAAAGAAAGCATTATTTATTGTGCATAGAGAGCAGATTGCAAAACAGGCAATTCAAAGTTATAAAAATGTATTTGGTGATACAAAGACCTTCGGACTATTATCGGGAAATGTTAAGGAGTATGAGGCTGACTATTTGTTTTCCACCATGC
Organism: Anaerostipes sp. 494a; assembly: GCF_001940315.1. Classification (NCBI taxonomy): domain Bacteria; kingdom Bacillati; phylum Bacillota; class Clostridia; order Lachnospirales; family Lachnospiraceae; genus Anaerostipes; species Anaerostipes sp. 494a. The sequence continues at coordinate 1,421,292 of NZ_MJIF01000001.1, read as the reverse complement.
AGATGATGGCAAAACAAGAAACATTGGAGCGGTTTGATCCAGAGGAATTTGAGATTATTATCATTGATGAGGTACACCGTGCTGGTGCAGAAAGCTATCAGCGGATTTTGAGTTACTTTAAACCAAAGTTTTGGCTTGGTATGACAGCCAGTCCGGAGCGAACCGATGATTATGATATATTTGAATTGTTTGATCATAATATAGCTTATGAGATTCGCCTTCAGCAGGCATTAGAAGAAAATTTGTTATGTCCATTTCACTACTTTGGAATTACAGATCTGGAAATTGGCGGACAGGTATTTGATGATAAAAGTAGCTTGAAAAATTTTGGAAAGTTAGTGTGTGATGACCGTGTGGATTATATTTTAGAACAGGCGGATTATTATGGTTATTGTGGTAACCGGGTAAAAGGATTGATTTTTTGCAGCCGTAAAGATGAAGCAAAAGAACTTTCAAAAAAATTTAATCAACGTGGATTGAATACTGTGGTGCTAACGGGCGAAGATCCACAGGAACGCCGTGAACAATATGTGGAACGGCTTGCCAGCGATTGTGGAAAAGATCCGTTAGATTATATCTTCACTGTGGATATTTTTAATGAAGGTGTAGATATTCCTGAGGTTAATCAGGTTATTATGTTACGTCCAACCCAGTCGCCGATTATCTTTGTACAGCAGTTGGGACGTGGATTGCGGAAAGCCAAAGATAAAGAATATGTGGTGGTGCTTGATTTTATTGGAAACTATACCAATAACTTTATGATTCCAATTGCATTATCAGGAGATCGTACATACAACAAAGATACTATTCGTAAGTATATTAGAGAAGGAGCCAGGATCATCCCCGGAAGTTCAACCATACATTTTGATGAAGTATCGAGAAAAAGGGTGTTTCAATCCATTGATCATGCAAATTTTAATGCGGTAAAATTAATTAGAGATAGTTATCAACAGCTGAAGTTTAAATTAGGGAAAATCCCTACGTTGATGGATTTTGAAATATATGGGTCTATTGATCCACTTCGTATTTTTGATAATAAAGCTTTAGGATCATATCATAAATTTTTATCAAAATATGAAAAAGAATACACTGTAAAATTTACAAAACAGCAGGAAAATGTCCTTGAATTTATTTCTAAGAAATTTGCTTCGGGGAAACGTGTTCATGAGCTGTTATTGATTAAGCGAATGATTACCTACGAACATGGATTGATTAAATTATTAAAAAAAGATTTGAAGCAGTATTCAGGAAAAGAAATCACCCAAATGACGGTGACCAATATAACCAATGTTATGACCAATGAGTTTTCCACGGGTTCTGGTAAAAAAACCTATGCAGATTGTGTATTATTACAGTCAGATGGTGATGATTATCAGATTTCAGAATCTTTTGCAGCAATGTTAAAAAATCAAGATTTTTATAATCAGGTTCAGGAGGTTATTGATTTTGGAATCTATCGTAATCGGAAAGATTATAGCAATCTTTATAAGGATACATCATTTCAACTATATTCAAAATATACATATGAAGATGTCTGCCGTCTGTTAGAGTGGGAAAAAGGTGAAGTGGCCTTAAATATTGGTGGTTACAAATATGATAAAAAAACAAAGACATATCCGGTATTTATTAATTATGACAAAGCAGATGATATTGCGGAAACTATAAAATACGAAGATCGGTTGGTTACACCGAATAAGTTGATTGCAATTTCCAAATCAGGAAGAAGTCTTCAATCAGAAGATGTGTATACAGCATTACATGCAGATGAACTTGGGGTGGATATGGAATTGTTTGTGCGTAAGAATAAAGATGATAAGATTTCAAAAGAGTTCTATTATCTCGGAAAAATCCATGCCACGGGCCAGGCATCCGAGTTTACTATGCCAAATACTAATAAGATGGCAGTGGAAATTGAATATCAGCTGGAGACACCGGTGAGAGAAGATATTTATGATTATATATTAAGCTAAATGAATGACGAGGAAGGGAATAGCATGTTTACAAGAGAAGATCGTACATTTGATAATTTAAGAGAAAATTCAGTAAAGCAATGGCTTGAGGAAATGTCACAACATGAAGATCTTGCTGTGCGCGGCGGTGTTCGTGTAACTGTAGATTACATCAATCATCTCCAACAGGAAATTGAGCGGCTGAAAGAATCGAATGAGTTAAAGAAACAATTTCTGAAACGTATGAAAGAAAATAAGAGAAAAACAGTAGAGGTTGTAGCGGCTATTATACAAAAAGATGAATATATATTTGCGACTCAGCGAGGATATGGAGAGTTTAAGGATGGATGGGAATTCCCTGGTGGAAAAATAGAACAGGGAGAAACACCCAAGGAAGCACTGGTCAGAGAGATTAAAGAAGAATTAAATACAGAGATTAATGTTGGAAAATTGCTGGATATTGTGGAATATGATTATCCCGGTTTCCATTTAACGATGCATTGTTTTATGTGTACAATTAAGTCAGGAAATTTGGAACTAAAAGAGCATGAAGCTGCAAAGTGGCTGACGAAGGAAACATTAGATGATGTTGATTGGTTGCCGGCAGATGAAGGGTTGATTGAAAAGATACGGGGGGTTATGTAATTCTATTGTGTTGCGTGAATGATTTCAAATGGCATCAGTGCTATTTAAGGTTGATATGCATGCAGTAAAAACTTACGAAGAAAATTGGGAGTTAATCCCATTGGATGTTGAAAGATGAAAATGGAAAAATATGAACAGCAAAACATCAAACACAATCAAGAATCTTGTTAAACAATAACAGAAGATGTTTTGAAATGCTTTAGAAGCACTTAACTAAAGGCTGCTTAAGTTAGTCGTTCCCCTCATGGGAATATGAAATGCATTATGGCAAGAAATATAGAATCAAAGAAGAATTAATCAAAGCGATTGAGGCGCATATTCATGAAAAAAGATATTGGGAGATAAGAAATTATGATTGAAGTGGAAATTAAATTACCAATTGATAATAAAGAGAATGTGGAGGCGGATCTGAAAAGGCTGGGATTTATAAAATCCAGCCTGGTTTGTGAAGAGGATATTTATTTTGACAATGATGCCGGTCAGATTCGAAAAAACGGGGAAGCTTTACGAGTTCGTAAGGTGACTGATCTGTTAGCAAATCAGACAGATGTTGTTATTACATATAAGGGAAAGAAGATGGATCAGATTTCCATGAGTCGAAAGGAACTGGAAACAGGGGTAGCAGATGCAGAGATATGTACTCAGATTTTTGAATCTCTCGGTTTTCGGGTGATTCTGCCAAAGGTTAAAAAGACCAGGCAGGAATATACCTTTGATCAGATGACAGCATGTATTGATCAGGTTCAGGATTTGGGGGATTTTTTTGAACTGGAAATGGTGATTACGGAAGATAAAAATAAGGATGATGCCTTGGGACAGATAGAAAAAATGTTGCAGAGGCTGGGATATAGTTTAAAAGATACAACTAGAAATTCCTATCTGAGTATGCTGCAGCATGTGGAAGATGAATGATACAAGAAGGAATTTAGATGCTTTATTAGAGCTATTGCATAAAAAAGTTAATGTATAAGTTCTTGTTTTTGTGTAAAATTTCCTATATACTCTTATTATATAAAAAAGCAGTCGGGAAAAGTCAGTGGTAAAGGAGGTATTTTACATGAGTCGATTAGAAGGAAAAGTTGCTATTATTACAGGGGGAAATTCCGGTGTAGGTGCGGCAACAGCAAAATTGTTTGCTAAAGAAGGTGCAAAAGTTGTTATCACTGCGCGTAGAGAAGCAAAACTGGAGGAAGTTGCTGCTGCTATTCGTGAAGACGGTGGTGAAGTATTACCGGTTGTGACAGACATATCTAAAAAAGGTGATGCAGATAAGCTGGTAGCAAAAGTAATGGAAGTTTATGGAAAAGTAGATATTCTGGTTAATAATGCAGGAGTGTTAGAAGAGGGATTAAAACCAATTGATCGTTTTACGGATGATGATTTGGATCGAATTGTGGAAATCAATCAGAAAGGTACCATGTACTGTATACGTGCGGCTGCCAGAGAAATGGAAAAGACAGGATATGGTTCAATTGTAAATGTTGCCTCAATTGCAGGTGCCATGGGATGCGGGGGAGCCGCTTATGTATCATCCAAAGCAGCAATTATCGGTGTGACACGTCACACGGCCCTCCGATTTGCCGGTACAAATATCCGTTGTAATGCAGTATGTCCAGGGACTATAGTAACTCCAATGGTAGCGGGAACAAATCCGGCAACTCTTGATCAGGATATGATGGGACAGATGGCAAAACACAGTGATTTGAAAGTACAGCCATGTATGCCTGAAGATGTTGCAAATATTCTGCTGTTCCTTGCAGGTGATGAATCTCGTGCAATTACAGGTCAGGCACTTCACACAGATTTTGGAGGTACATTGTAAAATCAGATATGAACAGATTAGAGTGTCCAGACAGCTCTGATATCTGTCGTTTTACGGAAATATAATTTGGAATTTTAAGGGCATAGAGAGAAAACTTCTTTCTGTGTCCTTTTTCTTGACAAAATTATTGCAGTGCCATATATTTTAATTTTATCAAGGTGCGATGTATCGGAGTAAAACGAAAAGAGGTGATATGAAACGTTATGAGAATTATTTTATCTCCTGCAAAGAAAATGAATGAAGTCGATGACTCTTTGGATTATATAGATCTTCCCGTATTCCAAAAGGATACAGAATGTATTATGAATTGGATGAAAAAGCTGACGTTTCAGGAAGCGAAAAAATTATGGACATGTAGTGATAAGATAGCAGAACAGAATTATGATCGATTTTCATCTATGGATTTGACCAGCAGACTGACACCGGCTATTTTGTCTTACGAAGGGATTGCTTATCAATATATGGCACCTGCCGTATTTGAAACAGAACAGCTTACTTATGTGCAGGAACATCTGCGTATATTGTCTGGTTTTTATGGTGTTTTGAAGCCTATGGATGGTGTGACACCTTATCGACTGGAAATGCAGGCAAAAGCAAAAGTTAATGGAACGAAAAATCTCTACGAATACTGGGGTGACAGATTATACAAAGAGGTCCATGACCATAGTGGTATTATCATTAACCTTGCATCAAAGGAATATTCAAAATGTATTGAGAAATATCTGCAGCCGGAGGATACTTTTATTACTTGTTCTTTTGTAGAAGAGGTAAAGGGGAAATTGGTCCAGAAAGGTGTGTACTGCAAAATGGCCAGAGGGGAGATGGTCCGTTTTATGGCGGTAAATCGTATTGAGGATCCAGAAGAAATGAAGCAATTTCACGGGCTGGGATATAAATTTGCAGAGGAACTGTCCACAGATAAGGAATTTGTATTTTTAAAAGATAAGGAACAAGGATGGGAAAATGAAATATAAAGTATTGCGTATAGATGAAGATGTTGATTTCGGCTGTGAAGAAAGAAGTGAAAACGATCCTGTTATGGCTGTTGTAACTTTGTTAGATGAAAATGGAAAAGAGACTGTGATAAAGATGGAAGATCAGTTATTGTATGACCGAAATATAAATGAAGGTGATATGGTAACTATGGATGAGAAAAAGCAATTATGGTAAAATAAAAAGGCAAGGATAAAAACACAATGCAGGAAAGTTTTTTCTGTAGAGTTGGTAGGTAGTCCAGACGCACTTTTTCATCAAAAGGTGTTTTGGAAAATTGAAGATATTATTTTGTGAGAAATTAGAGCAAAGGTTTGAAAGGCGCGGTTATGAAATACGAAGGGAAATATAAGGAAATGGCAGAGCAGCTCCGAAAAGACGGATGTGATGAGTATACGATAGAAAAATTCATTCGACAGGAGATGGAGAAAGATGAGTTCTGTAAGGGTGAGGGAACTACAGACATTGAGGCTATCCGGTTATGGAATAAGTATCCAGATGAAGTAAAAGAGATGTGGTTGCACAATGCGTTTTGCGTTAATTGCGGAAATGCATCTTTCAAACCCGGATATAATCTGAGAAAAGACAGGTTTGGTGTTGTGATAGAAGGCTTTTGTGATAAGTGCGGCGGAAGGATTGCGAGGTGCTGTGATTAATATGAGTAGATTTTCTGAGATTAATCGATGCTGTATTATTGCCAGAATTTCCCTACTCTATTCCAGAGGTTGGGTGTGGGCAGTGCCCAAGAAAAAAGCAATGAATACAATATCTTATTTTTCAATACAATGATCCAATTGTGCAATCAAATCCTCATACTTGCAGAGCCCTCTTTTACGCCAGTTACATTTTCCACAGTTTTCCATAAAAAATTCTGTTGTCATCGTTTCGCGTGCATGTCTGCACATTTCACGATATGTATAGATCTGATTCTCTTTCAGTCCAAAGAACTTCATAACACGACGGTCTTTATTAACAACACGATTGTGATTATGTGAACACTTACCGGATTTTGTCTGATTTGGACAGTTGGTGCAAATCAGGTCAGGTTTTGCCACTAGAGTCAGTTCTTCATCTGGATTATCACGCAGACGGTTCACGACAGATGTCATATTTTCACAAAAAGCATTGTTATAGCCTTTTCCTTCATAAAGTGAAGTACAGATAATGTGATGTGCTCTAAATTTATTTTCCATATGTCTCCATTCCGAAGTGTTTATACAAAGAGAAACAGATCCTTTGATATCATTGACTTCTTTCATATTAAATATTATCGACGGAAAGTATCTTGCGGATTCGATCTGCAATTAGATAAGCACCAATTACTGATATAATATCTTTTGCAATGAAAGGCACAGATACTGCTAAAAATGCTGCTGGAATTGGATTGGATGATACAATCGCAAACTGAATGACACCTAGGAGATGGCATATTGCAAGACCTATGATGCCAAATGCAAAACGCAGCCAGATTGGTTTTTGATTTATGCCGATACCGCATAGTAACGTAAGAAAAATAAATCCCCAGATAAATCCGCCACTGAAGCCTACCAGCCAGGAAGGTCCACCTGTCATTCCCGCAAATACCGGAACGCCAATTGTACCAAGCAAAATATAAATGATTGTAGATACTGTTCCTTTTTTCCATCCCAATGCATAGCCACTAAGCGCAATCGCAAATGTCTGAAGTGTGATTGGAACTCCACTTGGCGTAGGAATGTTCAAAATGGATAATACGCAAGTTACTGCAGTAAACAAACTAATCGTTACCATTATTTTTGTTGAAATTTTCATAATTATCCTCATTTCTGCAGGGTGTGTACAGGCCTGAGTTTTAAGTTTCCCTGCTATTTTTTACATAGGCTATTATAACATCTCTTTTTTGAATGTCAACCTAAAGTTTGAAAAAGGTTAACAATGAAAACTTCAAATACAAGAAGGATAGTACTTTTGAATAATATCCAATGTACAGATGTGTTTTCTGTGTTAAAATATAAGAAACAGATAAGTATAACAGCAAAGGAGAAGGTACAATGTCTAGTATTTTAATTAAAGATACAACAAAAGAGGAACGTGAGAAAATCGTTGCAGAGTCTATTGGAAATATTTCAGCTACATGTGATGGATGTAGTCCTGGAATCATTGAGATGTATCAGGCATATATTGACGGAAAAAAGGAACTTCGTGAAGTAAATATGGAGTTTAATGCCAGATATATTTCCGGAAAAGAAGCACCTGATAGAGGGAATTGTGGATATTATTAAATTTAGATGAATCTCGTAATTTCATGCATATTTTGAAAAGTAACAGGTGGTCATGCCCAGGTTGTGGGATAACCACCCTGAGTATTATTCTATTTTAATTGATTTCCATCACTAAATGCTGTTCCCACCTTCTGAGCAAGTTTTAAATAATAATGATTGCATGGATCATAGGAAATAGCATTTAATTTTTCGGGATCAATGTTTCCGTTTTCATCTAAAATTTTATCGTCAACACTTGCATTGACAATTTCAGCGACGATGCGAAGTGTCTGGTCGTATTGATTGATTTCTTCTACTTTACATTCCAGAACAATTGGAAGATCTTCGATGAAAGGCGCATCAACAAAGTTGCTCTTTGTTAGTTTGAAGCCGGATTTTTCCATTTTATTTTTTTCATCGTGTCCAGAGACAATGCCTACATAATCAGCGGCTGCCAAATGTTCTTCATCTGCAATTCCAACGGTAAAGGCATTTCGTAATTTAATATTATCGGATGTTTTATGTCTGACACCAATATTGATTTGCAGTCGGTTGGAATTGAGGATTCCACCATAGGCCACATTCATTGCGTCTGGTTGTCCATTTTCTGCATATGTAGCAACGATTAAAACAGGTTGAGGGTAAATAAAAGGTTTAGGTCCAAAATTTTTTCTCATAAGCTTCTCCTTTATTTTAGGTAAATACATGATGTATAAATTACTTTGTTTTCATTATAGCAAGCACAAAAAAGAAAACAAGTTTTCTGTAATAATAATAAAATAAACAAACAAAAAAGGAGGGAATATGAAATCTACAACAAAAAAATTGGGAATACTTTTGACCTTGATTTTTGTAGGGGCATTGGCGCTTGTCGTATATTCTAAGAGCAAAGAAGAGGTTATAGAAAAGAATGTTTCGGTATTAGAAGGAACTCAGAGAAAAGTCTCCATGAACAGTACGGATGTGGAGAATCTTAAAATAGTCAATGATGATCGTGTTTCTGTAACGGCTAAGGATTTTTATGTTACAGTCAAGGGAAAAAGTGTTGGAGATGCAGTCATAACATTTGGCATTCCCGGAGAAGATTATATTTATAAGATTCATGTGAAAGTACTGTCATCGCAAAAGATTTCTCAAATAGCGGAGAGGAAAATCAAACAATATGAGATAAGACAGAAATCTGGAACCAAGTATTTTTATTATGATTTTAATCAGGATGGTATAGAGGAACTTTGTTTGCAGGATCGTATTGTATATTATGATTATCAGAAAGAGTCTTTGAAAACTTTGAAACATGACTTTAAAGAAATTTATGTTTCAAAGAAAAATAAAAAAATATATGTACTTTTTTGCCATCCAGAGGAAAGAGATTTTTTTAATTATATCAGTGCCATTTATGAGCCAAGTGAAACAGATATATTTAAACTGATGGATACAGGAACTGGATTTCGGTCATATACGAAAAAAGGGTTTAAGGAATATGGAACCGATAAGCCATACGCTTATTACGATGATCAATATGATCAGGATGATTATGACTATGAAGATATGACAGAAATTGAAATGAAACAGAGACTGAAGCAGATGATTCCGGGATTAAAGCAGGTTACATGGAAAATACATAAATAAAAAGTTATATCAGATGAGGGATGACTCCCGCCTCTGTAGGCGGTGAGCAACAATTATGTATCAGTGGCGGGTTTCAATCCCCCATCTGATATACGCTCCGCGAGGATGCGCAGGAATTCGGATTGGAAGTATGTCTGCTATGCAGACCCGAATTCCGCGCCAAGACTCGCGAGCGAGTCTTGAAGGTACAGGAATAACTGGGAAAAGGGCAGGGTTAAAGCAGAACTCTGCCTTTTTTGGTTATAGGATTTGAAACCGGTTTTTGTGAAAATCAATTTTTCCTTCTTTTTTTAGTTTCCCAAGTTCTGTAGACATAGCACTCCGTTCCACTCCAAGATAGTCAGCAAGGGCTTGCCGGTCATAAGGGATAGTAAATGTACTACTTTGGTTTTCTTTAGCTTGTGCATAAAGAAATGCCATTAATTTTTCTTTGGTAGTTTTTTTTGAAAGAAATTGGATTTTCTGATTTAACATCAGGTTTTTTTCAGCTACAATGTGCAGCAGATTCTGGATGACCTGATTATGAAAAAGACAAGAACTGCTGCAGGTAGTTATAATCTTTTTGCAGGATACCAGAAGGACTGTGCTGTCAGAAGCTGCAATGGCACTGACCGGAAGGCTGGAGATGCCGGCACAGGCGAAAACTTCACCAAACAGCTGACCGGGAGTTACAGTGCCAATAATATTCCGATTTCCATCAAAATCAATTTTAATAATGTGTATTTCTCCAGATAAGACAATTCCCACATAATCTGCGGGTTCACCTTCAGAGAAAACAGGTTGATTTTTTTGGTAATACAGCGTGCGGGAATCCATGCATTGAAGCATGGAAGAAAAATCAGAATCTCTGATGCCCTTAAAGAGTGGACATTTTTTTAAAGCCTTCAGATACTGCATCATATTTCCTCTTTTCTGTTAGGATACCAACATATGTTTTTCAAAAGTATAAGGTTATATTTTTTTTTAGTCAAGGATCCATTTTTCGTTTATAAAAATCATTTTTGTTGTAAAAACAACATACTTTTTCTGTTGCAGTCGATATAATAGCCTTGTAACGAATAAGAAGAAAAAGGAGAGTAAAAATGATTCGTAAGATTATTCAGATTAATGAAGATAAATGTAATGGATGTGGGCTTTGTGCCAAGGCTTGTCATGAAGGTGCCATAGGTATGGTTGATGGTAAGGCCAGATTATTAAGAGATGATTACTGTGATGGATTAGGGGATTGCCTTCCTGCATGTCCAACCAATGCCATTTCCTTTGTAGAAAGGGAAGCAGCACCTTATGATAAAGAAGCGGTGGAAGCTAATATGAAGAAAAAGAAAGCAGCAGGTCATGTTTTCAGTGGATGCCCGGGAAGCAGAATGCAGACGATGAAAAGAGGTTCGGGTGATACGTCACAGACAGCAGTGGAAACACAGCTTTTACAATGGCCGGTTCAGATAAAACTGGTTCCTGTGCAGGCTCCGTATTTTCAAAATGCTAATCTTTTGGTAGCTGCGGACTGTACAGCGTATGCATATGGAAACTTCCATCAGGAATTTATGAAAAATAAGATTACGCTGATTGGATGTCCAAAACTGGATGAAGGAGATTACGCAGAAAAACTGACACAGATCATTGCTTTAAATGATATTCAAAGTGTAACAGTAGTTCGTATGGAAGTACCATGCTGTGGTGGAATTGAAAATGCTGTAAAACGGGCACTGCAGGACAGTGGGAAATTTATTCCATGGCAGGTGGTAACCATTTCAACAGATGGTAACATTTTAAAGTAAAAGAAATGTTAGGTATACTTGTCAGATAATATAAAATTTGATACTCTGATACAAATGAAAGAAAGGTATGCGAGAGAATGAAAAAAACGGCAAGTATTGAAAACATTTATCATTTAGAAGGAAAAGTTCCTGTTGGGAAAGCAATACCATTTGGATTGCAGCATATACTGGCTATGTTTGTAGCCAATATTGCTCCGATTCTTATTGTTGCAGGTGCCAGCGGGCTTGATTCAAAACAAAGTGCCATGCTGATTCAAAGTGCCATGGTTATTGCAGGGATTGGAACATTAATTCAGCTATTCCCGATATGGAAAGTTGGCTCAGGACTTCCTATTGTAATGGGAATCAGTTTTACTTTTGTTTCCGTTATGTGTTATGTGGGGCCTGCATATGGATATAATGCCATTGTCGGGGCAGTTTTAGTAGGTGGTATAATAGAAGGATTTTTAGGTTTGTTTGCTAAATACTGGACGAAAATAATTACTCCAATCGTATCTGCCAGTGTAGTAACAGCAATTGGATTTTCCTTATTATCAGTTGGAGCAACCTCTTTTGGAGGAGGAAGCGGAAGTGAAACTTTTGGTTCTGCAACCAACTGGATTCTTGGAACCATTACATTGTTATGCTGTCTTCTTTTTAATATTTTTGCAAAATCATATTGGAAGCAGCTGTCAGTTCTTGTTGGACTGATTGTGGGATATATTGTAGCATTTGCAATGGGAGTTGTAGACTTTTCTGCGATAAAGGATACATCGATTATAGCATTGCCATCGATTATGCCATTTAAACCAGAATTTAATGCCAATGCTATTATTTCTGTAGTACTTATCTTTTTGGTATCAGCGACGGAAACCATAGGGGATACATCGGCACTGGCCAATTCAGGACTGGGAAGAGAAGTTACAAAAAAAGAGATTTCCGGGTCTTTGGCATGTGACGGATTTATCAGTGCATTATCTTCCGTTTTCGGCTGTCTGCCGATTACATCATTTAGCCAGAATGTAGGACTTGTAGCAATGACAAAGATTGTAAATCGTTTTACTATTGCAACAGGAGCAGTTATCATGATTCTTGCGGGAGTTTTCCCGGTATTTGGTGCGATACTTGCAACTTTACCAGATGCTGTATTAGGAGGTTGCACGATTATGATGTTTGGAACAATCGTAATCAGCGGGCTGCAGATGATGAGCAAATGTGGTTATTCTCAGAGAAATATAACCATTGCTGCATTATCTTTAAGTACTGGAATCGGATTTACACAGGTTCCTGAAATATTTGGTATTTTTCCACAGATCGTGGAAAATGTTTTTGCTGAAAACTGTGTTGCAGTTGTCTTTCTGGTAGCTGTTATTCTGAATTTGATACTTCCAAAGAATATGGAAGCAGCACCGGAAGCTGAGGCATAAAAATTATAAAATAATATGGGTGATATATCATAGAGGAGACATTTAAGGTCTCTTCTATTTTTTTTACATAGGGAGCTGATAGCGGACTTGTCAGTTTTGTTTTTAGAAAAAACTATTGACATATGAATATTTTATGGTTATAATTCATTTCATACAAAACAGATAGGAAAACAATGTAAATCAAATAACAGGGAAACAAGAATTTCGGATATATGTTTGAGGGCTTTGATTTTTGTTTTCTACTGTTTTTAAAATTAATGAAAAGGAGGCATACAATATGCAAAAGACGGAACTATTTAAATGCGAAGTGAGTATCAAGGAGATAATGCGATGTTGTATGTGCAGAAAGAATACGATAAAAAGCATTTGAGAAAATAATAAAGTTGATTTTGGATAATAGAGAAAAGAGAGGATATGAATATGAGTTATACAGCAGCTACAGGTGTTTCAGCACCGAACGATATTGTAACAACAGAAAAATTTAAATCATCGGAGTTATTCCATACAGAAGACTGGCTGGCAGTGTGGATTGGTTTTATTGTCATTATTGCAGCTTCTGTGGGAGTTTTAACGGGAGCATTTGATTTCAGTGCAGCTAAATTTGATACATGGGGAAATGGAGTCAGCTTAGCAAGCATCTGGTCAGCAGGATTGGTTTTTAGATTAATTTTAACAGCAGTCGTCCTCGGAGTTTTATTTACAGTAGGAAATGTGTTAAGAGGGACTTCAGCAAAAACCTATGTTCCGGCATATGCAGGTATTTTTGCTCTTGCAGTAATTGTAAGATTAATTAGTGCCGAATACACATTAAATCGTTATTTGGAATGGGCCTTTTTTGCTTTGGCTGTTGGATTAGTGATTGCAAATACAATTGGTGTTCCAGACTGGCTGAAACCGGCAGTGCAAACAGAATTTTATATTAAAGCCGGATTAGTGATTATGGGATTTTCTGTATTATTTTCTAATATTGTAAATTTTGGACTTTATGGCTTAGGAATTGCATGGCTGGTAACACCTACTGTTATAATTTTCATGTGGTTTTTTGGAACAAAAGTATTAAAAATAGATAATAAACCATTGGTGATTACTCTTGCAACAGCAACATCTGTGTGTGGAACAAGTGCAGCAATTGCAACAGGAGCGGCAAGTAAGGCGAAAAAGACGGATTTGTCTCTGGCAGTATCTATTTCTATTATTTTTACAGTTCTTATGATGGTTCTGGAGCCAATCATTATTAAGGCGATCGGTTTAGGTGGACTGATGGGTGGAGCATTAATCGGTGGAACCGTAGACTCTACTGGAGCTGTAACTGTAGCAGGAACTGCACTGGGGCAGCTTGGACAGACATCTGCAGTTTTAGTAAAATCTATTCAGAATATCCTTATTGGATTTATTGCATTTGCAGTTGCAGTGTTTTTTACAGCACATGTTGAAAAAGGAGATCAGAAAGAACGTAAAATTACAGCTGCTGAAATCTGGTATCGTCTTCCAAAGTTTATTTTAGGATTTTTTGCAGCTTCCCTGATTGCATCCTTTATAGTACAGCCACTGGCAGGTCAGGAAAAAGTTGCTGCAATTAATAGTGTGTTAGATCAGTATAAAAACTGGGCATTTGTGCTGGCATTTACCAGTATTGGATTGGATACAAATCTCCGTGAAATTAAAGAGCAGATGCAAGGTGGGAAACCATTAACTTTATATGTGATAGGACAAATATTTAATATTGTTTTGACATTTATAGTAGTATGGGTTTTACTTTCCGGACATTTCTTCCCTCTTCCAAATATTGCAGCATAGGAGGAAGGAATATGAAGAACGAAAAGAAAACGCCTGTATATATAAAAATATGTAATGGATTTTGTATAGGAAGTTTTATTTTTGCAGTTATTTATGGAATTTATATTATGAGCAGGCATTTAGGGCTGATTGATTCTCTTGATTTTGGTGCAGGTGCCTACTATTATGCGGATATTCCACAGTTTGCGAAATATGTAAATGGAAATTATTATACGAGTCCGGTTCCTATGTGGGTACTAATCACTTTATTTTTAATCTGGGGATATATCATGTACCGGCTATGGATTTGGGTTGATAAAAAATAATAATCTAAAAGCGACAGCTCTGAGGCTGTCGCTTTTTTCTGATTCAGAAAAGCTTTATAACATTGATGAAAATAATTCAACTTTATGATGAAATATATTCATATTTTCAAGTTATAATGTGGGATTTTGTAATATAATAGGAATTGCTGAAAAAAGTACAACTTGAACGTGAAAATAATTCATTACAGAATAAAAAAGAAAAATGAAAAGGGAGAAAAGTAACCATGAACAACGGACTTGAGATCAGATGGCATGGACGTGGCGGACAGGGTGCTAAAACGGCAGCCCTGCTTTTAGCAGATGTGGCATTTAAAACAGGAAAATATGTACAGGGATTCCCGGAATATGGACCGGAAAGAATGGGAGCCCCGATTACTGCTTATAACAGAATCAGCGATGAAGTGATTCGAGTGCATTCTAATATCTACACACCAGGGCTGGTAGTTGTAGTAGACGAAACATTACTTCATTCTGTAGATGTAACTGCAGGATTAAAGGAAGAAGGAGCAATTATTGTTAACACACCAAAAAAACCGGAAGAGATAAAACCGTTTTTAAATGGATATACAGGAAATGTGTATACCGTAGACGCCAGAAAGATTTCTGTAGCAGCATTAGGTAAAAACTTTCCAAATTCACCAATGCTTGCAGCAGCAGTTGCAGTCAGCGGTATCATGAAAAAAGAGGATTTCATATCCGAAATGAGAGTTTCATATCAGCATAAATTTGCAAAGAAACCGGAAGTCATCGAAGGAAACATGCAGGCACTGGAAATGACATATGAAACATTGAAAGATGTGTTATAGACTATAAGAATAACGGCTTATGAATGATTAATAAACAGGAAAAATGATAGAAAAAATGGAGAAAAAATATGAGAACAGATATACATAAGATTAATGAGCAGACTCCTCATCAGGAACTGACAGAAGGTCTGATGATGTTTGCTGGGGGAACTTCTAAATATTTTAATACCGGTGAATGGAGAACAAGAACACCGATTCTCAACAAAGATTTGTGCAGGGATTGTCTGGTTTGTTCTATGGTCTGTCCTGATTCCAGTATACCGTTAAAAGATGGTGAAAGAGTTGAATTTGATTATGACCATTGTAAAGGATGTGGAATTTGTGCAAAAGCATGTCCTTTCTATGCAATTGAAATGAAGGAGGGAAGATAAGATGGCAAAAAAAGATCGTATGTCAGGTAATGAGGCGGTGGCTTACGCAATCCGTCAGATTAATCCGGATGTTATGCCTGCATTCCCAATTACACCATCGACAGAAATTCCTCAGATGGTATCAACCTATATTGCAAATGGGGCAGTTGACACAGAATTTATTCCAGTGGAAAGTGAACACTCAGCCATGAGTGCAGCCATTGGATCAGAAGCAGCAGGAGCGTGAACACTGACAGCTACATCTTCTGCAGGTCTTGCCCTTATGTGGGAAGAATTATTATTGGCGGCATCCAATCGTATGCCGATTGCACTGGCACTGGTTAACCGTACATTATCAGGACCTATTAATATTAACTGTGACCATTCAGACGGAATGGGTGCAAGAGATACCGGGTGGATCCAGATTTATGCAGAAAATAACCAGGAAGCTTATGATAACTTTATCCAGGCATATCCAATTGCGGAAAATGCTGATGTACATCTTCCGATTATGATTTGTCAGGATGGATTTATTACAAGCCATGCAGTGGAAAATATTGAATTGCTGGAAGATCAGGAAGTTAAAGACTTTGTTGGAGAATATAGACCGGAAGAATTTTTATTAAATCCAGGGAAACCAGTTGCTGTAGGACCTTATTCAGTAACCAATTATGCAATGGAAGCAAGGAAGAATCAGGAAATTGCTCTGGAAAATGCTAAAGAAGTTATTTTACAGGTTGCCGCAGAATTTGAAAAAATTTCCGGAAGAAGTTATGGATTATTTGAAGAATACAAGACGGAAGATGCAGATTATATTATGCTGATCATGGGATCTGCCGCAGGAACTGCAAAACAGGCAGTGGATGATTTAAGAGCAGAAGGAAAGAAAGTTGGAGTTATTAAACTTCGCGTATTCCGTCCATTCCCGGCAGACGAGCTGGCAGATGCATTGAAAAATGCAAAAGCTGTTGCTATTATGGATCGTACAGAAAGCTACAATGGAAACGGCGGACCTTTAGGAAGCGAAGTAACCGCAGGCCTTTTCCGAAAGAAGATTATGATTGATACTGTCAATTACATTTACGGGCTGGCAGGGCGTGATTTTACAGTGCAGAATGTATATGATATTTTTGCTGAATTAGAAGATCATGTAGAAAATGGAAAAGAAGTCGAGCAGTTTAAGTACATCGGATTACGTAAATAGGAGGATCGCTGTGAGCAGTTATAATATAAAAGAAATGATGAATAAACCGGAGCGTCTTGCACCAGGGCATCGTATGTGTGCCGGATGCGGAGCTACTATTGGAGTGCGTGCAGTATTGCGTTCACTGCATGAAGGAGATCATGCAGTAATCGCCAACGCAACGGGATGTCTGGAAGTGTCTTCTTTCATGTATCCATATACAGCATGGGAAGACAGTTACATTCATAATGCATTTGAAAATGCAGGAGCTACTTTAAGTGGTGTGGAAACAGCATATAAAGCGCTAAAAAAACGTGGAAAATTACCAGAAGATGCTAATTATAAATTTATTGCGTTTGGTGGAGATGGCGGAACCTATGATATCGGATTCCAGTCTTTGTCTGGTGCCATGGAACGTGGACATGATATGGTATATGTATGTTATGATAATGGTGCGTATATGAATACAGGTATTCAGCGTTCCTCTGCAACACCTATGTTTGCAGATACTACAACAACACCATCAGGAACCCAGTCAAATGGTAAGATGCAGAATCGTAAAGATCTGGCAAGTATTATTGCAGATCATGATGTTGCCTATGTAGGACAGAGTACATTTACATTAAATTTTAATGACTTACATAAAAAAGCAGAAAAAGCTATTTATACAGAAGGAGCAAGTTTCCTGAACATTATGACACCATGTCCAAGAGGATGGCGTTATAATACAGAGGATATTATGGAAATCTGCCGTCTGGCAGTAGAAACATGCTATTGGCCAATGTTTGAGGTAGACCATGGAAAATGGAATCTGACATATGAACCAAAGAAAAAACTTCCAATTGAAGATTTTCTAAGACCACAGGGAAGATTCAAACATTTATTTAAACCAGGAAATGAACATTTAATTGAACAGTTCCAGGCAGAAGTAGATAGAAGATGGGAAGATCTTCTGTATAAATGCAATCGATAAACAGGGAGAGTTTTCATGACATTACTTACCTATCAGGTATTTAAGACAATTGCGGAAGTTGGCAGCTTTCATAAAGCAGCAGATTTACTTGGACTTACACCATCAGCTATCAGCCATACCATTTCTTCCATGGAAAGTAAACTTGGCTTTTCCGTTCTCACCAGAAGCAAGGCAGGGGTAACGCTGACAAACTATGGAGAGCAGCTTCTGCCATATGTGAATGCTGTACTAAACAGTGATGAAAGTCTTCAGCAGGTAATTGCAGATTTAAATGGATTAAAGCAGGGAAAAGTAAAAATCGGAGTCTTTTCCAGTGTATGTACCAGCTGGCTGCCAGAGATACTGCATTCTTTTAGAAAAAGATATGCAGAGATTGAGATAGAAGTATTTCAAGGAACCTATGATGATGTGTTTTACTGGATAAAAAAAGGTGTGGTGGACCTGGGATTTTTATCTGTGTCCAGTGCAAAAGATCTGCCAATAGAGCCTTTGTACAGAGATCCTTTATTGTGTGTTCTTCCTAAAGCAGCCAAAAGGACTGGGACAGAAGGATATATGGATATTGAAGAAATGAAAAATTATCAGTTTGTAACTCAGAGAGACAGTACAGATGCAGATATACAGAATTTTCTTAAGGAAAATTCTTTACAGGTTCAATCCAATTATCATGTGGTAGATGATCTTTCTACCATAGCACTGGTGGAAAAAGGTTTTGGAATCTGCTTAATGCCGGAACTGGTAATGCATGATATACCATATGAAGTGGATTGTTATCCGATTAATCCGGAGGCAAGCCGAATCATAGGAATTGCCACTATGAATCCAGACTTTATGGCTCCGGCAGTCCGTATGATGTACAATCATATATTAAAGAAATATCAGGAAAAAGAATTTAAGAAATAAAGCAGATCCTCAGGAAAATTCCTGGGGGTTTTTGCTTTATAAAGGATCGGCATTTAAAATCACCTTGAATTTCCATGCTTCCGGGTATATAATGTCAATGATAAATTAGAAAGGGGAGCTTGCAGAAAGCAGGCTGAGAGTAGACTGTATAGTCTTGACCCGTGACCTGATGTGGATAATGCCAACGTAGGGATATAGCAGGATAAATATTTGCGGATATGCCCATGGCGGCATATCCGTTTCTTTTTGTACATAGGAAATTGAAGCGGACTTGTCCACTCTGTTCTTTTATAGGAAAATGTTTTCTATAAATAGAAAAGCGGCAAACTGGGGGCACCACTTTATGTCGCTGTATAAAATTAATGCAGAAAGGAAGAGAGATTATGAAAACAGCATTAACAATCGCTGGAAGTGATTCCAGTGGAGGCGCCGGCATCCAGGCAGATATGAAAACAATGATTACCAATGGTGTTTATGCCATGAGTGCAATCACTGCTTTAACTGCACAAAATACGACCGGCGTAACAGGAATAATGGAAGTAAGTCCAGAATTTTTAGGACAGCAGATGGATGCAGTATTTGAAGATATTTATCCGGATGCAGTTAAAATCGGAATGGTTTCTTCCAGTCCTTTAATTATTAAAATAGCAGAAAAACTAAAAGCTTATAATGCAAAAAATATTGTTGTGGATCCGGTAATGGTAGCTACCAGCGGTTCCAAGCTGATTAGTGACGATGCAATTGGAACATTAAAAGATGAATTGTTTCCATTGGCATGTATACTGACTCCAAATATTCCGGAAGCAGAAGTATTATCTGATATGAAGATTGCCTCTGAGGAAGATATGATCGAGGCAGCCAAGAAGATTAGTGAAACATATCATTGTGCAGTGCTTTGTAAAGGCGGACATCAGTTAAATGATGCAAATGATCTTCTCTATCGTGATGGAGAATATAAATGGTTCTACGGGAAAAGAATTGATAATTCCAATACCCATGGAACAGGGTGTACGCTATCCAGTGCTATTGCATCAAATCTGGCAAAAGGATTTGATCTGGATACATCTGTAGAACGTGCAAAAGCTTACATTTCTGGAGCATTGGCAGCAATGCTTGATCTTGGAGCAGGAAGTGGTCCTATGGATCATGGATTTGATTTAAAAGGTGAATATACAAAAGAGGCTGGGGAGGAACAAAAATAATGGACACAAAACGAACTTCTTTATTTGACAACGGATTGATCTGGTTTGGTGCAGGAGTTTCCATCGCTGAAATTCTCACAGGGACTTATCTGGCACCTCTTGGATTCTCAAAAGGGTTACAGGCAATTATTATTGGACATATTATAGGATGTCTTATGCTGTTTCTGGCAGGAGTTATTGGTGGAAAAGTCCGCAAAAGTGCCATGGAAACAGTAAAAATGAGCTTTGGACAGAAGGGCAGTCTGCTGTTTGCGTTTTTAAATGTGCTGCAGCTGGTTGGATGGACTGCTATTATGATTTATGATGGAGCATTGGCAGCTAATGGGGCACTGAATATTGGAAGATGGATCTGGTGTCTTGTAATTGGTGCTTTGATTATTCTCTGGATCGTTGTTGGAATTACAAATTTAGGGAAAATCAATACTGTTGCTATGACGGCATTATTTATTCTTACTTTGATTCTCTGTAAAGTTATTTTCTTTGACCAGGGAGTGGTCAAAGCTGCTATGGATGATAGCATGACTTTTGGTGCAGCTGTGGAGCTTTCTGTTGCAATGCCTTTATCATGGCTTCCGTTGATCAGTGATTATACAAGAGAAGCCAAAGAGCCTGTAAAAGCAACAGCAGTCAGTGCAGTTGTTTATGGACTTGTCAGTAGCTGGATGTATGTGATTGGAATGGGTGCAGCTATTTACACAGGAGAGTATGATATTGCGCAAATCATGGTAAAAGCAGGCCTTGGAATCGCAGGATTGCTGATCATCATCTTTTCAACAGTAACAACCACATTCCTTGATGCATACTCTGCAGGTATTTCCAGCGAGACAATTGTATCAGGAATCAATGGAAAAGGGGTTGCAGTTGTTGCTACTGTTATTGGTACAATTGCTGCCATTGTATATCCAATGGACAATATTACAAACTTTTTATATTTGATCGGTTCTGTATTTGCACCAATGATTGCTATTCAGATTGCAAACTTCTTTTTAATGGATCGTGATAATAGCAAAAAAACAGTCAGTGTTCCGGATATGATTGTCTGGGTTATAGGATTTGCTGTGTATCGCTATCTTATGACTGTAGACATCATCGTTGGAAATACTTTACCGGATATGGTAATTACCATTATCTTATGTCTTATTGTAAGTAAGATTTTTGATAGAAAATAATAGATCAGATATTAGAAAACGCTTATCTCTCATGTTTTGAAAGATAAGCGTTTTTATTATTTTTATTCTTTACCGTCCCAGCAATAAGTGCATAACTTGCTTCGATCAAGTCCAACAGATTCAATCATGTCATCCAGACGATGATAGCGAAGGGAAGTGAAATTCAATTGTTTACAGATTTCATTGATCATTGCCTGGTACTCCGGTGTATCAGGGTTTGCATAAGCATCCAGATGAACATTTTTGTAATCTCCGGAAATCTGCTTGATAATTCGGCGAGTAATCAGATCCATTTCAGAAGATGAACGAGAGAAGTTTAAATATTTGCAGCCATACAATAATGGTGGACATGCAGGACGAATATGAACTTCCTTTGCACCGCTCTGATAAAGAAATTCTGTTGTTTCACGAAGCTGAGTTCCTCTTACGATGGAATCATCAATTAATAAGAGACTTTTGTTCTGGATTAAATCATGAACCGGTATCAGTTTCATTTTTGCAATAAGATTTCGCTTGCTCTGGATCGTTGGCATAAAAGAACGAGGCCAGGTTGGAGTATATTTAATAAATGGTCTGGAAAATGGAATACCGGATTCATTTGCATATCCAATGGCATGGGCAATTCCCGAATCGGGAACACCTGCAACGGTATCAGGGGAAGCGTCATCTCGCTGAGCCAGTTTTTTACCACAGTTGTAACGCATTTCCTCAACACTGATTCCTTCATAGGATGAAGAAGGATAGCCATAATACACCCAAAGGAATGTGCAGATTTTCATGTCTTTTCCTGGATGAACCAATGTGCGAACTTCTTCTGGTGTCATAATAACAATTTCTCCAGGACCAAGTTCACGGAAATCTGTATATCCAAGATTCAGGTATGCAAAACTTTCAAAAGAGAGGCAGAAACCATCATCTTTTTTTCCAATGGCAACCGGAGTTCGTCCCATTTTATCTCTTGCAGCATAGATTCCTTTCTGAGTCAGCAGCAGAATAGTCATTGAACCGTCAATAATTTCCTGTGCATATTGGATACCTTCAATCAGGTTGTCTTTCTGATTGATAATTGATGCTACCAATTCTGTTGCATTGATGTCACCGCCGCTCATTTCAAGAAAATGAGTGTGTCCTGAATGAAACATCTGCTGAATGATTTCATCGGTGTTATTAATTTTACCAACAGTTGTAATAGCGTAGGTTCCATGATGAGAGCGAACAATCAATGGCTGCGGTTCATAATCAGAAATGCAGCCGATTCCCATGTATCCATGCATAGTATTTACATCTTTGTCAAACTTTGTACGGAAAGGTGCATTTTCGATATTGTGAATGGCACGGTCAAAGCCATCATCTTTACTATAGACAGCCATACCGGCACGTCTGGTTCCTAAATGAGAATGATAATCTGTTCCGAAATATAAATCGAAAACACAATCCTGTTTTGAAGTTACACCAAAAAATCCGCCCATAATATCCTCCAATTCCTGTTTAAAAATTTATTTGGTAAAAATATTTTTAATATGAGTATAATTCCTTGAGTCTATTTCTATTATAACCAAATCGCAGACCGGTAACAAGGAAATGAGTTGATTTATTAATAGAAAATTATTATAATAAATATAACGACAACGCAATGTTTAAACGTTGGTGAAATGATACATGGTTAAAGGAGAACGAGAACTGAAAGAAACGGTGTACTCGTTTTTCTTTTTTTATATAGGAAATTCCTTTGAATTTTCTATGTAATAAAAAACGCTCCGCGCGGATGTGCACGCAGAACGCAGGAGGTGTATTCGGATGGGGATTATAATTTTCTTGACGATTTTTTAACAGTTTGTTATAATCGCTACATAAAAAAGATTATATTTTACTTGATGCAAAGAGGCTTAGTTTAGATTAGTTCTAGACAGGTCTTTTTTTTGAAAGAGGAGAGAATTATGACAAAAAAATCAGAAGAAATCTGCTATACATCTCCCTATGAATTTGAAGGGAAAATTCCCCTTTCCAATGCGATTGTACTTGGGTTACAGCATGTTATGGCGATGTTTGTCGGGAATCTGACCCCAATTATTATTATTATGGGAGCATGTGGTCTGACTGTGGATGCAGGTTTTGCAGAATTGAGAACTGCGTTACTGCAGAATGCAATGACAATTGCGGGAATCGTAACATTGATTCAGTTGTTTTCCATTGGACCTTGTGGGGGAAAAGTACCAATTATCATGGGAACAAGTTCTGGATTTCTGGGAGTATTCCAAAGTGTTATTGCAACCTTAGGTGGAGGAGTATTAAGTTATGGTGCGATCATGGGAGCTTCCCTGATCGGAGGAGTTTTTGAAGGAATTCTGGGAGCTTTTTTGAAACCTTTGCGTAAATTTTTCCCTCCGGTTGTTACAGGAAGTGTGGTAATGGCAATAGGACTTTCACTGATTGGTGTAGGTATTAATTACCTTTGTGGCGGAAATGGTGTTGCAGATTATGCATCTCCTTATAACTTAGGATTAGGATGTCTGGTTTTAATCGTGATTCTTGTATTAAAACACTTTTTCGATTCCAAGAGCATGATCAGCAGTGCCTCTGTACTGATTGGTATTATAGTAGGATATGTTGCGGCAGCGATTATGACTCTTGTTCTGCCTACAACAGGAGTAAATGCTGAAGGCGTAGAATATACATATTCATGGGTTGTAAACTTTCAGCAGATTAAAGATGCAGCATGGTTTTCTCTGCCGAGTTTTATTGGGTTTGGTAAACTTTCAGAGATAAAATTGATTTTTGACCCTGCAGCAATTCTTCCAATTATAATCATGTTCATTGTAACTGCAGTAGAAACAGTTGGGGATATTTCAGGAGTTATTGAAGGCGGTATGGATCGTGAGCCTACAGATACAGAGCTCTCCGGAGGGGTAATCTGTGATGGATTGGGATCAGCACTGGCAGCTTTATTTGGTGTTCTTCCGAATACATCTTTTAGCCAGAATGTTGGGTTGGTTTCCATGACAAAGGTTGTAAACAGAATGGCTTTGTCTATGGGTGCATTGTTCCTGATTCTCTGTGGATTTTGCCCTAAAATCGCAGCTATTGTATCCATTATGCCACAGTCTGTTCTTGGTGGAGCTGCCGTAATGATGTTTGCGTCTATTGTTGTTTCTGGTATTCAGCTGATTACCAAGAATCCAATGGGAGCCAGAGAGATTACCATTGTTTCTGTAGCATTAGGTTTAGGATATGGAATTGGATCAACAGCAGCAGCAACAAGTACTTTCCCATATTATATACAGTTAATATTTGGAGGATCAGGAATCGTTCCTGCAGCTTTTGTGGCAATTATTCTAAATATTGTGCTGCCGGAAAATCAGTAAAGTTTGTTTTGTATAGGTTGTGAATATATGTACTTTGGATATCAAAAGGATGATATAATGGTATCCAAAGTATTTTTTTTATTACATAGGAAATTCTTTTGAATTTCCTATGTAATAAAAAACGCTTCGCGCAGATGTGCACGATGTGCAAAGGAAAGCAGCTAAAACTGCCACACATCGGCACGCAAAGCGGAGCAAGTCCCTCATAATTGAGGGATACAGGGAGTTGATAGCGGACTTGTCCGCTTTGTTGTTTTAAAAGGAATAGAGAGGAATTGTTGGTTATGACAAAAGAAGAATTAGCATTGGAAGTTATTGATCGTTTGAAAAAAGAATATCCGGATGCCGGATGTACTCTGGATTATGATCAGGCATGGAAGCTTCTGGTCAGTGTAAGGCTGGCAGCTCAATGTACTGATGCCAGAGTTAATGTGGTGGTAGAAGATCTTTATGAAAAATACCCGGATGTGGAAGCTTTGGCTGCAGCGGAACCAGAGGATATTGAAGAGATTGTCAGACCATGTGGTCTAGGTAAAAGTAAAGCAAGAGATATCAGCAAATGTATGAGAATATTACGGGATGAATATGGCGGGAATATACCAACGGATTTTAAATCTCTGCTGAAACTTCCGGGGGTTGGAAGGAAAAGTGCAAATCTGATTATGGGGAATGTATTTGGAGAACCGGCAATCGTTACAGATACTCATTGCATACGTCTTGTGAATCGTATAGGACTAGTAGATGGGATAAAAGAACCTAAAAAGGTTGAAATGGCATTATGGGATATTATTCCTCCAGAAGAAGGCAGTGATTTCTGCCATCGTCTGGTTTATCATGGCAGGGATATCTGTACAGCGCGGACAAAACCACATTGTGATCAGTGCTGTCTTCAGGATATCTGTGAAAAAAACGGAGTAGAGGAATAAAAGGAAATTTATGAACAAAGATTGGGAAGAATTAGAAAAATATCTAGCAGGACTGGAGCCAGATATGTCTCCGGAGTTTTTTAGACTGGCGGAAATTATAAAGTATCAGGTACTGGAATTATGTACCAATAAAAATGATTCTTCTGGTATATATATTCCCTATATGATGAATGATGCGCTGGAATGTTATTTAGTTTTAGAAAACGCAGGAATGTCAGGGGAATTTCTATCGGATTATAAGGAGGAGCTGCAGGCACAGCTGATCAAAGAAAAGGGGAGATATGTACTGATCCTTTATCAGGGAACAGAGAATGTATGTACCATATGGTTTGAAGAAATCCATCAGATTCTGAAATGTTACCAGTACCATGAAATAGGACATTTCTGGGTAAAAGGGCAGGAGCAATGGAGGCAGCTGGTCTATATGGTAGGTACCATATATGAGAAATATGAGTATCTTGGAGATGATGTATGTAATTCGCTGGAAAAGGAACTTATGGGGCTGATAGAATTTGCACCGTTTCGTCACTGGTCACCAATCAGAGAACCTCTGGATGACAGATATCCTGCAACCTATGAAGGTATAACATGTATGGAACGGCTTGCTTTGGAGGCTGGAGACATGGAATTTGTAAAATTACTTAAGGTGTACAGGATGTTTCCTTTTAGGAAGATAGAAAATTTTTTGTCTAAAAAAATGCTTTCACCAAAAAGAGAGCCGCTGTACCATTGCATTTATGAAAAAATCCAGGCAGCATCATCTGCTTATCCTAAACGGGACTATGGAGAAAGAATGAATCAGCAGATTCAAAGTAAACGGGAAAATCTGGATCTGAAGCTGAAGAGAAAGGGTTATAAAGGAGAATATCCATTATATAGAAAAGGAATTACAACGATTCTTGCAACGGAAGAGCATCCTTTTACTATATTAGACTGGGATGATTTTACATTCAGGATACAGCTGATGGTATCTGAA
The DNA here is from genome assembly GCF_001940315.1 of Anaerostipes sp. 494a. Lineage (NCBI taxonomy): Bacteria > Bacillati > Bacillota > Clostridia > Lachnospirales > Lachnospiraceae > Anaerostipes > Anaerostipes sp. 494a. The sequence goes on along the minus strand of NZ_MJIF01000001.1, from coordinate 1,394,878 downwards.
TGTAATAGAGGAAATGCAGGATTTAACAGTGGATTTTTCAAAGGACCAGGAAGAAAAGGGTGGATAAAAAATCCAGAAAAAATCTAGTGATTTACTAGGAAAAACGAATAGTTGAGAAGAAAAAACAAAACTGGCACCATTAAATTTATAAAAACTGGATGTTTCAAATATGCCAAACATTTATTACATTAATAAGCACAAAGTCAAAGTGCACTTAAATTAACAAGAAAAATGAAAGAGGGTATAAAAATGAATCAGAAAGAGAAAATCCAGTTTTTAGCAGTTACTGGGATGGCAATAGCGTTAACTTATGTATTTACAGCTTTTGTAAACGTTAGACTGCCTATTGCAGCAAATGGAGGTTTAATCCATCTTGGAAATGTACCATTGTTTTTAATGGCAATGTTATTTGGAAGAAAAACAGGAATGCTGGCCGGAGGAATTGGTATGGGATTGTTTGACCTGTTATCCGGATGGACTGCATGGGCACCGTTTACTTTTGTCATCGTTGGTGTTATGGGATATGTTGTTGGTGCAATCAGCGAAAAGCACAAAGAATATTCTTGGAAAGTTATATCTTTAGTTTTGGCACTGATTATTAAAATTGTCGGATATTATATTGCTGAAATTATCATTTATGGTAACTGGGTAGCTCCTGTAGCATCAATTCCTGGAAACGTTGTTCAGATTGTAGTTGCAGCAGTTGTTGTACTTATTGTTGTTCGTCCTGTAGAGATTGCTGTTAACAGAATGGAGGCAGCACATGTATAAAATCATGACACCTGGTCCGGTACAGGTACCGGAAAATGTTCGCCTGGCAAGAAGCCGTTCTACGACAAATGCTGATCTGGATCCTGTTTTCTTTGATGAATATAAGAAAATATGTGAAATGATCAGTGAACTGCTTCATACTGAAAATGAAACTATCATTTTAAGTGGAGAGGGAATTCTTGGACTTGAGGCGGCATGTGCATCTATGACGGAACCGGGAGATAAAGTTCTGGTTCTTGATAATGGAATTTATGGAAAAGGATTTGCTGATTTTGTATCTATGTATGGCGGAGAACCAACGTTGTATACAACTGATTATTTAAATGAAATTGATGTGGAAAAACTGGAAGAATATTTGAAAGACCATCACGATTTTAAATATGCAACAGTGGTTCATTGTGACACCCCAAGCGGAATGTTAAATGACATACATAAGATTTGTCCATTGCTGAAATCCTATGGAATTATGACAGTTGTAGATTCCGTATCTGGAATGTTTGGAAACAAGGTGAATGTTGATGAAGCTCAAATTGATCTTTTATGTGGAGGATCACAGAAAGCAGTTTCAGCACCTCCGGGTTTGACTTTTGTAACCATAAGTGAGACTGCAAAGAAGGCTATGGAGAACAGAAAAACATCGATTGCATCTTTTTACTGCAATTTGACGATTTTTAAAGATTACTATAAAAATCTCTGGTTTCCATATACCATGCCAATCAGTGACATATATGGTCTTGGCGCGGCTATGGAGAATATTAAAAATGATTCGGACTTATATGACCGTCACCATAAGATTGCCGTGGCATCAAGAGAGGCATTGAAGGAAGCCGGACTTAAACTTCATCTGGAAAGTGGTTACTCTGATACAGTTACTGTGTTTGATGTACCAGATGGAATCAAGGCAGAAGATATTTTGAATCGAATGACTGAGAAGCATGGGATTATGCTTGCTGGTTCTTTTGGGGAGCTGGAAGGAAAAGTTATCCGAATCGGACATATGGGTGCAAGTGCCAATATACCGGATATGATAGCGGTAATGGCAGCACTGGAAGAAACATTAACGGCGCTTGGATTTAAAATGACAGCAGGGCTACTTGAAAAATTTACAGAATATTTATACACAAAATAGGAGATTATAATTATGAAGAATGATAGATTTGAGCTAAATAAAAATCTGGCACAGATGTTAAAGGGTGGAGTAATCATGGATGTTACTACACCGGAACAGGCAAAAATTGCGGAAGAAGCAGGAGCATGTGCAGTTATGGCACTGGAACGTATTCCGGCTGATATCCGTGCCGCAGGTGGAGTATCTCGTATGAGTGATCCAAAGATGATTCAGGGAATTCAGGAAGCAGTTTCTATCCCTGTTATGGCAAAATGCAGAATTGGACATTTTGCAGAAGCTCAGATTCTGCAGGCAATAGAAATTGACTATATTGATGAAAGTGAAGTATTATCACCGGCAGATGATAAATATCATATTGATAAAACTGCATTTGATGTACCTTTTGTGTGTGGAGCGAAAGATCTGGGAGAAGCACTGAGAAGAATTAATGAAGGTGCAGCAATGATTAGAACAAAAGGAGAACCAGGAACTGGAGATGTGGTTCAGGCAGTTCGTCATATGCGTATGATGCAGTCTGAGATTCGAAGAATTGCATCTATGGCAGAAGATGAATTATTTGATGCAGCAAAAGAACTTCAGGTTCCATACGATCTGGTTCAGTATGTTCATGAAAACAAGAAACTTCCGGTTGTAAATTTTGCAGCAGGTGGAGTTGCAACTCCTGCAGATGCAGCGTTGATGATGCAGCTTGGAGCAGAAGGTGTATTTGTTGGTTCTGGAATTTTTAAATCCGGAAATCCTGAAAAACGTGCAGCAGCAATTGTTCAGGCAGTAACAAATTATACAGATGCAAAACTTCTTGCAGAACTGTCTAAAGATCTGGGAGAAGCAATGGTAGGAATCAATGAGCAGGAAATTGAACTTTTAATGGCAGAAAGAGGGAAATAGTCATGCGGATTGGTGTACTGGCATTACAGGGAGCTTTTATTGAACATGAACAGATGGTGGAACAGCTTGGAGCAGAAGCTTTTGAAATTCGCCAGAAGAAAGATCTGGAAACTCCGATGGATGGACTGATTATTCCTGGAGGAGAAAGTACTGTCATTGGAAAGCTGCTTAGAGAACTGGATCTGTATGATCTGATCAAAGAAAAAATCGAAGAAGGGCTTCCTGTATTTGGAACATGTGCAGGGCTGCTGCTTTTGGCAAAAAAGATTGACAATGATAGTCGAATGCATTTGGCAACTATGGATATTCAGGCTGTTCGGAATGCATATGGAAGACAGCTGGGAAGTTTTTATACAGAAGCTTCTTTTGGAGATTCCGGAGAAATTCCTATGACTTTTATCCGGGCACCTTATATAGAAGAAACAGGATCAGATACAAAGGTTCTTGCGGAAGTTGATAGACATATTGTAGCAGCACAGCAGGGAAATCAGCTGGTAACTGCATTTCATCCGGAACTTTCAAAGGATCTGACGGTTCATCGGTATTTTCTGGAAATGGTTGAAAATTCAGTGGTAAATAACATCGCATAAATTGACAATAAATGTGTCATATAGTAAAATTATTTCATAAGAACTGAGAGGGAGAAGTACTTTTTTAAGTACTTCTTTTTTCGGCTATGTGGGAATGAAAGGAAACGGTATGTTAAAAATCAAGGAATATGTTAAGGCACAGAGTCTTGAACAGGCATATGAGCTGAATCAAAAGAAGAGTACCTGTATACTTGGGGGAATGCTTTGGCTTAAGATGAGTAATCGGACGGTACAAAAAGCAGTAGATTTATCAGGACTTGGACTGGATCAGATTGAAGAGACAGAGGATGAATTTTCCATTGGGGCAATGGTTACTCTTCGGCAGATTGAGATTCATCAGGGATTGAACCAGTGGAGCCATGGTGCTGTAAAAGAATGTGTTCGAAGTATTGTGGGAGTGCAGTTTCGTAACCTGGCAACAGTTGGAGGAAGTATTTTTGGAAGATTTGGTTTTTCAGATGTCCTGACATGTTTTCTTGCCTTTGACAGCTATGTGGAATTATATCATGGAGGAATAATATCTTTGCAGGAATTTGCACAACAGAAGTGTAATAATGATATCTTAGTAAGGATCATTGTGAAGAAAAAGCCACTTTCCTGTGTATATCTTTCTTATCGGAATACAAAAACAGATTTTCCTGTACTGACTTGTGCTATATCTATGGAAGAAGAGCAGTGTCATGTTGTATTGGGAGCCAGACCTGGGCGGGCAGTGAAACTTAGTCTCCCGGAAAACTGGAAAGATATCATGGAATGTGATGGATTGGAAAAACTGGCAGGAAAGACAGCAGAGGAGACCGTTTACGGAAGCAATATGCGTGCCGGAGCAGATTATCGAAAGCGTCTGGCAGAGGTTTTGATCAGACGAGGTTTAAAACAACTGCTGGATGAAAGGAGCGGAGAATAGATATGAAGATTTCAGTCATATTAAATGGGAAAAGAACAGAAGCGGAAATTCATCCTGATATGCTGCTCATTGATTTTATAAGAGAGCATGGCTGTTATAGTGTAAAAAGAGGATGTGAAACATCCAATTGTGGACTTTGTACAGTATTTTTAAATGATCAGCCGGTATTGTCATGTTCACTTCTGGCTGCACGGGCAGATGGATGTAAAGTCGACACTTTAGAAGGACTTCAGGAGGAAGCCAGGGAGTTTGGGACATTTATAGCAAATCAGGGTGCAGAACAGTGTGGATTTTGTAATCCTGGTATGATTATGAATGCGATTGCTTTGTTCCGTGAAAATCCAGATCCGTCGGAAGAAGAAATCAAAGAATATCTGGAAGGAAATTTATGCAGATGCTCTGGATATGAAGGTCAGTTAAGAGGAATAATGGACTTTTTAGAATATAAGAAAAAGGGAGGTGCTTTATGAAAACAGTAAATCAGCCGATCATGAAAAAAGACGCCATGGCGCTGGTTACAGGAAAGCCGGTCTTTGTAGATGATAAAGTTCCAAAAGATTGTCTGATTGTAAAAGTATTGCGAAGCCCTCATGCAAATGCAATTGTTCGGAATATCTCAACAGATTTTGCAAAAAAAATTCCTGGAATAGAAGCTGTTTATACATGGGAAGATGTTCCAAAAGAAAGATTCACCATGGCAGGTCAGACTTATCCGGAACCAAGTCCTTATGACAGGCTTATTTTAGATCGTCATGTTCGTTATGTAGGAGATCCTGTGGCTATTGTTGCCGGAAAAGATGAAAGCTGTGTGGATAAGGCATTAAAACTGATTCGTGTAGATTATGAGATCCTTCCAGCTGTATTAGATCTGCATAAGGCGAAAGATCAGGAGCCGCTGGTGCATCCTGAAGATGACTGGAAAGCACTTTGTCCGGTAGGTGCAGATAATAAACGAAATTTGTGTGCCTGTGGAGAGAGTCATGATGGAGATGTTCAGGCGGTGCTGGCTGATTGTGATGTGGTGGTAGAACAGACCTATCATACAAAGGCAAATCAGCAGGCAATGATGGAAACGTTCCGCACATATTGTTATATGGATGAATATGGAAGACTGAATGTATTAAGTTCTACGCAGATTGTATTTCATGCCCGCAGAATATTATCCAATGCTCTTGGAATTCCAAAATCTAAAATTCGTGTATCGAAACCGAGAATCGGAGGAGGATTTGGCGCAAAACAGACCGTTGTAGCAGAAGTATTTCCTGCATTTGTAACATGGAAGACAGGAAAACCATCAAAAATGATCTTTACAAGAGAAGAATCTCAGATTGCATCCAGTCCAAGGCATGAGATGGAAGTAAAAGTAAAGGTTGGTGCAAATAAAGATGGGCATATCAGAGCCATCGATTTATATACATTGTCCAATACGGGAGCTTATGGAGAGCATGGACCAACAACGGTTGGCTTGTCCGGACATAAATCCATTCCTCTGTATGGAAATCTGGAAGCTCACAGATTTTCCTATGATGTGGTTTATACTAATACCATGTCTGCAGGTGCATATCGTGGATATGGGGCTACCCAGGGGATTTTTGCAGTGGAATCTGCCGTCAGTGAACTTGCAGCAAAACTGGGAATGGATCCGGTTCGATTAAGAGAAATGAACATGGTCAGAGAAGGTCAGATTATGCCGGCTTATTATGGAGAAAAAACAAATAGCTGTGCGTTGGATCGCTGTATGGAACGTGCTAAGCAGATGATTGACTGGAATGAAAAATATCCGTCAAAAGATATGGGAAATGATAAAGTTAGAAGTGTAGGTGTTTCCATGGCTATGCAGGGCTCTGGTATATCAGCAGTGGATGTAGGATCTGCAACTATTAAGATAAATGATGATGGTATATATACATTATCAATAGCAGCAGCTGATATGGGGACAGGATGTGATACTACTCTTGCTCAGGTGGCAGCAGAGTGTTTAAACTGTTCTACGGATGATATTATCGTGTGTGGAGCAGATACAGATACGTCTCCATATGATTCTGGATCTTATGCATCCAGTACTATGTATGTTACTGGAAAGGCAGTAGAGATTGCATGTCAGAAACTGGAACAGAAAATTTTGAATCTGGCAGGTGAGAAATTGGAAATTCCTGCAGGACAATTGGAATTTGACGGCAAAAAGGTTTTTCATCCGGAAAGCGGAAAGGAAATATCTCTGGTAGATATTGCAACAGCTTCCATGTGTGGAAATAATGAAGCATTACAGGTAACAGAAAGTCACAGTTCTCCTGTTTCACCGCCGCCTTTTATGGTTGGAATGGTTGAAATTGAGCTGGATAAGGAAACCGGGCACGTTGAAATCCTGGATTATGTAGCTGTGGTAGACTGTGGAACACCGATAAATCCAAATCTTGCAAAAGTCCAGGTGGAAGGCGGTCTTGTACAGGGAATTGGAATGGCTTTGTATGAAGATATCACCTATACAGAAAAAGGTCAGATGAAGAATAACTCTTTCATGCAGTATAAGATTCCTACCAGAATGGATATGGGAAAACTTCGTGTGGAATTTGAAAGCAGTTATGAGGAAACAGGACCGTTTGGTGCAAAATCCATTGGTGAAATTGTTATTAATACTCCGTCGCCAGCACTTGCTCATGCAATATTTAATGCTACAGGAGTATGGTTCCGTGAACTGCCGATTACCAGTGAGAAAATAGCCATGGGTCTTTTGGAAAAGGAATGAAAGTAAGTATTATTTATCTGGCGTCTGGAAACAGCCGAAGATTTGGTTCCAATAAACTGTTATATCCTTTTTTGGGAAAACCAATGTATCAGCATTTGCTGGACAAGCTTGTTCGCATATGCAGCAGACATTCTGACTGGCAGATCATCGTAGTCAGTCAGCATAAAGAAATATTAAGAGAACTGGAGAAATGGCCGTTAAAAACCATATATTGCCCAGATAGTGTAAAAGGAATTTCCTGGACTATAAAGGCGGGAGTTTCTGCGGCAGATTCTTCTGATGCGTGTGCGTTTTATGTAGCCGATCAACCATATTTTACGGAAAAAACAGCAGAAGAATTTCTAAGTTATATGGAACGGAAAGAGAGTAATCTCGGTTGTGTTTCTTTTCAGGAGGATTTAGGAAATCCCGTATGGTTTTCCAGAAAATATTTTAAGGAACTGAAGGAATTAAAGGGAGATCAGGGCGGAAAGAAAATTCTTATGAAATATAAACATAAGGTGGAAACATATCCTGTTTTAAATGCCCTGGAATTAAAAGATTTTGATTATCTGGAAGAAGTGCATGGAACACTTGAAATCATTGATGAAAATAGGTAAAATAAAAACAATTATAAACAAAAAAATATAAAATTATGAGAGAGCATGGAGGCTGTGGGATGCAGTTATTAAAAGACAGAATCCGCAAGGATGGTAAGGTGAAAGAAGGAAATGTCCTGAAAGTAGATAGTTTCCTGAATCATCAGATGGATGTAAAGTTATTTCGAGAGATAGGCAAGGAATTCAAGCGTCGTTTTGAAAGTGAAGAGATTACAAAGATTCTCACAATTGAAGCTTCAGGGATAGGTATTGCCTGTGTTGTTGCAGAAGTATTTGATGTACCGGTTGTATTTGCAAAGAAAACTCAGACAAAGAATATTGCCGGAGACGTTTATACAACCAAGGTAGAATCTTTTACTCATGGAAGAGTATATGATATTATTGTTGCCAAAGAATTTCTGGGGAAAGGGGACAAAGTCCTTTTGATCGATGATTTTATGGCAAATGGAAAAGCTCTGGAAGGGCTGGCACAGCTGGTAGAGGATTCAGGAGCAGAATTAGTAGGAGCCGGAATTGTTATTGAAAAAGGTTTCCAGCCAGGAGGAGATTTACTGCGTCAGAGAACACATCTGGAATCTTTGGCAATTGTGGAAAGTATGGATGAAAAGACCGGAGAAATTATATTCCGCGGAGATGAATAGGGATAAGAGCGATTTTAAACATTCATAGTGAAAAATAATCAGGATAAAATTAAAACAGGAAACTGGAATTTTGTGATGTTTCACAGAGTTCCGGTTTCTTTTTTTATTACACAGAAAAATTAATGTATAAAATCTTGAAATCAAAAATAAAAATCTTTAAAATCAAAAAGTTTATAGTAAATATGCACAAAAATAAAAAGTGTTTATCTCCAAAATGCGAGAAAACAAAACAATAAATCTGTGAAAAATTAATGAATATCTGTAAAACAGACATAAAATGTTTGACTCACAGAAAAAGTGGGTTTATAATAAAGACATCAAATAAAGAAAGCGCTTTCGAATAAAGATGTTGGAGAAACGAAAAGGTATTTTAAACAATTATATTGGAGGTAAAATATGAAGGCAATTGTAAGATATGGTAAGGAATTTGGTGGTTACACAATGGCAGATGTTCCAGAACCAACTTGTGGGCCAGAAGATATTATCATTAAAATTAAAGCAGCTGCCATTTGTGGTGCAGATATGAAACACTGGAGAGTTGATAATGGTTCTGATGAATTTAATTCTATCCGTGGACATGAATTTGCAGGTGAAATTGTTGAAGTCGGTGAAAAGGTAACAGACTGGAAAGTTGGACAGAGAGTTGTTTCTGATAATAGCGCACATGTATGTGGTGTTTGCCCGGCTTGTGAAATGGGAGATTTCCTTTGCTGTGAAGAAAAAGTAAATCTCGGATTAGATAACAATACATGGGGCGGTGGATTTTCTAAATACTGTAAAGTCCCAGGTGAAATTTTAAGAATTCATAAACATGCAATCTGGGAAATTCCAGAAGGTGTGGAATATGAAGAAGCAGCAGTTTTAGATCCTATTTGTAATGCTTATAAAGCAGTTGCACAGCAGGCTCATTTATTACCAGGACAGGATGTTGTTGTATTTGGTACAGGTCCTCTTGGATTATTCTCAGTACAGATTGCAAAAATCATGGGAGCAGTAAACATTGTTATGGTTGGTCTTGATGAAGACGTAGAAACACGTTTCCCTGTTGCTTTAGAAGTAGGTGCAACTCATGTTGTCAATGGTTCTAAAGAAGATGTTGTAAAACGATGCACAGAAATCTGTGGAAGAGATAACTTAGGATTAGTTATTGAATGTTCTGGTGCTAATATCGCTTTAAAACAGGCGATTGAAATGACCAGACCAAATGCAGAAATCGTTCGCGTAGGTATGGGATTCAAACCATTAGAATTCTCTATCAACGATATCACATCATGGAACAAGAGCCTCATTGGACATATGGCTTATGATTCTACATCATGGAGAAATGCAATTCGCCTGTTAGAATCCGGACAGATCAAAGTTAAACCATTAATCACACATAGATTAGGCCTTTCTGAATATGAAAAAGGTTTTGATGCCATGGCAGCAAAAGAAGCAATTAAAGTTATCTTCCATTATGATTTTGAAGACTAGGTTTTGTAAGGAGACATTATGGAAAGAAAATTAATGATTGCCCCATCAGTCGGGTGCTGTGATATGTTCGATATGGAAAGACAGATTAAAATTATTGATGAAAAATCTGATTTCCTTCATATGGATATTAAAGATGGTGTTTATGTACCAAGTTTTGGAATTGGACCAGATTTTCTGGCAGCTCTGAAAGACAGAGTAAAAACACCGATGGATGCTCACTTAATGATTGAGCATCCCCAGGATTATCTGGAAGTATTTGCAGAAGCAGGAGCGGCATATATAACTCCACATACAGATTGTATCGAAGGAGATGCCTTTGTAACAATAAATAAAATTAAAGCATTGGGATGTAAAGCTGGAATCGCCCTCAATCCGTCTGTCCCATTGCAGACAATCGAGTATTATTTGCCGCTCCTTGATAAAGTAACGATCATGATCGTTGATGCAGGTATTTCAGGACAGAAAGTAATTACTCAGACATATGACAAGATTCGTGAACTTGTAAGAATACGTGAAGAAAAGGGACTTGATTTTCTGATTGAAGCAGATGGCTCTATGAATAAAGATGTTTATCGTCCGTTATATGAAGCAGGTGCAGATATGGTAGTTTTAGGACCGCCGGCACTGTGGAATAAATCTGATGATTTCGAAGAAGCATGGGACATCATGGAAAAAGAGCTTTCTGAAGCTTTGAAATAAGAAAAAACTATTTTTAATGAGAGAAGAAAACCTATTTTAATGAAAAAAATATTTTAAGAAAAGAGGAAAAATTATGACATCTACAACAACAAAAGGTGCCAATATCGGAGCAAGACTGGATCGTCTGCCAAATTCCGGATGGCATATAAAAATGTGGCTGGTTTCAGCATTTGCACTTTTAGTTTGCTGGTCCAATGGTATTGGTGGAGCAGTACAGAATATATTATTAAATGAGTTACACTGGTTAGAACCAGGTTCTAAACTTCTGGCTATGTGGGGAACTACATATACAGCTGGTCAGCTGTTCGGAGCATTGGTTGGTGGACCAATCGGAGATAAGATCGGTCGTAAAAAATCTATTTTATTATATGAAGTAATTCATATCATTGCTATGATCGGTGGAGCAGCAGCTCCAAATGTTACTGTTCTGTATGTGTTCAGATTAATCCAGGGATTTGGATTAGGAGCATTATTAGTAGTATTATTTGCAGCATTTACAGAATATGTACCAGGAAAGAACCGTGGTGTATGGTCTTCAAGAAACTCATTTATCGGAAACTTTGCACATCCAATTTGTAATGGTATTGCATTACTGATTGTTTCTACAGGAGTCAGCATGAATATGAACTGGAGAATTCAGTATATCATTCCTTCTGTATTATCTATTATTGCAAGTATCATTATTTACAACAAATACCCAGAGTCTCCACGTTGGTTAGAAGCTCAGGGTAGAGTAGATGAAGCAGATGCTATTATGACAGAGATTGAAAAGGAAATCGAAGCATCTACAGGAAAACCATTACCTCCAATTGAAGAAACAGAACCTGCAGCAGTTAAAAATTTACCATACTCAGCATTATTCAAGGGTAAATTGTTAAAGAGAACAATTTGTGGATCCTTAGTATTAATCGGTATGAATACAATTCAGTATACTTTAATGAACTGGATGCCTTCATTATTAAGTTCTTTAGGATATGATACATCACAGTCTCAGTTTATGACAATGTTCGGATTGTTTGGTGCTCCATTTGGAATCTTCCTTGCATCCCTGTATATGGATAAAGTACCTAGACGAATCACAGGTGTAGCTTTGTTAGTAGCTATGGCTGTTATGGGAATTATTACATCTAAACAGACAACAATGACAGCACTGATTGTTTCAACATTCGTATTAAATACATTCATTTATATGTATGTATGCTACGCATCAGCAGTATATGTACCAGAAATGTGGCCAACTTCAGCCAAGTTATCCGGTTCAGGATTCTGTAATGCTATGGGACGTGTAAGTAACATCTTCTTCCCATTCTTAGTTACATATGTGGCAGCCAGCTCAATGGGATCCAATGGTGTATTCGTTTTAATCTCAATCGTAGCAGCAATTATCGCAGTATCCATTATCGTATTTGGTGTAGAAACAAGAGGAGAATCTGTCGAAAATATCGGTAATGTAGAATAACAAATGCTTCTCCGGGAATTTCCCGGAGAAGAATCTATAGATAGTAGAAAGGAAGTATAAGATCATGAAAAATTCGGAAGCAATTTTAGTAACTCCGAAACAATTTGAAATTCAGGAGTGTCCGGTTCCAGAACCAAAAGATAATGAGATTCTTATGAAAGTTGAATATGTTGGAATGTGTGGATCTGATATTCATGGATTTGAATTTGGTCCATTTATCCCTCCAAAAGATCCAAATCAGAAAATCGGACTTGGTCATGAAGTTTCCGGTGAAGTTGTAAAAGTCGGTGCAAAAGTTACAAAATTCAAACCGGGAGATAAGGTTTTAATTGAACCAGGTGTTCCAGATAATACATGTGACTACTGCCGTACTGGACGCTACAACATTTGTCCGGGAGTTGACTTTATGGCAACACAGCCAAATTATAAAGGTGCTTTAACACAGTATATGACACATCCGGAAGAATGGACTTATCATGTTCCAGAAGGTATGTCTACCATGGAAGCTGCTTTGGTAGAACCTGCAGCTGTTGGTATGCATGCAGCAATACTTAGTGAAGCAAGATTAGGCAAGAGTATAGTGATTCTTGGTGCAGGTACTATTGGTCTTATGGTACTTCAGGCTTGTAAGAGTCTTGGAGCTACAGATATTACTGTTGTAGACGTTATGGACAAACGTCTGGATCTGGCAAGAGAACTTGGAGCATCAAGAACTATCAATGGTGCAAAAGAAGATACTGTTGCAGTATTACGTTCAGAAGAGTTATTCGGAGATCACGGTGTTGAGCTGGTGTTTGAATGTGCTGGTTCTACATTTACTGCAAATCAGGCAGTACAGATCGTAGCTCGTGGTGGAAAAATCATGATGGTTGGAACACAGTCTAAACCGGTACCAATTGATTTCCTGAAGATTAATAGAGAAGTTACAATTCAGACTTCTTTCCGTTACTGCAATAACTTCCCTCAGACAATTGAGGCAATTGCAAGTGGTAAATTTAACGTAAAAGATATGGTAACACATGTGTATGATTATAAAGATGTTCAACAGGCATTTATGGATGCAATCGATCCGGAAAAGAAAGTTGACATGGTAAAAGGTGTTGTAAAAGTTGCTGAATAATCAGTTTTAATAAGAAAAGGAGAAAGAAAATGATTGCAGATATTAGATTTTGGGAACAGAAAGCAAGTGAAGGTCATTATGCAATTCCACATTTCAATGTATGGAATGCAGAAATGTTAATGGGTGTTATCGATGCTGCGGAAGAACTTCGCGCTCCGATTATTATTTCTTTTGGTACAGGATTTACAGGAAATACTTCTTTTGAAGATTTCTGCTATATGATGGAATCTATGGCGAAAAAAGCTACAGTACCAGTTATCTTACATTGGGATCATGGCCGTAACTGGACAATCTTAAAGAATGCTGTAGATCACTGTATGAACTCTGTAATGCGTGATGCATCTGCATTACCATATGAAGAAAACGTTGCAGAGATCAAGAGATGTGTAGATTACTTCCATGCATACAACATTCCAGTAGAAGCTGAATTAGGACATGTAGGAAATGAAACAGTATATGAAGAAGCATTAGCTGAATATGCATACACAGATCCTTCTCAGGCAAAAGATTTCGTAGAACGTACAGGATGCGATTCTCTTGCAGTAGCAGTAGGAAACGTACATGGTGTTTACTCTGCTGAACCAAAAATCAGATTCGATATCATCGAAGCTGTTAACAAAGAAGTTAGTGTACCACTTGTACTTCATGGAGCTTCTGGTATTGGTGATGAAGATATCAAAAAAGCAATTCAGTGCGGTATCGCTAAGATCAACATCCATACAGAACTTTGCCAGGCTGCTATGGAAGCAATCAATGAACATAAAGATGAACCTTTCTTAGCTGTAGAACGTGCAGTTCGTCAGGCAGTTAAAGAGCGTGCAATGTACAAGATTAAATTGTTCGGTGACGACGGAAGGGCTGATGAATAGTGGAAAAGAAATTAGACGTTTTATGTCTGGGTGCAGCGGTTGTTGATATTCCGCTGCGCCCGGTATCAAGAGAAATCTTTGATATTGAGTCATATCCTGTTGATCAGATTGCAATGGCTGTTGGGGGAGATGCAATGAATGAGTCAACCATCATTAGCCGTTTAGGATTTAAGACAGGACTTATGGCTGCCATTGGTGATGATGCAGCAGGAGCATTTATTTTACGTTCCTGTGATAATGATAATATTGATACAGAAGGTGTAACAATTGATCCTGCTCTGGATACATCAATTAATGTTGGACTTGTAACAGAGGATGGAGAGAGAACCTTTATAACTAATCGTAATGGAAGTCTCTGGAAAGAAAATATTGAACATGTTAATTTTGAGAAAATTAAGGAAGCAAAAATCTTATCATTAGCAAGTATTTTTAATTGTCCTTTATTAGACGGAAAAACATTGGAGGTCATTTTCAAGTTTGCCAAAGAACAGGGAATGACGATTACAGCGGATATGATCATGCCTCGATTAGGAGAAACATTGGATGATATCGCAGGAGCATTAAGTTATGTGGATTATTTCTTCCCTAATTTCGAGGAAGCCTGTCTTATGACAGGAGAAACTGATGAAGCAAAAGTCGCAGACAAACTTTTCAGCTATGGAATTAAAAATGTAGTCATGAAGATTGGTAAGCGTGGATGCTATATCCGCAATAAAGATGGTGTTATGATTGTTCCTGCATGTAAAGGAATCACAGCGGTTGATACCATCGGTGCCGGAGATAACTTTGCATCTGGATTTATTGCAGCATTACTTCAGGGAAAAGACCTGAAAGGCTGTGGAGAATATGCAAACTGTACAGCAGCCATCGCTGTGCAGCATCCTGGAGCAACTTCCGGTGTTCAAAACAGAGATATGGTAGAAGAAATGCTGAAACAGTATAAGAAAGATTATGAGTAGTTTAAGTAATTAGGTCTGAAAGGAAAATAAAAATGAAGACAATGAAATTAGGAAAAACAGGAATGGATATTTCTAGAATCGGTCTTGGAACCTGGTCTATTGGTGGTGGTTCTGCATGGGGTGGAGATCATGACCTGCAGACAGTAGTAGATACAATCAGAGAAGCTCCAAAAGCTGGAGTTAATCTGATCGATACAGCTCCAGGATACAACTTCGGTAATTCAGAAAAAATCCTTGGAAAAGCTTTAGAAGGAATGAACCGTGAGGACGTTAAAATCATCACTAAATGTGGTGTTACATGGGATCAGGAAATGAAAGGTGACATGTTTAACGTAGTTAACGGAATTCAGTTATACAAAAACTTAAACAGCGAATCTGTTAAAAAAGAAATCGAAGCATCATTAGAACGTTTAGGAACAGATTATGTTGACGTCTATATGACACACTGGCAATCCATCGAAGGATCAGAATATTATGTTCCAATTCAGAAAACAATGGATGTTTTAAATGATTTAAAAGCACAGGGAAAAATCAAAGCAATCGGTGCTGCTAACGTAGATATCAACCATATCGAAGAATACATCAAATATGGTGACCTTGATATCATCCAGTGTAAATATTCTATCTTAGACCGTGGAATCGAAGATGAAATCATTCCATGTGCTCGTGAAAATGGAATCACAATCCAGTGCTATTCTCCACTTGAAATGGGATTATTATCTGGAACATTCCCAAGAGATTACAAACCAGTTGGAGCACAGATTCCTAAGAAATGGTTCCAGCCGGAAAATATGCAGAATGCAATGGATATGATGGAATCATGGAAACCTCTTTGTGAAAAATATGATTGTACAATTGCTAATCTTTCCTTAGCATGGATCCTTGCACAGGGAGAATTCTTGAATTTATTAAGTGGTTCAACTACAGTTGATGAAATCAGAGAAAATGTTAAATCAGCAGAATTAGAATTAGATCCTGAAGATGTAGCTTTTATGCGTGAATCAGCAGAAGCCATTGATAAATAAGATAACTCCACTTACTCTTTGGATTTGTCAGAAAAATGTGGAAATCAAAGCAAGATTGTTTTGATTTCCACAAAAAAATCTGATAAAATAAAAGTGATCATGGGGGTGATTTATTATGGCAGCAAAAGACAGATTGAATATGATTCGACAGCAGTTAAAGGCCGATAAGAAAGTAACTGTGTCAAACTTAAGCCGTACCTATCAGGTCACGGAAGAAACAATCCGAAGAGATTTGGAAAAATTAGAAGCAGAAGGTTTTTTAACGCGTACATTTGGAGGGGCAGTATATAATCAAACAGTCCAGAAAGAAAATGTACACTTTTATAAACGTGCAGCGATGAACATCGAAGAGAAAAAGAAAATTGCATCGGCATCTTTTGATTTTCTAAAAGATAAGAATACATTGGCAACTGATTCCAGTACGACAGTAATGGAGGCAGTAAAATTGCTAAAGGATAAAGATCTAACGATATTAAGCGCTTCTACGGAGATTTTCAGGGAACTGGGAGATACGAACATCAGGATTATTTCCACAGGAGGAATGTTTAATAAGAAGACACTTTCTCTTCAGGGCCAGGTGGCAAAGGACACGGTCCAAAGGTATCATGTGAATATTGCATTAATCAGCTGTAAGGGTCTTGACCTTGAAAAAGGGGTTACAGATACCAATGAAAGCGAGGCAGAAGTTAAGAAATGTATGATCAGGCAGGCGGAAGAAGTGGCATTGCTGGTAGATCATACAAAGTTTGGAAGGACTGCTTTTGCCCATTTACTGGATTTCGAAGACATAGATTATCTGGTGACAGATGAACGACCGGATGACGAATGGATTCAGCTTTGCAGAGAAAAGAATATTCAGCTGATTTATTAATTGAAAACCATTTCACTGCATGACTTTTGCTTCCAAATAGACAGTAAGGTGCGCTATCCCTGCCTGACTGTCTGGAACGGAGGTGCAAAATGGGAAAGAAAAAACAAAGTATGTCAATTATGACGAAAATCATGATTGCCATGGCAGGGGGAATCCTGGTGGGAGTTCTCTGTCTATGGTTAAGAGAATCAACAGCTGCAAGTGGAAATGATGGATTATGGAACTGGCTGAATCGTATCTTTTTCCAGGACATAACTCAGGAAAAAGGATTTTATTCTTTGGGAATATTTTACATAATACAGCAGCTGTTCATGAGAGGTTTGCAGCTGGCAATTGTACCGCTGGTTTTATCTTCTCTTAGTATTGCATTATGCAGTATGGCAGATCCACAGAGACTGGGGAAAATTGCAGGAAAGACAATAGGAACCTTTGTTGGATTTTATTGTGTAGGAGCATTTCTTGCAGGCTGCTTTGCTTACTTTATTAAATCCATGGGATGGTTTTCTGTAAACCTTCCGGTTGCAGACACAGGAAATGTTGCAACACTGGAAGCATACAACCCATTAACAACAATTGTAAATGCGGTTCCATCCAATGTAGTAGAAGTATTAGGAACCAATACAAGTATTCTTGCGGTTGTAGTAGTTGCGGTTATTCTTGGATTATCCATGAATGTTCTTGGTGAAAAAGCAGCACCGATGAAAAAATTAATGGAATGTCTTAGCAGCATTGTTCAGGTATATATGGATTTCCTGATCAATAAAATCAGTCCGATCGCCATTTTCTGTATGCTTGCAAGAACTTTTGCAACATATGGGGTTGAATATATCAAACCAACATTAGCATTTATGATTGCAACTATTGTCATGAGTCTGGTGCTGGTGGCAACACTTTATCCAGCTGGAATCTTTATTTTAACTGGATTAAATCCTATGAAATTCGCAAAGAAAATTTTTAAGGTTGGAATGTTTGCGGCAGCAACACAATCTTCTGCAGCAACACTTCCATTAAATCGAAAGACATGCATCGAAGAGCTTGGATGCAGTGATGAGATTAGTAGTTTTGTATTACCAACAGGAATGACCATTAATATGAACGGTACTACAGCAATGCATATGATGGCAATTACATTTATTGCCACGGCTGCAGGAATGGATATTACACCTGCACAGCTGATAACGGCAGCATTTTTATCTATTTGTGTTGCAATGGGAACACCTGCCATCCCGGTTGCAGGAACGACTTTGATTTTTGTTATCATGTCTGGACTGGGATTAAATTCCGAGTTATGTATGGTAGGTTATGCATTGGTACTGGCAATCAGTTATCTGCCGGGAATGGCGGTTATTACACTGAATGTTGTTGGTGATGCAGCAACAAATGTTATCGTTAATTATAAAGAAAAAGAATTAGATATAGATATCTATAATAGTTAGGTACTCCAATTAGTTACTCCATAAATTCTGAAAAAGGACATTTTCTCAATTGGAAGCAAATGCTTCTGATAAGGGAAATGTCTTTTTCTGCAGTTGCGATAAAATTTGCTGATAGAACAAATCTGTAGTATGATGCAAGGAGATATCTGAAAAGTTATGGATTTTGAAGAAGACATTTTCTGTGGAAAATGTCTTCTTCCTCTTTATAGGAAAAAAGGTAAAAAATAGAACTGTTATTGGAAGAAAAGTATATTTGATATTTTAATTGATCATATGCGGGCGGCGATTCACAGAATTCAATCAGGGGAAATACTGGTTAATCCCATTGGAAAAGAAATACAGGATACATATCCTCAAATATATAATGAGGTAAAAGAACGTATTAAATTGATTGAAGAAGTGATTCATTGTAAATTTTTTGAAGATGAAATATCTTTTATTGTTACTTATTTTGCAGCAGTATGGGAAAAAAGCAGAGCAGAAACTATTAAAAAAAGTATTATTCCTACTGCGATTGTATGTACTGCAGGAAGAGGAACTGCCCAGCTAATGCTTGCAAAGCTAAAGATTTTAGATCATATAATAAATGTCACGGAGATTATGTCAGTTCATAATATTCAAAAAATTAAAAAATCTGGAGTTCAAATGGTGATTTCCACGATTCCGCTGGATAATATCGAAATTCCATATGTTCTTGTGTCAAGTCCTATGGTTAATCAGGAGGATATTAACAAAATTCAGAATATGGCAGTGGAAATACAGAAGAAAAAGAGAATTTTTTGCCAAAATCCAGTAGAAAGTTTTATGGGGTACGAAAAGCATCAGAAAAAAGAAAGTGCCAGAAAATCTCTAACACAGTTTTTCTCACCTGCATCGATTTGTTTTGATAAGAAATACGATTCCTGGGAAAATGCAGCAAAAGCAGCAGGGATATTGCTGAGTCTGGAAGGTTCTATAAAAGAAAGTCAGATTAACGAAGTGATAGAATATTTAAAGAGTAATGGAAAAAATGCAATTCTTTGTCAGGGAGTGATTATTGCATTTTTAGAAAGAGAAGTGAAACGAGAATCTGCCAGTCTTATTCGTTTAAAAGAGCTGGTTTTATATACTGGTGAACATCCTGTATTCTATTTTGCAGTTTTTGGAATTCAGGATGGACAAAGCATAAATCACATTATATATAATCTGGTAAGTTTGTTTGGAAATAAGGAGTTACGAACAGAAATAGATAAAGTCAAAACGCCGGAAGAGATGTTTGCGGTAATGAGGGAAATGGAAAAAAATATTGTGAGATTGTGTAAAGACCATTTTTTTACTTTTTTAAGGAAAAGAGCTGTTCTTTAAGTACCGACAAGATTTCGATACAATTAATTCATAAAAGAAGCAGATGTTGTTGTACAGAAAGAAGGTCAGTTTATGAGTATTATTACGATTATAGGAGCGGGACAAATGGGATCAGCATTGACATTTCCGTTAATAGAAAATGGACATGAAGTGCGTCTTGTAGGAACACATATTGATAAGGATATTATAGATCATTTGAGAAAAGACAATTACCATATTACATTAAAAGCTACACTTTACAATTCTGTAAAATATTATCAGATTCAGGAACTTAATGATGCACTGATAGGAACAGATGCGGTAATTGGAGGTGTGAGCAGTTTTGGAGTTGACTGGTTTGGAAATGAGATTCTTCCTCTGATTCCTGAAAATGTACCGGTGATTACAGTTACAAAAGGACTGATTAATGATGAAGGAACTTTAGTTCCATATCCACATTATTGGGAAAAAATGATTCCCGGAGGTAAAAAACTTTGTTTGAATGCCATTGGAGGACCATGTATTGCGTTAAAGGTTGCAATGCATGATCAGACGCATGTAGCATTTTGCGGGCGTGATATGAAAGTATTAAAAATGTTTAAAAAATTAATGGAAATAGATTATTATCACATTAGTTTATCTACAGACATTACCGGGGTTGAGTGTGCGGTTGCTCTGAAAAACGGGTATGCAATGGCAACAGCAACAGCTATTGGAATGGAAGAACTCAGAGAAGATGGGATGAATTTATACAATGCTCAGGCGTTGTTGTTTGGACAGAGTATGAAAGAAATGTCTAGACTTTTAGCAGTAGTAGGAGGAAAACAAAAAAATCTTATTCACGGAGTGGGAGATTTGTATGTGACGGTTCACAATGGAAGAAGTCGCAGAATCGGAATTTTGCTTGGAAAAGGAATACCTTACGAAGAAGCCAGAGAAATGTTAGCAGGAGAAACACTGGAAGCTGTTGTTATTGCTCAGAGAACTGCACAGGCAGTTCGCGATATGGCTAAGCGGGGAATAGTAAAAGAAAGTGATTATCCGTTATTACTGCATATAGATGATGTGATTACAAAAGGTGAAAAAATAAATATTCCATGGGATGCATTTGCGGAAGAAGATTAGGAGGATGGTAATATGAAAATATCTTTAGGATGTGATGAAGCTGCATATGAATTAAAGGAAATCATAAAAAAGCATCTTATAAAGGCAGGACATGACGTTGTGGATAATGGAGTTTATGAGGGAGAGATTGAATTATATCCAGATGTGGCAGTTAGAACCTGCAAAAAAATAACAGAAGGAGATTGCAAAAGAGGAGTGCTTGTATGCGGAACCGGGATTGGAATGGCAATGACAGCAAATAAAGTTCCAGGTATCCGTGCAGCAGTATGCCATGATCCGTTTTCAACAGAACGGTCTATTCTAAGTAATAATGGAAATGTTATGTGTATGGGAGCCAGGATAATCGCCCCTCAATTGGCTTTATATCTGCTGGATATCTGGATGGGACTAACATTTAAAGATGGTCCTTCTACAGAAAAAGTAGAAAGAATCAAGTATTATGAAAAGATATTATAAAAATAGAACTGTTCATGGACATCTTTTTTTCATTTGTTATAATAAAAAAAACAAGATTAATATAGAAATGAGAAAAAAATGAAAAAATTAACCGTTGGAATTCTGGCGCATGTAGATGCAGGAAAAACAACTTTGTCAGAAGGAATTTTATATACAAGTGGAAATATTAGAAAAATGGGTCGTGTTGATAATGGAGATGCCTTTCTGGATACTTATGATCTGGAACGGGCAAGGGGGATTACGATCTTTTCTAAACAGGCAGTGGTACCATTAAAAGAGGTGGAAATTACTTTACTGGATACACCGGGACATGTGGATTTTTCTGCAGAAATGGAACGAACATTACAGGTTCTGGATTATGCTATTCTGGTAATCAGTGGTGCAGATGGTGTACAGGGACATACCAGGACTTTATGGAGTCTTTTAAAAAAATACAAAATACCGGTGTTTTTATTTGTCAATAAGATGGATCAGCAGGGAACAGATAAAGAAGCATTGCTCTATGAACTGAAAAATCGTCTGGATGATGGATGTATAGATTTTACGAATACAGAAAACGAAGATTTTATGGAAAATGCAGCCATGACAGATGAAGAAGTACTGGAAAGATTTCTTGAAAATGGTATTGTCGAGACAGAAGAGATCAAGAGCCTGATTGCCGACAGGAAGATATTTCCGTGTTATTTTGGATCTGCATTAAAACTGCAGGGAGTGGAAGAATTTCTTCAGGGGATTGAATGTTATGTACAGATGCCAGAGTATCCACAGGAGTTTGGGGCAAAAGTATTTAAAATATCAAGAGATGAACAGGGAAATCGCCTCACTCATTTAAAAGTTACCGGTGGAACATTAAAGGTGAAATCTTTAATTGCCAATGGAGATACAGAGGAAAAAATTAATCAGATTCGAATATATTCCGGTGAAAAATTTGAAATGGCAGCAGAGGCTTGTGCAGGAACAATCTGTGCCGTGACAGGATTGTCCAGGACAAAGCCGGGAGAAGGTCTGGGACTGGAGCATACCGGATATGAACCAGTGCTGGAACCGGTGCTTACATATCAGATGATACTGCCGCCGGAAGCCAGTCCGGCTACAATGCTTCCAAAACTTCGTCAGCTGGAAGAGGAAGAACCAGAGCTCCATATTGTCTGGAAAGAGGATTTACAGGAAATACAGGTACAGATGATGGGAGAAGTACAGATTGAGATTCTGAGAAGTCTGATTTCGGATCGGTTTGGTGTGGAAGTTGAGTTTGGCAAAGGGAATATTGTTTATAGGGAAACCATTGCCAATACTGTGGAAGGTGTGGGACACTTTGAACCACTGCGTCATTATGCAGAAGTACATTTACTGATGGAGCCGGGAGAGAGAGGCAGCGGAGTTGTGATTGATACACAGTGCAGCGAGGATGATCTGGATCGCAACTGGCAGAGACTGATTATTACCCATTTAATGGAGAAAGAATATCAGGGTGTTTTAACAGGAGCGGCTATTACAGATATAAAAATCACACTGGCGGCAGGACGTGCTCATCAAAAACATACCGAAGGTGGAGATTTCCGTCAGGCAACGTACCGGGCCGTTCGTCAGGGATTAATGCAGGCTGAATCAGTACTGCTTGAACCATATTATGAATTTCGGCTGGAAATTCCTCAGGCAATGGTAGGAAGAGCAATGACTGATATTGAAAAAATGCATGGAGCTTTTGAAACACCGGAAACGGAAGGTGAAATGTCTGTTTTAACAGGAACAGCACCGGTGGCATGTATGCAGGATTATCAAAAAGAAGTCATTGCCTATACAAAAGGAACGGGAAGGTTGTTTTGTGATCTAAAAGGTTATGAATTATGTCATAATGCAGATGAGGTTATTGCTGCTACAGGATATGACCCGGATGGAGATACAGACAATCCATCAGGTTCTGTATTTTGTTCTCATGGAGCAGGTTATTATGTACCATGGAATCAGGTGAAGGATCATATGCATTTGGAAAGTGTACTGATGGATTCAAGTCAGGAAACAGATGAAAAAGAAGATACACTGGCACAACGTAGAGCATATATTGAAGAAGAAACCATTGATACAGAGGAAATAGACAGGATTCTTGAACAGACTTATTATGCAAATCAGCATAATAAAAGCAAATGGAAAAAGAAGAAAATCCAGAGAAAAGCAGAAGATTACAGATCATCTGCAGTTAAGTCATCTGTAACGAGAGATATGTCTAAAAAATATCTGCTGGTGGATGGATATAATATTATTTATGCCTGGAAGGATTTAAAGGAACTGGCAGATGAAAATATTGATGCTGCCCGTGGAAAGCTAATGGATTTGCTTTGTAATTATCAGGGAATAAAAAGAATGGAACTGATAGTTGTTTTTGATGCATACAGAGTAAAGGGACATGATACTGAGGTTTTAGATTATCATAATATCCATATAGTATATACGAAAGAAGCTGAGACTGCAGATCAGTATATTGAAAAGTTTGCTCATGAGCATGGACGTAAATATGATGTGACAGTGGCAACCTCTGATGGGCTGGAGCAGATTATTATCCGGGGACAGGGGTGCCGTTTGTTATCTGCCAGAGAATTTAAAAAAGATATAGAAGAAGCCAGCCGGCAGCTGCGGGAAGAATACATGGAGAATCAGGTGACATCAAAAAATTATCTGATGGATGTCATCTCCAAAGAAGAACTAGATAAATTGTCTGATAACAATAATTAAGGAACGGCAACGATAAAACTGAAAAGAACACAAAAGGATGTATGAAATTATGATATTTTATATATCCTTTTTTAGTTCATTAGGAAAGACCTTGTTAGTCTTGAATAAGAATATAATAAGGACTTGACTTTTTATAACAAAAAGAATATATTATTATTCATATCTGATTTATATGAAAAGATGAGGTGATAGTTTGGACTGGAATTTTATAATGCAGTATAGTGGTCTATATAAAGAAGCAGCCTTTCTTACCATGAAAATTGCCTGCATTGGAATCATAGGTTCTTTAGCCGTAGGCCTTTTTTGCGGAATTATTCGTTACTATAAGGTTCCGGTTATAGCAAAGGTTGTAGGGATTTATATTGAATTATCAAGAAATACGCCACTTCTGATTCAGTTGTTTTTTCTGTATTTTGGACTTCCTAAAATGGGAATTATATTAGATTCAGAAACCTGTGCTGCTGCCGGGCTGATTTTTTTAGGTGGAAGTTATATGGCAGAAGCATTTCGAAGCGGTATGGAGGCTGTGGATAAAATACAGACAGAAAGCGGATTGAGTCTGGGACTTACTAAAAAGCAGGTATTCTTTTATATTTTATTGCCGCAGGCTGCTGCAGTGGCAGTTCCGGGAATAGGTGCAAATGTTATTTTTTTAATCAAGGAAACTTCAGTGTTTAGTATTGTTGCACTGGCAGATTTGATGCATGTGGCAAAAGACTTAATAGGATTATATTATAAAACCGATGAAGCATTATTGATGCTTGTGGTATCCTATTTGATTCTTTTATTACCAATTTCCATAATTTTTACTTATCTGGAAAGGAGACTTCGTTTTGCAGGATCTGGGGATTAGTGTTCTATTTCAAGGAGACAATTTTATAAGACTTATGGGTGGTTTATGGGTAACCATCAGGATTTCGCTGATTTCCGTTTTCTTTTCCATAATATTGGGGATTGTCCTGGGAGTCATTATGATGCTTAAAAATCCTGTTATCAAGGGAATTACGAAAGTATATCTGGAATTTATCAGGATTATGCCACAGCTGGTTTTACTGTTTCTGGTTTACTTTGGCACAGCAAAGCATCTGGGATGGGATTTAGGCGGCGAACTGGCCTCTGTGATTGTTTTTGTACTTTGGGGAACAGCCGAAATGGGAGATCTGGTTCGAGGAGCTCTTGAATCCATTCCCGTACATCAAAGTGAAAGCGGGAAAGCATTGGGACTTACCAATACACAGATTTATTTATATATTCTAATTCCACAGGCAGCGAAAAGATTGATTCCACAGGCTATGAATCTGGTTACCAGAATGATAAAGACCACATCTTTGGTTGTACTGATTGGAGTTGTAGAAGTTGTTAAAATCGGTCAGCAGATGATAGAGGCTGCCAGACTGACCAAGCCGGATGCAGCATTATGGATATATGGGGTGATTTTCTTTTTGTATTTTATTATCTGTTATCCTGTATCCCTTTTGGCGGCACGTTTAGAAGAAAAATGGAAAGATTAGGAGGAGTAGAATGGAAAATCCAGTACTTGAAATAAAAAATCTGAGAAAATCTTTTGGAAACCAGGAGGTTTTGAAGGATGTATCATTTTCTGTTAAAAGAGGGGAAGTGGTTGTGGTTCTGGGCCCTTCAGGATGTGGTAAAAGTACTCTGCTTCGATGTATCAATGCTCTGGAAGAAATCCAGGGCGGGGAGATTTATCTGGATGGAGAAAAAATTTCCGGAAATGTTAAGAATCTTCATAAGATTCGTCAGAAAATCGGCATGGTTTTTCAAAGTTACGATTTATTTCCTCATATGAATGTATTAAAAAATATTATTCTGGCACCGGAAAAAGCTCAGCACCGGACCAGGGAAGAAGCTGTAAAGGAAGCAGAAAAACTGCTGAAAAGAGTAGGTCTTTACAATAAGAAAGATGATTATCCAAGACAGCTTTCAGGAGGACAAAAGCAGAGGGTGGCCATTGTAAGGGCATTATGTATGCATCCTGAGGTTATCTTGTTCGATGAGGTGACGGCATCTCTGGATCCGGAGATGGTTCGAGAAGTGCTGGATGTAATGCTGGAACTGGGAAAAGAAGGGAGGACGATGGTAATAGTTACCCATGAAATGCAGTTTGCCAAAGCAGTGGCAGACAGGATTATTTTTATGGATCAGGGGAAAATAATAGAAGAAAACAGCCCGAAAGAGTTTTTTAAAAAGCCTAAGACAGAACGGGCAAGACAGTTTTTAAATGTGTTTGAATTTTAGTCATAAAGAAAGAGGATGAGAAAGATGAAAAAAATATTGGTATTATTAACCGCTTTTGTTTTAACAGCAGCATTGTTAACAGCATGTGGGAAGAAAGACGAACAGCAGAATTCAGCAGTTAAAACAGAAAGCAAGACAAAAGCAAGATCTTTGGAGGAAATCAAAGACAGTGGACAGATTGTGATAGGTGTATTTAGTGATAAAAAACCTTTTGGATATGTAGATGAAAAAGGAAAATATCAGGGATATGATGTGTATTTTGGAAATCGTATTGGAAAAGATCTTGGTGTTAAGGTAAAATATGTGCCGGTAGAAGCTGCCAGTCGTGTGGAATATCTGACAACGGGAAAGGTTGACATTATTCTTGCAAACTTTACGGTAACCGATGAGCGTGCTGAGCAGGTAGATTTTGCCCTGCCGTATATGAAGGTTGCATTAGGTATTGTTTCACCTGAAAAGAAACTGATTACCAAAGAAAGTCAGTTAAAGGGGAAAACACTGATTGTCAGCAAGGGAACAACAGCAGAGACATATTTCACAAAACATGGAAAAGGTGTTAAACTATTAAAATTTGATCAGTATAGCGAAGCATTTAATGCTCTTTTAGACGGAAGAGGAGATGCCTTATCTACAGATAATACAGAGGTTCTTGCATGGGCAATTGAAAATAAAGGATTTAAAGTGGGAGTTGATTCCATTGGAAATATTGATACTATTGCACCAGCTGTCCAGAAAGGCAATAAGGAACTGTTAAACTGGATCAATGAAGAAATCAAAGATCTTGGAAAAGAAAACTTTTTCCATAAGGATTATGAAAAGACATTAAAACCAGTTTATGGAGATGCAGCAGATCCTGAAAATCTGGTTGTAGAAGGCGGAGAAGTGAAATAGCAGAAGACACCGTTAAGGTATGTTATAATATGAGCAGAGATTTATACAGTCTCTGCTTATTTTTTATTTCATTAGGAAAAATCTTGTTACGCTAAAGCGTAACAAGTCCCTCATGATTGAGGGATACAGGGAGCTGATAGCGGACTTGTCCGCTTTGTTGCGAAAGGGAGGAAGAAAAGTGAAACAGAAAAAGA
Source organism: Anaerostipes sp. 494a (assembly GCF_001940315.1). Classification (NCBI taxonomy): domain Bacteria; kingdom Bacillati; phylum Bacillota; class Clostridia; order Lachnospirales; family Lachnospiraceae; genus Anaerostipes; species Anaerostipes sp. 494a. The sequence continues at coordinate 1,367,718 of NZ_MJIF01000001.1, read as the reverse complement.
TCGTAATGTTTGGGGATTCTTTGACGGATTATTTCCCTATGGATAAGTTAAACGATATCGATGCCGAGATTATCAACAGCGGACAGGCTGGAGATACTATTGCGGAAATGGGGGCCAGAGTTCAGTATGATGTGATTGCACATAAACCGGATATTGTACTGATGCAGGGTGGTGCTAATGATTTTCTGCTATCTTTATATCCCGGATATGATATTGTTGCAAAACGTCTGGTGAATCTGGCACTTCGTATCAGAAAAGAACTTCCTCAGGTAAGATTGATAGTGGAATCTATGTACCCTGCATATACGAAAAGAATTGGCTTGATGCCTTCCTGGGCAGATGGAAAATCCAATGAGGAAATTCAGCGGATCAATGGAGAAATTCAGAGGCTGTGTGATGAAAATAAAATAGAATATATAGATGTGTTTTGCCATCTGATAGGTGCAGATGGACAGCTTCCAAGAGAATATACTATAGATGGTATTCATCTGCAGGATAATGCATATGAGGTTGTTAGAAAATGCATATGTAAAATGTTATAAAAACGTGTGGTATCAGTTCCATATGTATGGTAAAATTATGCATGTTGCGCGCTGTTTTGGGAAATGTAGATAGCAGTTGCAATAAATTACAAAAGAGGAGATAGTATGCTGGTACCAAAATTATTTACGACACTAAAAGATTACTCAAAAGAACAATTTGCAAAGGATGTAATTGCAGGAATTATTGTGGCTATTATTGCACTGCCATTATCAATTGCGCTTGCACTTGCTTCTGGGGTAAGACCAGAACAGGGAATATACACGGCAATTATTGCAGGATTTCTTATTTCCTTTCTGGGTGGAAGCCGGGTGCAGATTGCTGGTCCTACAGCGGCTTTTGCAGCTATTGTTGGAAATATTGTAGCCAGAAATGGAATGGATGGATTGATTCTTGCAACTATTATGGCAGGTCTGATTCTGATCCTTATGGGAATCTTTAAAATGGGAGTACTGATTAAATTTATTCCATATACCATAACTACAGGATTTACAGCAGGTATAGCCGTGACCATTGCCATTGGACAGGTGAAAGATTTATTTGGCCTCTCATTTAAGAATGCGCCAATTGAAACAGTGGAGAAGCTAAGAGAAGCTGTTATGTGTGCATCTACATGGAATCCTCAGGCTTTGGCCGTAGGAATAACAGGAATTCTGATTCTTGTTATATGGCCAAAGATTAATGGAAAGATTCCGGGATCTTTATTGGCGGTTCTGGCTGGAATCGCTATGGTGAAAGGTTTTAATCTTAATGTGAATACAATAGGAAGTCTGTATAAGATCAGTAACAGTCTTCCGGTATTTCGTGTTCCACATTTTACGTTTTCCATGGTGCAGACCTTGCTGCCGGATGCCATGACCATTGCCATTCTTGCAGCCATTGAATCGCTGCTTTCTTGTGTAGTGGCAGACGGTATGATTGGAGGGAAACATCGTTCCAATATGGAGCTGATTGCTCAGGGAGTTGGAAATATGGCATCAGGTCTGTTTGGTGGAATCCCTGCAACCGGTGCTATTGCAAGAACAGCAGCCAACATAAAAAATGGAGGGAGAACTCCGGTGGCAGGAATGGTACATGCACTTGTGCTGGTTCTTGTGCTGGTTATTTTAATGCCTTATGCAGCACTGATACCAATGCCTACCATTGCAGCAATTTTAATCATGGTAGCTTATAATATGAGTGGATGGAGAGAGTTTGTAAATGTAGTAAAAACTTCTCCAAAAAGTGATACTATTATATTAATTGCCACGTTTGTATTGACCGTTATATTTGATCTGGTTGTCGCAATAGAGGTTGGAATGATGCTGGCCTGCCTTCTGTTTATAAAGAGAATGTCAGGGGTAACAGAGATTTCCAGCTGGAAATATGTAGACGATGAAGAGGAAGCAGACGATCCGGAAAGTATTCAGCTTCGAAAAGTACCGAAAGATACTTTGGTATATGAGATCAATGGTCCAATGTTTTTTGGGGCAGCTGATAAATTTCTGGAAGTAATTACAAGGAGCATGAATGGACCGAAAAGAGGTCAGATTCGCAAAATAATTATTCGAATGAGAAGTATTCCTGCATTGGATACCACATCTATGAATCATTTATCTAATGTTCTGATGGAATGTAAAAAGCGGAATATAACATTGATTTTATCTCATGTACAGAAGCAGCCTTATCAGGTTATGAAAAAGAAAGGATTATTGGAACTGATTGGCAGGGAAAATCTTTGTGAAAACATTGATAAAGCTCTTGAGAGAGCTGAAAGTTTATAAAGAGAAGAAGTACGGAGCAAAACTGTTTCGTACTTCTTTTTTTCTATAGATACCGGTAGCGATTTAAACAGCAAAATACCTCCTGTTTTCGAGGCATGGCAAGATTCGATTTTACATATTGGCAATCTAAAACAGCAGAGAGTCCTTTGAATGATATGATCTTAAATAACTGATCAACAACTTCCCTGATTGTCTTTTTACCATCCATAAGATGAAGCTCACAAAACATAAGAGAGTATCCAAGAGCTGCTGTCTGCTCAGAATCAATCAGCTGTTCCACATAACGGAGATCCACAGTTTCTCTATTGATGGAGAAAGCATCTTTTCCCAGAGTTTTCATTTTAATCCGGCGACTTCCCTTAAATTCTTTGCTGCAGGAGAAACTACGGCAGAAAGAAGGAATGTCTATAGAGACTTCAGAAATCATAACTGAAGGGAAAGCCTGGGCTTCTTTTTTTGCAAAGGCAGTGATATCTTTTGGAATATACTGGTCCATTTGCAGAATATGATCTGCAATATGAAAATAGGAACCAGAGCTTCCTGCAACAATAATGGAAGAAATTCCAAGTTTTTCATAAAGTATTCCTACTCTTTCAATAAAAGGTGTAATAGGTTCATTTTCACGATGAACGACTCTTTGCATAAGTTCATCACGTATCATAAAGTTTGTTGCACTGGTATCTTCATCAATTAAAAACAGGGAAGTCCCTGCCTCTATTGCTTCGATTACATTAGCTGCCTGGGATGTACTTCCGCTGGCATCTTCAGTACAGAAAGAGGAAGTATCCTTTTTGTTTGGCAGATGGTTAATAAACATGGAAATATCAGTCTTTTTAATGCTTCGGCCATCTTCTGCACGGATTTTCATGGCAGAATCATCAGTGATAACGTATTCACGACCATCTCCTGCAATATGATTATATACCCCTAGTTCCAAAGCTTTGAGCAGGGTAGATTTTCCGTGATACCCGCCGCCGACGATCAGAGTGATACCTTTTGGGATACCCATTCCTGTTATCGGTCCTTTATGAGGAAGGTTCAAGGTAATCTCATATGTATCAGGGGATACAAAAGGTACTGCATCCCTTAAAGGTTTTTGAGAAACCCCGCTTTGTCTTGGAAGGATGGAACCGTTTGCTACAAATGCAGTCAAACCAAGCATAGGAAGCTGTTCTCGGATATAGTGCTGATCTTCGGAGAGGTAAATGGTCTGTTCCAAAGTTTTCTGATTGATATTCTTATAAAAAAGTGATGATTGAATACAGTCTGGTAAAAATGTAAATAAAATTTTCTCCAGCTCTCTGGAATTAATGGAACGCCCATTGGCAGGAAATCCCACTTCAAAATGTACTGTAACATCTCCGTTAGCGGGATTTATAATACAGGCAGTTCGTTCTAAAACTTCCTGTCCGCAATGACTGATAGAAATCAGACCGCTTTTTCCAGAACCTTTTGCCTTAAAATTAAATTTTTCCAGAGTTTTTCCAAATAAACGGGTCAGATGATCCTGTAAAGCAATTCGTTTAAATGAAGTATTGAAGTAACTTTTAGGGAATCCGGCAGTTTTTCCCGAAACCCGGATACTTAATTTAGAAGGAGAGGCAAAGGGATCTCCTTGTACATGGTTAATACTTAATATATAAGATTGAAAATCGTATTCTCCCTGTGTGCTTTTGTAGGCAGGGTATCCTTTGTGATCTATATTTTTTAAAAGCGATTTTAAATTTGAAGAAGATTTCATAATTCAAAGGGTCCTTTCATTTGTTTTATTATAAGTATCGGATGTTTTAAAACTTATGTCAATGTTCAAATTAGTTATTGATATATGTTAAAAATAGAGATAAATTAATATGAGACATATGTCAGAAAAGACATGTAAGAAAAATTGTTGTAAAAGGAGATAAACGATATGAATATTGCAGTTACATATGAAAATGGACAGGTATTCCAGCATTTTGGACATACAGAACAGTTTAAAGTATATAAGGTAGAAGATAATAAAGTAGTTTCTTCTAAAGTCATTGATACCAATGGAAGCGGACATGGTGCATTGGCAGGTTTCTTAGATGAAGAAGAAGTTTCTGTATTGATTTGTGGAGGAATCGGAATGGGTGCTATTCAGGCACTGGCACAGTGTGGAATTCAATTGGTTGCAGGAGCATTTGGAGATGCAGATGCTCAGGTAGAAGCATTTTTACAGGGAAATCTTGTAAATGATCCAAATGCGAAATGTAATCATCACCATGAAGAAGGACATGATTGTGGAAATCATGACCATCAGTGTGGACATCACTGCCATTAAGGTCATAAGCATTGATTTTAATCCAATTGCTGATCAGTAAAAAACTGTTCCAGCGGAGATGTTTGGTTCTAGATATCAGGAGATAGTATTTAATGAAAGATTTGACAAAAGGCAAGATTTCGAGTTTGCTGTTTAGTTTTGCATTGCCGATATTTTTAGGGAATCTCCTACAGCTTACATATAGTCTCGCAGATACGAGAATTGTTGGAAGTTTTCTTGGAGAAAAGGCTCTGGCAGCGGTCGGTGCAACAACAACCATTAGTAATCTGATCGTTGGGTTCCTGTTAGGGTTGACAAACGGATTTGCGATCACCACAGCACAGAAATTTGGAGCCGGAGATACAAAGAGAGTAAGAAAGTCATTTGCAATCGCAATTATATTAGGTGCTGTTATTTCCATTGTTCTTATTCTTGTGGGAACGATATTTATCAATCCGATCTTAAGATTTTTGAATGTTCCTTCAGCATTATTTATAACAGCCAAACAGTACATTCTAATCATTATTGTCGGATTATGGGTGACAATGTTTTATGATATTTTGATGGGGATTATGCGAGCAATCGGAGATACAATAACCCCACTATTGATCCTTGCGATTTCTGTTGGATTGAATATTGGAGGAGATATTTTATTTGTCGCAATATGGAAAACAGGAACATGGGGTGCAGCAGCGGCGACAGTTCTGGCGCAGTTTATTGCGTTGATTATTTGTAGTTTTTATATGGTTCATAAATATGAACTGCTACGTTTAAATAAAAACGACTTCAAAGGGTTAGAGTCAGGAATGATCAAGGGAATGCTTGGTTCCGGGATGTCTATGGGATTTATGAGTTCCCTTGTAAATATTGGATCTCTGACATTACAGACAGCGATCAACAAGCTTGGACAAGAGATTATCGTAGCACATACAGCAGCACGAAAGATCACAGAAATGTATATGATCATGTTTAGTGTCTTTGGACAGACAATGGCAACATTTTGTGGACAGAATATGGGTGCAGGAAAGATTGACAGAATTAAAAAAGGAATGAAACTGGCAATTATTTATACATGTGTATGGTCAACATTGGCGATGATCGCAAGCTATACGATTGGATCACAATTAGTCTATATGGTAACGGGAAGTCGCAAAGAAGCAGTTATTGTGAATGCAACAAATTATTTGAAATTTGATACGATTTTTTATTATGTGCCGGCAGTGATCAGTGTTGTAAGAAATGTTATGCAGGGAATTGGTGACCGGATCACACCATTGATTTCAAGTGGATTTGAAATGGTTGGGAAAGTTGTGATTGCAGCGACACTTGTTCCATGGCTTGATTATACAGGAGTTATCATAGCAGAACCAATCGTCTGGTTTATTATGGTTATTCCATTAATTGTGCAAATTATAAGAACACCACGTTTAAAAGAAAAATTATAAGGAAAATTACATATAAGAACCCCAAAAGCGGAGAATCTCAAAAGAGATATCTCCGCTTTACTACATACAATGTAATCATCTATATATCCAGGCTTTCGAATCCTTCAAATTGCATTTTATAATATTTTGCATATAACCCATTTCGTTTCATTAGTTCATCATGATTGCCTCGTTCCTGAATAGAGTGCTGATCAATGACTAAGATTTCATCTGCATTCTTTATGGTAGAAAGACGATGTGCAATTGTTATGGTGGTGCGGTCTTTTGCCAGCTCCTCCAGACTTTTTTGAATACGGCGTTCGCTTTCATTATCCAAAGCACTGGTGGCTTCATCAAGAATAAGGATTGGCGGATTTTTTAGGAATACACGGGCAATGGAAATCCGCTGTTTCTGTCCACCGGATAATCGGGTTCCACGTTCGCCAACAAAGGTGTCATATCCGTCGGGCAATTCCATAATAAAATCATGAATATTTGCTTTTTTTGCAGCATCAATAATTTCTTCCATAGAAGCATCTGGTTTTCCATAGGCAATATTTTCTTTGACAGATCCGTTAAATAAATAAACATCCTGTTGTACAAGTCCAATGGAATTCCTTAGACTTTTTAAAGAAATATCTTTGATGTTTTGTCCTCCAATAGTAATCTGTCCACCTGTAATGTTATAAAATCGTGGAAGTAGAGAACAAATGGTGGTTTTTCCACCACCGGACGGGCCAGCTAAGGCAATGGATTTGCCTGATTTAATGGTAAAATTAATATGATTTAAGACGATTTCATTATCTTCGTAACTAAAATTTACATCCTTATATTCAATATCACCATAAGGATTTTGAATCGGTTGCGCATCTGGAGAATCTGTAATTTCCGGTTGCGTTTCTACAATATCAAGAAAACGGCGAAAACCAGAAAATCCTTTCTGCATCATTTCAGTAAGTTCTACAAGAATCTGAATAGGACTGATAAATATTCCTATATATAGTGCATACATTGCAAGATCTCCTGCAGTCATGTCACCTTTTGCTACAAAAAATCCACCGGCAATTAAGCAAACCAGATACATGATACCCTGAAAGAAGGTATTTCCGCATTGAAATGTCCCCATGGCTTTGTAGTTGTCACGTTTAGAAAGAAGAAAAGCTTCATTGCCATGCTGAAACTTGGTCCGTTCAATGTCTTCATTTGCAAAGGATTGTACAACACGTATGCCGGAAAGAGAGTCTTGTAAGGTTGAGTTAATCAGGCCTATTTTCTTTCGATTATCTAGAAATGTTTTCTGCATGCGTTTGTTTTGACTGCTGCTAAATAGAATCATGATCAATACAACCAGAAGAAGAATAACAGCCAGTTTCCATTGAATGAAAAATAAGAAAATGAAAGACCCGATAATTTTTACCAATGAAATAAAAAGATTTTCAGGTCCGTGATGGGCGGCTTCAGAAATATCAAATAAATCGGAAACCATACGACTCATCATTTGACCGGTGTTGTTTTTGTCATAATAAGAAAAAGAAAGAGTTTCGTAATGTTCAAATAATTCTTTTCGCATATCGCGTTCCATTTGTGCACCCATGATATGTCCCTGACAGCTGACATAATATTTACACAGTGCCTGAAGAATATAGAAGAATAAAAGTATCATACCAATGGCAGGTAACTTTTTAAGAATCATAGATGCATCCTGCAAAAACAAGGTTTTTGTTAAAACACGAAGAATTTGAGGAAATGCTAAATCCACAATACTGATAAAGGCAGCACAAAATAAATCAAAAAAGAATACTTTTTTGTAAGGTTTATAGTATTTTAGGAAGTTTTTAAGTATTTGCATGGTTATTACTCCTATCATTAAATATTTAAGTAGTATATCCCATAGAAAAGGAAAAGTCCAGAATATAGGAAATAGTTGAAAAAAGGGTTTTTTCTATGTAGTAAAAACATTTCCGCTTATTCTGTTTTAAAAAAACAGGGAGGAAAAATATGCGAAAGCGTAGTACCGAGATTATACAAAAAATCATAAAGAACAGTGATCGGATTTTAACGATAAAAGAACTTGCTGCTGAGTATCAGATATCGCAGAAAACCTTGCGTAATGATATCAAAGAAATCAATCAGTTTTTAAATACTATTCCTATGTCTGGAATATCTATTACGGAAAAAGGTGAGCTGGTAAAGGCAAAAGATTTTAATGAGAGTATTGTTGAGAAATATCTCTATGAAATGGATACATATATGTATAAGCTGTCAACAAAAGAACGACAGATTTATATTATGATGATTTTAACCATCAGTCGCCGACATCTGACTATGCAGAAATTTGCAGAAGAATTATATGTTAGCCGAATTACTATTGTAAATGATATTGAAGGGATTAAGGATAAATTTGCAGACTATGGAGCTGAACTTATGGTTGACCCGGGAAAAGGCATGTTTCTGAAATGCAGTGAAAAAATAAAAATTGAGATATTAACCAGTCTGTACAGGGAGATAGCGATTAATATAAAAAATGATGGTTTCTTTCAGAGAATGATCATTGACCGTATGAATATTCGTTATAGTTTTTCGGATATTTTTTCATATATGCAAGAATATATGCAGGTATGTAATATGGTATTTATTGAAGATGTTTTTTATGATATCGTGTTGTATTTATTTGTAGTGTTTAATTTTTGCAAAAAAGATGGAAGATTAATTCGAAATAAAAAAATTTGTCTGGAATTGAGCATATGATTTTATATGCAGGGTATATGTTAAATATCAATGTTACCCAGGAAATGATGGAAGATTTTCAGAACTATTTAGAAAAGCATAAATTGTATTCTTTTGTTAAAACAGTAGATGAAATTGAATTATATAAAGTTATTATGCATTTTGTTGAAGCAATAGATAAAGAGATTCATTATGGATTGCTTAATGATACAAAGCTGATGGATTCATTATTAATGCATATTATGAAAATGAAGGATTGGGGAAATTATGAAGTTCAACTTCCGGATGATTATGATGGTTTTATTAATTATGAAGATCTAGAAGAACTGGTAAATAAAAACAGCTTTATTCTGGAGCGTTTTTTATCATATAAACTAAGCGAAAATATGAAGAAATCCATTGTAATTCATATTTGTGTTGCAATTATAAGAAACAGAAGGTATGTACAAAGGCTTTCTGTGATTATTGTCTGTCCAGGAAGTATGGCTACTGGAAAATATCTGGAAGCCCAGATTAAAAATTATTTTGATTTTAATATTTTAGGAGTGTTGGCAGTAGATGAGGTACTAAAGCAGTTAGAAATGAAAAAAGTAACAGTTGATTTTATCATTTCTACTGTTTCCATAAAGACGGATCAATATCCGGTGATCAGAGTACATCCGTTTTTAAAAATGGAAGATTTAAATCTAATTCAGAAAATAACATTTCAAAAACAGAAAGTCTTATCAAGTCCAATGAAGCCAACAATAAAGCAGTTAGAAAATATGATTCAGGACGTGGTGGATGATAGGAAACTGGCTAATCTGATTTGTGAGAAGATTACTGAGACGGTGGAAGAATATCAAAAAACAAATTCAAAAAAACAGAAAAACGCATTGGAAGGAATGTTAAAAAAAGAATTTATTCAGGTATGCCACAATCAGATGACATGGAAAGAAGCAATGTATAAATCGGCGGAGCCGTTAGAAAAGAAAGGATATATTGAACCTCGATACATAGAAAAATCCATAGAACATGTAGAAGAATACGGTGATTATATTGTAGTAAGTGAAGGCGTGGGATTAGCTCATGCCAATAAAGATTTTGGGGTTCATCAGGATTGTTTAAGTCTGTTGGTTTCAAAAGATGGAATCCAGTTTACCGAAAAGGAAAATAAAGTTTATCTCCTGTTCTGTTTTGCTTCTATAGGAGACAAAGATTATCTGGAAATCTTAAAAGCTATTGTCCAGTTAGGAAAAAAGCAGGGAAATGCAAAGAAAATAAGCATGTTGCAGACAGTAGATCAAATATTTGAAAGTATAACTTGTTCATAGAATAAAATAAAAACCTCTAAACTGAGTAATTTTTTGTCTTATATCAGTTTGGAGGTTTTTATGGTTATATTGTACTCCTGATATTTTTGACTTATAATATATTTAATTGACAGTTTAAATATGAAGTCAGGGAAGGTATGACAAATGGATTTACATAAATTAAAAGAATTACAGGCTGTTGTATTTGATATGGATGGTCTTATGTTTGACAGTGAGAGATATGTTCAGAAATCATGGGATCAGGCAGGAGAAATTCTGGGATATGGGCCTCTTGGACATAACATAGTCAATACCATGGGACTTAATCGTGATGACAGGGAAAAATATTTTAAAAAACACTATGGACAGGAGTTTCCGTTTCTGAAATTCATGGATACATATAGGAATGCTTATTATGAAATGTCAAAAGACAGTGGGGTTCCAGCCAAGGAAGGATTACATGAACTGTTAAATCTTTTAAAAAGACATGGAATCAAGATGGCAGTGGCAACATCTTCCAGCCAGGAACATGCTTTCGGGAATCTGAAAAGAGAGGGTATCAGAGATTATTTTCAGATGGTAGTTACCGGAAACATGGTAAAACGCGGAAAACCGGAACCGGAAATTTATCTGACTGCCTGTAAGGGACTGGATGTTGCACCAGAGAAAGCTATTGCACTGGAAGATGCAGCCAATGGAATACGCGCTGCTTATAGAGCAGGAATGATGCCGGTCATTATTCCTGACCTTGTCAAAGATACCAGTTTGGTAGATAATTTACTATTTGGAAAATATAAGTCTCTTTTGGATTTTGCTAAAGAGCTGGAAAAGAATTTATGGAAGGAATAGAAATTGGGAAAGAAAAGAAAAAGTGCAGGCTGCGAATATTGCAGTAATTATGTGTATGATGAAGAATATGAATATTATGTGTGTGAAGTAAACCTGGATGAGGATGAAATGGCAAGATTTATGAGCAGCAGTGATTGGGATTGTCCTTATTTTCAGATGGATGATGAATATGCAATTGTCAGAAAACAGATGTAGGAGGATAGTATGGATAAGTTTGAAAAATCATCAAAATTAGATTATGTATGTTACGATATCAGAGGGCCGGTTATGGATGAAGCTAATCGTATGATTCGGGAGGGAAAGGATATCCTAAAATTGAATATTGGAAATCCGGCACCATTTCGATTTATGGCACCAGATGAGATTGTTCAGGATATGATGATGAATCTGAGAGACACAGAAGGATATTCTGACTCCAAAGGGTTATTTTCGGCAAGGAAAGCGATTATGCAGTATTGTCAGTATAAAAATATTCCAAATGTGGGGGTGGATGATATTTATACAGGAAATGGTGTCAGTGAATTGATTACCATGTCCATGCAGGGATTATTAAATCCGGGAGATGAAATATTGGTGCCTGCACCGGATTATCCTCTTTGGACAGCATCTGTAACTTTGGCAGGAGGAACTGCAGTTCATTATATTTGTGACGAGGAAGCAGAGTGGTATCCTGATATTGAAGATATCCGGAAGAAAGTAACACCAAATACGAAAGGTATCGTCATCATTAATCCAAACAATCCTACAGGAGCATTGTATCCAAAGGAAGTTTTGCTGGATATCGTTAAGGTTGCCAGAGAAAATGGACTGATTATTTTTTCAGATGAAATTTATGACCGTTTGGTCATGGATGATCTGGAGCATGTTTCCATAGCATCACTGGCTCCGGATTTGATGGTTGTAACATTTAACGGATTGTCTAAATCTCACAGAATTGCGGGATATCGCTGTGGATGGATGAGTTTAAGTGGAGATAAATCCCGTGCTCAGGGATATATAGAAGGTTTGAATTTATTGTCATCCATGAGACTTTGTGCCAATGTACCAGCTCAGTCTATTATTCAGACTGCTTTAGGAGGACCGAAGACAACGGATGAAGCTTTGCTTCCGGGAGGTCGTGTATACGAACAGCGTAATTATATTTATGAGGCGTTAAATGAGATACCGGGAATCAGTGCGGTAAAACCGAAAGCCGCATTTTATATTTTCCCTAAGATCGATATAAAGAAATTTAACATTACGGATGATGAAAAATTTGTTTTGGATTTCCTTAAAGAGAAACATATTCTTCTGACTCATGGAGGAGGATTCCACTGGGAAGAACCGGATCATTTCCGAATCGTATATCTTCCTAATATAGATCAGCTGAAAAAGGCATGTAAAGGGCTGGATGAATTTTTAGCAGGATATCATCAAATATCATAATTATTAATATGGTACGGATGGATATGGAAAAAGCAGTCAAAGTGATCATAGACTATGTTAATTCATAAACAAGAATGTGCAAAATGTACAGGTTGTTATATACAGCCTGTATATTTTTTTGCAAAATCAGAGAAAACATAAATTATAGGGTTTTTCTCTTGAATAAAAAAATAAATGGGTTTAACATAAAAACAGAAATTTGGAAATCAAAGATTATTTGTTTGAAAAAGAGGGAGAATAAAGAAAAATAATGGAAAAAGCAGAAAATCAAAAAAACAGATTATTTTCGAACAAGGATTTAAAACAGTTAATTATTCCGCTGATTATTGAACAGCTTCTGGTAGTTACAGTGGGACTTGCCGATTCAATTATGACAGCAAGTGTTGGAGAAGCAGCTGTTTCCGGAGTATCGCTGGTAGATAGTGTTATGGTGCTGATGATTAATGTATTTGCTGCACTGGCTACAGGAGGTGCTGTGGTGACGGGCCAGTATCTGGGACAGAGAAAACATGTGATGGCATGTAAGACAGCAGATCAGCTGATCATGTTTATTACAGCATTGTCTGTTATTATCATGGCAGTAATATATTTACTACGGAATTTTATTCTTCATGGAGTCTTTGGACAGATTGAACCTGATGTTATGTATAATGCCAGAATATACCTTTTGATCGTAACAGCATCTATTCCGTTTATAGCTGTTTATAATGGATGTGCAGCATTATTTCGTACAATGGGAAATTCAAAAGTTGCCATGAATATGTCTATGTTAATGAATGGGATTAATATTGCAGGTAATGCTATTATGATATATGGAATGGGAATGGGTGTGGAAGGAGCTGCGATTCCCACACTTGTTTCAAGAATCATTGCGGCTGTAATTATGCTGATATTAATTAAGAACAGAAATCAGGCAGTACATTTAAGCCATCATTTTCACTTTGCTTTTAAAGGTTACCTGATTCAGAAAATCTTACATATTGGTGTACCTAATGGAATTGAAAATAGTATGTTTCAGCTGGGAAAAATCCTTGTATTGAGTCTAATTGCAGGATACGGTACATCTTCCATTACTGCAAATGCGGTCAGCAATCTGATTGCACAGTTTGAGATTATTCCAGGACTGGCCATTGGTTTTGCTGTGCTGACGGTAGTTTCCAGATGTGTTGGAGCAGGAGATTATGAAAATGCCAGATATTATACAAAGAAACTGATGAAAATCGTTTATGGAACAATGCTTATATCAAATGCACTGATTGTTCTTGCTCTTCCAATTATCATCAAAGCCTATCATTTATCACCGGAAACAGCGGCACTTACAGAGAAACTTATGATTTATCATACATTGTGCTGTATTACCATATGGCCGATTTCCTTTACACTTCCGAATACCCTGAGAGCTGCTAATGATGTGCGTTACTGTATGATTACAGCGATTGTATCCATGTGGATCTTCCGAATATTTTTAAGTATAGTACTTGGGAACTGGCTTCATATGGGAGTCTTTGGGGTATGGGTTGCAATGACACTGGATTGGGTAGTGCGTGCCATTATGTTTATGGTCAGATATATAAAAGGAAAATGGCAGTTACTGCGAATCTATTAAGTTTTATATATTAAAAAAATTTAACATAAGGTTTTCCTTTTCATGATAGAACCTCCAATGGAAAAAGGCTATCCTTTTAAGCAAGGATAGATCATAGACAACGATTGAAAAGGAGGAACTATTGTTATGATTCGAACAATTAGAAGAAGTATAAAACGTGGAAGCATGAAACGTACTGCGGTTATTGCTCTTTCAGCTATGATGCTTACAGGCGGATGTTTCGCTGCAGTTCCAAATACATCTAATGTTCAGGCAGCAACAGAACACTGGAATGATGCTTCCACATCAGCAGATTGGAAGACATGGAAAGATAACTGGGAAGCATACAGCAGTAATTATGAAAATGTATCATTGACACCAGGTGTAAATCAAAGCCAGCTTAACTTTGCATGGTATAGCAAAACTGAAGAAACTCCAAAGGTTCGTATTGCGGACAATAAAGATATGACAGCAGCTGTAGAATACGAAGGAAAGCAGACACAATCAGTTGTAATTTCTGATGTCCAGTATTATTCAAATAAGGCAACGGTAAAAGATTTAAAAGAAAATACCACTTACTACTATCAGGTATTTCAGAACGGTCAGTGGCAGGATGCACAGAAATATTCTGTAAAATCCTTTAAAAATTACTCTTTCCTATATGTAGGAGACCCTCAGATTGGAGCCTCTAAAGGACAGACCAGTACGGAAGGGGATTCAATGAGTAATGCAGGTAACAAAGTTACTTCAGATGCAAATGCAAATCTTGCAGCAAGAAATGACAGTTACAACTGGAATAAGGTGTTAAATCAGGCGGTAGCTAATCATTCTAATGTAAGTTTTATTGCGTCAGCAGGGGATCAGGTAAACTATGGTGCAAATGAAAGAGAGTATGCAGGATATTTAGGGGCAGAAGCATTGAGATCTCTTCCTGTTGCTACAACCATCGGTAACCATGATTCAAGCTCTAATCAGTATTCATTACATTATAATAATCCAAATTCATTCGATGAAAATGATACAACATCAACAAAGAGTCCAAAACAGTATACAGAAGGAAAGACAGCGGCAGGAACAGACTACTACTACACTTATGGAAATACACTTTTCATTGTATTAGATACAAACAATTATAACTGTGCAACTCATGAAAATGTTATCCGTAAAGCAGTGAAAGAAAATAAAGATGCAAAATGGAAAGTTGTTATGTTCCATCAGGATATTTATGGATCTGGTTATGACCATTCAGATTCTGACGGTATGATTTTAAGAACCCAGTTAACACCATTGATGGATAAATATGATATCGATGTAGTTCTTCAGGGACATGATCATACATACTCCAGAACTTATCAGCTGCAGGGAGATGGAAAGAATCATACAGCATATAATAATACAGCAAATACCGGATCTGCAGATTTTGCAAATCAGAACAACTGCTATGAAATCGTAAATAATACAAAGAGCGGAACTGTTGTAAATCCAGAAGGAACAGTATATTTAGAAGCAAACTCTGCAACAGGTTCTAAATTCTATAACTTAATTCCAACACAGCAGGATTTTATTTCTGAACGAAGCCAGTCATGGACACCAACTTATTCTGTAGTAAATGTAACAGATGATTCTTTTGAAGTAACAGTATATGATGCAACAACAGGAAAAGAATTAGAAGGATCATCTACTTATAAAATCGTAAAGAAAGCAGAAGAACCAAAACAGGAACTTAAGGAACAGAAGATTACAGGTACATCTTCTTATACAAAAGTTTATGGGTCTAAACCATTTGCATTAAATGCAAAAACAAACGGTAATGGAAAATTAAGCTATACAACATCTAACAAGAATGTAGCTACAGTTGACAGCAAAGGAAATGTGACAATCAAAGGTACAGGAAAGGCTGTTATTACAGTCAAAGCTTCTGTAACTAGCCAGTACAAATCTGCTACAAAGAACATTACAATCACGGTTGTTCCAAAGAAACAGTCTGTGTCTGTATCTAACAAAATAAAGAAAGCATTGACAATTAAATGGAAGAAAGATTCCAAGGCTTCCGGATATGAAATTGTTTATGCAACAAACAGTAAATTCAGCAATAAAAAAGTTGTAAGTAAGAATACACATACATCTGTTTTGAAATTAAGCAAATTAAAGAAGGGCAAGAAATATTATGTAAAAGCTCGTTCATTTAAGACAGTTAGCGGAAAACGTTATTATGGTTCTTACAGCACAACAAAAAAAGTTACTGTAAGATAATAATATAAATAATAAAATATATACATTGCCTGGGCCTGAACATCCTTTATGTCGGGTTCAGGTTTTGTTATTACATAGGGAGTTGATAGCGGACTTGTCCGCTTTGTTCTAACATATATAACATGAAGGAAGAGTTTATTTATGAAGATAACAGTAAATTGGAAAAAGATTGTAATAGGAATTATCATTGGGATTATATTTGTGGCTGTTTTGATCCGATGCAATCAATTTGAAAAAAAGCAGATGGTATCAACGAAAGGTCAGACATATGAAAAAGCAGTTGTTACTCAAATTACCAAGGATAATCTGGCAGAAGATGGGAACCGCTATGGAACCCAGGAAGTTATGGTTAAAATAAAAACCGGAACATATTCCGGAAAAGAAATGAATGCCATTAATCCTGACGGAACTTTATTTGGAGCAAATTGTAAAATTGGTACAAAGGTCATTGTCATTGTAAATACAGCAGATGCAAATACAAGTGTTACGGTGTATAGTCAGGATCGTACTATGGCAATTTATGGATTTGCTCTGATTTTTGCAGCAGTTGTATGTCTGATTGGAGGGAAAAAAGGAGTGGAAGCTATAGCAAGTCTTGGATTTGCATTTGTATGTATCGTATATCTTATGTTTCCTCTGATGTATCAGGGGGTATCTCCAATCTTAATGTCCATTATTGTTGCTGCATTTACGACTGTTGTAACACTGGGACTTCTTGGCGGATATACCACAAAAACATTATCAGCTATCATAGGAACAACCTGTGGAGTCGCTATTGCAGCTGTTGCAGCAATATTGTTTGGAAAAGCAGCAGGAATTACAGGGTATAATGTATCAGATATTGAAACACTAAATTATGTGGCACAAAATTCTTCTATTAAAATAGGACAATTACTGTTTGCAGGGATTATTATTTCAGCTCTTGGAGCGGTGATGGATGTGGGAATGTCCATTGCTTCCACTATTCAGGAAATTCATGAGACAGATCCGGCACTGCCTGCATCCAAATTATTCATGTCTGGAATTCGTGTTGGAAGAGATATGATGGGAACCATGACCAATACTTTAATCTTTGCCTATGTAGGTGGTTCATTAACTACTTTGATTACCAATTATGCTTATGATCTAAGCTATCGTCAGCTGGCCAATTCCTATATCATAGGTATTGAGATCATGCAGGGATTATCAGGAAGTCTTGGGGTTGTTCTTACAGTTCCTATTACAGCTTTGTTTGCAGCGTTTTTTGTGACACGAAAATCATAAAATCAATTTATGAAAATCATAAATTTTATCTATAAAATAATTGACAGAAAGAAAAAACTAGGGTATGTTAAATACATAGTAAATAAAGGAGTTATTAAATGTTAACAAAGAAGATGACAAATTGTGCATATTGCTTTTATTTCCAGGGTTATTATTTTTATCCTGGCTGTTTGTGCTACAATGAATCATCTCCTGTGAACAGATAACTTTAAGTAGAATTTCGGATATCATAGGGCATGCGTTCTTGTAGCAGGAATGCATGTCCTTTTTTTATTACATAGGAAATTCCTTTGAATTTCCTATGTAATAAAAAACGTTCCGCGAGGATATGACCAGATGGATAAAGGAGAAAATTATTATGATTATTATTTTGAAGAAACAGGCAGAGGAAAAACAGGTTGAAGCATTAAAACAGGAGATGGTGGAACAGGGGCTTTTAATTCATGAATCTGAGGGAGAAAATACCCGGATCTTAGGTCTCATCGGAGATACTTCTGTAGTTGATATGCGTCACATTATGGCAAATGATATTGTTGAAAATGTGCAGAGAATTCAGGAACCATATAAAAAAGCAAACCGCAATTTCCATCCGGAGGATTCTGTGATTGAAGTTGGAAATGTAAAAATCGGTGGAGGACATTTTCAGGTAATCGGAGGACCTTGTTCCATTGAATCCAGAGAACAGATGGTGGAAGTGGCTCAAAAGGTAAAAGAAGCAGGGGCAGGACTGCTTCGAGGAGGTGCTTTCAAACCGAGAACTTCTCCATATTCTTTTCAGGGATTACATGGGGATGGATTGAAGCTTCTTTTAGAAGCAAAGAAAGCTACAGGTCTTCCCGTTGTAACAGAAATTATGGATGCCAGCCATTTGCCATTGTTTGAAGATGTGGATCTTATTCAGGTTGGAACAAGAAATATGCAGAACTTTGAGTTGCTGAAAGAATTAGGAAAAATTGATAAACCGATTCTGCTGAAAAGGGGAATGGCCAGTACCATTGAAGAGTGGCTGATGAGTGCAGAATACATTATGGCAGGAGGAAATGAAAATGTAATACTTTGTGAAAGAGGTATTCGAACTTATGAAACCGCCATGAGAAACACTTTGGATTTATCTGCGATTCCAATGATCAAAAAGAAATCACATCTGCCGGTTATCGTAGATCCTTCTCATGCAACGGGAATTCGTGCCATGGTAGAACCAATGTCTCTGGCAGCTGTGGCAGCTGGTGCAGACGGATTAATGATCGAAGTGCACAATAATCCGGCAAAAGCATTATGCGACGGACCTCAGTCTCTGACACCGGAATCTTTCAAAGAGTTAATGGAAAAGGTAACAAGAACAAGAGAATTTTTAACTTTGTAGACGAAATCAAATATTATTGCTAAAATAATAAAACAATAAGAGAAATGACAATATAACCCGGGAATCTTCGGAATCCCGGGTCTAAAGTGCGTGAAAGGAGAAAACCATGAAAGTAATCGTTGGACTGGGAAATCCAGGGAAAAAATACGAAAATACAAGGCATAATATAGGATTTGCAGCTCTTGATTATATTGCAGACAAAGAAGGCATAAATATAAATACGGGAAAGCATAAAGCATTGGTAGGATCCGGGTATATGGGAGGGGAAAAGGTTCTTCTGGTAAAACCTCAGACGTTTATGAATCTAAGCGGAGAAAGCCTGCGCCCTATTATGGATTTTTACAAATTAGATCCGGAAGATTTTCTGGTGATTTTTGATGATATTGATCTGGATGTGGGAAGACTTCGAATCCGTAAAAAGGGAAGTGCAGGGGGGCATAACGGTATCAAGAGTATCATCAGTCATCTGGGGAGCATGGAATTCCCAAGGG
Organism: Anaerostipes sp. 494a; assembly: GCF_001940315.1. NCBI lineage: Bacteria > Bacillati > Bacillota > Clostridia > Lachnospirales > Lachnospiraceae > Anaerostipes > Anaerostipes sp. 494a. Next base: position 1,348,462 of record NZ_MJIF01000001.1, on the reverse strand, counting down.
TTAAAATTGGTGTTGGAGCAAAACCGAAAGGATATGATCTGGCAGATTATGTTTTAGGACATTTTGGAAAAGAGGATCAGGCAATCTTATCAGAACGATTTGAAGATGTGTATGATGCTGTGAAACTGATTGTAGAAGATAACATTACGGAAGCTATGAATCGTCATAATAAGAAAAAGTAGGGAAGCAAAGTGTTAGAACAGGTATTAAAAAATGATAGTGTATATCAGCAGATGAAGGCAGGCCTTGAAGAGAATCAGGGTCCTGTTTTCGTGTCAGGATGTACCGATACAGCTAAATGGCATTTGACCAGTCTGCTGGGAAATCAAAGTAAATATAAAATCATTATTGTATCGGATGAAAATGCAGCAAGACAATGGGTGGAAGGCTATCAGTTTTTTGGAGATAAAGTTTATTATCTTCCGGCAAAAGATCCACTGTTTTACAGTGCAGATGTACATGGAAATGCAATTGCCAGGGAACGAATGAATTGTATTGAGAGAATCATCAAAGGACAAGGTGGAGTTTATGTTATGTCCATCGATGCTGTTATGGATAGAGTGGTGCCTTTGGCAGAAATAAAAAAACATCGCATTACATGGAAAACAGGTGATACGGTGGAAGAAGGGAAAATATCCGGAAATCTGGTGGCTTTGGGCTATGAAAAGACCGGATTTGTAGAGGCAGCGGGAGAGTTTGCCATTCGTGGCGGAATTATAGATATTTATCCATATACAGGAGATTGTCCCTATCGAATAGAACTCTGGGGTGACGAAATAGATTCTATTCGCAGTTTTGAAGCAGAAAGCCAGAGATCTATTGAGGAAGTTCCAAGTCTGACAATCTATCCGGCAACGGAAATTATTCTGGGAGATGAGAGAATTTCCCAGGGACTTTTAGCACTGGAAAAAGATTATAAAAAACTATCTGGTGAGTTTCATAAAAAATATGAAACAGAAAAGGAAGTTCGATTAAAGAAAGAAATGAATCGGGTTCGTGAAGAACTTTCAGAACTGCATATGCTCATTGGGGCGGAAGGATACCTGCCATATTTTTATGAGAATCTCGTTAGCATTCTTGAGTATTTTCCAAAAAACAGTATGGTATATCTGGATGAGCCTAAACATGTAAAGGAACGTGCCAATGGGTTCTTTCTTGAGTTTATGGAAAGTATGAAAAGCCGTCTGGAAAGCGGATATCTTTTTCCAAAACAGATGAATACAGTAGTGGAATTTTCACAGGCATCCAGACAGATAGAAAAGCATCCTATGGTTTGTTTTGCTGCATTGTCCACAGAGATTGAGGAATTTTCAATATATAAAACTTTTTTTATAGAGGCAAAATCTATTCAGTCCTATAATAACAGTTTTGAACAACTGATAAAGGATCTATCAGCCTACCAGAAAAAAGATTACAGAATAATTGTAGCATCTCCATCTGTGACCAGAGCCAAACGGCTGGCAGAAGATATGAGGGAAAATGACCTGGTGGTAACCTATGATAAAGATTTATCCGAAGAAATCTGTCCGGGGCAGGTTGTGATTACTGCTGGAAAATTAAAAACAGGTATTGAGTATCCCGAGACAAAATGGGTACTGATTTCTGAAAGTGATATTTTTAAAGGAAGGAAAGAAAAGAAAAGGAAAAAAACTTCCGGAAAAGCCAAAGGAGAGAAAATTAAAAGTTTTGCTGATATTAATATTGGCGATTATGTTGTTCATGAAAAGCATGGAGTTGGAATTTATCGAGGAATAGAAAAAATCACAGTTGGCGGTGTTGAGAAGGATTATATAAGCATTGAATATCAAGGTGGTGATAACCTGTTTATACTGGCATCTGCACTGGATCAGATTGCAAAATATGCCAGTGCAAATGCAAGAAAGCCCAAACTTCATAAACTGGGCGGAACTGAATGGAAAAAGACGAAAAGCCGTGTAAAGAGCCAGGTGAAAGATATTGCAAAAGAGCTGGTAGAATTGTATGCAATCCGTCAGGCAAAAGAAGGATATGTATATGATAAGGACAGTGTATGGCAAAAAGAGTTTGAAGAATTGTTTCCTTATGATGAAACTCAGGATCAGCTAAATGCCATAGAAGATACAAAGCGGGATATGGAAAGCAAAAAGATTATGGACCGTCTGATCTGCGGAGACGTGGGGTATGGAAAAACAGAAGTTGCTATTCGTGCAGCATTTAAGGCGGTGGATAATAATAAACAGGTAGCTTATCTGGTGCCGACGACGATTCTTGCACAGCAGCATTTTAATACCTTTGTCCAGAGATTTGCACAGTATCCTATTTCTGTACGGGTAATGTCCAGATTTTGTACACCAAAAGAACAAAGAGAGACTATCGAAGGATTGAAAAATGGAACAGTGGATATTGTCATTGGAACCCATCGGCTGTTATCAAAAGATATGCAGTATAAGAATCTGGGACTGCTGATCATCGATGAGGAACAGAGATTTGGGGTCAATCATAAAGAAAAAATAAAAACCATGAAGAAAGATGTGGATGTATTGTCCCTATCTGCAACACCGATTCCAAGAACATTGCATATGAGTCTTATTGGAATTCGTGATATGAGTTTGCTGGAAGAACCGCCTCACGACCGGCGTGCTATTCAGACCTATGTTATGGAATACAATGAGGAACTGGTAAAGGAGGCTGTTTATCGTGAAATGACTCGAGGTGGACAGGTCTATTATGTGTACAACCGGGTAAATAATATTGCAGAAATCACTGCCCAGCTTCAGAAGCTTCTGCCCAATGCCAAGGTAGCATTTGCCCATGGACAAATGAAAGAGCGAGAGCTGGAACAGATTATGATGCAGTTTATGAATAAGGAAATCGATGTACTGGTTTCTACAACAATTATTGAAACAGGATTGGATATTCCAAATGTAAATACAATGATAATTCATGATGCCAATCAGCTGGGGCTGTCGCAGCTATATCAGCTCAGAGGACGGGTAGGACGATCTAATCGAAATGCTTTTGCATTTTTAATGTATAAACAAAATACATTGTTGAAGGAAACGGCAGAAAAACGATTGCAGGCAATTCGTGAGTTTACGGATCTTGGTTCGGGTTATAAAATTGCCATGAGGGATCTGGAAATCCGAGGAGCAGGAAACCTTTTAGGTCAGGCACAATCCGGTCATATGGAAGCAGTAGGTTATGATTTATATTGTAAGATGCTCAACGATGCGGTGATGCGTCTGAAGGGAGAACTTACAGAGGAAGATGAATTTGAAACTACACTGGATCTTGATATCAATGCATTTATTCCGGCAGCCTATGTAAGAAATGAGTATCAGAAACTGGAGCTTTATAAGCGTATCTCATCTATTGAAACAAAGGATGAAATGGAAGATATGACGGATGAGCTGATAGACCGTTTTGGAGAATTGCCAAAAGCTGTGCATAATCTGCTTTATGTGGCTTATTTAAAGGCACTTGCCCATAAAGCATATATGACAGATGTGAAGCAAAAAGATGAGAAGGTGTTTTTTGAGATGAAAGCAGATGCCAAAGTAGATGTGGATCGAATACCGGAAGTTCTAAATGAACATAAAGGTGAACTGTCTTTCCGGGCAGGAAATATCCCTACGTTTGTTCTGAATCTGGAAAAGATAAAAAAAGTAAAACGTCTTGGAAAAATTGAACATTGTGTGAACTCTTTGAATTCATTGATAATGCGATAGTTTTATAGTATAATACTTCGGGAAGTATTTAGATTAAAATTAAAGGAGACAAATAAAATGAAAAAGTTAATGAAAAAACTGTTTTGCCTGACAGCAGTGGTTTCTTTAAGTTTATCTCTTCTGACCGGATGTGATAAAAACAAGAAAACATTGTTTGAATATGCGGGGCAGAAAGTAACATTTCAGGAAGCGCATGTTTATGCCAGAATCATGCAGTATCAGGCAGAAGCACAGTATGGATCATATTTCGGAGATGACATGTGGTCTATGCAGGTTGGAACAGATAGTGATGGCAAAAAGATTACCATGCAGCAGTCTGTAAAAAACAGCGTTATTGAACAGTTAAAACAGATTAAAGTACTGGTAGCGCATAAAGACGATTATGATGTAAAATTAACAAAAGACGAAAAGAGTCAGTTAAATGAGAATGTAAATGCTTTTGTAAAAGATGACGTAGGCAAGAAGGTTATGAAGAAAACAGAAGCAGATAAGGACATGATCAAACAGCTGTATGAGGAAAGCCAGATTGCCACAAAAGTAATGCAGGCAATCATTGAAAAGGCAAATGTAACAGTAACAGACGAAGAAGCCAAAACAGTTAAAGTATACAAGCTGCTGTTTACGACTAAAACTACAGACAGTAAGACTGGAAAAGAAAAAGACATGACAGCAAAAGAAAAGAAAGCTCAGTATACAAAAGCAAAGTCTGCATTAAAAGCGATTAAAGGTGGACAAAGTGTCAGCACAGTAGCTAAAAAGTATGGAGTAAACACAGATAACGAAGAATCTTATACAAAAGGTAAATCTGCGCTTGGAGATAAGTTTGAGGCGGCAGCAGCTAAATTAAATAAGAATCAGGTAAGTGGAATTGTTGAAACAGATGACGGTTACGTTATTATTAAAATGCTGAATCCAAATGATACATCTGCAGCAGCATCCAATAAAACAACACTGCTTCAGGAAAAACAGCAGGAAGCTTATGAAAAAGTCTATAAAAAATGGACAAAGGAAGCTGATAAAAAGTGGGATGATGAAAAATCTGTAAATCAGGATCTCTGGAAAGAAGTAAAATTCTCTTATAAAGCAACGACAGCTTCTACAACAGCTACTACAGAAGCAACAACAACAGAAAGCAGTAAATAGAATATAAAAGAGCTATTAAAGAATTTAATAAGAGGCAGTGAATAAATTTCACTGCCTCTTTTAATTTTTTTACCGTTTCAATAAGAAATCAGATTATGCCTGAGCTTTTGCCCATGCATCCAGTTTATCACTGTCTGCCTGAGCTGCGTCCATGCTGTCTGCTCTTACACCATAGTAGAATTTGATTTTAGGTTCTGTTCCGGATGGACGTACACATAACCAGGAACCACCTTCTAATTCATAGTACAGAACGTCAGATTTCGGAAGTCCGATTGGAGAAATATCTCCAGTAGCAACGTCAAGAATTGTATCATTTCCGTAGTCACGAACTTTTTCAACTTTAAATCCAGCGATTTCTTTTGGAGGATTTTCACGGAAATCAGCCAGCATAGTCTTCATTTTGTCCATTCCTTCCAATCCCGGGAAGTCCATAGCTGTGATGCGGTCAAGATAGTATCCATATTTTTCGTACATATCAATCATAACATCCCATAATGTTTTACCCTGGGTTGCGTAGTATGCAGCAGCTTCACAGAGAGCAACTGTTGCAGATACGGCATCCTTATCTCTGGCATAGGTTCCGATCAGGCATCCATAGCTTTCTTCCAATCCAAAGAGATAAGTTCCTTTTCCAGTATTTTCAAATCCAAGAATTTCTTTTCCGATCCATTTAAAACCAGTTAATACTTTAATTAAATTCACGCCATATCCGGCAGCAACAGCATCAACCAGATTTGTTGTTACGATAGATTTAATAACTGCACCATCTTCTGGAAGGGAACCATTGATTGCTTTTTTCTGGCTTAATACATATTCACATAACAGAGAACCGGACATATTTCCTGTCAATGGAATGTAATCACCTGTTTTTGAATCTTTTACATAAACACCAAGACGGTCAGCATCCGGGTCTGTAGCCAGAACCAGATCAGCATCTTTTTCTTTAGCAAGAGCAAGACCAAGTGCAAAAGCTTCTTTTGCTTCCGGGTTTGGATAGCTGACAGTAGGGAAGTCACCATCTGGTAATTCCTGTTCTGGTACAACATAAACATTTTTAAATCCTAAATCGTCAAGTACGCGACGTACCGGCAGGTTTCCAGTTCCGTGAAGAGGAGTGTAAACGATCTTTAATTTAGATGCCATTTCATCGATTGCTTTTTGGTTAAATACCTGTTTTTCAACTTCTGAGATGTAGGCATCATCAACTTCCTTGCCAATTACTTCGTATAATCCGGCAGAAACAGCATCATCTTTTGAAATTGTCTTGCATGTGGAAATATCCGTAATGGCATTAACCTTTGCGGTAACTCCTGATGCGTGAGGATCTGTAAACTGTGCACCATCTTCCCAGTATACTTTGTATCCGTTATATGCAGGCGGATTATGGCTGGCTGTAATATTGATTCCTGCGATACAATCCAAATGTCTTACGGCAAAGGATAATTCAGGAGTAGGACGGAGAGATTCAAAGATATATGCTTTGATTCCGTTAGCTGCGAGACATCTTGCTGCTTCATCTGCAAATTCCGGAGACATATGTCTGGAGTCAAATGCAATGGCAACACGTTTTTTATCTGTGTTCTGTTCCAGAATGTAATCAGCCAATCCCTGTGTAGCTTTTCTGACAACATAAATATTCATACGGTTGATACCAGCACCTATAATTCCACGAAGTCCGGCAGTTCCAAATGCCAGGTCTGCATAAAAGCGTTCTTTGATTTCATTGTCGTCATTTTCAATGGCTTTCAGCTCTTCTTTTGTAGCCTCATCAAAATAAGGGTTGCTCAGCCATTCTTGGTATGTTTCTTTGTAATTCATAAGATTAACTCCTCCTTTAAGTTATTTTAAATGCCTTTGTTTAATTATACCTTAAAATGAACTAAAATACATTATAAATTTGTACATATTTTTCGAGAAAAATTGTTCGAAGCTCTTTTGATAAAACAAATTCTTCCAATTTGTCAATATATCGTGGAGAAACCCAGTGTTTTTTGTGACTCATATACTGATTTGAGATTTTCCAGAATTTTTCCGGAAATAAAAACAGCCCGTAAAGACAGGAATAGTCATTGGAAGACAAAGGAAGTTCTCTGCTATAATTTTTTAAAACAGCTTCACAATAGGTAAAACGGTAATTATTTTTTTCAAGAACTTTTCTCAGAAAATAGTACAAATCCAAAATAGGATATCCATAATAAAAATGCTCAAAATGAATGGTTGCAGGAAAATGATCAGTAATCAGTACGTTATGGTGGTTATAAGAACCATGGCACCATCCGGAATGAGAAGGTGCAGAAGATTCAAGAAGGCTAAGAGAACTTTCCATTTGTTTCCAGAAATCACCAGTTTGTTCTATGAAAAGATACTCAAAGGTTCCTTTATTTTTTTTGTTGCGGATAAAGCGGTAAATACTTTTCATTTCTGAATATTTTTGCTGATATTGTTTTGGAATCGAAAGGTATTTTTTGATATTTTTCATTGGAAAAGAAAGATTCAGGGAAATTCGATGAAGCATTCCAAGATTGGATGCTGCAATCTGAAGATCTTTTAAAGAATGAATGTCACATTCAGATCCGGTAAATGTTTTTCGCAGAGCATAGGTCTCATAATATTTATCGTAAGTAAGAAAACAGTCATTTCTATTTAAAATGTACTGATCGGTATAAAGGAATCCTGCATCTTTTAGCATTTTTGTCCACTGAGATACAGCAAAAAGCCGTTCTTCTGAGAGTGAAGTCTGCGCCAGGGCATAAATTCCGTGACTGGTATGGCACAGGACTCCGCCACGACCCCGTTTCAGGTAATCAGTACAAATATCATATTGGTCCAATAACATTTGATATTTCTCGTTCAACATATATCCTCCTCAAAGTTCTACCTCTAATGATATGATGGTAAAAGCTGGAATATGATATTATCTTGTCATTCAACTTTAAATGGGATATACTGATTATAAATTCAGAAAGGAGTATGAATCATGAGAAAGAGATTTTTATTGATAGCAGGTATATTACTCATTGGTGCCGTTTCATTGGTGGCATGCGGGAAAAAGAGCCCAAGCAGTCCGGAGTCTGAAGTAACAACAGAAGCAACAGAAAGTAAAGATACAGAGGCAACAACAGAAGATGCACAGACAACAGTTGCAACTTCTGAAACAACAGAAGCAACAACAGAGCCAGTAGACAGTGGTGATGTTGCGACAAAAGAAGATGAAGAAGCAAAACCTGAAACAGGAACAGGAACATTTAACGGATGGGTAGATTCAGGTTCTGTTGAAGTAGAGATGGCCAACGGTGAATACAAAACCTTTTTTGTGTATAACGAAGATGTGAAAAAGGCTCTGAATGATAAGGGAGAAGGAAGCAAGATAACATTTACATATGGAGCCAAAGCGGGACAGGCTAATATGCAGATTTTATCTGTAAAATAAAAAAGAAAGTATCATAACAAAAGGATTGGATTTTGCAAAAGCAGTATCCGGTCCTTTTTTTAAATTTCCCATGTAACAAAAAAGCGCGCCGCTCTTCTATAGAAAAAATTAAGATTTATTCAGTTTTTTCGTCATAAATTTAGCTTTTTATTTGTATATAATATAAAGGACAAGAGGAGGAGGTGTCAGATGAAAAAATATCTGGTTGTCATGGGAGTGATACTAACGATCTTTTCCTGCTCTGTAAATATATTTGCCTCTGATCCGGAAGAAATGATAATGCAGAATAAAAATCAGGATGTACTGTTTGTAGGAAAAGTCAGTCACACTTCAAAAGATTATATTGTGTTAAAGGTGACAGATTATATTAATGTGGATTTAAGTGATGATACTATTGCAAAAAGGGAAGAGAATCATCGCTATGTGGTAGATAAATCAGGATATATTTCTTATCGATGGTTGTACCATGAAAAGGAAATATTGGAAGAAGGGGATAATGTTGTAGCATCATTAAAAAAGGATAAGCAGAACTGGAAGATTGGCAATGGTATTTATGAAGTAGATACAGATGATTATAAGACCTTATCTTTTGAACCTTTTCATAATGAATTGTCTTTCAAAAAAACTGCATTGAAATATTTTATTAATTCAGATGGTCAGATGAAAAGTTTCTCTGCAAAAAATAATAGTAGAGAAATATATAACAATAAAACAAAAATTTATGACAGGAGGTGGAAATTGAAAAAATATCTGACAATAGAAGAAATTAGAAATGAAGAAAAATTGAAAGCTATGGATCAGAAAGCACATATTAGGGAATCCAGAGTACTGGGAAGTGTTTCAACAGGATTTAAGCGTAAAATTTTATTTGCAATTGATATGATTGTAATTATTGGGATGGTAGCGGTATTGAAGAAAAAAAGCCGCAATAACAAGCTAAAAGAGAGAAAATAATTTACAGGGGAATCAGATAAAAAACGCTCCGCGCGGATGTGCACGATGTGCAAAGGAAAGCAGTTAAAACTGCTGCACATCGGCACGCAAAGCGGAGCAAGTCCCTCATAATTGAGGGATACAGGGAGTTGATAGCGGACTTGTCCGCTTTGTTCTTTAATTAACTAATAATCCTGAATCTGAATTTTGAAATATTTCTGAGGATGTGCACATACTGGACATTCTTTTGGTGCTTCTTTTCCGAAATGAACATGTCCGCAGTTGGTACAGATCCATGCAACTTCAACATCACGTTTGTATACAATATCTTCGTCCAGGTTTGCACTGAGTTTCTGGTAGCGTTCATCATGATGCTTTTCAATTTCAGCTACCATTGAGAAAAGGTTGGCAATTTCATCAAATCCTTCTTCTTTTGCTTCTTTAGCAAAGGTTGGATACATTTCTGTCCACTCAAAATTCTCTCCTGCAGCGGCATCTTTTAAGTTCTCGATTGTGGATGGAACACTTCCGCCATGAAGAATCTTAAACCAGATTTTTGCATGTTCTTTTTCGTTTAGTGCAGTTTCAGCGAAAATATTTGCAAATTGAACATATCCATCTTTTTTTGCCTGACTAGAGTAAAAATCATATTTATTTCTTGCCTGAGATTCACCGGCAAATGCTGCCATTAAATTTGCTTCTGTTTTTGTTCCTTTTAAATCTGCCATTTGATTACCTCCTTAAAAACAGTAATTATTACTGATATTATTATATCACTTGAAATACAATTTGTCAATTTTTTTGCTCCGTATGATAAGAATATTATAGTCAGGAAAAGGGAAAATATGCATGGTTTTCTGGTTATGATATAATAAATAAAAGGAGGTATCTGGTATGCGTATGTATGATTTGATTTTAAAGAAACGTAATGGAGAGAATCTGACCAAACAGGAGATTGACTGGATGGTAGAGGGATACACCAGGGGAGTGATACCTGACTACCAGATGTCAGCCATGATGATGGCAATATATTTTCAAGGGCTTAATCCTTCAGAGACCTATAATCTGACTCAGGCAATGGCAGAAAGTGGTGATTTTCTTGATTTGTCATCTATACCGGGTCTGAAAGTAGATAAGCATAGCACTGGAGGGGTAGGAGATAAAACTTCCCTGGTACTGGCTCCGGTAATTGCATCACTGGGGGTGCCGGTTGCCAAAATGTCAGGACGAGGGCTTGGGCATACCGGAGGGACCATAGATAAGTTAGAAAGTATTCCAGGATTTTGTACAACTCTTACAGAAGAACGGTTTATAACTCAGGTGAAACAAATCGGAATTGCTTTAATGGGGCAGACAAAAGATCTGGCACCGGCAGATAAATTGCTGTATGCATTGCGTGATGTCACGGCAACGGTAGATCAGATGTCATTGATTGCCAGCAGTATTATGAGTAAAAAACTGGCAGCAGGAGCCGATGCCATCGTATTGGATGTAAAAACAGGTAACGGTGCATTTATGAAAAAACCGGAAAATGCAAAAGTACTTGCCAGGGCTATGGTAGAAATTGGAACAAAAGCCGGCAGAAAAATGACAGCGGTTATTTCCAATATGGATGAGCCATTGGGAAATGCCATTGGAAATGCTCTGGAAGTGAAGGAGGCAATTGATACTCTTTTGGGAAAGGGATCGGAAGATTTTACGGAACTGGTTTATAATCTTGGAGCATATATGCTGATTTCTGTTGGAAAAGCGGAAAATGTTAAGGATGGAATCTGTCAGATAAAGGAGGCTGTGGAAAGCGGGAAAGCCATGGAGAAATTTCTGCAGTTTGTAGAAGCACAGGGTGGAGATATAAATGCAATAAAAAATCCATCGCTGCTTCCAAAGGCCCATATAATAGAAGAAATATATTCAGGGGAAGAGGGAACTGTTAATCGTATTGAAACACAAGAGATGGGGATTTGTTCTCTGATCCTAGGTGGCGGACGAGAAACAAAAGAAAGTATTATTGATCCGGCAGTTGGCCTGGTTCTTCATAAAAAGGTTGGAGATGCTGTATGTCGTGGAGACGTATTGGCAGAAATCCATGGAAATGATAAGGATAAAGTTGAGAGAGCAAAAGAGCATTTCTATAAAAATTTTATTATTTCCACAGAGAAAGCAGAAAAAAAGTCTATGATCCAGGACGTCTTATTTTTTTAGAAAAGGCATAAAGTATAAAAAAAGCAGGAAGCAATATGAAAAAAATATATTGGATTCTATTTTTAGCAGTTTTTCTCATGACAGGATGTGTAAAAAAAGAAGTACGGGGAAGAAGAGAAAATGTTACTTATGCGGTTTGTAAAAAAAGTGTATTGCCCAGAGAATTGATGAATCTGATTGATCAGGAGAAAGAAGAGGTTTTTCATTTTACTTATTCCACCAGAGATTTTACCTATTATGTAATCGGATATGGAAGACAGCCTGGAAAAGGATATAAAATTAGAGTTAGGGAGTTTTCCATGGATCAGGATCATATTTATATTGATACCACTTTGATTGGGGTTACGAAAGAGCATCAGAAAAGGGGTACATCTTTTCCATATCTGGTTCTAAAAAGCCAATATTATGAAAAAGATGCAATTTTTCGCTAAAATTATAAAAAGTTTAGAATAGTTTTATTGATTTATAAAAACAGAAAACATATAATGGTGCTTATGAATCAAAGGAGGAACTAATTTGGATAATCAACAGAATAATAATAGTAATAATAAAAACGATAAAGAAAATAAGAAAAAGACAATCAAGATGCTGACTTTTTTTCTTGTAATTTCAATTTTGGGAACTTTCTTTTTTAATCAGATTCTTTCCAAATGGAAAAATGGTACAGAAACGACCATTTCTTATGATAAATTTATTACCATGCTGGACAATAAACAGGTAAAAAAAGTTGTTGTGACAGACAGTCAGCTGAAAGTGACACCGAAAAAAACAGGTAATCCATTTTATAAAACCACATATAAAGTGGAAAGGATTGATGGAGATTATCAGTTGGTGGAACGGCTTTCCAAAGGAGATGTTAAGTTTGAAAAAGAACCAAAGGATCCTATGGATACATTTTGGACGGTTGTTCTGAATCTGATACCAACTATTCTGATCTTTGGTTTTCTTGTGATGATGATGCGAAGAAGCAGCGGAATGATGGGTGTAGGAAAATCAAATGCTAAAGTCTATGTGGAGAAAAAGACTGGAGTTACATTTGCAGATGTAGCAGGCCAGGGAGAAGCAAAAGAAACGTTAACTGAGATGGTGGATTTCCTGCATCATCCTCAGAAATATACAGAAATTGGTGCGAAACTTCCAAAAGGAGCATTGCTTGTAGGTCCTCCGGGAACTGGTAAGACATTGCTTGCAAAAGCAGTGGCAGGTGAAGCTAATGTACCGTTTTTCTCATTATCCGGTTCAGATTTTGTGGAAATGTTTGTCGGTGTAGGAGCTTCTCGTGTACGTGATCTGTTTAAACAGGCGCAGTCCATGGCACCTTGTATTATTTTTATTGATGAGATTGACGCCATTGGTAAGAGCCGTGATAATGGAATTCACGGTGGAGGTAATGATGAACGTGAGCAGACTTTGAATGCATTGCTTGCGGAAATGGATGGTTTTGATACTTCTAAAGGTATTATTATCCTTGCAGCTACCAACCGACCAGAAGTTCTGGATAAGGCATTGCTTCGTCCTGGGCGATTTGACCGTAGGGTTATTGTAGAACGGCCAGATTTGAAAGGAAGGATTGAGACTCTGAAAGTTCATGCCAAAGATGTCAAGATGGATGAGACGGTTGATTTTGAAGAAATTGCTCTGGCAACATCCGGGGCAGTAGGATCTGATCTTGCAAATATGATCAATGAAGCGGCCTTGGGAGCTGTAAAGGCAGGTCGAAAAGCTGTTTCCCAGAAAGATTTATTTGAAGCTGTGGAAGTGGTTATTGCCGGAAAAGAAAAGAAAGATCGAATTCTTGGAGACGAGGAAAAACAGATTGTTGCATATCATGAAGTGGGTCATGCATTGGTTATGGCATTGCAGAAAGAGTCTGAACCGGTACAGAAGATTACGATCGTACCACGTACCATGGGAGCTTTAGGATATACCATGCAGCGTCCGGAAGAAGAGAAATATCTCAATAAGAAAGATGAGATGCTGGCAGATCTGGTATCTTTCTTTGGGGGTCGTGCCGCAGAGGAGGTTAAATTTAATACTATTACCACAGGAGCATCCAATGATATTGAACGTGCAACATCCATTGCCAGAGCTATGGTGACCCAGTATGGAATGTCTGATGAATTTGGATTGATCGGACTGGAGTCCATTACCAACCGTTATCTGGACGGACGTGCGGTAATGAACTGTGCTGATTCTACAGCAGCAAAAGTGGATGAAGTGGTCATGAAGATATTAAAAGATGCCTATGCCAAGGCATTAACTTATATTCGTGATAATATGGACATTTTAGATGAAGCAGCCCAGTTCCTGATTAAAAGAGAAACTATTACAGGAAAAGAATTCATGGAAATTTTCGATAAATATAAGAATCCGAAACCGGAGGAAAAAGAAGATGCTAAGACAGAAGAGTCAAAGCAGGAAGTGGCGGAAGAAGCAGTTACAGGTACACCGGATTTTCAATCAGGATATGCAAAATGGGTGGAAGATGACGAAGAATAAAAGGTGATGAAAAAGAGATGTTTGATTATGAAATATCCAACATCTCTTTTTTTTATGAGTAAGGGATAGAGGAAGTTGAAGCGGACTTGTCCGCTTTGTTATAGGAAATAACTCTTACGGGCTATAAGAATTTGATAGCACAATAAATCGGGAATTCATGGACATGAAAAAATGAACATGATAAAATTGAAGCTACAAAAGAAAATAGGGGGAACAAACCATGAAAATATCAGAAATATTAAAGAAAAAGGCAACCATTTCCTTTGAAGTTTTCCCGCCAAAGAATAAGGAGGGAGATATTTCTTCTATATATTATACAATTGAAGAATTATCAAAATTATCCCCGGATTTTATTAGTGTTACTTATGGAGCAGGAGGATCTACTAAAGGTAAAACAGTAGACATTGCATCTGCTATTAAGAAGGAATATGGAATAGAATCGGTTGCTCATTTAAGCTGTATTACATCGACCAAAGAAGATGTTCTGAAAGAATGTAATAGATTAAAAGAAGAAAATATTGATAATATACTGGCATTGAGAGGCGATTATCCGGCAGAAAGTACAGATTTTGATCCAAAGAAGCTGGAATTTCATTATGCCAGTGAATTAAATGAATTTATTCATGAGAATTTTCCAGGACAGTTTTGTCTGTCTGGTGCATGTTATCCGGAAACCCATCAGGAAGCCGATGGATTTAAAAGGGATCTGGAAGCATTGAAAAAGAAGGTAGATGCGGGAGCGGAATATCTGATTACACAGATTTTCTTTGACAATGATTATTATTACCGACTGGTGCGCGAAGCACGGAAAATTGGAATTAATGTCCCGATTCTAGCTGGGATCATGCCGATTACCAATGCAAAATCTTTGATTCGTACTACAAAAATGTGTGGATGTACGATCCCGTACCAGTTATCCACTATGATTGAAGCATATTACGATAATCCGGCAGCAATGCAGGAAATTGGAATTAATTATGCAGCCCAGCAGATTATTGATCTAATTACCAATGGGGTAGATGGTATTCATATTTATACTATGAATAAACCGGAAATTGCCAATCGAATTTTTGATAGTATTCCAACGGTTTTAAAGGAATTGAACCATGATTAAAGACACAGCATTAAAATATCTTGGATATGATAAGAAACAGATTCTTTCAGAAGAGATGGAACAGTTGATCGATTCCTGTATTCAGGAGGTAAAGGAAACTGCCCAGCCGGGAATTTTCTGTAGATTATTTACTCTTGGTCAGAATCCTCTTCGCATAGAAGAAACAGGAGATGAGATTCCGGGAGAACAAATGAAGGAACTGCTGGAGAACTGTGATCAATGTTTGCTGATCGGCTGTACCCTTGGAATTTCAATAGAACGAAAGATAAAGTATTATGCTAAAATTGATATGACAAAAGCAGCTATTATGGATGCTGTGTCCAGTGCGTACCTGGAGGATGTGTGTGATGAATATGAAGAAAAGCTTGGATATGTAAACCGGACTTATCGTGCATGTCCGGGATATGGTGATTTTCCTTTGAAGTTTAATCGAAGAATTGCGCAGCTTCTGGATATTCACAAAAATCTGGCGGTTACTATCACACCAGATAATCTTCTGATTCCTCAAAAATCCATGTTGGGACTGATTGGAATCGGGAATAAAAATCGAAAGAAGAAATGTGGAACATGCATTATGAGAGAAGATTGCTGTTTTAGAAAGCGAGGACAAAGATGTTACGAGAGCGGATCGGAAAAGATTTGTTGATATTTGATGGAGCTATGGGTACCCAGCTTCAGAATGCCGGGCTGGCAGCAGGAGCGATACCGGAAGAATTGAATGTGGAACGTCCAGAACTTCTGGTATCTATTCACAGAAAATATCTGGAGGCAGGAGCAGATTTTATTACGATAAATACGTTTGGATGTAATCGTCTGAAAATGGAACATGCAAAGTATGGAGTCAAAGAAATGCTTCTTGCTGCAGTTGAAAATGCAAAGGAAGCAAGGAAACAGGCAGGAAGAGAAGAAGATGCTTATATTGTATTGGATATAGGTCCAATAGGACAGCTGCTTGAGCCTATGGGAACACTGACATTTGATGAAGCCTATGATATTATTCTGGAACAGGTTGAAATCGTAAAAGACCAGGTTGATGTGGTACTTTTTGAAACTATGAGTGATTTATACGAGGTGAAAGCAGGGGTACTGGCGGTAAAAGAGCATACAGATCTGCCGGTGTTTGTTACTATGACCTTTGAGCAGAATAGGAGAACTTTGTCAGGAAATGACCCTGTAACCTTTGTCAATGTGGCAGAAGGACTGGGAGTGGATGCTTTAGGAGTGAACTGCTCTTTAGGCCCTGAAGAATTAAAACCAATCATCGATGAAATCCTGGATTGTGCTTCTGTACCGGTGATGCTCCAACCGAATGCAGGGCTTCCTTGTCTTGAACATGGTGAAACCCATTATCATGTAACGGCAGATGAATATGTAGAAGCCATGAAAGACTATATGGCAAGAGGAGCAGCTATTGTAGGTGGATGTTGTGGAACGACACCAGAGTTTATTGAAAAACTGGCACAGGCTGCGCAAAAGACAGTGGCAGACAGGATAGTGACAAAAAAAACCAGAGTATCCAGTCAGACAAAAACAGTGACATTTGGAGATAAAGTCATTGTCTGTGGAGAAAGACTGAATCCTACAGGAAAGAAAAAGATGAAAAAAGCTCTTCTGGAGGAAAGGTATGATGAACTGGTTGTAGAAGCAGTAAAGCAGGATGAAGCAGGAGCGGAAGTGCTGGATGTAAATGTTGGGCTTCCGGGAATCGATGAGCCGGAAACAATGAAACAGGTGATCCGGCTGCTTCAGGAAGTGATTACATTACCGTTGCAGATTGACAGCTCCAATCCGGAGGCAATTGAAAAAGCCTGTCGTTATTACAATGGTAAGCCACTGATCAATTCTGTCAATGGAAAAGACGAGGTTATGGAAGCAATCTTCCCTATAGTAAAGAAATATGGGGGAGTGGTTATTGGACTGACACTTGCGGAAGGAATTCCGCTTAAAGCAGAGGAACGATTTGAGATTGCACAGAAGATCATAAAAAAAGCAGAATCCTATGGAATAGGCAAAGAAGATATTATCATTGACTGTCTGACGCTAACGGCATCTGCACAGCAGAAAGAAGTAAAAGAAACATTAAAAGCCATGAAGATGGTAAAGGAACTGGGCGTACATACGGTTCTGGGTGTTTCCAACGTTTCCTTTGGATTACCAAATCGTCCGCTGTTAAACAG
Source organism: Anaerostipes sp. 494a (assembly GCF_001940315.1). NCBI lineage: Bacteria > Bacillati > Bacillota > Clostridia > Lachnospirales > Lachnospiraceae > Anaerostipes > Anaerostipes sp. 494a. The sequence continues at coordinate 1,331,257 of NZ_MJIF01000001.1, read as the reverse complement.
GACATTTTTAACTTTGGCCATGGAGGCCGGACTGGATCTTCCAATCATTAATCCGCTGGATCAGGAACTGATGAGCACCATTGATGCCTTTCATGTTTTATTTTATAAAGATATTGACAGCCAGCAGTATATCAAGAATCAATCCCAGGCAGAAACAAAAACCACGGTAGCACCGGCAAAAGCAGGATTTGATCTGAAAGAGATTATCATCCATGGACTCAAGGATGAGGTAGAAGCATCGGTTCGACAGAGCCTTGAGGACACACAACCGCTTGATTTGATCAACCAGGTGATTATCCCTGCGCTGGATGTTGTTGGAAAAGATTATGAAACAGGAAAAATATTTTTACCTCAGTTGATCCAGTCTGCAGAAACAACGAAAAAGGCTTTTGAAATCGTAAAAGAATCATTCTCGTCCAATGAAGGAGAAGAAAAGGGACCAATCATGATAGCTACTGTTGAAGGAGATATTCATGATATTGGAAAGAATATCGTGAAGGTAGTTCTGGAAAGCTATGGATATAAAGTGATCGATCTTGGAAAAGATGTGAAAATAGAAAAAGTGGTGGAAGCTTATCATAAATATCAGCCAAAAGCCATAGGATTAAGTGCACTGATGACAACAACAGTGGTTTCCATGGAAAAAACCATTCAGAAGTTAAAGGAAGATGGCTGTACTTGTCCAATCTGGGTAGGTGGAGCAGTCCTTACGGAAGATATTGCAAAGGATATAGGAGCAGATCATTATACAGAGGATGCTATGGCAGCAGTTAATCTTCTGGAGCAGATGATATCTTGATCTAAAATTTGGCAAATTGACGGAAATTTGCAGTTTAATATGTGTAAATTTGACAAAAACTGGGCAGAATGATAGAATAGAACAGAAACTATGCAGAATGATTTCCGATTCTGCATATGGAATGAGGTGAGAGAATGACACAGTTAGACCTGCAGAGAGTCCGTCAATCAATCAAGAATCAGGTTGGAAGCAGGATCAAAATCAGCGCAAACAGAGGAAGACATAAATTTGAAACTGCACAGGGAGTGATTACTGAGACATATCCGAATATCTTCCTTGTAGAACTTGAAGATGAATCTGGTAAAGATCAGAATAAAACAGTAACTTTCAGCTATCAGGACGTAATTACCAGGGACGTTCGAATGATGCTGCTGGAAAATTAAATTGAATGATGAAGGCATAGATTCCTTTCTGTCAGAATATATTTGTATATACAGACAGGGAGGAATTTTTTATGGATTTTAATAAAAAAGATTTTTACGGAATTGCAGCCAAAGAACGAAAACAGGTACAAATTACCATTGATCAGGATTGTAATGTCCCGGATACAAAACCTGATATTGAAAAGATAATACAGACCAAGGGAACTGTACTTATGCAGGAAACAGAGATGATGGTAGATAAAGTGAGAATGAAGGGTGAATTACATTTTCAGGGGCTGTATGGAACAAATGATCCAAGAACCTTTTTGGATTCTCTGGAGTATTCACTGCCTTTTGAAGAATATATACATATTGATGGGGTGCTTCCGGCAGATTATGTAAAAGTGAAATATTCCATCGATGATATTAATACAGTTCTGATTAATTCCAGAAAGCTAAGTATTCGTGTACTTCTTACATTTATCCTGCAGGTAAGTGAAGAAATCAAAGAAGAGGCTATTACGGATATCCTGGATGATGGTGTTTCAACTCTAAAAAAAGAAATTCAGGTAACGGATCTGATTGTTAATAAGAAAGATATAGCAAGACTAAAAGAAGAGTTGGTACTTCCAGCAAATAAAGCCAATATTTATCAGATGCTCTGGAGCCAGATTGATATGGAAAATCTTCAGGCTAAACTGGCGGATCATGTAATAGAAATTCAGGGAATTATGCATGTTTTTTTGCTATATATAGGTGAAGATGAGCAGATGCCTGTTCAGTATGCACGATGGGAAATTCCAGTGCATACTGAGCTGGAGTGTTATGAATGTGCACCTGGAATGGTGGGAAAAGTTGGAATGACCACGGGAAATCAGCAGATGGAAATACGACCGGATGTGGATGGAGAGGAACGGGTTATTGCCTTGGATGTAACACTGGACTGTGATATCAAAATATATGAAGATCAGACAATGACCTATGTGGATGATGGTTATAAAATGGATGCAAAACTGGTACCGGAATACCGTATGTTTGATTTCGAAACTTTGATCGGCAAAAATCAGGCGATTATGAAAGCGGCGAAGAAATTTCCTATACAACAGGAACCAGGGAAGCTTTTGCAGGTTTTATCAGTGAAAGGAAGCTGTAATATTGATGAGATTGAAATGACAGATCAGGGACTTAATGTTGAAGGTGTCTGGATTGCAGATGTATTATATCTATCTTCTGAAGATCAGACTCCGGTTATGAGTGATTCCTATATGGAGCCATTTACTTTTTTTGTAGAAGCAAGGGGGCTAAATGAAGGAGATGATTACCAGGTAGATGTCAGATTGGATCAGATGACTGGAATGCCAACAGAGGGAGATGAAATAGAAATAAAAGTTTCTATTGTGTTTGATTTTATTTCCTTTCGCAAAAAGCAGCAAAGAGTTATGATTCATGTAAACGAAGAACCGCTGGACTATGAAATGATTCAGCAGATTCCAGGAATTGTAGGATATATCGTAAAAGAAGACGACACGCTCTGGTCCATTGCAAAAACATTTTTTACGACCATTGAAAGTATAAGAGAACAAAATGATGGAATAGAAGAAGTAAATCCAGGAGATAAACTGCTCATTGTTAAGGAATTAGGGTGTAAATAAGGATTGCATTTTTTTTAGAACAATATTATAATAAATTGTATACAAATATATCAGTAGGATAAATACTGAGAGACAGGGAAAAGGAGCATAAATGGATCATATTGTTCTAAAATCATATGGAAAGATTAATTTGGGACTGGATGTTTTAGGAAAACGCCCAGACGGTTATCATGAGGTCAAGATGATTATGCAGACGGTTGGTCTTTATGATGTCTTGACAATGGAGAAAATGAAAGAAGATAAGATCGTTATGGACTGTAATCTTTCATTTCTTCCAACAGATGATAAAAATCTGGTGTATCGTGCAGTGGCATTGATGAAGGAAAAATATCATATTACAACGGGAGTGAAAATTCATTTAGAGAAGAAAATTCCTGTAGCGGCTGGTATGGCTGGAGGAAGTTCCAATTGCGCGGCGGCATTAAAAGGAATGAATCAGATGTTTAAGTTAGGACTTTCAACAGATGAGCTTTGTGAGTGCGGTGTAGCATTAGGAGCGGATGTCCCGTATTGCATCTGGGGAGGAACTGCATTAGCGGAAGGTATTGGTGAGAAGCTTTCACGGATAGCACCAATGCCGGATTGTTATATATTGGTTGCAAAGCCTGGTATCAGTGTGTCAACGGCATTTGTATACAAGAATTTAAAACTGGACAGTTTAGAAAAACATCCTGATATTGACGGGATGATAGAATGTTTGAAAAGTGATAACTTAAAAGGCATATGTGACAGATTGGAAAATGTTCTGGAAACAGTAACTATACCAGAGTATCCGGTGATTGCCCGGGTAAAAGAGCATCTGATGGAGCAGGGAGCCATGGGAGCGCTGATGAGTGGAAGCGGTCCGACGATTTTTGGAATTTTCTCTGATAAGAAAAAGGCAGATCAGGCATTAAAATCCCTGAGAAGCATCAAAGACATAAAGCAGGCTTATGTAGTTAGGCCAATACAATAAGAGAAGCAGGAGGAGTAACAATGAGTGATAAATTAAAAGTAAATATGAATGAATATCTTCCATTGCGTGATGTGGTGTTTAACACACTTCGTCAGGCAATTATTACAGGAGAGTTTGCACCGGGAGAAAGATTAATGGAAATCGCCCTGGCAAATCGACTTGGAGTAAGCCGTACACCAGTCAGAGAGGCAATTCGTAAGCTGGAGCTGGAAGGTCTTGTTGTAATGATTCCTAGAAAAGGTGCGGAAGTTGCAAGAATTACAGAGAAAGATTTAAGAGATGTTCTGGAGGTTCGCAGTTCACTGGAAGAATTAGCGGCAGAACTGGCAACAGAGAGGATGAATGATGAATCCAGAGCCAAAATTGAGAAGGCACTGACAGAATTTGAAAAAGCGATTGAATCAGGAGATAATGCTGCCATTGCAGATAGTGATATGGAATTCCACGATACCATTTTTGATTCCACAGGGAATGCAAGACTGATACAGATTTTAAACAATCTAAGGGAACAGATGTATCGTTATCGTCTGGAATATATCAAAGATACAGAATATCATGCAAGTCTTCTGAAAGAACATAAGGCAATGGCTAAAGCCATGTTCTCAGGGAAAAAAGAAGAGGCCAAAGAGATTATGAAGAATCATCTTTATAATCAGGAAATGACAGTAATTCGTAATATAAAAGAAGAAAACTAACATAATAAAAAGAAACGTCACAGGAGCCGTAGTGAGAAAAAAATTTCTCTGTGTTCCTGTGGCGTTTTTTATTTCATGGAAAGATTTTGCTACGATAAAGTGTAAAGGCCTTCCCATGAAACAAAAACGCTCCGCGCAGATGTGCAAAGGAAAGCAGTTAAAACTGCTGCACATCGGCACGCAAAGCGGAGCAAGTCCCTCATGATCGAGGGATACAGGGAGTTGATAGCGGACTTGTCCGCTTTGTTCTTACGTTAGAGCGTAAAATCTCTTCCTGAGAATAAAAAAACGGTTTTTCTCTCATAATAATCAAAAACAGAAAGGCCGATGGATATGGATGAGTTTCATGGACGAGATCATAAATTAAAAGGGAAGATTTCCCAGGATATTCAAAACAATATAAAGTATGTAGAAGCAGTGATGGCTGATTGCAATGATTTGATAAAAAAAGAGTTTCATATAGGAAGACGAAGGAATATACGAATTTATGTTGTTTATATGGATGGTCTGGTAAATACAGAAATGATTCAGGAATCAGTGATCAAACCTATGCTGATTGAACCTGTGCAGGAGAAAAGACAGGCTGTTGATCAATGGGTGATTGAAAGTGCGGATCGAAAATGGATTACAACTATGGAGGAAGCTTTCACAGCAATTCTTTCTGGAAATACAGTAGTATTTATTGATGGAGAGGGACAGGCAATTCTTATTTCCAGTAAAATGCCGCCGACACGGGGAGTTCAGACTGCGGATCAGGAAGTAGCTATGGTTGGTCCAAAGGACAGTTTTAATGAAAGTCTGAGAACCAATACAGCACTGGTGCGGCGTCGTATTCGTGACACTCGTTTGAAAGTAATCCAAAAACAGGTAGGTACCAGAAGTAAAACAGATTATGCAATAATGTATATAGATGATCTGGTAAAAAAAGATATATTAGAAGAAATTGAAGCACAGATAGAGGAGATGTGTGTGGATGGAGTGCTTGACAGCAGTATGCTTCAGCAGTTCTTAGAGAAGAATACAAAAACTCCTTTTCCAACATATCAGCTGACACAGCGTCCTGACAAAACTGCCAGTGGATTACTTGAAGGAAGAATCGCTGTTATTGTGGATAATTCTCCTGAGGCGTTGCTGCTTCCTGTTACTTTGAATGTTTTTTTTCAGGCCAGTGATGATTATTATAATCGATGGGAGACAGCAACATTTGCAAGAATACTTCGATATATTTCAGCTTTTTTAGCCGTAGGACTGCCTGGATTTTATGTGGCCCTTGCCAGTTATCATCCGGAAGTCCTGCCAACCCCTTTTTTACTGGCGTTGGTATCGGCCAGAGAAGGGGTTCCATTTCCGGTAGTTGTGGAAGTGCTGCTGATGGAGCTTTCTTTTGAACTTCTTCGGGAAGCAGGAATTCGTCTGCCGGGACAGCTTGGAGGGACTATAGGAATCGTTGGAGGACTGATTGTAGGACAGGCAGCAGTAGATGCCCATATTGTCAGTACAATTGTGGTTATTGTGGTTTCATTGACAGCCATTGCATCTTTTTCTATTCCCAATGAAATATTCACAGGAGCCTTTCGTCTGTTGAAGTTTATGCTCATCGCCTTTTGCACTTTTTGGGGACTTTATGGATTTTTTCTTGGATGCCTGGCAATTTTTATTCATTTGTTTCAAATGGAAAATTACGGAGTTCCTTACATGTATCCTACAACGGCAAAAGAGCACGGTGTATCCACGGCTTTTCAGGATTATGTAATCAGGGCACCTTTGAAAAGTATGAAATTACGGCCGGAGTTTACAAAAAATGATGCAAGAATCAGGCAAAAGGAGGAACGCCATGGAAAATAAGCATCAGGTAATTACAGAAAGGCAGGGGAACAGGATTTTTATACTGGAAACTTTTTCTGCTTCGGCATTATTTCTGCCACAGGTGGTTTTAGGGAAAAATGCGGAAAGTGGAATCCTTTCAGTAGCAGGAGCCTGCTTTCTGGCGGGAATATATTTTTTGATAACAGAAAAAATGACCAGGGGCATATCAATGGAGCAAATGTTAAAAGGACATCCCTTGGCGGCTGTTTTTTATTATATGCGTTTCTGGATAAATGGAGTCTTTTTTTATATTTATATCCTTTTTATGGTATCCCGTTACCTTCTTCCAGGCAGAAAGCCATGGTTTGCAGGAGTACTGTTGATGATTCTTGCATGGATGATTAACAGAAGTGGATTAAGAGGACGGGGAAGGGTTATGGAAGGAATTTTCTGGTTTGTGCTGCTTCCGGTTATCTTTGTTTTACTATTAAGTCTTACAGATTTATCGTTAGGGGAACTCAGTGTAACAACATTTTCATGGAATCACTTTGTTAATGGAATGATTGGGGCAGTAGCGTTGCTTCATCCAATGGAACTGGCGTGGTTTTACAGAGGAAATATAAATCAAGGAAATATGACAGTTTCATCTTTTTTAGGTTTGGGAATCCTTCTTATGGGAATTTTCTGTGCAGTGACAGGCTCACTGGGAAGAAAAATGATTTTGTATGATGAAAATCCGGTAATGTCCATGGCACAGGGAGCGGCAATGCCTGGAGGTTTAATGGCCCGTCTGGATATTTTTCTTATTGCTTTCTGGATCGTAGGAGTTTTCTGTGTTTTCAGCGGATATTTGTTTTATGGAAATGAGAGCATTAGGAATACTTTTCAAAACGGAGGGAAAATAGCAGCGTGGCTGTCCTATGGAGGAATATTGTTTATGACTGATTTCCTTTTTGATCTTTATCCGCTTTTTCAAAAGTATTTTTTGTGGTTCATCTATGGAAATCTGATTATTGGAATGATTTTTCCGCTGGTACTGTTTCTGAGTAGAAGAAGGAGAAAAAAGAATGAAATTTACAGCTAAATGTTTTCTGATTCTGCTTTTGCTGACAATATTTACCGGCTGCTGCGGATGCAAAAATCAGAAAGATATTGAAGACAGTAGTTATATCCTGGCTATGGGATTTGAAAAAAACGGTGATCAATACCTGGTACGATATTCTTATGCTGATTTTGATAATGAAAAAAGCAATTCAGGAACAAAGATACCGTCAAAATCCATAACCTTTCTGGCAGACTCTTTTGCTGATGCCAACAAAAAATGGGAAAAATATCAGATGAAAAATTTAAATTTTGGACATTTAAAGGTAATTATTTTTGGTAATGGAGTGAAAGATCCAAAGATTATAAAAGAATTGCTCAGGCATCCGCAAATTGCCAAATCTGTTTTTGTGCTAAAAACAGATAAAAGTATTTCTGATGTTTTTTCAAAAGAAAAAAATCTGAGCATTTCTTTTGGAGAATATGTGGCAAAATCTATTGAAAATTCTGAAGAAATTACTTTACCTAAAAATTATACCTTAGGACGGATAATGTATTGACTTTCTATTTGACCAATGATAATATTGAAATACTTCACATTATGTTGTGGAATGGATTTCGAATAAACACTATATATAGTATATCAGATGAGGGATGACTCCCGCCTCTGTAGGCGGTGAGCAACAATTATGTATCAGTGGCGGGTTTCAATCCCCCATCTGATATACGCTCCGCGAGGATGCGCAGGAATTCGGATTGGAAGTATGTCTGCTATGCAGACCCGAATTCCGCGCCAAGACTCGCGAGCGAGTCTTGAATATAGAAAAGATTATACGATATAGCCGAAAGGGGAGAAAGAGCTAAATGATCAAAGTAGTAAAGAAAGATGGTACAAGAGAGGATTTCAATGTGCAGAAGGTTGTGGTAGCAGTTAATAAATCTGCTTATCGTGCATTGGTGAAATTTTCTCAGAAAGAACTGGATTTTATTTGTGACTTTGTAACGAAAAAAGTACAGGAGATGCATAAAGATGAAGTTCATATTTCGGAGATGCATAATGTAGTAGAAGGAGCTCTGGAGCAGACGAATCCTCTGGTCGCTAAAAGCTATCGCGATTACAGAAATTATAAACAGGATTTTGTTCAGATGCTGGATGAAGTTTATAAAAAAAGTCAGTCTATTATGTATATTGGAGACAAAGAAAACAGTAATACAGACAGTGCACTGGTATCTACAAAGAGAAGTCTGATATTTAATGAATTAAATAAGGAGTTATATAAGAAATTCTTTTTAACTACAGAAGAAATACAGGCATGCAGAGATGGTTATATTTATATTCATGATATGTCTGCCCGCAGAGACACTATGAACTGCTGTCTGTTTGATGTGCAGGAAGTGTTAAAAGGCGGTTTTGAAATGGGAAATCTCTGGTATAACGAGCCAAAGACACTGGATGTAGCTTTTGACGTTATTGGAGATATTGTTTTAAGTGCTGCCAGTCAGCAGTATGGCGGATTTACTGTACCGAATATTGAGCTGATTCTGGAGCCTTATGCAGAGAAATCCTATAATAAAGCCATAAAGAGATATCTGGAACTGGGTCTGCTTGAAGATAAAGCTGAGGCGGAAGCATTAAAGGATGTAAAGAGAGAATTTGAGCAGGGATTTCAGGGACTGGAATATAAGTTTAACAGTGTTTCTTCCAGCAGAGGAGATTATCCGTTTATTACCATTACGGCAGGAACTGGAACCGGGCGATTTGCAAAGATGGCTACAATTTCCATGCTGGATGTAAGAAGACAAGGTCAGGGAAAGGAAGGACATAAAAAACCTGTTCTGTTTCCTAAAATTGTATTTTTATATGACAAGAACCTCCATGGACCAGGAGGAGAACTGGAAGATGTGTTTGAAGCAGGAATCCGTTGTTCCAGCAAGACTATGTATCCAGACTGGCTGAGCCTTACGGGAGAAGGGTATATTTCCAGCATGTATAAAAAGTACGGAAAGATTATCAGTCCCATGGGTTGTCGTGCATTTTTATCTCCGTGGTATGAGAGAGGCGGAATGGAGCCGGCAGATGAGGAAGATGTTCCGGTATTTGTAGGAAGATTTAATATAGGAGCAGTCAGCCTGCATCTTCCAATGATTTATGCCAAGGCAAAACAGGAAAGCAGAGATTTTCATGAAGTTTTAGATTATTATCTGAATCTGATTCGTCAGCTTCATATCAGAACCTATGAATATCTGGGAGAGATGAAGGCGTCCACCAATCCTTTGGCGTACTGCGAAGGTGGTTTCCTTGGGGGACATCTGGATCTTCATGACAAAATCAAACCATTGTTAAAATCTGCAACAGCATCTTTTGGAATTACGGCATTAAATGAGCTGCAGCAGCTTTATAACCATAAATCCCTGGTGGAAGACGGAAAGTTTGCACTGGAAACATTACAATATATTAATGAGCAGGTAGCCAGGTTTAAAAAGGAAGATGGTTATTTGTATGCTATTTATGGAACTCCGGCAGAAAATCTCTGTGGATTGCAGGTGAAACAGTTCCGTAAGAAATATGGAGTTATTGAAAATGTATCTGACAGAGAATATGTCAGCAATTCTTTCCATTGTCATGTGGCAGAAGATATTACTCCAATAGAAAAACAGGATCTTGAAGGAAGATTCTGGGAATTAAGCAACGGTGGAAAGATTCAATATGTAAAATATCCAATCGATTATAATGAAGAGGCAATCAAAACTCTGGTGCGTCGTGCAATGGATCTTGGATATTACGAAGGAGTTAATTTATCTCTGGCTTATTGTGATGACTGTGGACATGAAGAACTGGAAATGGATGTATGTCCAAAATGTGGAAGTCATAATCTCACCAAAATTGATCGAATGAACGGATATCTATCTTATTCCAGAGTAAAAGGAGATACGAGACTAAATGATGCCAAAATGGCAGAAATTTCAGAAAGGAAATCCATGTAATGCGTTACCATAATATAACCAAGGATGATATGCTCAACGGAGACGGTCTCCGGGTGGTTTTGTGGGTCTCTGGATGTACTCACAAATGTAAAAACTGTCATAATCCGGTCACCTGGGATATTAAAGGCGGACTCGAGTTTGATGAAGGGGCAAAAAAGGAATTATTTGAAGCACTGGATAAACCGTATGTTTCAGGTATTACATTAAGTGGTGGAGATCCTCTTCATCCGGCAAATTGCAGAGATATTACCATTCTTGTGGAAGAAATTAAAGAAAAATTTCCGGAAAAGACAATCTGGATGTATACAGGATTTTGCTGGGAAGAAATTTCTACACTGGAAGTAATTAAAAATATTGATGTGCTGATAGACGGACCATACATAGAGGAATTACGAGATCCAAAGATTCATTGGAGAGGAAGTAGTAACCAGCGGGTGATTGATGTAAAACAATCATTAAAAGAAGATCGGCTCATTCTTCACTGCCAGTAGAAATTTAAATCTTTAGATTTGTTTAGAAAGTGTTTATAATTTTTTATTTTTGTTACATTGTATTAGAAAGGAATTTTGATATACTTAAAACATAGTTTTTCATATATTTTAATCCTCTCTTTTCATTTGATAAAAAGAAATCCCGCCAGATGATGGCGGGATTTTTTATTACATAGGAAATTCCTTTGAATTTCCTATGTAATAAAAAATGCTCCGCAAAAGATGCGACCAGATGCATAAGGTGATAATTGCTTACGCAATAGCATCTGGCGCGCAAAGCGGAGCAAGTCCCTCATGAGTGAGGGATAGAGGGAGTTGAAGCAGACTTGTCCGCTTTGTTCTTAATTACATAGAAAAGACCTTGTTACATTGTATCCATCTGCTATAGACTTGATTGCCAGCTTTTGTTAGAATGATGAAACGGAGGTTCATAATGTTTGATATTCAGGAAGAATTAAAGAAGCTCCCGGCTAAGCCAGGAGTTTATTTAATGCATAATAAAAAAGATGAAATTATATATGTGGGAAAGGCAATTAAGCTTTGTAACCGTGTGCGTCAGTATTTTCAGGATAGTCGGAATCTGTCTGTAAAAATTCAGCATATGGTTCAGAATATATCCTGGTTTGAATATATAATTACAGATTCTGAACTGGAAGCGCTGGTACTGGAGAGTAATCTGATCAAGGAACATCGTCCTAAATATAATACCATGTTAAAGGATGATAAAAATTACCCGTATATTAAGGTGACTACCAATGAGGATTTTCCAAGGATTATGCTTGCAAGAAAGATGAAACCGGATCACTGCAGATATTTTGGACCATATACCAGTTCAGGTGCTGTAAATGATACAATAGAATTGCTTCGAAAGATTTTTAAGATACGGACATGTAATCGCAGGTTACCTAAAGATATAGGAAAGGATCGTCCGTGTCTGTACTATCAGATTAAGCAATGTAATGGTCCATGTCAGGGATATATTTCTAAAGAAGATTATGGAAAAAAGATTGAAGAGACATTAAATTTTCTAAATGGCAATTACAAGGAAGTTGCAAGGAATCTTCAGGAAAAGATGGAAAGAGCATCTAAGGAACTGGAATTTGAGCAGGCAATGGAATACAGAGATTTGCTGAGAAGCATACAAAAAATCATGGATCGTCAGAAAATCAATACTCAGGGATTTGAAGACAGAGATATGATTGCAATGGCAAAGGATGAAAAAGATGCAGTTGTAGCCATATTTTTTATTCGGCAGGGAAAACTTCTTGGAAGAGAGCATTTCCATATGGATTTAAATGAAGAAAACTCAGACGAAAAAATTCTAAGTGCTTTTATCAAACAGTTTTATGCGGGAACTCCATATCTTCCCGGAGAAATATTTTTGGAATATCCGGTGGAGGACATGGAGATTATAGAAAAATGGTTAAGTAAAAAAAGAGGCAGTAAGGTTCATCTGAAAGTTCCAGTTAAAGGGCAAAAGCATCGAATGGTGGAAATGGCGAAAGAAAATGCAGAGAACATTTTGAGAATGGATCGTGAAAAAATAAAGAGGGAAGAAAAAAGGACCATAGGTGCTGTCCATGAGATCGAACAACTTTTAGGGATAGAAGGATTAAAACGAATGGAAGCATTTGATATTTCCAATATCAGTGGTTTTCAGACAGTGGCATCCATGGTAGTTTTTGAAAACGGAAAGGCGCGAAAACGGGATTATCGGAAATTCCGATTAAAAACAATAGAAGGTCCTGATGATTATGCAAGTATGGAAGAAGTCCTGACCAGACGATTTCGCCATGGACAGAGAGAGCTGGATGAACTTTTACAGGAAGGGAAAGATCTGGAACTTGGAAGTTTCACAAAATTTCCAGACCTGCTTTTAATGGATGGTGGAAAAGGGCAGGTTAATATAGCGAATAAAGTACTGGAAAAACTTGATCTTCAGATACCGGTTTGTGGAATGGTAAAAGATGACAATCATAGAACGAGAGGATTGTATTATAATAATGAGGAAATCATATTTCCAAGGAATAGTGAGGCTTTTCTTCTGGTAACGAGAATTCAGGATGAAGCCCATCGTTTTGCTATTGAGTACCATCGCTCGTTAAGAGCAAAAGGACAGGTTCATTCCGTTTTGGATGATATAAAAGGTGTAGGACCAAAGAGAAGAAAAGCATTAATGAAATATTTTAAGGATATATCATCCATAAAAACTGCGGAAGAAGAGGAACTGCTTAAGGTTCCTGGTATGGATCGGAAAACGGCTAGAGAAATCTACCTGTTTTTCCATCAGGAGGATAGATAAACATGGATTATCTATCAATCCTTTTTTTAAGATAGAAAATATGATAAAATAACGTAATGAAAAGGTATAAAAGAAGGGAGCATCTATTATGAATCAGGAACATAAGATTTCAGTATATGATATGATGAAAGAACTGAATTTAAAAGAAGTTCTTCCTGAAATCAATACAAAAGAGATATACATCAGACAGGCAGAAATTAATCGTCCGGCATTGCAGCTGGCGGGATATTTTGAACATTTTGACAGTAATCGTTTACAGATTATCGGAAATGTAGAATATCTGTATCTTCAGGAGATTCAGAAAGATGATATGGTGGTTACATCTATTTTTGAAAAATTTTTCTCAGCAGGAATTCCATGTCTGGTATTTTGCAGTAATTTAGTTCCTTGTGACAGGATGATAGAAGTTGCCCAAAAATATAAAGTACCAATTTTGATTTCTCAGGATACAACTTCTGAATTTATGGCAGAAGTAATTCAATGGTTAAGTGTTGTGCTGGCACCGAGAATCTCAATTCATGGGGTTTTAGTGGATGTTTTTGGTGAAGGGATTCTTATTACAGGTGAAAGTGGAATTGGTAAAAGTGAAGCAGCTTTAGAGCTGATCAAACGTGGACACCGGCTGGTTTCTGATGATGTGGTGGAGATTAAGCGTGTCAGTAAAAAGACTCTCATAGGTTCTTCACCTGATATTACACGATTTTTTATTGAACTTCGTGGAATTGGTATTATTGATGTAAAAAATCTGTTTGGTGTAGAAAGTGTGAAGATGGAACAGGATATTGATCTGGTCATCCAGCTGGAAGACTGGAACAAAGATGCAGATTATGACCGACTGGGATTGGAAGAAAAATATGTGGAGTATCTTGGAAATAAAGTTGCAGCCCACACACTTCCGATTCGTCCGGGAAGAAATCTGGCAATTATCGTGGAAACTGCAGCAATTAATCACAGACAGAAGAAGATGGGATATAATGCTGCTGAAGAATTATATAAACGTGTAACTGGACAAATGGAGGTATAAACATGAAATATTTATATGGAATTGATGTTGGAGGAACTACGGTTAAACTGGGACTTTTTTCTGAAGATGGGAAACTGATGGAAAAATGGGAAATACCAACCAGAAAAGAAGAAAATGGGAAAAATATTTTAACAGATATTGCAGCTTCTGTTAAGGATAATATAGCCGCTCATAATATCAGTAAAGAAGATTTAGCAGGAGCAGGAGTGGGAGTTCCTGGTGCTGTTCTGGAATTTACAAAAGTAAATGAATGTGTAAATCTTGGATGGGGAAGTGTCAATGTAGGAAAGGAATTATCTGCTATGCTGGATTGCCCTGTAAAGGTAATCAATGATGCCAATGCAGCAGCATTAGGTGAATTATGGACAGGTGCAGCAGCTGATTATTCTAATGCTGTTATGGTAACTCTTGGAACAGGAGTTGGCGGCGGAATTATCGTGGATGGAAAGATTATTGACGGAAGCCGTGGATACGGTGGAGAAATTGGACATATGACGGTAGATCCTGCAGATGACAGAGTATGTAATTGTGGAAAGACAGGATGTCTTGAGTTATATGCTTCTGCAACAGGAATTGTATATGAAACAAAAAAGGCATTAAAAGAAACCAGTGAAGTCACAGCTTTAAAAGATATGGAAGATATTACAGCAAAAGACATTTTTGATCTGGCAAAAGAAGGAGATGCTTTTGCTATGGAGCAGGTAGATCATCTTGGACAGAAACTTGCATTGGCATTTGGAAATATTGCCCTGATGGTTGATCCTGAGGTCTTTGTAATCGGAGGCGGAGTATCAAGAGCCGGACAGATTTTACTGGATGCTATTAAAAAGTACTATTCTACATATACATTTGGTAAAGTACAGGATGGAAAATTTGTTATTGCTACACTGGGAAACGATGCTGGAATTTTTGGTGCGGCAAGCCTGGTGCTGTCATAAATAAAGAATGATATTATTAAAGAGAGAAAAGAAATCATTGGAGGAATCATGAATAAGGTGATCAATCAGTTAAAAGAAGTGATTTCAGAAGAAAAAATTCTTTTGAATGAGCCTATGAAAAATCATACAACATTTCGTATTGGAGGACCTGCTGATATTTTTATTGTTCCAGATACGATAGAAGAAATTAAAACTGTTTGTGAAGCAGCAAAAAAACAGGGAGTTCCGGTTTTTGTCCTTGGAAATGGAAGTAACCTTCTGGTGGCAGATGAGGGTATGGATGGAATTGTTCTTCAGATATATAAGAATTTTAGCGGCATTACAGTAAATGGAAATGAGATTACAATTAAGGCAGGAACGCTTCTTAGTACTGCAGCCAAGGTAGCTCTCTCAGAAGAACTGACTGGTTTTGAATTTGCAGGCGGCATTCCGGGAACTTTTGGTGGTGCAGTAGTGATGAATGCTGGTGCTTACGGAGGAGAAATAGTACAGGTCCTAAAAGAGGTGACTGTACTTACAAAAGAAGGCGATGTTAAAACAATACCGGCACAGGAACTGGAACTTGGATACCGCACAAGTAATATTTTGAAAAATGAATATATTGTTCTAGAGGGAACCATTGTCTTGAAGAAAGGAAATCCAGAGGAAATTCAGGCTAAAATGGATGAATATTCCCTTGCAAGACGTACAAAACAACCATTGGAATATCCAAGTGCAGGAAGTACCTTTAAACGTCCTGAAGGCTATTTCGCAGGGAAACTTATTCAGGATGCAGGTCTTAGAGGTTATCAGGTAGGTGGTGCAAGAGTTTCAGACAAACACTGTGGTTTTGTGATCAATCAGGAAAATGCAACTGCAGCAGATGTTATGCAGCTGATTGCAGATGTACAAAAGAAAGTAAAAGAACAGTTCGGTGTTAATATGGAGCCGGAAGTGAAAAGAGTTGGACGTTTCTAAAGAGGAAGAGCAAATGAGATTTGTAATTGTAACAGGAATGTCAGGAGCAGGAAAGAGTAGTGCATTGAAAACATTGGAAGATATAGGATATTTTTGTGTAGATAATCTTCCAGTAGCTCTGTTGGATAAATTTGCAAAACTGACATTGGATAAAACAGCAAAAATACACAATGTTGCCCTGGGAATCGATGTTCGAAATGGTGAGGGAATTGGAGAATTGGAGACAATGCTTGATAAGATCAGGAATCTTGGCATTTCTCCAGAGATTCTTTATTTGAATGCAAGTAATCGCATTTTATTAAAGAGATACAAAGAAACAAGGAGAAATCATCCTTTATCACGAGATGGAAGGGTGGAAGATGGAATCGAAAAAGAACGGGAAGCAATGAAATTCCTTATGAAGCAGGCTACTTATGTGATTGATACCAGTCACCTTCTGATCCGTGAACTGAAAGAGGAAATCGATCATATTTATGTGGATGGAGAAACAAACGAAAGATTTCAGATTGCTGTTGTATCTTTTGGATTTAAATATGGAATTCCTGCAGATGTGGATCTTGTGTTTGATGTAAGATTCCTGCCAAATCCATATTATGATCTGAAACTGCGTCCATTGACGGGAAATGATAAACCGATTCAGGATTTTGTTATGAAATATGATGAAGCGGTTCAGTTTCTGGAGAAACTGGATGACATGATGGAATTTCTGATTCCAAATTATATAAAAGAAGGAAAATATAATCTGGTCATAGGAATCGGATGTACAGGTGGAAAGCATCGTTCGGTAACAATTACCAATGCGCTGGCAGAAAAACTATCACATCTGCCATATTTTGTTAAGGTGGAGCATAGAGATATAATGAGGTAGGAAATGTCGTTTTCAAGTAACGTGAAAGAAGAATTATCTAGAAATGAAACAAGTGCCAGACATTGTAAAATAGCGGAACTGGCTGCTTTTGTGCGGTTCTGTGGAGAGGTGACAGAGAAAGAAGGAAACTATCATATTCAGATTCATACAGAAACAGTATCTGTAGCCAAACGTTTTTATACTCTTCTAAAAGATGTATTTGATATCCATGCAAAAATACATGTAAGCCGCAATGATTTTCTCAAAAGAAGTCGAAATTATACAGTAAGTGTTGACAATCATCCTGATTCTGTTTTAATATTGAAGGCGGTAAAACTTATGGAAGCTGGTGAATCAGGAATGGTTCTGCAGAATACATGCTGTAAAAGGGCATACATTCGTGGAGCATTTCAAGCAGCAGGATCCATGAGTGATCCAGAAAAAAACTATCATTTTGAAGTTGTTTCGACTGATGAAGAAATTGCAGAACAGCTGCGAGACGTGTTGAATTTTTTTGAATTGGATGCTAAAATTGTCTTGCGGAAAAAATATTATGTTGTATACATCAAAGAAGGTGCCAAAATTGTTGATGTACTTAATATTATGGAGGCACATATTGCATTGATGGAGCTTGAGAATGTAAGAATTCTCAAAGAAATGCGTAATACAGTAAATCGCCGTGTGAATTGTGAGACGGCAAACATTAATAAGACAGTTTCTGCTGCTGTTAAGCAGGTTGAAGATATTGAATATATCATGCAGCACAAAGGTCTTCATCATTTGAATCAGGGTTTACAAGATATTGCTTATTTGCGTTTAGAGAATCCGGAAGCTACCTTAAAGGAGCTTGGGGACATGCTAAATCCTCCGGTTGGAAAATCCGGAGTCAATCATCGTTTAAAGAAAATAAGTAAGATGGCAGAAGAGATGAGATTAGGAGGAAAAGGATGATTTCTAAAAAGGTTAAAGTGCAGGCAGAATTAAAGGAAGAAGACAGGCCGATTGCATTTCTTGTACAGATGGCAAGCCAGTTTGAAAGTAAGATTTTATTTGAAGCTGGAAATAAGCAGGTTAATGTAAAAAGTATCATGGGAATGATGAGTCTGGGACTGTATCAGATTGATGATCTAACAGTTGTTGCAGATGGAACTGACGAAGAAGAGGCAGTAGCCCAGATTGAAAATTATTTAACAAAAGGAGCATAGATTTCAGTCTATTCTCATAGAGCATACCGTAATATATAGTGAATTACACCGTAAGGTATGCTTTCATATATGCCGAAATAGCTCAGTTGGTAGAGCACTTCACTCGTAATGAAGGGGTCGCCGGTTCAAGTCCGGTTTTCGGCTTGCTATTAATGATAAAAAGGTGGATTTTTAGAAATCCACCTTTTTGTTTAGTCATCAATTCCAAATTTCTTTTCAAGAGCATCTTCTGCCATTTCCAGCTGATCTTCCAGTTTATCAATAGAACGTTCTCTTTTTTCATAGGTTTCAAAAGTTATTTTATTATTTTCATAGGCATTTTCGAAAGAGTCATCCAATTTGTCTAAATCATCTTCAATAGCGTCAATTTGCTTTTTTAAAGAATAAAAACGTTTTGCATTTGTCTGTTTATTGGAACTGGTTTTAGCATTGTTTACTTTTTTGGTTATTGCATTGATTCGTTTGCTATAGGAAGAAAAGTCATATGCATCATCATTTTTCTGATTTGATGTGTTATCATCTGTCTGACTGTCATCATCCTGGTTATCTGTTGCATGATTATTAGTTTGCTCTGTAGCAATCTCCTGTGTTGTAGTAGCCTCCGTAGAATCTTTGGATGTGTTAGAACATCCGGTAAATGCGAATACAGCTATAAGAGCAGTAATCAATAAAAAATATTTTCTTTTCATAATTAAAATCTCCTTTCGTTATTTCTTTTAGCTTATATATATCATAATACCCAAAAATTAAAATAACATTAAAAAGAAAAACTTATTTCAGATATTTCTGAATTGTATTATAATGAATACATTATGAGATTATTAATAGTAGAAGATGAAAAAGATTTAAGGGAAATATTGAAAAAGAGGCTGGTGAAAGAAAAATACAGTGTGGATGCCTGTGGAAACGGACTGGAAGCCATGGATTATATTGACATGACTTCTTATGACGGAATGATTCTGGATATTATGGTGCCGGGAAAGGATGGTTTATCGATTTTAAAGGAAGTTCGAAATCAGGGAAAGGACACACCGATTCTGATGCTGACAGCGAAAGACGGGATTGAAGACAGAGTAAAAGGACTGGATCTGGGGGCTGATGATTATCTGGTGAAACCTTTTGCTTTTGATGAGCTTTTGGCAAGAATCCGGGTCATGATGCGGCGGAAACCTAGTTTTACTTCTAATCGGCTGGAAGTAGCAGATCTTATATTGGATCGTGATACAAAACAGGTCTGGAGAAATGGAAAAGAGATTTTTCTTTCTGCCAAAGAGTTTATGATATTAGAATGTCTTATGAGAAATAAAAATGTTGTGTTATCCAGAAATCAGATTGAGCAAAATGCATGGGATTTTAACTTTGAAGGCAGTTCCAATGTGATAGATGTTTATATTCGGTATCTTAGGAAAAAAATTGATGAAGGATTTGAAAGGAAACTGATTCATACAGTCAGAGGAGCCGGATATGTGCTGAGGGATGTGGAATGAAAAGATGTTCAATTAAAATGAAAGTCACATTGTGGTATACAGGAATTGTGGCGGTAATTCTTGGGATTGTTTTTTCTGTGACGCTGGTTTTTGTTAATAAAACAGGTTTGTCTGCGACAGAGGAAGAAGTACAGGGAGCGGTGACCGGATTTACAGGAAACATAAAGTTTCAGGATGATACCTACTATATGAGCAGTGATGCAGAATTTTATAACGATGGAGTTATGTTTTGTGTGTATGATGAAACTGGAAGGCTTTTATATGGAAGCATGCCGGTTGATTTTCCTAAACAGACAACTTTGATATCCAGCCAGCCAAGAATTGTAAAAACGGGGCAGAAGCAGTGGATGGTATATGACAGTATTCAAACTTATGGACAGGGGAAGGCTCTATGGATCCGAGGGATAACTTCTATTCATAACATGGAAACATTTGTGGAGACAGCAAAGCATATTATCATTTTTCTGTTTCCAGGATTAATTTTTATCATTGGTCTGATTGGATATTTTATGACAAAACATGCACTAAAGTCAGTAGATGTTATTTGCGGGGAGGCAGATAGGATAAGCAGTGGAGATGACTTATCCCAGAGATTATCTTTACCTAAGGCAAGGGATGAAATATACCATTTGACAGAGCGTTTTAATCAGATGTTTGAGAGACTTCAAGAATCATTTGAAAATGAAAAACAATTTACTGCTGATGCATCTCATGAATTGCGGACTCCGGTGGCGGTGATGATTTCTGAGTGTGAATATCTTTTAGATAATCAAGATCTCAGTCAGGAACAAAGAGAAGAGGTAGAGATTCTTTTACGGCAGGCGCAGAAAATGTCACGTCTGGTTTCTCAAATGCTGATGATTGCAAGAGAAGAAAAAACTGTGAATGCCAGTCAGTTTGAAACTGTGGATTTTAGTATGCTGACAGAGATAGTAGCAGAAGAGATGGAAGGACAGGCACAGCAGAAATGTATATCTATTTCCGTTCATGGGGAAGAACAGCTTATGGTGCAGGGTGACCAGACACTATTAATGCGAATGATGATGAATTTGATTCAAAATGCTGTCTCATATGGAAAAGAAAAAGGACATATATGGATTGATTTAAGAAGAAATGAAAATCGGGTGGAAGGACAGATTGCAGATGATGGTATCGGTATACAACCTGAGTTTTTAGATAAAATATGGAATCGATTCTATCGGGTAGATAAAAGCAGAAGTAGTTCTCAGGGAACCGGACTGGGATTGTCTATGGTAAAATGGATCGTAAGACTTCATGGTGGAGAAATAAAAGTAGAAAGTACCTTCGGAGAAGGTACAGTATTTTCTTTTTGGCTTCCGGCATTGTAAACATCTGGAAGTTATGGGAATGATACTGGACGGTCTATGTGAGATAGAGTATAATATGGCTTTATGAATTATAATGAAAATGTAAGGAGAGAATTGTGGAAAAGAGAGAAAAGTTTTCATCAAGAATCGGATTTATTCTGATTTCTGCCGGATGTGCCATAGGATTGGGTAATGTCTGGAGATTTCCGTTTATTGCAGGGCAATACGGAGGTGCGGCATTTGTATTGGTCTACTTGTTTTTTCTTTTTGTATTGGGACTGCCGATTATGGTAATGGAGTATGCTGTAGGACGAGCCAGTCAGAGAAGTATTGCTGCATCTTTTCAGAAACTGGAACCAAAGGGCAGTAAATGGCATTGGTACAGTTATATTGGAATGGCAGGAAATTATCTTCTCATGATGTTTTATACAACTGTTGCAGGGTGGATGATCTGTTATTTCATTAAGATGATAAAAGGTGAATTCGTTGCAAAAACGCCAGCACAGGTAGAAGGGATTTTTGCTACTATGCTTTCAAAACCTGGGACTCAGATTTTCTGGATGCTGGTGGTAATTGTACTGGGATTTCTTGTATGTTCCATGGGACTTGAAAAGGGTGTGGAAAAGATCACTACTGTAATGATGTCATGTCTGTTTGTGGTAATCCTTATATTAATTGTAAGAAGTGTAACCTTAACTGGAGCAGCTAAAGGATTAAAATTTTATCTGGTTCCTGATTTTGGCGCAATGAAAAAACAGGGGATAATGACTGTTGTGTCTGCAGCAATGGGACAGGCCTTTTTTACATTGAGTCTTGGAATAGGTGCCATTGCGATTTTCGGAAGTTATATTGATAAAAGCCGTCGATTGACGGGAGAGGCAATCAATGTAGCTATACTGGATACATTGGTAGCATTGATGGCTGGGTTAATTATTTTTCCTGCATGTTCAGCATTTGGTGTAAGACCGGACAGTGGTCCTAATCTGGTATTTATTACTTTACCAAATGTTTTTAATGAAATGCCTGGAAGCCGTTTATGGGGTGCTTTATTCTTCCTGTTTATGAGTTTTGCAGCATTATCAACGATTATTGCAGTATTTCAGAATATTATTTCCTTTGCACAGGATTTGTGGGGATGGAGTCTAAAGAAATCAATTGCCTTTAATGCAGTGGCAATTGTTGTATTATCTTTGCCTTGTGCGTTAGGATTCAATGTGTGGAGCTTTATAGAGCCTCTTGGATCAGGAACTACTATACAGGATTTGGAAGATTTTATTGTCAGCAATAATATTCTTCCTCTGGGATCTTTGATATATCTTCTGTTTTGTGTAACAAAGTATGGATGGGGCTGGAAGAACTTTACAAAAGAAGCCAATGAAGGAGAAGGAATCAGATTCCCGGAATGGACAAGAATTTATGTGACATATATTTTGCCATTGATCGTAGTGTTTATTTTTGTACAGGGATATATTGATAAGTTCTTTTAAAAAAATAAAAGTGTGTAAGCGAATCAGAGCTTACACACTTTTTTCTATGGAATAAAATTTATTTTGCATCAGCTGTTTTATGGAAGTTTGTATGAGTTGTATCTTTCTCCTTTTTATGAATCAGCTTTTTAAAGCAGGAGACGGCAACCATAAATCCAAGTGCCATTAACAGTAAGGCAACGATCAGCTGGAGTCCGTCAATCATAAATACAAATCCTCCAGTTACGAAGATCTTTGTAAAGATACCAATAACTGCCTGGATTAATGCAGTGAATGTAACGATCAGCATAATGCACATTGGAGCGTAAAGTGTCCATCCTTTTCTTCCTGTTGTCAATAAGAAGACAGATAATGCAATCAGAACTAATGAAGCTAACAGCTGGTTGGCAGCGCCAAATAAAGGCCAGATGTTATTGTATCCACCAAGACATAACAGGAATCCGAAGAATAAGGTAATAACAGTAGCAAAATATTTGTTAGTACAGAGTTTTCTGAATCCTGACAGGTCAGATCCATCTGCTGATTCACCAAGGAACAATTCCTGGAAAGACATACGTCCAATTCGTGCAACAGAGTCTAAAGATGTTAATGCCAGTGCGGAAACGCACATTGTCATAAAGCATACAGCCACATGTTTTGGAATACCAAGTAATGTCAGAAATCCTGCAACATTTCCAGAGAAAATCTGAAAAGGAGTTCCGGCAGGCATTTTTCCACCGACTGCGGCTGCTCCAACAACAACTAAAGCGATGACACCAAGCAGAGATTCTACCATCATTGAACCATATCCGACAAAAAGCATGTCTTTTTCATTGCTAATTGTTTTAGATGATGTTCCAGAAGATACCAGACTGTGGAATCCTGAAACAGCGCCGCAGGCAATGGTAATAAACAATGTTGGGAATAAGCTCTTTCCAGCCACATTAAATCCGTTGAAAGCAGGTAAATTCATTGCAGGGTGAGCAACAAAAACACCAAGAACAGCACCGGCAATCATACCGACCAACAAGAAAGTACTTAAATAATCACGAGGCTGCATTAATAACCACATTGGCATTACAGATGCCAGGAATAAGTAAACCATAACTATACCAGTCCATGTGGCCTTTCCAAAATACAGTGGAAAAGCAATTCCCAATGCAAGCATGGCAATCAATAAAACAATACCAATCACAAATTCTACAACCTGATTTGGCTTAAAGTATTTTGTAAAGAGACCGAATACAATGGCACCTACGATAAACAGCATAGAAATAGAAGCGGCAGCTGCATTTGGTGAGCTTTTTACACCTGTATCGGTAAATCCGTTAAATGTACTGGCAACCATATCAGTAAATGCAGCAATTACCAGCAGTGTAAATAACCATGAAAATAGGAGAAATAATTTTCTTCCTGTTTTTCCGATATATTTTTCAATCAAAATACCCATGGATTTTCCTTCGTTTTTTACAGAAGCATATAAGGCGGTAAAGTCCTGAACAGCTCCAAAGAAAATTCCTCCGATAATCAACCATAAAAGGACTGGAACCCATCCGAACATTGCTGCGATGATCGGTCCGGTAACAGGTCCTGCACCAGCGATAGATGAAAACTGATGTGAGAAAACAACCAGTTTTGGTGTTGGAATATAATCTTCCCCATCTTCATGTGTATAAGCAGGGGTTTTTGCTTTTGGATCAATACCCCATGATTTAGCAAGCCAGCGTCCATAAAGAACATATCCGGCAGCCAGTGCAACGATAGCGATAGCTACGATTGTTAAACTATTCATTTTAATCACTCCTCTAAAAATATAACTACAATTCAAAACACAAAATACAATCTTATACAATAGAACATTTTTTGATTGAAATAAAAAAACGTCTTCCAAAATGCTTTTGCATTTTAGAAGACGAAAAATATTCCGCGGTACCACTTCATGTTATTACATAAATTATAATCTCTCTATCACATCCTGTGAATGTGTTTCCTGATAACGGTAGAAATCCGGTCTCACTTACTAATGGTAAGTCCATGTTCAGTTGACTGCTCACAGGGGATGTTCATGAATGGCTTCTGCTGTTTCACACCAAACGCAGCTCTCTGGAAGAAGTGTACATTCATCAATGTGTCCTGCTCATTGCATACTGTATTTTGTTGAAACTTAGTTTAATCCAGTGATTTTTAATTGTCAATAGAAAGCCGTGTACATTTTTTTGTACACGGCTGATACAAATCGGCTATATCAGATTGTTTCTTAAATCAGTGCGGCAGATACTTCTTTTAATTTCATGCCATTGGATCCTTTTACAAGAATCACATCATTTTCTTTTAGATTTTCTTTCAGATATGCAATTAAATCCTGGTTGGATGCAAAATGTTTTGCATGAATAGGAGAATCACTTTCTTCCACTGCTTTTATAAATTCCAGAGATAAATTTCCGGTGATAAGAAGATCGGTAACAGAGGTTGTAACAAGGAAATCTCCTACTTCCCGGTGATATTTTGGTGAATCAGGTCCAAGCTCCAGCATGTCCGATAAAACAGCAATTTTTCTTCCTGTTGTCTGGAAGCTGGACAGGATTTTAAGGCTTGCTTTCATGGAATCAGGACTTGCATTATAAGCATCATCAATGACGGTATAACCGTTTTTGTTGATAATGTTCTGACGCTGACCGGAAAATGTGGATAACTGCTGTTTGATTTTTTCCATTGGTACATGATAGCGAAGACCAATTGCCATGGCAGCCAAAGCATTGGAAACATTGTGTTCACCCAGGACATTCAATGTAACTGTTTCACGTATTTTATCATAACAAAAATCAAAAATGGTCTGTCCGTCTTTTTCTGTAATATTTTCTGCACGATAGGTACAATCAGGTGCAAAACCATAGAATTCATAAGGTTTTTTCACGTAATCCAGGTGTTTCCGGATCATGTCATTGTCTCCATTCAGGAATAAAATACCATCTTCAGGAAGACCGTTTTGTATATCCAGTTTTTCACGGCAGATATTATCTCTGGAGCCCATCATTTCAATATGAGATACCCCCACATTTGTCACTACGCCAACATTAGGATGAATGATATTTCCGAGAATCGTAATCTGTCCCGGTTCGCTCATTCCCATTTCAAGAACACCAATTTCATCGTTTGAGGAAAGGTGATCTAAAGTTAAAGGAACTCCTACCTGGCTGTTCTGATTTCCAATGGTCTCAAATACTTTGAAGCTGCCGCGAAGGACATGGGCAATCATTTCTCTGGTTGTTGTTTTACCAACGCTTCCGGTTACCCCCACAATTGGAAGAGACATTTTGTTACGATAATAAGCGGCAATCTGCTGCATAGCTGTTAATGTATCAGGAACTTTAATATAAGGGGCTTCACCTGAGGCTTCTTCATGTTCCTGAGTCAGGGCAGCACCTCCGTTTTTCAGGGCACTGGATATAAAAATGTGTGCATCTACCCGTTCACCGATAATTGGAACAAATAAGGTGTTAGGGCCCATTTCCATAGAATTTGTGCTGATTCTGTCAATAACCATAGAAGGATCACCGCACAAAAGTGTGCCACCGGTAGCAGTTAAAATGTCTTTTATTGTCATATTTTCCATTTAAAACCTCAATTCCAAGCAAAATGCTTTTTTTCTTTTTTCTTCAGATTGTTCTATAATGAGATTATAGCATAAGAATAAGGAATATGTTAAAATTATCATAAGAAGAATCAGGAGGGTAAATAGAATCAAAAGATAAGAAAGGGAAGCAGGACCCCAAGTTTATGATCAGCCGATAGGAGTTAAATAGTTTCATGAGTTTTACACATTTACATGTTCATACAGAATACAGTCTGCTGGATGGGTCCAGTAAGATTAAGGAACTTGTCCATCAGACCAAAGAACTGGGAATGGACAGTATTGCAATTACAGATCATGGTGCCATGTACGGAGTGATTGATTTTTACAAGGCAGCCAGAGCAGAAGGAATTAAGCCAATCATTGGATGCGAGATATATGTAACCACAGGTTCAAGGTTTGATAAGGACACAAAGCAGGGAGAGAATCGTTACTATCATCTGGTCCTTCTGGCAGAAAATGATCAAGGGTATCATAATCTGATGAAAATCGTATCCAGAGGATTTACAGAAGGATTTTATTATAAGCCAAGAGTGGATTATGAGGTTCTGAGAAAATATAGTGAAGGATTAATTGCATTAAGTGCATGTCTGGCAGGAGAAGTGGCATCCTATATTTGTCAGGATGATTATGAAAAAGCCAAAAAAGCTGCTTTAGGACTTCAGGAGATTTTTGGAGAAGGTAACTTCTTTTTGGAACTTCAGGATCATGGAATCAGCCAGCAGACAAAAGTAAATACTGCTTTACTGAAAATGTCTCAGGAAACAGGAATTGATCTGGTAGCCACCAATGATATACATTACACATACAAGGATGATGTGGAAGCTCATGATATTCTCTTATGTATCCAGACAGGTAAAAAAGTTCAGGATGAAGATAGAATGAGGTATGAGGGAGGACAGTATTATCTGAAATCACCAGAGGAAATGAAACGATTGTTTCCGTATGCTGCAAAGGCTCTTGAAAATACAGAAAAGATTGCCAGACGCTGTAATGTTGAAATCGTATTTGGAGAACAGAAAGTACCTAAATATGATGTTCCTGAAGGATTTACGGCAGTATCATACCTGAAGCATCTATGTCAGGAAGGAATTCAGCAGAGATATCAGAAGGTTACAGATGAGTTGAGAGAACGTCTGGATTATGAGCTGACAACCATTGAAAATATGGGATATGTAGATTACTTTCTGATTGTCTGGGATTTTATTCATTATGCCAAAGAGCATGGAATTGCAGTGGGTCCTGGACGAGGTTCTGCTGCAGGAAGTATAGTCGCCTATTGCCTGGAGATAACAGATATTGATCCTATACGATATCAGCTTCTCTTTGAACGTTTTCTAAACCCGGAGCGTGTATCAATGCCTGATATCGATGTGGACTTCTGCTATGAAAGACGACAAGAAGTGATCGATTATGTGGTAAAGAAGTATGGTAAAGATCAGGTTGTACAGATCATTACTTTTGGAACCATGGCGGCAAGAATGGTTATTCGTGATGTAGGAAGAGTACTGGACATTCCATATGCGAAGGTTGACAGTATCGCCAAAATGATTCCTAATGAATTGAATATTACCATTGATAAGGCGTTAAAAATCAGTTCAGATCTGAAGAAGGTGTATGAGGAAGATGAGGAAACCAGACATTTGATTGAGATGTCCAGACGTTTGGAAGGACTGCCAAGACATGCATCCATGCATGCAGCTGGTGTCGTTATTGGAAAACGTGCTATTGATGAATATGTACCGTTGGCGACAGGAGCAGATAATGCAGTGACTACCCAGTTTACCATGACCACCATCGAAGAACTGGGGCTTTTAAAAATGGACTTTCTTGGGCTGAGAACTTTGACGGTTATTCAGGATGCAGTGGAACTGGTCAAAAGGTCAAAACCGGATTTTGATATCAGTACCATTAATCCAAATGACAGAAAAGTATATGAGATGATTGGAAACGGTCATACAGAGGGGGTATTTCAGCTGGAAAGTTCCGGAATGAAAAGTTTCATGAAGGAATTAAAGCCAACCAATATGGAGGATATCATAGCTGGGATTTCTCTTTACCGTCCAGGTCCAATGGATTTTATTCCTCGTTATATTGAAGGAAAAAACAGTACAGAGAGCATACATTATGAATGTGAGGAAATGGAAGAGATTCTGGAACCGACCTATGGATGTATTGTTTATCAGGAACAGGTTATGCAGATCGTAATGAAACTGGCTGGATATACTTTAGGACGAAGTGACCTTGTAAGGCGTGCCATGTCCAAGAAAAAAGGTGACGTTATGATGAAAGAACGTCAGAATTTCGTTTATGGAAATGAAGAAGAAGGAATTCCCGGCTGCATTCATAATGGAATCGATGAAAAAACTGCTAACCATATCTGGGATGAAATGCTGGATTTTGCAAAATACGCATTTAACAAATCCCATGCAGCAGCATATGCGGTGGTTTCTTACCGTACAGCATATTTAAAATGTCATTATCCGGTGGAATTTATGGCAGCATTGCTGACTTCTGTTCTTGGAAATACTTCAAAAATCGCAGAATATAGTTATGCCTGCAGAAAAATGGGAATACAGATTCTGCCACCGGATATTAACAGGGGAGAAGGTTCTTTTTCTGTTGATCATGGAAATATCAGATATGGACTGACAGCTATAAAAAGTCTTGGAAAGCCTGTTATTGAAGCTATTATAAAAGAACGCAGGGAACATGGGACTTTCAGAGATCTTAATGACCTGGTAGAAAGATTATCCAGCAGGGAGATGAATAAAAGAACTATGGAAAATCTTATAAAATCAGGGGCTTTAGATGGTTTTGGTGTCACAAGAAAACAACAGATGTTTGTTTATGCCGGAGTATTGGACAATATACAAAAGGAACGCAAAAATGAAATTGCCGGTCAGATGAGTCTGATGGATCTGCTGTCAGAAGAGGATCAGGAGACTTTCCAGATTCATTATCCTGATGTAGGTGAATATGAAAAAGAACAGTTGCTGGCGATGGAGAAAGAAGTCCTTGGTATTTATGTAAGCGGACACCCTTTGGATGATGATATGGAAATGCTGGAGAGAAACACCAATGCAAGTACTGCTGATTTTGTTATAGATGAGGAAACAGGAAAAACTGTGATTCATGATCAGCAAAGCTGTATCATTGGTGGAATCATCAGTGATATTAATGTTAAATTGACAAGAAAGAATCAGAATATGGCATTTTTAACACTGGAAGATCTAAGAGGAACTGTGGAAGTTATTGTTTTTCCGCGTCAGTATGCATCCTGTCAGTCAATCTTAAAGGAAGATGCAAAAGTTTTTATAAAAGGAATTGCTTCTGTATCTGAAGAAGAAAGCAAATTGATATGCAATCAGATTGTACCTTTTCAGGAAGTGGCAAAAGAGCTGTGGATACAGTTTCCTGATAAAAACACTTATTTCCGGGAAGAACAGTGGCTAAAAGAAGAATTAAAGGTTTATCCGGGAAAAAGTCCGGTCATTGTATATTGTAAGGCAGAAAAGGCGGTGAACCGTCTTGGACGTGACTGGATGGTGGAAACAGATCAGGATATGATCTATCAGCTGGAAAACAGGTACGGAAAAGAAAATATTCGACTTCGTTCGTTAGGATTATAACAAAGACTATTGAAAAACTTGACTAAATAGATTAGAATAAGCCTAGTTAGGAATTGTGTGAGTAAAATTTGGAGGATATTCGTATGGGAAAACCAAAAATTAAAACAATTGGTGTATTGACCAGTGGTGGAGATGCACCAGCAATGAACGCAGCAGTACGTGCAGTTGCAAGAATCGGTCTGGAAAGAGGACTGAAAGTTAAAGGTATCCGTAAGGGATATAATGGATTGTTAAATGAAGATATTATTGATCTGACACCAAGAGAAACTGCCGATAGCATTTCAAGAGGTGGTACAATCCTTTTCACAGCTCGTTGTGAAGAATTTAAAACAGAAGAAGGACAAAAAAGAGGTGCTGAAATTTGTAAGGCACATGGTATTGAAGGTCTGGTAGTAATCGGTGGAGACGGTTCTTTCCAGGGAGCTAAAAAATTAGCTGAGCTTGGAATTAACACAATCGGTGTTCCGGGAACCATTGACCTGGATATTGCCTGCACAGAATATACCATTGGTTTTGATACAGCTGTCAATACAGCTATGTCAGCAATCGATAAGATTCGTGATACATCTACATCTCATGAACGATGCAGTATCGTAGAGGTTATGGGACGTGGTGCAGGATATATCGCATTATGGTGCGGTATTGCAACAGGTGCGGAAGATATTCTGATTCCTGAAAGTTTTGATGGAAATCTTCCTAAAGTTGAACAGCAGATCATTGAACATCTGCTTCGTAACAGAGCTCGTGGTAAAACACACCATATGGTTATCAATGCAGAAGGTGTTGGACATTCTTACAGCATGGCTAAGAGAATCGAGTCTGCAACAGGTATCGAGACAAGAGCAACAATTCTGGGACATATGCAGCGTGGTGGAAGCCCAACTGCAAAAGACCGTGTATATGCATCTATGATGGGTGCCTATGCCGTGGATCTTCTTTGTGCAGGAAAAACAAACCGCGTTGTAGGATATCAGAATGGTAAATTCATGGATATGGATATCATGGAAGGTCTTTCTATGGAAAAACATATTGATGATTATCAGTTACAGATTGCACATCTGTTAGGAAAATAGAAGAAGAGAAACAATAAGAGAAAAGTATGGCTCCTTTTAGAGAAGGAGTCTGCTTTTCTTTTGTATTCTTACAGGCAATTCCGGTGGATTTTCTGTAAGAATACAAAAGAAAGTAAGAAAGGGGTTTATCAATGAAACGTTTGAAACCGGTACAGGTAATCTTACTGGGATTTTTACTGACGATTATGATTGGATCCGTACTTTTGATGCTTCCTGTTTCTTCAAAAAGCGGTCAGATGACACCATATATCGACTCACTTTTTACAGCAACAACATCTGTCTGTGTAACAGGACTGGTAGTAGAGACAACCATGACCCATTGGAGTTTTTTTGGTCAGCTGGTCATTGCAGTATTGATCCAGATTGGAGGATTAGGTGTAGTTACTATTACTGCAGGAATGTTTTTTTTGTTAGGAAAAAGAATCAGCTTAAGTAACCGGATGCTGATACAGGAGTCCATGGGACTTAATACCATGTCGGGTCTTGTAGTTCTTGTAAAGAAAATATTTGTAGGGACGTTTATTGTAGAAGGAATTGGAGCATTATTATATGCAACACAGTTTATACCGGAATTTGGATGGAGATATGGAATCTGGGCATCGATATTTAACTCTATTTCAGCATTTTGTAATGCGGGAATGGATATTGTACAGCTGGATAGTTTAAGGAGCTATGTCACCAATCCGGTCATTAATTTTACAACCATGGGACTCATTGTTCTTGGAGGACTTGGATTTATTGTATGGAAAGATATGTACCATGGATTAAAGGATTTAATATACAGAAAGTGTACTGTGAAGCGTGCCTGGGATAAATTAAGATTTCACAGCAAAGTTGCTATAACGGCAACGCTGTTTTTGATTATTGCAGGAACTGTTTTAATCTTTATATTTGAATTTAATAATCCGGAAACAATGAAAGATCTGAATGTGGGACAGAAATTAATGGCATCTATGTTTCAGTCTGTGACTACTCGTACAGCAGGATTTGAAACGATACCGCAGGCCGGGCTGTCAGAGGGTTCATCTTTGATTTCTATGATTCTCATGTTCATTGGAGGATCACCGGTGGGAACCGCAGGTGGAGTAAAAACAGTTACCTTTATAATCCTTATTTATTGTGTTGTCACAGTGGCAAAACAAGAAGATGATATTAGCTTGTTCAGGAGAAAAGTATCAGATGTTCTGGTACCAAAAGCACTGGCAATTATTATGATTAATCTCTCAGTTCTTCTGACGGCGGTTTTGTTTTTACTATTATTTGATGATCAGACATTTATGACAACCTGTTATGAATGTGTATCAGCCTTAGCAACGGTAGGGCTGTCAAAAGGAATGACACCGGAGTTGAATTTATTTGGTAAAATAATAATCATTATTACAATGTATCTTGGAAGAGTTGGTCCGATTTCCATGGCTATTGGATTTTCTGTTGGAAAGAAGAAGAAAAAGAAACGGTCATTCTCTTATCCTGAAGAAGAATTGATATTATAAGTTTGGAGGTAAGTAGGAAAATGAGAAAATCAATTGCTGTACTGGGACTTGGAAAATTTGGCAGCAGTATTGCACGTAATCTGATGAAAGGCGGAGCAGAGGTGCTTGCTGTGGATAAAAACGAAGATCTTGTGCGCGAAATTGCAGAAGAAGTCACATGTGCAGTTTGTGCAGATGTTTCTGATAACGAGGTTATGCATAGTATCGGACTGGAAGAGATGGATGCAATGGTTATTGCCACAGCAGAACATCTGGACGCTAGTGTAATGGCGCTTATGATTGCAAAAGAAATAGGAGTTCCTTATGTAATGGCGAAAGCCGATGGAAAATTAAAAGGTGAGATTTTGAAACGAATAGGAGCAGATGAAATCGTTTATCCTGAAGAAGAGATGGGTGCGAGAATTGCCAACAATCTTCTTGGAGGACGAATGACGGATTTATTTGATCTATCTGCAGATACAAGTATTGTAAAAATACCGGTACGAAAAATGTGGGCGGGAAAATCTCTTGCACAGCTGGATTTTCGTGGAAAATATCATGTTAATGTTATTGCCATTGAAAGTAAAAAAGGTGTTGACGGTGCACCAAATCCAATGGAACCATTAAAAGAAGGAAATAATCTCATTTTGATTGGAAGGAAAGAGTGTTTAGAAAAGCTTCGATAGGAAATTTATGATAACAACAAATCAAAATAAACAAATTAAGCAGATATTAAAATTAAAGAAAAATGCAAGAGAACGAAAAAAAGAAAAAATGTTTATCGTGGAAGGTATTCGAATGTTTCGGGAAATACCAGAAGATCAGTTTGTAAAAGCTTATGTTACAGAGGATTTTTTTAGAGAGCATAACGAATTGTTTCAGCAAAAAGATACGGAGATTGTATCGGATTCAGTTATGAAAGAAATTTCAGACACCATGACTCCGCAGGGAGTTCTGGCGCTTGTAAAAATGAAAGAGTATTCCCTGGATGAATTTCTTGGGAAGCATCCTTTGCTTCTGGTACTGGAAAATATTCAGGATCCGGGAAATCTTGGAACCATTCTCAGGACCGGAGAAGGAGCAGGAATTACCGGACTGATTATGAGCAAAGATACAGTAGATATTTATAATCCCAAAGTGATTCGTTCTACTATGGGTTCTATATTCAGGGTTCCTTTCTGTTATGTGGAGGAGATGGCAGATGCTGTAGATTTTTTAAAGAAAAATGATATAACTACGTATGCAGCACATCTGGACGGAGCAACCTATACAAAAGAGAATTTTAAAGGGGCATCAGCTTTTTTTATTGGCAATGAAGGAAATGGATTAACCAGACAGTTAACAGAAAAAGCAGATAAAATGATTAAAATTCCGATGATGGGAAAAGTTGAATCTCTAAATGCTGCCATGGCTTCAGGATTACTTGTTTATGAAGCCAGGCGCCAAAGAGAAGAAGGAGGGGAGTAAAATGTATACAATTTACTGGCTGATAGCTGTTGGAGTATTTTTACTTGTGGAAATACTTACGCTCGGTCTCACCAGTATCTGGTTTGCAGGAGGTGCTTTAGTGGCGTCATTTACTGCATTTTTAGGAGCACCTTTATTTTTTCAGCTGATTGTTTTTATTGTGGTAACCTGCGTTTTATTTATGCTGACACGTCCATGGGCACAGAGATTTTTTAATAATAGTGTAGAAAAAACCAATGCAGAAGCTTTGATAGGAAAGCATGCCATAGTAAAGAATAGTATTGATAATAAAAGGGGAAAGGGTACAGTATTTATTAATGGAATGGACTGGTCTGCAAGATCTGTTAACGGGGAAGAAATTCCGGAAGAAACAGAGGTTCTGATTCATGAGATACAAGGTGTAAAACTGGTAGTAGAACCAGTAGATGAACCTGTAGTAGAACCGGTAGAAAATCTGGAGGAACCTGTGGAAGAAGAAATGCAGAATGAGGAATCAGAAGGGATATCTGATAATGATGAGGAGAAACAGGAGGAGTTATAATGTTTATTGTATTACCGATTCTTATTATACTAATTGTATTAGTGATGCTGTCAACCATACGAATCGTGCCGCAGGCATATGCTTATGTGGTGGAACGTTTAGGGGCATATCAGGGAACCTGGTCAGTGGGACTTCATGTTAAAGTTCCATTTATCGACAGAGTTGCAAAAAGAGTGAATCTGAAGGAGCAGGTGGTAGATTTTCCACCTCAGCCGGTGATAACAAAAGATAATGTAACCATGCAGATTGATACAGTGGTATATTTTCAGATTACGGATCCAAAGCTATATAGTTATGGGGTGGAAAATCCAATTATGGCCATTGAGAATTTAACTGCCACAACACTGCGAAATGTTATTGGTGATCTGGAACTGGATGAAACACTGACTTCCAGAGAGACCATCAACACGCAGATGAGGGCAACTCTTGATGAGGCAACGGATCCATGGGGAATTAAAGTAAATCGTGTGGAATTGAAAAATATTATTCCGCCGGCAGCAATCCAGGATGCCATGGAAAAACAGATGAAAGCAGAGCGAGAACGACGAGAAGCAATTCTTCGTGCAGAAGGAGAGAAAAAGTCTGCTATCTTACGTGCAGAAGGACAGAAAGAATCTGTTGTTTTACAGGCACAGGGAGAAAAAGAATCTGCCATTTTACGTGCGGAAGCACAGAAAGAAGCAACCATTCGTGAAGCAGAAGGTCAGGCAGAAGCAATTCGTACAATCCAGCAGGCCAATGCTCAGGGAATTGAATTTATCAAAAATGCCGGAGCAGATGATGCGGTTATCCAGCTTAAGAGTCTGGAAGCTTTCGCTAAGGCCGCTGATGGAAAGGCAACAAAGATTATTATTCCTTCAGAAATACAAAGTTTAGCCGGAATGGTGAAATCGGTAACGGAAATTGGACAAAATGATAATATTAATGTATAATATATTACGATGAGCTAATAGAAGCTTAACGAAGAATTAATATTTAGGAGGAATATGACATGAGATTGAAAAAAGTATTGGCATTATCACTGGCAGCAGTGATGGGAATGAGTCTTGTAGCATGTGGAAGCAAATCAGATGACAGTAAAAAGGAAAAAACATATAAAATCGCTTCTGATACAACATTTGCACCATTTGAATTTGAAAATGAAGATGGTGAAAGAGTCGGAATTGACCTGGAATTATTAGATGCAATTGCAAAAGAAGAAGGATTTAAATATGAAGTTGAGGCTGTAGGATTTGATGCAGCTATGGCAGCTGTGGAATCAGGACAGAGCGATGGAATGATTGCAGGTATGTCTATTACCGATGAAAGAAAAGAAAAATATGATTTCTCTGATTCCTACTATACATCTAAAGTATGTTTTGCAACAGAAAAAGGATCTGATATTGACACTTTAGAAGATTTAAAAGGAAAAAATGTAGTTGCTAAAGTTGGTACTGTTGGAGCAGCTTATGCAGAAAAAATGGCTAAGAAATATGATTTCAAAGTAAAACAGATCGATGCATCTCCTACAATGTATCAGGAAGTTGTATCTGGTAATGCAGTAGCATGTTTTGAAGATTTCCCTGTTATGAATTATGAAATTCAGGAAAAAGGACAGAAATTAGAAGTACCATTTATCTCTGATGAAGGTAGTGAATATGGATTCGCAGTTAAAAAAGGTGAAAACAGTGAATTATTAGATAAATTTAACAGCGGATTAAAGAAAATCAAAGACAACGGTAAATATCAGAAAATTGTTGATAAATACGCAAAAGAAAAATAGAACTGAGGTTAGGACATGAATTTTATACAGCTATTAGTAAAATACGCACCGACCTTCAATGAAGCACTGATTCTGACATTACAGTTGACATTAGTATCATTGGTATGTGCCAGTATTCTTGGAATCATTTTTGGTATGTTCAGTATTGCCAAAACAAAAATTTTAAATATTATTTCCAGCATTTATATTGACATTATCCGTGGAACACCATTGATCGTACAGGTATTTATTATGTATTATGGTGTTGGTATGAGTATTTTAAAGCCAGTATTTAATATCAGCTGGAACGAACTTGGCGGAGTATTTACTGCTGGTGCTATTGCATTAAGTTTAAATGCAGGTGCTTATATGGCAGAAATTGTCCGTGGAGGAATCGAATCTGTAGATAAAGGACAAATGGAAGCTGCAAGAAGCCTTGGCTTGCCTTATGGAAAAGCTATGAGCAAAGTAATACTTCCTCAGGCAATTCGTACTATGCTTCCATCTATCATCAATCAGTTTATTATTTCATTGAAAGATACATCACTGATTTCTGTTATTGGAATTCGTGAACTGACAATGAATGCCAAGATGATTTCAGCCAATGAATCAGCTGCTGTTTTAACAGTTTATGTTATTGCAGCTGCCTACTATTTAGTAATCTGTACGATCCTTTCTAAGGTGGCTAAGGTTCTGGAAAGGAGAATGTCATATGGAAAATAAAGTAGTTGTCAAGGGACTGGTAAAGAGCTTTGGGAAGCTTGAAGTATTAAAAGGAATGGATGTGGAAGTAAAAGACGGCGAGGTAGTTTGTCTTATAGGACCTTCCGGATCTGGTAAAAGTACTTTCTTAAGATGTTTAAATCGTCTGGAATCCATTACTGGAGGCCAGGTGATTATCGATGGTTTTGATATTACAGATAAGAATACAGATATCAATAAAGTCCGTGAGAATATCGGAATGGTTTTCCAGCATTTTAATCTGTTTCCGCATAAGACAGTCATGGAAAATATAATCATGGCACCTGTGGAACTAAAGAAAATGACAAAAGAGCAGGCAATTGCAGTAGGTCAAAGTCTGTTAAAAGATGTTGGACTATCTGAGAAGGCAGATGCCTATCCGGCACAGTTATCCGGAGGGCAGAAACAGCGTGTAGCCATTGCAAGGGCACTGGCAATGCATCCGGATATTATGTTATTTGATGAACCTACATCAGCTCTGGATCCAGAGATGGTAGGAGAAGTATTAAATGTAATGAAGACTCTGGCAAAACAGGGTATGACCATGGTTGTGGTAACTCATGAAATGGGATTTGCAAGAGAAGTGGCAGATCGTATTATCTTTATGGATGGAGGGTATATCGTAGAACAGGGAACACCTGCAGAAGTATTAGGAAATCCAAAAGAAGAGAGAACCATAAACTTCCTTAATCAGGTATTATAAAAATTTAAAAGACATCCCCGCAAAATGCTTTTGCACTGCGCTTGTGCAGATTGTTTTGCCTGGGATGTCTTTTTCATTACATAGGAAAGGAGATACAATATGAAAACAATTTTATGTTTTGGTGATTCTAATACTTATGGATATAACCCGGAAAATGGGTTCCGGTATCCTTATGAACAAAGGTGGACCAGTATCCTGCAGGAAAATGTTTCCGGAAAGGCTATTGTCATTCCAGAGGGATTAAATGGAAGAACCACATGTTTTGAAGATGAGATCAGACCGGGTAGAAATGGTGTAACATATCTGGATCCCTGCCTGCACAGTCACGGGCCCATTGATCTGGTGGTATTAATGCTTGGAACCAATGATCTGAAAATAAGATTTCAGGCCACTCCTGCAGATATCGGGAAAGCTATAGAAAGATTAATTAAAATGATTTTATCTATAACACCGGAAAAAAGACAGGATAAAAAGCCGGCAAAGATTCTTCTGGTATCGCCTATTTATTTAGGAGATAATTTATGTGAAATAGACAGTGGAGAAGAAATGGGATATGAAAGAGGAATTGAATATTCCAGACGTCTGGCACCAATATATAAACAATATGCAGATATGTATGGAATAGATTTTATGGATGCAGCCAGATATGCAGAGCCGTCAAAACTTGATGCATGTCATTTGTCTGCCAAAGGACATGAGAAACTGGGAAAGGCAATTACAGTTAAATGTCGAGAAATCCTTGAAATCTAGCGGTCTCAGGGTTGTTTTCAAGGATTGGTTCATATATAATAAGTACCATATAAGCATATGGCATAAAAAAATGCCTGAATATATATGCCTGAATTGTAAGAAAGCGGAGGAACTAAAGATGGATTTAAAAGGAAGAAATTTTCTGACATTGAAGGATTTTACACCGGAAGAAATTGGATATTTCATTGAATTGGCAGAAAAATTAAAGGCAGATAAGAAAAAAGGAATTACAGGTAACAGCCTGAAAGGTAAAAATATAGCATTATTATTTGAAAAACCAAGTACAAGAACAAGATGTTCTTTTACCATCGGGTGCGTAGATGAAGGTGGACATCCGGAATATCTTGGAAAGGATGATATCCAGCTTGGACATAAAGAGTCTGTAGAAGATACAGCAAGAGTACTGGGAAGAATGTTTGACGGAATTGAATTCCGTGGATTCTCTCATGAAAATGTGGAAAAACTTGCAGAATACAGTGGAGTACCTGTATGGAATGGATTAACAGACAAATATCATCCAACACAGGTTCTGGCAGATTTTCTTACATTAAAAGAACAATTTGGTAAATTAGAAGGACTGAATTTTGTATTTGCAGGAGACGGAAGAAACAATGTAGCAAACTCTCTTATGATCGGATGTGCAAAAATGGGACTGAATTTCATATGTCTGGCACCTAAGAGCCTGTGGCCGGAAGAAGAACTGGTTGAACAGTGTAAAGAATATGCAAAAGCATCAGGAGCGACCCTTACATTTACAGATAATGTAGAAGAAGGTGTGAAAGATGCTGACTGTATTTATACTGATGTATGGGTATCTATGGGAGAAGAAGAAAAATCAGCAGAACGTATGGCAATTTTAAGACCATATCAGGTAAATCGTGAAATGATGAATATGACAGGAAAAGACACAACAGTTGTTATGCACTGCCTGCCAGCAGTTAAAGGAAATGAAATAACAGAAGATGTATTTGAAGAATATGCAACTGTAATCTTTGATGAAGCAGAAAACCGTATGCATACAATCAAAGC
This sequence comes from Anaerostipes sp. 494a, assembly GCF_001940315.1. Lineage (NCBI taxonomy): Bacteria > Bacillati > Bacillota > Clostridia > Lachnospirales > Lachnospiraceae > Anaerostipes > Anaerostipes sp. 494a. The sequence goes on along the minus strand of NZ_MJIF01000001.1, from coordinate 1,292,137 downwards.
GGTTATGGTAGCAACATTAGGAGAATAAAACAAAACATCATGAAAACTAGAATTCTGAAAGAATTGAAAGCGACCGGAGAATATGTCTCCGGTCAGGAGCTTTGTAATAAATTTAATGTTTCCAGGACTGCAGTGTGGAAGCATATCAAAGCCTTAAGAGAAGAAGGATATGAGATCGAGTCAGTGACCAATAAAGGATATCGTCTTGTAAGCAGTCCGGATCTTCTTTCATCAGAAGCAATTTCCAGCTGCCTTAATACAAAATGGCTTGGGAAACAGCTAAAGTGTTTTGATGCTCTGGATTCTACCAATCTTGAAATCCGTCGCCTGGCAGAGGCAGGAGCACCCCATGGAACAGTAGCTATTTGTGAAGAACAGACTATGGGAAGAGGCAGAAGAGGTAGAAGCTGGCTTGGAGAAGCAGGCTGTGGTATATGGATGAGTTTTCTGCTTCGTCCAGATATTGCAGTTGAGAACAGTTCCATGCTCACGCTGCTTGCAGCACTTTCTGTGGAAAGGGCTATTTATGAAATCACCGGGATTGAAAGCAGTATAAAATGGCCCAATGATATTATCATAAATAGAAAAAAGGTTTGTGGAATTCTTACTGAAATGAGTATGCAGATGGATGAGGTAAATTACATTGTTGTAGGACTGGGAATTAATGTAAATATGAAAGGATTCCCAGAAGATTTAAAGGATAAGGCAACATCTCTGCAGATTGAATATGGAGAAAAAATTCAAAGAGCTCCATTGGCAGCAAAAGTACTGAAATGTTTTGAAGAATATTATGAAGAATTCATAAAAACAGAAGATTTATCAAAATTTACAGAGGAATATAATAAACTTCTGATTCACATGAATCAGAAAGTGAAAGTTGTTCGAGGAGCAAAAGAAGAGATCTTTCTTTCCAAGGGAATAAACAGTCAGGGAGAATTAATCGTAGAAGATGCTTTTGGAAGAGAACAAACTGTATTATCCGGAGAAGTTTCTGTCCGGGGAATACTGGGATATGTTTAATAAAAGCATCCATCGGAGGGCAGATTATGTATCAGGATAAAGTAACACTCTGTGGTTCCAACGGATATCAGAAAAAATATTATCTTAATGAGGATTTTCAGGGATTGCCGGAACAGGTAAAAAATGAACTGAAGATCGCATGCGTCCTTTACACCGAAGAAGTAGGTGGGATTTTAACACTGGAATTTGATGAGGATGGCACATTATCTTTTGTAACACGTGCAGAAGATAATGATTTTTTTTATGATGAAATTGGAAGTGCATTGAAAATGAAAGAAATGCAGCAGGAAAAAAGAGATTTATGGGAATCTCTTGAAATGTATTACAAGGTATTCTTTTTAGGGGAAGAGGTATAAGGTATGTTATTGGCATTAGATGTAGGAAATACAAATATAACAATAGGAGTTTTTCAGAGAAAAGAAATTATCGAATCATTTCGTATTACAACAAAGATTCCAAGGACTTCTGATGAATTTGGAATGATTATTTCTGATCTGCTCAGTGCAAAGGGTCTGGACAAGGATCAGGTTAAGGCAATCGTAATCTGCTCAGTTGTACCAAATATCATGCATTCTCTGGTTAATGGACTGGTGAAATATTTTAATATTAAACCAATTATTGTAGGGCCGGGAGTGAAGACAGGCATCAATCTTGGAAGAATGAATCCGAGAGAAGTGGGAGCAGATAAGATCGTAAATCTTGTGGCAGGGTATCAGCTGTACGGCGGTCCTTCACTTGTCATCGACTATGGAACGGCAACTACATATGATGTGGTAACAGAAGATGGAACATTTCTGGCAGGAGTTATCGTACCTGGAATCCGTACGGCAGCCAATGCACTGGTACAGGGGGCGGCAAGACTTCCTGAAATTGAAATTGTAACACCGGAAACAATTCTGGCAACTAATACTGTCAGCAGCATGCAGGCCGGATTGTTTTACAGTGTCATAGGGGAAGCAAAACACATTATCCATCAGATGAAAGAACAGACTGGATTTAAAGATATGAAAGTTATAGCTACAGGCGGACTTGGAAAAATGGTCGCAAAAACAGTAGATGAGATTGATTACTATGATAAAGATTTGACACTGAAGGGATTACAGATAATCTATGAAAAACAGTAAATTAGAACCATTGGTTATTGGAAATGTTGTAGTTGAACATCCTTTTGCTCTTGCACCTATGGCAGGGGTGACGGATCTTCCATACAGGATTTTGTGCAAAGAACAGGGAGCTGGTCTTATGTGCACGGAAATGGTCAGTGCCAAGGGATTGTATTATGGCAACCGAAAATCAGCGCCTTTAATGGAAACATGTCCCCAGGAACAGCCGGCAGCCATTCAGATTTTTGGCTCTGATCCGGAAATCATGGGGCAGATGGCACAAAAGGTAAATGATGGAAGATATCAGATCATTGATATTAATATGGGTTGCCCGGTTCCTAAAATTGTTAATAACGGAGATGGATCAGCTTTGATGAAAAATCCTAAGCTGGCAGGACAGGTAATTAAGGCGGTAGCAGATGCCGTTGATATTCCTGTTACTGTAAAAATCCGCAAAGGTTTTGATGATGAACATGTAAATGCAGTTGAAATGGCACAAATAGCAGAGGAAAATGGGGCGGCTGCCATAGCGGTCCATGGAAGAACAAGAGAACAGTATTATTCCGGGAAAGCAGACTGGGATATTATCCGTCAGGTAAAAGAAGCAGTAAATATTCCTGTCATTGGAAATGGAGATATTACCTGTCCGGAAGATGCAGTGAGAATGAAGGAAGAGACCAACTGTGATGGATTTATGATTGGACGAAGAGCCAAAGGAAATCCGTGGATTTTCCATGAGATGCTTCATTATTTTGAAACAGGGGAAAAGCTTCCAAGACCTGAGCTCAAAGAAGTGGTAGAGATGATGCTTCGTCATGGCCGGATGATGATTGAATTTAAAGGTGAGTATATTGGAATCAGGGAGATGCGTAAGCATGTATCCTGGTATACTTTTGGGTTTCCGGGAGCAGCGAAATTAAGAGACAGAGTAAACCACACCAAAACATATGAAGAACTGGAGCAGTTACTTAACCAGTATTTAGCTGAAGCAGAATCCTGTTCATAAGGAATGGGAAGAAAAGGAATTGATTTCTTTAAATAATTAAGATATAATAAATCAGTTAACAATAAGAACGAAAGGAAGAGTGTCATGGCAGAGGCAAAGAAGAATATTTTAACACCAGCCGGTTTGAAGGCATTAGAAGATGAATTACAGGAATTAAAAGTCGTTAAACGTAAAGAAGTTGCCCAGAAGATCAAAGAAGCAAGAGAGCAGGGTGACTTATCAGAAAACGCAGAATATGATGCAGCAAAAGACGAACAGCGTGATATTGAAGCACGTATCGAAGAAATAGAAAAGATTCTGAAAAATGCAGAAGTAATTGATGAAAAATTCAAAAAAGGTGTTATCAGCCTTGGATGTGAAGTTGTTCTGGAAGATATTACATTAGGAAAAGAAGTAACATATCACATTGTAGGTTCTACAGAAGCAGATATCCTGAAGAATAAGATTTCCAACGAAGCACCGATCGGAAGAGCTTTATTAGGAGCTAAGATTGGAGATGTAGTTCAGGTTGAAGGAATTAATCAGGTGAACGAATTCAGAGTCATCGACGTACAGAGAAAGTAAGAGGAAATAGGAAAAGTGGCAGAACAGAAGAAAGATACAAACGAATTGATCAAAGTAAGAAGACAGAAACTTGCTGACCTGCAGGAAGCAGGAAAAAATCCTTTTGAGATTATGAAATATGATGTGACACATCATTCCATGGAAATCAAAGATAATTTCGAGGAACTGGAAGGACAGGAAGTAGCCGTTGCCGGACGTCTGATGTTCAAACGTGTCATGGGAAAAGCCTCTTTCTGTAATATTCAGGATCTTCAGGGCCGTATTCAGGCATATGTGGCAAGAGATGAAATCGGAGTAGAAGAATACAAAGATTTCAAGAAAATGGATATCGGTGATATTATTGGAATTAAAGGAAAAGTCTTTGCTACAAAGACAGGAGAAAAATCTATTCATGCAGAAGAAGTAATTTTACTTTCCAAGAGCTTACGTCCTCTTCCGGAAAAATTTCATGGTCTGACAGATACAGATACAAGATATCGTCAGAGATATGTTGACCTGATCATGAACGAAGAATCCAGAGATACATTCATCAAACGTTCAAAGATTATCAGCAAGATTCGTTCTTTCCTGGACGGACAGGGATTCATGGAAGTGGAAACCCCAATGCTGGTAGCCAATGCCGGAGGTGCAGCAGCCAGACCTTTTGAAACTCATTATAATGCACTGAGCGAAGATGTAAAACTTCGTATTTCACTGGAACTTTACTTAAAGAGACTGATTGTTGGCGGACTGGAAAAAGTATATGAAATCGGACGTGTATTCCGTAATGAAGGTGTAGATACAAGACATAATCCGGAATTTACACTGATGGAATTATACCAGGCATATACAGATTATCATGGTATGATGGATCTGACAGAGAATCTTTACCGTTTCCTTGCACAGGAAGTAACAGGAAGCACAACTATCACATACAATGGTATTGAAATGGATCTTGGAAAACCTTTCGAAAGAATTACCATGGTAGATGCTGTAAAGAAATATGCAGGTGTTGACTGGAACGAAGTTACAACGGTGGAAGAAGCAAGAAAATTAGCAGACGAACATCATGTAGAGTATGAAGAACGTCACAAGAAAGGTGATATCCTGAATCTGTTCTTTGAAGAATTTGTAGAAGATAAGCTGATTCAGCCAACTTTCGTAATGGATCATCCAATCGAAATTTCACCATTAACAAAGAAAAAACCAGAAAATCCGGAATATGTAGAACGTTTTGAGTTCTTTATGAACGGATGGGAAATGGCAAATGCTTACTCTGAGTTAAATGATCCAATCGATCAGAGAGAACGTTTCAAAGCTCAGGAAGAACTTCTTGCTCAGGGAGATGAAGAGGCAAATACAACAGACGAAGATTTCCTGAATGCACTGGAAATCGGTATGCCACCAACAGGTGGAATCGGATTCGGAATTGACCGAATGGTAATGCTGCTGACAGACTCATCAGCGATCAGAGATGTATTACTGTTCCCGACGATGAAGAGTTTGGATAAATAAAAATTTAAGACATCATTGCTTATAGTGATATAGGCAGTGGTGTCTTTTTACGTGCTGGGATAGATAAGGTGGTATTTGTATCGGAAGGCTAATCCTTTGTTTGGTGTACAATACTCTTTCTATCTATGGTATACTAAATATAGTCTATATAATTTTGCTATGCTTGGTGGAAGAGTGTTATGCTAAGAGAAACGAACCAGAGAGTTTATAGTACCAGATAACATAAACTTCTTTATCAACTTTGACACTCAGGAACGCCCATATAAAGGGGATATCTTAAAGAAAAACGGAGGGATATTATGAAAAAGAAAAGTATTTTATTTGTCTTGTTTGTAATGTTCTGGCTTGGTGTTCTCAGGGTATCAGTTGCAGCATCAGTACCTGCAACAGTGCCTACAGATGTAGATTCTCCTTCGTCTGGATGCACTTTCCTGGGAATTGAAGGGAAATATGAAGTCATATGATTAGCAATAGGCAGAAAGGAATCTAGCATGGAAATAAAAAGTTTATTGATAAAGGATACCACAAAAGAAGAACGCATTCATATTGTGCAGGAAGGGCTTAACCAGTGCGGTGGTGCCTGTGATTTTTGCAATGGATGCGACAATCTAGGTGGTGGTTCTGTTGACACATTTTATGAACCATATATTAATGGAGAGAAGGAACTGCGGCAACTAAATGAGGAATATAGAAGTAAATCCGGCATGGTAAAGTAGATGATACAATGAGAACACCTAAGATAGCAACTTCTACGGAAGATGAACGAAGAAAATATATAAAAGACACTTTCAGGTGCATAGCGGATTGTGATATGTGTGGTTTATGTATCGTGTTTAAAGGAAAAGATCCGGAACTGGCATATGCAGATTATATCTGTGGGAAGCGAGAGTTTATGGAAGTGTCTGAAGACTACAAATGAAAATGTATGTCTTGCTATATACGATAAGTATGATGGATTTGGTAATCTGAAAAGTATTCAGGTGATGGGGCAATTCATCGGGCAGCAGGACCGGAGCTTTTAGCAGAGTGCAGGACTCTTCATGGATGCGAGACTGGAGAGGCAAAGATTACAAAAGCTTATAATCTGCCATGTGATTATGTGATACATACTGTTGGACCGATGTAGGACGGATTTTGCGGACATTCAAAATAAAAAAGAATGTGGAGGTAACAGACAATGGCAAAATCATTATTTGAGGAACTGGGCGGCAAATACGAAAGGCAAGGGGATTATTTGATACCGTGCTTAACTGTACCCGCCGAAGAAGAACAGGCAATAGGCATCTGGGGGCAACGGCATTTAGATTATCTAAAACAGTACCGTAAAGTTACATACACCAATCTTCTTACAAGCGGCAGGCTAAACGCCTACCTTGCCGACATCAACAGACAGGCACAGGAACGCTTTGAAAGGCTCATAGAGAGTATGAAACAGGCACAGGGCATAACGGAACAGCTAAAGGCAGAAAACGCCTTAGAATGGACAGGATGCCTCAATAACATAAGGGCTTGTGCGAGGGAGATTGTGGAAAAGGAAATTATTTTTGCATAAACAGATGATTAGTGGCAGGGGGAAATCCTGCCGCTTTTTCTGCTTTAGTTTGTCAGCTTGACAAATAAAGGGTTAAGGAATATAATTAGATTCAGTATTATACAAGGAGTTAATAAATATGCGGCAAGGTATTCTTAAATAAACTGTCAATTTGATAGTGGGAACAAAAAGTAGCAGTCCCGTTTCACTTTTAATATGGGGCTTAGTTTTTTGTACCCAGTTTAAGAATACTTTTATCATGTAATTTTATATGCCCGAAAACATATAAGTGTTTTGGGGCTATTGGAGTTATTTACCCAGTGATAGGAGTATTTATCACTGGGTATTTTTATGCCCTTTTTTGGGTGTTGATAGGAGGAAAATCACATGAAAATAATTAACTTAGGCATTCTGGCTCACGTTGACGCAGGAAAGACAACATTAACGGAAAGTTTATTGTATACCAGTGGTGCAATTGCAGAACTAGGGAGCGTAGATGAAGGCACAACAAGGACAGATACAATGAATTTGGAGCGTCAAAGGGGAATCACTATCCAGACAGCAGTGACATCTTTTCAGTGGGAGGATGTAAAAGTCAACATTATAGATACGCCAGGCCATATGGATTTTTTGGCGGAAGTATACCGTTCTTTATCCGTTTTAGACGGAGCAGTATTATTAGTTTCTGCAAAGGATGGCATACAGGCACAGACCCGTATACTGTTTCATGCACTACAGATAATGAAGATTCCGACAATTTTTTTCATCAATAAAATTGACCAAGAGGGGATTGATTTGCCAATGGTATATCGGGAAATGAAAGCAAAGCTTTCTTCGGAAATTATAGTGAAGCAAAAGGTTGGGCAGCATCCCCATATAAATGTAACGGACAATGACGATATGGAACAGTGGGATGCGGTAATTATGGGAAACGATGAACTATTAGAGAAATATATGTCAGGGAAACCGTTTAAAATGTCAGAACTGGAACAGGAAGAAAACAGGAGATTCCAAAACGGAACGTTATTTCCCGTTTATCACGGAAGCGCTAAAAACAATCTGGGGATTCGGCAGCTTATAGAAGTAATTGCCAGTAAATTTTATTCATCAACGCCTGAAGGTCAATCTGAACTATGCGGGCAGGTTTTTAAGATTGAATATTCAGAGAAAAGGCGGCGTTTTGTTTATGTGCGTATATATAGCGGAACATTGCATTTGAGGGATGTTATTAGAATATCTGAAAAAGAGAAAATAAAAATCACAGAGATGTGTGTTCCGTCAAATGGTGAAATCGTCCCGGCTGACCATGCCTGTCCGGGAGAAATTGTTATTTTAGCTGATGATACTTTGAAACTGAACGACATTCTGGGAAATGAAAAACTCCTGCCTCACAAAACATGGATTGATAATCCCATGCCATTACTTCGGACAACGGTAGAGCCGCAAAAGCCGGAGCAAAGGGAAGCCCTGTTAAATGCCCTCGCAGAGATTGCTGATACAGACCCTCTTTTAAAATATTATGTGGATACTACAACGCATGAGATTATACTTTCTTTTTTGGGGAATGTGCAGATGGAAGTCATTTGTGCCATCCTTGAGGAAAAATATCATGTGGAGGCAGAAATAAAAGAGCCTTCGGTTATATATATGGAAAGACCGCTTAGAAAAGCAGAATATACCATCCACATAGAAGTCCCGCCAAATCCTTTCTGGGCTTCTGTCGGGTTGTCCATAGAGCCGCTCCCTATTGGAAGCGGAGTGCAGTATGAAAGCAGAGTTTCACTTGGATATTTAAATCAATCGTTCCAAAATGCGGTTATGGAGGGGGTTCTTTATGGCTGCGAGCAGGGGCTGTATGGATGGAAAGTGACAGACTGTAAAATCTGTTTTGAATATGGATTGTATTATAGTCCTGTAAGTACCCCCGCAGACTTTCGGCTGCTTTCCCCTATCGTATTGGAGCAGGCTTTAAAAAAAGCAGGGACAGAACTATTAGAGCCATATCTCCACTTTGAAATTTATGCACCGCAGGAATATCTCTCACGGGCGTATCATGATGCTCCAAGGTATTGTGCAGATATTGTAAGTACTCAGATAAAGAATGACGAGGTCATTCTGAAAGGAGAAATCCCTGCTAGATGTATTCAAGAATACAGGAACGATTTAACTTATTTCACAAATGGGCAGGGAGTCTGCTTGACAGAGTTAAAAGGATACCAGCCAGCTATTGGTAAATTTATTTGCCAACCCCGCCGCCCGAATAGCCGTATAGATAAGGTTCGGCATATGTTCCACAAGTTAGCTTAGCAGCTTGCAAAAGTCATATAAAATGAGATTTGAAAGGATTAGAGACTAATTATGATGAAATGCGAATGGATATTGTGTCCTGTTTGTGGGAGCAAAACCCGTAATAAAATTAGGAAGGACACTGTTTTGGAGAATTATCCCCTTTATTGTCCAAAATGCAGACAAGAAAGATTGATTAAAGTTGACAACTTGAAGATAACTGTCATCAAAGAGCCAGACGCTTAAGACGAAGAGCCGATGAAATTGTGGAACAATTCACGAATCATCGGCTCTTTTTGTTTCGTATTTGAAAGAACAAACTCACCAAATAAAAAAAACGATATTCGGGTGGGTTATTTTGTTATACCCTAAATTACCCTCTGAATTTGTTTTTAAATTTGGAGGGATTTTTTTATGTCCTTTTTTCGGGCAGTTATCTATCTGCTCATACGAAGCAAAATTTATCAATACATAGCATATCAGAGAACGGCAGGAAACCAGTTAAAAAAATTTCTGCCAGTGCAACGGTACTTCTCACCTTGAAAGTAGAAGTACAATCTCCATACAATAGAATTACTATTTCCTATAACCGTAAAGGTCACAGAGCCTTTGCGGTTTTTCTTTTGTCGATTTTTGTTGGAAAGTGCCGTAGGGCTGTTTCTGATATGCGGTGTCGTTCTCCGCCTCTCCATCTGGATTTTTTACATTTCAAAAATTCAGATGGGAGGTATTTATGGTGAAATATGCACCAAGAAAGGTATATATCAGAGAAAGTGGCGGCTATGTGGAATTATCCTACACGGAGTTCTGCCGTTGCAGGGAATCCGACCAGACCTATATGGACAAGCTGTTTATCCCCATTCAAGGCTGTCTGCTTGAAGTCGTGAGGGAGCAATACACAGACTTCTACCGTGACAAGGAACGGTGGCGTTATCTGCAAAAATTAGATACAAAGAATAGACTGCTATCTCTCGACGGATTTACGGACAGCGAGGGGAATCCTCTGGACTTTATCACTGATGAAGCGGTGGACATTGCAGAAACCGTTGTCAATGCGGTCATGGTGGACAGGCTGAAAGCCGCCCTGCCTTTGCTGTCGGATAGTGAACAGGAGCTGATACAGGCAATCTTTTTTGACGGACTTTCCGAGCGTGAAGTCGGGGCGAGGTTGGGCATAACCCAGAGCGTTGTAAACAAACGCAAAGCCAGAATCCTAATAAAACTAAGAAAGATAATAGAAAATTAAAATTTAAGGCGTTCAGCCCCCTTGTTTTTTCCTTTGGGAAGATGAGGGGGCTTTTCTCTGCCCTCTCAATCAATTCTGATTGGAGGAAGTAAGAATGGCATACAACCACGGACGGGAGGACAGGAAATGGCGTATCTGGAAAGAAGCGGAGGAAAAGCTGCTGCGTGAGTGCGGCGTTGATGAAGCGACCATTGAGCAGATACGCATGGCGGACAGGGCAGACTTCAATTCCAACAGGCGGTTTTACCGATGGACGAATGACGTTGCGGAATATCTTGAGGACATGGCAGGCAGGGAGCGGCAGGCGGAAGTGGGTACGGTTGCGGAGTTACTGGAAGAGATTGAGAGCGAAAATCTCTATCAAGTATTAGTCACGGTGGACGGGCGTACCTTGAAAATCGTCCTGCTGAAAATGCAGGGGTATTCCACAAAGGAGATTGCCCCGCTTGTGCATTTGACGACTGGTGCCATCTATGCGAGGTTAGACCATCTGCGGAAGAAGCTGCGGAAAATTTTATAGCTTCTAAAACAGCCTGCCATCCTGCGGGCTACTGGGTGAGGGATGGAAATCCCCTCACTCATTTTTTGCAGGAGGACAACAGGATGGCATACAGGGTTAAGGCATACACGCTTCGGGAGGAATCCACGGAAAGCGGCACAAGGTATTTTATCAGCTTTAAGGACGGGCAGGGCAAATCCCACGAGTTGGAAGTGTCGGAACAGTTCTTTATGGAGTTTCGGCAGATGGAGCGCAGGAACAGGAATCTTTTCTAATGGGACGAGCGGCACAGGGAGTTTAACGAGGTATGGGACGAAACCCTTTACAGACGGGCGTTGCGTGTGCCTAAGAGCCTTGATGAACGCATGGTTGAGGAAGAACGGAATGAAACGCTCTATAAGGCGGTTGGGAGCCTTCCAGAGATACAAAGGCGGCGTTTCCTGCTCTACTACGAGTATGAGTTCAATTTTTACCAAATCGCCGCTATGGAGCATTGCACCGCTTCGGCAATACAGAAATCTGTTGCGATTGCAAAGGAGAAAGTAAAGGCGGAAATTGAAGAAATATCTCCAACCGTGACCGACACCGCCCGAAAAAGAAATCTGTTTTTTATTTGTGTGGGATTGGCGGCATTACATACTCTCACTTTTTTCCGTGGGAGTAAATCTATTTTTAAGGAGGTCAACGCCTATGTGCAACGAAAACAAAGACACCGCCCGAAAGGAGGAAAGCCATGCAGAAGTTACAGACAGTCAACGCCGAAACGCTCCTTTATGAACCGCTTGAGAAACCATCCTTTGTGGTGGACAGCCTTATCCCGACAGGCTTATCGCTGTTCTGCGGCTCACAGAAGATAGGCAAAAGCTGGCTCATGCTGAAGCTATGCTTATGCGTGTCGCAGGGAATCCCTTTATGGGATATGCCGACAATGGAGGGCGATGTGCTTTACCTCTGCCTTGAGGACACGTTCTGCCGCATACAGGACAGGTTATTTCGTTTGACGGACGAAGCAAGCGGGCGGCTCCACTTTGCCGTGGCAAGCTGCAAGCTGTCAGACGGTCTTATCGTGCAGCTTGAAGATTATCTGAAAGATTACCCAGACAGCAGGCTCATTGTCATTGATACCTTGCAGAAAGTCCGTACAGCTTCAAAAGACAATGCCTATGCAAGCGACTATGGGGACATCTCCCTCATCAAAGACTTTGCCGACAGGCACTCTCTGGCGGTCATTGTCGTACACCACATCCGAAAGCAGAATGACAGCGACGTGTTCAACAAGGTGTCTGGGACGACAGGATTAACGGGGAGTGCGGACGCTACCTTTGTTCTGGAAAAGGAGAAACGTGCGTCTGACACCGCCAAGCTGTATGTGACGGGCAGGGACACGCCTTATCAGGAATACACGCTGCGTTTCCGTGATTGCCGTTGGGAGCTTGTGGAGCGGAAAACGCAGGAGCAGCTTGCGAAAGAAACGATACCAGATGTCCTTTTTCGGTTGGTGGATTTTATGAGGGATAAGGAAGAATGGATAGGCACGGCAACGGAACTGTTAGCCGCTATGGGGGAAACGGAAACCATACCCACGGTGATTACGAAATGGCTGAATGAATACCGCACCACATTTTTAAGCGAGAACCGTATCTGCTACCAGTACAGCCGCAGGAAAGACGGCAGGCGGATTGCCCTTGCAAGGAGGGCGGGTGACAGCGGTGATGGTGGTGACAGCGATATTAGGATACCCCCCTGTTACTGTCATTGACGCTTAAAGCCATGTAAAGCTGGCGGCTCTGCCCTGCGGGTGACAGCAGTGACGGTGGTGACAGTGATTTTAGGATACCCTGCCGCTGTCATCCCTACGGGAGAACACCCCGTAAACGCAAAATGCAGGCGTGAGATTTACTCGCCCTTTTCGGTCGTGTAAAACCACCCCTGCGGTCAGAAAAATCATTCCGATTTTTCCGACTGCGTTTACAGGGTGTAACACACTACACTTTGCCCTGCAAAGTCGTGTGCCAGACGTTCCCTCTGGACTCCCTTAAGGCAGGGCTGTGCCCTGCTATCCTACGCCTTACGGCTTCGGATAAAAGAATGGCGGCATGACGGTGACGGCTCTTGCGAGGGGGTATCCCAAAAACACCGTCATCATCGACATGACCGTCATGCAGGGGGTGAGGGTGACAGTTGCGGCAGTCGGCAGGGGGTATCCCAAAACTGCTGTCACCACCGTCACCGCTGTCACCCCAAAGGACGGTCACCCGCCGAAAGAAAGGAGGAATCCGCCTATGCCTTATGCAATCCTGCGTTTCCAGAAACGAAAAGCGGGCGGCGTTGCGGCTTGTGAACGCCACAACGAGCGGAAGAAAGAAGCCTACAAAAGCAACCCAGATATAGATATGGAACGCTCTAAAAACAATTACCATCTCATAGCACCACCAAAGTACACCTACAAGAAAGAGATTAACCGCATGGTAGCCGAAGCGGGGTGCAGGACAAGGAAAGACAGCGTGATGATGGTGGAAACGCTCATCACAGCTTCACCAGAATTTATGAACCAGTTACCGCCCGAAGAACAAAAAGCGTATTTCCAGACGGCTCTTGACTTCATTTCGGAGCGTGTTGGAAAGCAGAATATCCTCTCCGCTGTCGTCCATATGGACGAGAGAACGCCCCATATGCACCTCTGCTTTGTGCCGATTACGCCAGACAATAAGCTGTCAGCGAAAGCTATTATAAAATGTCAAGACCTAATGTACAAAAAATATTATATAAAAATGTACAATTAGTCTGTTTGTTTTAAGTGGTCTTTTAACCTGTATGACTTTCCTGATATTGGTATTACATGTGCATGATGCAAAACTCTGTCCATAATGGCATTTGCAACAACCGCATCATAAAATATTCCATCCCACTCATTAAAGTTCATATTTGTTGTTAATATAGTGCTTTTCTTTTCATATCGCATATCTATAAGCTGAAAGAATAGATTTGAATCCTCTTTATCAATAGGCAGATATCCAAGCTCGTCAATGATAAGCAGGCGGTAATGACAAAAATGCTTTAATCTTGCATCAAGCCTGTTTTCCAGTTTTGCCCGCTTTAGCTGTTGGAGCAGATCATTGCACTTTATAAAATATGTGCTTACTCGCTTTTTTGCGGCTGCAATACCGATAGAAGTTGCAAGATGTGTCTTTCCGACTCCACTCGGTCCAAGAAATACTATATTTTCATTCTTTTCGAGGAAGCCAAGACTTGCAAGCTCCCTCATTTCCTGTTCATTCACACTTGGCTGAAATCCAAAGTCGTAATCTTTAAGCTCTTTTACAAATGGAAATGCTGCGGCCTTTATCATAGACCGTGAAGCATTCTGTTCTTTAAAATCCACTTCATAATTACTGAGCTTTAACAGACCCTCCGTAAATGATAATCCGTTTGTTGTTACAAAATCTCTTATTTCATCAAGATGAAGTTTCATCTGGGTTAACTTTAACAATTCCAGATTTGCTGTTAACTGATTGTATGTACTATTACTCATAATCATAAACCTTTCCTATTATCTCAAGATTTTCTTTTGCTCTGTCCATTATGTGTTCATCTTTGAAAATATGGGATTTTCTAGCAATTGCAGCATAATGTTCAGAAATATAATTCAATTTTTTTGAACTTAATTGATGAATGGTTATTAATTCTGTGTTACAATACACATGTATATAACCATCATATACCTGTAAAGAAACAATCTTTCCTACGTACTCTGGTGGGACAGAGTACTGGCATCCTTTGTAATAAAACATGCTTGAATGATTGACTTTTACGGTATTTGTGGTGATTTGATAAGGCTTTCTTATGGTATCAGCGGGTAGGCTGTTTAGGAAAGCCTTTTCTCTGTTAAAATACATCAGCGGAATTCTTCCGGTTCCCTGGTTCACCTGTGCATTCACACGATTGTTAATTCTTGTTACTAGTTCAACCAGTTCTTGGTAATTTAACTTTCCATTATAAGCCCTTATTTCATCAAGTATCTTCATAGGAGCCTCAACCTTGGCCTTCGTATGGGGATGCCCTGCAATGCACGGCTGAACTTTAAAACCATAATCATCAGCGAATTGCTGAAACTTATTATTTACTTTGCCGGCAGAATATTCTGTTCTTGCTTCATCCATAACAGTTTTCATATTATCTGTAACTATTTCAGCCGGTACACCACCAAATGTTTCAAATGCATCATCAAGAAACGAGAAGAGTATATCCTGCGTCTTGGAAAGTGATACTCTGTATACCCTGAATCTTGAATATGAAAGCAATAAAACAAAAACATTTACATCTATAGTTTCTCCAGAAGAAAGAGTAAACGGAATCGACTCTTTCCAATCTAGCTGAGCCTGCTTACCCATAGGCGTTTCATATCGAACGGTTACCTGATTAGTGTTGGAAGGTCTGCCTTTTCTGAAATATGAATCGAATTCAGGATATTTTCTAAGGTAATGGCAGAAGTTGCAGTAAACACCTGTAAAGCCATGGTTATCTACAAGATACTGCCATAAAACTTTTCTGTAGTAAAATACCTGTTGGTTTCTGTCTGATAACAATTCAGCAATAATATCATAAAATGGTGTAATGCAATCATTACAGTTCCTTGTTTCTGGTTTCGTATATCCGTTTATATATTTATCTACTGTACGTCTGTCTACCTCCAATTCTCTTGCTATTTGACTTTTATTGATTTTCAATGTCCCATCCTCCAAAAATGGTTTTAGTTTGTACAGGTCATTGACACTTTCTATTTTTATGTTTGTTATGATCTGATTCTTTAATATCATTATGAGTTCCTCCTTGTAACTCATATATCATAACATTTGTACATTCTTATTTAATATTTATTGTACATACTTAAGTATAACTTTATAAGCTATCTTAGGCAACCAGAAATCATTATCCGAGTGGCAGACCGCCTACCATGAGCGGATGTCCTCACGGTGGAATCAGCTTGAACGGGGGCAGTCCTCAATGGAAACCAAGCGGAAACACGTCCCCACATGGCTCTATAAATTAGGCGGCAGGCTTGATAAACAGTATGAAGAAATCGTGTCTGCCCTATCCGACATCAACGCCTTTAACGCAGGGAAGAAAAGGGATAAAGCGTTAGATTTACTCTCTGCATGGCTGCCAGACGTGGAGAAATTCTCTAAGGAAATCGGGAAACAGCAGGCGTATATCGACAGTTTGAAAGAGAGAATTGGGCAGGAATCAGACTATGCGGGGCGTATGCGTGATGAAAAGTACGAGCAGGAACTAAAGGTGCAGAAAGCGAATCAGAAGATATTTGAATTGCAGAGAACCAACGAGCAGATGGGGCGGCTGCTGTCAAAAATACCGCCCGAAGTGTTGGAAGAATTGCAGAAAAATCATAGAAGCAGAGCGAAAGAAAGGTAGATATGTGAATGAAGAAACAGGATTTTAAGGTGTTAAAGACCAAAGACTTGTACCCGTTCCCCGACAATCCGTTTCATGTGGCAGAAGATGAAACACTGTCAGAGTTAGCGGAAAGCATCAAGGAATTTGGCATTGTCACGCCGATAATCACACGCCCGAAAGAGGACGGGGACGGTTATGAAGTGATTGCAGGACAGCGGCGTGTCCGTGCTTCTGAACTTGCAGGGATAAATACCGTGCCTGCGTTTGTCCTGCCCTTAGACCGTGACCGAGCCATCATCACCCTTGTAGACAGCAATTTGCAGCGTGAGAATATCCTGCCATCGGAGCGGGCGTTTGCTTACAAGATGAAATCCGAAGCCATGAAGCGGCAGGGTTTCCGCACAGACTTAACCTCGTCACAAGTTGTGACGAAGTTGCGGACGGACGACAAGGTGGCACAGGGCTTCGGCGTGGGCAGGATGACCGTGCAGCGTTTTATCCGCCTGACGGAACTGATACCGCCGATTTTGCAGATGGTGGACGAGGGGAAAATCGCCCTCACGCCTGCGGTGGAACTGTCCTTCTTGAAGAAAGACGAGCAGGAAAACCTCTTTGCCACGATGGAGAGCGAAGAAGCAACGCCCTCACTCTCACAGGCACAGCGGATGAAACAGTTAAGCCAGAGCGGGCGGCTTGACATGGATACGATATTTGCGATTATGACGGAGGAAAAGGGCAACCAGAAAGAAACCTTGAAAATCAACACAAGCAAGCTGAAAAAATACTTTCCGAAGAACACAACGCCGAAGCAGATGGAGGAAACCATCATCAAACTTTTGGAGCGTGAGTTGCAGAGGAAACGCAACCGTGACAGCCGCTAATCTTCTTTTTTCGGGAAGTAAATACAGAGAGTTGAGGTATGGAGAATGAGAGAAATCCAGTATGAAATCGTAAAGGAAATCGCAGTATTGTCTACGGGCGACAGTGGCTACACAAAGGAAATCAATCTCATTTCATGGAATGGGAAAGAGCCGAAGTATGACATCCGCAGCTTTTCCCCGAACCGTGAAAAGTGCGGCAAGGGAATCACGCTGAACGCTGATGAAGCGGCGGCACTCCTTAAAGCATTACAGAAAGAATTAAACAGCGAGGATTAATGGTATCTGATTGGCAGGGCGGGGACATTTCCAAACTCTTCCCTGCCCTGTCTGGAAAGGAAGATTTAAGTATGGGCGAGGATAAGAAAGCAGATAAAAAGAGAAAGCGTATCGTGCCAAAAGCACCAGTGCAGATGATAATCAGCCGTGAATATGTCGGCACACAGACCGTTACAGAAGCGTTTGTCCCGATTATCTCCGAGGATATTCGGAAGAAGATTGCCGAGGGCGACACCTTCGACAATGAGGGGCTGTCCGCTTAGAATGTACGCAATGGGACATGAAAACAGATAGGACAGATACGGAGGTTTTACAGTATGGCAGGAATCAAAGAAGAAAAGAAAATCTATTTAGTCGGCATTTATTGCCGCTTATCTAAAGACGATGGTACGGATAACGAGAGTGCGAGCATTGCGACACAGAAATCCATCCTCACGGATTATGTGAAAAAGCAGGGATGGCACATAGCAAAAACGTATGTGGACGATGGTTATTCTGGTACAAATTTCCAAAGACCAAGTTTCCAGAATATGATAAAAGACATTGAAAGCGGTCTGATAAACTGCGTGATTACGAAAGATTTATCCCGTCTGGGGAGAAACTATCTTGATTGTGGGTTATATCTGGAAGTTTTCTTCCCAGAGCATAACGTGAGGTATATAGCGGTCAATGACGGCGTAGATACCTTGAATAAATCTGCTATGGACATCACGCCTTTCCGCAACATTTTAAACGAAATGTATGCCGCTGACATATCTGTTAAGATAAAATCGGCATATCGGGCGAGGTTTCAACAGGGGAAATTCATGGGAACTACCGCCCCTTATGGCTATATCAAAGACCCTGCCGACCACAACCATCTGCTGATAGATGATAAAGTGGCACATGTTGTAAAAGAGATATTCGACCTTGCATTAAAAGGGAATGGAGTTGCCAAAATTTGCAGACATCTTAATAAACAGCATATCCTACGCCCTGCCGCTTATGCGGCGGAGCGTGGCGAAACAGGCTTTGAACGTCATTTTGAGGGGAACGAGGACAAACGCTATATTTGGAGTGGGAACAGCGTGAGGAGCATTTTAAGAAGCCCGATATATGCGGGAAATCTTGTAGGCTACAAACGGATTGCCGCCAATATGAAAAGCAAGAAACGCCCCTCTAAGCTGCCCGAAGAATGGGAAGTGATACCCAATACCCATGAGGGAATAGTCACGCAGGAGGAATTTGATATTGTCCAACAGCTTATTACAAGTCGTAGGCTTCCACAGAACAAGGGAGGATTTGTAAATATTTTTGCAGGCGTTATCAAGTGTGTGGACTGCGGATGTGCTCTGCGGGCAATGAACGTACACAGGAGGAAACGCCCAGAGATTATCGACTGTGTACAGTATTCATGTAATAATTATGCAAGAAACGGAAGAAGCGAGTGTAGTGCCCACAATATAGAAGCAAGGGATTTATTCAATGCCGTTCTTGCCGACATCAACTGTTTTGCGGATATGGCAGTGAATGATGAAAAGGCGGTCAGGGCCATAGAAAAGCGGCTCACGGAAACAGACCAGAGCAGGGCGAAAGCATTAGAGAAAGAACGTAAGAAGCTGAACAAACGCCTTGCGGAACTGGACAGGCTGTTTTCCTCTCTCTACGAGGATAAGGTCATGGAGCGTATTACCGAGCGGAATTTTGAGATGATGTCGGGGAAATACCAGAAAGAGCAGCTTGAAATTGAAGCAAGGCTGAAAGAGGTGACGGAAACTCTTAATGAAAGCTACGAGAAATCACGGGGAATCCGTGACTTCCTCGCCCTTATCCGAAATTATCAAGGCTTAAAAGAACTGGATGCAACAGTTATAAACGCACTCATAGACAAGATACTTGTTTCGGAGCGTGAGAAGATGGCAGACGGAACAGTGAAGCAGGAAATCAAGATTTACTATAAATTCATCGGCTTTGTCGATGAATTACATATCATACCTACAAAACGGTGGGCAGCAATGCCCGCTAAAAATTGTACGGTGTGCGGCGTTGAATATGTCCCGGGCTCTGGTGCATCAAGGTATTGTCCTGCTTGTGCCAAGAAGATACGGAGGGAGAAATCAAACGAGAGCAAACGCAGGAGCAGAGAACAGAAAAGGATAGCATGTATGAACTGTCCGCAAAAAATGACCGACTGATATGGAATGGAGGCAGGAGTAGGGAAGAAGAGCTTCTTGCAAGCTGCTATTTTAATTCTATGAAGCTGGCAGTGGAAAATGGAATAAGAACCATTGCATTTCCGTCTATATCTACAGGTGTGTATAGTTTTCCTGTAAAATTGGCTGCAAAGATAGCAGTTCATACAGTTAATGGATTCTTACAGGATAATCCTGATAGCTTTGACTTGGTGGAATGGGTATTGTTTGATTTTCATACAGAGTCGGTCTATGAAGCTGAGGTAGACAAGATATATGAGTAATAGAAGCGAAATGGTTGGCATATCTGTTGAGAATATGTTTTTTGCCGATATAATATATGGTTAGAAGTAAAGAAGTGGATGGTGAAGAAAAGCTGAATCTTGTCATGTTAGATGATGCAATTCCAGCGGGTGCAAAATTGCATTAAGATTATAAATAGTACACATGTATAGGTGGATAACTATGTGTAATTTTATATTGCTTGTTGAAAGAGTTTATAGTACCAGGTACTATAAACTTCGAAGAGAAGTAAGTGATGATATAATCATGTTGCTGGACAGAGGAAAAGGAGTCCGCAATTTAGTTTTTAAGAAAGCAAATTTATTATTATGGATTTACCAAGTGAATGAAGGAGGCTTATATCATGGATAGAGTAGTAAAGTTCTTAAAAGAAGCAGAGACATATTATTTAGCAACAGTGGAAGGTGATCAGCCAAGGGTAAGACCTTTTGGAACAGCGCATATTTTTGAAGGAAAACTGTATATTCAGACCGGAAAGGTGAAGGATGTTTCAAAGCAGATTCACGCAAACCCAAAGGTCGAAATCTGTGCATTTAAGAATGGAGAGTGGCTCCGTGTAGCAGGAGAGCTTGTAGAAGATGATAGAAGAGAAGCAAGACAGTCTATGCTTGATGCTTATCCATCTTTACAGAATATGTACTCTGCAGATGATGGAAACACAGAGGTGTTCTATTTTAAGAATGCAACAGCTACATTCTCATCATTTACACATGAACCGGAAGTAGTGAAGTTCTAAGGACGGCATAAAATGGCGAAAAGTAAGAAGACAAAAATACATAAAAAGATTAATGGTCAGCTTTTACAGATGAACAAGAAGTTTAGTAATCTCAAGATGAAACAGAAGGATAAGATTACAGGCTGGGTGTATGAGGAATACAAAAAGTATGTAACAGAACATGATAAAGCACCTGATTTACTGGCAGATGAACAGATTGTTGAAGCTGTACTTGATAAGATAAATGAGGCACAAATCTGGATACCAGATGGAGAGATATACGATTATTATCGAAGAAAGAAACCACAACTTCAAAAGAGGCTGGATAATGAAAAGGTGATTAAGTTTAAATCCTATGTCAGCTTTTATAAGAGTATTGTTGATCAGGACAGGGCATCCGTTGTTATATGCAATCTTAAGCATGAGATTATTTACATGAATCCGGCAGCTGTTATCAGCTATGCGAAGCGAGGTGGCGATAAACTTATTGGAAGAAGCCTGTTGGATTGCCATAATCCGGAATCAAGAGATAAAATACAGCAGGTAGTGGACTGGTTTGCAGCAGATGAAAGCCATAATATCGTTTATACTTTTCACAATGAGAAACAGAATAAAGATGTTTATATGGTGGCACTCAGAGATGAGGGTAAGCTGATAGGATATTATGAGAAGCATGAATATCGAAATTCAGAAACCATGAAACCATACGATTTGTGGTGATGATATGACTAAGGATGAATGGTACAGGCAGTTATTTGAGCGACTGGATAATACAAAGTTCCGAAGCAGTTTTCATTTGAAGCAGAAAGATATTGACTACATAAATGAAAAAGGACTGGATACAATTAGACAACATGCAAAGGATTTTATTGCAAAGAGAGAAGCTCCGGCATACATTGCAAATGATGGCAAGCAGATACCTATGCGTGGTCATCCAGTATTTATTGCTCAGCACGCAACAGCAACATGCTGCAGGGAGTGCATCCGAAAGTGGCATAAAATGCAACCAGGCAAGGAACTAAGTCAGGTGCAGCAGGATTATCTTGTAGATGTAATTATGACATGGATTCAAAAAGAAATGGAGAGGCAGGAACAAAAATCATGAGTTTGTAAAATGTATTGATCATTGTTGATAACATTGAAGAATCAATTGATTTTTATGAAGAACTGTTTGGACTGCATGTGATTACAGGCTGGAAGGTAATGTAATAATGTCTGAGGGGCTTGTATTGCAGGATTATGGTGTCGCTACGATGGCTCTGGGTAAAGGAGCATATGCTATACACCAATCCGGTAAGTGATACACGAATGAGAATATTGACCAGATGCTTATGGAGCGTCATCTTAATAAGAAGGCAAGACGTAGCTCTCATAAGAATCATATGAAGGAACCGAGAAAGCGTACAGAAGAAGATGATGTATGCTTTGCACAGTCCTTTGAAAAACTTATACTGATGGCAAAGTTAAAAGAAGGTGCTCATAGTGGGACTATTTAAGAAAAAGACAGTTACAAAGACATATGATAAAGAAAATAAGAAACCAGTAATCAAAGCGAGCATATGTAATGGCGAGCAGGTAGCTGGTTTTAAGGACATTCATACAGGTAAGATAGAAGAGGTTATGCTGATTAAAAACCAGGCAGACCTTGATGCATTCAAGAAAATGTATGAAATAGATGGTGAGATAGAAAAGGAATATTAAATAATGTATTTGATTAAGACGATAAAAGGTGACATAACAAAAGTAACAGATGTGCAGGCAATCGTGAATGCAGCAAACAACTCCCTTCTTGGCGGAGGCGGTGTAGATGGTGCGATTCACAGAGCAGCAGAACCGGAACTTCTTGCTAACTGCTATTTTAATTCTATGAAACTGGCAATGGATAATGTAATCAGGTCTATTGCATTTCCTTCTATATCAACGGGCGTATATAGTTTTCCGGAAGCATCACTGCTGTTACCATTGTGTAATGAACTGTTTACTCCAACATTTGTGCAATATACTATGGGAATGCATATTGTGAGTACAAGATATTTAAAATGTCCTCACTGTAAGACAAGAACCTGGTGCAAGAAAGTTATGACCAAAGAGTGATAATCAAATCATATAGATAGAGTATGGCAACAGCAAGTTGCTTTTCAGAACATGAATTTGTCTATATGATATGGTTATGGAGGTGACGACTATGGAAACAAAAAATATTATTTTAAAACTTCGTACTGAAAGAGGAATGTCACAAGACGAGCTGGCAGATAAAATCATGGTTACAAGGCAGGCAGTATCACGTTGGGAAAATGGAGATACAGTTCCAAATACTGATACACTTAAGCTCTTATCTAAAGAATTTGATGTCTCAATCAATACGCTTTTGGGAGAACCCAGAAAGCTGATTTGCCAGTGCTGCGGAATGCCAATTGATGATGATTCCATATTGGGACGTGATAAAGATGGCACATTAAATGAGGAGTATTGTAAATGGTGCTATGCAGATGGAACATACACATATAATGATATGGATGAATTGATTGATGTGTGTGTAAAGAATATGGTAAATGAAAACTTTACCGAAGAACAGGCACGCTCTTATTTGAAAGAAATGCTTCCAAAGTTAGATTACTGGAAAAGGTATGATGAACTTAGTGACAATGGGCAGTTTGAAGAGTTTAAAAAGCAATTGATAGAAGAAATAAATGATCTGCATATAGATGGACTCCCAAGGGTAGACAAACTCAATGCGCTTGTGGGGAAATATGTGAATCTGGAATATACACTGCCAAATGGACAAAAAGTGAAATTCCTTGATGATCAAAAAACTTATCTTGGAAACCAATTGGAATCAGAATTGGGAGAAAACCGGTGTTTTGGAATTCTGGCAAATATGGATTTTATCATGGTATGTACCTATGAGAAAGATGGGGAAAATCCAGAGCTGTTGATTTATAAAAAAAGATAATATAAGCAAAAAAAGTCTTGACAAATAAACGACCGTTTACTATTATTAAAATGTAAACGGTCGTTTATTTTTTAAACTTGGAGGTTATAAGCGTGGGTAATAGAAAAGAAGAGATATTGATTGTGGCACTGCATCTGTTCGCCAGAGATGGTTACGAGGCTGTTTCCGTTAGCCAGATAGCAGGAGAACTTGATATGACAAAAGGGGCATTGTACCGTCATTACAAAAGCAAAAGAGATATTTTTGACTGTATTGTGCAGCGTATGGAGCAGCAGGATGGCGAACAGGCAGCAGAATATGATATGCCGGAAGAGAATAAAGAGAAAATGCCTGAAAAGTATGAGACAGTATCACTGGATGGTTTTGTGGAATACAGCAAGTCTATGTTTGAATACTGGACAGAGGATGATTTTGCATCATCGTTTCGGAAAATGCTGACAATAGAGCAGTTTCGCAGTGAAGAGATGCAGAATTTATATCAGCAATATCTGGTATCTGGACCGGCAGAATACGTGAAGGATCTGTTCAAAAATATGGAAATAAAAAATCTGGAAGAGAATGCAGTTAAATTTTATGCAAATATGTTTTTCTATTATAGCATGTATGATGGAGCAGCAGATAAGGCGAAAGCAAAAAGTCAGTTTGAACATATGTTGGATAAAATTGTAGAAGAAATGAAACAGTAATTGTATTTTGGGTAAAGGAATGTGAAATGGGATTAGAACAATGGGGAGCAAGTGAGCAATATTATAAAATTGCTTCAGTGCATCCGGAATATGAACTTGGAAGAGTGATATCACAGGAAAAGGATTTATTTCGTGTGGTCATGGATAAGGAAGAGTGCCTGGCAAGAGTTTCGGGAAAATTCAGATATAATGTTTCTGCAATTTCAGAATTTCCATCTGTAGGAGATTTTGTTCTTGTAGAATATTCTTTTAAAGGTGATGTGGCGGTTATTCACAAAGTGTTGCCGAGAAAAAGCGTTTTTATTCGGAAAGCTGCTGGGAAAAATTGTATGGAGCAGGTAGTAGCTGCTAATATAGATACCGTATTTTTGTGCATGGCATTAAACAGAGACTTTAATATAAGAAGATTAGAGCGTTATCTGTCCATAGCATGGGACAGTGGAGCTGTTCCGGTCATAGTTCTGACAAAAGTAGATCTGTGTGATGATTTACAGGAAAAGATATTTGAGATTGAAAAAGTAGCGGTTGGCGTTCCGGTAATGGAAACTTCTGGATTAACAGGAGATGGTTTACACCAAATAAAGCCATATCTGCAGGAAACAAAAACAGTTGCGTTCATTGGTTCTTCGGGTGTAGGAAAATCAACATTAATCAATAGATTGCTGGGTGAAGAATGTTTGAAAACCAATACACTTAGAAAGGATGACAAAGGAAGGCACGCAACTACGCATAGAGAATTGTTCTTGATTCCAGATAAGGGAATGGTTATTGATACACCGGGGATGCGAGAACTTGGAATGTGGAATGCAGGAGAAGGAATTGAACATACTTTTTCTGATATTGAGAAATTGGCAGAAAAATGTCGTTTCCATAATTGCACACATACATCTGAACCAGGATGTGCAGTACGAGCTGCAATGGAAGATGGGATAATTGATGAGGAACGTCTGAAATCCTATAAAAAGTTAAAGGCAGAGAATTCATATATGGAAGATGCTGGAAACTATATGCTTGCTAAGAAAAAGAAGTTTAAAGAAATTGCAAAGTATAACAAAAACAATTTAAAGAAGTAATATAAGAGCCAGACGCTTAAGACGCAGAGAAGAAACAAAATGTTTTTGCCTACGTCTTTTTGTCTCTGTTGCTAGATTGGAGGTTGGAAGATAAGGTTATGAATAAGTATTTGGATTATTGGGGACTGATTTTTGTTATTGTAATTCTGGTTCCCAATATTGTGTTTGCAATGACATGTAAAGATGGATTTGAAAATCGTTATCATAGCAAAGTGGTTGAGATTCTTGAGCAGATTGGTAGATTTGGATGTTTTTTTAATATGTTTCTTACAATTCCTTTTATGTGTAAAGGGTATTGGTTTAAACATGGAGAAACGATTTATCTGATTTTAGGAGTGCTACTTGTAGCACTATATTGTCTTGGCTGGATAATATTTTGGAAAGAGGATTCTATACGAAAGTCTTTATATTTATCAATTGTACCCTCTCTGCTATTTATCGGAAGTGGTATTATAAGCGGAAACATTTTATTATTGATATTTGCAGCTATATTTGCACCGTGTCATATTCTAATTAGTTATATGAATGCATTTTTAAAATAAAGTAGAATTAAATATTGACAAGTTACCTATCGATTACTATAATAATGGTAACCAATAGGTAACTGATTGAGGCGTGGAGGATTAGAAGATGAAGTGTTCAAAATGTGGTAAAGAAATGAGAAAAGGATATTTATTCAGCAGTAAGGATGGAGCCTTTAGCTTCGCAAATGAAGTACCGGGAGTTTTTGAAAATGCAAAAAAAGCAGAGGGTTTTGTAGAGATAACAAAACTGAAACCAAGTCACAGGACAAGAGTGGAAGCAAACTGCTGTGAAGAATGCAGAATGATAGTGATTAATTACTAATAGTAACAGACGCCAGACGCAAAGACGCAGTGCAAAAATGTTTTCTTGCCTGCGTCTTTTGGGATTATACAGGAAAGTGAGGAATGACAGATAGTGAGTAATATTGTTGTTTTAGCAGGGAGCATGCGAAAAGGAGGCAACACAGATCAGCTTGTACAGGCATTTGCAGATGGAGCAGGGAAAAATAACACTGTTGAAATAATTTCAGTAGCAGATTATAAAGTGAATCCCTGTATAGGATGTAACACGTGTTTTGACAGAGAAGGGAATGAGTGCTTTCAAAAAGATGATATGACGAAAGTATATGAAAAACTGAAAGTGGCAGATGTGCTTGTTATAGCTTCTCCTGTATATTTTTATGGTGTGAGTGCACAGTTAAAAGCACTTATTGACAGACTACATACACCTATGCGTAATGAGTTTAAGCTTAAAAAGCTTGCACTGATATTAGTTGGTGCAGCAACATTACCGGAGTTGTTTGATGCAATTAAAGTGCAGTATCGGCTTGTATTAAATTATTTCAAACTTGAAGATGCAGGAACAGTATTTGTGAGAGGTGCAAAAGATAAGGGCGATGTGAAAAATACAGATGGATTAGAAGAGGCATATCAATTAGGAACTACTATTTTATGATGAAAGATTTATGGAGGAATAGCTTATGGAGGACCATTATAAGATTATAGATGAAAAGACATGGGAAAGAGCCATGCATTGTATGGTTTTTAGAAACAGTATAGAACCACAATTACAGACCGATTTTGATTGAGGGGATACTTGAGTCATCTTATCCATCATCTACGACGCTGCTTGTACTAAGTGTCATGCGACATTGATATTCCAGGTAAATCGCAGAAGTACAAATCCGGTTTTAAGAGAAATAGTATGTGTGCTGACAGTTATATTTTCAGCATTTATGGTAATTGGAAGGCTGGTTGCTGGAGCCATTGATTTACTTTATTTTCTGTTGATTGTTTTGCTCCTGTATACCAAAATCAATAGAACATTATATTTCATCCGTAAACTTGTTTTCGTATACAGAAACAACGGCGTTCAATTGGATGGGTTATTGGGGATTATTTCTCTTATTAATAGTAATTGGACTAATCGAGATTATAGTTACACAGTTAAAGATTACAAAAGTATGCAAAATGATAATGACATTCTCTATGCTGTTAAGCGTAGCAACGGTACTGGCATTTCTGTTCTTTGTGTTAAAAGTAATTTTATACATGAGAGGAAGATAGAGAGGTAAGACTTATATTTATTCAGCGAAGTATACATCAAAATTGTTTGAAAATATATCTGAGAATATATTGATTCAGGATGGTGTTTATGGCTGGGTAAGAAATCCAGTATATAGTGCAGCATTTTTTATAAGTATGGGAGCTGTCTGCATGACAAACAGACTTCTTCTTTTGGTTGTTGTAGGTATGATTTGCTGGAGTTATATGTCGCTATTATTGGTAGTCACTGAGGAAAAATGGCTAAGAGAGTTGTATGGAAAGCAATATGAGGCTTATTTCCACAGTGTAAATAGATGTATTCCGTGGTTCAGTAAAAAATAATTTATCAAATTTTTTGCAACTCTCTTGACAGGTTACCTTTCGGTTACTATAATATAAGTAACCGAAAGGTAACTAAGATGATGATAACAAAACATATATTTTAAATGTCAGGAGGATGCAAGTGGAAAATAGAGACAAAAATACAAAAGAAAGAATATTGGAGGAAGCCTTAAAACTCTTTTCACAAAGTGGATATATGGGAACATCCATGAATGATATTGCCTCTAAACTTGGAGTAACCAAGGCTGCCTTGTATAAGCATTATAAGAGTAAGCAGGAAATATTGGACAGTATTATTGATAAAATGAATGAATTGGATATGGAGAGAGTAAAGCAGTATGAAATGCCAGAAGGTGAAATGACAAAAGTAATAGCCGAATATAAAGAAACAGCATTTGATAAGATTAAGGAGTTCACAAAGGTGCAGTTTCTTCATTGGACAGAAGAAGAGTTTTCCTGCTGTTTCCGTAAGATGCTGACATTGGAACAGTATAGAGAGCCACAGATGGCGCAGTTATATCAGAATTACCTTGCGAGTGGACCGTTATCTTATATTGAAGCTTTGTTTTCAGGAATGTTGGAAGATGCAGGGAAAGCCAGACAGGTGGCACTTGACTTTTATGGACCCATTTTTTTGCTTTACAGCATATATGATGGAACGAATGACAAGAGCCAGGTGATAAAGCTTCTTGAAGAGCATATGGACCACTTCTCACGGGAAATGCAGATCAACTGAAAGGGTGAGTGATTTGAATGAAATATCAGAGCATCAGGAATGGATTCTTTGTCCGAAATGTGGAAGTAAAACAAGATTAAAATTAAGGAAAGACACAGTGCTTACAAATTTCCCTTTGTTTTGTCCAAAATGCAAAGAGGAAAGCCTGATTAGTGCAGAAAAATTTATAGTTAAGGAAGCCAGACGCTAAGACGCAGTGCAGATTGTTATATAACAATTTTGCACTGCGTTGTCTATATTATGGAGGTAAGAGCAGAATGAAAGCAGTTTTATATACATCAAACACTGGGAGTACAGCAGAATATGCAAAAATATTAGGTAAGGAATTGAATCTGCCAGTACTTAGTTTACAGCAGGCAAAAAATAAGGTATCTGCTGGCACCGAAATCATTTATCTTGGATGGATTATGGCAGGCGGAATTAAAGGGTATAAAGAGGCGGCGAAAAAGTATAAAGTGTGTGCAGTCTGTGGTGTTGGCATGGGACAGACCGGTATGCAGTTAAAAGAAGTCAGAGATAAAAATGCAATTCCGCAGAGGATTCCATTATTTACATTACAAGGAAATTTTGATGTGAAGAAACTTCATGGAGTGTATCGTTTTATGATGAATGTTATGGTCAAAACTGCAGGGAAGGGATTAGCAGGAAAAACAGACCGTACTCCGGAAGAGGATGATATGTTAGATATGATGGTAAACGGTGGTAAACGAGTGTCAGGGCAAAATTTGAAGTCAGTTATTGAGTGGTATAAAAGTTTTAATTAGCAGGAGGCAGAAGGATGAAACTTTATTTTGGAAATATGGTAACAACAGTCACTACACTGATGATTTTATCTTTAATAGGATTCATTGGATATTCAATAAGTAACAGAGGCAACATAAATTTCTGGGGTAGACGAAGTCTGTTTGTCCTGGTTTATGGTCTTGTTATATGCTGTTTTGCAGCTGCAAGAGACGGACTGGATAAAACGATTCAGTATACGATAGATGGAAGCTGTAATCCTGGTATATTTTCGCTTGTGAGCGTTCCAAATATTATTGGATGTGTTGGAGCAGCAATCATAATTATTGCAGCAATTGCAACACCAATAGCAAAATCACAGCATATGCGTGAGATATGGTTTTATGTAATATCCAGTGGAGTGATGTTAAAGGTTGCAGTTATGGAGATTGCAAGAATTATACAGTTGATTTAGG
Source organism: Anaerostipes sp. 494a (assembly GCF_001940315.1). Taxonomy (NCBI): domain Bacteria; kingdom Bacillati; phylum Bacillota; class Clostridia; order Lachnospirales; family Lachnospiraceae; genus Anaerostipes; species Anaerostipes sp. 494a. The sequence continues at coordinate 1,262,575 of NZ_MJIF01000001.1, read as the reverse complement.
AAAGATGGGAGAAGAGGGATCAAGATTTGTATATGGAAGCAGAAAATGAAGGAAAAAATATAAATTGAAATTCAATATGCTTTTATGTTGGTGCATTGGTAAAGCGGCAAGAGAAGTAAAAGAGTTTTATATACTTCCGGTACAAGGAAAATTGTATCAGTATAATAAATTAGCGGTAAATACCATTGTTAGAAACAAAAATGGTGAGGTAAGTTCTTGTGATGTACCATTTAGTAAAAAACTATTAGATTTTAATAGGGATTATATGAGATTAACAAAACAGGTTGCAGACAGTTGTATGAATCATGATTTGCCTGAATACATGGTTATTGGCACATCGGCTATTGTTAATACAGAAATTGATGGTGCTGTAGGTATGAATAGTGGAATCTTTAATAATCCATTTATCATATGGGGAAGATATCGGAGTTATTTTGGACGGACTATGTTAAAAATATCATTTCAGTTTCATCATACGCAGATGGACGGTGCACATGCTGGAAAGTTTTTGGAATTGCTGCAGAAAAATATTGACAATATAGGGAGAAAGCAAAGAAAGGTGGAACAATAAGTTGGATGTATACGATTATGGTTATTGATGACGATGAGTCAATAGGAAATATGGAACAGGAAGTTTTGGAAAGCAAAGGATATTTGGTGCAACGTGCATTTTCTGGAACGGAAGCACTATTGCTATTGCAACAAAAAAGACCAGTTCTGATTTTGCTGGATCTGATGCTTCCGGGAATGTCTGGTGAGAAGTTGTTGCCACAGATACGAGGGATTCCAATAATCGTAGTAAGTGCAAAAACTGATGCAGATAGTAAAGTGAATTTGTTACTTGGAGGGGCGGTAGATTATTTAACTAAGCCTTTTGACACGAAAGAATTGCTGGCTCGTATTAATATCAGGTTACGTGAAAGCATGAGAACAACCGAATTTTCTATATACAACTATGGAGAGTTAAATATAGATGAGACATCAAGAAAAGTTTCATTAGAAGAAAAAACAGTGATCTTGACAAGAACGGAATTCGCAATTTTTAAATTATTGGTACAAAATCCGGGACAGGTAATCGCTAAATCTGTTTTATTAGACCGTATTAGTTTAGATACGCCAGATTGTACAGAAAATTCATTGAAGACACACATCAGTCATTTACGAGGAAAATTGCGAGAGATATCAGGAAAGGAATATGTGGAGTCAGCGGGATATAAGATTGTAGACTGACAACTTACAGTTTGTGGAATGGCAAAATCAGAATCTTAACTATTTCTCAACTGGTTTCTTAACTACTTCCTCAACCTTTGCCTGATAGACTAAAGCCATCAAGTAAAGGAGGATTGAATGATGCAATATGTACTTGAAACAAATGCTTTAACAAAGAAATACAAAAATTTTACGGCATTGAATGGTTTGACAATGCACATACCCAAAGGTTCTATATATGGATTTGTGGGAAGAAATGGAGCAGGAAAGACTACTATGATTCGATTGATTTGCGGTTTACAGGAGCCGGATAGTGGAAGTTACAGAATTTACGGCATAAAAAATACGGATCCGCAAATTGTAAAAAGCAGGAGACGAATGGGCGCAGTCGTGGAGACACCATCCATTTATCTGGATATGAATGCAAGAGATAATATCCGTCAGCAATATCAGATATTGGGCATTCCTTCTGAAAATGGAATAAATGAATTATTGCAGCTTGTTGGATTATCAGATACGGGAAATAAGAAGGCAAAGAACTTTTCACTTGGTATGCGTCAGAGACTTGAATTGCTATTGCACTTGCCGGGAATCCGGATTTTCTGGTATTGGACGAACCTGTGAATGGATTGGATCCGCAGGGTATCATCGAAATCAGAGAACTCATATTAAAACTGAATCAGCAGCAGGGGATCACCATTCTGATTTCCAGTCATATTTTAGATGAGCTTGCCAGACTTGCAACAAATTATGGATTCATTGATGGCGGACATCTGTTGAAAGAAATGAGTGCTGAGGAATTAGAAAAGCACTGCAGAAAATGTATTCGTGCAGAGGTAAGCAGTACAAAGACGTTAGCGTGTGTTTTGGATGCAATGAAGCTGGAATATCGTATTGTGGACGAACATACAGCGGATATATTTGTAGAATTATCAATTACAAAGCTGGTGGAAACTCTTGCAGGCAGTAACTGCGAAATATACAGTCTCAAAGATTGTGAAGAGAGCTTAGAGAGCTTTTATATGAATCTGGTTGGAGGTGGAAAACATGCGTAGACTATTAAGAGCCAATTTCTCAAGGCTACTGAAAAATAAATTGTTTTGGATTTTAACTGGCGCAGAACTATTTCTGGGAGCATTGTTTCCTATTCTTCACTATATGGATAACATTGATGAGAATAGTGGATGGACCATGGATTCAACTATATTTATATATGCACTTTTTGTTCCACTGATGGTATCTTTGCTTACAGCATTGTTTGTTGGAACTGATTACAGCGACGGTACAATGAGAAATAAACTGATTGCTGGTCATGTAAGAAGAAAAATTTATGTTGCAAATCTCGTCTCAAATGTGCAGGCATCCTTTACGCTGTGTGTTGCATTCATGTTGTCACATGTCTGTGTAGGGACTCCGCTTTTGGGATGGTTCGTGTCAGATGCACATATGCTTATGTTTTATGGATTAGTGACATTTACTATGACAGTAGCATGTACAGCAATATTTACTTTGATATCTATGTTGTGCAGTAATAAAGCGTATTCTGTGGCAGGGTGTATATTAGTGATTTTTATGCTGTTATTTGTCGGTGTCCGTATAACAGCAGCATTAAATGAACCAGAAACATATGATGCGTATTCTTATATGTCAGAAGGAGTTACGGTAGAGGAGGATGAAACACCGAATCCTAATTATGTATCAGGAACAAAAAGGCAGATTTATTTGTTCCTGAATGAATTTCTTCCAGGCGGGCAGATGCTCAGACTTTCCAGCATGAATGCGGAACATCTGGGAAGATATGCTATTTACGATAGTATTATTTTTATACTCACAACTAGTTTTGGGATTCTTGTTTTTACGAGGAAGGATTTGAAATAATGTGGAGCCTGTTATGTCTTGTGTTGGGAATTGTTATATTGATTTTGCTTGGAATCTTACTGTCTTTTCTGAATTTCCTGCAGGAAATAACAGAAGGATTGGACGAGAAACTTCACACGGATACAAACACGCTGATTTCAGTTTCTTCTGGAAATCGAAAAATACGTTTATTTGCTGAACAGATAAACAGACAGTTGTGGGATCTGCGGAGAGAACAATTAAATCTCAATCATGGTAATCAGGAATTAAAAGTAGCAGTTACTAATATCTCTCACGATCTGCGGACACCGCTTACTGCAATCTGTGGATATCTTGACTTGTTGGAACAAGAAGAATCAGGTGATAATGTGAAGAAGTATCTTGATGTGATAAGGGAGCGTACAGATTCAATGCGTTCCCTTACGGAAGAACTATTCAGTTGTTCGTTACTTGCAATACAAGATGAAAAACTCCATATAGAACAGATTTGCATAAATGATATTTTGGAACAGAGTATTGCCGGTTTTTATGGAGTGCTTGTTAATAAAAGAATACTTCCGGATATTCAGATGTCTGAAATTCGTGTAATGAGACAACTGGATAAAGAGGCTGTCAGACGCATTTTTGACAATATATTAACCCAAACTACAAATATGCTAATGAAATCATTCAGGTAGGAGCTGTTCTGCTGGATGAGAATTATAAATCTATTGGAACAATCAGCCAGTATGTTCATCCGAAGTTTGGGGTTATAGATTATTTTATCACTTCTAATCTCACAGGAATTAACAACAGGAATGTGAAGAATGCACCGTTGATTGGGAAAGTATTAAAGGATATGATTACATGGCTAAGTGACAGGGAATACAAAGTAATCGCCTGGAGCAAAAATGATTTGTCTCAGTTGGAACATGAAATTAAAAGCAAGAATATCGACGACCCTGAAATTGCAGAATTTATGAATCCTGCCCGTTGGATTGATTATCAGAATATTTTTGCCAAACGATATGAGTTTTCAAGACCGGTTGGCCTTGAAGAAGCTTTAATGCTCTGTGATTTAAATCCCGATGGAAGATTCCATGATGGCCTGTGTGACGCTTTAAATACGGCAAAACTGATAAAAAAACTGGAACTTAATCCAGAATTTCAGATTCAGAGTTATGAAAAAGAAAAAATGATATCTGCAGAACCTTTGAGTTTTAATCTTGGAGACTACATAAAAAGTTTTGGAAATTCAAACAATTTATCACAAATAACCAATGATGCAGTATAATGAAGATAATATTTTTTGATTCTATAGTTATTTTGACAGGGGGAAGGATTGTTTATGGCATCATTGGATCAGAAACTCCGTACTCTTTACCTAATGGACATTATGTTGGAGCGTACAGATGATAATCATATGTTAAATGCATCTCAACTCTGCAGTATCCTTGAGCAGGAGCATAGTATCACCACAGATCGCAGAACCATCTATACAGAAATGGAGATTCTGAAAAAGTATGGTCTGGATATTCAGCAGAAAAAGGGAAAGAATCCAGGTTATTACAACGTAGATTATATTCATACAGCGATTCATGATAATAAGGAAATTGCCTTCCAGTATGCAGAATGGACCATGAAAAAAGAATTTCATTTGAAGAAGGATGGTGCTTTTTACCTGGTCAGTCCGTGGGCACTTACCTGGGATGACGAGAATTATTATCTGGTGGCTTATGATGATGTTGCTGGTAAGATCAAGCATTATCGTGTGGACAAGATGAAGCATATGAAGGTTCTTGAAACAGATCGCAAGGGAGAAGTTTCTTTTCGGAACTTTGATCTGGCAGCTTTTTCCAAGAAAACCTTTGGTATGTACGGTGGTCATGATGTATGGCTTATTCCGATGGATGAAAATCATTTTCGGACACATGTTACTGTATCTGTTAGTCCACAGTTTTTTTGGCTGGGTAACCGGTATTGGAAGGAATATGAGAATCGAAGGTCCGGAGCATGTAAAACAGAAATACAAAGAGTACCTGCAAGGTGTTCTGGAAAATTATTAAATGTAAATAAAGTGCAGATTGCAGCACGACTTTTGATTTACAAAAAGAATGTATAATCATATATGCTTTACAGCAGGGGACCGTATTCAAAAAGTAGCTGAAAATCAGATATTGGAAAAGTTAATCGCAGTTTAATTAGAGGAAACGATATGGAAGAACAACAAGAGATGAAACAATTACTACAGGATTCAGTATTTCAGAATTTTTATAAAATCAGTCAGATTCCACGAGGAAGTTATCATGAAGAACAAATCAGTGATTATATGGTTCAGTGGGCAAAAGAACGCGGATTGTTTGTGATACAGGATTCACTAAAAAATGTCTATATCAGGAAAGAGGCATCAAAGGGATATGAACAGAAAAAAGGGGTTATTTTGCAGGCTCACATGGACATGGTATGTGAAAAAATACCGGAATCAGTCCATGATTTTTTGAAAGATCCGATTCCGTGGGTTTTGGAGGGAGATATTCTAAGTACTGGTGGAGAGACAACACTGGGTGCAGATAATGGAATAGGAATGGCACTTGCCATGTCAGTTTTAGAAGAAACATCCTGGAAACATCCGATGATAGAAGTGGTATTTACAGTGGCAGAAGAGGAAACAATGGAAGGGGCAGAAAAATTTGATGCGTCATTGCTTCAATCTTCTTTTTTTATTAATCTGGATCATGCAGTTGGAACGGAGATTGTCTGTGGAAGCTGTGGAGGAGAAGCAGTTGAAGTAAATCTGAATGCCTGCTGGAATGATATTTCTTCTGACCAGATAGTTTATTGTCTGGAAATCGGAGGACTGAAAGGCGGTCATTCCGGAGAAGATATTCACAGAGGAAACGGGAATGCCAATAGAATACTGGCAAGAATTCTGATGGAACTGGAAAAGCAGATGGAAATTCAGTTATGTAGTTTAAAAGGCGGGAATTTTCGTTTGGCGATTTCAAGAGAAGCCAGATGTGACTGTGTTATTCCTAAAAATAAGGAAGCTCAGGCAAAGAAGATTATTCAGGAAATATTGAAAAATTTAAAACAGGAGTATCAGAGTGCAGGAAAAGATTTATATATCCGTTTTGAACCGTGTAAAAAACATTTTGATAAAGCCTGCAGTATGGATTGTTTTCTTTCATTGATTTTATTTTCACCAGATGGCATTTGGGAAATGAATGCAGATATTACAGGTGCAGTCAATAGTTCAGATAATCTGGGGGAAATGTATTTAAGTCAGGATGGATATCGTGTGGTATATGAGATACGTTCAGCCTATGATTCTGTCAGGGACCATATTGCAGATATAATTATAAGACTTGGGAAAATGCTTGGTGGAAGTATCAAAATTCATTCTTCATACCCGGGATGGGCTTATCATGCGGATTCACTTCTTCGGAATACAGCATTACAGGTATTTGAGGAGACTTATAGTATGACACCGAAAGTCCATAGTGTACATGCAGGTTTGGAATGTGGCTGTTTTTTCATGGGAAAACCGGATCTGGATGTCATTTCCATAGGGCCTGACTGCTGGAATCTTCATTCTCCAGAAGAAAGGTTAAGTGTTTCTTCGACTAAGAGATTGTATCAGATATTGAAAAAGATCATTAAACAAATATCCGATCAGAAAATCTGATACATTATCAAGATAAAGTGCTAATGTAGTAAAATTATATTTGACAGACAAATCTGTTTCACCTATCATAAATTATAGTATGATTTGGGAGGTAGAAACTTGAAAAAGAAAAAAATACAGATAAAAGCTTTAAATCCAATGGTGCTTTTGGCGATTATTATTGTCTTGTGTGCAATTGCCACTTATATTGTTCCTGCTGGTGAATATGAAAGAGTAATGGATGCAGCAACGAATCGAGAAGTTGTCGATCCAAATACATTCCATTATGTCAAACAGAATCCGGTTGGAATATTTGCTTTGTTTATGTCGGTTACATTAGGCCTGCAAAGAGCTGGTTATATTATATTCTTTTTGTTTATTATCGGCGGAATGTTTCAGATTATGGAGGCAACGGGAGCTATTCATAACGGGATGTCTCTGGTTGTAAAGAAGATGGCTGGAAAGGAACTTCTGATGATTCCGGTATGTATGATCATCTTTGGATGCGGATCCTGTTTTGCCGGAAATTTCGAAGAATTTTTAGCTTTTGTTCCTTTGGTATTATCAGTGTGTATTGCTATGGGATTTGATTCTCTGACAGCAATCGGAATTATTTTTTGTTCTGCAGCTTCAGGATATGCAGGAGCCATGACCAATGCATTTACAGTTGGTGTGGCCCAGGGAATTGCAGGATTACCAATGTTCTCAGGATTAGGCTTTCGTGCAGGTGTTTTTGTTGTATTAATGACAGTTAGTATTATTTTCGTAATGCTCTATGCAAGAAAGGTTAAAAAGAATCCAAAATCGAGTCTTGTATATGAATTTGATAAAGATAAAAAGCATGATTTAAAATTAGAGGATGATGTAAACTTAACAACAAGGCAGAAACTGGTGCTTCTGACATTGCTGGGTGTAATGATCGCAATGGTGATTGGAATTGTCAAATTTGGATTTTATATTGATGAGCTGGCAGCACTCTTTTTGATTGCAGGTTTGATTGCAGGCTTTGTTGGCGGTTTAAAGCCAGGTGAAATTGCAGATGAATTTCTAAAAGGCTGTGGGAATCTGCTGTTTGCAGGTGTGATGATCGGCTTATGTAATGCAGCTATTATTATCATGGAAGATGCCAATATTATGGACACGGTCATTCATGCCCTGGCAGGCCTGTTAAATGGGCTTCCGCCAAAATTAAGTGCCTGTGGGATGTTTGTAGTACAGGATTTATTTAATGTACTGGTGCCGTCAGGTTCCGGACAGGCGGCAATTACAATGCCTTTAATGGCTCCACTGGCGAATCTGATTGGAATTACCAGACAGACCGCTGTTCTGGCGTTTCAGATGGGAGATGCATTTACCAATGTTATGGCGCCAACCGGAGGAGAACTTCTTGCAGCCTGCGCAATGGCTAAAATTCCATGGGGAAAATGGGCAAAATGGCTGATACCATTGTTTATAATCTGGTGGATTGTTGCTTTTGCAGCATTAACACTGGCAGTACAAATAGGATACGGTCCATTTTAAGGTGATAAAAAGAATATTTAAATGAAAATAAGTCCGAAGGAAAAGCATATATATCCTTCGGACTTTCTATTGTTATTTTTCTACGTATTTAGTTTTTAATTCAGTTATTTTTTCTGTATACACATTGTTTTGTTTCTGCTGAATAAGATTATTCCTGATAGAATCTGCAACAGCTTCAAAAGCAGATAGCTGAGCATCATTTTTCTGTTCAACTTTAATTAAATGGTATCCAAACTGAGTTTTTACAGGTCCTACCACATGTCCAATTTCTGCAGCAAAAGCAGCATCTTCAAATTCCTTCACCATCTGACCTTTTCCAAAAGTACCAAGATCTCCTCCTTTTTGTCCGGAAGGACAGGTAGAGAATTTTTTGGCAGCATCTTCAAATGATATCACATTATTGACAATGTCCTTAAGGATTTCATTACATTTGTCTTCATCTTCAACAAGAATATGTTTTGCCTGAACAGATTCACCAGCCATAAACTGTTCTTTATTGTCTTCATAGTAGCGTTTCATTTCATCTTCTGAAACAGAAATATCTTTCATAGATTCTGCAATAGCCATCTGAGCAAGAATTTCTTTTTTTGTACGATCCATAGCTTTCTGGAAAGGCTCTGTTTCCTCAAGTTTCAGATCTTCTCCTAATTTTGCAAACAAATGAATAGTAATAAGCTGATCCAGACACTGTTGTCTAAACTGTTCATTTGCAGCATAAGCCTGCTGTTCTTTTGGAAGAGCACGAAGAAGAGAATCTAAATCTTCCTGAGTAATTGCTTCACCGGCAACCATTGCCAGTACATTCTGGTTATCCATGTTTTTGTTCTCCTTTAACATTGAATTCTAATAAACCATTATATTATATATTGTGAAGCGAGACGAGTCCAGTTCTTTGAAAAATATGAATATTCTGGTTAAAATACCAAAAACTTATTACGAAAATGTTACAAAAATATTTACAAATCGTAATAAGTATGGTATATTATAAACAGCTAATGAAACAAATAGATTGGGAGGAACCGATGATGGACCGAAAATTATATACTAGAGCGGTGGTTTTAATCTTATCGTTACTGATGATTGCAGGTATGACTGGGATTGGAGAAGAAAAGGAAGTATATGCTTCATATTCTCGATATGTAACAGCATCATCTTTGACTATTCGAAAGTCAGCATCCACCAAATCCAAAAAGATGGGCTCCTACAAACGAGGAACTAAGATTGTTTGTTATGGCACCAAAGGAAGCTGGACAAAGGTAAGAAAAAGTGGAAGATATTGCTATGTATATACCAGTTATTTATCTAAAAGCAAGCCATCCAGTGGATCTTCAAAAGGACAGCAGGTAGCCAATTATGCCACACAGTTTGTTGGGAATCCATATAAATATGGAGGAACAAGTCTGACCAGAGGTGCAGATTGCTCTGGATTTACACAATCTGTATATAGACATTTTGGATATAGCATTCCACGTACATCTTCTGCACAGAGAAGTGCGGGAAAAAAGGTTAGCTGGTCAAGTAAAAAAGCAGGAGATCTGATCTGTTATTATGGACATGTTGCTATTTACATTGGAAATAATAAGGTAGTACATGCCAGCAGTGCAAAGACAGGGATTAAAATTACATCACCTGCAAATTACCGTTCAGTTGCATGTGTAAGAAGAATAGTAAAATAAAAAAGAAGACTTTTGGGAGCTGGTTCAGTCATCTCAACAGTCTTCTTTTTTGTTTATATAACACTGTCATTGATCAATTCTTTAAATTCATCTTCAAACATAATATCTTTTAAAATATTTACAGCATCTTCAAACTGGTTTACAGCGGTTCCATAGGTGTCCTTCTGGCAGATATTGAAGCCAAAATCATGGTAAAGTTTAATGGCAGCAAAAGAAGAAGGTTGTGTGTGAAGATAAATAGCTCTGCCAGGATAATAAGTTTCAAATAACTGAAGAATCTGGGTGATCAAAATCCTGGCAAATCCACGTCCGCTAAATTGTCTTGAAACGGCCAGCCAGTGCAGTATAGGAATTTCCTGATTATCTTTCATTGATTCCCATGCCATGCAGGTTCCTATATACTGATCTGTATATTTATTTTTCAGAAACAGGCATCGCTTTTCTAAAAGGGGAATGTTTTGACAAAAGCGATTACGGAAATAATCAAGTATCTCTTTATCTGACTTAGAAGAAAATTCTCCAGATGCTTTTTGAATATCTTTCCAGACAGATTCCATTCCCGTATGATAGAATTCCAGTTGCGCAGATTCAGGAAGATTCTTATATGCCTGATGCCTGATATTATCACATCTCATAATAATACTTTTATAGTCGATCGGTAAATGATTCAATGATGTTCCTCCCGGATTTTAAGATTAACATTTAATAAGAAGTATTATAATCTTTTTTTTTCAAAAAGTACATGATATAATAAATTTAAGAATGCCATAGATTCAAAATTGGTAAAAAAGTCATAGATAGAGGTGAACACCATGATTTCAGAAGAAAAAGTTAAGATAATGACGGAGATGGCACGATATGAGAAACAATATGGCAATGAGGATTTTCGGATAAATCAGTATACGGAAAACGATTATATCTGTTTGGAAACAATGAAGATGAGTGTAGCAATAACCGTTGCTTTTTTTGGAATTATGGGACTTTTATGTTTTTTTCAGCTGGATGTGATTATTACATCGCTCAGAGAAGGAAATTTTATCACACCGCTGGCTTTGATCATGGTGATGTATATGGTTGGTTTTTTATTATATTTGCATTTTATAAGAAACAGGGCTGTAAAACATTATCAGGAGGTAGAGGCAAGGATTAAGATCTATGATAATTATCTTGAGAACCTTATGAAACTCTACGAAGAAAAGGAAAATGAGGACGTAAGTCCTACAATTGCTCCGGAGGAAGAAAACGATGGACAAAATATTAATCTATAGAGAACGCTTTTTGAAATTTTTATCATCAAAGGGAAAATATATTCAGTTTTTTGGAAGATTTGCAGGCGGATTGCTTCTATTCTATGTAATCAACAATATCTATGGCTATGCCAGTGTAATTGGAGAACCGTTTATGCTTTTGATTATGGGACTTATATGCGTGTTTGTTCCTGTTTCAGCTATTTATATGATGTTTCTTCTTGTTGTGATTTTGCAGTTGCTGAATATATCCATAGAGGTTTCTTTGATGTATATATTCATTATGGGATTATATCATTTGATTTATCAGTGGATGTTTCCTAAAAATAAAGTACTGTTTTTAATGACTCCGATATTTTACTTTTTCCATGTGCCGGCAGTGCTGCCTATTTTTCTGGGTGTTTTTGTGGGACTGGGCGGGTTGCCTGCAATTTTAATGGGAACTGTAAATTATTATCTGGCAATTATTATTAAAAATGCAGTCACTCAAATGGATAATGGAACTGTAAGCGGTCCCATATACAGTCTGATTTTAGAAGGAACGGCAAATAATAAAGAATTGTTATTGTGTATTGTTGTATTTATGCTGGTAACAGTAGTAGTTTCAGGTATTCGAAAGCTTCAAACTGCATATGGATGGTATGTAGCCATTCTTGCAGGAGGAGTGACATATCTCCTGTCTATGATGATCGGGGGATATTTTATAGATAGCCAGATAAACATTATTTCACAGATATTTATGATAATCTTTAGCATTTGTATTGTAATGATCATTCAGTTTTTCTATAACGTGATAGATTATACCAGACAGGAAACTTTTGAATTTGAGGACGAAGAGTATTATTATTATGTTAAGGCCATACCAAAAATCTCTGTTGAGGAAGAGGATATTAATATAAAGAAGATTACAATGCCGGCAAGGAGATTTTATTTAAAAAAGAAAGATAATCACAACGAGGGAGAGAAATCTTGAATAATATCGTAGACGTACTTGAAAAATATCTATATTGGACATCTATTCCGAAGATGAACTATAATGATGTGCTTGATATATTGATTGTCAGTGCATTGATTTATCAGGTCATCAAATGGATTAAAACAACCAGAGCATGGGTTTTATTAAAAGGTATTGGATTGCTGCTATGTGTGGCACTGGTTGCATTTTTGCTGCAGCTTCATACGATTAGCTGGATTCTGACTAATACTATGGGAGTGGGAATCACAGCTGTACTGATTGTATTTCAGCCTGAACTGAGAAATGCCCTGGAACAGCTGGGAAGAGGAAACTGGTTTTCGAATATTTTTTCTACAGATACCAATGGTGTAGAAGAGGAATATACAGCGAGAACTCTTCAGGAGATTTCCAGAGCAGCCATTGAGATGGGAAAGGTTAAGACAGGAGCCTTGATGGTACTGGAACGAGAAGTGATGTTAGGGGAATATGAGCGTACCGGGATTCCTATTGATGGAAAAGTCAGCAGCCAGCTTCTGATTAATATTTTTGAACATAATACTCCGCTGCATGACGGAGCAGTTATCATCAGGAATAATAGAGTGGTCTCAGCAACATGCTATCTTCCATTAAGTGATAGTGTGGAAATCGGGAAAGAATTAGGTACAAGGCACAGAGCGGCTGTTGGAATCAGTGAGGTATCTGACAGTATTACGGTTATTGTATCCGAAGAAACAGGTGCCATTTCAATTGCCAAAAGTGGAAAGATTATTCACAATCTGGATCCACAGGGACTTAGAGATGAACTTTCCGTATTGAGAGAAGAAAATACTACCAGCAGGAAATTTAAATTGTGGAAAGGGCTGAATCGAAATGAGAGAAAAAATAGAGAATGATTTACTATTGAAGATATTTTCCGTTGTTTTTGCATTTATGCTCTGGTTATTTGTAATAAATATTGATAATCCGGTAATTAAGAAGACTTTTTCTGATGTACCGGTTGATATGCTTAATGAGCAGGTGCTGGATGATTTAAATCAGACATATAAGATCGAAGATGGAGATACGGTAAGTTTTACGGTTAAAGGGAAAAAAAGCGTTGTTGATCGTTTGAAAAAAACAGATTTTCGTGCAACAGCAGATGTTTCGTCTATGTCAAATGTTCATGCAATCATAGTCAAGGTAGAACCTTTGAGATATAAAGGACAACTGGATATTGATACAGGCGGGGCAACAGTAAAAGTTGTACTGGAGGATTTGAAGAATGATCAGATACCGGTTGTTGTGGAGGTTGAAGGAACACCAGCGAAAGGATATACAGTCAGCAGCAAAACAGCAACACCGAATCTTATTTCCGTATCAGGACCTAAGAGTGTGATCAGCCAGATCAAACAGATAGTGGCAACAGTGGATGTAACCGGACTCAGCAAGGATGTCACCATGACTAAAACGGCAAAATGTTATGATGCAGATGGTGATATTGTCAGTCAGGATCGAATCAAACTGGATACAAAGACAATAAAAGTGAAGATTGGCTTATCTAAGACTAAAACAGTTCCATTTCATGTAAAGACAAAAGGAACACCAGCAAAAGGATATGCTCTTGGAAGTATTGATTATCAGCCTAAAGAAATAGAGATTACGGGTGATGAAGATCAGCTGGATAAAATTAAACAGATTAATCTGGCAAGTCTGGATATTGATGGAAGTACAAAAAGTATTGAAAAGACCATCAAAGCATCAGATGTGAATCTTCCAGAAGGTATCAATTTTGTTAAATCAACTGATGAAATCGGAGATATTGTAATTCGTGCCAGTATTGAGAAAAGGAAACAAAGGACTTTAACGATTAATACCAATCAGATTACCCTGATCAATAATACGAAAAATTATGATGTCACATTTGATGAAGATGTATTTGAAGTGAAGATTAGCGGATTAAAATCTGTGGTGGATAAGATTGTTGCAAAAGATTTGAATCCTAAAATTAATATGGAGATATATGAACCGGGAACTCATACTGTTCAGGTACAGCTTACAAAGATTAAAAATATGTCGATAGAAGACAACGTCAGCGTGAAAATAACAGTAGAATAAGGAGATGCGGCTTACTATGGATAAGACATTATCTGTTGTGCTTCCTGCTTATAATGAAGAGCAGATGATCGAAAAAACAGCAAATGTTATTACAGGACTTTTAAGAAAAGAAAATATTCCCTACGAAATCGTTTTTGTAAATGATGGTTCATCAGATGATACCTGGGAGAAGATAAAACAGATTAGAGAGAAAGATATGCATATCAAAGGAGTATGTTTTTCCAGAAACTTTGGAAAGGAAGCTGCAGTTTCAGCAGGTCTGGCTCAGGCAGATGGTGCCTGTGTGGCAGTTATGGATTGTGATCTGCAGCATCCTCCTGAAACACTGGTGACCATGTATCGGTTATGGGAAAAAGGATATCAGGTTGTTGAAGGTGTAAAAGCATCTCGTGGGAAAGAAAGTTTTATGCATAAAATTTTTGCAAAGACATTTTATAAACTTATCAGTGATGCAACGGGAATTGATATGTCCAGAGCATCAGATTTTAAGCTTCTTGATCGACAGGCGGTAGATGAATATCTGAAGATGCCGGAGAGAAATGTATTTTTTCGTGCTTTATCATCCTGGGTGGGCTTTAGGACCACTTATGTAGAGTTCGATGTTCATGAAAGAGAAGCTGGAAACTCTAAATGGTCTTTCCAGTCACTGGTTCGATATGCAATTAGAAATATTGCATCTTTCAGTGCGGCACCTATGCAGATTGTAACTGTATGTGGAATCATATTTTTTGTGTTTGCCGTAGTGTTTGGAATTCAATCATTGTATATGTATGCCGCGGGACATGCCATGGAAGGATTCACTACAGTAATACTTCTGCTGTTATTGATTGGAAGTATATTGATGTTTAGTCTTGGAGTTATAGGATACTATATTTCAAAGATATATGACGAAGTAAAAATGAGACCAAGATATATTATTTCAAAAGTAATTGAATCAGAAAAATAATAAAACCGGGAAAACCTGTAAAGGTTTTTCCGGTTATTTGCTTTTGTCTACGGATTTAAATACGAGAAGTTTGCTGATAAAATAATTGACCACGGTGACAATAATCTGTGTCTCCAGTTTTGAAAGCATCTCAGGCTGCCCTATGATTTCCACACAAAAAGGAACGCCTCCAACTTCCACAGCCATTGTAACCAGCCTGCCAAGAACGAATTTACAAAACTCCCGAAAAGTTTCTGACCAGGATGTTGTTTTTGACTGAAATACAAATAATTTATTTACGATAAAAGCAAAACAGATAGCAGCGGCAACGGATAGAAAATTGCTGATTTTATAATCAATTCCTGCAGGGCCCTTTAGCAGAGCAAATAACCCCATATTCACAAGGGTGGTAAGACCGCCAAAAAATAAATAGCGGATACGAGAATCCTTATATAACTTTCCAATAAAATTTAACATAAAATACTCCCTTCATTTTACATTCAACCAATATCTTAAGACATTATTCAGAATTTTTCAACTGATATTGTGGTATAATTCCTCTAGTATAGAAAGTTAGAGGAGTTTTATGATGAAACGAAAGAAAATCCAATGTTATGGGATATATACAGGAATGTTTATTATCCTGTGTACAGTTACTTTTCTTCCATTTATCATTGAAGGAAAAAGTTTTATCTGGGCAGCTGGGGTAGAAGACGGGTTAAGTCAGCATTTTTCTGCTCTGGCATATTATGGAGAATGGTTAAGAAAACTGGCAGGCAGCTTTTTGGCTGGAGAGTTTAAAATACCAATGTGGGAGATGAGTATTGGTTATGGTGCAGATATTATCCAGACCTTAAATTATTACGCTATTGGTGATCCATTGAATTTGCTGTATGGATTTGTCCCTGAAAAATACACGGAAATTATGTATCACTTTATGATTATTCTGCGAATGTATCTGGCTGGAATTATATTTATTATGTATAGCAGAAAGATGAAAAAGCGTGATGAGGGAGCGATTATAGGGGCAGTGGTATATGTTTTTTGTGGCTTTACCCTCAGATTAGGACTAAGACATCCATTTTTCTTAAATCCAATGATCTATTTTCCGCTTCTGTGTCTTGGGATAGAGAAAATATTTAAAAAGGAAAAGCCGTTTTTGTTTGTGCTGGCAGTTTGCCTTTCAGCATTAAGTAATTATTACTTCCTGTACATGTTGACGATATTTTCCGTTATCTATGCATGGATTCGGTTTTACAAATATGAAAAAGGACAGGGTATCAAACGGTTCTTTCAGGTTGTTGGAAAATTTGCAGGATATTATATGCTGGGTATTGCAATGTCTGCAGTAATCCTGCTTCCATCTGTTATAGGATTTCTTGGAAACGGAAGAAATGGTGTGGGAGTTGACTGGATGACTTTGATTATTTATCCGGTGAAATATTATGTTTTGTTTATAGAAAATTCTGTTGGTTATGGCAATATAGGAAATAATACCAACGCAGGATTTTTGCCAATAGCCGGAATTGCTGTACTGTTTACATTGTTTTCAGATCGAATGAAACATAGAAAATATAAAATGGCATATATCACCTCGCTGATTGCACTGGCTTTCCCGATCTTCGGATTTGCATTTAATGGTTTCTCATATGCCAGCAATCGCTGGAGTTTTGTATTGAGCTTTATTGTGGCGTTATTAACTGCAGAAATGTATCCAAGATTTTTTATTATGACAAAAAGGCAGAAAATCGGGATTGCAGCAGGAATTCTGTTATATCAGTTATTAGCCATAGGTGCCGGATTATATGATAGTCAGATGTTTGAAAGCAGAGGAGTTTATACAGCATGCGGGCTCCTTTGGATTTTCTATTTCTGTTTTTTGTGGTTTCAGAAAAAGGGATACAATAGCAGAACGACGATTACAAAGGTAGTGATCGGATGCTTATTGATTATAGCTGCAGGAACACATGGATATTATCGTTTTAGTGAAAAACAAAGTGCTTATACAAAGCAGTTTTTAGATCAGAATACAGCATTAAAGCGTTTGTGTCCAAAGGAAATAGAAATGCTGCAATCTGTAAAAGATTCCTCCCTGTATCGTGTCCATGCAGAAGAATTTAAATATAAAAATTATGGACTGGTCAATGATCTTAATACTATCAGCGGTTATTACAGCATTACCGCTGGAGATGTTACAAAAACAGTAAACAGTTATGAGACATTGGGAATGCAGTATGCGGACAAATATCATGGATTGGATCAAAGGACAGGTCTCATGTCACTGGCAGGGGTGAAATATGTAACAATTTCAGGAAACAGGTTCATTGATGAAAAGAACAGATCAAAAGGGGATGTTCCATACGGCTTTAAAAAACTTAAAACTAATGGCAGGATAACTTTGTATGAGAACCCATATTGCCTTCCTATGGCATATGGATATGAATCTTTCATAACAAAGAATCAGTATAATGCATTAAATGGCGTTGGACGTGAGCAGGCAATGCTTGGAAATATTGTATTAGAAAAGGAACCAAAAAGAACAAAGCTGAAACATGAAAAAGTATATAATCAGCCTAAGGTTTCAACGATTCCTTTATCTGAAAAGAGAATTTCTTCTCCGAAGGGAGAAAAATATGCAGAGATAACAGTACCGGTTAATTCCAAAAAAGAAATATATCTGTATTTTAAAAATCTCGAGTATGATGATTCAAAAGTCAGTACAGAAAATGTATTTCTTTCAGGAAAGAAGAGTACCAAAGGTATTATTATTGATCAAAAAGAGCTGAGTAAAAAAATATTTATTCAAAGTAAGTTCAGCCCGTATTATTTTGGCAGAAAAGATTATATGGTGAAAGTAGATTGCCGGGGTACGAAAGGCAAAGAGCAGATCAGGATGAGATTTCTTTCTCGCGGGAACTACAAATTTGATAATTTTTATCTGGTAGTGGCTGATAAAAAGCAGACCATTGAGAAAATCAACAGTCTGAAAAAACATGGATTAAAAAATATTTTATATGATGGCAATACATTTTCCGGTGACGTGCAGGGAGAAAAAGATCAGGCGGTATGCATAGCAATTCCTTATTCAAGAGGATGGGAAGCAACCGTAGATGGCAGAAAGACTCCTATCCAGAAGGCAAATGGAATGTTCATGGGAGTTATGGTGGATAAAGGAAACCATCACATAGAGCTTCATTATACGACACCAGGTCTATGGACAGGAATGTGGATTTCAATCGCAGGATGGATTATATTTGTTGGAATGGTGGTAAAAATGACAATCTTGTCAGATTCTTTACGGAGAAAAGAAGTATAATAAAATCACTTGAATGAAAAACTTGAAGAAAAGGAGAAAACAAATGAACGCATATGGATTTAAGATTTCAGACATCAAAGGAGAAATGCGTGTAGTAAATCTTGCAAAACAACTGACAGGATTGTATGAACCGTTTAAAGATTATCTGAGGAAAACAGGATTAGAGGAAACAGAGGTAAACTTTGAAGAATGGATAAAGGGATATTTTCAGATAGGAAATCACCATGGACTGGCGGCACTTATTACTGCCATGATCAACGAAAAAGAAGGTCTGGAATTATGTTGTAATGATGATTATGAAATCATTTATTTTCCTGCAGTTATACCATGGCAAACCAATGAAAGAATGAGAAACATGACGAAAGACCAATTAGATAATATTTTTCATAAGTGGATAGGAATGCTGACAGACGAAGAAATTACGATACAGGCATTTGATTTCGATTAAAAACAGTGAGATGAAAGGACATGTTAAATGTCCTTTTTCCTTTTTACACAGAGAACTGAAATCAGGCTTATTTGCTTTGCTTTTATTCTAAATTAAGTGGTCATAATGTAAAAAATGTGTTAATATGTTAAATTAGAAAGATAATTATTACAAAAGTATGATAGGAGATTGAAAATGAGTGCTTTTTCAGCCGCAGATATCTTAGTGCCACAGGTAGATTCCATGGAAAAATGGGCCGTGATTGCCTGTGATCAGTTTTCATCTCAACCGGAATATTGGGAGGATGTCCGAAGAATAGTCGGCAAAGAACCATCAGCATTAAATTTGATTTTACCAGAAGTTGAATTGGGAACAGAGCAGGAAGCAGAACACATTGAGAAGATTCAAAAGTCCATGAATAAATATCGGCAGGATAAATTATTTAAAGCATATCATCATGCGTTTATATATGTAGAAAGAACCTTGCAGAATGGACTTATTCGTAAAGGAATAGTAGGTGTGGTGGATTTAGAAGCCTACAGTTATACTGTTGGGGAGGATGCAAAAATTCGTGCCACAGAAAAGACTGTTATGGAACGGATTCCGCCAAGAATGAAAATCCGGTATAATGCAGAAGTTGAACTGCCTCATGTAATATTATTATGTGATGATCAGAGACATACATTGATTGAGCCAATTTCAAAAACGAAAAAACAGTTACCAAAGTTATACGATTTTGACCTGATGAAAAATGGCGGTCATATCGCGGGATGGCTTGTACAAGGTGAAGCGGCAGAATCATTAGAGCAGAGACTAGATGTTTATGAGAAAACTACAGCCAGCAGATATAAAGAATTTGGTGAAAAGCCTATGATATTTGCCATGGGCGATGGAAATCATTCTCTTGCAACGGCAAAGGCCTGTTATGAAAGGCTGAAAAGGAATCATCCGGAAGAAGATTTATCTGACCATCCTGCACGTTATGCATTGGTGGAACTGGAAAATATCCATGATGAGGCTCAGCAATTTGAGGCTATTCACAGAATACTAAAAAGTGTAGATACGAAAGAATTGCTGGATTATCTAAAAGAGACAATCTGCAGTGAAGATGGATATCCTTTGGAATGGTATTCAGGAAAGAAGAAAGGTATTCTACATATAGATCTAAGGAAAAATCAGCTTGCAGTAGAAAAACTGCAGATTGCTTTAGATGAATATTTGAAAGAGAATTCGGGCGAAATTGATTATATCCATGGGGAAGATGTGCTGAAACAGCTGGCTGCAGAAGAAAGTTCCATCGGATTTATTTTGCCGGTCATGGAAAAACAGGAGTTATTTCCAGGTGTTATGGCAGGAGGGGTTCTTCCAAGAAAAACTTTTTCCATGGGACATGCATGTGAAAAAAGATATTATATTGAAGCAAGAATGATAAAATAGTACATAAAAGTTATGGAGGGAGATAAAATGGCTATTTTAGTTGCAGGTGGTGCCGGATATATTGGCAGTCATACATGTGTGGAACTGTTAAATGCCGGATATGAAGTTGTCGTAGTGGATAACTTGTATAATTCCAGTGCGGAAGCCTTAAAAAGGGTAGAACAGATTACAGGGAAAGCTGTAAAATTTTATGAAGCAGATATTTTGGACAAGAATGCTTTAGAGGAAGTTTTTGATAACGAAAATATTGAATCTGTGATTAATTTTGCAGGATTAAAGGCAGTAGGAGAATCCGTACAGAAACCTTTGGAATATTATCATAATAACATTACAGGTACTTTGATCCTTTGCGATGTTATGAGAAACCACGGAGTGAAAAATATTATCTTCAGTTCTTCTGCTACGGTATATGGAGATCCGGCATTTATTCCAATTACAGAAGAATGTCCAAAAGGAAAGATCACAAATCCATACGGTCAGACAAAAGGCATGTTGGAACAGATCCTTACCGACCTTCATGTAGCAGATCCGGAATGGAATGTTGTTTTATTGCGTTATTTTAATCCAATTGGTGCCCATGAAAGTGGATTGATCGGGGAAGATCCAAAAGGAATCCCAAATAACCTGGTTCCGTATATCGCACAGGTTGCCGTTGGAAAGCTGGAAAAACTGGGGGTATTCGGTGATGATTATAATACACCGGACGGAACAGGGGTAAGAGATTACATCCATGTGGTGGATCTGGCAAAAGGACATGTGAAAGCTCTGAAGAAATTTGAAGAAGATCCGGCAGTTAGTATCTACAATCTGGGAACCGGAAAAGGATATAGTGTGTTAGATGTATTACATGCTTATGAAGAAGCATGTGGAAAAGAACTTCCATATGAAATCAAGCCTAGACGAGCTGGTGATATTGCTACATGCTATTGTGATGCAACAAAGGCAAAAGAGGAATTGGGCTGGATTGCAGAAAAAGGAATAAAAGAGATGTGTGCAGATTCATGGAAATGGCAGTCAATGAATCCGGATGGTTATCGTTCATGATAGAATTTAAGGGTTAAAGCAGAAAAAAGTAAACAAAAAATTTTAAAATCATAATCAATGCATAGAAGGGAAGCAATGGGATGAAAAGAAATCCTCAAGTTGAATTGGCTAGATTGATAGCTTGTATAATAGTAATAGGAGTTCATACCCGTTTGAATAATGTGGTAAATGGATCGTATGATTATAGTAGAGTATTAATATCTTGTATATTTGCCGATGGGGTAGCTATTTTTTGGATGATCTCAGGGTTCTTTTTGTTTAACAATACAGATTACAAAAAAGTTTTGAAGAGAACACTTAATAATATAGGAATACCATTGCTATTATTTAGCCTGTTTTATTTTTACTTTGAAGGATAGCTTATAAAAGGTGAATCACTTTTTCAAAGTATACATCATTCATCAGAAGAATATATTTTGGCTTTTAAAATGTTATTGGCATGGAAAAACCCGGTAGTGTCTGCAGGACATTTGTGGTACTTATATGTATATATATTAATAATGATTATATTCCCTGTTTTAAAATTATTTGTAGATTATTTAGAAAAAGATATTGTTAGATTAAAGTATTTTATTGTTATGTCCGTAGGATTTTTCTTTATGAATGATATTACGGCCAATCAATTAGCGCAGTTTTCTCATCATTCAATAAACGGATTGATACCTGCATCCATTGAACTTATATGGGGGTATTTTATTTATAAGTATAGAGAAAAATTTCTCCTCAAAAAATACATGCCAATCGCAATGATTGCTTTTTTTGGAACAAATATGATCAGGGCTAAAATTCAATTGAATCATTATAATATGGAGCCTGTCAACAAAAGCCTGATATTTTGGTATAGTATTGTGGGAGCATTTTGTGCATTTTGTGTGATTGTTTTTTGTTTTTCGTTTGTTAATTCTAAAAGAAATTGTGTTAAGATCAATAATGCAATCTGTAAATTAGCATCTTACACGTTTGAAATATATCTGTGGCATTATGTGGTTAAAAATGTATTGAATAGATTTCATTTTCAGGAAATACTAAGAAGATTTATTTTTTAATTTACAGAAAATTTTGTGGCAGAGATTATATATACGATCATTATTATTGGTTCTGTTTTTATAATATCTCTGGTAATAGCAATTTGCATTGAAAAAATAAAAGTATATGGTAATAGTTTTTTTCATGGGATTGTCATGAATAAAATCAGATAAAGATCAGGAAGGATACATATATTATGGGAAAAGTTAAGGTTAGTGTGATTGTACCGGTTTATAATGTTGAGGATTACCTGGAAAGGTGTCTAAACAGCCTGGTACGTCAGACATTAGAGGAAATTGAAATTATTGTTATAAATGATGGAAGTCCAGATAACAGTCAGATGATAATTGACGATTTTAAGAAAAAGTATCCTGATAAAATTATCAGTATTGTCCTTGAAAATCAAGGAGTAGCAAATGCCAGAAATATCGGAATAGAAAATGCAACAGGTGAATTTATCGGCTTTGTTGACAGTGATGATTATGTTGATGAAACAATGTTTGAAAATATGTATCAGAAGGCAAAATATGAAGAAGCTGAAATTGTAGTTTCCGGCTTTACAAAATTATATGTAGCCAGTTCTTTGGATTTTCAGTTGGGAGATATGGAACTGTATGGGAAAAGTTTGAGGGAGAATCCTCAAATATTAGTAAAAGGGGTTCCGTATATTTGGAATAAGATATTTAGCCGAAAATTGATCGTAGAACATGGATTAAAATTTGAACAGTATAGGATTTTTGAAGATTTGTTATTTACGTATCAGTGTTATTTATATGCTAATAAAATTTCAAAATGTGATAGACCGTATTATTATTATAGAGCACGTAGGGTGGGATCTGCAACGAACCATTTCAGTGAGAATTTTTTTGATATCTTTCCTGTAATGGAGGAGTATATAAAATCTTGTAAGAAAGCAGGACAATATGAACAATTAAGAGAATGTATTTTATATACTGCATTAAACCATATGATCATTCGACTGGAAACAAAAGTTCTAAAAGAAGAGTTACCGATAAAAAAGAAATTCTTAGATTGCTTTTTTAAATATTTAAAAAATGAAGTACCTGAGTATAAAAATCACAAATTGTATTTTGAAATATATGAGGATAAGAATCCGGCACAGTATTTTAGTAAAAGGTATTGGTTAAAGAGGTTTAAGGAAGATATTGTTGAACCTGGAAAAACAACCAGCAGGAAAGAACGTGTAATCAAAAAAATAAAAAAAAGATATAACAGTAAAAAAAATATCGTTAAAAATTTACTGGTATCTAAAAGTGGAAATGCGGCATATGAATACTTATCTTTTGTAAAAGAATTTCCGGTTAATGATAAAATAATGTTATTTGATTCCCAGCATGGACAAGACATTAATGGAAATGTATTTTATTTGTTAAAGGAAATATATTTTAATGATAAATATCAAGATTTTATTTTATATGTTGGTGTTGAAAAAGAAAGAGAAGATGAATTCAAGGAAAAACTGCATTATTATGGAATGACAGATATTCATTATTTATTATATGAATCAAAAGAATATTTGAAGGTTTTGGCCACTGCAAAATATCTTTTTTCTGATACCAGTATGATGACATATTATATTAAGAGAGAACATCAGGTTTATTTGAATACATGGCATGGAACTCCATTTAAGACTTTAGGACGTAGTTCCCATGATGAGATGCACAGAATAGGAAATTTGCAGAGAAATTTTAGGATTGCTGATTATATTTTATATCCAAGTGAATATATGAAAGAACATATGTTAAAGGATTTTATGCTGGAAGATGTAAGCAATAATCATATAATGATGTGTGGATATCCAAGAAATACGATTTTTTTTGAAGATGAAAATAAAGATATTATTGAATCAGAAAGATTAGATGGAAAGCAGGTTATGGCTTATCTTCCAACATGGAGAGGCAGCCTGGAGGATGCTGAAGGTGAAGATGAGATTGTAACATATCTCAGAGAATTGGATCGATCATTGGAAGATGATCAAATCTGTTATGTTAATCTTCACCCATATTTAAAGGGAAGCATAGATTTTTCTGAGTTTAAAAATTTAAGAACAATACCTGTAAAATACGAAACCTACGATTTTCTCAATTGTTGTGATACTTTGATTACAGATTATTCAAGTGTGTTTTTTGATTTTGCAAATTCAAAAAAGAATATTATCCTATTCGCTTATGATGAAGAGGAATATTTTAGAGACAGGGGTGTATATTTTGGATTTAATGAGCTTCCATTTACGAAGGTTACGACAGTTTCTGAATTGATGGAAGCAGTGAAAAAGCCCAAAGCATATGATGATACAGAATTTTTACAGAAATTTTGTCCGTATGATGCAAAAGACGTATCACAGAGAATTTGTGAATGTGTCATAGACGGAAATCAGGAAAATATTAACATTGAAGCAATACCTGACAACAATAAAAAGAATATTTTAATTTTCACCGGAAGCATGCGTAATAATAAGATTATAGATCAGTTATATAATCAATTGTATACGGCAGATATCGAACAAAATAATTATTTTCTGTCCTTTAAATCATGGAAAGTTCGAAGAAATAAAAGGATTTTAAGGCTGTTGCCGGAAAACATAAGATATATAGGGCAATTAGGGAAACCATCCGTATCAGGTAAAGAAAGTGTAATGCTGGAAAAATTCTCATCAAGACGAAATTATTATGAGGCAAAGGAAGAGAAGCTTAATATCATAATAG
The DNA here is from genome assembly GCF_001940315.1 of Anaerostipes sp. 494a. Classification (NCBI taxonomy): domain Bacteria; kingdom Bacillati; phylum Bacillota; class Clostridia; order Lachnospirales; family Lachnospiraceae; genus Anaerostipes; species Anaerostipes sp. 494a. The sequence goes on along the minus strand of NZ_MJIF01000001.1, from coordinate 1,237,472 downwards.
ACGATGAGAAAAAAAGATTGTTTCAAAATACAAAGATTGATAAAATTGTTTATTATGGTGCTATGGATGTTTTAGAGATGGCAGTGTTAGGTTCCTTTCATTGTGAAAAGATTTTATATATTCCATTTATAAAAGTTGCCAATGCTCCGGTAAGTCCTCAGATTTATGATATGTATGATAAAATATTAGTTGCTAATGAAGAAATAAAAGGGATTATTTCAAAGGTATATCCATCAGAAAAGATAAAAGTTGTTGAAAACAGAAAAGAAATTCTGGAATAAGTGGTTCTTATTTTTACAAAGATATCAATAGAAAGAATAATTGAATATCTTGTTATAAAATAGTATAATAACAAATGATATGTAAATTATGAAATATGGAGAAAAATCATGAAAACGTATATTGAGAATTTTAAAAAATACAGATTTTTGCTGGTGGAACTGGTAAAAAAAGGTGTCAAATTAAAGTATCGGCGTTCTTATCTTGGAATTTTATGGACATTGCTGGAACCAATGCTAACTACAATGGTTTTGACTCTAGTCTTTGGTTCTATGTTTGGAAATCCGGATCCTAAGTTTCCAGTGTATATCTTAACTGGGCGTTTGTTATATAGTTTCTTTTCAACAGCAACAAATGGTGCTATGAAGTCCATCAGGACAAATGCCGGAATGATAAAAAAAGTGTATGTTCCAAAGTACATTTACCCGTTATCCAGTGTATTATTTAATTTTATTATTTTTGCATTATCCCTGATTGTTTTAGTAGGCGCATGTATCGTATTTAAAGTATATCCAAATATTTATATACTACAGGCGGTTGTTCCTATATTATTGCTTCTGCTGACAGCATTTGGTGTTGGAATGATTTTATCAACCATGGCGGTATTTTTCAGAGATTTAGAATATCTCTGGTCTGTTGCGCTGATGATGATTATGTATGCTTCCGCTATTTTCTATCCGGCAGAACGCTTGTTAAGCAAGCCAGGTATTTATGGATATGTTTTAAAGGTAAATCCATTGTATTTACTGATTCATAATTTCAGACAGGCTATTTATGGACGACCAATGAATATGCATTTCCTTGCAGCTTCATTTGTATTTGCAGTAGTTACATGTATTGTTGGACTTGTATTCTTCTATAAGAAACAAGATGAGTTCATTCTGTACATTTAGGAGGATATTATGAAGAAAAACGAAGTATTAAGAGTTGAACATGTCGGTATGAAGTTCAATTTGAGTTCAGAGAAAGTAGATGATTTGAAAAGTTTTATTATTAAATCATTAAAACATCAGATCTCTTATGATGAGTTCTGGGCCTTAAAAGATATCAATTTCTCTTTAAATAAAGGAGACAGACTGGGAATTGTGGGACTTAATGGAGCAGGAAAAAGTACTTTGCTTAAAGTTATTGCAGGTGTATTAAAAGCCACTGAGGGAACTGTAACCACAAGAGGAACCATAGCTCCGTTGCTGGAGCTGGGGGCAGGCTTTGATCAGCAGTATACAGGACGTGAAAACATTTATTTATATGGTGCTGTCCTTGGATTTTCAAAAAAATTTATTGATGAAAAGATAGATGAGATTATTGAATTTTCTGAACTTGGAAAATTTATAGATGTACCGGTAAAGAATTATTCTTCCGGTATGAAGTCAAGATTAGGATTTTCCGTTGCAACACAGGTGAATCCTGATATTCTGATTCTGGATGAGGTTTTATCTGTAGGAGATGCAAAATTCCGAAAAAAGAGTGAAGCCAAGATTATGGAAATGTTCGAAAAGGGTGCAACTGTTTTGTTCGTATCTCATTCTTTGGATCAGGTGAAACGATTATGTGACAAAGCCATTTTGCTGGAAAAAGGTCGAATTATTGCAAGTGGCGGTATTGAAGAAGTCAGTGAAAAATATTTAGAGAAAACCGGAGGTGCACGATGAGAAAAGTTATTACTTATGGAACGTTTGATTTATTACATGCGGGACATATTAATTTATTAAGAAGAGCCAAGGAATTAGGAGATTATCTGATTGTTGTGGTTTCTTCTGATGAATTTAACTGGAATGAAAAACAGAAAAAATGTTATTTTAGCTATGAAGAACGTAAACAGCTGGTAGAAGCTGTTCGTTATGTAGATCTGGTAATTCCTGAGAACAGCTGGGAGCAGAAAATTTCTGATGTCAAGGAATTTAAAGTAGATACTTTCGTTATGGGAAATGACTGGGAAGGAAAATTTGATTTTCTGAAAGATTATTGTGAAGTTGTTTATCTGCCAAGAACAGAAGGAATTTCAACCACAAAGATTAAACAGGATCTGGGCTTAGTTGGACAGCAAAAAGACGAAGGGGATAATTAGGAGTTATTATTGGAGGTGCTTATGAGTACACAAAAGGTTAGAAAAGCTGTTATTCCTGCAGCGGGATTAGGAACAAGGTTTTTACCGGCAACAAAGGCAATGCCAAAGGAGATGCTTCCGATTGTTGACATTCCGACAGTACAGTATATTGTTGAAGAAGCAGTTGCCAGCGGAATTGAAGAAATTCTGATTATTACCAATTCAAATAAACATTGTATGGAAAATCATTTTGACAAAGACTATGAACTGGAAGCCAGATTGACAGAATCCGGAAAGCTGGAACAGGTAAAACTGATTAACGATATTGCAAATATGGCTAATATTTACTATGTTCGTCAGAAAGAACCAAAAGGTCTGGGACATGCAGTACTTTGTGCAAAATCTTTTATTGGAAATGAACCTTTTGCAGTACTTTTAGGAGATGATGTTGTTATCAATAAAGGTGGAGAACCTGCATTGCATCAGTTGATTACAGCATATGAAAAGCATCATGCATCTGTTGTTGGTGTCCAGACGGTAGCACAAGATCAGGTCAGTAAATATGGTATTGTAGCACCTAACCGGAATATACCGGCAGATGGACGTGCAGTTAAGCTTGATAATATGGTTGAAAAGCCAAAACAGGAAGAAGCACCTAGCCGTATGGCAGTTCTTGGACGTTATGTATTGACACCGGAAATCTTTGGACTGTTAGAAAGTCAGGGAGCAGGTGCCGGTGGAGAAATTCAGTTAACAGACGCAATTTGTCGTTTGATTGATACACAGGCTGTTTATGCATATGACTTTGAAGGAATCCGATATGATGTTGGAGATAAATTTGGATTTATCAAGGCTACCATTGATTTCGCTTTAGATCGTCCGGAACTTCATAATCAGGTGGCAGAATATCTTGTGCAGAAAGCTGCAGAAATTAATAAATAAGTAGGAATTTTATGAAACAGTTAATTAAGAATATTACAATTCAAATATATAAGGTCTTAACATATATTATTCCGGTAAACAAGAATATCATTATTTTTCAAAGCAGTAATGGGAGAAATTATACAGGAAATCCAAGATACATTTATGAAGAAATGGTTCGTCAGGGATTAGACCATGAATATGAGTGTGTATGGTTTTTCTTTGATACTGGTATAGAGGTACCGGGAAAATGTAAAAAGATTCGAAACAATTATTTCACGTATTTCTGGTATTTAATGAGGGCAGGAATATGGGTCTTTGACAGTCGTCAGCCTTTATATGTGCAAAAAAAGAAGAGCATCACATATATTCAGACATGGCATGGTACGCCATTGAAAAAACTGGCTTTGGACATGGATCGAATGAATATGGGTGGAAGTAGCGATATTGAGGAATACCACAGACAATTCCGCGTTACATGCAGGGATTGGGATTATCTGATTTCCCAGAATCAGTTTTCAACAGAAATCTTTCAATCATGTTTTGATTTTAAAGATCGTCCAATGTTGCAGATTGGGTATCCAAGGAATGATGTTCTGATTAGGGATAATCAGCCTGAAAAAATTAATGAATATAAGAAAAAACTTGGATTGCCGTTAGATAAAAAGATAATTCTTTATGCACCGACATGGCGCGATAATGAATACAGTGAAAAAGGTAAATATAAATTTGCATCCAAACTTGATTTTGATATGGCTATGGAACAGCTTTCAGAGGAATATGTATTTATTGTAAAATATCATTATCTTGTGGCAGATAAGGTAGACTGGAGCCCTTATAAAGGTTTTGTGTACACCTTTGATGAAACAAAGGATATTGCCTGGTTATATCTGGTATCAGATATGATGATCACGGATTATTCTTCTGTAATGTTTGATTATAGTCTGTTAAGACGTCCTATGTTCTTTTTTGCATATGATTTGGATGATTACAAAGATAATCTTAGAGGATTTTATTTTGATTTTGTAGAAGAGGCACCGGGACCGATTTCAAAAGAAACCAAACAGCTGATTACGGATATAAAAGAGTATGATCCTCAGCAGTGGGAAAAGAAATATGAGGCATATCATAAAAAATATAATCATGTAGATGATGGACATGCTTCTGAAAAAGTAATAGAAATCATTAAAAAAGAAAGCAGATAGGAGGATCTGATGAAAGTCAGCGTAATCGTTCCTTTTCATAGGGGACTGCATTTTATAACAGATTGTCTGGACAGTTTATCTGAACAGACCTGGAAAGATTTTGAAACTTTAATTATAAAAGATCATGTGGAAGAGAAAGAAGCAGATAAGCTTCTTTCTTCATATAAAGACAAACTGAATCTGAGAATTTATGATCTGCATGAGAAAAACGGCGTTTCTGCAGCGAGAAATCTGGGAATTCAAAAGGCACAGGGAGAATATCTGTATTTCCTTGACAGCGATGATTATCTGGCAGAAACAACATTGGAAGAGCTGGTAGATGCTGCAGACAAAGAAAACTATGATTTAACTTATGGAGTTATAAAGCAGACCTGGTTCCGCAGGATGGTTTATTATGGAGCAGAACAGCATAATGAAGAGGATCAGGAGTTTTGCGGACAGCCATGGAAAGATTTAGTTGAAAATCGAATAGATGTGTCTCTGCTGAGCTGTATTCATATGTTAATAAAGAAATCCGGTTTTGATGAAGAATGTTTATGCTTTGATGAAGATCTTGAATATTATTGTGATATTCCATTATTGGCATATTTTCTTGAGAAGACAAAATCTATTGGTTTTTGTAAGAAGGCGGATTATATTAAACGTGGGCATAATGATGAAATCCAGTATCCATCCTTATCTAAAGCAGATATAGAAGACCGTCCACAGAGACTTTCCAAAGCTTATAAAGCCATTGGAAAGATTACGCCGGAACTGAAAGGAATTATTGATCAGAAGTTTGTTACATTCTGCGGGAAAGGATTTTTACAGAAAGTCCGCAGAGATAAAGCTTCCGAATGGAAAAACAGCCGGTTTTTGCCTGTTCATGAATATGCTCAGACTGTGGATAATAGCAGGATTTGTAATCAGGAAGACAATGAGAAGAAAGTTTTAAAGGCATTACAGCAGGAATCTTATGAGGCATGTAAGAAGAAAATTAATCATATTCTTGCCAAAAGAAAAATTCATAGAATGCTTACAGAAAAGCGTTTTATGTATCGGACAATCAGTAAATACATATTCGAACGTTTTTCACAGCAGGATCAATGGGTGGTGTTTGAAAGCTTTTTTGGTAAGCAGTATTCTGACAGTCCTAAATATATCTATGAGTATCTTTTGAAAAATTATGGAGATCAGTATAAATTTATCTGGATCATCAATGATAAATCAATGAAAATTCCAGGAAATCCTAAAAAAGTTCCTCGTTTTAGCCTGGGATATTTCTATTATATAACAAGAGCAAAATACTGGGTAACCAATGTACGTCAGCCTGTGTGGTTTGAGAAAAGGGACAGTCAGTATTTACTGGAAACATGGCATGGTACACCTTTGAAAAAGCTGGGATTTGATATGGAAGAGAACTATTCTGCATCTCCAACATATAAAAGACAGATTTACAGTCAGTCCAGATTTTGGGATTGTCTGGTATCGGCCAATCCGTTTTCTACAGAAGCTTTTCATACCTGTTTCTTATATGAAAAAGAAAAAATAATAGAAACAGGTTATCCAAGAAATGATATATTATATGCACCGGATAAAGAGCAGATTGCTGCAGATTTAAAGAAAAAGCTGGGAATTCCGGCAGATAAAAAAACAATTCTCTATGCACCTACATGGCGTGATGATGAATATTATGATCATGGGGCTTATAAATTTAATCTTGCATTGGATCTGAAACGTCTCCAGAAAGAAATAGGAGATGAATATGTAGTTCTTCTTCGTACACATTATTTTATTGCAGATGCTATCGATGTAACCGGTATGGAAGATTTTGTATTCAATGTATGTAAATATCCGGATATTGCGGAATTATATTTAATTTCAGATATTTGTATGACAGATTATTCTTCTGTATTCTTTGATTTTGCAAATTTAAGAAGACCTATTTTATTCTTTACCTATGACTTAGAAAAATACAGAGATATTCTGCATGGATTTTATATTGATATCCAGACAGAAGTGCCAGGTCCGCTTTTGATGACCAATGATGAAGTAATCAATGCTATTAAAAATATTGATCAGATTGAAGAACAGTATAAAGAAAAATATGATGAGTTTTATGATAGATTCTGTTGTTTTGATGATGGACATGCAACAGAACGTATCGTAAACATGGTGTTTAACAAATAAGGTATAATAATGAACTTAGAGAAGAAAAAGACACAAATAAGTAAATATGGACGTATTGTATGTGTTGCCTTATTAATTGCATATTTCATCTTTGCATTAACCCAGTCAGAGACCTTTAAGGGAGAAATGTTTGAAACTCTTTCCATGGATCATAAAAAAGGGGATATGATGGAAAGCGGATGGGAGGAAAACCTTGAATTTCAAGCAGATTATGGAGATTTGCAGCAGTTAGAAATGAGTGTTTATAATCCTTTGGGCAATATAGCAAAAGGAACCATGGCTGTATGGATAACTGACGAAAACAATCAAACGGTATGGCAGGAAAATATCCCTATGGGTCGTTTGTCCATGGCAAAATATCATAAGGGAATCAAAGGAACAGTAATAAGTGTTCAGAAGAAGATTCATAAGGGAGAGACTTATAAACTTCATCTGAAGATGAAGGATGTGGCAAAAGGGCAGAATATTGTTTTAAAAAGCGGTAAGATAACTGTATATTATAATGGCTTTAATCTTAAAAAATACAGTATGCTTTTAGCTACCATTTTACTGTTATCAGTTCTCATCTTTATACCTAATCCATTAAGTGAAACATGGAATCGATGGCTAAGCAGAGGAGTATTTGCTGTTACTCCGATGTTCTGTTATATTTTGATGGAACGTTTTAACTCTGTAAGTCTGCGATTTATTGGATTAAAATATGCATTATTTAATCTATTGGTTTATGGAACTGTTTTAATGCTGTTTTATATGGTGACCAATCGAACGACATGGGCAGCAATTCTTACTGTTTTGACCACATCAGGATTAGGTCTTGCCAACTTTTATGTGACAAAATTCAGAGGTACTTCGCTTATGCCGGTGGATTTTGCAACTGTTGGAACTGCTGCAAACGTGGCAACAGAATATAAATACGATGTGAATACCGCCATACTATGGAATGGAGTCTTGATTCTTGGTTTCATTTTTGTGGCAGTAAGATTGCAGTGTGAAAAAGGATTCAGAGGCAAAAAGAGAGTGTTGCCTGCTGGTGTTTTCGCAGTACTTATGGCTGTATGCTTTTCTATTTTCAGTACAAATGAAGGAATACAGAGATTTGGTATCAAAGTAAAAGTATGGAATCCCACTGTCAGCTGTAACAGATACGGATATGCTACGATTTTTGCATCAAGTATTAAATTTCTGGTTGTAGAGAAACCTGACGGGTATTCAGTGGAAAAAGTAAATGAAATTATGAAGCCTTATGTTAAAAAGGCAGAAGAGGATAACAAAACTGTTACAAAGAATAAGCCTAATGTGATTGCCATTATGAATGAAGCATTTTCCGATCTGACAGTATTGGGAAATTTCAGTACCAATCAGGATGCCATGCCTTTTATCAGAAATCTAACAAAAGATACAGTAAAGGGAACAATGTATATGTCCAGTTATGGAGGACAGACTGCAAATTCAGAATTTGAGTTTCTGACAGGAAACACCATGGCATTTTTGCCAGGAGGATCCGTTGCGTACCAGTATCAGGTAAAAGATCAGCTGGGAAGTCTGACTACAACACTAAAGAATCAGGGATATCAGGGAAATCTGGTATTACATCCATATAAAGCTAATGGTTATAATCGGGAAAATGTATATCCATTACTTGGTTTTTCAAAATATCTGGCAATTGATTCCTTTAAAAATCCGCAGACTGTTAGAAGCTATATTAGTGATCAGGAAGATTTTAACAAGATTATTTCTGAATATGAAAATGCAAAGAAAAGCAGTAATGATCCATTTTATATGTTTAATGTAACCATTCAGAATCATGGAGGTTATGATAAAGATTTTGCAAACTTTGACCAGAAAATAAGCATTACAGATGCAAGCAGTACTCCATCTGCAAATCGATATTTAAGTCTTATTAAAAAGACAGATGATGCATTTAAAAATCTGGTTTCATATTTTGAAAAAGTGAAGGAACCAACGGTGATCGTGATGTTTGGAGATCATCAGCCAAAACTTCCAGACAGTTTCTATAATAAAGTAATGGCAAAAAATCAGAGTTCCACCATAGAACGTGAACAGAAAAAGCACCAGGTTCCATTTGTGATCTGGGCAAATTATGATATTAAAGAAGAAGAGATTAAGGCAATCAGTCCAAATTATCTGGCTTCAAAAGTTATTCAGGTATGCGGGATAGAAAAAACACCATATGAATGTTATCTGCAGGAATTATATAAAAAATATCCTGTGGTAACCGGAAGTGTTTATATGGACAATAAACAGAATTTATATGGAATTGATAGTTTGAATGATTTACCGGAGGATCTGAAAGAATATCAGATGGTACAATATCATCATATGTTCGCAAAGAAACAGAGAAATGACAGCTTGTTTTACCTTGGAAAATGAGGAATTTATATCAGAGCATGGAGGGACATTAGCAAATCAGGAGGTTGGTGTTATGGTCACGATTCTTTTAGCTACACTGAACGGAGAGGATTATTTAAAAGCTCAGTTAGAATCAATTGCAGCACAAACATATGAAAACTGGCAGCTGGTAGTTGGTGATGATGGTTCTACCGATCATACACTGGATATATTGGAAGAATTTAAAAAGCAGCATCCCAATCAGGTGACGATTATGAAAAATGATCCGCCTACCGGCAGTGCAAAAAACAATTTTATAAACTTACTCCGTAATTCTTATGGTCCTCATTTTATGTTTTGTGATCAGGATGATGTCTGGAAACCAGATAAGATTTATCTTACTCTGCAGAAAATGGAAGCACTGGAAACCAGATATGGAGAAAAAACCCCGATTCTTGTTCATACCGATTTGTCAGTAGCAGATGAAAATCTGGAAATGATCGCAGAATCCTTTTTCCAGTATGCAGACATTCCAAAGCGTATTTATCTGAATCAGCTGATCGTGCAGAATTCTGTTACCGGATGTACGGTAATGATTAATCGATGTTTACAGCAGTATTTTCTTCAATTACTGCCGGTTTCTAAGATTATTATGCATGATTACTGGGCCGCTTTGATTGCGAAAGTATTTGGGAAAATAGGGTTTGTCAATGAACCGACCATGTATTATCGTCAGCATGGACACAATTCAGTTGGTGCCAAACATGCAGGAAATCCTGTTTATCTTTATCAGCGTCTTCGAGAGGGCAAAAATACTTATCGAAGAATGATGATAGAATCTATGGAACAGATTCAGGGATTTGTCAGTGTCTACGGTGAAGATATTGAAAACCTGGATGTATATGAACTTTTAAACACATATGGAGATCTGTATTATAAAGGTAAAATCCGTCGTCTTGCATTTTATAAAAATTATCATGTATTAAAGGAAGGAAATATCCGTAAGCTGATGCAGTGGCTTTGGGGATAAAAGGAGCTTATGAAAGGAGCAGTAAAACTTATAATGAAATATTGCATGATGTATTTATCATGTCTTTTTCCCCGCAGCAGGAAAATATATATTTTTGGTGCCTGGCTGGGAGAACAGTATGCGGATAATCCTAAATATTTATTTTTAGAAGCCCAGAAAGATCCGGAAATAAGACCTGTCTGGATTACAAAGAGCCGGACTGTCTGTCATAAAGTTCGTGCTCTGGGATATGAAGCATATGAATTTGATAGTCTCAGAGGAATATGGATGCAGCTTCGGGCAAAGTATGTGGTCATGTGCAATGGAATCAGTGACGTAAATCATGGCTTCATGGGAAGAGCGGTTTTTTTAAACCTTTGGCATGGAGTGCCCTTGAAGAAAGTGGGATATGATGATTATAAGGTTAAAAACTGGGATAGCAGAGGACAGAAAATCCGTAGAGCTATTCAGCAGATTCCTTTGGGAAAAGAATATGTGGTAGCAACCAGTGATGCATATTCAAAAATCTATGAGAGCGCGTTCCGACGTCCGGAAAGTCATATTATTACTTTGGGTCAGCCAAGAAATGATGCTTTTTATGATGTTGAAGGAATGTTCCCAATGGAACATAAACTTAAGAAAGCAGCAAAGGGTAAAAAGATTATTTTATATACACCGACTCATAGAAAAGAAGGGGAAATCCCATTTCCGTTGATGGAACAGTTTGATTTTGAGAAGTTAAATCAATGGTGTGAGGAAAATGAAACTGTTTTTGTAATAAAACGGCATTTTTATCATCAGAAGGAAACTGTTGATGTTTCGAAGTATTCCAATATAACAGACATAACAGGAAAATCAATGGATATACAGGAACTTTTAATGGATACAGATATCCTTGTAACGGATTATTCCAGTACTTATATTGATTATTTACTGTTAGACCGTCCAATCGTTTTTTACAACTTTGATTATCAGGATTATTTAAATACCGATCGTGAAATGTATTACGATTATGAAGAGGTAACTCCAGGTTATAAGGCAGAAAATTTTGATCAGTTAATGGAGGAATTTGAAAGACTGATTCAAGGTGAGGATTATTTTAAGGAAGAACGGGAAAGGGTTTGTAACTTCTTCTACTGTAAAGAAGGACAGGGTCCTATTGGAAAAAAACTATTGGAAATCATTAAAAGACTTAATTAAAAGACAACGACTCAGGATACATCTATAAAAGCACCCCATAGCAACAATCTGCAGTGTGATGCATAAGCATCTCATGAAACTGTTGCCGAGGGGTGCTTTTGTTTAATACCCTACGCGCCATATAATCTTCTGATTGATTCTTCCAAGCTCGTCGCTGATCTGATAATTATCTGTTCCAAATAGATATTTATGTGCCCGAATGGCATTTTCTTTTAGTGTGGTAGGAAAACCATAGTAGGTTCCGTAGTATTTCATTTCCTTCTGATCCCATGGGAATCCCTGCTGATCTTTGATTTCATAGCGGAAGGCAGAAAGAAACATGTTAAATAATTCCTTCTGATCCATATTGGTCTTAACCTGAGGGAGGACTTTATCCAATGCGGACATCAGTTTTAGCGGGCTCTTCTTTCCTTTTTCAAAGATCTTCTGTAAAACTTCCCGTTGCCGTCCGGCTCTTGCCAAATCACCACCTGCGGTATAACGGATTCTGGAATAGGCAACTGCCTGATTTCCATCCAGAGTATATGTGCCGCCAGAAGGAAGAGTTGGGGAATTACCACCATTGATACGATTCATATCTTTGATATAAGCGTTTAAATTTTTAAGAATACTGCTGTCAACATCCACTTCAATTCCGCCAATGGCATCTACTAGATCTGCCAGTATTTTGAAGTTTACAGTAGCATATTTTTCAATGTTCAGATCCAGATTACGGTTAATAGTACTGACTGCCAGTTCCGGACCACCCCAAGAGTATGCGGCATTGATTTTATTATAACGTCCGTTAATACTAACAAAGGTATCTCTGTAAACTGATAAAAGCTTCACCTCTTTTGTAGAGTTATTGATGCTCACGATGATAATGGAATCAGAACGATTACCACGGTCTGACATACTTCCGGTTTGTGAATCAATACCAAAGAACGCATAATTGGTATAATCTTTCATGCTGGAATCGTTATTTACAGTGACCAGCTGGCTTTGATCCAAAGGACTGGTTTGTGTACTGCCAAGTTTTGTGTAGACCATACCTGCAAAAACACCTATAAGAAGCAGAATCAGTGTTAAGAGAAATACCAAAGTTCTAATTGGTGAACTACGTCTTTTTTTTCTTCGTTTTTTACTCAATTTTGCACCTCCTGAGACGACTAAAAAAGGATGGCATAGGCCATCCTTTTTAATAAGCATTTTTATTTACAAATCCCTTAAAGAATGTAAGGAATAAAATCTTGATATCCAGACCTAAAGACCAGTTTTCAATATAATATAAATCATGTTCAATTCGACCGCGAATAGAAGTATCTCCACGGAAACCATTAACCTGTGCCCATCCGGTAATACCAGGACGAACCTGATGTTTGATCATGTAACGAGGAATTTCTTCTTTAAATTTTTCAACGAATAAAGGCCGTTCCGGACGAGGTCCGATCAGGCTCATATCCCCTCGCAAAACATTCCAGAACTGAGGAAGTTCGTCAAGACTTGTCTTACGAATAATCTTTCCAACCGGTGTTACCCTGGCATCATTTTTTGTTGTCCACTGCTTGGCTTCTTTTTTTGGATCCTGAACACCCATGGAGCGGAATTTGTACATTTTAAATGGTTTGTTGCCAAGTCCGATACGTTCCTGAGCAAATAATATTGGTCCAGGAGAACTTCTTTTTACCAGAATTGCTACAACAAGCATAATCGGTGAAAATAAGATCAAAGCAACAATAGAGCCGATAATATCAATGAAACGTTTGATCATGCGGTTTAATGTATTGGTAAGAGGAACATTACGGATATTGATAACCGGAAGTCCGTCTAAGTCTTCTGTATAAGGATTTGTAGAAATAAAGTTGTAGTAATCCGGAACAAATTTCGTATGAACACCGGATTTCTCACAAACAGCAACCAGTTTCTCCAGTTTGTCATATTCATTCAGATTTAATGTAATAGCGACTTCATCCAGAGAAGTATGCTCCAGATAATCAGCCAGATCGGAAAGTTTACCGATATATTTTACTCCACGATAGTCAAAGTTTTCACTGACAGTATTATCGAAAATTCCGTGAACCTTTAATCCCCAGTGAGGATTGGCGATGATACGATCAATATATGCTGCCGCAGAGGTACTGAATCCTACAAACACCGTATGTTTGATGTTGCGTCCTTTTTTTCGATTGATTTTCAAAATTTTTCGAATAATATATCTTGAAATTACACCAAAAATAAAGTTAAATATATAAAACATCAGATACAGGGAACGAGGGAAATTCTGAATCTGGAAAATAGTAATAATGAATGCAGAAATTCCAAGTCCCAAAACATTGGCTTTGAATAAATTAACAAGTTCTTTGCTGCCTCTTTGGTATCGTTTTGGTGTATACAGCCCAAAAAATGCATATAATAGAAGGAGAATAATTAGTGCGCAAATTAAAGGCTTCTGATAATCCTTAAAAGGGAAATAATAACGGTTATACTCAAATAATTCTTTGTAGACTTTAAAACCGAATATTTCCAGACAAAATCTCACGTAATAGGCAACAAAACCTGAAAAATAAATGCAGAGAGCATCAATTAAAACATGCAGTCTGTTTAAATAAGTTTGATTTTTCTTTATCATATTATGAATACTCCTTTTTCTTGCTATTATTATAAGGGATAAAGTGATACGATACAATGGAAAGTTATCTTATGTTTTTCTTATTTTTTTTCTTACTTTTATAACAAATAGAACACAATTTCAACACAATTATCAGGTATATTTAATGCAAAGAGAAACGAGAAAGGAGATTAGTTTAAATGAGTGAATATAATAATATAAACAATGATGATCAGTGGACAACAGCAGATCAGTGGAGAGAAGAAGAAAAAACTGAAGAGAAAAAGACAAAGAAATCAAAGGAATCAAAAGATGGCAAATGGTGGCTACGAATATGTGCTTCAGCAGTGGCATTTGGATTGATTGCAGGGCTTGTGATGCAGGGTGTTATGTTTGGATTTTCAAAAGCAGGTGTTGGAAGCACTGGTACTCAGCTGGCAACAACCAAGACCAGCAGTTCATCATCCAGTTCTTCCAGTAATGATCTTTCAAGTGTTTCAGAAAATGTAATGCCTTCTATTGTATCCATTACCGGAAAATTTGAAAGTACCACTCAGGGATGGTTCGGACGAGAGCAAAGCAGTGAAACAGAAGGTGTTGGTTCAGGAATTATCATCGGAAAACAAAATGGAAAGCTTCTGATTGTCACAAATAACCATGTAGTAGAAGATGCTAAATCTTTATCTGTTGGATTTGTGGATGATGAAAGTGCAAGTGCAGCTATCCGCGGAACAGATAGTGATGCGGATCTTGCTGTTGTAGAAGTGAATGTAAAAGATATGAAATCTTCAACTTTAAAGAAAATTGCAATAATCACATTGGGAGATTCTGATAAACTGAAAACAGGAGAACAGGCAATTGCCATTGGAAATGCTCTTGGATACGGACAGTCTGTAACAGGTGGTTATATTAGTGCATTAAACAGAGAAGTTCAGTTAACAGATAAAACCATGACATTGCTTCAGACAGATGCGGCAATTAACCCTGGTAACAGTGGTGGAGCCCTGTTAAACAGCAAAGGTGAGCTGATTGGTATTAATACAGTAAAATATTCTTCTGAAGATGTAGAAGGTATGGGATATGCAATTCCGATTAATACAGCTAAGCCGATTATTGACCAGTTAATTAAAAATGAAGCGATAGATGAATCTGAACAGGCTTATCTTGGAATATCAGGTCAGACCATTGACAGTTCCATGGGGTCACAGTTTGATATGCCATCAGGAGTATATGTACAGCAGGTTGTTCAGGGATCCCCGGCACAGAAAGCAGGAATCAGTGCAGGAGATGTTATCGTAAAAATTGCTGGAAAATCAGTTTCAACCATGGATGGATTAAAGGATAAGATTTCAAATATGAAGGCAGGTACATCTGTTAAAATTGAAATTAAGCGACAGAACCAGATGGGTACTTATAAAACACAGACGGTTACAGTAACACTGGGTAAAAAAGCAGATGCACCATCAACCAGCAATACAGAAAATAATTGAAAAACTCCATAGAGAAAGATAAAATGGAATGGATAGTAAGTGCTGTCCATTCTTTTTTATTACATGCACGAGGCAAAGGAGAATTATATGGTATTAATTGAAATAGAGCAGGTGAAGAAGTTCATGGCAGGATTCCTGGGAGGAAATTTATTTGATGATTTTCTTATGAATGAAGGAAAGTTATCTATGGATATTGCATATGAATTCAGTGGAAGAATTTTAAAGGAGTTTTTTGATACGGATGAATGGGAACAATATGGTACATATCCTTATGTTCCGTGGGAGAGGCAGAAGGCAAAGATTTTTTCTCTGGTGAAGGGAAAAAAGACACCGCTTCATTTTCAATTTGTCATGATGTTAAAACCAGAACAGGTGGAAGAGTTTCTTATAAAATACCATTTGCCTATGCGGACAGATGAGATTGCAGGTTTATTTTTAAATGTACTCTATGACAGACAAAGTCTCAAATGTACCACGGGGGTATCAAGAAAAACTTTTGTGATGGATAAAACTCTTGAGGAAGCATGGGATATAGAAATTAAAGAACGCTTGAAGGAGTTTATGTAGAGAATGAAATTCTTGAAAAAAATCTGTTGCGGAATGTTCATTGGAGTGGCAAATATCCTGCCGGGAGTTAGCGGAGGGACTTTGGCGATTTCTATGGGCGTTTATGATAAGATTATCTATGCTGTGACCCATATAAAAAAGGAATTTAGGGAAAGTCTTAGAATTCTTATGCCTGTTGGGATAGGAATACTACTGGGGTTTTCCGGATTGTCTTATATAATTCGCTGGATGTTTTTAGAATATCTGGTTCAGACACACCTTTTATTTACAGGCCTGATTCTTGGAGGCATACCGGAGATTTTAAAGGTTATTGAAATATCGGGATTCAGAGCAGCAGGAATTTTTGTATTTGCTATTTTCTTTTTGCTGACCGCATGTCTTCCTCTTTTTGGAGGTGACACGCAAACAGTGGTTTTGGAGATATCAATGATAATGGCCGTTAAATTATTTGCCATTGGAGTTCTGTTGCTGGGACCGATGGCAGCTGGTGTTGTTACAGGTGTTTTTTTAATTGCTAATTTGATAGAATTCTTATTTAAACATCATAAGATTATTACTTACTGGGGAATTCTTGGATTGATTTTTGCATCTCCTGTAGGAATTTTGTCAGAGATCAGAAACTTTTCTGTGGATTTTTTCACAATCCTTACGGGAATCATTGCTTTCGTTTTTGGAATACTGATTGTAAAACAATTAGGAGAAAAAGAATCCTAGTTTTCATATTTCTTTTTTTCTGAGGATATGATAAAATAAGTAGTAATAAATACTATATTAGAAAGTTTTTAAAAGGAGATACGTAAATGAGTTTTCATATTGTGTGCGACAGCTGCACAGACTTAACACAAGAGGATTTTGAAAAAGGTTGTTATTCATGGATTCCATTGACATTAATTGTTGATGGAGAAGAGATTATCGATGATGAAACATTTGATCAGGCCTCTTTCCTTGAAAAAGTTGCCAATAGTACTGGAGAAGTTAAGTCTGCCTGCCCGGCACCGGAGAGTTATATGAATGCTTACGGAGAGGCCGATGATATTTATGTGGTAACATTATCAGCAGAGCTAAGCGGGTCTTATAACAGTGCAGTATTAGGAAAGAATCTGTATGAAGAAGAAAATGGAGAAAAAAATATCTATGTTTTTAATTCCAGAGGAGCATCTACAACACAGATTCTGATTGCAAGAAAGATTTATGAATATGCTTCTCAGGGAATGAACTTTGATCAGGTAGTTGAGAAAGTTGAAGAATATATTTCGACTCAGAGAACTTATTTTGTGTTGGAAACTTTGGAAGTATTAAGAAGAAACGGAAGGTTATCCAGAGTATCCGCGACTCTTGCCAGTGCACTGAATATCAAACCGGTTATGGAAGGAACCAGAGATGGTGTAATTCAGAAGCTTACTCAGGCAAGAGGAACTAAGAAGGCATTATCTAAGATGATAGAAGCTATCGTGAAAGAAGGCAGGGATCTTTCAGAAAGAGTACTTGCCATTGCTCATTGTAATTGTCCAAAGCGTGCAGAGTATGTAAAAGAGCTGATACAGAAGAATCTTAAGGTGGGAGATATCATTATTATTGATACCAAAGGTGTCAGCAGTTTATATGCATGTGATGGAGGTATTATTGTCTCCTATTAACTATTATTAGAATAAATAAAAATATAACCCTTACTTTAGATATGATAATTCATTTTTAAGGTAAGGGTTTTTATTATTACATAGGAAATTCCTTTGAATTTCCTATGTAATAATAAACGCTCCGTGCGGATGTGCACGATGTGCAAAGGAAAGCAGTTAAAACTGCTGCACATCGGCACGCAAAGCGGAACAAGTCCCTCATGATTGAGGGATACAGGGAGTTGATAGTGGACTTGTCCGCTTTTTTATTCTCTAAAATAAAGAAAAACTTTGTTAAAAAAATTGCACAAAAAAACATTGAATTGATATAAAATTAACGTTGTTTTTGCACAAAAACTATTGAAAATTTTTCTCAAAGTATTTATAATGTAAAAAATTATTAGGACACCTAAAAAAAATTGTATAAATTTAGAGAAAAGCAAAAAAATTTGATAGGAGGATTTGTTGAATGAGTCGTTTAGAATTAATTACTCCAGATCAGTCACAGCTGGTCGTGGAGTGTCTTTATAAAAATCTGGAACAGAGAATAGAATCCAGTCCACCTGGATTATGCCCGGTAGATATATCTAGAGCTTTTTTTGGAAATATGTCATGCACAAAGCTGTGGAAAATGTGTTCCATGTCGCGTTGGACTTGGACAATTGAAGAATCTTATTGAGGACGTTCTGGATGGACGGGCAACGGTTAAAACATTAACTGTTATTCGTGAAACGGCTCTGTCAATTATGGAATCAGCAGATTGTGCTATTGGATATGAAGCAGCCAAAATGGTATATAACGGTGTGGAAGGATTTAAAGATGACTATCTGGAACATATTATTCATCATCGCTGTTTAAATACAATAAATCAGTCTGTACCTTGTGTATCCAGATGTCCTGCACGGGTTGATATTCCGGGATATATTGCATTAGTCAGGGAAGGAAGATATGAGGATGCAATTCGTTTAATCCGAAAAGATAATCCATTTCCAACAACATGCGCATTTATTTGTGAACATCCATGTGAAGCTTTGTGCCGCCGGAATATGATTGATGACGCAGTAAACATCCGGGGTCTGAAAAGAATGGCAGCAGATGCAGCAGGATATGTTGCACCGCCGGAATGTGCACCATCTACAGGGAAAAACATTGCTGTAGTAGGTGGAGGTCCGGGAGGATTAAGTGCGGCTTATTATCTTCAGCTGATGGGACATCAGGTTACAGTTTATGAAATGCTTCCAAAACTTGGTGGAATGCTTCGTTATGGTATTCCGAATTATCGACTGCCAAAAGAGAGATTAGATGACGATATTAAAGCAATTTTAGATACTGGAGTAAAAGCAGATCTTGGAAAAGTCATTGGAAAAGACTATTCCATTGTAGATCTAAAAGAAAAATATGATGCGGTTCTTATCACCATTGGAGCCAGTACAGATAAGAAATTAGGTCTTGAGGGAGAAGATGCCAAAGGAGTTGTTTCTGCGGTTCAGTTTCTGCGTAATGTCGGATACGGAACACAGGAAGATCTCAAAGGAAAAGAAGTAGCTGTAATCGGTGGGGGAAATGTATCCATGGATGCAGTACGCACTTCTGTAAGACTTGGGGCAAAGAAGGTTAGTATCGTATACCGCAGAAGAGTTGCGGATATGACAGCTCTTCCAGATGAAATCAGTGGTGCCCAGGCTGAGGGTGTTGAGATTAAAACCCTGATGGCACCATCAAGAATTGAAAAAGACGAAAAAGGAAATATAAAAGGAATCTGGGTAACCCCTCAGATGATCAGCTAGATCAAAGGAGGACGTGCCAGCGTGAAGCCTACCGGGGAAGATGATGTCTTTATTCCATGTCAGCGCCTGATTGTTGCAATTGGACAGGATATAGAATATCAGCATTTTGAAGAAGCAGGAGTACCGGTACAAAGAGGACGGATCAATGTAGAAAAATTTGGCGGATTTGATGAAATGCCTGGTGTATTTGCAGGTGGTGATTGTGCAACAGGTCCTTCTACTGTTATTTCAGCAATTGCAGCTGGTAAGGTAATTGCGGCAAATATCAGATGAGGGATGACTCCCGCCTCTGTAGGCGGTGAGCAACAATTATGTATCAGTGGCGGGTTTCAATCCCCCATCTGATATACGCTCCGCGAGGATGCGCAGGAATTCGGATTGGAAGTATGTCTGCTATGCAGACCCGAATTCCGCGCCAAGACTCGCGAGCGAGTCTTGAAGATGAATACCTTGGATTCCATCATGAAATTACAACCGATGTCATTATACCAGAACCGAAATTAGAGGATAAACCACCTTGTGGAAGGGTTAACTTAACTGAAAGAGAAGCTGGAGAAAGAATCTGTGACTTTGATGGAATAGAAAATTGTATGACGAAAAACGAAGCCTGTCAGGAAGCATCCAGATGTTTACGCTGTGATCACTTTGGATATGGCATTTTCAAAGGAGGGAGGGATACAAAATGGTAAATCTTATAATTGATAATCAAAAAGTATGTGTAGAAGAGGGAACAACCATTATGGAGGCAGCAGCTTCTGTAAATATCCCGGTTCCTAAATTATGCTATCTTAAGGGAATTAATGAAATCAGTGCCTGCAGAGTATGTGTTGTTGAAGTGGAGGGAAAAGACCGTCTGGTTACTTCATGTAATAATGTGGTTGATGAAGGCATGGTCATATACACCAATAGCCCAAAAGTACGGAGAAATCGCAGAAACACTGTGGAAATGATCTTATCACAGCATGATGCTCAATGTGCTACATGTGTTCGCAGCGGAAACTGCAGTCTTCAGACCATTGCAAATGATTTAAACATTATTGATAATCCATACAAAAAGGAACTGGTTGCCCAGGAATGGGATCATACATTCCCGTTGATTCGTGATACCAATAAATGTATTAAATGTATGAGATGTATTCAGGTATGTGACAAGATACAGGGTATGAACATCTGGGATGTTACAGGAACAGGTTCCAGAACAACTGTTGGAGTGTCTGGAAACAGAGAAATTCAGGATGCAGATTGTGTTTTATCAAACGACCTAGCAAGAATACTCCCACTTCAAGCCCGTAGAGGGATAAGTGGTGAGATGAATTGCCGAAGCCGTGCCCTAGTAGAAAATAGAGCCGGAATTTCCGGCTCATACGCCTACCCTCGTCCAATCCCACATCGCACCATTTCACGCTGCATTGCTCGTGTTGCTGGCGCTTGGGTTTTGGCTGAATCAATTAAATTATCAACAGATTTCGAGCCTATTGTATTCCTCTCTTTCATTTTGGGCTATTTCATAAAAAGCTTTTGCCAACTCAAACTCATTTTCGCAATCCCACCCTATCCACTACGCACTCTTCAAGTTCGTCTCAATGATAATCATTCAACCTTGAAATAAATATATTCGCAAACGTTTTCCTTGGGCGTTTCTGGTATTGATTTGTCATATTTGTTTTCTTCCAAATATTCACAAATCATATCCTCCTTAAACTATATTCTTATATACAATTATACCTCGAACGGCAATAAAAACGTATAGTATCTGGTTGAAATTTTCAAAAAATTCCCTTATAATAAAATCAGTCTTAAATGTAGAAAGGGCTAGATACCAATGGAATTACAAACAAATAACCATTCAGTCTTTGCATTGCACTATCATCTGGTGATGGTAGTCAAATACCGCAGGCGTGTACTGGATGACACTATCTCTGACAGACTGAGAGAAATCTTTGAAAACGTGGCCGGTAACTATCACATTACCGTGGAAGAATGGAATCATGACATTGATCATGTCCATGTATTGTTCCAGGCACACCCAAAGAGTGAATTATCCAAATTCATCAACGCCTACAAGTCTGCCAGTAGCCGTCTCATCAAGAAAGAATATCCGGCCATCCGGAAGAAACTCTGGAAGGAAATGTTCTGGAGCCGTTCTTTCTGCTTGTTGACCACAGGCGGTGTCACCATGGATGTCATTCGGCAGTACATCGAGGATCAAGGAGAGAAAGAGTAAGTATGAAAGGAAAGAAAAAGGACAAACACTATCTTTGTGTAAAACAGCAATTGAAACGTCTGACGAAGGAAGAATACCTCATCCTTCGTGAACTTTGTCATGCTGCAAAAAACCTCTACAACGAGGGCTTATACAGTGTTCGTCAGCATTTCTTCCAGACGGAAGAATATCTTCCTTACGCCAAAAACTATCATCTCCTTAAAAACAGCGAAAACTATAAGCTGTTAAACAGTAACATGGGCCAACAGATTCTCAAAGAAGTAGACGGAACTTTTCAATCCTTCTTTGGACTCTTAAAATTGTCCAGACAGGGAGAATACAGCTTCCAGGATATTTCCCTGCCTCATTATCTGCCAAAAGACGGATACATGACGCTGGTAGTGGGATTTGTACGCTTAAATGGGAATCAATTCATCCTCCCTTACTCCAATGCGTTCAAAAAGAACCATAAACCAATCATTATCACCATCCCACCAATCCTGATGGATAAAAAGATCAAAGAGATCCGCATCATTCCAAAAGCCAATGCAAGGTTTTTCGAAATTCAGTATACATATGAAGCTGAACCTATCGAAATACAGATCAATCCAAACAAAGCACTTGCCATTGATTTTGGAATCAATAACTTAGCTACCTGCGTCACTGACGAAGGTGCTTCTTTCATCGTGGACGGAAAACACATCAAATCCATCAACCAGTGGTACAACAAGGAAAACGCCAGGCTGCAGAGCATCAAAGACCTGCAAGGCATCAAAGGAACCACCAAACGCCAGGCTATCCTTGCCAGAAAACGCAACAATGCAGTGAATGACTATATCAACAAGACTTGTCGCTATATCATCAATTACTGCATCGATAACCAGATTGGTCATGTAGTCATCGGCTACAATAAGGATCTGCAGAAGAATTCCAATATCGGACATCGAAACAATCAGAACTTGGTGAATATCCCAGTTGGTGAGATCCGCAAAAAATTGGAGTATCTTTGTGCCCTCTATGGCATCCACTATATGTTGCGTGAAGAAAGCTATACATCCAAAGCTTCCTTTTTTGATAGGGATGTTATGCCTGTCTATGGCGAAGAAGATAGCCAAACACCTGCAACATTCAGCGGAAAAAGAGTGAAAAGAGGACTCTATCGGACTTCCACGGGCTATGAATTCAATGCAGACGTAAACGGTGCGCTCAATATCCTTCGTAAAAGTAATGTTGTGTGCTTAGATGCACTATACAGTAGAGGCGTCGTGGCAACGCCTATGAGAATACGTATGGCTTAATTGCCATGCGCTGTTCTCATGAAGCCCCCACTTCTATAAGTGGTGGGTAGTTCACGCGGTCAGTGTATTACACATTGCCCGACGGGAGCATTAAGAGAAAGAGACGATACAGATAAGCTTTACAGAGCCATTGAAAATAAAGATAAGGTGGTGGTTGCACAGATTGCACCTGCAGTACGTACGGCATGGGGAGAATCTCTTGGACTATCAAGAGAAGAAGCAACGGTAGAAAAAATTGCAGATGCATTACGCCGAATCGGTGTGGATTATGTATTTGATACATCATTCTCAGCAGATCTTACGATCATGGAAGAGGGAACAGAATTTGTAGAACGTTTTACCAGCGGTGATCTGGATGAATATCCAATGTTCACCTCCTGCTGTCCTGGATGGATTCGATTTATTAAAAACCAGTATCCTAATATGGTGGGACGTCTCTCCAGTGCAAAATCACCGCAGCAGATGTTTGGGGCTGTTATGAAAACTGTTTTTGCAAAACAGAAAGGATTAAACCCTGATAATATATTTACAATATCTGTTATGCCTTGCCTGGCTAAAAAAGCAGAAAGAGAAATGAAACTGTTTTATGAAGAATATGCAGGACATGACATTGACTGCGTATTAACTACCAGAGAACTGGACCGAATGATCAAAGCAGATCATATTGATCCTTCAACATTAAAAGATATAGGATTTGACCGGCCATTTACAGAAGGGACCGGTGCAGGTGTCATATTCGGAGCTACCGGAGGAGTAATGGAAGCAGCTTTAAGATCTGCATATTTCCTTATAACAGGGAAAAATCCAAAGACAGATGCATTTAAAGAAATCCGTGGAGTAAAGGAAAAGGGATGGACAGAGGCTAAACTGGATGTCGCTGGAAAAGAAATACGAGTTGCAGTTGTCAGTGGCCTTCAAAATACCCGGGACTTAATGGAAGCCATTCGCAGAAAGGAAGTAAAATATCACTTTGTAGAAGTTATGGCCTGTCCGGGAGGATGTTCCGGTGGAGGAGGACAGCCGATTCATGATGGATATGAGCTGGCTGCAGAACGAGGACAGAATCTGTACTTCCTGGATAAGAATGCACAAATACGTTTTTCTCATGAAAATCCAGATATTAAAAAATTGTATGAGGATTTCTTTGAAGCACCAAATTCACATAAAGCCCATATGTTATTACATACAAAGCATAAGTAATGCCAGGAATATAATATTTTCTCTAACTTCTAATGGTAAAAGTAAAAACAGCACTTCAAATATGATATGAAAGTGCTGTTTTTGCTGTACGGTAATATAGGTGCACTGGCCAGATATTTTTAAATTTCAATGACTGTAGTATTATTTTCTTTCATGATTTCTTTTAATTCTTCAATAATTTTTACACCAGAACTTGTACCAATTCTCTGAGCACCGGCTTTAATCATAGCAATAAAGGTTTTAGCGTCCCGGATTCCGCCAGCTGCTTTTACTTTTACTGTATTTCCAACATGTTTTTTCATTAATTTTACATCTTCAATAGTTGCACCACCAGTACCAAAACCTGTGGAGGTTTTAATGAAATCTGGTTCTACCTCTTTGGCAATTTCAGCAAGTTTAATCTTTTCTTCGTCTGTTAAATAGCAGTTTTCAAAAATGACTTTACTAAGAACATTGTGTTTACGGCAAATATTAACTATGGTTTCCATTTCTTTTCTTATGTAATCCCAATTTTTAGCCTTCACTTCCGTCTGATTTATTACATAATCAATTTCAGTGGCACCGATCTCGATAGCATTTTCTGTATCAAAAGCTTTGGACTCGATGGTAGTCTGACCCAGTGGAAACGAAATAGCAGCACCAACATGAATATCAGTACCTCTTAACAGTTTTGCACATAAAGCTGACTGTACCTGATTAATAGCAACCATTTTAAAATGGTAATCTTTCGCTTCCTGGCATAATATTTCCATGTCTTCTGGTGTTGCATCAGTATGTAAATTTGTATGGTCGATCAAACGAGATAATTCATCAATGGTATAACTTCTCAAAATAAAGTCCTCCTCTTAAATAAATACTGAATATGTTAGTGTAAATATAACATTATGTAAATGAAATATCAAATATCACTTTCTTGCTTTAATACGCTAAATTGCTTATTTTTTTGTACATTGTTTACTTCTTTCAGATTTTTCGCTATAATAAACCCCAATAGGCAGACATATTCACCTAGGCAACGATGAAATACAGATACAGGAGGAGCAAATATGAGCAAAATTCAGATGACCACCCCGCTAGTTGAAATGGATGGAGATGAGATGACAAGAATCCTTTGGAAGATGATCAAGGATGAATTGTTATTACCGTTTATTGATTTAAAAACAGAGTATTATGACCTTGGATTAGAGCACAGAAACGAGACAAACGATCAGGTAACTTTTGATTCTGCTGAAGCAACAAAGAAGTATGGAGTTGCCGTTAAATGTGCGACAATTACACCAAATGCTGCAAGAATGGATGAATACAATCTGAAAGAAATGTGGAAGAGCCCTAATGGTACAATCCGTGCCATTCTGGATGGTACAGTTTTCCGCGCACCAATTACAGTTAAAGGAATCGAACCAACAGTCAGCAGATGGAAAAAACCAATTACAATTGCCAGACATGCATATGGTGATGTATATAAAGGTGTTGAAATTAAAGTACCAGGACCAGGAAAAACAGAACTGGTTTATACAGGAGAAGATGGAACAGAAATCCGTGAGACTATTCATGATTTTGACGGACCAGGAATCATTCAGGGAATGCACAATATTGATAAATCTATTGAAAGTTTTGCAAGAAGCTGTTTTACATATGCATTAGATACAAAACAGGATCTCTGGTTTGCAACAAAAGATACTATTTCAAAAAAATATGATCACACATTTAAAGATATTTTCCAGGAAATCTATGATGCAGAATTTGCAGATAAGTTTGAAGCAGCAGGAATTGAATATTTCTACACACTGATCGACGATGCAGTAGCACGTGTAATGAAATCAGAAGGTGGATATATCTGGGCATGTAAGAACTATGATGGGGACGTCATGAGTGATATGATTTCTTCAGCATTTGGTTCACTGGCTATGATGACATCTGTATTGGTATCTCCACAGGGATACTATGAATACGAAGCAGCGCACGGAACTGTTCAGCGTCATTACTACAAACACTTAAAAGGTGAAGAAACATCTACAAACTCTGTGGCAACTATCTTTGCATGGACAGGAGCATTAAGAAAACGTGGAGAATTAGATGGAAACAAAGAATTAATGGAATTTGCAGACAAGCTTGAAAAAGCAACACTGGACACCATTGAATCAGGAACAATGACAAAAGACCTTGCACTGATCACAACACTGGAAAATGTAAATGCAGTAAACAGTGAAGGATTCATAAAAGCAATCGCAGAAAGATTATAGAGTATTCAAAAAGCATCCCCGCAAAACGCTTCCGCACTTCGTTTGTGCAGATTGTTTTGCTTGGGATGTTTTTTTCATGCAGATTATTTTTCTGAGGAGATTGTTGAGGCAAACAACAGGGGAGAATAATTTAGAAGAAACAATACATAGGAGGCACATCAGGACAGACCGAAAGGGAGGGAAATTTGATGGAGAAGGCTGTTAAGAAAACCAGAAGGAGAAAAAAACCAGGAGAAACAACACATAGGAAACAGGCACATCTGGACTGACCGAAAGGGAGGGAAATTTGATGGAGAAGGCTGTTAAGAAAACCAGAAGGAGAAAAAAACCAGGAGAAACAACACATAGGAAACAGGCACATCAGAACAGACCGAAAGGGAGGGAAATTTGATGGAGAAGGCTGTTAAGAAAACCAGAAGGAGAAAAAAACCAGGAGAAACAACACATAGGAAACAGGCACATCTGGACTGACCGTTAGGGAGGGAAGCGTGCCGAAGACTATGTGTTGTTTCCATATATTGACAAATTTTTCCATTGTGCTAAAATGTAAAAAATAGGAAAAAGAGTCTTGTTCATTTCTATCTATTCAAAATCTAACCATCAATTCTATTATTTACGGAGGTGCATGTCTAATGAAGCAGGTCGATGCAGCGATGAAAAATCTCTTAAAAGACAAGGAAAAATTTGCTGATTTGTTTAACGGGTGTTTATTTTCTGGAAAACAGATTATTCATCCTGAGAATCTAAAGGAAATTAATTCAGAAGAAGTGTTTGTACAGCGAGATAAGGAGGCAAAGGGGCTGAATCAGGTAATCAAACGATACCGGGATGTGTTTATGGAGTATGTAGCAGGAGATATTCATTTTTTATTAGGGGTAGAAAGTCAGTCAGAGATTGATTATTCTATGCCGATTAGAGTGATGTTGTATGATGCATTGTCCTATGATGGACAAAAAAGGAATCTTGAAATCCGGGTAAATCAGAAAAGCGGAAAAACATATCGGAGTAAAATGACCAAGAGCCAGAAAATTTATCCCATAATTACATTGGTGTTGTACCATGGAGAACAGGAGTGGGAAGGTGATAAAAGTATCTATGGAATAATGAATCAAATGGGTATGGAAAAATACAATATTCAGAAATATATTTACAACTATAAAATAAATTTAATTGACATTTCTAAACTAAAAAATATGAAAAATTTTCAAGGGGATTTACAATATATATTATCAATGATAAAATATAAGTATCAAAAAGAGAAATTACAAGAATATATAAAGAAAAAAGAAAAAGAATTAAAACAGTTAGATGAAAGCTCCAAGAAAGCACTGGTCGAATTACTGGACAATGAAGATTTGATATTACTATTTCGGAACACAGAGAAAGGGGAGGAGTTTGATATGGGAAATGCAATTGCAGAATTAATTATGGATGGGAAAAATGAAGGAAGGAATGAAGGAAGAATCGAAGGAAGGAATGAAGGAAGAATCGAAGGAAGGAATGAAGGAAGAATCGAAGGAAGGAATCAGGGGAAAATTGAAGGAAGAAATCAGGAGAGAAAAGTATTGATACTAAAAATGTCAAAAAATGGGATGAGTATTGAGCAGATAGCAGAAGTAACGGAGCTAAGGAAAGAAGAAATAGAGAAGCTATTGGAAAATGGTGAGTAGATTATGAAAAGAGCATCCCCGCAAAAGGCTTCCAGACTGGGTTTGTGCAGATATTTTGCTTAGGATGTTTTTTTCAAATAAGTAATCTTTTCTCGGGAAAATGAAGAGAAGATACTTTATCAGGTAGTTTACTATAGGTTAAAGAATAACACACAAGAACCAATCACATTTGGAGAGACTGGAAGGAAGAGAGATGGGGAATTAGTATAATTGCAAAGAGGAAGATACTTGCTGATAGAATATTCCCCTGGAGGAAGTGTACTATAGGTTAAAGAATAACACACAAGAACCAATCACATCTAGACTGACCGGAGGGAGGGAAGCGTGATGGAGATGTGTGTTATTCTTATAGCATTACTGGACAATGAAGATTTGATATTACTATTTCGGAACACAGAGAAAGGGGAGGAGTTTGATATGGGAAATGCAATTGCAGAATTAATTATGGATGGGAAAAATGAAGGAAGGAATGAAGGAAGAATCGAAGGAAGGAATCAGGGGAAAATTGAAGGAAGAAATCAGGAGAGAAAAGTATTGATACTAAAAATGTCAAAAAATGGGATGAGTATTGAGCAGATAGCAGAAGTAACGGAGCTAAGGAAAGAAGAAATAGAGAAGCTATTGGAAAATGGTGAGTAGATTATGAAAAGAGCATCCCCGCAAAAGGCTTCCAGACTGGGTTTGTGCAGATATTTTGCTTAGGATGTTTTTTTTCAAATAAGTAATCTTTTCTCGGGAATATGAAGAGAAGGTGCTTAATGATTGAATATTCCACTAGAGGTAGTTTCACATAGGTTAAAGAATAACACACAAGATCCAATCACATCTGGACTGACCGGAAGGGAGGGAAGCGTGATGGAGACTGTGTGTTATTTCTGCATTTATTATTTTACAAATGTTTTACAATTTCTGGGTAGTTAGTTTTACCAATTCTTTTATAAAATAAATACCATGACAGTTTAAAGGTTATGAAACTGACGTTATAAAAATGAAGAGGAGAAAAAAGCATTATGACCAGTAAATGGAGAAAACAAATGATGGTGGGTGCTCTGTCATTAACTTTGGCAGCAGGTAACATGAGCTCTGTTTTTGCGGGAGCAGCACCGGATGGGAAAACCAATGGAAGTGATCTGGCACAGACCATGGGGCTGGAGACACAATGGAATCAGTGGAAGAGTAATTGGAACAGTGTGAAGAATGACTGGACACAGATTTCTCTGACACCAGGAAGCACAGCATCAGAGTTAAACTTTGCGTGGTATACACCGAAGCAGACAGATGATGACAGCAGTAACCAGCAGGTAGCAGCCCAGGTTGCAAAAGTTGCACCAAGGGCAGCCGAGACCAAGGTTCCAAAGCTGATTATCGGTGAAGGCAGAAATATGAGAAATGCCAAGGTGTATGAGGCAAAGCAGACACCTGTTGAAAATGAAAAAGATGCAGAGGGAAAAACCTACAATTCTAATAAGGTAGAAGTTTCCGGATTAAAGGAAAATACTACATATTATTATAGTTATGATAATGGAAATGGATATACAGATCCAGAAGCCTATACAACAAAATCTACCAATAACTTCAATTTTGTTTTTGTAGGAGATCCTCAGATTGGTTCTTCAAATGAGCTGAAAGGAACAGATTCAGCAGAATTTTATAATGCACAGTCTGATGCAGTGCGCAGTGATGCATTCAACTGGTCTGCAACTTTAAATGCAGCAGTAGAAAAGACAGGAAATAGGGCAAGTTTTGTTGTATCTGCCGGAGATCAGATTCAAACAACAAAGAAAAAAGCGCCAAATAAAAATGCAGCAAACAGTGAAATAGAATATGCCGGATATTTAAGCCCGGATATCTTAAAATCACTTCCGGTTGCAACTTCAGTTGGAAACCATGATGCAGATAATGCAAACTATACTTATCATTTCAATACACCGAATAGCAGTGAACTGGGAAGTAACGGAATCGTTGGAGGAGACTATTATTTTACATATGGAAATGCTCTCTTTATGATGCTGAATACTCAGGATACAAATGTGGCAGAACATAAACAGTTTATTGAAAAAGCAGTTGCAGAAAACAAAGACTGCAAATGGAGAATTGTAACTCTTCATCAGGATATTTATGGTTCAGCAGAACACTCCAATGAACCAGAGATTACAAATTTAAGATACGCGTTGACTCCATATTTTGAAGAAAATGACGTAGATGTTGTTTTAACCGGACATGACCATGCTTACTCACGTAGTAAAATGATGTTAGGCGGAAAGCAGTCTGAAACAGCAAAAGCGTATACAGATGATGAATTCGATGAACAGCTGGATAAAGATCTGGATTATTCAGGGGATCAGACATTATTTGTAGCTCCTGGAAATATCAAAGATGATACAACAGATCCTGCAGAACAGAAATATCTGGCATATTTAAAGAGTATTATGGATGATAGTGCAGTAGAGGCGGTAAAACAGGCAGGAAAGACAGTCATGAATCCGGAAGGAATTCTTTATATGACAGCAAGTTCTTCTTCAGGAAGTAAATATTATGATCTGGTTCCTAGAAAACAGACTTATATTGCAAACAGATGGCAGGAAGATGTTCCAACATATTCTATTGTAAATGTGACAGGTAACAGACTTACCATTGATACATATCGTACAGATACAGATGAAAAGATTGATGACACATTTTCTATTTTGAAAAATAAAGGGGATAAAGCATCTCTTAACTCTTCAATTAAAAGTGCAGAAGATGTTCAGAAGGCAAAGAATACTTATACAACAGCCAGCTATAAAGCATTTGAGCAGGCTTTACAAGGTGCAAAAAAGGTTGCAGCAGATAAATATGCAGCAGATACTGAGATTGAAAATGCTTTAAAAGCATTGAATGATGCAAAAACAGCATTGGTGAAAAAGTTAAGCATCGGTAACGCATATGTAGCAGGACTTAAGACACGTGTTTATACAGGAAAGAAACAGACTCCATCTTTGACAGTAAAGGTTCGTGGAAAATATTTAAAGAAAGATAAAGACTATACAGTTGTATATGGAAATAATACTAATACAGGAAAAGCATATGCAAAAATTACTGCAAAAGGTGATTATACTGGAACAAAAACTGTATACTTCTATATTGCACCAAAGAAAGTAACTGCATCTGTAAAAAGTTCATCCAGCAAGCAAGCAAAGGTTACGATCAAAACAGCAGCTGGAAAAGTATCCGGATATCAGATTAAATTTGCAACAAACAGCAAATTTAAAAGTGCAAAAACAAAAGCTACTACAAAAACAAAATATACATTAACTTCCCTGAAGTCAAAGAAAACTTATTATGTAAAAGTTCGTGCATACAAAAAGGTTGCAGGAAAAACAATTTACGGTGCCTATAGCAAGACGATAAAGGTAAACGTCAAGTAATATGAGCAGAAATAAGATCAAGGGAGGGTGTCTGGCAATTGCAGGCATCCTCTTTCTTCTGTTGTTTTTTTCTTTTCGAGGAATCGAGAAAGTAAAGCTGCTGGAAACAGAAGGCAGGGTCTTTGAAAAGGCAGAAGTTGTTCGTGTTATTTCAGACAATGTTGCAAAAAGTGGTTCAGGCAAACAGACAGTAGAATTAAAGCTGTTGTCAGGACAGTATAAAGGAAAAAAGGTGCAGGCAATCAGTTCCTCCAGTTATTTATTTGGAGCTAACTGTAAGAAAGGCATGAAGGTCATCACTATTGTCAGTGAATCTCAGGGAGAGTTGGTAGCTTCTGTTTATAGTATCAATCGTGGTCCGATGATTTGGCTAATGGTAGGGATATTTATAGCAATTGTTTTGTTTGTGGGAGGAAAAAAGGGAATTTCATCCATACTAAGCCTGGTTTTTACGTTTCTATGTATCATTTTCATTTTCCTTCCAATGATTTATCAGGGAGTGTCACCAATTTTTGCGGCAGTGCTGGTCATAGCATTTTCAACAATTGTTACAATGTGTATGATTGATGGAATTACTAAAAAATCCATATCGGCAATGGCAGGAACCATTATCGGTGTTGTCTTTGCTGGAATCTTTGCATGGATTTTTGGAAAGGTGGCTTCCATTAGTGGATATAATGTATCTGATATTGAAAATCTGGTCTATGTGGGAGAAATGACCAAGATTAAAATTGGGGAATTACTGTTTGCCGGTATTTTGATTGCAGCATTGGGAGCTGTGATGGATGTTGGGATGTCAGTAGCATCTACGGTTAATGAACTGAAAGAAAATAATCCGGAAATGTCATCCAGAGACTTGTTTACATCTGGCATGAACGTTGGGCGTGATATGATGGGAACCATGACCAATACACTGATACTCGCATTTACCGGTGGTTCAATCAACACTCTGGTTTTTATCTATGCATATAACTATGAGTACCAGCAGATTATCAACATGTATTCCGTGGGAATTGAAATCATGCAAGGACTATCCTCCAGTTTAGGAGTTATTCTTGCAGTACCGTTTACGTCTCTCATTAGTGCATGGATGCTGGGACGCAATTCAAAATAGAAAGAGAAAAAATTTATAGGTGAGTTTATACAAATAACACACAAGATCCAATCACATCTGGATTGCTCGAAGGCAAGAAAGCGTGATGGAGATTGTGTGTTATTCTTCTTTCATAAAGTTAAATCTGCTATAATTGTAAGAAACTTGTTATTTTTCCATTGAGATTTTTTACAGAATTTATTGATAAGCTAAGGATATCAAAGGATAGGGAGGATATTATGGATCAACCGAGGATTCTGGTCGTAGATGATGACAGAGAAATTGTAGGGGCAATTAAAAAACGTTTGGAGATGGAAGGCTTCTTTGTGCTGACGGCTTATGATGGCTTGGAAGCAATGGATTTGCTTATGGAACAGGATATTCACCTTTTGATTATCGATGTGATGATGCCAAAGATGGATGGATTGTCTGCAACTATGAAAATACGCGAAAGTAAAAATATACCGATTATTATTTTATCTGCCAAGACAGAAGAAAGCGACAAGATACTGGGGTTATCCATGGGAGCAGATGATTATGTCAGCAAGCCATTTCGCCCGGATGAGCTTGTAGCCAGAGTAAAGTCTCAGTTAAGAAGATATTTGCAGCTGGGAAGTATGAGATCAGCGGGTGAAAACAAAAATCAGATTGTGAATGGAGGATTGATTCTGGATACGGAAGGAAAAAGAATACTGGTGGATGGGGAACCGGTAAAAGTGACTGCAACAGAATATAAAATTCTTCATTTACTTATGAGAAATCTGGGCAGGGTATTTTCAGCAGATGAAATATATGAACGGGTCTGGAACGAAGAAGCTTATGCCACAGAAAACACGGTCATGGTCCATATCCGACGTATCCGGGAGAAAATAGAAATTGATACAAAAAATCCAAGATATTTGAAGGTGGTGTGGGGAATTGGATACAAAATGGAAAAAATGGATTAATACGCTTTGCATTACAATTGTTATTATTGTTATGTCAGCAGCTGCCATTGAAGGAGTCAATGTAAGTAACAGGTTTGCAAATGTAATGGATTCTGTATCATATGATGCATCCTTTGAAGAGTCAGATGTGATGGCTGATGTTATGGAAAAAGTGATTATTGACTGGGCAAAGGATCAGGGGATTATTGACAAGGAGGCATATTACCATACAGACGATATAAAGATCCCTTCCGGATATAAGTTAAAAGCGGATCTTGTAATTCAGCCTTATGGGAAAAAATCAAAAAAATCAACAACTACTTATGGTGATTTAGAATCAGATAAATCTGCAGTTAATAAAGTTATTGATTATAAGCTTCAACGAAATCCATCTTATAATTTAAGAAAAAATGGACAAATTGAACGTTATGCCGTAAATCCTGAGGGTTTGGATGCCAGTGAATTTTATAAGGAGACTTCTCAATATTCTCTTCTTAATACATTGCCACCGGATTTCTTTATTGATGACCAGAAGAAGCAGAGACTGGAATCTTTGAACATAAGACTGGAGTTTTCAACAGATTTTATGAACACTCTGAAAACGGAGTACAAACAGGATCAACAGATGGTTAAAAGATGTATAAAAGAAGCGATGATAATAGTAGGGATTGAAGTTTTAGGAACGATCCTGTTGATCATTCTTTTTGCATTACAGAAGAATCGAACCAGATTTTTCAAAGCGCTGGACCGAATCTGGTGGGAAGTGATTGCAATGATAGCTATTTGCGGAATCGGATGTATCATTTCGATTCCTATGATGATAGCGGAAGTGAGCAGACAGTATGTCAATGGAAATACTGCTGGTTCTTCTGTAGAAGTTGCAATGATGTCTTCTTATATGGTGATGCCAGTGCTGATTGGATTGTTTGCTATTTGCGTCCAGACAACAGTTTGGCGTTTAAAAGAGCATAACTTCTTAGACTCAACTTTATGTGTCGGATATTTCAGAAAATGGTATCGAAATTCCAAAGAGCGACAAAAACTGGAATATGAAGCAATGTCTTTTGCTGAACAACACGCAAAAGATCGAATCAGGCAATTCCAGATTGCCAGAAGGATCCTGATTGCAGCGGTAATATTACTGATCTGTTCTATAAGTGCATTGGGCTTTGTTGGCTTTGGTCTGGCTGTTCTTGGAGTTTTTGCTATTCGGTATCTGACAAAATATTCTGACCGCTATGCAGAGGAACAAAGAGATTTATGCAAACTGGTAGAGCAGATCGAAAAAATTTCCAACGGGGAATTATCTGCGGTGACAGATATTGCAAAAGAATCTGCATATTATGATTATAGTCAGAAACTTACCAATATAGGAAGTGGAATGGAAAAAGCCCTGGAAGCTCAGCTTAAAGGGGAGAGAATGAAGATTGATTTAATCACTAATGTTTCTCATGATCTGAAAACTCCTTTGACTTCTATCATTGGATATGTGGATCTGTTAAGCAGAGACGAAACCCTTTCTCCGGAAGCCAGAGATTATGTACAGATTCTCACAAAAAAGACAGAGCGTTTGAAAAATATCATTGCAGATTTATTCGAATTGGCCAAGTCTACCAGTGGAGATATAAAAATTAATCTGGAAGTCATGGATATGAGGAGACTGATAGAGCAGACTCTGGGAGATATGGAAGACCAGATCAAAGAGGCCGGATTTGGCATACGATTCCGATGCGAGACAGAAAATACACAGTTCCTTGGAGATGTAAACAGAATGTACCGTGTAGTGCAAAATGTTCTGGAAAATGCATTAAAGTACTCTTTGAAGGGAACCAGGATATTTGTGAATATAACAGAAGATGCAGACCATATCCAACTGGAAGTAATCAATACTGCTTCCTATGAAATGAACTTTACAGAAGAAGAAATCATGGAACGATTTGCAAGAGCAGAAAAGTCAAGATCCAGTGAAGGAAACGGACTGGGGCTGTCAATTGCTGATAGTTTTACTAAAAACTGTGGAGGAGAATTTGCCGTAAAAATTGAAGGAGACCAGTTTAAAGTAACAGTGAAATTCCAAAAAATTACAAATGAAAATATTGTTTAATATAGTAAATAATTTATATGATATGAAAGGTGTGGAAATTGGTAAAAAATTGTATTTATTTTTAAAAATAATAGAAAAAATAAATGAAAAAGTATATAATAAGCTGGTGTCTGAAATATACTGGCCCGATATTATCTTGAATGGAAGCTTATGATACATGGTTGCTTTAACATAAAGATAAGTATGTTTTAGGCATTCTCAGGGGGAGCTCTCTAAAATGAGGGCTTCTTTTTTTACGATGTTCACAGAAGAGTCATAGACACTATTGCGGGAAAATGCTATAATTTTATAAAAATAAATGCTTGTTAAAATATGAAGTTTCATATTGAATCTGCAGATATGAAAGGAATTTCAAAAGATGAAGAAGCGACTGTTGAGTTTTACCCTGGCATTTATTATGCTTTTTTTTGCAGGGTGTAATATAGATGGAAAAAAAGAAACAAAATTAAAAACCGAGGATCTGGATGAGGCAACATTAGAAGGTATGGCAGAAGATATTACAGATGAGATGTCTTTAAAGAATAAGATAGGACAGCTTTTTATGGTTTCATTGTATTCTCTGGATCAGGCAGACAGTAAGAATCAGACCAAGATTACCAGTGAGATGAAGGAAACTTTGAAAAAGTATCCCGTTGGGGGAGTGGTTCTATTCTCAAAGAATATGAAGACAGCCAAACAGACCAGACAGTTGATTTCAGATTTACAAGATGCATCTTATGTTCCTTTGTTTGTTGCAGTAGATGAAGAAGGTGGAGAGGTATCTCGTGTAGCCTCTAATGACAAAATGAACGTGACACATTATCCATCTGCCAGAAAAATAGGCGAGACTTATGATGATCAGCAGATTGAAGATATGGGAAAAAACCAGAGCAAGGAACTTAAAGCACTTGGATTTAATATGAATTTTGCTCCTGTGGCAGACGTACTGACTAATGCCGATAATATTGAGATTGGTGACCGGAGTTTCGGAAGTGATGCAGGTAAGGTGGCAGATATTATTTCCACTTTAGTAAAAAGTATGCAAAAGCAGCAGATTTCTGCAACGCTGAAACATTTTCCGGGAAGCGGGGATACAAATGGGGATACCCATACAGGAAGTATCAAAACCGAGCAGAGTATCCAGGAGTTAAGGAAGACAGATTTCCTTCCATTTCAGGCGGGAATCAAAGCAAAGACAGATGCGATCATGGTTTCACATCTGATGCTTGCCAATGTGACAGATGAAGAAGAACCATCCAGTTTAAGTAAACGTGTGGTTACGGATATATTACGAAAAGAGCTGGAGTATGACGGAATGATCATAACAGATGCTATGAATATGAAATCTATTACAGATAATTATTCTGCAGGAGAAGCGGCAGTGAAAGCCATTCAGGCAGGAAATGATATTGTGGTCATGCCGGAAAATCTGAAGAAAGCATACAAAGCAGTAAAGATAGCACTTCGTAACGGAACCATAAAAGAATCACAGATTGATGATTCAGTGGAAAGGATTATCTATACCAAATTAAAGCGAGGAGAGATACCTCCAGATACAGATTTGCTAAAAAGTAATTCATAAAGATAGCTGCAGGACAGTTTTATTATAGAAGAAACTGCCTTGCAGTTTTTTATTATCTGTGTTAGTATCAAAAATGAACAAATTTGAATTTTGCATACTTTTTACACAAAAAAGGAGTTTGACCATGGAAAAACGAGACTTACTTTATGAAGGAAAGGCTAAAAAGGTTTTCCAGACAGATGATCCGGATCTGCTGCTTGTTGACTATAAAGATGATGCAACAGCCTTTAATGGTGAGAAAAAAGGTACAATCCTGGGAAAAGGGGTTGTAAACAACCGTATGACAAACTATATATTTAAGATTCTGGAAAGGAAAGGCGTTCCAACACATTATATACAGGAATTAAGCGATCGTGAAACAGTTGTTAAAAAAGTGGAAATCGTGCCATTAGAAGTTATTGTACGTAACATCGCAGCAGGAAGCTTTTCTAAGAAATTAGGAATCGAAGAAGGCTTTGAGCTGTTGCAGCCTACATTGGAATTCAGCTACAAAGATGATGAGCTCGGAGATCCATTTATCAATTCTTATTATGCTATAGCTTTAGGAAAAGCTACAAAAGAAGAAATTGATGCCATTACAAGATATGCATTTAAAGTTAATGAAGTATTAAAGGAAGAATTTGCAAAAGCAGGAATCAGACTGGTTGACTTTAAGATTGAATTTGGACGCTATAAAGGTGAAATTATCCTTGCTGATGAGATTTCCCCGGATACATGCCGTTTATGGGATGCAGAAACAAATGAAAAGTTAGATAAAGACCGTTTCCGCAGAGACATGGGGAATGTTGAGGCAGCATATGAAGAAGTGTACAGAAGACTTGGTTTATAAGAAAGGCTGATATTAGTAAGATGAGCAGAGAAAATTTTGATAAGCTTGGAGAGGAATGCGGAGTATTTGGAATTTATGACTTCGATGGAAATGATGTAGCTTCGACGATTTATTATGGATTATTTGCATTACAGCACAGAGGACAGGAAAGCTGTGGAATTACTGTAGCAGATACCAATGGACCGAAAGGAAATATCTGTACCAAGAAGGGTATGGGGCTATGTAATGAAGTATTTACCAAAGAAAAGCTGGAAACATTAAAGGGTGATATTGGTGTAGGACATGTCAGATATTCTACAGCAGGAGAAAGTACCCGTGAGAATGCACAGCCGCTGGTATTGAATTATATCAAAGGAACATTGGGGCTGGCGCATAACGGAAACCTGATCAATGCTTTGGAATTAAGAGAAGAACTGGAGCAGACAGGAGCTATTTTCCAGACAACCATTGATTCTGAAGTAATTGCATATCACATAGCAAGAGAACGTGTCAAAACAAAAAATGTTGAAGATGCGGTTGCAAATGCCATGAAGAAGATTAAAGGAGCATATTCTTTAATCGTTATGTCTCCAAGAAAACTGATTGGGGCAAGAGATCCTTTCGGATTCAAGCCTCTTTGTATTGGAAAACGTGATAATGCATATATTCTGGCATCAGAATCCTGTGCCCTGGATACCATCGGAGCAGAATTTGTCCGTGATGTATTGCCGGGAGAGATTGTATCCATAACAAAAGAAGGAATCGTATCCAACTGTGATATGTGCCTTCCACAGGAAAAGTCTGCAAGATGTGTTTTTGAATATATTTATTTTGCAAGACCAGATAGCGAAATTGACGGTGTCAGTGTTTATCATTCCAGAATTATGGCAGGAAGATACCTGGCACAGGATTCACCGGTTGAGGCAGATGTGGTAGTAGGTGTACCGGAATCAGGAAATGCAGCAGCACTGGGTTATTCCCTGGAATCCGGAATTCCATATGGAACAGCCTTCGTTAAGAATTCTTACGTAGGACGTACTTTCATTAAACCGGGACAGAGCAGCCGGGAATCCAGCGTACAGATTAAATTAAATGTACTGGCAGAAGCAGTGAAAGGGAAAAGAGTCATTATGATTGATGATTCTATCGTACGAGGAACAACCAGCGACCGTATCGTATCTATGTTAAGAGATGCAGGAGCTAAGGAAGTCCATGTACGAATCAGTTCTCCGCCATTTTTATGGCCATGTTATTTCGGAACTGATATTCCGGAAAGAGAACAGCTGATTGCATATAACCGTTCCGTCAATGAAATTTGTCAAATCATTGGAGCGGACAGTTTAGGATATTTAAGAGAAGAACGTTTATCAGAAATGGTAAAAGGACTTCCTATCTGTAAAGGATGCTTTACAGGAAAATATCCAATGGAACCACCAACAAGAGATATTCGTGGAAATTTTGAAAGATAAGGAGTTTTTATGAGCAACGATAGATATCAAAGTCCATTATCAGAACGTTACGCAAGTAAAGAAATGCAGTATATTTTCTCCCCTGATAAGAAGTTTAAGACATGGAGAAAACTGTGGATTGCACTGGCAGAAGTTGAAAAAGAATTAGGTCTGGACATTACACAGGAACAGATCGATGAATTAAAAGCACATGCAGAAGATATTAACTATGAAGTGGCTAAAGAACGTGAAAAACTGGTTCGCCATGACGTTATGTCACATGTGTACGCATATGGACAGCAGTGTCCAAAGGCAAAGGGAATCATCCATTTAGGAGCGACTTCCTGCTATGTTGGAGATAACACAGACATTATTATCATGACAGAAGCACTGAAACTGGTTCGTACCAAGCTTCTTAACGTAATCAATGAGTTATCCAAATTTGCATTAAAATACAAAGACCTTCCAACCCTTGGATTCACACATTTTCAGCCTGCACAGCCAACAACTGTTGGTAAGAGAGCATCCCTGTGGCTGATGGATCTGGTATATGACCTGGAAGACCTTGATCATGTAATTGAAAACATGCGTCTCCTTGGTTCTAAAGGAACTACAGGAACACAGGCAAGCTTTTTAGAGCTGTTTGAAGGAGATCACGAAACGATCAAGAAGATTGATGGAATGATCGCTGAAAAAATGGGATTCACAAAATGTCAGCCGGTTTCCGGACAGACTTATTCCAGAAAAATTGATTCCCGTGTAATCAATGTATTAAGCCAGATTGCACAGTCTGCACATAAATTCTCAAATGACATCCGTCTGCTTCAGCATCTGAAAGAAGTAGAAGAACCATTTGAAAAGAACCAGATCGGTTCATCTGCCATGGCTTATAAGAGAAATCCGATGAGAAGTGAAAGAATTGCATCTCTGGCAAACTACGTAATGTCAGATGCCATGAATCCGGCACTGGTAGCATCAACACAGTGGTTTGAAAGAACTCTGGATGATTCAGCAAACAAACGTCTGTCTGTACCGGAGGGATTCCTTGCAATTGATGGTATCCTTGATCTATACTTAAATGTAGTAGACGGACTGGTTGTATATCCAAAAGTTATTGAAAGCCGCCTGATGAGCGAGCTGCCATTTATGGCAACAGAAAATATCATGATGGATGCGGTAAAAGCCGGTGGAGACCGTCAGGAACTGCATGAAAAAATCCGTGTACACTCTATGGCAGCAGGAAAAGTTGTCAAAGAAGAAGGAAAACCAAACGATCTGTTAGACAGAATCGCAGCAGATCCAGCCTTTGGTATGACAAGAGAGCAGTTAGAAGCAATCATGGAACCAAAGAACTTCGTAGGACGTGCACCACAGCAGACAGAAGAATTTGTCAATGAAGTGGTACAGCCAATACTGGATGCAAATAAAGAAGTGCTGGGAATGACAGCAGAAATTAACGTATAAAAACTTAAAAAATAGAAAAAAGCTTTCTGGAAAAACATCAAAAAAATGTTTGACTGGAAAGTTTTTTTCAGTTATATGGGAAAAGGCAAAATTAAAAGGAAAATAATTATTTTTATAAAGGGATATGTGAAAGTTGCTCATTTCGTGTTATAATAATATAGTTATTTTAATAAAAAATATATGATATAAGGGATGAAAAGAGAAAAGAGAAAAGAAAGATGAAGATGAAGGAGTTATTTGCTAGAAAACGAGCAGCCATTCTTTTGTTTGTGCTGGATATTATATTGAT
Source organism: Anaerostipes sp. 494a (assembly GCF_001940315.1). NCBI lineage: Bacteria > Bacillati > Bacillota > Clostridia > Lachnospirales > Lachnospiraceae > Anaerostipes > Anaerostipes sp. 494a. The sequence continues at coordinate 1,196,532 of NZ_MJIF01000001.1, read as the reverse complement.
ACAGGGAGCTTCTGCTATGGCTATACTCACAAGGTTTGAATTTGTGCCATCACAGGTCGATCCCATGTTTTTAGATACACTTTTTCGGTTTGCATGGATCAATACTTTCTGTACGATCATCATATTTGCAGCGTATCATTTGTATGCCACACTCTGGCGTTTTGCCAGTGTGATGGACTTTCTCAATGTGGTTAAGGCAGTGGGAATCAGTACATTATTTCAGTTTGTGGGAATGCATATGCTGAATCTTCCGATTCCAAGAAGTTATGCAATTCTTTATCTTGGATGGCTGGGTCTGTTTGCAGCCATTCCAAGAATTTTGATTCGTGTACTCCGTGGAGGAAGAAGGGTTCCTCTTCAAAAACCGAATAAGCCACAGATCCCTGTGATGCTGATCGGTGCAGGGGAAGCAGGAAGTATGATCTTAAATGAAATTAAGAACAGCAGTCTTGTTGAGAAGGATATCGTCTGTATCATAGACGATGATCCAAAAAAATGGGGGACATACTTAAATGGAGTACCGGTAGTTGGCGGAAGACAGAGAATACCAAGATATGTTATCCAGTTTGGTATCGAAGAAATCATTCTGGCAATTCCAACGCTTAAGGCAAAAGACAGGAAAAGTATTTTAAATATCTGTAAAAGTACCGGCTGTAAGATGAGTACTCTTCCGGGCTTATATCAGCTGATCAATTCGGAAGTGAAAGTATCCATGCTTCGTGAAGTGCAGATTGAAGATCTTCTGGGAAGGGAAGCAGTTAAAACAAATCTCCCATCCATTATGTCCTATGTGGAAGGACGCAAGGTTATGGTAACCGGAGGTGGGGGGTCCATAGGAAGTGAATTATGTCGGCAGATTGCTGGATATCATCCGAAACAGCTGATCGTTATTGACAATTATGAAAATAATGCATACGAACTTCAGATGGAGTTAAAACGCAAATATCCGGAACTGGATATGATCGTACTGATCGTATCCGTGCAGAATCGAAAGAGAATCAGGAATATCTTTGACAAATACAGACCGGAACTGGTATTTCATGCGGCGGCTCATAAACATGTACCACTTATGGAAAGCAGTCCATGTGATGCCATAAAGAATAATGTATTTGGTACTTTAAACGTTGCAACTCAGGCAAATGATTTTGGGGTAAAATGTATGGTTTTGATTTCCACAGATAAAGCGGTGCGACCGACCAATATCATGGGAGCCTCCAAACGTATCTGTGAAATGATCATCCAGACGTTTAATCAGAAATCCGATACGGAATATGTAGCAGTACGTTTTGGAAATGTACTGGGAAGTAACGGAAGCGTAGTACCATTGTTTCGAAAACAGATAGCAGCAGGAGGACCGGTAACGGTAACTCATCCTGATATTATCCGCTATTTTATGACAATACCGGAGGCAGTAAGCCTGGTTCTGGAGGCAGGAGCCTACGCAAAAGGCGGTGAAATCTTTATTCTGGATATGGGAGAGCCTGTGAAGATCCTGGATCTGGCAGAAAATATGATCCGATTGTCAGGTTTAACACCAGATGAAGATATCAAGATTGTATTTACAGGACTCAGGCCAGGAGAAAAACTTTATGAAGAACTGCTGATTGATGAAGATAATAAGAAAGAAACAGAAAATGAAAGGATCTTTATTGGACAGCCAATCCCGATCAAAGAGGAAGAATTCTGGGAGAGTTTAAAAGAACTGGAAAAAGCAGCATTTTCAGAAAGTAAAGAAATACGTCGGATTGTGAAAAAAATCGTACCGGAATATACGATTAAGGAAGAGTAAAAATGGGGGCATGGTAATGAAAAAAAGGATATATATGGCATCTCCAACAATGCATGGAGAAGAGCAAGAATATGTACAACAAGCATTTGATACTAATTGGATTGCTCCATTAGGACCCAATGTTAATAATTTTGAAAAAGAAATGGAAGAGTATACAGGAATCTCTTATTGCACAGCATTGAGTGCGGGAACAGCAGCACTACATTTAGCGATGAAAAATTTGAATATCCAAGAAGGAGATGTTGTTATTTGCCCATCTTTGACATTTTCAGCAACGGCTAATCCGGTTGTTTATGAAAATGGTAAGCTTGTTTTTGTAGATAGTGAACCAGATACCTGGAACATGTCTCCGGCAGCATTACGACGTGCATTGGAGAAATATCCAACAGCTAAGGCTGTTGTATTAGCACATTTGTATGGAACACCAGCTAAGATTTATGAGATCATGGAAATTTGTAACGAATATGATGTACCTTTAATAGAAGATGCTGCAGAAAGTCTAGGAGCGACTTATGATCAAAAACAGACTGGAAATTTTGGATTAATGTCAGCTTTTTCGTTTAATGGGAATAAAATTATCACTACATCTAGTGGGGGAATGTTAGCATCAGCAAACGAAGATTATATTAAACATGCAACATTTCTTGCAACACAGGCTAGAGAGCCAGTTAGACATTATGAGCATAAAGAAATAGGATATAATTACAGAATGTCAAATATTACGGCAGGAATAGGAAGAGGACAGCTGATTCATCTTAATGAACATATTCAGAGAAAAAAAGAAATATATTTTACATATAAAAAAGCATTTGAAGAAATTTGTGAGATTCGGATGAATCCTTATGAAGAAAAGATTGCAGAGCCTAATTTTTGGTTGTCATGCATAACAATTGATAAAAATTGTGGGGTGAAGCCTATTGACATTATAGAGTCTTTAGAAAAAGAGAATATTGAGAGCAGACCGATTTGGAAGCCATTACATTTACAGCCAGTATTTAAAGATTGTGAATTCTTCTCACACTATGACGATGGTAGAAAATCAATTTCAGAGGATATTTTTGATAGAGGTTTATGTCTGCCAAGTGATATCAAGAATACAGAAGCCGATATGCAATTAATTATTGAAATAATCAGAAAAGTATTTGAGTAGGGTTAAATGATATGTATCAGAGATATGTGAAACGTTTTTTTGATATTATTTTGTCAGTGTGTGGGATTATTATTTCTAGTCCGATACTATTAATTGTCACAATTTTAGTTAAAGTGAAGTTAGGAAGTCCTGTGATTTTTAAGCAGGAAAGGCCTGGATATCAAAATAAGATTTTTACGTTGTATAAATTTCGAACTATGACAGATGCATTAGACGCAAATGGGAATTTACTTTCAGATGAGAAACGTTTAACTAAATTTGGAAAGTTGCTGCGTTCCACGAGTTTGGATGAGTTACCTGAATTTTTTAATATTCTTTTTGGAGATATGAGTTTTGTTGGTCCACGACCATTATTAAAAAGTTATCTTGAATTGTATGATGAAAGACAAATACATAGACATGATGTATTACCGGGTTTAACAGGCTTGGCACAAGTGAATGGAAGGAATTCTATAAGTTGGGAAGAAAAATTTGAATTTGACATTGAATATGTGGAAAATCTTTCTTTTTGGTTAGATATTAAAATTATTTTTATGACATTTCAAAAAGTATTTTCAAGATCTGGTATTAATGCAGATGGAGAAGCTACTATGGAAAAGTTTAAAGGCAGTGTAGGAAGTGAAGCTATAAAAAGATAAAAGTAAATAGGAATATGTTATGGATACTGAAAAAATAAAGGAAATTGTAATAGTAGGTGCAGGTGGAATGGGTGGAGATACGCAATGGTTAATTGAGAGAATAAATCAACAAAAACACATGTATCAGATACTTGGATATATTGATGATGGGAAACCAAAAGGAATGGAAGTTAATGGATATCCTGTTCTTGGAGGAATAGAATATTTGATTCATTATTCCAAAATGCTAAATGTGGCATTTGCAATTGGTAATGTGAATATCCGTCAGAAGTTAATTGAAAAATGTGCTAAGAATAAAAATTTAACTTTTCCTAATCTTGTAGATCCTTCTGTGATAATGTCTGACCAAGTAAAAATGGGAAAAGGAAATATCATTTGTGCATCTGTAATTTTGACAATGAATATTGAAATTGGGAATTTTAATTTGATTTGTAATCGTTCTGTTGTTGGACACGATGATAGATTTGGCTCATATAACACGTTGTATCCAGGAAGTCTTTTGTCAGGAAATGTTCATTTAGAAGATCGAGTTGAGGTTGGAACAGGGTCACAAATTATTCAAGGAATTTGTATGAAAAGTGATATAATTCTAGGAGCTGGAACCACTGTTATACGAGACATTAAAAAGTCTGGGACATATGTAGGATGCCCGGCAAGAAGAGTGGATTATGAAAAATAAGAAAATTTTAATTTTAGCAAATTTAGATATTGGATTATATAAATTTCGAAAGGCATTGATACAAGAACTTCTAAATCATGGAAATGAAGTCTATGTTTCACTGCCTAATGGGAAATTGGTTAAAAACTTACAAGAAATGGGTTGTAGATTTGTTGAGACATCAGTTGACCGTAGAGGAATGAATCCTGTGACAGACTTTACACTTTTAATAAAATATAGACAGATTCTAAGAAAAATAAAACCAGATCTAGTAATTACATATACAATAAAACCAAATATTTATGGAGGAATGATGGCCAGAATTCAAAAAATTCCTTATGCAATCAATATTACTGGCCTGGGAACTGCATTTCAAACAGAGAATTTTGTAAAAAAGATGGTGATATTTCTTTATAAAATGTCTTGTAAAAAAGCAAAAACAGTCTTTTTTGAAAATGAAGGAAATCAGCGTGTATTTCTAAAACATCGTATTATTACTAGAAATCAGACATGTCTTCTGCCTGGAGCGGGAGTTGATTTGGAAGAATATGATCTCACAGAATATCCCAAAGATAGTAAAAAAATAAGATTTCTTTTTATTGGTCGAATAATGAAAGAAAAAGGTGTGGATGAATTATTTAAGGCAGCAGTAAATATTAAAAAAATTTATCCTAATATTTTTTTTGATATTGTAGGACCGATGGAAGATGATTACAAAAATAGGATTGACTCACTGGTGGAGAATGGAATTTTGTATTATTATGGATATCAGGAAAATGTGAAACCATTTATTGAAAAAAGTCATTGCTTTGTTTTGCCTTCTTATCATGAAGGAATGGCAAATACTTTGCTAGAGGCAGGAGCGATGGGGAGGCCGTTAATCACCAGTCGCATTCATGGATGCATGGAAGCTGTGGAAGATGGTAAGAATGGATATCTCGTAAATATACGGGATGCAAAAGATTTGGAATTAAAACTAAAAGACTTTATAGAAACAGAGTATAAAACAAAGAAGAGGATGGGACAAGCTTCTAGAAAAAGGATGGAAACTGTTTTTGATAAAAAGATTGTAGTGAGAAAAACGATGGAGGGATTATCGTTAAAATAAGGAAGGGAAAACAATGAAAATTTATTGGTTATTTCTAATATTATCAATAGGTATATTTTTTTGGAATGAACAAAGTTATCGAAATATTTGGGACGGACAAAAATACAAAAGAAAAGCATATATATCACAGGCAATTATTTTTTTCGGAGTTGTCATATTTTTTTGTGGTCTTCGAAGTGGTATTGCAGATACTGGAACATATATAGCAATGTTTGAAAAATATCCATCTAATATTACACAAATTAATTTTGATGACATTGGAAAAGATAAAGGTTTTTATTTCCTTTCCGTGTTGTATAAGCAATTTATATCATTAGATTTTCATGGATGGCTGTTTTTGATTGCTTTGGTTTCAGGAATAGCTCTTATGACGGGCTTTCTGAAATACTCGGAATATTTTGGACTTAGTTGCTTTCTATTAATTGCTAGTACGATGTTTACATATTTTGTAAATGGAATGAGGCAGTTTCTTGTTGTTACAATTTTTTTCTGTGCTTCTTATATGATAGTTGATAGAAAGTGGAAAGAATATATTATTTTAATATTATTGTTATCTACGATACATGGTTCAGCAATTATTCTATTATTTATCTATTTTTTAGGGATAACAAAACCATGGGGAAGACAAATGAGAACAGTTATTTTTCTTTCACTAATTTTAGGTATATTTTTTGATAAAATATTTCCGGTTTTTGGACAAATTTTGATGGAAACGCAGTATAAAGGATATGTTAGTTATATCTCTGATCAAGGAAAAGGAAGTAGTGTCATACGATTGGCTATTGCAGCTGTGCCATGTTTTTTAGCTTATGTTGGAAGGCAGGTAATTGAAAAAGAAAATAATAAATATATTAATTTTTGTATTAATATGTCAGTAATTAATTTTTGTTTGTATGTTATTGCAACATTTTCCAGTGGGATGGTTGTTGGAAGATTGACAACATACTTTGATATTTTTAATTTAGTTTTGTTGCCATGGTTATTGCATCGCATATTTACGGAGAAAAGTAGAAAAATTGTTATTCTAGCCGGTATGGGATTTTATATTGTGTTTTTTTATTTTCAAATGGTTTTGGTCTGGGGATTAGGATATGAAAGTGATATATTACATTTATGGATATAAGGAGAAAATGAAAATTGAAAGTAAGTATTGTAATTCCGGTTTATAATACAGAAAAATATTTAAAACAATGTATTGATAGTGTAAAAAATCAAACATATGAAGATTTAGAGATTTTATTAGTGGATGATGGGGCGAGTGATGCAAGTCCTAAGATTTGTGATGATTATGCTAAACAAGATGTACGAATTCAGGTAATTCATAAACAAAATGGAGGATTATCAGATGCTAGAAATACAGGAATTAAATTTAGCAAAGGTGAGTATGTTCTATTTTTGGATAGTGATGATTATTGGGATGATGTGTATTTAATTGAAAATCTTGTAGACAAATTAAAGAGAAGACCAGTAGATGTGTTGAATTTTCGATATAAAAAGTATCTGGAAATTGAGAAAAAAATGGTTAGTTGTTTGGAGTCTTTGGATGAAATAGAAGATAACGATAAAGAAAATATTCTGGAAAAAATGATTGATCATGGATTATATATAGCGTCTGCTTGTAATAAAATGATTAAATTAGATTTTCTAAAAAAAAATAAATTATATTTTAAAAAGGAAATTACTTCAGAAGATATTGACTGGTGTGCTCGAATTCTTATACAATGCCGTACTATTGGATATTGCAATAGTGAAGCGTATGTATACCGTCAGAGGGAAAACTCTATTTCACATAGCTTGACTTATAAAAATATTTATGATTTAAGCAATAATATAAAAGAATGTGTGGAATTAGGAAAAAATATTCCGAAAGATTCCAAGTTTTATGAACTATATTATGATTTTACAGCTTATCAGTATGGTGTTTTATTACTATCAAATAATATGGTAAATGATGTAAGAATCAAAGAAATTATGAGGGAAATGAAGCAGTATCAATGGCTTTTAAAATACCATAGGATTAAAAAAATTAAGATTTTGTATTATGTGAAATCTGTAGTTGGATATTCAAATTTGACTCGTTGTCTAAAATTATATTGTAAATTTAAGAATTATTGAAATAGGAGAAATATGCAAACGCTAACAATTTTTACGCCTAGTTATAATAGAAAAGATTTATTAAAAAGAGGTTACGAGGCACTAAAAAGACAGACGAATAAAGATTTCCTTTGGATGGTTATCGATGATGGATCAACAGATGGAACGGAAGAGTTGATGTATGAATTGCGTGAAAGAATAGATTCAGGATTTGAAATTCAATATATCAAAAAAGAAAATGGTGGACTGCATACCGGATATAATTCCGCAATCAAGTATGCAAAAACTGAATTAATGGTTTGTGTTGACTCAGATGATTACATGCCAGAAAATGCAGTTGAGACGATTGTGTCTTTTTGGAAAGAAAATGGCTCAAAGAAATATGCGGGAATTGTCGGACTGGATTATGATTTGGACAATCGTTTGATTGGAGATTTATTACCACAGCAAAAAACAGTAAATCTTATAGATTTATTGATTGGAAAATATCCGATTGTTAATGGTGATCGAACAAATGTAGTTCGAACAGAAGTTTATAAAGAAGTGGCTCCTATGAAAAGCTTTCCAGGTGAAAAAAATTTTAATCCTCATTATATGCATCTTGAGATTAGCAAAAAGTATGATTTTCTTGTGCTGAATCAAAATTTAAAATTTGTAGAGTATCAACCGGAAGGGATGACTAATTCTATGTGGAAGCAATATTACAATAGTCCTAATAGTTTTGCAGAGACAAGAAAATTATATTTATCATTCAAAAATACACCATTTAAGTTTAAATTAAAAAATTCCATTCATTATGTATCCAGCTGTATTTTGGCAGGAAGATGGAGAGATGGAATAATAAAGGCTCCTAGAAAAGGGTATGCGATTGTGGGATATCCATTTGGAATATTATTAAGTTTAATAATTAGGAGGAAAGGTAAGTGAAGATAAGTGTTATTATACCTGTATATAATGGGAAAAAGTATATTAAGACGTCAATAGAGTCGGTACTTGATCAACCATATAAAGATATAGAGGTGATTGTAATTAATGATGGGTCTCAAGATGAATCCTTACAGATTGCAGAAAATATTGCAAATAAAGATAAGCGTGTTAGAATTATAAATCAGGAAAATCAAGGAGTTGCAGTTGCAAGAAATCTTGGAATATATAAAGCTAAAGGCGAGTTTATAGCATTTTTAGATCAGGATGATATATGGGTGCCTAATTTCTTTTCAGAAAAAATTGTCAATCTAATTTTAAATTATAAATGTGATATGATATCTTTTGGATACTATCATAGTAATCAAAATATAACAAGACTTGTTTCTTTTCAAAGAGATTTCAAAATGATTGATAATCCATGGGAAAATATAGGGGAGAATTATAGACATTTTTCTTCTTATTTTTATAAAAAAGACTTTTTGTTAAAGAATGAATTGAGATTTGATAAGTATAGACATGAAGATGAGAGATTTCGGGCACAATGTTTTTATAGAGCAAAAAATATTCTGTATATAGATAAGGCAAACTTTGTGTATAGAAATAATCAAGGTTCTGTAACACATCAAAGTTTAGATAAAGTAGAACAAACTATAGAGAATTGTATAGATGGTTATTTAGGATTAATGGAGAAGTATGAAAATGACAGTGAGTTGTATCAGTATTGCTCTGACACGACATTACATTTATTGTTAGAATTATTAATTGAAGTAGCCACTAAACATAGCCCTTATAATTTTATCGAAATTGAAAAAAAATATAATTTACAGAATCTTTGGGATAGAAAAGGATGGATGAGTCAATCAGATAAAGTATTGTGGAATTTATACATGAATCAGCGTAAAAAATTTATTTTAAAGTGTAAGATTCGAGGTAAAATATTAGTAATACTTAGAAATGTTAAAAAAGTAGGTTTTTTGAAAATGGTTTACGAAAGAAAAAAGTATCCATTGGAGTGGAAAAAGGTCATAGAATATGGAAAAAATTAAAGTATTATTTTTGATTCATGATTTAATGCATGGTGGAGCAGAAAAGGTGTTGTTGAATTTGGTTAACAATATGGATCATTCAAAATTTGATATAACAGTGCAGACATTGTTTGATGTAGGGATAAATAAACAATTTATATCAGATAAAGTACATTATAAAACGGTATATAAAAGAATGTTCCGAGGGAATACAAAATATTTTAAACTGTTTTCACCTGAAAAGTTGTATCGTAAATTCATAAAAGATGAGTATGATATTTTAGTGGCATATTTGGAAGGAAGTTGTACAAGGATTATTTCAGGGTGTCCAGATGAGAAAAAGGTTAAAATTGCATGGAGACATTTTGCAGAAAATGAAAAAGAATTTTTACAGGCATATCGTTCCATGGATGAAGCAAAAAAAATTTATCAGAAATTTGACAAGGTGGTTGGTGTCTCCCAGACGGTGGTAGACACTTTTGAGAAATTAACAGGACTTAAAGGAATTTCCACAGTAAAATACAATACTAATGAAACTGATAAAATTTTAAAGTTGTGTACGGATGAAGTGACAAATAAAAAATTTATCCAAGATGATGTTTTAAAAATTTGTGGAGTAGCTAAAGTTCGTCCTCGAAAAGGATTTATGCGCTTAGCCAAAGCTCATAAGAAATTGCAGAGCGAGGGGTATAAATATCGAATTTATATTTTAGGAGAAGGCGAAGAACAGAGTAAAATTCAGGAATATCTTGAAAAAAATAATATAGAGGATTCATTTCTTTTTCTTGGTTATGATACGAATCCGTATAAATATGTTGCTCGATGTGACTGGTTTATTTGTCCATCCTTTGAAGAGGGATTTAGTACCGCTGCGACAGAGGCATTGGTTGTAGGTACACCGGTAGTTACAACGCTTTGTTCCGGAATGAAGGAGATGCTTGGAGAAAATAATGAGTATGGGATAATTGTGGAGAATAGTAGTGAGGGAGTGTATCAGGGGATGAAAAAAATATTAGATCATCCGGAACTATTAAAATATTATACAGATCAGGCAAAAAAAAGGGGAGCAAAATTCAGTATGAAAGACACTGTAGATGCAGTAGAGAAGATGTTTGAGGAATTGTTAGAGAAGGGAATGTAGTATGAATATATTATTGATGACTGGAACTATTAGGCCTTTTGTTAAAGTAGAGTATAACAACACAAGTGTGAGATTTAATGAGTATATGAATAACATAAAAAAATATATAAAAGAGAGTGATTTTGATAAAATTATAGAGAGAGCAAGTATCTAGTATTTGGAAAATTAGTGGAAGGATCTGGATAAACAACATTAATCAAATATTAAGCTTATCAAAAGATAAGGAAAATATTTTTCTGTATGCTCCAAAATATCATTCAATTCAAATTTGGTTATTTAAAACTAATATAGAACATTTAAATAAATTTTTTCTATCCGATTAAGCTGTGAGATTAATGGAAACTAGTTGTATAGAATATGTTTTTTTGCAATTTTTCAAAAAAATAAAGATAAAATTCATATTGATAAATTTCCACTATATCCAGATGTACAAGGGATAAATTCTAGTGGAGAAGCATATACCATGCCAAGATGGAAACTTATTTTAAAAAATATTGCTCTTCAATTAGGGTATTTTAAAGTTAAATAATTTAGTATAAAGGGGAAATGATTAATTTATGGAGAAGTTTAAAGATTTAATTTATAGAATTCGAGGAGAGTATACAACTGAGAAATTAATTTCTATGGGCATGAAAGTTGGAAAAAATTTTGGACGTCTGCATGGTGTTATTTTAGATCCATCTCATTGTTGGTTAATTGAAATAGGTGATAATGTAACTTTAGCTCCTAGAGTACATATTTTATGTCATGATGCCAGTACAAAGCAATTTTTGAATTATACCAAGATTGGACGAGTTACCATAGGAAATAATGTGTTTATTGGAGCAGAATCTGTTGTTTTGCCAGGAATAACTATAGGGAATAATGTAATCATTGGTGCAAACAGTACAGTGACACATAATATTCCAGATGGAATGGTAGTAGCCGGTAGTCCGGCCAAAATTATATGTACAACTCAAGAGTATCTTGAAAAGAACAAAGAGTATATGAAAACGGCACCAATGTATGATGAGGATTATACATTAAGAGGAAATTTAACAGAAGAAAAGAAAGAACAAATGGTTACTGATTTAGAGAGTGGAATAGGGTATGTTGATTAAATAAAAGAGGATTATTATGGAACTTTTAATTAGTGTAATTGTACCAGCATATAATATTGAAAATTATATAGAACGAAGTATTCGGAGTATTATGAACCAAACTTATTCTAATTTGGAAATTATTATTATTGATGATGGATCAACAGATGCAACGGGAACCATTATTGATAGGCTTGCAAAAGAAGATCAAAGAATTATTCCTATTCATAAGAAAAATGAAGGGGTATCTGCTGCTAGAAATACTGGTTTGGATATTGCAAAAGGAGAATATATAGGATTTGTGGATGGTGATGATTATATTGGAGAATGTATGTATGATCATTTACTTTCAAATGCAATAAGATATAAAGCAGATATTTCTCATTGTGGATATCAGATGGTTTTTCCCAATAGGATTGACTATTACTATAACACAGGGGAATTGTTGGTACAGGATAATTATCAGGGAGTATATGACTTAATAAAGGCGGATAAAGTTGAACCGGGATTATGTAATAAGTTATATAGAAGAGAGGTTATTGGGGGAAATCGTTTGGATGAACGAATACGAATAAATGAGGATTTGTTGTTTAACTATTTTTTATTCAAAAAATCTTCAAAATCTGTCTTTGAGGATATTCCATTTTATCATTATATGGTTCGAGATAATTCAGCAGCTACTTCCAGTATGAACATTCATAAAATGGAAGATCCTTTAAAAGTAATTCATATAATATCTAAACTGGAAGAAGAAAATATAAAATTTTTATTGGAAAAGAGATATACATATTTATTAGAAAAAGTTAGTTCTATGAGAATAGATAATAAAAATTGTGAATTAAAGGAAGTACAGAGAAGAAGAAGGATAGAATTATGCAATTTATTAAGTAGTAATCGGTTAAAAGCAAATTATTCAAAGAAGGAAATGCTTCAATTAAAGCTTGCGGCATATTTTCCGGCAGTGTATAGGCTGTTAAATTATATTTATGGAAGTATGACTGGTAGCAGAAATAGGTATAAAGTGTAGGAGAGATTCAAATGATTTCAGTTATCGTACCCATTTATAATGTCGAAAAATATTTAAATAGATGCATTGAATCAATTGTTAATCAGACGTATCGAGATTTGGAAATTATTTTAGTTAATGATGGCTCTACAGATCATTGTGGAGAAATATGTGATGCTTGGAAAGAAAAAGATGAAAGAATTAAGGTCGTACATAAAAGCAATGGTGGTTTGTCAGATGCTAGAAATATGGGCATGGAAGTGTCTACAGGGAATTATATTGGATTTGTGGACAGTGATGATTGGATTGATGTATCAATGTATGAGCAATTAATGAAAATCATGATTCAAAATAAATGTGACATTGTTTCTTGCGGTTTTCGAAGAGTTGAAAAGGAAGAACTAAAAAATGAATCTAAAGAAGTTCAATTTGTTCAATATAATTCTGAATCAGCGTTGGAGGCTATGATTACAGAAAATGGGATGTATCAGGTAGTATGGAATAAACTATATAAACGATCAATGGTTGAGGATATATTGTTTGAAAAAGGAAAATATAATGAGGATGAATTTTGGTCCTATCAAGTAATTGGAAGAGCTAAAAAAGTTATTGCAATAAAAAATATATATTATAATTATTTTCAGCGTGAAAACAGTATAATTAACGAAACATATTCTTTGAAGCGCTTAGATGGATTAGAAGGCAAAGAGAATAGACAGGAATATATTGACAAATATTATCCAAGATTATCCGGAATTGCAAGATTAAATTTATTTTATTCTTATATGTATGCGTATCAATGTAGTTTGAGAATGTTAAATAAAGAAGATTTATATATTGCGAAAGAAAAGATTGAGTATGGATTGACAACACTTGGATTGAAATATGCTGATTATCATAGGGAATCACTAAAACATAAAATAGGAATTATAATGTGTAAAATCTCAATGAGAAATGTATGTAGATTGCGGAATAAATTTAAGATAGGATTATAAAAATGAAGAAAAAAGTTTTTTTATATGCTTATGATAAAGTAAATTTGGGAGATGATTTATTTATTCGAACAATTGTGAATCGATATCCTGCTGCAACTTTTTTTTTATGGTCAAATAAAGAAAATAAAAAAATATTTGAAGATTGTAAAAATTTAGTTGTTATTGATAGAGATTCTAAATTTAATCAGTTTTTAAATAAGGTGCGAGCGTCGCTTAGTGTCAGATATCAAGAGAGATTAAAGAGAAAATGCGACGCTGTTGTATATATTGGCGGATCAATCTTTATGGAGTATCCTTCATGGAAGAATATTATTGAGTGGTGGAATTATCAAAGTAGTCACTATCCGTTTTATGTTGTTGGAGCTAATTTTGGACCTTATCAATCCAAAGAGTACAAGGATGCAATGGGAGAGATGTTCATAAATCTTGAAGATGTTTGCTTCCGAGATAAGTATTCCTATAATTTGTTTCAGAAAATTGATACGGTTAGGTATGCACCAGATATTTTATTTTCATATCCAATGCCAATTGTAGAGAAAAAGAAAAAACAAATTTATATTTCAGTAATAAATTGTATTGACAAGGAAGATGGAAAGTACAAGTGCTATGCATTGGAATATGAAAATATGATTAGCACTATAATAAATCATTTTTTAAATAATGGATATTATATAAAATTAGTTTCTTTTTGCAAAGAAGAAGGGGATGAGGAAGCTGTTAGAAGAATAAAAAATATGTTTTGTAATCATAATCGATATAAATACATACAAGAACTAAATTATAATGGACAAAATTATAAAGAAGTATTGTATGAATTAGCAAGTTCTGAATATGTAGTAGCAACTAGATTTCATGCCATAATATTAAGTTTACTTGCAAAGCAGAAAGTTTTTCCTATTCTTTATAGCAATAAAAGTAAAAATATGCTTAAAGATATCGGATTTTTAGGAAATAGTATTGAGTTATCTAATTTAGATGAGTTTGAAATAAATGAAGTTTTTTCTAATATACAAAAAGGAATTCAAGCAGATATAGAAAAGTTGACTAGAGATAGTAGGCAACATTTTTGTGTATTAGATCAAGTATTAAATTAATGAGTTGGTTTTGAGAATGAAGAAAAAATTTAAAAATATAAATGAATTAAAGGTCGGTTCCATTCTTACATATTTCAATTTGATTATCAGTTGCATTATTCCATTATTTTATACACCTCTTATGTTACGTATATTAGGACAAGCAGAATATGGTTTATATAGTTTATCTAATTCTGTCATTGGATATTTATCTTTGTTAACATTTGGAATGGGTGGGGCAGTATCACGATATGTAACAAAATTTCGAGTTGAAGGCAATCATGAAAAAACTGAACGAGTGATAGGGATGTTCATAGTCATATATATAATTTTTGCAGTCTTAGTATTGATTGTAGGAGGAGTACTTCCTTTTATTTCAGATGATTTTTTTGCTCGTGGATTAAGTGTAAAAGAAATTGCAAGGTTAAATATGTTAATTGTCATTATGACAATTAGTACAGCACTTTCTTTTATTTCCAGTGTGTATAATATGATAGCGATTGCTTATGAAAAATATATTTTTAAAAAGCTAATGGATAGTTTGGTAACAATTGCTGCACCTGTTTTGAATCTTATTGTATTATTGTTAGGATATGCATCAATTGGAATGGCTGTCGTTGGTTTGATTATACAAATCTTTAATCTGGTTATTTTTCCATTTTATTGTAAAACAAAATTAAATATACAAGCAAAATTCGATCATATGCCCTTTTATTTGTTAAAGGAAATTATAAATTTTACTGTGTTTATGTTCTTGAGTTCAATTGTAGATATGCTGTACTGGGCAACAGATAAAGTATTAATTGGATCTTTGGTTGGGACAATAGGAGTTGCTGTTTATAATATTGGTGGCACTTTTACAAGTATGCTACAAAACATGTCATCAGCAATTAGTAGTGTGTTTTCTACAAGAGTAACAGCATATGTTTTTGAAAAACGACCAATAGGGGATATTTCTGAAATATTAATTCGAATAGGAAGGATTCAGTACTACATTGTATCCCTTATGTTATCTGGATATATTGTATTTGGAAAAAAATTTATTTATTATTGGGCAGGTGCTTCTTATGCAGATGCATATTATATTGGACTGATGACGATGTTACCATTAGCAATTCCATTGATACAAAATATTGCTTTTGCGACAATTGTTGCACAAAATAAGCATCGATTTAGAGCTATTGTATATGTAATTATTGCAGTAATCAATGTAATTAGCACTTATATTGTAATACCTAAGTTTGGAATATTGGGGGCAGCTGTTTGCACGTGCGTAGCATTTGTGATTGGCAATGGTATTATCATGAATGTTTATTATTATAAAGTTACAAAATTAGATATATTAGGGTTTTGGAAAAATATTATGCAGATATCTGTTGTGCCCATAGGATTAACAATAATAAGCATATGGTTTTTTAAATATATATTAATTATTAATTCACTTCAGAAAATGTTGATAATTATTATTTTTTATACATGCATTTTCTTTTTCTTATCGTGGAGTGTTTCCATGAATGAATATGAAAAAAATATATTTAAAAATATCATTTATAGGATACTGGGAAGACAGACTGTATAATTTTAAATGTTATGAAAATTTTGAAAGAGAGACTAAGTATGGATAACAATATAAAAATATCAATAATTATTCCAATTTATAATGCTGAGAAATTTTTGGATAGGTCAGTAAACAGTTTAATAAAGCAGGATAATAATTATTTGGAAGTAATTTTAGTAGATGATGGTTCTACAGATAGAAGTGGGAAGATATGTGATGGGTATGCGGAAAAATATGAATATATTAAAGTAGTACATAAGATAAATGGAGGAGTATCTACAGCAAGAAATGAAGGATTAAAAATTGCAACAGGTACGCATGTTTCTTTTTTAGATGCAGATGATTTTATAGATGAAAATGCTTATAAAAATATAATTGAAGTAATTCAAAGATATAATCCAGATTGTATTGATTTTGGATGGAAGTATATTAATGATTGTGGGGAAGTGACACACAATCTTCATAAAGTGGAAAAAAACATTGTTTTAGATAAAGAAATAATAAAAAAAGATATTATACCACCATTAATTAATGTTGCGGAAGGAAAAGATTATTTTATCTATGATTTTGCAGTAAATAAAATTTACAAAAAAGAAATAATTGATCATTATAGTATTTGTTTTGATAATAACAGAAGGACGTGGGAAGATAGGACTTTTGTAGTAGAGTATTTGAAATATTGTAATTCTTTCTATTCTATTGATAAATGTTTTTATAATTATGTGAGTGTTCCAAATTCATTAAGTAGAAAATATGATATGGATTTCCTTAGTATTATACTTGCCAATTATCAGAAATATCAAGAATTATTTGGAGACGAGTACGATTTTGAATGTCAATATTCTCAAAATTATTGGCGTAATTCAGTTTCAAATATGATAATACGTTCATTAAAAGAAAAAGATAACAAACAGGAAATTGAGAAAAATATATTAAAGATTTTAATGAATGAACAGGTTATTGACTGGTTTTCCAATAGTATTAGTGAAGACGAAACTGAAAGAAAAATAAATGAATTAGTTATTACACACAAGAATGAGGAAGTTTTATCATTATATAAATCAATGATAAAGAAAGAATCATTAAAGAATAGAAAAAATAAAATGAAACATATAATTTATAGAATAATGAGAAGATAATAGCACATAGGAGGCTGGAATGAAGAGTAATCAAAAGGTATCTATAATTATACCAGTATATAATATTGCAAAGTATCTGAAAGAGTGTTTAGATTCCATACTAGCTCAAACTTATCCTCATTTTGAAATATTATTAATTGATGATGGATCAACAGACCAGTCTCCTCAGATTTGTGATAGATATGTAGAAAAAGATCCAAGGATAAAAGTTATTCATAAACAAAATGGAGGAGCTGCAAGTGCTAGGAATAAGGGATTAGATATTGCAACGGGTGATTTCGTCTGCTTTATTGATAGTGATGATAGTGTGAAAAGGAACTATATTGAAAGATTACTTGATTCTTTAGAAGTTAACGAAGCGGATATTTCTGTGTGTGCATATCAATATTTATATAAAAATGTTATAGAACATGAATCTATGGATTACATAGGAGTTATTTCAGAAAAAGATTTTATTCTCAGATTTTTAAGTGATTGGAAGAGTGGGCTCCTTTGGAATAAGATATTCAGGGCTTCATTAATAGATAATATCAGATTTGAGGAAGGCCATAAAATAGATGATGAATTTTTTACATATCAGATCATTATGAATGCTCAAAAGATAGTTGTTATAGATGAAGAATTATATATATATCGAATGCGTGCTTCCAGTGTTATGCAGTCTAAAGGAGCAAATTATGAAAAGATGCTGCAAGATCGATTTGAATATCTGACAAAGAGATATTTTGATGTAATAGAAAAGTATCCGGATTTAAAACAAGACTATTTAGAAAATTTGATAGATAATTATATACGACTGATAAATGATAGCAGGAGTAGTTCAGCATTTTTTGAGCATATGAAGCTGCAAATTGGAGAATATAAGGATATAGTAAAAGGGATTGGAGTTGATTTTTTCCTAAAAAGAGCATTTAGAAAAGCTTTGAAATCAAAATATGAACCATTAAAAATAGATGTTGAGAGGAAAAATGATAAAATCTTTTTTGAATAAGAGAAATCTGGGGAGAAGTAGTCAAGATGAATAAAAAAGTAAGTATAATTATACCTGTATACAATACGGAAAGCTATATAGAAAGATGCGTAAAGTCGTTAGTCAGCAGTACATATAAGAATATAGAGCTTATTTTGATAAATGATGCTTCTTCCGATAATAGTTTTGGTATATGTCAGGAATTGAGTAATCAATATTCATGTATTAGATTGTTGAACAATAAAAAAAATAGAGGTGTTTCTTATACTAGGAATAGAGGATTACGTTTTGCTACAGGTGAACTTATTATGTTTACAGATAGTGATGATTGGGTAGAAAATGATTATGTTGAACGGATGGTGGAAGAATATTATAGACATGAAAATGCGCTTATAATATGTGGATATGTTAATCATGATGAAGTAAAGAATGAACGTACAGATATATTTGCTTGGAAGGATTTTCAAGATACCCAGATAGTAAATCGAAAAAGTGTTTTGTATGAATTATATGAGCAGCGACTGTTGCAGCAACTATGGAATAAAATTTTCCAAAGGAAAGTAATCGAAGAAGGTAAGCTTTGTTTTGACGAGACAATAAGTATTGGTGAAGACTTCCGGTTTATATTACAATATATAAAAATGGCACAAATTGAGCAGATAGTTAAATATAATTACCCTCTCTATCATTATAGTCGTGACAATCAAGATTCATTAATGACAAAATATGGACAGGAGAAGATAGAAGAACCACTATATAATTTTCACTTATTATATGAACTTATGGGTTTTTCTGAAGAAAAAATTGAAAAGCTACTTCAGGAACAAAAAAAAGAAATAGCATTTCAATATGGATATGCTATTCTACATCATGGCAAGCTTACAAAAAAAGAAAAAATTCAATTAATGAAGGAAAATATCGGGGAGGAATGGAAAGATAGCTATAAAAAAAATAAAAAGCTATTAATAAAGGAAAAAATAATTAGTTTTATACAGAAAACAAAAAAGGGGGAACTTGGATGACATTAAAAAGAATTCTTCAAAGAGCTTACCATTTCATAGAACGAATTATTAGAGAAAGTAAAGTTTTCCCTGGTCGATTAAAAGTATTTGGATGGAAAGTTGCTTATGAAACTTTTATTGATGGATTAGTACCGCCAGGGAAAAAAGAAAGATACATTACGACTATTTCCAGTTATATAGACAACTATTTAGATGATTTGATTGAAGATTATAAAAGCATAACAGAAAATATAACCAATGAAACAAAATATGGTTTTGAAAAAGTACCGGTTTGGTGTTGCTGGTGGCAAGGGGAGAAAAGCATGCCAGAACTAGTACATATGTGTCATACTAGATTAAAGCAAGTAATTCCAAAAGAAAAAGCTGAACTTCATTTAATAACATTAGAAAATTACCAATCCTACGTAACCATTCCAGATTATATTATTGAGAAATTTAACAATGGAATCATTACCATGACGACAATGTCAGATATTCTAAGATTTTATCTATTATATAAATATGGAGGATATTGGGTAGATTCTACAGTGTTTTTTACAGATCATATTCCAGAAGAGTATTTTACAAAAGATTTCTTCTGCCAGAGGATGGCAGATCCAATAAAATGTCAAAGAGAGGCATGTAAAGGGAATTGGTGTGGATTCTCCATGGCAGGTCAAAAGGGAAGTATTATATTCAAATATATGATAGATGCATTTTCAAAATGGTGGAAAGATTATAATATGATTATTGATTATGTATTAATAGATTACTTGCTATGGACTGGTTTTCGGAAAATTCCATCAATAAATAGAATTATTAATACCGTGCCAAATAACAATGAAGATATTTTTGAGATGTATCAGGTTTTAAACCAACCATATTCGGATGAATTATATGAAAGATTAACAAAAAGAAACGTTATGCACAAATTAACTTATAAGATGGATTTAGAAAAAAGGACAAAAGAAGGAAAATTAACATTATATGGATACCTGTTAGAACAAGTATATAAGGCATATGGTTGAAATATTGAAAAAGGAAGGAAACATGAGTTTCAACTTTTTGAAACATCATACAAGGCAATATGGAAATATTAGTAAGTGTCATTATACCAGTATATAATGTTGAAAAATATCTAGAAAGATGTTTAGAGAGTGTAATGCAACAAAATTATTTAAATATTGAAATTATTATTATAAATGATGGATCTACAGATAATAGTTTGGAAATATGTAAAAGATATGAGCAAATAGATGATAGAATCATGAGTATGATTTGATTATGTTTGATCCTATGATAAATGGGACTCAAAGAGAAATTAGTTTAGAAAATGGATGGCATGCAGTTGGAGCAGATGCATTTTTAAAATTTAATTATTTTGGACCGAAATGTTTTTACATTCCCGTATGGCAGTACATTTACAGGAGGAAGTTTATTAATGATAATAATCTGAGATTTTATTCAGGATTAATTCATGAAGATGAGCTTTGGACAAGATGTAGTTTGGTGTGTGCAAAAAGTGTTATATATTGTAAAAAAACAGGATATTATTATGAAAACAGACCAGATTCAATTACTACTAGATCATTAAATATTGCAAAATCAAAAGCATATATAAGAATTGCAGTAGAAATTGATAAATTTAGAAGAAATTATCATGTAGTTAATAAAATCAATGAAGTTTTAATTACTGCAGAAAGTAAATTTATAATAATGGCAGTTGAGTTAGTTTCGGAGAAGATATTTAATATAAACCAATTAGATGATTTGATTAATAAAAATATTTGGGATAATATTTTTAATATTGACATTTATTGTTGTTCTTTATGTCAAAAATTAGTTCAATCTAATGGTAAAAGTCGAGATAACCTAATTATGCAGATATTTCAATCTGAGATTTCATTTAAATTTTTTAATGAGTGGAAGCCAAGGTCAAATTATGAACAAAAAATAAAAAAAGGTATTTTGAATAAAAATAAAAATGTTATATATAAAGCATGTAAACTTGAAAATTTTAAGCAAAAACTAAATAAGTACATTTCTATTATGCAATAAGGAAATTATAAATATGATACAGTATGGGTTTAAAAACGAATATAATATGTATAAAAATGAAGAATGCATGAGATGTGAAGAAATTGAAAAGGGAATTGTACTTCCAAGAGTCTATAGAGATAATGGACCAATGTGGGGAATTGGTGGAGTATGTAATGAATATAATGATTTTGTTGAGTTATCAGAGTTTCATGGAGGTTGGGCAGAACATGGAGGATACTATTCGTGGGATAAAGAAGACTATATAAATGAATCTGTTGTGTATTTCGGAGTATTTTTTAAACATTGGGGTCATTTTCTTGTTGATCAAATTGGAAGAATGTGGTTTTTTTCTCAAAAAAATGGAGAAAAAGAGCGGATGAAATTAGTTTTTATTGGAGAGGAAGAGCCCGTTGGTAATTATTTAGAATTTTTTGAACTATTAGGGATAAAAAAAGAACAGTTAATTCATGTAACAAAACCAACGAGATTTAAAAAAGTGATTGTTCCTCAGTATTCGAGTCGTCCATGTATATGGTATACAAAGGAATTTCAATCTATTTTTTGTGCAATAGCCGAAAAGGTGAAGGAAGATGGGCATGTGTATAGGAAGAAACAATTGGATAAAGTATATTTTACTCGATTGAATTATTTGAAAGCTAAAAGAACTGAAATAGGAGAGGAATATATTGCAAAATGGTTAGAATATAATGGATATTCATTGATTAGCCCTGAACAATTATCCTTAAGAGATCAAGTATATATTTGGAATCACGCAAAAGAAATTATTTGTATGGATGGAACAATTCCTTTGAACGTAGGCTTTTCAAAAAATAAAGAATTATTATTGACTGTTATGCATAAGACATCATTGATACATAAAAATTTAGATCTATATTTATTGATGAGCGGATGTAAAGTTACTTTCTTGGATGTATATCGTGAACCGTTAAAACATTATCCAAAATCTCTGGGGGAAGGACCATTTCTATTTTCTTTTAACGAGAATATTCAAATATATTCTGAGGAAAAGAATATGAAAATACCATTTTCAAAAAAAGAAATAAAGAAGATTGAAATAAGAAATTATATTAGATATTTAAGGCAAATTATTAATTTGAAAGGAAGAATGCATATGATATTATCGAAAATATATCATAGTGTGCATTGAGCTAGTCAACCTGGGGTGCAAGACAAATGTCTGCTCAATTGAAAGCACGCGGTTATCAAGTTGGACGTCGCAAAGCCAGACGATATATGGATGAGTCGCCTAATGTGATACAGTGCCCATTGGATTGCTTGACCACAACAATCGTGCAAATGGATCTCATGAAACGGAATATACAGTCACCTTGAAATATCCAGATTTAAGAAATTTATATTTGCACATTTTGCTGGATAATTTAATTCAATTATTGCGTAAGAGCCAACATTATAATGAACTTAAGTTAAAAGTATGGGTACAGATAAAAAAATAAAGGGTTTTTTCTTTGTTCTCCTGCAAGTATAAAAGAAAAAATTGGATTTTTGATTGCAATTTATAAACCGACAAAACGATTGGAGAATTCATTTTTTGTGAGAAAACCGGAGGAAGATTATTTTGAATAAGATGTTTTTTTAAAGGGAAGGGACAATGGATAAAAAATATGCATCAAGAGAAGATATAAAAATAATACAGGGAATTGCTGTTATGCTGATGGTATTTCATCATTTGTTCGGATTCCCTGATAGAGTTTCAGTTTCCTACTATGCGCCACTTGATTTTGGACTTATTCATTTAGAGACGATCATAGCTTATTTTGGGAGAATATGTGTTGCAATTTTTTCCTTTTGCTCAGGTTATGGTCTATATCAAAAAAACATGACAATTGCTCAGAGTGGTAAGTGGACGTTATTTGGAGGATATAAAGAAATCCTTCAATCAATAAAGAAATTCTATTTTCGTTATTGGATAGTTTTTATTGTTTTTATCCCATATGGATTTTACAACAATATATATAATTTTATTCCATTGCAGTTTGTTAAAAATATTTTTGGAATAGCTTGTACTTACAATAAGGAATGGTGGTATGTTTTCACTTATTTAAGACTATTAGTTATTTTTCCTTTACTGTTTATTTTTATCCGGAGAACGATAGGTAAAGGAAATCGGAAAAGCTTTTTTACTAAGAGTATAGCCGTAATTTGCCTGCTTTCTCTTTTATTATATTTGAATAATGATACAGAAGCAGGTATTTTGACTTATTTGATAACATTTTATATTGGGATGCTTGTTGCCGAATCTGATATTTTAAAAAAAATTTTTGGGTGTCAAAACAAATTAGTAGGAATTGGTGTTTTTGCTGCTTTCATGTTTTCAGTGGGAATCAGAACATTTATAACAACTAAAATCGATTTTTTAATAGCACCAGTAATAATAGTTTGCTTAATTTATTGGCTTCACAGTAAGTGGGCTTTCAAGCCTTTAAGATACATTTTAACTATTGAGGGTAAATATTCTCAATATATTTGGTTAACTCATACTTTTTTTGCTTACTACTATTTTCAACAGCAGTTGTATGCGTTTTCTATTTCTTGGATTATTTTTGGAGTGTGCTTGATTGTTTGTACCTGTATTGGAGTAATCTTAGAAATTATATTGAGAACAGGTAATAAAAAATTGCATTTATGATTATTATCAATCTTTATAAAAATGATACATGGTCCTATGTCAAGATTTAGTACAAGTTAAAATGAGTTTTTCCTCATCCTAACTTGTCATCTGCAATTCGTTTTTCTGGATTTTACGATACAACTTTTCATACTCATTTGGAGACATATAGTCACAATGACTGTGAATACGTTTTGTATTGTAAAATGCCTCCAGATATTCAAAAACCAATTGATATGCATGATTATAATCTCGGATTTTAAACCGGTTCAGCCATTCACGTTTGATCAATGCATGAAATGATTCGATGCATGCGTTATCCCATGGATAAGCTTTTTTTGAATAACTGCACTGGATACCAACAGTCGCTTTTTTGTATTCTTTGGATACATATTGACTGCCGCGATCTGAATGCAGAACTAGTGGTTCTTTGATTTTACGTCTTGCTTTTGCTTTATTTATTGTTTCAATCACGCAGGATACTTCCAGTGTTTTAGAAAGTGTCCAGGCAATGATTTTTCTGGAATATAAATCCATAATACTGGTTAGATAAACAAATCCGTCTATCGTCCAGATATATGTGATATCAGAACACCAGACAGCATTTGGGCGTTCCGGGTTAAACTGTTCATCAAGGATATTTTGCAATTCGCTACTGAAGTCAGAATCTTTTGTGGTAATAGTCCATGGTTTTACCCATTGTGCTTTAATTCCCATTTGCCTCATGTATTTTCCAATTGTACGTTCAGAGATTACTTCTCCTGATTTCCTCAGTTCTTTGGTAATCTTTGGGGCACCGTAATTCTGTTTTGATTCATTATAAATATCCTTGATTTTGGCTTTTACCGCTTCACGACGCTGTTCAGCGCTTGAAGGAACATGTTTTAGCCATGCACAGTAACCAGAACGGGAAACGCCGAGATATTTCAACATTCCGGAGACAGAAACCCGGCGTCCAGCCTTATGGGCAGTTTCTGCCTTCTCAGCAACTTCGAGATAAATGGCTTCCGTCATTTTCCCAGAATGTTGATTGCTTTTTTTAGTACATCAAGAGCGTCCTGTGCATCACGAAGTTCACGTTTTAATCGTGCGATTTCTTTTGCTTCATCAGAAGCATAATTACCGGAACCACGGCATTCAATATCACCTGTCTCACGTAGCTCCTTTTGCCAACGTGATAATGTTTGTTGACTGATTCCTAAATTTGATGCACAGCCCTGCAGTCCTAAGTCTCTGTGATCATGATAATACTGGACTGCATCCAGTTTAAATTGTTTGTCATAGTGCTTTGCCATAATGAGATCCTCCTTCAGTGCGGTACTTACATTGTACCATGAAATAATAGATTGGTAATTCTCATTTTGACTTGTACTATTTATATTCTAGCACCAACAAGATGTTTATGGGAGAGAGTAAAGAACATGAACAAACAAGAATTTAAATCGTATAGAGGGCGGAGAGGAGTGAGGATATCAGCTAAAAACCTTTCACTACCCATTTCAAGCCGCATGGTTTCCGAGACAGCAGGTCAGATTCGACTGATAGTCCATATCAACTGCAAGAACCTTTTTCCCAGTCCGGCTAAGAGCTATGGACAGATTATGAGTGGTTACAGTTTTTGCAACCCCGCCTTTTTGAGCGCAGCAGACAATGATCTGTGCTGAATGTTTCATTGATTTACGCCTCCCACCCCTGCTGTATAATTTTTACAATTAGTGCTGATATGCAAAGGGTGAGGTAGCCCCGCCCTTTATGATTTTCCAAGCGAGGACAAACATGCCAATGATGCCTCCGACTAAGACATTAAAAACAATCATTCCGACGGCTCCACCAAGGTCATAACCTTTTGGGATGAACCAGACGAACATTCGATGTATTCCGAAAAGGATTCCGATCAGAAGAAGCATCAGAAGGTAATTAGGTTTTCCACCAGCCGGATAGTACAGGAACTGACAGAAGAACATTACTGCTGTGATCACTGTAACTGGTGCAACAAGATAACGAAGTAATTTGTTTGCCATAGTTTCTGTCTGCTTCTGTGTGGGGCAATGGCACCTCCTTCCCTTGCTAAATTAGGCTGGATAAAATTAAGTCGTGTTAGTTTCCAAATTGTGGGTTAGAAAAAACAGGAGGCTCACCGAAGAGAGTCTCCTTTGTCACAACATCCTTTTATATGAACTTTAGCTCAATAAAGAAATCAGGGACAAACCAGCCCGCTCAAACCCGCTTAAAACGGTGAGTTTCTTGATTTGTCCCTATTATACTGCACATGTAGGTTTATGAAATACAAATGACATCTAAGTTGGAGGATTTTTTTCAATTGTAAAAGCTGATACACTTATAAACATTGGAAACAAATATCACAAATAAAATTATTATAAATAAGGACCTTATTATGAAACCGATTAAGAAAATTTTTATCATTTTATTATGTTTATTTCTGGCAGCAGGTTCCTTCTGCGCCTATGAGATTTACATTTCATACCATCATTTAACAGTGTCTGATTACACGGTTAAATCAGATAAAATTCAAAATAACATAAATATCATCATGATTTCAGATCTACATGATCATGAATTTGGAGAGAAGAATCAGGAGCTTGTTGAAAAAATCAGAGAACAGCATCCGGATTTGATTTTAATGGTTGGGGATATGTTGAATGATATCAGTGAAAACAGCCATGTTGCTGTTGATCTCATACAGCAGTTAAAGAAAGTTACGCCTGTATATTATTCTCTGGGAAATCATGAGGAAGGATATATTAAGAAAAAAGATGAATCTTTGATTCAGAAGTTGAGAAATGCTGGCGCAGTTGTTCTGGACAAAGAGTATAAAAATATTTCCATAAGAGGAAACAACCTTACCATAGGTGGAATGTATGATTATGCTTTCGCTTTTGATGGAGCTGGTCATATGAGTAAAAAAGACATGAAACCTAAAGACTTAAAATTTTTAGAATCTTTTCAGGCAGAGGATTCTTTTAAAATTATGATGGCACATCGTCCGGATAGTTTTATTTTTGGAGAAGCTGCAGATACCTGGAATATAGATTTGGTTGTCAGTGGACATAACCATGGAGGACAGGTGATTTTGCCTGGGATTGGTGGTTTATATGGAGGAGATCAGGGATGGTTTCCTGAATATGTAGATGGAATTCATCATTTCAAAGCCGTGAAAAATATGATCATTACCAGAGGATTGGGGACACATAAAGAAAAGCTTCCAAGATTCCATAACGTACCGGAAATCGTACACATTACATTGAAGGCAGAATAAATTCTACATATTGAAGAATAGAAAATAATATTGCTATTGCAATATAGAACGAAATAATATATTATTGAATATACATAGCGGATGATAAATTGCTTTTTATAGTAATAAGTGACGTGATATTTGAGGAAATACATATGATTAATTTTTTTAAAACATTATATATAAAAATTAAGGAACCACTTGCATTTATTAGCAGCGTGATTTCGATTGTTCTGGTTTTTTATAATGGAAATAAAATATTCACTTATATTCTCAGTGGGATTGTGCTTATTTATTTGATTACAATTTGTTCTTATATTGTCAAGACGATATTTGATACGAACAAAGCAAAAAATGCTTTAGAAAGAAAATTTTTTGTTAAAAATAAAGAATTAGCGACTGAAATGCATAAATTTTTTCATAATTTGAGAGACTATTCTTCATCCTTGTATTCATTAAATATTTTGACCTTAGAAGATGTGAAGGATCGTTGTGTACATATATGTAATTATATAGAATTAATTTATAACCAATTATTCAAGGAGTATCTAGGCGATGATAAAGTCTCGGTATGTATTAAATTAATAAAAAATGATAGTATTTTTGATGCTGATTATAACAATTGGGAAATGTTAACGATTGCCAGGAGCAATACAACAGATCAGAAGAGAAATAGAATAGATGATGTATCGGTAGAAATGATTAAGATAGATGGGAAATATGTATCTAAAGAGCTTACTGCTAAAATAGGAAATTTAAAGGGAAAAAGTTTAATTTTAGGATTCATGTGTATTGATTCTATGAAAATATTTGAGAGCAGTGAAGAAAAAGATATATTTAAAATTGGCATTGAATATGCAAAAATGATAGCAGATTCTTTATATTTGCTCTTTGAAAAAGTATTGATATGTTGCATAGAAAATGATACCATAAAAAAAGTGAATTAAGATATTATAATGATTAATTGAATAACGTATGTTATTGCATGAAAAGGAGAATTGCATGAGATTTTTAAAAAGGATGATAAAAACCATTTTTTATAATTACTATGGGGTTGAACCATTGAAGAAAGATAATTTGTATTCTGCTTGCGAAGGGAGAATTATTAGGAGTTTGTCAGGAAAGAAGCAAAAATATTATGCAGTCAATATTCTTTCAGGTTTGAAATAAGAAAAGTAAAGAAAATAGATTTAGAAAAAGTCCTCTAACATAGATTGTTTCAAAATATAGGGTATCTAGGTTGGAGGAATTTTTGCTTTTTTACAGATTCCCACGTTTGTTCGTATGGGAAGACATTTGTTTTAGTGATCTACTATATCTCGGATCCAGAATGATTTTTTTGCCGGGAGTCTTCTTCCGGATACGGTGAATGATAATACACAGAAGGATCAGTCCCATTTTCGTAATACCATGTTTCAAGGAAATATGGTATTATGATGATGATACAAAGATGAATACATATCTGGTGGAACAATATCAATTACCGGTGACGCTGGATATTCCGGCTGTTAATCCCGGAATAGAGGAAGTGGATTATAGGGATCTTGAGAAAGTTCTGATGGAATTACAGGGATATTTAGAGGTTTCGGCAGATAAAGTAAGAGGAGTCAGTTGTTAATTTATAGGGGAAGTTTGTATATAATGAATATAACAGAAGTATTTCTAGCTATTTTAAAAACATCGTTATGGGATCAGCCTTGTTCTGATCTTCCTCAGTTGGGAGAGGACCAGTGGGTTGAGCTTTATCAAATATCAGAGAAGCAGTCGGTTGCACCAATGATCTATCAGCAGGTTTTTGGTTGCGAAGGTTTTCATACGGCATCATCTCAGTTGCAACAGGTATGGAAATCATCTACCCTGGCAAAGGCAGGTGATCAGACAAGAAGAAGTTTTTTGTTTTTGATGTTGTATGAAAAGATGCGACAGTCTGGATTACATCCTTTGATTGTAAAAGGAATTGTATGTCGTGAATTATACGTTCAACCGGATTTACGGATATCCAATGACGAAGATTTACTAATTCTAAGGGAGGAATTTCCTGCAATGGATGAATTCCTTTTAAAAGAAGGATTTTTGAGAAGTGAATTGGATAGTGAAAAAGAATATCAGGAAGTTGGCTATCAGAATCCAGGGACAGGTTTGTATCTGGAGATCCATATGGATTTATTTGCTCAGGAATCCGGGGCATATGGTCATTTGAACCGGTTATTTA
This sequence comes from Anaerostipes sp. 494a, assembly GCF_001940315.1. Lineage (NCBI taxonomy): Bacteria > Bacillati > Bacillota > Clostridia > Lachnospirales > Lachnospiraceae > Anaerostipes > Anaerostipes sp. 494a. The sequence continues at coordinate 1,167,026 of NZ_MJIF01000001.1, read as the reverse complement.
CCTCAGTGTTTGATACTTGTGATAATATGAAGATTCAGGGAACCGATATTCTCACCTTAAATCTCCAGGAGCATTTATTGTACCTGATTTGTCACAGTTTGAAACATTTTTTACACTCAGGGTTCGGTATCCGTCAGCTATGTGATATTTTGTTGTTTGCCAGAACCTGTAAAGATCAGCTTTCATGGAAGGATCTTTCGAAAACATTAAAAGAATATCATATGTATGATTTTACCATGAATCTTTTGGATATCGGAATTGAATATTTAGGATTTCAATGGGAAGATTTGGGTCTGAAAGAACCCAAAGATGTTTCTTTAGACTGTCTGGCATTGCTCAATGACATGATGGACGGTGGGATTTTTGGAAAAAATGATGCAAATCGTGTCCACAGTGCCAATATTACTTTAAATGCAGCAGAAAATAAATCATCCAATGCAGTTACAGGGATTATGTCATCACTGTTTCCAGGGAAGGAATATATTTGCAATCGTTATCCTTATGCACGAAAACATCATTTTTTAATTCCGATAGCGTATATGGATCGAATCATTTATTATTTATGTCATAATCGGAAACATTCTTCATTGGAAGAAAAAAACAGCATTCAAATAGGTATGGAACGGGTGAAATTGTTAGAAAAATATAAAATCGTGGAGTAATGTTGTGGTCAAGCATTTTTGTAACACTTGTGGCTAAAAAAATATGTTGGATTGTTGCCTGGATAATACCGTAGTCTCCTGTGTATGTAAAGGATGCTTCGCACCGCCTATGGCGGCTTTGTCCTTGACATACACTGAAAACTCCTGGCGAAGAGTAATCAGGCAATCCAAAATCGGGCATTGTATCGCCTTTAGGCGATCCTCGCCTGATAGGGTGTTAAATAACCATTGAAGCTGTGAGGTTTTACATGATTGTATTTAACATATGCAAACTCCTCTACAGCCTGATACAGAGTTTCCTCGGTATCATATTCATATAGGTAAATGAGCTCGCTTTTCAAAGTGTTGAAATATCTCTCCATAGGAGCATTATCATAAGGATATCCTGCTTTGCTCATGCTTTGTGTCACACGAACGGATTCGCAAAACTCTACGAATGCTTTGGATGTAAATTGACAGCAGTATATTAACTTTGTAAAGGAAAACGGTATTCGCCAAAGTATGGATGGCAAAAGCCGATGGGCGAATCATATATCCACACTTACAACTTTGAGCGGCGCCATGCTGCTCTTGATTATCAAACACCGGCTGAATGCTACTATCTGGCAATGGTGTCACCATATGTAGCTTAGCATATATGGATCAGGGGAGTGACCAACTATTCTTCCCCTGGTTCCTCGTAACTTATCAAGCATATCGGTTCATTATAAAAATCTTAGATTTTTGTCTTGACAACTGAGTCACTATAAATTTAAGATATAGTATCGCAGTGTCCTCAGAGGAGAAGATTACAAATGTGTATTGGAATGAACAGGATTTATTGACAGTAGAGGATGAACAGAGAAACAAGGTAATTAAAAAACAGGATATTCAACAATTGGAATGTGGACAACTATTTATTTATCAAATTTCCACAAAGGCATCTGACACACAGCTATTGGAATTAAATCAATATGCAGAAATTATTTTTCAGTATTTAGAATCATAAAAAATGGATCGGTTAAATATGAAGAGGCATGTGGTGACAGAACTAGTAGAATAGCATGTGAAGATTGCTCCAGTATTATACTAAAAACAAAATATATATCAAAGGAACAATATATTATGCCGGGATATATTTTACATTTAACAGCTGCGAAGATGGCGCTGGAAAAATTACAGAAAATTGATATGGGATTTAAAGATTCTCGGATCCAGAATGATTTTTTGGCCGGGAGTCTTCTTCCAGATACGGTGAATGATAATGCACAGAAGAATCAGTCTCATTTTCGTAATCCTATGTTTCATGGAAATATGGTGGAATATCCGGACTTGCAGTTGTTTTTAAAGAAGTATCGATCTTTATTAAAAGATGTTAGTTGTCTTGGGTATTATTTTCATCTCTATGTGGATCGGATGTTTTTTAAAGAATATCTGCCTCAGATCGTGGTATTTCTGGATCAGAATCATCAGGAGACTCTGTTACGGGAAAATGTCCAATGGGCATATTTGAAAAGAACGGGGCAGATGATTCCTATAGGAGATTTTTTCTCTGGAATATGGTATTATGGTGATTATACAAAGATGAATACATATTTGGTGGAACAATATCAATTACCGGTGACGCTGGATATTCCGGCTGTTGATCCCGGAATAGAGGAAGTGGATTATAGGGATCTTAAGAAAGTTCTGATGGAATTACAGGGATATTTAGATGTTTCAGCAGATAAAGTAAAAGAAGTTAAAGTTTTCCATGTAGAGCATCTGCTAAGTTATTTAGAAAAAGTTGCAGAAAAGTTTGTAGTTGAACTGGGATTGTTATGGAATACAGGATCAGAAACTTCATAATGATTTTTAATACAGAGGCAGATGGTGGAGCTAGTCTGAAGGAGCCAGTTGTTAATTTATAAGGAAAGTTTATATATAATAAATATTACAGAAGTATTTCTAGCTATTTTAAAAACATCATTTTTTAAATTATTTTAATATTTTCTCTAGACACTCAACTGCCTCTTCTGAAATCGTACAGCTCAAATGATAGATTGGAATTTCTACAATTAACTTTTCGATTAAATCTAAAGCAGAGGCAGTGCTTTCTTTGTTCCAGCCATTGATCGTAATCTGACTGTATAAAAGACCAAATGCTTCCGAAGGTTTTAGCTGTCTAGCTTGGTTTTCTTTTCCTTGACTTAACATGACAATTGCTTGGATAGGAGTTGCTTCATTATTACACACTTCAGATGTACCGCATACCGGCCAACCCTGAGCCATCCATTGATTATTAATTTTTCCCAAGAGAGCGCGGTCACCATTGATAGTTCGGCTGTTACGGTATTTTTCCCATAGGTTTGCCTGCGTCGTCTTCCCTGTTTCAGAAGGAGCAGAAAATAAAATGGCTTTGCTCCGGTATTCTACATAGGCACAGTGAAGAACCATGTTATTTTGTTCTACCAAACGACGTTCCAGCGCCAAAAGTGATGTGAATACCGGATCAATATTTAATCCTGCCAATCTGTCTGGTGCCAATAGTATCTCTGCCTGATTGTTTGATACTTCTCTATAGCAAGCATAATACCCCGGTGTTCCTTTGACACCTATGAGTCTGCTTTCTTTTCCATGATTTTGAAACACTATTAAATCTGGGCGTCTTGCAACGATGTCTCCTTTTAATTTTGGAAAGGTTTCTGAAATTTTAATATGATAACAATATTGTGGTTGTTTTTTTTCTGTTTCAAATAGCATAAAATTCGGCGGAGGAGTGATTTCATCTGGATAATCTAACCGAAAAACAAAATCTCCAATTTGAAATAATTTATTCATTTTCATTTTTCTCCAGTTCTAATTTTAATAACCGCAGGGATTCCTTTGCATATTGGCACATATAGTCAGGAACTTCATTATAACTGCCTGTCTCTAGCAGAGCACTGGCTGCACAGGTTCTACATAAAGGACGCAGAGTACATGTACTACACTTGGAACTTAACCGTATTTTTTGAACTTCTTCTATTATATATCCCCAAGCTTGTTCAAAACCTACTTCAAATACAGAAATAGATGGATTGGAGAGAATGACACATGGACGCATTTCTCCTTGCCAATTAATTGTAAAAGAACATTTCCCTGCAAGGCAAGACATACGACTGCCTGCCTCCGGATCTGGGATCATGTTTTCCACAGTAAACACACTCTGTCTGGCATATTGTTCAAATAGTTCTTCGCCCATTTCTTTTTTTAGAGCCTGTATTCTTACCTGAGCAGCTTCTATAGGATTTACACGAGATTGAAGATTATAAGGCATACTTCGTTCCCGTGTTGCAGGAAGCATATAGGTATCAATCCTGACTGGTACATCCAGTTGATCCCCAATTTCAATGATTTCATCTGTCACATCTTTATTCGCTTTTGTTAAGCTGCCTCCAACTTTTACGTCAACGTTATTTTCCCTTAATAATTTGATCCCACGAATGACTTTTTCAAACCCTTCAGGATAATGACATAAGTCTCGATAAGCCTTTTCATCGGAACCATAAAGTGTAATATTCACGCGGCGTGGCTTATGATCACCTAAAAATTTTGCCAAATCTTCATCAATAAGTGTTCCATTGGTATTAATGGTTAGAATCATCCCTAATTTTTGTAGTTCTACGTATAACCTGCGGAATTCAGGATATAAAAAAGGTTCGCCCCCGGTTAATAATAGAAATAGAACTCCTGCTTTCTGCATCTGTTTAGCAATATCCAGCCATTCATCCACAGTACGCAACCGTCCTTGATGTTCCATTTCTTCACGGCTCAAACGCACATAGCACATATCACAATTCATATTACAAAGTGGAAGTAATTCAATACTTCCGTTAATCGGTGTTTTATTTTTCGATGCCTGATTTAAAAGGGCACGCTCCACGGTAGTAGCATCTTCCAATGGTTCCATATAAATTCTCCTCCCCAGTGATTTGAAAATTTTATAAGTCATAAATCTCAATCTAATAGATATATGGATAATATAACATAAGAAGTGTAGAGTCGTCTATTTCTTGTGAAATATGTTTGGCAAATAATTAATTTTAGACATAAAAAGGGGCCGTTGCAAAATAGATGAATAATCATCTGTGGAGCAATGGCTCCATTTTTATGTCTAAAAATAGAAAAGCAGGCTCCAAAGAACCCGTCATCCATGGTATAATAAGATATGTCAAGTAAATTAAAATACCATAAAAATTATACCGAATTTCATGACAGTTATCAACTGGTTCTTCCATTAAATCTGGAAGGATTGGTTCCAAATGATGAATCGGTCAGACTGCTAAGCCATGTATTGGAGGAATTAGATTATCATGATCTTTATAAGGCGTACTCTCATAAAGGGAGAAATCCTGCAGTCGAGCCCAAGTTGATGTTCAAGATTGTGGTATATGCTTATTCCCAGGCATTTATTCCAGTAGAAAAATAGAAGAAGCCTGTCGGCGTGATATTAACTTTCTTTGGCTGCTGGCAGGTGCAAAAGTACCTGATCACAGCACGATCTCTCGTTTTCGCAAGATGCTCCATTCTGGTATCTGTGAAGGCCTTTTCAGCCAGCTTGCCATCTTCCTGTTAAAGACTGGGGAAGTAACAGGAAAGAACATATTTATTGACGGAACAAAGGTTGAATCCAGAGCCAACAAATATACTTTTGTATGGAAAAAATCAGTTGGGAAACATGAAGCAAGGATGCATGGCCAGTTGCTTGAAAAAGTAGATGAGATCAACAGGGAATACCTGAAAGGTTCTGGTTTTCAGCCAGAAACCGCAAAAGATGATCTGTATGCAGCCATAGAAGATCTAAAAATGACCATGGAACAACATGGGATCCAGGAAGTCCATGGATGTGGAAAACGAAAAAGTCAGATCCAGCGTGACAAAGAATATCTGGAATCATGTCTGAAAAGGCAGGAAAAATATGATATCCATAAAAAGAACTTCAAAGGGCGCAACAGCTATTCCAAGACAGATCCAGATGCGACTTTTATACACATGAAAGACGACCATATGAGAAATGCGCAGCTAAAACCGGGGTATAACATACAAATCGGAGTGGACAGTGAATACATCATGGGTGTCGGCGTGTTTGCAGACCGGAGTGAAACCAATACCCTGATTCCATTTATGGAGAAGCTGGAAGAAAATCTTGGGTACAAATACGAAAGCATCACAGCGGATGCCGGATATGAAAATGAAGAGAATTACATATGGCTGGAAAAAGAACGGAAGATTCCATATATCAAACTGCTGACTTACGAGAAATGGAAAAACGAAGCTTCAAAAAAGAGATCGGAAGGCGTGAGAACATGACCTACATAGAGGAAGGAGACTGTTATATCTGTGCAAACGGCCGAATTCTGTGGAACGTGGGACAAAGAAGACGGACAAGTACAACCGGCTATATTAGTAGACAGGATATTTATCGCTGTGAGGACTGCACAGGATGTCCGCATTTTGGTAAAAAATGCACTCGTCCCAAGAGATATAAGCAGCTGTATGTTTCAAAAGTGTTTGTTGAGAAAAGAGAAGTATCTTTAAAGAATATCCTCAGCCCACAAGGGAAGAAGTATCGTATGAATCGCTCTATTCAGGTGGAAGGTGCGTTCGGAGTGCTGAAATACGACTATGGTTTCCGTAGATTTCTGATGTGTGGAAAAACGAATGTTAAAACAGAGTTCCTTTTGCTTTGCATGGGATATAATATTAATAAACTTCACGCCAAGATTCAACACGAACGATTGGAAAGTCATCTATTCGAATTGAAAACAGCATAAATTTATACCTTGATCAGCCAGGACTTATTAAAGTATGCTAAAAATCCGGAAAAAGAACCGTTATACGGTTCCTTTGCCAGATTTTTTAATAAAAAGGAAAGGAGCTGTGCTCCAGTGGTGAAATCATTCAGATTTCACCACGTTTTGCAACAACCCCTTTTTATATCAACATCTAATTGAATAATTAAGAATAATTTTTCAAGATTTTGCTGTTTCCCAACTGTTTTGATCTAAATCCGTAGTAGCATGGACATTCGTTCCACCATCTGTCCAAATAATTACAGGAATTGTAGGATAACTTTCTTCATGAGACTGAAAAGGAAAATAAGAATCTACAACAGTATGTGTTTTCTTATCATTACCGCCATTTTGAATATAGTATCCGTTTATAAATTCCTCTGTAGAACTGGCTTCATGTTTTTTACTACAGGCATGGTAATAACTCCGTGTTCCTTGTGTTAAATTTTGTCCATCATTTGTATAAACATCGCCCTTTGCTCCGCCTCCAGCATTACAATTAAATAAATAAGTTGTGCCACTTTCTCCACATGCTGCTACATATTCGTTTGGTGCAAACTCTTCCACAACTACCTGTGGATGTTGATATACTTTTTTCATATTCTAAATCCCCTTTCTTAAACCATTAAATTCATTTATAATCCGATAGACAATTCTTCCGTAAAATCTCTTTGTTTAATAATAATAGGAAAAAGGTAAAAAGTCAAGATATAGCAAAAAAATAATTAATTTCTTGGAGTTGTGTATTTTTGCAAGTAGATGATATAATGATTTTAAATTTACATTTCATTACAAAGGACTATCAGAAACTTATGAATATTACAAAATTATTTTTATTAATTTTAAAAACATCACTCCATAATACTACTTGTGAAAATCTTCCGGAGTTGACGCAGGAACAATGGGAAGAGTTATATACTATTTCGGAAAAACATTCTACGGAACCAATGATTTATCAGCAGATTTTTCAGAGCAAATATTTTTAGAAGTCAGATTTAAAATTTCAGATGTTTTGGAAAAAAGGACGCTTGGCTTAAAAGAAGGATTTTTGAGGAATGAATTGGAAATTCAAGACTCGCTCGCGAGTCTTGGCGCGGAATTCGGGTCTGCATAGCAGACATACTTCCAATCCGAATTCCTGCGCATCCTCGCGGAGCGTATATCAGATGGGGGATTGAAATCCGCCACTGATACATAATTGTTGCTCACCGCCTACAGAGGCGGGAGTCATCCCTCATCTGATATAAAATGGTGGAGAAGTAGATGATCTCCGTGTTTTATTATCTAAATCTCGTGTATGGTGATAAATTATGCTATAATCAACACAGTTTGTTGATAAATTAAATTTAAGGGAGTTATATATGAACGGAAATGATAACGAAAATCAGAATAAGAACAAAGTTTCCTTTGAGTCATTGGATATTTTAATCGGAAAGTGGAAGGATGGGACATTTTCGGAGATTATTGATGACTGGAAATGGATCTTTTCTTATAGCAAAAAATATAAAGGTGCCATTGCTTTTTACACATTTCTGGGAATATTCAGTACTTCCATGGGACTGGTGAGTAGTGTTGCCAGCAAATATATGATTGATATTATCACTGGATATCAGACGAGCAAGCTGTGGATCATGATTGCGATTACAGTGGGAAGTGCGGTGTTCAGTCTGGTATTTTCCAATGTGATCAACCGTGTGTCAGCGAAGCTGAGCATCTATATTAATAATGATATTCAGGCGGATATATTTGATAAGATTATAGATGCAGACTGGCTGGAGATTAATAAGTACAGCAATGGCGATGTGCTGAACCGTTTTAACAGTGATGTGAGTACGATCAGTAGTAATGCGATCAGCTGGCTTCCGACGATTGTGATCGCAGTCTATAATTTTATCGCTACGTTTGTTGTCATCTGGCATTATGATAAGATTATGTCTCTGCTTGCATTTGCCAGTGCGCCGGTTATGCTTATGATGTCGAAGTTTTTGATCTCGAAGCAGAGGGAGTATGCCAGAAAAGTCAAAGAGATGAACAGTGATATGATGACGTTCGAAGTGGAGACTTTTTATAATTTTGATACGATCAAGTCGTTTGGCATCTCTTCTTTATATGGGAAGAAGATGAGGGAATGGCAGCGCAAATATAAGGATGTAAGTCTGGAGTACAATATGTTCTCTATTAAGACAGGGGTATTCATGTCAATCATGGGAATGATCGTGCAGTATGCGGCATTTGGCTACTGTCTGTTCCGTCTGTGGACCCATGATATTACGTATGGAACGATGACATTGTTCTTGCAGCAGAGGGGCAACCTGAATTCTGCGTTTAATAATGTGATTTCGATTATTCCAAATTTTTTAAACAGTTCTATATCTGCCCATCGTATACGAGAGCTGGCTCAGCTGCCGAAAGAGGTACACATTCCGGACAGTTCTGAGCTGGATACATATGTGGAAGATGGATTTGAAGTTGCCATGAAAGATGTTGATTTTTCTTATGTCAAAGGAAACCGTGTGATTACAGAGTCATCTTTTAAAGCTTCTCCTGGTGAAATCGTGGCATTGGTTGGCCCTTCCGGCGAAGGAAAGACTACCATGATCCGTTTGATCCTTGGGTTGATCCGACCGGAAGATGGTTCTGCATTTTTAAAAGCATCTGACGGAAGAACCGTTGAGATGAATGCGGATACAAGACATTTGTTTGCATATGTGCCACAGGGAAATACGATCCTTTCCGGTACCATTGCGGATAACATGCGTATGGTGAAAGAAGATGCAACGGATGAAGAAATCATAGAGGCGTTAAAAATCGCCTGTGCCTGGGATTTTGTGAAAAATATGGATGATACCATCAATGTCAATATTGGAGAGAAAGGACGTGGATTCTCTGAAGGTCAGGCACAGAGGATTGCCATTGCCCGTGCAGTGCTGCGGGATGCCCCAATTTTACTATTGGATGAGGCAACTTCGGCTTTAGATGTAACGACAGAACGAAAAGTTCTCCGCAATATTATTAAGCAGAGACCAAATAAAACCTGTATTGTTACCACTCACAGACCAAGCGTTTTGAATATGTGCCAAAGAGTTTATCGGGTGATGGAAACAAAGGTTACAGAGCTGTCGGAAGAAGAATCCAGCAAGATGGCAATGGATTTTTAGAAAAATTGACCGGCTTTGATAAAAAGGTTATAATAGCAATAGGTAGCGAATAAACAGTTGTGGAGGAGCAGTATGAATAAAAAAATATGGAAAATCATCTTCTGTATTGGTGTCATTGTCTGTGTGATCTGTCTTGGATTACTGGGTTGGAACAAATACCAGGCATATAGGCTTCAGAAAGAGCTGGAGGTCATTGAAAACAGCCAGTACACACAGAGAGATGGCCAAGAACCAGAGCTTCCTGAAGGGGTGAGGCATGGTGAAAGTATTGATTTTGACAAATTGCAGAAGATCAATAAAGAGGTTTATGCATGGGTGTATGTTCCGGGGACCAGGATTGATTATCCGGTGGCACAAAATGCCAAAGATGACAGCCATTATCTGAAATACAATTATAAGAATGAACCGGAGTTTGCAGGATGTATTTATACAGAACGGCTAAACAAAAAGGATTTTACAGATCCAAATACTGTTTTGTATGGACATAATATGAGAAATGGATCCATGTTCCAGAATCTTCATAAGTTTGAAGAAAAGTCATTTTTCAGGAAACATACGGAAATTTATATTTATACACCAAAGAAAACTTACACATATAAGATATTTGCAGCATATAAATATGATAGCCGTCATTTGTTAAAGTCATTTAACTTTGATGATAAAAAGGTATTCAAGAATTATCTTGCCAATGTAATGGCTACAAGGGAGATGATCAGTAATATCCGTACAGATGTTAAGGTAACAGAAAATGACCGGATCATAACATTAAGTACATGTGTAGGTGGACAACCAGATAATCGATATTTAGTACAGGCGGTGTTAACAGATGAAAGAGAAGCAAAATAGAAATGATGTCAGCATGCTGAATGATCAGCTGGGACAGGAGATACAAAATATAAATGTGGAATCCAAAGAAGAATTTCAGGGATTTCAGCCGAAAGAAGAGAAAGAAAAACCAAAAAAGAATAAGAAGGGCAAGAAATTGTCGGCTAAAAAAGTAGTCAAAAGGATCCTCATAGTACTGGTTGTACTGATCGTACTGGCTGTCGCAACCTTTTTTGCATTGAGAGCTTTTGGAAAAAATTCCCTGTTCAAGGGAAATGTGGATATGACCAATGGCATAGATGGTGCAGATGTCAAAAATAAAGGAGATTTGGTTATTTACAAAGGCCACAAATATCGCTATAATGAGAACATAACGAGTGTTCTATGTATGGGTATAGACCGAGAGAGTATAAACAGTGATAAAAAATATCTTAAGGAGAATGGCTCAGGACAGGCAGATTCCATTTTCCTGGCTGCACTGGATACGTCATCTAAGAAAATCTCACTGATCAATATACCTCGTGATATTATGGCTGATGTGAAAACATATGATTCAGAGGGTAAATATACAGGAACGACCAATGAACAGATTTGCCTTTCATACGCATATGGTGATGGTAAGGAAAAAAGTTGTACCAATCTGGTAGATTCTGTCTCAAAGGTAATGTACGGTATCCCGATTGATTCTTATATGTCTATTAATTTATCATCTATCAGTGTGTTGAATGATGCAGTTGGAGGAGTGAATGTCCAGGTACTTGGAGATTTATCTTCTGTAGATCCTGCGTTGAAAGAAGGAGCCAGTGTGACACTGTTAGGGGATCAGGCAGAGGCTTATGTAAGGACCCGAGATTTTGAACCACTGGATGCCAATGTGGAACGTATGCGCAGACAGAAGCAGTACGTAACATCTTTTATGCAGACGGCACTGCGGGAATTTAGCAGTGATGTGATGTTACCGGTGGAACTGTTCCATCTTGTATCTGAGAATGCAGTGACCAACCTGTCTATGACAAAGCTTACATATCTGGCAACGACAGTTTCAGGTAGCAGTTTTTCATCTGATAATATTTATAGTATTGACTGTAAGATTAAGGAAGGTAAAGATGGATTTGCAGAGTATTATCCGGATGAGACGAAATTATTTGAGTTAATACTGAAAGTATTTTATAAACAAATTGATTAAGAATTCTAAGTAAGGGGGATTTGGTGTTATGAAGAAGTTTTTAGTGATGATTGCAACATTGGTGATGAGTTTATCTTTTACGGTAGGAGTTATGGCGAATTCTAGTCCTGATATCAAGGATAAGACAACAGCTGAAACTCGTAAAGAAGATGATAATTACAGCAAAACATCACCTAAGACAGGTGACAGCAGTGCACCTGCCGCTTTGATCTATGCTGCATTAGGTGCAGCAGCAATGTCTGTATATGCTGCAAAACGTATCAAAGAACAGCACTAATTAAAGATATCTTAATCCTCTGGTTTATATAGACCAGAGGATTTTTTTGTTGTATAATAAGAACATTGTATAAAATGGGAAATCATTCCCACACCAGGATCCACAAAGGAGTCCTGAATTTGAAAGGAAAAGGGGTTATGATCGATATACATGCACATATCCTTCCGGGACTTGATGATGGAGCGAGGGATATGGATGATTCTCTTGCTATGGCAGAGCTTGCCCTGGAAAGTGGTGTTCATACCATTGTAGCTACATCTCATGCCAATACAGAGGGATTTTTTAAAGAATATGGAATATCGGTGTATCTGGAACGGCTGGAAGAGTTCCGTCGTGCACTGAAAAGGGAGAAGATGCCTTTGACAGTACTTCCGGGAATGGAGATATTTACAAATGATGAGGCTCCGGATAAAATTGGGGAAGGAAAGTTAATTTCCCTGAATGGTTCTCCATATTATTTAATGGAATTTCCGTTTGGGATCTATTGGGAAGATATGGATGAGCTGTTATGGCAGGTGGCAGACCTTGGTGCTGTGCCTGTGATCGCGCATCCGGAGAGATATCGGTGCGTTCAGGAAGATATAAGAGCGGTTATATCATGGAGAGAGCAGGGATATCTCATACAGGTCAACCGGGGAAGTATCTTTGGCAGGTTTGGAACAAGGGCAAAGGAGTGTGTGGATAAGCTGCTAAGCCAGAAGCTGGTTACATGTATTGCCAGTGATGCTCACAAACCATACGAGAGAACTACATACATGGCAGATATAAAGGAATACATGGAAGAACATTATTCTTTTCATTATTCCAGAGAACTGCTTTATGAGAATCCGTTAAAGATCCTGGAAGGCAGAAGGATCAATGAATCATAGAAATCTGGTCAAATCACAGGGAGTAAGGAGTTTATAAAAATGAAGAAATTAAAAATGTTTAGTTTTATATTATTTGGTATATCACTGGCAGCCAGTTTGATCTTCTGGTTTACCCAGATTCGAAAAGGGGATAGGATTGGACCGGTGATCACTATGGATAAGAAAGAGCTGACAGTGGATCTGGATGCTACAGATAAGGATTTCCTGAAGGGAGTAAAAGCTGTAGATGAGAAGGATGGAGACGTTACTTCCTCTCTTGTAGTGGAAAATGTTTCTAATTTTTTAAGTGGTGGACGCCGTTTGGTCGTTTATGCAGCGGTAGACAAACATAATAATGTCAGCCGTGCCAATAGGATAGTAAAATATAAAGGGTATTCTTCACCAAAGTTTTCTCTCAGTGAACCATTTTCTTTTGCAAGCACAGGATCATCCAATGATTCAGATATTCTGGAAAATCTGAAAGTAAAGGATAAGATTGATGGTGATCTGTCAAAGCAAGTGAAGATTCTGACCAACTCTATCGTAGATTTATATTCTCCCGGGGAATATCCGGTAAAACTACAGGTAACCAACAGTGCCGGTGATACAGTCTCATTTAATGCCACGATCCAGATATATGATCGTGAGGAAGCTTCCGATATGCCGTTTATCCATTTGAAAAAGTATCTGGTCTATGTGAAGAAAGGTCGTAAGATCAATCCTGAAAGTTATATTACAAAGGTTTGTTCAGGGGGAGGATATGATTCGGATTTACCGGGTGATATTGATAGATCAAAGGTAAAGATTGATGATGACGATGTGGACTATAAAAAAGCAGGTTCCTATGAGATCACATATTCCGTAAAAGCGGGAAAGGGTCCGAAAGGTTCCGTTAAACTGATCGTAATCGTTACAGAATAAGAGGGGTTAAGCAGATGAGTGAAAATAAAAATACGTCCATAAATGATTATGAAATGAATATTGACTTGTACAGCATTTGCAAAGATATCTGGAAATATGCACTGGTAATTCTTTTGCTTGCAGCGTCCATGAGTCTTTTAGCTTATGTGAAAGTTGGAAGAAGCTATCATAAAATGTATGAGTCTACCAGCACCTTTATTGTCAGTGGTAAGGGAAGTAACAATAACGTTTACAGTAATCTGAATACCACTGCACAGATGGCAACGAAATTTTCTGAAATTTTAAACAGCAGCATTCTTCAGAAAAAAGTTGCCAAAGAAATGAATATGGATTATTTTCCGGGAACTGCGTCATCAGAAGTGATCAATGAGACCAATCTTCTGGTATTAAAGGTACAGGCGGATTCACCGGAACTGGCTTTTCGCCTCAATAAGGCGATCATGAATAATTATTCGGTTGTATCGGATGAATTGATGGGAAATGTGGTTTTGGATGTGCTTCAGAATCCAACGGTTCCAAGTGGCCCTGTAAATAAGTTTCAGCCTACGGCATTGATGAAGAAGACTTTTGTTTATACGTTGATTTTCTTATGTGGCCTGATTGGAATCATTTCATTTTTGAAAGATACTGTCCGTAAACCGAAGGAAGTATCCAGAAAACTGGATGGAAAGCTTCTGGAAACTTTGTACCATGAAAAGAGATATAAAACATGGAAAGCCCGTCTTCATCGCAAGAAAAATCCTGTACTTCTTACAAATCCGGGAACCAGTTTCCGATATGTAGAAAATATGAAAAAACTGGCACGAAGGGTCAGCAGCCAGATGCAGGATCATAACGCAAAGACTCTGATGGTAACAAGTGCCGTGGAAAATGAAGGAAAATCAACGGTTGCAGCTAATCTTGCATTGGCAATGGCAGAAGAATCAGCAAAAGTACTGTTGATTGACGCTGATTTGAGGAAACCTTCGCAATATAAGATCTTTGGGATCGATAAAGAGGAGATCAAGCAGTTTGGAGAGGTTTTAAATGGTAATGAGAATGCAGAAAATCTGGTTCTTCCAATTGCCAATTCAGATCTTCTGCTGGTTGCAGATTCTATGATATATCCAAATTCTACAGAGATGATCGCCAGACCATTGTTTCAAAAAGTACTGGATTTCTTTAAGGAAAGACTGGATTATATCATCATTGATACGCCACCAATGTCTCAGGCAGCAGATGCGGAGGAAATGGTGGATCTGGTAGATGCATCTATTCTGGTAGTAAAACAGCATACAGCCTTGGTAAAAGATATCAATGAAGCCATTGCTATTTTGAAATCAGGCGAAGGGACTATGCTTGGCTGTGTATATAATGATGTATTCCCAGGTTTTGCTGAAACTGCAAAAGCTTACGGTTACAAATATGGCTATGGTTATGGCTATGGCTATGGTTACGGCTATGGGTCCTATGGTTATGGCGGAAAATATGGCTATGGCTATGGCAAACGTGATCAGAAAAAATCTGAAAGAAGCAAATTAAAGACAGATAAATCCAAGTCAGATTTTTAGGAGGGGTGAGCCATGGACAGAAAATATAATGAAAAAAAAGAAAATAGAGAGGGTTTAATTGATATTACAGGAATTCTGGATGATTTGATAAAAGGTGCACTTCATATGAAATGGAGATTTCTGGTTCTGATTCTTTTGTGTGCAGGGTTATTTTGTGGATACAAAAGACTGAATTATTCTCCATATTATGTAGCTTCTTCAACTTTTACTATCAGCTCAAGTATTTCTACGGAATCTTCGGCTACATATATGGATAATGCCACAGCCAATCAGATGGCAAAAACATTTCCATATATCCTGAAAAGTGGAGTTTTGAAGGATATTGTGGCACAAGATCTGGGCGTTCAGTCTATTCCGGGGAAAATCAAAGCAGATGTTATGAAAGACACCAATCTCTTTACATTAAGTGTAACAGCAGATGATCCTAAAATGGCAGATAAGATCCTTAAATCTGTTGTGAAGAATTACCCAACCGTTGCAGAATTTGTCATAGGAAGTTCCCAGTTGACATTAATGGATGAAACCGGTGTGCCAACAGCACCCGCCAATCCATTTAGCTTCTCTCATGAAATCAAAATAGGAATTTTAGTTGGAATAGCATTGTGCTTTATTTTGGATTTATTATTTGCTCTTGGAAAGAACACAGTTCGGAAAGAGGAAGACTTTAAAAAAATGTTCAGTGTCAAAAGTCTTGGAATTTTACCACATGCCAGATTTAATAAAAGAAGATCCAATGTTCAGGAACTGGTTGTTCTTGACAATCCAAGGCTGCCAAGAAACTTTCTAGAAGCGACAAGAACAGTGCGAAGAAGAATCGAGAGAGCCAGTAAAGAAAGCGGCATGCGTTCATTCCTTGTAACCAGTGCCATGCCAGGAGAAGGAAAATCTACTGTTTCAGCCAATATTGCCTTAGCCCTTGCCATGAAAGGACATAAAGTAATTCTGGTAGATGCCGACCTTCGAAATCCATCCACTGCAAAGGTACTGGGAATGAAAGAACAAAGTATAGGTACTCTGGAGGTAATCAAAGGAGAAGCTTCCATTGAGGAGGCAGTACAGCCATATAAAGACACAGGAGTTATGATTCTTGCAGGCTCTAATCCAATTCAGGACACATCATCTGTTTTAAGTGGTGAAAATATGAGACATTTCATCAAAGAGCTGGAAAAACAAGCAGATTTTGTTATTATCGATACACCACCAAGTGCATTGCTGTCAGACGCAGCCATTGTTGCCCAGTATGTAGACGGAGCAGTATTTGTAGTCCGCCAGGATTACACAGATGTAGATCAGATTCTGGATGGTATGGAAATCCTCTCCGGTTCCGGTGTCACAATAAATGGATGCATCTTAAATGATGTCAATACAGGAACAGCACAAAGCAGTCATTACGGACACGGATATCATGCAAAAGCGGATGCTATATAGAAAGCAAACAAAACAGGTATATCAGAGGAAACGATAGAAAGTAAGACCTCCACTGGAAAGTGGAGGTCTTTTCATTTCCATAGGAGCTAAGAGCAGATTTGGCCACTTTGTTTTATAAAATAGAATATATATCAGACATGATGGACGAAAAATTAGAACCAATCAAAGAAGATGTGAAGGTATTAAAAGAAGATGTAAAAGGACTAAAACAAGACGTAGGAGTATTAAAAGAAGATGTGGACATTTTGAAAGAAAATGTAGAGGAATTAAATAAAAAAACCGTAAAAATGTCAGGGAAAATAGACATGCTGCAAAATAGAGTATCAGACTTAGAATTCACTATGGAAAATAAAATCAGTCACGAAATACATCTAATAGCAGAAAATCATTTTTTTACAGACAACTGGAGTATATAAAAGGTGTATGGAAAAAATATAGTGAATTACCAATAAAAGTTGAATATTTGTATTATCAAATGCAACAAAGAATGGCAATATAAACATAATATTATGTAGAATTCTAAATTCAGTCCAAGCTGTTTACACAGAGAAGATAATATCCAGTGGAGCCCCTATCCTGTACCATGCCATCTGACCGAGCATCTGCGAGGGAAGCGGCTGGGAAGGATAGGCGCGGAACCTTTGGGAAGGATAGGCGCGGAACCTCTGGGAGGGATAAGCGCGGAACTTCTTATCTGGCTTTTCCTGTGCTTTTTCTTTTTACGATAAATGGTTCGAATTCCAGCTTTGTTACGAAGCTTCGTGGCTGGTTTTTTGTTTTTGAGTCACGGAGTCTTGCTATTATATCCACGGCTTCTCGTCCTTTTGCTTCAATAGAGTGTTCTACAGTTGTCAGAGAAATTCGGTTCATATTTGCCATTGGAATATTATCGAATCCGCATACGGAGAAATCATTTGGTACTTTATACTTAAGTTCATACAGGGCATCCAGAATTCCGAAAGCCACCATATCGTTATAACCTACAAAGGCAGTGGAATCGGTGCCTTCTTCCAGAATCTGTTTGGTCAGATTAAATCCGGAGGAGTATTCCAGAAGATTTGGAGACAGCAGGTTATATTCTCCGGGAGATAAGGAACGCAAAGTTACACAATCTTCACCAAGACCATAATCACGGAAAGCACTGACCAGTCCTTCGTATCGTTTGGAGCGGGATCGTTCGATATTGCTGATTGGTGTGGAAATATAGGTGATTTTTCTATGACCAAGGGATATTAAATGTTCTGCCACAAGGTAGGCAGGTTTTGTGCTGCTGACATGAATGGAGTCGAAAGTGATTTCATCATTTTTATCGCCAATGTTAATAATAGGAAATTGTTTGGACATTTTATTTACATCAGGAAGAAATGATGTAGGGTACAGATATACGATACCGGCAACTTCCACATCATGATTCAGCATATCCAGATAATACTGTTCTGTGCTTGGATTTCTCAGAGTCGGAGCCACAAAGGTTACGTAGCCGTAATCGTGAGCCCTCTCTGTAATTGAATGAACAAGAGTTGTGTAATAATGATTGGAAAGAAACGGGCACATAATGACAATGACTTTTGACAGAGAGTGGGCAGGTTTCTGTTTTGACGTCTTTTTCTGATATCCCAGCTCTTTCGCTGTCTTCAGAACCCTTTGGCGAGTTTCCTCTGAAAATGATACATCTGTTTTATTGTTTAAGATCATGGAGACAGCAGATTGGGATACATTTGCATGTTTTGCAATATCCTTTGTGGTGACTTTCTTTTTTTCGGCCATATTTTCCTCCTAATCAAAATTTATTTTAATTAATAACTAATAACTAATAAATAAAAGAGAATATTACTAATAAAATACAAAATATTAGTTAACATAAATTAATAATATCATACATTCTTTTGAAAATATAGGAAAATCGGCATTTCTTTTGAGGAATAATGTATGCACAGCTATGCGCTTTATCAGAAGAAAAAATAGTGAATTAATAAAAAGTGAAAATATTAATAAAATCAGTGATTTATAAAGAACTGCATATTTTTTTACATTTGACAAGAGAAATGTTCCATGTTTAAATGTTATCAGAAACAACAAGAACCACTTTTTTAGGAGGAATAGAACTATGAGATTTTTCGTTGACACAGCAGACGTAGATCAGATCAGAAAAGCAAATGATATGGGAGTTATTTGTGGAGTAACAACTAACCCATCTCTTATTGCAAAATCCGGTAGACAGTTTGAAGATGTTATTAAAGAAATTACTTCTATTGTAGACGGTGCTATTAGCGGAGAAGTTAAGGCTACAACAACAGATGCAGAAGGAATGATTGCAGAAGGTAGAGAAATTGCTAAAATTCATCCAAATATGGTAGTTAAAATTCCTACAACAATCGAAGGATTAAAAGCTACAAAGGTATTATCTTCTGAAGGAATCAAAACCAACTTAACACTGATTTTCAATCCTAACCAGGCATTATTGGCTGCAAGAGCTGGTGCAACATATGTATCTCCATTCCTTGGAAGATTAGATGATATTTCTGAAAATGGTTTAAACCTGATTGCTGATATCAAAGAAATCTTTGAAATGGCAGGAGATATTGATACACAGATCATTTGTGCAAGTGTACGTAACCCAATCCACGTTATGGAATGTGCTAAAATGGGTGCAGATATTGCAACAGTACCATATAATGTATTTGAACAGATGATGAAGCACCCATTAACAGATCAGGGAATTGCTAAATTCCAGGCAGACTATACAGCAGTATTTGGAGAATAAGAAAGGGTGGTACAGACAATGACAACCGCAGAATTAAAGACAACAGCAAATGAGATCCGTAAAGGAATTATCAAAGCTACACATGCTGCAAAATCAGGACATCCGGGAGGATCTTTATCTGCAGCTGATGTATTCACATATTTATACTTTGTTGAAATGAATATTGATCCGGAAAATCCAAAAGATGAAAACAGAGACCGTTTTGTTCTTTCAAAAGGTCATGTTGCACCTGGATATTACGCAACATTAGCTGAAAGAGGATTTTTCCCTAAAGAAGACTTACTGACATTAAGACATGTTGGTTCCTACTTACAGGGACATCCGGATATGAAAAAAATCCCTGGTGTAGATATGTCCAGTGGTTCTTTAGGACAGGGAATTTCTACAGCAGTTGGAATGGCTATGGCAGCAAGACTTCAGAACAAAGATTACCGTACATATACACTTCTTGGAGACGGTGAAATTCAGGAAGGACAGGTATGGGAAGCTGCTATGTTCGCTGGAGCAAGAAAACTTGATAACCTGGTAGTTATCGTTGATAATAATGGACTTCAGATCGATGGTAATATCGAAGATGTATGTTCTCCATATCCAATTGGAGAAAAATTCGCTGCATTTAACTTTAATGTAGTAGAAATCGACGGACATAACTTCGATGAAATTGCAGATGCATTCAAACAGGCAAAAGAATGCAAAGGAAAACCAACTGCAATTATTATGAAGACTGTAAAAGGTAAAGGTGTATCCTTCATGGAAAATCAGGCTTCATGGCATGGTTCTGCACCAAACGATGAACAATGTGAACAGGCACTTAAAGATTTAGAAAAGGTGGGCGAATAAGATGGCAGAAGTAAAGAAGATTGCGACAAGAGAAAGCTATGGTAATGCTTTAGTTGAATTAGGAAAAGAAAACCCTAATGTTGTAGTTTTAGATGCTGACTTAGCCGCTGCAACAAAAACAGGTGTATTTAAGAAAGAATTCCCGGAAAGACATATTGACTGTGGAATCGCTGAATGTAACATGGTAGGAATCGGTGCTGGTCTTGCAGCAGCTGGAATGGTTCCTTTTGTAAGCAGTTTTGCAATGTTTGCTGCAGGACGTGCTTTCGAACAGGTAAGAAACTCTGTTGGATACCCTCATTTAAATGTAAAAATCGGAGCAACTCATGGTGGAATCTCTGTTGGTGAAGACGGAGCAACTCATCAGTGCTGTGAAGATATTGCATTAATGCGTACAATCCCGGGAATGACAGTTATCGTTCCATCTGATGATGTAGAAGCAAGAGCAGCTGTAAGAGCAGCAGCAGAAATGGACGGTCCTGTATATATGAGATTTGGACGTCTGGCTGTACCTGTTATCAATGATACACCAGATTACAAATTTGAAATCGGTAAAGGTAACGTTGTAAAAGAAGGTACAGATGTTGCGATTATTGCTAACGGACTTTGCGTGGCAGAAGCACTGGAAGCAGCTAAAAAACTGGAAGCTGATGGAATCAGTGCAAAAGTAATCAATATGGCAACTGTAAAACCATTAGATAACGAACTGGTTCTTGCAGCAGCAAAAGAAACAGGAAAAGTTGTAACTGTAGAAGAACATTCTGTAATCGGTGGACTTGGAAGTGCTGTATGTGATGTATTATCTGAAAATCTTCCTACACCAGTATTAAAAATCGGTGTAAATGATGAATTCGGACATTCTGGTCCAGCTGTTGAACTGATCAAGGAATTTGGTCTGGACGGTGACAGCATTGCTGAAAAAGTAAAAGCATTCGTTAAATAAAATTAACGAAATATCTCAAATAATAGTTCTAAAGAGGACTCTGCATTATGCAGGGTCCTTTGCTGCTTTATAAATAGCGAAACATATTGTATAATGAAAAAAGAAGCGATATAAGGTAAGGGAGGAGATAATATGTGGACAAGAGAGGAATTAAAACGAAAAGGGAAAGAAGCACTACATAGAAATTACTGGATTACAGTTCTGGTTGCGTTGATTTTCCAGTTTTTTATTGGAGGGGGAGATAGTGTAACTTCAACATTTCGTCAAACTGTAACAGAAATTTCCGCAGAAAGCGGAAGTTTGGCAGATAAGGCATCAAATGTAATAAATTCACTTTTTTCTATTAATTTTCTTGAATTTTTCAAAGATAGCTGGATAGTTTTAGGAATTCTTCTTATTTTCATTTGGGCAATCATTTTCTTTTTGCTGAAGATTTTCATTGGAAATTTGTTTGAAATCGGAGCCAGAGGATTTTTTATAGAAAATAGCAGGAACAAAGCATCATTAGGGCTTATATTAGATGGATTTCGAAATGGACATTATACCAATAAGGTCTTAACATTATTTTTAAGAGATTTATATACATTCCTTTGGGCTTTGCTTTTTATTGTTCCCGGCATTGTGAAATCATATGAATATTCTATGGTTTCATATATCTTAGCAGAAAATCCGGGTATTTCCAGAGAAAGAGCTTTTAAGATCAGCAAAGAAATGATGAGAGGACAAAAATGGGATGCTTTTGTTCTGGATTTATCTTATATTGGATGGATGATTCTTGGAACGATTACTCTGGGTATAGTGAATGTTCTTTATACAAATCCATATCGTCAGACCACATGGGTGGAGCTTTACAAGGCCAACCGGCAGAGAGTACTGGATGAAGGAACAGTATCTTATGAGGAGCTTTCCGGAAATGATCATGAAATATAACAGGAATACAATTGAGAGATTTCGTTTTAATAAATGAAATCTCTTTCTTTTTTTCTTAAAGGATTCTTAAAAGTTCTGTATTTGATAGGAACCTAAAATCATGCTATACTGTACTTTGAGACAAAGTGTAAAATACTTGTTTAAGGCAAGAGGTCGATAAAAGGAGTTAGTTATGGGTAAATATTTTGGAACAGATGGATTTCGTGGAGAAGCAAATGTTACTTTGACAGTAGAGCATGCATATAAAATCGGACGTTATATCGGATGGTATTTCAATCAGAAAACATCCAGGGCAAAGATTGTCATTGGAAAAGATACAAGACGCAGCAGCTATATGTTTGAAAATTCTCTGGTAGCAGGTTTAACTGCTTCAGGAGCTGATGTTTATATGTTATATGTTACCACAACACCAAGTGTGGCTTATGTAGTTAGAACAGAGCAGTTTGACTGTGGAATTATGATTTCTGCCAGCCATAATCCATACTATGATAATGGAATCAAGCTGATCAATGCAAAAGGTCATAAGATGGAAGCTGAAATTGAAGAAAAGATAGAAGCATATATTGACGGGGAGATTGAAGAACTGCCATTTGCTACAAAGAAAAAGATTGGTCGTGCTAACGATTATTCTGCAGGAAGAAATCATTATATCGGATATCTGATTTCATCTGCTACCCGTTCATTTAAAGGGATCAAAGTTGGTCTGGACTGCTCCAATGGAAGTGCTTTTTCAATTGCAGAGAATGTATTTAATGCACTGGGGGCAGAGACTTATGTGATTAATAAAGAACCGGATGGAACCAATATTAATACCAATTGCGGTTCTACACATATTGAAATCCTTCAGGGATATGTGAAAGAAAATCATCTGGATGTAGGATTCGCATATGATGGTGATGCAGACCGTTGTATTGCGGTAGATGAAAATGGAAAAGTTATTGATGGGGATCTGATTCTGTATGTCTGTGGTCAGTATATGAAAAAACATGGAGAATTGAATAATAATACAGTTGTAACTACAGTTATGTCTAATCTGGGATTATATAAGGCGTTTGATGCGGCAGGTATTTCCTATGAGAAGACAGCTGTTGGTGATAAATATGTAAATGAAAATATGGTAAAGAATGGTCATGCACTTGGCGGTGAACAGTCTGGTCATATTATCTTTAGTAAATTTGCAACAACAGGAGATGGAATTTTAACATCTCTTAAAGTTATGGAAGCGATGATTGAAGAGAAGAAGACTCTTGGACAGCTGGCTGAGGCCGTAGAGATTTTCCCTCAGATTCTGGAAAATGTTCGTGTTTCTGATAAGAAGACAGCAAGGGAAGATGAAGATGTGCAGGCAGCTGTAGATTCTGTAGAAAAGGAACTGGGGGATGATGGAAGAATCCTGGTTCGAGAAAGTGGAACGGAACCGCTGATTCGTGTTATGGTGGAAGCCAGAACCCATGAAATCTGCAGAACATATGTGGACAGGGTTGTAAAAGTGTTAAGACAGAAAGGGCATGTAATCGATTAATCTATGGAAAATTTATATGCGGATATTATCATTAATATTTCACATGAGGCACTGGATCGGGTATTTGGGTACAAAGTGCCTTTTTCCTTAATTCATGATATCCGTGTGGGACAAAAAGTTGTAGTTCCCTTTGGAAGGGGAAATCGTGAACAGACCGGATATGTGGTAGGGCTATCTGATTCCATTGATTATGATGAAAGTAAAGTAAAAGAGATTCTTCGGATTGAGGAAGACAGTGTAAGTGTGGAATCCAAAATGCTTTCACTGGCATACTGGATTCGTGAGAATTATGGTTCTACTATGATTCAGGCTTTAAAGACTGTTCTTCCGGTTCAGGAGAAAACAGAAAGAAAAGCGAAAAAATTTATAGAATTGAAGATTGATCCGGTTCACGGACCAGCTCTTCTGGAAGAGTATTTTGGCAGGCATTATGTGGCAAAGGCAAGGCTTTTGGCGGAACTTCTGGATCAGCATACAATTTCATGGGATCTTGCCATAAAGAAATTAAAGATTTCCAGAAGCACCATTGACAGTATGGTGAGAGATGATGTAATACGAGTGGTAACAGAGTATTATTTCAGAAATCCTAATCCTGCAGGTGAGGGTATCTGTCCTCCGTTCCCGTTAAATGAAGAGCAGCAGAGCCTGATAGATGAATTTAAGGCAGATTTGCTGCGGGATGACCATAAAACATATCTTCTTCATGGAGTTACAGGAAGCGGAAAAACAGAGGTTTATCTTGCTGCAATTGAAGAAGTGGTAAAAAGGGGGCAGCAGGCTATTGTGCTGATTCCAGAGATTGCACTGACATATCAGACAGTGAAGAGATTTACCAGAAGATTTGGAGACAGGGTTTCCATTCTTAATTCCCGGTTATCCAAAGGGGAAAAATATGATCAGTGGCTTCGGGCCAAAGAAGGAGATCTGGATGTGATCATTGGCCCAAGATCTGCTTTGTTTGTACCATTTCCCAACCTTGGATTAATTGTTATTGATGAGGAACATGAAGGAAGCTACAAAAGTGAGCAGACCCCCAAATATCATGCCAGAGAAGTGGCTATTGAGAAGGCAAGGATGGAAGAGGCTTCGGTTATTCTGGGTTCTGCTACACCATCGGTGGAAAGCTACAAAAATGCACTGGATGGTAAATATCGTTTATGGGAACTTTCCAGAAGAGCCCAGGCGGCTGTTCTGCCGAAGGTATATATTGAAGATTTAAGAGAAGAGCTTAAATGCGGAAACAGGAGTATGTTTAGCCGCAGACTTGGAGAATTGATAAAAGACAGGCTTAGGAAAGGGGAGCAGATTATGCTGTTTCTCAACCGGCGTGGATATGCGGGATTTGTATCCTGCCGAAGCTGCGGACATGTGATGGAATGTCCACATTGTGATGTATCTATGACATACCACAAAGATGGAACATTGAAATGTCATTACTGCGGGTATCAGCAGCCTATGCCAAAGCAATGTCCCGAATGTGGAAGCCCTTATATTGCAGCTTTTGGTCTGGGAACTCAGAAAGTTGAGGCAGCGATTCACAAAGAATTTCCGGAAGCAAAAGTTCTTCGCATGGATATGGATACTACACGAAAAAAGCATGGTCATGAGGAAATTCTGGCAGCTTTTTCCAATGGAGAAGCAGATATTCTGATTGGAACCCAAATGATCGTAAAAGGCCATGATTTTGCTAATGTAACATTAGTAGGAATTCTGGCAGCAGATTTATCATTGCATGCCAATGATTACCGGGCTGGAGAGAGAACTTTCCAGCTGCTGACCCAGGCAGCCGGAAGGGCAGGAAGAGGACAAAAAGCGGGGGAAGTAGTAATACAGACTTATTCTCCGGAACATTACAGTATTGTGACAGCGGCAAAACAGGATTATAAAGAGTTTTACCAGCAGGAAATAGGATACAGAAATATTTTAAAATATCCTCCTGTATGGCAGATGCTTGTTATTTTTGTGGCTGGTCCTCAAGATGACCAGGTAAAACAGCTGACAGAAACTATGGCTGATATGATCCGTCAGATGGATGTTACGGTAATAGGACCAAGTGAGGCAGTATTTGCAAAAATCAATGATTATTACCGGCATGTTATTTATATCAAAGATAAAGATTATCAGACTCTGATTTCTGTGAAAAACAGAATGGAGCAGTGGATTAGTGAAAAGAATATCTCTAAAGATATTTTGATAAATTTTGATTTTAACCCGATGAATAGTTATTAAAGAAGACAAAGGAGATAAAAAATGGCGATAAGACAGATTCGTATTATGGGAGACGATGTACTTAGAAAAACATCAAAGGAAGTAAAAGAAATGACACCAAGATTAAAAACACTGGTGGAAGATATGTTTGATACTATGTATGAGGCAATGGGTGTAGGCCTTGCAGCACCTCAGGTAGGTATTTTAAAAAGAATCGTAGTGATCGATACTTATGAAGAAGGAGAAAAATTCGTTCTTGTGAATCCGGAGATTATTCATAGAGACGGAGAACAGATTGGTGAAGAAGGATGTTTAAGTCTCCCTGGAAAAACAGCAGTGGTAAAACGTCCAAATCATGTTATCTGCCGTGCCTATGATGAAAATATGGAACAAATTACTATCGAAGGAGAAGGACTTCTGGCAAGAGCAATTTGTCATGAGCTGGATCATCTGGATGGGGTGTTATATCCTGATGTGGCAGAAGAGCCTGTAAAAGATGTAGTTTACGAAGAAGGAGAATAATATGAAAGTCGTATTTATGGGAACTCCGGAGTTTGCAGTACCAACACTGCAGGCATTGATTGATCATCATCAGGTGATCGGTGTTGTAACACAGCCGGACAAGCAGCGTGGAAGAGGGAAAAAAGTCCAGTTTCCACCGGTAAAAGAAAAAGCTGTGGAATATGATCTTCCGGTATATCAGCCTGTAAAGGCCAGAGAAGAGGAATTTGTTTCTGTTTTAAGAGATCTGAATCCGGATGTTATCGTGGTTGTTGCTTACGGACAGATACTGCCGGAAAGTATCCTGAATATTCCAAAGTATGGATGTATTAATGTTCATGGTTCCCTTCTTCCGAAATATCGCGGAGCGGCACCGATTCAGTGGTCCGTACTGGATGGAGAAGAAAAAACAGGGATTACTACAATGTATATGGAAAAGGGTCTGGATACAGGAGATATGATCGATAAAGTGGAACTTACTCTGGATCCAAAGGAAACAGCAGGATCTCTTCATGACAAATTAATGGTCATGGGAGCAGATCTTTTGCTGGAAACATTAGAAAAACTGGAAAATGGAACGGCTGTCCGCACAAAACAGGATGACAGTCTTAGCTGTTATGCAAAAATGCTTACAAAAGATATGGGACAGGTGGATTTTTCCAAATCTGCAGTAGAAATTGAACGATTGATTCGTGGACTGAATCCATGGCCAAGTGCTTATACATCCATGGATGGAAAGACAATGAAGTTGTGGGATGCAGATATAACCCCATATGATGGAGATGCAGAGCCGGGAACTATTGTAGATGTGACAAAGGAAGCCATTGTTGCAGCAACGGGAGAAGGTGCGCTGGCATTAAAAGAAATACAGCTGGCAGGAAAGAAACGTATGAAAGTCTCAGCATTTCTCCTTGGATATCATGTGGAAACAGGAACAAAGCTAGGAGAGTAAGATGGATAATCCAAGAGAATGTGCCCTTGATGTATTAATAAAAGTTGACAAGAAGGAAGAACTATCCCATATTGCCATTGGAAATGTGCTGGAGAAATATCAGTTTTCACCAAAAAGAGACAGGGCATTTTTTACCAGATTAACAGAAGGAACGCTGGAGCGCCAGCTGACCATTGATTATGTGATCAATCAGTTTTCAAAAACTCCGGTTCGCAAGTGTAAACCGCTGATTCGTGCATTGCTTCGAATGGGAACCTACCAGATCCTTTATATGGACCAGATTCCAGATTCAGCTGCATGTAATGAATCAGTAAAACTGGCAAAAAAAAGAGGTTTTGCAAGATTATCCGGTTTTGTAAATGGTGTATTGAGAAATATCAGCAGAAAACAGAAAGAAATCAAATGGCCATCCCGTGAAAAGGATCCGGTGCTGTTTTTGTCTGTTATATATTCTATGCCGCAGTGGATTATTGAATTCTTTCTTGAGACATATGATTTTGAAACAGTAGAGAAAATAGCAGCTTCTTATTTAGAAGAAAGGAGCACATCCCTTTGCTGCCTGATTTCCAGAGGAACAAAGGATGCCTTAAAAAAGGAACTGGCAGAAGAAGGTGTCACTGTAGAAGATGGTATTATAGTAAAAAATGCTATTAGAATTTCTGATTATGATTTTTTATATTGTCTGGATGCCTTTCGAGACGGAAAATGTATCGTTCAGGATGAAAGCTCTATGCTGGCGGCCTCTCTGGCAGAAGTAGAAAAAGGACAGCTGGTACTGGATGTATGCAGTGCACCAGGGGGGAAAGCTTTATATACTGCTGACCAGATGGAAGGAACAGGAAAAGTAATTGCCAGAGATCTGACAGAGTATAAGACAGATCTGATCGAGGAAAATATTGAGAGAACAGAACTTTCCAATATTTGTGCAGAGGTTTTTGATGCAAGAAATCTGGATGAAGAAATGATTGGGAAAGCAGATGTGGTGATAGCAGATCTTCCATGTTCAGGTCTTGGTATCATGGCAAAAAAGAATGATATTAAGTATAATATTTCAAAGGATAGTTTAGATTCACTGGTCAATCTTCAAAGAGAGATTTTGACCAATGCTGTTAAATATGTAAAACCGGGCGGCACATTGATTTATAGTACATGTACCATAAATCCGGCAGAGAATGAAGAAAATTTCCATTGGATCAGGGAAATTTCAGGGTTTACTCCAGTAGATTTTATGGAAAATCTGCCAGATGTGATAAAAATGGAAACTGCCCGAAAGGGATATATTCAGCTGCTTCCGGGAGTTCATCCTTGTGATGGATTTTTTATTGGAAAACTAAGGAGACAATAGGATGGATTTAAAATCAATGACGCTTCCTCAGCTGGAAGCTTTTGTGGAATCAATCGGAGAAAAGAAATTTCGCGGGAAACAGTTGTATGACTGGATGCATAAACGATTGGCATTTTCTTTAGATGAGATGAATAATATTCCCAAAAAACTTAAGGAAAAAATAGAAGAAAACGCTGAGATCTACGGTGTAAAAATGGTAGATTGTTATGTTTCAAAGCTGGATGGAACAAGAAAATATCTGTTTGAACTTCATGATGGAAATATTATAGAAAGTGTATTGATGAAATATAAGCACGGTAATTCTGTCTGTATTTCATCACAGGCGGGTTGTAGAATGGGATGCCGGTTTTGTGCATCTACCCTTGGAGGACTGGACCGTAATCTGGAACCATCTGAAATGTTAAGTCAGATTTATTTTATTCAGAAGGATACAGGGGAGCGTGTATCCAATGTTGTTATGATGGGCACAGGGGAGCCTATGGATAATTTTGAAAATGTACTTCGTTTTCTGGAGTTAATTACTTCTGAAAATGGATTGAATATCAGTCAGAGAAATCTTACAATCTCAACCTGTGGAATTGTCCCTAAAATAAGAGAACTTGCCCAGAAGCATTTACAGATCACGCTGGCGATTTCTCTCCATTCACCAAATGATCTGATGCGTCAGGAACTGATGCCTATTGCCAGAAAATATTCAATGGATGAGCTTTTTGATGCTTGTAAATACTATTTTCAAGAGACAAATCGTCGAATGACCTTTGAATATAGCCTGGTAGCAGGAGTCAATGACCAGCCGGAGCATGCGCAGGAGTTATGCAGGCGTTTAAAAGGTTTTCCGTGTCATGTGAATCTGATACCGGTAAATCCTATTAAAGAAAGAGATTTTAAACAATCTTTACCAGAATCTGTTAAGCACTTTAAAAAGATACTTGAAAAAAATCGTGTAAATGTTACCATAAGAAGAGAAATGGGCGCAGATATCAATGCCGCCTGTGGACAACTTAGAAGAAAGAAACTGCAATCAGAAATGTAAAGGAGAACGAATATGCGATCCGTAGGAGCTTCACATATTGGAAAAGTCAGATCAGAAAATCAGGATAAGATTTTCTTTAGTGACCAGCCAGTGGGAAAACTGAATAATCTTTATATTGTCGCTGATGGTATGGGGGGACACCAGGCTGGAGGATATGCGTCTTCATATACGGTGCGCCGTTTTGTTGAGGAAATTGAACAATCCGAAGAAGAAGATCCAATAGAAGTCATGAAGATGTCAGTTTCAAAAGTTAATGAAGAAATTTTAAAAAAATGCAGGGAAGATGAAGCTTATGCAGGAATGGGTACGACCATTGTAGCAGCAACAGTTTCCGGTTCCGCTGTAACAGTTATGAATATCGGTGACAGCAGATTATATTATGGAGCCAGAGATCTGTGTCAGATTACCGTAGATCATTCTTATGTGGAGGAACTGGTTCAAGCCGGTGCCATCAGGAGAGATCAGAGCAGGCTTCATCCGAAAAAGAATTTAATTACCAGAGCTGTCGGAGCAGCATCAGCTGAACCTGACTTTTTTCAGTTTGAAGCCAAGGATGGCTATTTGCTGTTATGCAGTGATGGATTGACCAATATGTTAGATGATGATGAAATTAGAGAACTTCTGTTAGATCACAGCCAGTTGGAAAACAAAGTCAGCCAGATGGTGGGACGAGCCAATGAATATGGCGGCAAGGACAACATTTCACTGGTGATCGTTGATTTGAAGAAATGAGGTGAAAACAGATGTTGGATATAGGTGCAATGCTAGGCGGCCGTTATGAAATCCTCAAAAGGATTGGTGTCGGTGGAATGGCAGATGTCTATATGGCAAAAGACCATAAATTAAATAGAAAAGTAGCAGTAAAAGTACTGAAAAAAGAATATGTTGACGACGAGAAATTTATAAAGAAATTCCAGACTGAAGCTCAGGCTATTGCAAGTCTGATACATCCTAATATAGTCAATATCTATGATGTAGGAGCAGAAGATGGAATTAATTATATAGTAATGGAACTGGCAGAAGGTATTACATTAAAAGAATACATTCGCAGAAAGGGATATTTATCAGCCAAAGAAACGGTTGATATTTCTATTCAGATTGCATCGGCTATTGCCCATGCTCATAAAAATCATATAATTCATCGTGATATTAAACCACAGAATATTTTGATTTCTGAGACTGGAAATATTAAAGTAACGGATTTTGGAATTGCAAAAGCTGCAAACAGTAATACTGTTACGTCCACAGCAACCGCCATTGGATCTGTTCATTATATTTCGCCAGAGCAGGCAAAAGGACGTTTTTGCGATGAGAAAAGTGATATTTACTCTCTGGGGATTACCATGTATGAAATGGTAACCGGGCAGGTGCCGTTTGATCATGAAAATGGAGTAACCATTGCACTAATGCACCTTCAGAATGAGATTACTCCTCCAAGTGAGCTGATAGAAAATATTCCAAACAGCCTGGAGAAGATCATTTTAAAATGTACCATGAAGAAGCCGGAAGAACGTTATCAGACTGCAGAGGAACTGATTCAGGATCTGAAACTGGTCTTTGAAGATACTTCTGGAGACTACGTTGGTGTTGTTCCGATGATTGATGATTCTCCAACGATTATGATGGATCAGGATGAATTGAAAAACCAGATAGAGAATCATACAGCAGCAGATGATGAAAATGCATATTTAGATCCGGATGATGACGAAGATGAGGGAATGAATTCCAAGCTGGAGAAACTGGTCATTGTACTGGCAGCTGTTGTAGGTGCAATTATCCTGGTTTCTATTATTGTATTTGTTATCAAAAGTTCCGGTGTGTTTAAATCCGGAGACGAACCCAGCTCTGCTACTTTGGAAGTGACAACTACTGCAGAGAAAACAGAAAGTGAAAAATATACAGTGCCGAATGTAGTAGGAATGTCTTTATCCCGGGCAGAAGAAGAAATCGGAGATAATCTCAAGATTACAACAAAAGAGGAACAGTCCAGCCGGTATGAGGCAGGACAGGTTATCAGCCAGAGTATTGAAGGAGATACGGAGGTTGAAAAAGGGAGAGTCATTATTCTCACTGTAAGTTCAGGAGAGAATAAAGCTTCAGTTCCTGATGTGACGGGAGAAACTCAGTCAACGGCAACAAAGACATTGAAAAATCTCGGGTTTAATGTTCTTGTGGAATCTGAATATAGTTCTACTGTATCAGAAGGTTATGTAATATCACAGTCTCCTTCAGGAGGGGTGAAACTTTCCAAATCTTCTACAGTTACTATTGTTGTAAGCAAAGGAAGCAATCAGGTTCAGGTGCCTGATCTAAAATATTATACCCAGTCAGAAGCAAAACAGCAGCTTCAAAGAATGGGATTGAAGCTTGGAAGTGTTTCAAAAGAATATAACAGTGAGGTTGAAAAAGGACAGGTTATCCGTCAGTCAATTACAAAAGGAAGAAAGGTTTCCAAAGGAACAGCTGTTGGAATCGTAATCAGCCTTGGAGAACGTCCACAAACCACTGAGACAGAAGAAATGCAGGATACAGAAGAATAGCAGGAGTGTAAGATATTCATGCAGGGAAAGATCATTAAAGGAATAGCAGGTTTTTACTACGTACAAACAGGAGATAAAATTTATCAATGTAAGGCAAAAGGCATTTTCCGTAACAAGAAGATCAAGCCGCTGGTAGGAGATAATGTGGATATTGATATTTTAGATGAAACTGATCTGGAAGGAAATATTACAGAGATTCTGCCACGTACCAATGAGCTGATCCGTCCTGCTGTTGCAAATGTAGATCAGGCACTGGTAGTATTTGCTGCCAGAAATCCAAAGCCTAATTATAATCTGCTGGACCGTTTTCTTATGATGATGGAAAAGCAGCAGATTCCGGTTATTGTCTGTTTCAATAAAATGGATCTTGCAAAAGAAAAAGAACTGGCGTTGCTGGATCAGACATATGAAAACTGCGGACATAAGGTTATGTTTATCAGTGTCAGAAAAGAAGAAGGAATCGAAGAAATTCGAAATCTGATCCGAGGAAAGACGACAGTACTGGCCGGTCCTTCCGGAGTAGGCAAGTCATCACTGATGAATCTTCTGCAGCCGGAGGCAAATATGGAGACCGGAGCAGTCAGTGAAAAGATTAAACGCGGGAAGCATACTACAAGACATTCTGAACTGATTTGTATTGAAGAAAACACATTTGTACTTGATACACCGGGATTTAGTTCCCTGTTTATCCATACTTTTGAAGAAGATGAGATTAGAGAGTATTTTCAGGAATTTACTCCTTATGAGGGACAATGCCGTTTTCAGGGATGCAGTCACACACACGAACCTGACTGCGGTGTGAAGAAGGCATTGGAAGAAGGAAAAATAAGCCAGATTCGCTATGACAACTATGTAAATATTTATACAGAATTAAAAGAAAAGAGAAAATGGTAATGAAAATATTGATTTTGACAGGTGGAAGCCTAGATTTGGCTTTCGCCTGCTCTTATATAAAACAATGGAAGCCGGATCAGATCATTACGGCAGATAAAGGACTGGTTTACGCCCGTCAATGTGGCATTGAGCCTGATGTGATTCTTGGAGATTTTGACAGCTGTGATAAAACAGTTATGGACGAATTCTCTACAGAACAAAAAATACTGGTACCATGCGAAAAAGATGATACCGATACAGGTTTGGCAATGCAGAAAGCAATTGAGATGGGGGCAGATGAGATTCTGATTCTTGGAGCCACTGGAACAAGACTTGATCATGTTATGGGAAACATGGGGCAACTGGTTTTTGCTGCCAGACATGGAGTTTTTGCTCAGATTGTCGATCCATGCAACCGAATTTCCGTGGTAAAAAATGGTCGGAAAATCCGGCGAGAGGGCCAGTTTGGAAAATATATTTCACTGATTCCCGTATATGAAGCTAAAGGAGTAACATTAAAGGGGTTTAAATATCCTCTAAATAATGATACACTTGTATTTCATGAGTCCTGGGGAATCAGTAATGAGCTGGAAAAGGATGAGGGTAGTATTTACTACAAGGAAGGAATATTACTGCTAATTGAAAGCAAAGATTGAGGTGTATTTATGAAAGGTAACGCAAAAAACAAACAGGAGATCAATGTAAAAGGTAAGCTGGAGAAGATTTTATGGGCATGTCTGATCGTTATGTTCATCATTGCATTCTTTGGAATGTTTATTGGAAAGCATATGGATGGTGCAGTTTTTTATAAAATCTGTATCCAGATGACAGTTTTTTCATCTGTGATTTTAAGTTTAGAAAGATTCTATTTTGGTAAAGAAATGGGAAGAGATATGCCACAGGTATATAATATTACATATTGGCTGATTATCTTATGGGCCATTGTACTTGTGTTGCATTTTATGGGAGTGAATTTCCTGGATTTCCTTATGACCAGCAATTCCAGAACTTTCTGGGTTATTGTTCCAACAGCCAGCCTGTTATGGGAGACACGTTATATTTTCGGTGACAATCTGGATTGGGATAATACAGATAAGTATGGCTGGAAAGAAGGAAGAATGAATTACTCTCAGAATAATAAAAAAAATAAGAAAGATGGGAAGTAATGAATTATAAAAAGGCAAAGATTTCAGAAACTGCAAGCGTAGCAAAGGAAACAATACTGCTTGGGGATATCACCATTGGAGATGAAACAACAGTTTTGTTTTATACTGTCATGCGTGCAGAAGATCCTCAGACCATAGAAATCGGACGACAAAGTAATATTCAGGAAAATTGTACGATTCATGTGGATGAAGGATTTGGAGTTAAAATCGGAGATGGTGTTACTGTTGGACATAATTGTGTGATTCACGGATGTGAAATCGGTGACGGCACTTTGATTGGAATGGGATCCATTATAATGAACGGTGCAAAAGTCGGAAAAGGATGTCTGATCGGTGCAGGAAGTCTTATTACCCAGAACACTGTAATTCCCGATGGAATGCTCGTTATGGGAAGTCCGGCAAAGGTGAAAAGACCTTTAACGGAAGAAGAAAAGCAATATATTGCAGATAGTGTTCCGGAATATATAGAAGCAGGAAAAATGTTAAGAGAAGATGGAATTCTTTAAATAGTATAGAATTGGAAGTGTAAAATGAAACCTGGAATTAAAGATGTGGCAAAAGTGGCTGGGGTTTCACCTACGACAGTATCCCGGGTTCTCAACAACCGAGGATATATCAGTGAAGAGACCAGACAAAAAGTATATGCAGCCATGGAGGAGATAAATTATTATCCCAATGAAATAGCCAGAGCATTATTGAATAATCGAACATATTTTGTAGGAGTCATTGTACCCACAGTAACAGCCCCTTTCCATGCTGAGGTTGTGGAACAGGTAGAGTACTTTCTTTCACAGCAGAATTACAAAATGCTTTTATGCAACAGTAAGAATCAGTTGAAAACAGAAAAGAAATATATTGATATGCTGCGCAGAAATCAGGTAGATGGGATGATCGTGGGAACTCATAACATGGTAGTGGAAGATTATTCTAAATTGAAAATGCCGGTTGTAGGTATAGACAGGTTTTTAGGTGAGAATGTTCCAATCGTATCCTGTGATAACTATGAAGTGGGACGGATGGCAACAAGGCATTTGCTGGAAAAAGGGTGCCGTAATATTTTATGCATTCGTGGTAACAGTAAACTGAAAATGCCAGGTAATCAAAGAAGTCAGGCATATATCGATGAGATGAAAAAGTCAGGTTATGAACCATTGATACTGGAAGTACCATTTGTAAAAGAATATGTGGAGAAGCAGAAAATAATCTATGATATGCTCAATGGCCATCCGGAAATTGATGGAGTGTTTGCCGGAGATGATTCTCTAGCTATTATAGTCCTGCATATTGCAAGGCAGAAAGGAATACGAATACCAGAAGATTTAAAGGTAATCGGGGTAGATGGAACGAAAGAAGTTGTAGGATTTGTTCCGGAACTAACGACCATACAGCAGCCCACAAAAGAAATTGCACGGGTTGCAGTGGAAAAACTGATTGATTTAATCGAAGGAAAAGAAAGCCAAAGTTGTCTTGATTTACCGGTAAGATTACTGGATGGAGAAACAACATAAGAAATAGAAAGGAGAAATAGTTAAGATTTCTCCTTTTTTGTGCTTTTTTTACAAAAAAACCTATGATAGTTTGGTCAAAATGACGTTGTGAAAACGATTGACATATGAAAACGATTGACATATAATAAGGACATCAAGGAAAGAAGGAAAGGAGAAGACTATGTATAAATTGTATTATCAGCCAAATGGAATTTGGGTGGGTGATATCATGCCGTATGGCAAAGATGGTAGATTTTATATATATCATCAACGTGATACAAGAAATCCGGGTCCATTCGGAGAGCCGTTTGGGTGGTCACTGGCAACAACAGAAGATTTCGTAAATTATAAAGATTACGGAGAAAGCCTAAAACGAGGAACAGACCAGGAGGCAGACCAGTTTATTTATGCAGGAAGTGTTTTTGAAGCAGAGGGATGTTTTCATGCATTTTATACAGGATATAACAGAGAATTCTTAAAAGCAGGAAAGACATCACAAACATTGCTTCACGCAACCAGCTCTGATGGAATCTCATGGGAGAAATCAAAAGAAGCTTTAGAAATTCCACCACAGGAAGGATATGATAAGCGAAACTGGAGAGATCCATTTGTCATATGGGATGACGAAAGAGAAGAATATCTTTTGATTCTTGGAGCAAGGAAAGGTGAAGACAAGAGAAAGCAGACAGGACGTCTGGTTCATTTCACATCAAAAGATCTGAAAACATGGGAATTCAAAGGAGACTTTTGGTCACCTGGAATCTACACTATGTTTGAAATGCCGGAACTGTTTAAAATGGGAGACTGGTGGTATTTGGTATTTTCTGAGTATAGTGATGAGAATAAAATTCATTATCGCATGAGCAGGGATTTATACGGGCCATGGACTGCAGCGACAGATGATGCTTTTGATGGAAGAGCTTATTATGCAGGAAGAACAGCTTTTGATGGAAAACGCAGAGTATTATTTGGATGGGTTCCAACAAAAGATGGTCAGCAGGATAAAAATTCATATTTATGGGGAGGAACCTTTGTACCACATGAAGTATTCCAAAGAGAAGATGGGACTTTAGGGGTAAAACCTTTAGATAGCATGATGGAAGCTTTTGTGGAGTGGAAGGATTTATTTAACCCTTGTATGAAAACGATTGACACAAAAGATGAAAAGATTCTTTGTGAAGATACAGGGACAACAGCTGTATTTAAAACAACTTTAAAATTTGCAGAAGGAACAAGAGAATTTTCTTTGAAATTCTATGAAGATATGGAAACCGGGGTATCTTATGAATTCCGTTTTTATGTTGGAAAGAACAAAGTTGTTTTTGATAAATGTCCAAATTATCCTTGGTATCAGTGCTTTAATACAGGACTGGAGAGACCGGTAAAACTTGAAGCCGGTCAGGATTATCATGTACAATTAATCATCGAAGATGATATTGCAACTTTGTATGTGAATGGAACTGCATTAAATGTGAGATTTTATGAGAAACCTGGAATGGCATTGGCACTGACCGTAACAGATGGTGAAATAATAACTGAAAATACTAAACTTTCAAAAGTAGTCAAGAAAGATTAAGAAAGGAAAAGAAAGTGGATTACAAAAAGATTGCACAAGAGGTTGTAGATCAGATCGGTGGGGTGGAAAACATCAAAGGTGCGACCCACTGTGTCACAAGATTACGTTTGATCTTAAATGATGAAACAAAATAC
This sequence comes from Anaerostipes sp. 494a, assembly GCF_001940315.1. Lineage (NCBI taxonomy): Bacteria > Bacillati > Bacillota > Clostridia > Lachnospirales > Lachnospiraceae > Anaerostipes > Anaerostipes sp. 494a. The sequence goes on along the minus strand of NZ_MJIF01000001.1, from coordinate 1,129,565 downwards.
AACAGAAAGAAACTGGAAAAAATTGATGGTGTTAAAGGAGTTCTCTTTAACAGTGGACAGCTGATGATTATTTTTGGTACAGGAACTGTAAACAATGTGTATGATGCATTTATTGAATTAACCTGTGCAAAAGAATTATCACAGTCTGATGCTAAAGCAGAAGGTGTCAGCAAAATGGGAAAAGTACAGCAGGTATTCAAAGTTTTCTCAGATATCTTTATTCCGATTATTCCTGCATTCGTTGCAGCAGCGATTATTATTGGTGTAAAAGCTTTATTAACAGCAGAAGGAATGTTTGGTTTAGAAGGTGCCCTAGTTGATCAGAGCAAACTGATTGCTGATATTGCTGATTTCCTGGCTATTATTGCAACAACTTTTGATTACCTCCCAATTCTGGTAATGTACAGTGCTGTAAAACGATTTGGCGGAAATCCAATTCTCGGTATTTTAGTTGGTATCGTTATGGTTCATCCAAATCTTATGAATCGTAATGCCTTTGTATTGGACCCATCTCAGGCAGAGTACTGGAATTTTGGGCCTCTGGCAATTGCAAAAGTTGCATATCAGGGTGGAGTTTTCCCTGCAATCTTAACTGCATGGTTTATGTCTAAAGTAGAGAAAATCGCTCAGAAACATGTACCACAGGTTGTTTCATTTGTTCTGGTACCAACAATTACTATTCTTTGTGCCAACGTGGCATTGTTCACTGTATTTGGACCAGTTGGTAATCTCATCGGAAATGGTCTGGCAGGTTTAATTGATATTCTTTATAATCGTTTAGGTGCATTTGGAGCATTTTTCTTTGCAGCTATGCTTCAGCCGTTAGTAGTAACCGGTACTCATCAGGCAATTCAGGGTATCGAAGCTAACTTAATTGCTACAACAGGATTTAACTATATTCAGGCAATCTGGTCTGTGTCTATCATTGCACAGGGTGGAGGAGCCATGGGAATGTATTTCCTTGCGAAAAAGCATTCAAAAGACAGAGATATTGCAGTATCAAGTTTTGTTCCTACATTAGTAGGTATTTCTGAACCGGCAATCTTCGCAGTGAACCTTAAATATTCAGTGATTCCATTTGTATGTGCATGTCTTGGAGCTGGATTCGGTGGAGCCTTTATGAAACTTGCAGGTGTTCGTGCCATTGGGCAGGGATTAACAGGTGTTCTTGGATTATTACTGGTTGTTCCTGATAAATTAATCTTTTATGTGATTGGTAACCTGATTGCTTTTGTACTTCCAATTGTATTTATTCTTATTTATGATAAAACAAAAGGTGTTCCAAAAGAAGAAGAGGAAGACGAAGCAGAATCTTTTGAAATTGATGAAACAGTAAAAGTTCCTGTAAATGCAGTGGTTGATGGAACAGTGATTCCTGTAGAAGATGTAAAAGATGGGGTATTTTCTGAAAAAGTATTAGGTGATGGTGTTGGAATTATTCCGGAAAGTGAAATGGTTGTTGCACCTGCAGATGGTGAAATCTGTACTGTAATGGAAGGATCCAATCATGCTGTAGGAATTCGTTTAAAAAACAACATGACATATTTAATCCATGTTGGAATTGACACAGTATCCATGAAGGGAGAAGGATTTCAGTGTTTTGTAAAGGTTGGAGACAAAGTCAAGGCAGGAGATAAGTTATTATCCTTTGATAAAGCAAAAATTGAAGCAAAAGGATTAAATCCGGTCGTTGTATTTGTAAAAACAGATGAAGGTAACCGGAATCCGGTGAACTTTAAATCAGGAATCAAAGTAACAGCAGGAAAAGACATTGTTGGAGAATAAAATGGAATTTTTAAAAGTTGAAAAATATACAGCATTAAAAAAAGAGCATAAAGAATATATTGGTCAGCTGATGGAGTATTGCAGCAAAACTCCCCGACATCCGAAATTTCATATTCACCCTCCATGCGGACTCATGAACGATCCTAATGGCCTTGCATATTTTAAAGGAAAATATCATGTTTTTTATCAGTGGTTCCCTTTTGGTCCTGAACATGGAATGAAGCATTGGGCACATGTATCCTCAGAAAATCTTACTGAGTGGAAATGGTCTGATGAAATACTTATTCCCGATCAGGAATATGAGAAAAATGGATGTTATTCCGGAAACTCTATAGAGGCAGATAACAGATTGTATCTTTTTTATACAGCCAATTATAAAACTGAACAGGGAAAAGTACCTAAACAGGCAATGGCATGGATGGAAGAAGATGGATCCATACATAAATATGAGAAAAATCCTATTATTGATGAAAAACCAGAAGGTTTAATCGGGGAAATCAGAGATCCGTTTGTATTTAAAAAAGATGGTGCTTATTATATGTTTCTTGGGGGAGGAAGTATTTCCGGAGAAGCAAAACTTCTTCTTTATAAAAGCGGAGATTTATTCCACTGGGAGTATCAGGGAACAGTAGATGTAACGGTAGATGGTCTGGAAATGGGATATATGTTTGAATGCCCTTCTTATATTCAGGTGGGTGATAAAGATGTTCTGTTTTTGTCCTTGATGGGTCGTGAGCCAGAAGGAGACCGTTATCATAATGAATTTTCCAGTTTGTATTTTATTGGGGAACTTGATCTGGAAAATATGAAATTTCATGTTGAAAGCTATGATGAAATCGATAAAGGATTTGATTTCTATGCACCTCAGGCATTTTATGGTGAGAATAAGCAGCCAATGATGTTTGCATGGTTTGGATGTGGGGTCCAGGATCTTCCATATGCAAAGGAAGACATGTGGATTCATGCATTGACAATGCCTCGAATTTTATCTGTAAAAAATGGGAAACTATATCAGACCATTCCGGAGGAAATTTCCAGTCAGTTCGAAAGCAGGGAGATTTCTGAAAAAACATGGAAATTACATCTGGATCTGACAAAAGAATCCTGTACCGGCATACAGATCGGAGAAGATGGAGACTGCCTGACTATCGAAATTGATCCTGTGAATGGATACATCACAGCAGATAGAACCAATCTTTTGCATAAGATTTCAGAAGAATACGGATATGTCCGCAGATTACAGACAAAAGAAGGCACCATTTCAAGTCTTAGTCTATATTATGATAATACGTTTTTGGAAATATATATCAATGGAGGAGAAGAAGTTATGACCCTTCGGGCTTTTCCAGAAAAAAACAAAATTGTATTAAAGAAATAATCCTAAATTTTATTCAGAAGCAGGGAAGCCTAAGTGGCTTCCTTGTTTGCATTTACAGAAAAAGTATGCTACCATTTTCATAATAATGGGGAAAAAAGTTCTAAACCATAGGGTTATTGTTTGAAAAATACAAAAATTATGTTAACATTAATTCCATAAGAAAATATCAGGAGGAGAAAACATGGCAAACCATATTGATGATGCAACAATCGAATATGTTGGAATCCTTGCGAAGCTGGAGTTATCCGGTGAAGAAAAGGAACAGGCAAAAAAAGACATGGAAAGCATGCTTGATTATGTAGATAAGTTAAATGAATTAGATACCAGCGGGGTTGAACCTATGTCTCATGTATTCCCGGTACACAATGTGTTCCGTGAAGATGTGGTGGCAAATGGAGACGGAAGCGAAGATACTTTAGCAAATGCACCAGAAGAACAGGATCATTCTTTTGTTGTACCGAAGACAATCGTATAGGAGGCAGAAATGAGTATTTTAGATTTAACTGCCGTGGAATTAGGCAAAAAGATTAAAGATAAAGAGATTACGGTTGTAGAAGCAACCAAGGCTGTACTGGAACAGATCAAAACCGTGGATGCGGATGTGCATGGTTATGTTTCATACGACGAAGAAAGTGCTTTGAAAAGAGCCGAAGAAGTTCAGAAAGGAATCGACGATGGAACCTATACAGGTCCGTTAGCCGGTGTTCCTATGGCAATCAAAGACAATATCTGTACAAAAGGTTATAAGACTACCTGTAGTTCAAAAATCCTGGAAAATTTTGTACCGACTTACTCTGCACAGGCTATAGAGAATCTGATCAAAGAAGGTGTGGTATTCCTTGGAAAGACAAATATGGATGAATTTGCCATGGGAAGTACTACTGAGACATCAGCTTATGGTGTAACAAAGAATCCATGGGATCTAAATAAGGTACCTGGTGGATCTTCAGGAGGATCTGCTGCCGCAGTTGCAGCTAATGAATGTTTTATGGCACTTGGATCTGATACAGGTGGATCTATTCGTCAGCCATCTTCCTATTGTGGTGTTACAGGAATGAAACCAACATACGGAACAGTTTCCCGTTATGGATTGATTGCATATGGTTCTTCTCTGGATCAGATTGGACCGATTGCGAAAGATGTAACAGACTGTGCTACATTACTGGAAGCTATTGCATCTCATGATCCAAAAGACTCAACTTCTGTAAAACTGGATGAATATGATTTTACATCTGCACTGGTAGACGATGTAAAAGGAATGAAGATTGGTATTCCAAAGGACTATTTTGGAGAAGGACTGGATCCTGAAGTGAAAGATGCTGTATTGGCAGCAGCTAAAAAATTAGAAGAAAAAGGTGCCATTGTTGAAGAATTTGACCTTGGACTGGTAGAATATGCAATTCCGGCCTACTATGTTATTGCATCAGCAGAGGCAAGTTCCAACCTTTCACGTTTCGACGGAGTAAAATACGGATATCGCGCCAAAGATTATGAAGGACTTCATAATATGTATAAAAAGACCCGTTCCGAAGGATTTGGACCAGAAGTAAAACGCCGTATTATGCTGGGATCCTTTGTATTAAGCTCAGGATATTACGATGCATATTACCTGAAAGCCTTAAGAACAAAAGCTTTGATCAAAAAAGAATTTGATAAGGCCTTTGCAAAATATGATGTTATTTTAGGACCGGTAGCACCAACAACTGCTCCACAGCTTGGAGACAGCTTAAGTGATCCGATCAAGATGTATTTAGGAGATATTTATACAATTTCTGTCAATCTGGCAGGTCTTCCTGGAATGTCTCTTCCATGTGGAAAAGACAGTAATGGAATGCCAATCGGACTTCAGATTATCGGAGACTGTTTTAAGGAGAAAAATGTAATTCGTGCAGCCTATGCATTTGAACAGACCAGAGAATACGAGGCTCCGGCAATTGCAAAAGGAGGTGCCAGATAATGAGTAAACAATATGAGACAGTCATTGGACTGGAAGTCCATGTGGAATTAGCAACAAAAACAAAGATTTTCTGTGGATGCAGTACAGAGTTCGGTGGTGCACCAAATACCCATACATGTCCGGTATGTACCGGAATGCCAGGTTCACTTCCGGTTTTAAACAAGCAGGTTGTAGAATATGCTACAGCAGTAGGACTGGCTACCAACTGTGATATTACCCAGAATTGTAAATTTGACCGTAAAAACTATTTTTATCCTGATAATCCGCAGAACTATCAGATTTCTCAGTTATATCTTCCAATCTGCAGAAATGGTAAAGTTGAGATTGAAGTGGATGGAGTGAAAAAGGATGTCCGTATTCATGAAATCCATATGGAAGAAGATGCAGGAAAACTGATTCATGATCCATGGACAGGAGATTCTTTAGTAGACTTTAACCGTTCTGGTGTGCCATTGATCGAAATCGTGTCTGAACCGGATATGCGCAGTGCAGATGAGGTTATCGCTTATCTTGAAAAATTACGTCTGATCATTCAGTATCTTGGTGCGTCTGACTGTAAGCTCCAGGAAGGATCCATGAGAGCGGATGTTAACCTTTCTGTTCGTGAAGCCGGTACCGAGGAATTTGGAACACGTACGGAAATGAAGAACTTAAACTCCTTTAAGGCAATCAGCAGAGCCATTGAAGGGGAAATGAACCGACAGATTGATCTGATTGAATCCGGGGAGCAGGTTGTTCAGGAAACCAGACGATGGGATGATACGAAAGGGTCATCATATGCTATGCGTTCCAAAGAAGATGCACAGGATTATCGTTATTTCCCAGATCCAGATCTGGTTCCTGTGGAAATCAGTGATGAATGGATTGCACAGATCAAAGCGGCGCAGCCTGAATTCCGTGATGAAAAGAAAGTTCGATACAAAGAAGAGTATGATCTTCCTGATTATGATATTGATATTATTACAGGTTCAAAACATCTTGCGGATCTGTTTGAAGCAACCATTGCATTGGGATCAGATCCAAAAGAGGTTTCCAACTGGTTAATGGGTGAGACAATGCGTCTTGTCAATGAATCAGAAATGGATATTGATGATGTGGCATTTGCACCGGAAAATCTTGCAAAACTCATTGAAATGATCAAGAAGAGTGAAATCAATCGAAAAGTTGGAAAAGATGTTTTTGAAAAGATTTTCAAAGAAAATATAGATCCGGCTGCCTATGTAGAAGAACATGGATTAAAATCCATGAATGACGAAGGTGCACTTCGCAAGACAATTGAAGAAATTGTCGCAAACAATCCAAAATCTGTAGAAGATTATAAGGCAGGAAAGAAAAAAGCTATCGGATTCCTGGTAGGACAGACAATGAAAGCAACACAAGGAAAAGCAGATCCTGGAATCGTAAATAAAATTTTAAATGAGATATTAGCATCAATTTAAAAAGAAAAGAGGAATTATGAAACAATATAAAGGTGTTGTGTTTTTTGATTATGATGGAACAACTGTTGATGAAGTAGACAGAATTAAGACAGCAACTCCAAAAACAGTTGAATCCCTGAAGAAACTTGACGAAAACGGATATTTAACAATGTTATGTTCAGGACGTACAAAACGGTTTCTGGAAGCTGATATTGATAAATTTCAGGGTGCAATTACCTGTAATGGAAGTTATACAGAAGTAGCAGGCGAAATCATCCGTGATATATTTATTCCAGATGAATTGCTGTTTAAAGTAATTGATGAATATTTCCCAAGAGATACGATTATTCAGATGGATACACAGGATGTAACTTATTATCTTCATAATGATGCAGAATTCTTTTCTTATTTCTGTCGACTATTCAATCTTCCGGACAGATGGTATGCTCCATGGAAATATAGAAAAAAAGAACATCATATTACAAAACTGGTAATGAACTATAAGACTCAGGATGTGTTTGAAGACTTTAAAAAGGAATTTGTTAATGACTTTGAATGTGCAAAACATGTAAGAGAGAATTTCTTTGACATCACATTAAAAGGTGTCACAAAGGGAGATGCAGTTACAGAACTGATCAATAAGCTGGGTATTGATAAGAAAGACAGCTATGCATTTGGAGATGCAGATAATGATGTGGAAATGATGCAGGCAGTTGGAACAGGAATTGCAATGGGTCGTCATAGTGATGCTGTTGGTGAAGTGGCATCTATGGTAACAGGAACTGTAAAAGAAGAAGGAATAACACAGGCCTTGGAAAAATTAGGATTAATTTAAATGAGTAATATTATTTTTGATGTGGATGATACATTGTATGATCTGATGGAACCCTTTGAACATGCTCATAAAGAAATTTTTCAAAAGGATACAGATGCAGATTGTGAGGAACTGTTTAAAGCTTCCCGAATATATAGTGATGAAGCTTTTTATATGGTCAGAAAAGGAAAGCTGCCTAAGGAAGATGAATTTGCCTATAGAATTATCAAAACCTATGCAGATGCAGGACTTCAGGTAGAAAAGCAGAAAGCAAAACAGTTTGAAGAGAGATATCGTTATTATCAGGATCATATACATGTGCCGGAAAAGATCACAAAGATACTTGATTATTGTGTGAAAAATCAGGTGACTACAGGAGTTCTTACCAATGGAACTGTTGCAAACCAGGGTAAAAAAATAAAAAAGCTTGGATTGAATCAATGGTTTCAGGAAGAGACTATGTTTATATCAGATGGTATTGGATATACCAAGCCGGATGAAAGAGCATTTAAGGCTGTCCAGAAAGCTATGAAGCTTGATGAACAAGATACATGGTTTATCGGGGATACTTTTGAGGTAGATGTGGTTGGAGCAAAAAAAGCTGGATGGCATGTGATATGGTTTAATCACAGAAGGCGTCCTATGCCGGATGGGGAAATTGTTCCTGATATTGAAGTAAATACAGAGGAAGATTTGCTTGAGACAATCAAAGGAATAATAGAATAAAACTGGTTATTTTTGCTGCTATTAATCAGTTCTAAAGACAAACTGAAAAGATTTTTTTGAAATTTAACAGAACCATTGTATAGATTTAAAGATCACACGGTATGATAATGACAAAAGGAGAGTGATTGCAATGAATACAATGGTTCAATTTGATATACGTACATCTATGGGAATCCAAAAACACAAAACACCGTTACGAAACAGAGTTTTATTATTTATTACAAAATCCGCAGATGCAGGAGCTATCTGGATTTTCATCGGACTATGTATGCTGGGGATTTCACATTTACGAAGTTCCGGAATTCTTTTTCTGGAAGTATTAATTATCACAGCTATTGTAAATAATCTGGTTATAAAATCACTGGTTATGAGAAAACGTCCATGTGATATATTCAAACATGTGCCATTGCTGATTAAGCGACCATGTGGATCATCTTTTCCTTCCGGTCATACCGCAGTTGCTTTTGCATGTGCAGTTACTTTGTGTGTAATCTGTCTGCCTGTGGGAATCCTGGCATTGATATGGGCAGCACTGATTGGATTTACCAGAGTTTATTTTTTCGTACATTTTCTGACGGATGTGTTATGTGGAGCAATCTCAGGAATTATCTTATCAACTCTCAGCATCTGGCTGTTATCTATGCTATAAAATACAATATATTATAATAAGTCGCCCTGATGCAGATTATTTACTTTCAGCTGATGGGCGATTTCGTTTAATACTTTTCTTTTATGAAGGCTCCATTTGGGAGCAATCAGCAGGTCTTTAGGACCATCACCGGTGAGACGGTGAATGACCATATCTTTTCTTAGATTTACAATACATTTTAAAACAAGTTGTACATATTCATCCATTTCAAAAATATGAAATGGTTCTTTATTATAAAAATCTGCCAAATCCGTATATTTCAGTACATGAAGCATGGAAAGTTTAATACCGTGAACCGGTAATTTATTTAAGTATCGTACGGAATCAAGCATCATATCATCTGTTTCACCAGGAAGTCCAAGAATCAAATGCACAACAGTAAGGATCTTTCGCTTTGCAAGATCAAAAACAGCCTGTTCAAAGCAGGACAAAGGATATCCTCTTCGAATAAAATCGGCAGTCTTTTCGTGAATCGTCTGAAGCCCAAGTTCCACAAAAACCGGTTTTTTCCGATTCAATTCCTCCAATAGATCAAGAACCTTCGGAGGCAGACAATCCGGACGTGTGCCTATGGCAAGAGCAACAATCCGTTCATCATCAATGGCCTCTGTAAAAAGCTTCCTAAGCTTATCAATAGGACCATAGGTGTTGGTAAAAGCCTGAAAATAAGCAATATAGCCAGAGATTTCAGCTTTTTTAGACAAAAGAGAGATGCCCTGTGTAATCTGCTCATGGACAGACAGGGAGGCATCAGATGCAAAATCTCCGGAGCCGCCTTGGCTGCAGAAAATACAGCCATTGGTACCAAGAGTACCATCCCGATTAGGACAGGTAAAACCTCCATCCAGCGAAACTTTATAAATTTTCTCACCAAAGGTATTTTTTAAAAAACTATCAAAAGAATAGTACCGTTTTCCATGCCAATTCATAAATCAAACCTCAATATATAACATAAAAGTAAATGATAAGATTTTCCTAAAGTAATATAAGGTTAACACAAAGCATCCGATGACCGCAATGGGACTTGTGGGATTTGTCACAAAAATATCCTCAAAAGTATTGAATATATTCCAATAAATTGATATCATATAAAATATATAGAAACTAATATAAATATCTTGAACGAAAATGTAAAATATTGTAAACTGTATATATCTGATAACACTTTCTGAAATCACATCTATTTTTTTCATACGGCAGATCCGCCGGATTTTCAGAAATACCAACAGGATATATACATGGCATCCTCTTTTTCTCATGTCCTGGATATATCCAGACAACAAAAGGAGGAACAAATGGGAGAAAAAGACAAGATAGAAAAGCTTTTTCTGGATTATGAAGATGTTTTTGCCGATATCATCAATGTCCTGCTCTATAACGGCAGGCAAGTAATAAAACCGGAAGAACTGGTACAAGCCAATGTGATATCCCATTACAAAGCAGACGATTCCATTATCCATGAACAAGAAAGAGATATCGCAAAATTCTGGGTCCGGGATCAAATCCGCCATGCACTTCTGGGGATAGAAAACCAGACGACCACAGATAACGATATCGCATTAAGGGTCATGGGATACGATGGAGCATCCTACCGCGGACAGCTCCTATCAGAACATAAGGAGCCACCATATCCGGTCTGTACCCTGGTACTATATTTCGGAGGACATCACTGGAAAAACAGCCGGTCACTAAAAGAACGGATATGTGCCAACGACCAATTAAAAAACCAGTGGAATGATTATCCGGTCAGGATATTTGAGATATCATTTCTGGAAGAAGAACAGGTGAAGATGTTCCAAAGTGATTTTGGAATCGTAGCAGACTATTTTGTAAAACGCAAAAAAGGCATCGACTATGAAGGAAACCAACAGGAGATCAAACATGTAGATGCCATGATGAAATTCATGGCAGTATTTGCAGGAGACCAGGAGTTTTTAAAACTCAATTTTCCAAAAGGAGGAAAAGTAACTATGTGCGAAGTTGTACAAAAGATCAAAGAAAAAGGAAGGATAGAAGGAAGGGTTGAAGGAGAATCCATAGGAATCATAAAGGGCAAATTGGAAGGAAGACGTGATGATATACTAGGACTACTGGCTGATACCGGACAGGTACCTGAATATCTAAATCGTATCATCATGAAGGAAACAGACCAAAAGAAACTAAAACAATGGCTATTTACCGCTGCCCGTTCAAGTTCCATAGAAGAATTTGAAAGAAACATACAGTAATCCGATACACAACCAATTTCTTCTCTACAAAATCATCTAAAAAAATTGAAGGAGAAATCCAATATACAACCGGTTTCTTATTCTACAAAAAGTCATTTTAAAATAATCTGAAGGAGAAATCCAATACACTACAGGTTTCTTATTCAACAAAAATCATCTTAAAATAAGGAGAAACCCAGTACACTACAGGTTTCTCACTCTACAAAAATCAGCTTACCCTGATGAAACATCTGGACTGAGCAAAGCGAGGGAAGCGTTTCGGAATGGGTACGATGATTTTACATCATGAAAGAAACAGACCAAAACAAACTAAAACAATGGCTATTTACCGCTGCCCGTTCAAGTTCCATAGAAGAATTCGAAAGAAACATAGAGTAATCCGACACACAATCGGTTTCTCCTCTACAAAATCATCTAAAAAAATTGAAGGAGAAATCCAATACACAACCGATTTCTTGTTCTACAAAAAAGTCATTTTAAAATAATCCGAAGGAGAAACCCGATACACAACCGATTTCTCACTCTACAAAAAGTCATCTTAAAATAATCCGAAGAAGAAATCCAATACACTACAGGTTTCTTGTTCTACAAAAATCATCTTACCCTGACGAAACATCTGGACTGAGCAAAGCGAGGGAAGCGTTTCGGAACGGGTACGATGATTTTTACTGTGATTCGGAACGGGTACGATGATTTTTACTGTATGGGTACGATGATTTTTCTTTTGTGACATGTTATAATAAATACATCTATTATCTTATATCAAAGGTCAGCCAGTGATAATGGCTTTCAGCGGCTTAGAACTAATGAACACTAACCGTTGGTATAACGGAAGTAGCCTGGTAAATAAGGCTTTATCAGAAGCCTGTTTAAAAAATTCTCGTCATTTGAATGATGAGAGGTTCAAGAATGGAGGAAATATATGAGTACAATTCAGCTGACAAATCAGTCTATAACTGTAACCCTAAAGTCTTTAGGTGCAGAAATAATTTCCATAAAGGATTCTGCCGGTACTGAATATTTATGGCAGGGTAACCCTGATTACTGGAGCGGACAGGCACCGGTTTTATTTCCGATTATTGGGTGTTTAAGAAACGGGAAGGCAACTGTTTCCGGAGATAAGACCTGTTCTTTTGGACGACATGGAATAGCAAGAAAAAAAGAATTCGCTTTACTTTCCAGTACAGATACAAAGGCTGTCTTTTCTTTAAGGGCAGATGAGGAAACTAAGGAGCAGTATCCTTTTGACTTTGAATTACAGATGATTTATGAGCTGGAAGGTTCCGGTGTGAAAATTACTCATAAAGTAATCAATCACGATTCTGTTGTGATGCCATACTGTGTTGGCGGTCATCCTGCTTTTAATTGTCCAATCTCAGAGGGAGAATCTTTTGAAGACTATGTTGTGGAATTTGAATATCCGGAGACAGCTCACTGTGCCAAATTAAATGAGGATGCATTGATTGATAATGGTAATCGTGTAACAGTACTGGAGGATTCTGCACTACTTCCTGTAAAGCATTCATTATTCTATGAGGATGCATTGATTTTTGATCAGTTAAAATCCAGAAAAGCTTCTTTAAAGCACAAAGATCAGAACAAAGGAATCTGTGTTACCTTCCCAGATTTTGATTATCTCGGGGTATGGTCCAGTGCCAATGATGGTCCATTTGTAGCCATTGAACCATGGAGCGGAACATCCACATGTACAGATGAAGATGATATTTTTGAACATAAACGTGGAATTCGTACATTAGAGCCTGAAGCAGATGAAGCTTTAAGTTTTACAATTGATATTTTATAAAAGGAAGTTACTGATGAAAAAAACATTATATATATCGGATCTGGATGGAACGTTGCTTGGCAGTAATGAATTCTTATCACCTTTTGCTGTGGATACTATCAATCAGTTAATCCATGAAGGAGCAATCATCAGTATTGCGACAGCAAGAAATCTTACATCAGCCACACCGCGAATTAAAGATCTGAATTTCCAGATTCCTATTATTTTAAATAATGGTGTTGCCATGTATAACTGGCAGACAAGGCATTATACTTATGTGGCAGAGCTTGCTGCCTCTGATATTGATATTATGGGGCAGATTCTAAGGGAAGAAAAATGTACCGGGTATATGTATGCGTTAAACAATGAGGAAATCTGCATGTTCCATAATCCTCTTTATACTCCGGAAGATCAGGCATATTTTAATAAACGCCGTTCCAGATATGAGGGACGTATCATAGACATGCCACAGTTTTCTGCACCTGATTCTCAATATACACCTTTTTATTGTGTAGTTTTTGGATTGGAAGAAAAAGTCAAGAGGGTGCAGGCACGTATTAACTCTACTGCTGAAAACATATATGGTGTTTTAAATAAAAATGTATATGCAGATGATTATTTTCTTGACGTATTTAATTCCAGTGTTTCCAAAGCGTCTACGATTAAAATGCTGGCAGATCAGTTAGATGTGGACGAAATAGTTGCTTTTGGGGACAATTATAACGATCTGGAAATGCTCCAGGCAGCAGATCGAAGCTATGTTCCAGCCAATGCTCTTCCAGAGATCATGGAATATGCAGACGGTATTTTGGAAAGCTGTGAGAATGATGGTGTGCCTAAGTTCATTTTTGAAGACTTTCACAAGAATTTTTAGTTTTTTAAGAACAGTTTATAATTACTTTAGAATTGTTTATAGGCAATATATTGTATCAGGGGAGGATTCTGATATACTAAAAATATAATTTTTCATATAATTTTTTTAATCCTCTCTTTTCATGGAAGAATCGTTTCGTATCCAACAGCTGCGAAGCGGTTCTTTTTTTGTTGCATAGGAAGTTGATAGCGGACTTGTCCGCTTTATTTTTTTGTTAATTTATAAAGAATATTGTTGAATTTAAGAATATATTCTTATTTATGTAAAAACTATGTAAATTGATTTTTATTTAGTACATAGTAGAATTTTTTTTCGTAAAAATAGTAAAATAGCGGATAATAGCAACAAAATATACAAGGGGGATTAGAATATGAATTCGAAGAGAAAGAAAGTTATAAATGGAATTTTGATTGCTCTTATTGCTGTTCTCTGTATCGTTATCGTTAAGGTTCTTTTCTTTACAAAAGATGACAAAGCTGCAGAGATGAAAGAAGAGCAGTTAAAAAGTGAGATGACAACAGAAGCACATGAGGAATTAACAGAAGGGACAGAGACTTTTGCAATTTTTGGAGTGGATTCCAGATCAAAACAGCTGGGAAAGGGGACACGATCTGATTCTCTGATGATTGCAAATGTAAATCATGAGACTAAGGAAATTAAAGTGGCATCTGTATTTCGTGACTGCTATGTGGATATTAAAGGACATGGACTGGATAAGATTACCCATGCTCATTCTTTTGGCGGACCGGAACTGGCAATGGATACATTAAACCGCAATTTTGATTTAAATATCGATAAATATATTACAGTAAATTTTGGAAATGTAGCGGAAGTGATTGATGACCTTGGAGGGATCCAGCTGGATATTACTGATTCCGAGGTGAAATATATTAACGGTTATATAGATGAGATCAATAAAGTTGATAAGACGGATTCTCCACATATCACAGAAGCAGGAACCCAGAAGGTAGATGGAACCCAGGCGGTTGCCTATTCCAGAATCCGATATACTGCCGGAGGAGATTATAAACGTGCAGAACGTCAGCGTACAGTACTGATGAAGGTGTTTGAAACAGCGAAGCAGAAGGATCCTATGAAATTGATTGATATTGTCAATACCATGATGGATAAGATCAGTACAAATTACTCATCAGGTGAAGTTACGGATATTCTGGCTTACCTGGCAAAATATAATATGAAAGAGAGCAAGGGATTCCCAACAAAATTGTGGGGAGGAAAAATCGGCGGAGTATGGTATGGAGTTCCGGTTACTTTGGAAAGCAATGTAAAAGAACTGCACAAATACTTATTTAACGATAAAGATTATAAACCTTCTTCTCAGGTACAGGAAATCAGTGATCGAATCAGTCAGGTAGCCTCTACACCAAATGAAGAATTAGAATAAATTGAAGATATATATTTAATATATTGTGTGAGAAAAAGAACGTGAAAAAAATGGAAAACAATGTTAGAATCTGCAGTATAAAAACAATATGATAGTAATTATACAAATGATTGTAAGAGGCAGTATGGAAAAAGGGGATTAAAATGGGTTTAAAGCGTTCACAACTTCAGAATTTAATCATATTTGCCGGAGATATGATGGGAATAACCATAGGATATTTTCTGATGACTTATATAAGACTTTCTTTTAAAGTACATCAGTATTGGGTGTTTGATGTAAATATCTATCATCGCTGGCTTATTATGGTATTTGGATTGGCTTTGATTTATATATTGTTTTATCCGAATCTGGATTTTTTTAAACGGACATTGAAAGAAGAGCTGATCTGCAATGTGAAAACCAACTTACTGGCAGGAACATTTGTGGCAACCATTGCTTACTTAATGAAAGATGCAGATGATTATTCCAGATTTATTTATCTGACAACTCTGGCGTTTAGTTTCTTTTGGATGCTGATTGTACATCGTGGTTATCGCAAATATGTTTTGAAGAATAGAAAGAACACCAGTATGGCAAGAAAAATGCTGATTATCACGACAGCAGACAGGGCAGAAAAAGTGGTTCAGAGGGTAATTGAAGAGAAGGCATGGGATATCTGGGTTACAGGTGTTATTATTACAGACAAAAATATGATAGGAGAGTATGTGCTGGGAATCCCTGTTGTGGCAGATTATCGTACCATGTATCTGTATGTAACGAGATCTGTGTTGGATGAAGTATTTATCCACGTTCCAACATCAGAAATATCTCCAATGGATATGATAATTCAAAATGTTGAGGATATGGGAATCAAGGTCAATATGAACATTGACCTGTTTGATATGAATATTAATATTTCCAAGGCTTTGGATAAAGTCGGAGGATATTATGCAGTGACTTTCACAGGAAAAGAAATGTCTTTGAGAATGCTGATTGCCAAAAGAGTACTGGATATCTTGGGAGGCCTGGTAGGTCTGTTTATTACAGGTATTGCGACGTTGATTGTAGGACCATTGATTAAACTGGAGTCTCCTGGACCAATCTTCTTTTCACAGAAACGTGTGGGAAGGAATGGAAGAATTTTCAAGATCTATAAATTCCGGTCTATGTATGTGGATGCAGAAGAGCGGAAAAAGGAACTGATGAAGCAGAATGAGATGAATGGTCTTATGTTTAAGATGAAAGATGATCCGAGAATTACGAAAATCGGTAAATTTATTCGAAAGACCAGTATTGATGAGCTGCCTCAGTTCTGGAATGTGTTAAAAGGAGATATGAGTCTGGTGGGAACCAGACCGCCAACAGTGGACGAGTTTGAGCAATATGACGGATATCATAAAAAACGTCTCAGTATGACACCGGGACTGACCGGAGTATGGCAGGTTAGCGGACGCAGTGATATTACAGATTTTGAAGAAATCGTAAATATGGATGTAGATTACATAGATAACTGGAGTTTAAAGAGAGATATTGAGATATTGTTTAAGACGGTACAAGTGGTGTTAAGTAATGAGAGTGGAGCAAGGTAAAAAGAAAATTACATAAATTAGAATCTATTATACTATTTGATTATGAGAAGATATATAAATGTTTTCAAGGATTGATGATGAATCAAAAATAATGGAATAATCCTTGAAAATATCTGATAAGAAATTTGGAGAAGGAGACAATTACATCATATATATTTTGAATACTTTTTAAAAGGTGTCAATGGGAATTAAAAATGAGGAGTTTGGAAAAAGAAGTTCCAGAATACAGACAATATAGTAAAAATTCATTCAAAATGGCTAAAGATAAAAAGGTTATATTTTATAGTGACTAGATGTTTATGTTATAAACATTGATATCCAAAGAATATTACAATACAAATTAATTTATTAATGATGAGAAAAGTCTGACAGGTGGTTTGATAGAATTTATTAAGGGAAAATTGAGAGAAGAGGTTAATATTATGATAAAGAGAACAACATTATTAATCATGGCTGCCGGAATCGGTTCTCGTTTCGGTGGTGGAATCAAACAGTTGGAGCCGGTTGGCTTACATAATGAGATTATTATGGATTATTCTATTCATGATGCTATTGAAGCTGGTTTCAATAAGATAGTTTTTATTATCCGTAAGGATATTGAGGCTGATTTCCAGGAGATGATTGGAAACCGCATGGAAGCACTTTGTGAGAAGCTTGGTGTTGAAGTAGGATATGCATTTCAGGATCTCAATGATGTTCCAGAAGAAGTTACAGTTCCTGCAGATCGTAAGAAACCATGGGGAACAGGACAGGCTGTTTTAGCAGCAAAGGAATTGATTCATGAACCATTTATGGTTATCAATGCAGATGATTATTATGGAAAAGAAGCATTTACAAAGATCCATGAATTTCTTACACAGTATGATCCGGAAAAATCAACAGAGTTTTGTATGGCCGGTTTCATTTTGAAAAATACATTAAGTGATAACGGTGGTGTGACAAGAGGTATTTGCACAGTAGGTGAAGATGGATCTCTTACCGATGTCATTGAAACCAGTGATATTGAAAAAACTGCTAATGGTGCAGCAGTCAATGGAGTAGAGATTGATGCGGATTCTTATGTTTCCATGAATATGTGGGGACTGACACCGGAATTCCTTCCTGTACTGGAAAAAGGTTTTGTAGAATTTTTTAAAAAAGATCAGCCGGAAAACCCATTAAAAGCAGAATATCTCCTGCCGATTATTATTGGGCAACTGCTCCGTGAAAATAAAGTTTCTGTAAAGGTGCTGGAGACAGCAGATAAATGGTTTGGGGTTACATATAAAGAAGATAAGGAAGCCGTTGTACAGAGCTTTAAGAAGCTGATTGAACAGGGCGTTTACAAGGAAGAACTTTCAGTGATTTAAAATAAAAACGTGAAATTCCAATATTCAACGATGATAATCTGTGCTATAATACAATGATGTGTGCATTTTTGAATTAAAATAGGAAGAGGATACTATCATGGCGAATAATATAGAGCAGGAAATCGGACGGAGACGTACATTTGCGATTATCTCCCATCCCGATGCTGGTAAAACAACATTAACTGAGAAATTTCTCCTGTATGGAGGAGCTATTAATACGGCTGGTTCTGTAAAAGGAAAGGCAAACTCTAAGCATGCAGTTTCTGACTGGATGGAAATTGAAAAGGAAAGAGGTATTTCCGTTACTTCATCTGTGTTACAGTTTGAATATGAAGGAAAATGTATCAATATTCTGGATACACCGGGACATGAGGACTTTTCAGAGGATACCTATCGTACACTGATGGCTGCTGACTGTGCGGTCATGGTTATTGATGCTTCCAAAGGTGTAGAACCTCAGACTATTAAATTATTTAAAGTCTGTGTCATGCGTCATATCCCGATTTTTACATTTATCAATAAGATGGACCGTGAAGCCAAGGATTCTTTTGATTTGCTGGATGATATCGAAAAAGTCCTTGGAATTGAAACATGTCCGATTAACTGGCCGATCGGCTGTGGAAAAGAGTTTAAGGGTGTATATGAAAGAGCATCTGAAAATATTCTTCGTTTTGAAGCGGTTTCCACAGGTGGAGCCAAAGAGGCAAAAGAAACTATTATTTCTGCCAATGATGATCAGGCAAAAGAGCTCATTGGAGAAGATTTCTATGATACTTTAATGGATGAAATCGAATTGCTGGATGGGGCAGCAGCTGAACTTGATATGGAAAAAGTTCACAGAGGAGAATTGTCACCGGTATTTTTCGGTTCTGCTTTAACCAACTTTGGTGTAGAGCCGTTTTTGGAGCATTTCTTAAAGATGACTAATACACCATTACCTCGTTTGTCAAAAGGAGAATTGGTAGACCCGGCTCAGAATGGTTTTTCAGCCTTTGTATTTAAGATTCAGGCAAATATGAATAAGAATCATCGAGACAGAATTGCTTTTATGAGAATCTGTTCTGGAAAGTTTGAAGCCAACATGGAAGTGAAACATGTTCAGACAGGAAAGAAAATGCGTCTTTCCCAGCCTCAGCAGATTATGGCTCAGGAGCGTAAGATCGTTGAGGAAGCTTATGCAGGTGATATCATTGGGGTGTTTGACCCGGGAATCTTTTCTATTGGAGATACTGTATGTCTGCCAAAAGATGATTTTGAGTATGAAGGAATTCCAACCTTTGCACCAGAGCATTTTGCCCGTGTAATTCAGCTGGATTCCATGAAACGTAAACAGTTTGTAAAAGGTGTGGAACAGATTGCACAGGAAGGTGCTATTCAGATTTTCCAGGAACATGAAGCAGGATTTGCTGAAATTATTGTAGGTGTTGTTGGTACACTGCAGTTTGATGTACTGAAATACCGTCTGGAAAATGAATATAATTGTGAAATTCGTTTAGAGCCACTTCCATATCAGGCAATTCGCTGGATTAAAGATCGTAATACAGACATGAGTAAGCTTCGTGGAGTAGCGGAAGTTAAGAAAGTGAAAGATATGAGAGGCAATCCATTGCTGCTGTTTAAGAATGAATGGGGAATTCAGTTTGTTCTTGATCGTAACGAAGGATTGGAACTTGTGGAATTCAGTAAAGAGTAATGTAGAGGCATCCTGTTTAGGGTGCCTTTTGTTTGTAAAAGGAATGTTTATTTTATTGTACAATGCTTGTAGTATACTGAGAAATATGGTATCTTAAAGCAGAAACAAAAAATACTTAATTAAAGGATATAATGAAGAGAAATAGATCTTCACATTGATCATTTTGCATAAAGAAAGGTATTAGGTGAAGAGTATGGGAATCACAGATATACATACACATATTTTATATGGCGTAGATGATGGGGCAGAGTGTTTAGGTGATTCTATGAAATTAATAGGTGAAGAATGGGATCAGGGTGTTCGAAGGATTATTTTAACCCCTCATTACGGACCTAAGTTTGGCCGTCCGGATCGTAAGGTCCTTGAGGAACGGTTTCGTGAGATAGAAGAAGAAACAAAGAAATATTATCCGGATATGAAGCTGTATCTGGGTAGTGAATTATATTATCAGAAAGATACTATACAGGATCTGAAAGATGGAAAAGCTTTGACTATGGCTGGTACCAGATATGTCCTGACGGAATTTGGAGTTGGAGATTCTTATTCAAGGATTTTCAAGGCTGTACAGGATATGGTATATGCAGGCTTTTTACCGATCATAGCTCATGTGGAAAGATATGAAGCTATTTTTGGACATATGGACAGGGCTGAGGAATTGGTGAAGACGGGAGCTTATCTTCAGGTAAATACAGGAAGCTTTTTAGGCGGGCTTCTGGATAAAAGAGCTTCTTTTTGTAAGAAGCTTTTAAAAGAACAACTTGTCTGCTTTGTAGGCAGTGATTGTCATGATATGGGGAAACGTTGTCCTGATATGGAAAAAGGACTTGGTATTATCCGTAAGAAGTTTGGAGAATGCGAATTTGAGAATCATGCTGACAAAGTAGTTGGGGATAAATATATTTAAGGAGAAAAAATTTATATATGAACTGGAAAATGAGAATGATGAAATCGAGATTGATTTAAAGGAATTGTTTTTTGTATTAAAACAAAAAATTCTGGTGATTCTGCTGACAACAGTAGTGTTTGCGGGAATTATTGGTGAAATTACAAAATTCCTCATTACACCAAAGTATTCTTCTACAGCACAATTATATGTAGTGTCTAAATCAGGATTGTCACAGTTATCCGATCTCACCATGGGAAATCAGCTGACTTAGGACTACATGGTCATTGTTGAATCAAGACTCACCTGCGGTATTTTTATTAAGAAAGCAGGTGGAAGGACTACATGGTCATTGTTGAATCAAGACCTGTACTGGAAAAGGTAATCTCTAATCTTAAACTGGATCTGGATTATAAAGAACTGAAAGAGAAGATTTCCATTGAAAATCCTGCAGACACACGTATTATGCAGATTTCTGTAAGTGATGAAGATTCTGAAAAGGCAAAAGAGATGACACAGGAACTGGCAGAAGTTACTGCAAAGACAGTATCCAGAAAAATGGATGTGAAAGCGCCTACGATTATTGAGAATGCATATCTGGCAGATGAGCCGGATAGTCCGAATCTGTTGAAGAATGTCATCATTGGTGCATTGCTTGGATTTATTCTGGCATCAGCAGTTATTATTGTTCGTCATATGATGAATGATACCATCCGAAAAGAAGAAGATATTGAAAAATATCTGGGAATTAATACTCTTGCTAAATTGCCATTGGCAAAAGGGGAGAAAAAAAGAACAAAAAAGTTAGGAAGGCAAGGTAAGGGTCATGAAAAAAATTAAGATGCAGCTGCCTGATATCAGTGATTATCGAATGGCAGAAGGATTAAATCAGTTAAAAACAAATATTGCATTCTGTGGAGATGGAATCAAGTCAATTACGGTAACCAGTAGTGTACCTAATGAAGGGAAGAGTTTGATTATGTAATCGTAGATGCACCACCACTGGGGCTGGTAATTGATGCGGTTATCATTGGTCAATGCACGGATGGTGCAATTGTTGTTATTGAGCAGGGAGTCATTAAGCGTAAACTTGTTCAGGATGTCATCAAACAGTTGAAGAAAGGCAATGTGAATATTCTTGGCGCAGTGCTAAATAAAGTTGATGATCGCGTTAGTTCTTATGGTAACTATGAATATGGTTACTATGGGGATGATACAAAGAAAAAGAAACATAAGAGTAAATCAAAATAAAACCATTGACATTTATGGTATCAGTATGATATGATATCAGAAGTTGCGTGGAGCAATTATAACAAGAAAGAAGAGTATCCACTCTCACCTTAGCACGAAGGATTACAGTGACTTGGGTTAATATTTAAGAATATGATATGTTTTGATCATGCTTGAATTTATGTGGATAGTCTTGTAACTATCCACTTTTTTGTTTCATTGGATTTCTCGTGAAACAAAGGATTTTGTTCAGTTATTAAGAGCGAATTATTAATGGAGGTGTAGATTATTAGCGATTTAATGATTAACGGACAGATCAGAGATAAAGAAGTAAGACTGATCTCTAATGATGGCGAACAGCTTGGGATTATGTCCGCAAGGGAAGCACAGAAGTTAGCTGACGAGGCAGGGCTTGATTTGGTAAAGATTTCACCAAAGGCAAAACCACCGGTTTGTAAGATTATTGATTATGGTAAGTACAAATATGAACAGACTCGTAAAGAAAAGCTGGCTAAGAAGAAACAGAAAGTCATCGATATCAAAGAAGTTCGTATGTCACCAAATATTGACACCAACGACTTGAATACCAAGATTAATCATGCAAGAAAATTCCTTGCAAAAGGAGCACGAGTAAAAGTTACCCTTCGATTCAGAGGAAGAGAGCTTGCACATGTGAATTCCAGCAAAGTAATTCTGGATGATTTTGCAAAAGAGTTGGAAGATATCGCGACAATCGATAAGAAGCCGAAATTTGAAGGAAGAAGCATGACTATGTTTTTAGCTCCAAAGAACTAATGGAGCAATATTCGAATATGAGTAGATACAATAGGATTTAAGGAGGAAATCACCATGCCAAAAATGAAGACATGTAGAGCAGCTGCAAAAAGATTTAAAAAGACAGGAACAGGAAAATTAAAAAGAAATAAGGCATATAAGAGCCATATCTTAACAAAGAAATCTCCTAAGAGAAAGAGAAATTTAAGAAAAGCTGCAATGACAGATGCAACAAACGAAAAGAATATGAAGAAGATTTTACCATATCTGTAGATCGATTGTTTAAGGAGGAACGTAAGAAATGGCAAGAATTAAAGGCGGAATGAACGCAAAGAAAAAACATAACAGAGTATTAAAACTGGCTAAAGGATACAGAGGAGCCAGATCTAAACAGTATAGAGTAGCTAAACAGTCTGTAATGAGAGCTTTAACAAGTTCTTATGCAGGTAGAAAACAGAGAAAGCGTCAGTTCAGACAGTTATGGATTGCTCGTATCAACGCAGCAGCAAGAATGAACGGACTTTCTTACAGCAAATTTATGCATGGATTAAAATTAGCTGGTGTAGATATCAACAGAAAAATGTTATCTGAAATGGCTATCAGCGAACCAGCAGCATTTACAGCATTAGTAGAAGTTGCAAAAGAAAAATTAGCTTAATATTTTTATAAGCTTACGATAAAAACTGTCCACGATTGTGTGGGCAGTTTTTTGTTTTATAGAAACCTGCTTATGATATAAAAAACGATCTGCTGTGATATAATAAAAAGAAACAAAAAGGTTTCAGGAAGGAGATAATAATGAGTCAGGTATATGAGAAATTAAATCAATGTTATGACAGTATTCGTAAAAAGACAGATTTTATGCCGAAAGTTGCATTGATCTTAGGATCCGGTCTGGGTGATTTTGCGGAGACTATTCAGATTGAGGATACTGTGGATTATCATGAAATTGAAGGGTTTCCTGTGTCTACGGTACCAGGGCATAAAGGAAGATTTGTTTTTGGCTATGTGGAAGATGTGCCTGTTGTGGTTATGCAGGGAAGAGTTCATTACTACGAAGGATATTCCATGGATGATGTGGTACTTCCTGTTAGATTGATGAAAAAAATGGGAGCACAGGTTTTATTTTTGACCAATGCGGCAGGAGGAATTCATCCGGATTTTCGTGCCGGGGATTTTATGATGATTACCGATCACATATCCTGCTTTGTGCCGTCTCCTCTTATTGGACCAAATGATGACCGGTTAGGTGAAAGATTTCCGGATATGAGTGAGGTATATGATAAGCAGCTTCAGGATATTCTAAGAGAAGTATCAAAGGAGCTGGGAATCCCTCTTCGAGAAGGTGTTTATATACAGCTTACAGGCCCTAATTTTGAGACTCCAGCTGAAATTCGTATGTGCAGTGCCATGGGTGCGGATGCTGTAGGTATGAGTACAGTGTGTGAGGCTATAGCAGCCAATCATATGGGAATGAAAATCTGTGGAATCTCCTGTATCTCCAATCAGGCGGCAGGAATCAGTGGACAGCCGTTAAGTCATAAGGAAGTGCAGGAAATGGCAGATAAAGCAGCGCCAGAATTTAAACGGCTGATAACAAAATCAATAGAGAAAATTGGTGCAGGTCTTTTGTAGTATTGGAAAGAAGGGAAAAATATGATACGAATCTATAATGCCAGAATTTTAACTATGGAAGATGAAATGCCGGTTTTTGATGGAGAATTGTGGATTAGAGACGGGAAAATATCTTACATTGGGGATATGATTCCTGAAAAAGCAGCCCAAAACCAATGGGATCGACAGATTAATGCCAAAGGAAATCTTATCATGCCTGGATTTAAAAATGCTCATACTCATTCTGCAATGACTTTTTTAAGATCTCATGCGGACGATCTGCCTTTGCTTCAATGGCTTAATGAGCAGGTTTTTCCTTATGAGGCAAAATTGACTCCGGAAGATATTTATCATTTATCAAAACTTGCCATTATGGAGTATCTGACCAGTGGCATTACGGCAAATTTTGATATGTATCTGACACCGGATACCATAGCACAGGCATCCATTGACTGTGGATTTAGAACGGTAATGACAGGGGCGTTAAATGATTTTACCCAGTCCCTGGAGGAAATGGAGCAGTGGTACCGGAAGTATCAGGAAAAGGAAAGTCTGGTGCATTTTGAACTGGGATTTCATGCAGAATATACCAACTGTAAAGAAAATCTTCAGGGAATAGCGAAACTGGCACAGGCATATCATGCACCGGTTTATACACATAATTCAGAAGGACAGCCGGAGGTTGAGCAATGCCTGAAAAAGACCGGAATGACACCTACAGCTTATATGGATAGTCTGGGACTGTTTGAATATGGCGGAGGGTTATATCATTGTGTTCACATGACAGAGGAAGATCTGGAAATTGTTAAAAAAAGAAATATGACGGTTGTGACAAATCCGGCGTCTAATCTGAAGCTGGCAAGTGGAATTGCACCTGTTGCCAGAATGCTGGATAAAGGAATTAATCTTGCCATTGGAACAGACGGACCGGCAAGTAATAATTGTCTGGATATGTTCAGAGAAATGTTTTTAGTAACAGCGTTGGCAAAGTACAGAGAAGAGGATGCTTCTGTTGTGGATGCAAAACAGGTCCTAAAAATGGCTACAGTTGGAGGAGCCAAAGCAATGAATCTTACAGATTGTGATATTCTTGCTAAAGGAAAACAGGCAGATCTGATTATGATTGATCTTAACCAGCCAAATATGCAGCCGGTGCATAATATCCAGAAGAACCTTGTATATAGCGGAAGTAAACAGAATGTAGAAATGACCATGGTTGCAGGGAAAATTTTATATGAAAATGGGGAGTATTATATTGGAACTGCTCCCGATGAAATCTATAAAAAGGCTGATGAGATTTCTAGGAGAATCATGGGATAGTGATGAAAATTTATTGCTTTTCCTTCTTTGTCAGATGAATATTCCATAAAATACCATTATCTGACAAGATGTTACAAAATACCACAAAATTGTTACAAAAATATTACATAAAAATCTTGGAAAACTGTTGACATTCATTTTTAAAGTGTTATAATACAATACATGTTCGAGTTAACAATTTTGTAACATCTTAGGAGGAAACATATGATTATTAAGAAAATGAGATTGTCCATGGCTGTTGTGGCACTGGCAGGAAGTGTTCTTACAACCACTCCGGCGACTGCGGCAGAAAAAGAAACAAGCCAGAAACAATCCGAAAGCAAATATGCTGGGAAGGCTGTGGCAGATATTAATTCTGATACCACATTGAATATAAGAAAAAAAGGAAGTCTGGATGCAGAAATTATTGGCAAACTGAAAAAAGGGAATATTGCCGATGTAATTAAAAAAGGCAGCCAGTGGACAAAGGTAAAATCAGGAAATGTTACCGGATATGTAAATAATAAATATCTGGTATATGGAGATGATATTAAAGAGTACGCAAAGGAAAATGTGAAAAAAGTTGCTAAAGTAACAACACAGACTTTACGTGTACGAAAGAAAGCATCAACTGATTCAAAAATAATCGGACTGGTTTCAGAAAATGAAACTTATAGTGTAAAGAAGCAGTCTGAGGATTGGGCTAAAATTAAAGTAGATGGAAAAACAGGATATATTTCCAAGGATTATGCACAGGTAACATATTCTTTTGGAAAAGCAAAATCCATGAAGGAAATAGCGGCTGAGAAAGCAGCAAAGGCTGCGGCAGCAGCACAAACATCTACATCCGGTACAACAGGTACATCTGCAGCTGATTCCAAATCTTCAGCATCTGGATCTTCGGTATCAGCATCTTCAGTATCAGGATCTTCCATTGGACAGAAGGTTGCCAATTATGCGCAGCAGTTTGTTGGAAATCCATATCGTTATGGAGGAAACAGTCTGACAGGAGGAATTGACTGTTCTGGTTTTACACAGCAGATACTTGCTAAATTTGGTTATAGCATCAGTCGTACATCAAGCTCACAGGCATCAGAAGGAGTTGCAGTTTCAACCAGCAATTTAAGAGCTGGAGATTTATTATTCTATGGAGATAAAGGCGGAATCAATCATGTAGCTATGTATATTGGAGGCGGCCAGGTTGTTCATGCCAGCAATTCTGCACCATATCCAAAAGGTGGAATTAAAATTTCTAACGCATTTTACAGAACTCCGGTTTGTGCAAGAAGAATTATTCAATAAAAAAGGGGAATCTCGAAAGAGATTCCTTTTTGCATTTCTATGGAAAGGGGATTAAAATATATATCAGTAATTTACAAGTAAGACAGACATGAAAGATTGGTGAAGAAAATGACTTTAAAGGAAAGTACATTGGAGAAATGTATATTATTGAGAAAACAGTTACATAATACCCCGGAATTTTCAGGACAGGAAATAAAAACAAAAAAGATACTGATGGAATTTATCAGAACAAATACTTCAATGGAGATTCATGACTGCGGAAAATGGTTCTATGCAGTTCATAGAGAAAAATATGCTAAAAGGACTCTGGCATTTCGAGGGGATTTTGACGGGGTTTCATCAGACAGCGGGGAAGCAAAGCATTTATGCGGTCATGATGGGCATAGTGCAATATTATGTGGTCTTGCATTGGAACTGGAAGGGGAAATATGCGGTAAAAATATTGTTCTGATCTTTCAGCATGGAGAAGAGACGGGAGAGGGAGCTGTTTCCTGTGCATCTGTGATAACAAGGGAAAATGTTGAAAAGATTTATGGACTTCACAATATACCAGGATATCCGAAAGGATGTATTTTGCTAAAAGAAGGGACTTTTGCATGTGCATCTATGGGCCTTGAGATTACATTCATGGGAGCACCGTCTCATGCAGCCTATCCGGAGGCCGGGAAGAATCCGTCTTACGCCATTGCGGATCTTATAAAAGCCATGGAAATTTATGAAAAACCTCAGTCAGATAAGCCGATGATTTTATGTACTGTCATAGGAAGCAGAATAGGAGAGAAAGCCTTTGGGGTGGCAGCATCCAAAGGAGAGGTGTGGATGACTATTCGTAGTGAAAGAGAAGAAGATTTAAACAGACTAAAAGAAGAACTAAAGTCTCTGGCAGAGAAAAATAGTGAAAAATATGGATTGAATTATCAGATAAAGGAAGTGGATGTTTTTCCTGAAACTGCAAATGATATTAAATCTCTGGAAATAGTTGAACAATGCTGTCAATATTATCAATGGAAAAGTCAGAGAATCTATGATCCGTTTCGGTGGTCAGAGGACTTTGGATGGTATCAAAAAGAGACAGATGGAATTTTCCTTGGTCTTGGATCCGGAGAAAATCATCCGCAGCTTCATACATCAAAATATGAATTCCCTGATGAAATTATGGAACAGGGAATTCTTTTGTGGAAAAGTTTGTCATTGGAAAGGTTTATATAGATCTTTCCAGTGTTTGACCAGAGCTTTTGCATACTCTTGTTTTTGTTTCCATAGGTATCTTCTGATAAGCATTACAATCAGAGTGATTACAGTGAAAATAGGGATTAAAAATAAATACTTGTAGTTGGAGTGTAAAATCTTCATATATAACCTTTCGTGCGTTGTTTAATATATTGCTTCATATGTTATTTTATCAAAAGACACAATCAACTACAAGAATATAAGGTATTCTTAGAGGCTATTATTTGTTGATCATTTTCATACTAGAATGTTGATAAGTGGAAAGAAACGGAGAAAATGTATGGAAATTGATTACAAAGCTTTGGGTGCCAGAATAAGAGAAATACGACAGAAAAAGGGTTTGACACAGGAGTATGTGGCTGAAAAAGCAGAAATATCTGTAACACATATGTCCAATATTGAAAATGCATCTAAAACATTATCATTGAAACTTCTTGTTATAATTGCTGGAGTTCTGGAAGTTACAGTAGATCAGTTATTAGTTGACAGTTATCCAAGAGAAAAACGTCAGGATGTTTTCTTTAAAGAAATGGAAGTTATGCTGGAACAATGTAATGCGGGAGAACGAAGAGTTGTCATAAATACAGTGACCAGTCTGGTGGATAGCTTATTAGAAAAAAGAAAAAACCAGGATTAATTCCTGGTTAAGGGCGGATTCTTGTCCGCTTTATTTTTTTATGAAATATATGTAATTATGTAATATGTAACGTGCACATCCGCGCAGAGCGTTTTTTATTACATAGGAAATTCAAAGGAATTTCCTATGTAATAAAAAAAACCGAAGTATCTACTTCGGTTCGTGCCGATGGCCGGATTCGAACCGGCACGAGCGTACACTCACTGCCACCTGAAGACAGCGCGTCTGCCAATTCCGCCACATCGGCAAAGTGCAGTTGAGGGGACTTGAACCCCTACCCAGTTAACCCGGACTAGATCCTTAGTCTAGCGCGTATGCCAATTCCGCCACAACTGCGCAACAAGGTTATAATAGCACAGCATTACATATAAGTCAATAAAAAAATCAAAAAAAATTATAGAATTTTAAAAAATATTGGATTTATTCCAGTTATCATTTATAATGAAGCCAGTTTACAGCAGTAAAGGTGCTGAAAACATCTGATATAAAATATTATTTGAGGAGAAAAAATTATGCTTATAGGATCTCATGTTGGAATGAAAGGGAAGGATATGTTCCTTGGCTCTGTGAAAGAAGCACTTTCTTATGGTGCCAATACTTTTATGGTATACACAGGGGCACCTCAGAATACAAGACGTAAGAAAATAGAAGAACTGAATATAGAGGCAGGACAGGAACTGATGAAAGAATCAGGAATCGAGACATTTGTTGTCCATGCTCCATATATTATAAACCTGGCAAATACTGTGAAGCCTGAGACATTTCAGCTGGCCGTGGATTTTCTGAAGATTGAAATTGAGCGGACTGCAGCTATGGGAAGCTCTACTCTGGTACTTCATCCAGGTTCCCATGTAGGGGCTGGTGCGGATGCGGGGATTGAGCGTGTGATTGAAGGACTCAATCAGGTTCTTACCAAAGAAACACCGGTTCATATTGCATTGGAAACCATGGCAGGCAAAGGAAGCGAAATCGGACGTGAATTTGAAGAACTGAAACGGATTTATGATGGGGTCAAATATCCGGAAAAACTTAGAGTATGTTTTGATACCTGTCATGTGAACGATAGCGGATTAGATGTGAAAAATCATTTTGATGATATTATTAATACCTTTGATCAGGTTATTGGAAAAGATCAGATAGCCGTATTTCATATAAATGACAGTAAAAATCCTATGGGAGCGGCAAAGGACAGACATGAAAATCTGGGATTTGGTGAAATTGGATTTGAGGCGCTGGAGTATATAGTTAAACATAAGGATTTTGAGAACATACCTAAAATTCTGGAAACACCATATATAAAAGAGCCGGATGGGAAAAAATCCTATCCGCCATATAAATATGAGATAGAAATGCTGAAAAAGGGAGTATTTGATCCTGGATTGAAAGACAAGATACTGGAGGATGCGGGAAAATGAAGATAACTTTTATAGAGCATAGTGGCTTTGTTCTGGAAATGGAAAATATTGTCCTGATTTTTGATTATTATAAAGGTGAGATTCCGCCGTTACCACAAAGCAAGAAAATCTATATTTTTGCATCCCATAGCCATGGAGATCATTATAATCCGGCAATATGGAGTCTGAAAAAACAATATGAGAATATTACTTATATTTTATCTGATGATATTGAGACAAAAGAAGAAGCTGTGTTTATGCATCCTCATGAAAAAATACAGTTAGATGATATGGAGGTGGAAACTTTAAAATCAAATGATCTTGGAGTTGCATTTCTTGTATATGCAGAAGGAAAATGTATTTATCATGGAGGAGATCTCAACTGGTGGCACTGGAATGGTGAGCCGGAAGAGGATAATTTATATTATAAAAACACCTTCCAGGAAGAAATAAAATTACTGGAAGGAAAGGAAATAGATGTTGCATTTATGCTCCTGGATCCGAGACAGGAGGATAAATACTGCTGGGGCATGAATTATTTTCTTGAGCATGTTCATGTAAAAGATGTATTCCCGATGCATTGTTTTGGATCCTATAATATTACAAAACATTATCTTCATTGTGAAGACGGTCGAAAATGGAATCAGATCGTTCATGAAATTACAGGACCAGGACAGGTTTTTGAAGATCTTTAATTTTTAATTACAGACCAGCTGTCAATGAGACGTTCCAGTGAAAAAGAGGCGTTGGCAGGACTGGTGGATGGAAGTTTAACTGCTGGAATTCCTGTGATTTTTTCAGAATATTTTGTATAAAGTTTATAAGCGGTGCCACCGTTGGTGAAAATCTGACGGATGGGTGCCGCTTTTAATATATTAGAAAAATCATTTGGGACAGCATTTTGTATACTGCTGTCACTGGATCCTTTGATATCACAGGAAGCGATCACATCCCATACAGCAATATGGTGTTTTAATAAAAAGATTTTTTTTTCTTCAATTGTCTCAGGCACAGAGTCTTGAAAGACTGCGGATAGAACCTTCCAAAATCTGTTTTGCGGATGATGATAGAAAAAACAGGCTTCTCTGGATTTTACAGAGGGAAAAGAACCCAAGATCAGAATTTCTGACTGACTGTTAAAGACCGGATGAATTTGATGTACTACATGTTCCATAAGAAAACTCCTTTAAAATGTTGTAATGAATCTATTGTAGCAGATTTTTCAGATAATTGCAGATTTTGTAGAAACAGCACATATTTCTGTATCATTTTTTGACAAAGAATTTTCCGAATATTTTTTATAATGGCATTATGTTTTTGGTAATAATGTTTCTGGAACAATGGATCGTGCTGGAAGTACTACTGCTGCTTTTGAGTAGAATCATAAAGATGGAAAGTTCCATTAAGAGAGTGACCAGTGCTGCCATAACAGGAAGCCTTTTGGGATGCGGGATGGTGATAATTCCTACCTGTTGCCTTTTATGGAAGATTTTAATGCTGTTATCTGCCATATTTGTAACTGTCAGAATTTCTTTTTCAGTGAAAGGGAAAAAGCTCATATTAACTGCAGGATATTTGCTGATAATTTCTGTATTCTTTGGTGGAATCTGGACGACATTATGGGAAATGTCAGGAGAAGTATCATGGCTGCCAGGCTTTGTTCTAAGTATTGGTATAGGATATCTTTTTTATAAAGGAATCATAGAAAATTTTTTTGATGAGAAGGATTTTTTATATCATGTTACTTTTCAGTGGAATCATAAAACCTTTCAGGTCTGTGGTTACCTTGACACGGGAAACTGCTTATTTGATCCTTTCAGCAAAATGCCGGTTTCTGTAATGGAAGAATCTGTTTTTCTGGAATACTTCAGTAAGCCATTAACGAAAATGATAAACGAACATAGTGTAGAGGATATAAGGATAATTCCATTTCATTCTGTAGGGAGAAAAAATGGAGTTATGACTGGAATTCTTGTCACTGATATGAAGATTACAAATGGAAATCGAAGGATTGAAGTGGGAAAAGGAGTCATAGGGGTTACAAAAGACTCTCTTTGTGCATCTGGCAATTATCAGATGCTGATTCATCCAAATCTGATTTGTGGGAGGTTATAGTGTGTTGAGATTAAATTTGGTAAGCGGTAGAAAAGCATTTTTTGCAAAAGGGAATGAAATTCATTACATAGGGGGTGCCGAAATTCTTCCCGCACCGCTGGAAGCAAATGAGGAGCAGAAAATGATTCATATGCTTGGAACAGTAGATGAGCCAGAGGCAAGGGCTATGCTGATCGAGAGAAATCTTCGATTGGTTGTGTACATAGCAAAGAAATTTGATAATACGGGCATTGGCGTGGAAGATTTAATATCAATAGGAACCATAGGCCTGATAAAAGCCATTAATACATTTAATCCGGCAAAAAAAATAAAACTGGCAACTTATGCATCCAGATGTATTGAAAATGAAATTTTAATGTATCTCAGGAGAAATAATAAGACAAAGATGGAAGTATCCATCGATGAGCCATTAAATGTAGACTGGGATGGAAATGAATTATTGTTATCAGATATTCTCGGAACAGATGAAGATATCATCTATCGGGATCTGGAACATGAAGTAGATCGAAAACTATTGTTAAAAGCCATGAAGATTCTGACGGAAAGGGAGAAGAAAATCATAGAACTAAGATTCGGAATCAATCAGAAAAACGGAGAAGAAAAAACACAAAAAGAAGTGGCAGATATGATGGGAATATCACAGTCATATATATCAAGACTGGAAAAGAAAATCATAAAAAGACTAAAAAAAGAAATGGCAAAAATGGGAGTGTAGATAGAATCACCGTACCCGTTCCGAAACGCTTCCTTCGCAAAGCTCAGTCCAGATGTTTCGTCAGGGTAAGGTGATTCTAATAGAGTGTGGAAGTATATTGTAAAAATAAATATCTGGTGTAGCATCATAAAAAGTTGAATACATCTGGACTGAGCGTAGCGAGGGAAGCGTTTCAGCGTTTATGATGCGGAACGAATCTTAAGAAATTTTTCCTTTTTCTTTTCTTTTTTCATGTTATACTGACTTTATGAAAGGTTTAAGGGTGTATTTATGAGGAAAAATGAAAGGTTATACGTAATAATTAGTTTTATTATAGGACTATGTTTATTATTGTTTAGCAGTCTTATGTTTTTTTGTAATATACATAGGATTTGGGCTGCTGAAAAGCAGGAGACAGTGGCTTCTGTTGAAGAGAAAAATGATCAGGCAAATAGCTGGCGTTATGAGGATGGAAATTTGAAGCAGAATCTGGAAGAAAAGATTCAAAACAAGGCTAGAACAATAACGAATAGCAGTATTATTCAGGTGACGATTCCTCAAAATGCGACTGCACAGGGAATTGATGTTAGCTACCATAATGGAGATATTGATTGGCAGAAAGTGAAGTCAACAGGTAAAGTTGATTATGCGATTATTCGATGTGGATATGGAAGAGATTTTACTTATGCAGATGATCCAAAATGGGATTATAATTCCAGAGAATGTGAGAGATTGGGAATTCCTTATGGGGCTTATTTATATGGGAAAGCTACATCCGCAGAAGCTGCAAAAAGTGAAGCACAGCATGTAATTCGACTGCTGGAAGGTAAGCATCTAACCTATCCGATTTATTATGATATGGAAGACAATACACAAGCTAATCTTGGGGCGGATGAATTAGGACAGATTGCTAAGACGTTTTTTGATACCTTAAAAGAGGCAGGATATACTAATGTAGGTGTTTATGCGAATACAACATGGTTCAACAATAAGTTGACATCTTCCGTTTTTAGTCAGTATCCAAAATGGGTGGCTCAGTATAATAGCAGTTGTTCATATAAAGGCAGCTATCATATGTGGCAGTATACAAGGGCTGGTTGTATTGATGGAATATCCGGAAATGTTGACTTGAATTTCAAGTTAGGATCTTGGGGATCGGCACCATTAACTACAGGAATTCGTTTAAATAAAACAACATTAAATTTGACAAACGGTACTTCTTATAAACTATCAGCTACAGTATATTCATCAACAAATCCTAAGCAGAATGTGCAGTGGAAGACTTCCAATAGCAGTATTGCAGTAGTGAATAGTCAGGGTGTGGTAACTGCAAAATCGGCAGGACGCGTTACTATTACTGCAATGACATCAAATGGAAAACGTGCTTATTGTACCGTTACTATAAAACCTAAGACAAACCGAATTACAAAATTAAAACGTACAGGTAAAAAATCTATTAAAATTTATTGGACAAAAGTCAGTGGAACAACAGGATATCAAGTCTATATGTCCACAAAGAAAAATTCTGGATATAAGAGAATAAAAACAGTTTCAGGAAAATATTCATCTTACACTAAAGGGAAACTGAAGAAAGGAAAAAGATATTATTTTAAAGTTCGTTCCTATAAAAAAGTAGGAGGAAAATACTATATAAGCAGTTATTCAACAGTAAAAACAATAAAACGATAAAATAAAAAAATCACCGTACCCATAGAAAAAATCACCGTACCCGTTCCGAAACGTTTCCCTCGCGAAGTTCGGTGTAGATGTTTCGTCAGTGTAAGGTGATTTTTTATGTAGATGGAAAGAGAGGAGGGAAGAGAAAAAAGTACGTGTTTAAATTACTGGATTTTTTCTTCGAATTCTTGTATGGAAGAAGAATGGGAGGCAATAAAAAGCCATTGTTTTAATTTTTTCTGATCCGTCTGATCTGTAATCTTATGATTAAGGTATTCCGGAACCTGCCCTGTTTCAGACAATAAATCCAGGATAGCATCATGTCTGCCTTCAATTCTTCCTTCAATTCTGCCGTTTTCTTTTATCTTCTGTACAACTTCACACATGGTAATTTTCTCTCCTTCTGTAAAATGTAATTTTAAAAACTCCTGATCTCCTGCAAATACTGCCATGAATTTCATCATGGCATCTATATGTTTGATTTCTTTATGGTTTCCTTCATACTCAATGCCTTTCTGACGTTTTACAAAATAATCTGCGATGATTCCAAAGTCGCTCTGGAACAGATTAATCTGTTCTTCCTTTAGAAAAGATATCTCAAATATTCTGATCGGATAATCGTTCCAGTGATTTTCTAATTCGTTGTAAGAGGGAATCCGATCTTTCAGTGACCTGCTGCTTTTCCAGTGACTGTTTCCAAAATATAGTACCAGTGTACAGACCGGATAGGGACGTTCTTTATGTTCAGATAAGAGCTGTCCGCGGTAGGATGCTCCATCGTATCCCATAATCCGTAATGCGATATCGTCATCAGCGGCAGTCTGATTCTCTATCCCGAGAAGGGCCTGGCGGGTATGATTCTTCACCCAGAACTTGGCGATATCTCTTTCCTGTTCATGAATCATGGAATCATCTGATTTGTAATGGGATATCACGTTGGCCTGTGCCAGTTCTTTTGATTTTATGACCTGTCTGCCGTTATAGAGCAGGACGTTGATGATATCAGCAAAAACATCTTCATAATCCATAAAAAGCTTTTCTATCTTGTCTTTTTCACCCATTGGAACCTCCTTTTCTGTTGTCGTGATATATGCACAACATCAGAAAAAGAGGATGCTATGTATATATCCTGTTGTTATTTCTGAAAATCCGGCAGAACTGCCATATGAAAAATAGATATGATTTCAGAAGAGTTATAAGATATATACATTTTACAATATTTTACATTTGTATTCAATAAAAATATATTAATTTCTATACATTTTATATATTATCAATTTATGGAAATATATTCAATACTTTAAAGAATATTTTTAAAAAATATTAAAAGATATATATGGAAAAAAAGATTTTTGCCCCAAAATGTTTTTGATATGGTAAAAATACGTAAAAAAACCATCTGAGACTCTTTCTTTTTTTGAGTGTTTATAGTAGCATAGTAGACGATGTATTATATCGAATCATCATGGAATTATCTAGATGATTCTAGGATGGAGGAAACATGTTAGAACTGAAGAATATCTCATTTTCTGTAAGAGATGAGAAGGATTGTGAAAAAGAAATTATTAAGGACATCAGCCTGAGCCTGGATGATCAGAAATTTATTGCTATTACAGGTCCTAATGGTGGTGGAAAGTCAACTTTGGCGAAGATTATTGTTGGGATTGAGAAACCGACATCTGGACAGATTATCTGGAACGGAACTGATATTACTGATTTAAATATTACTGAACGTGCTAATCTGGGTATTAGCTTTGCTTTTCAGCAGCCGGTTCGTTTTAAAGGTATTACAGTTTATGATTTGATTAAGCTTGCTACAGGACATGATATTTCCAGAGGGGAAGCTTGTAATTATCTGTCAGAGGTTGGCTTGTGTGCCAAGGATTATGTGAATCGTGAAGTTGATGGAAGTCTTTCCGGAGGAGAGTTGAAACGTATCGAGATTGCTACGATTCTTGCCAGAGGTACTAAGTTATCTGTTTTCGATGAACCGGAAGCTGGAATTGATTTGTGGAGTTTCCAGAATCTGATCAAAGTTTTTGAAAAAATGAGAGAAGATATTCAGGGATCTATTCTGATTATTTCCCATCAGGAGAGAATTTTAAGAATTGCAGATGAAATTATTGTCATTGCAGATGGAGAAATTCTTGAGCATGAAACTGCTGAAAACTTTTTGCCTAAGTTACTTGATAGTGCAGATGAACCTGGATGTCGCTGCTGGAAGAAGGAGGGATGCTAAAATGGATATAAAAATGGATCCGATTCAGAAACATTTGCTTGAGGAAGTGTCCGGTCTTCATGAAATCCCAGTAGGAGCTTTTAATATTCGTGCAAATGGAAAAGGACTTGTAAGACAGAGTTCAGAAAATATTGAAATTATTCCAAAAGATAATGGGGATGGAATTGATATTAAAATCAAGCCTGGAACAAAAAACGAGAGTGTCCATATTCCGGTTGTTTTAAGTCAGGCAGGTCTTACAGATCTTGTTTATAATGACTTTTATATTGGAAAAGATGCAGATGTAACGATTATTGCTGGTTGTGGAATTCACAATGGCGGAAATAAAGACAGTAAACATGATGGAATCCACAGATTCTTTATTGAAGAAAATGCCAGGGTTCGTTATATTGAAAAACATTATGGAAGTGGAGATGGAGACGGAAAGCGTATCATGAATCCGCAAACCATTGTTGAAATTGGAAAGAATGGTTATATGGAAATGGATACAGCTCAGATTAAAGGTGTAGATTCAACAAAACGACTGACGACTGCAAAACTTGATGAAGGTGCTACTCTGACTGTTATGGAACGTTTAATGACACATGGACAGCAGAATGCAGTCAGCGAGTTTGAAGTTAATCTTGATGGACAGGAATCAGGAGCGCACATTGTATCCCGTTCTGTTGCAAAAGATTCATCTTCTCAGACATTTATTTCCAAGGTTCATGGAAATGCAAAATGTAATGGACATACAGAGTGTGATGCCATTATTATTGGAGATGCAAAAATCAGTGCAATTCCTGAAATCAGTGCAGATAATCCTGATGCATCATTGATTCATGAAGCTGCCATTGGAAAGATTGCAGGGGAACAGCTGATTAAGCTGATGACTCTGGGACTTACAGAGACAGAGGCAGAAGAGCAGATTATAAATGGCTTCCTAAAATAAAATGAAAGCGGACAGGTCCGTTTATGACAGGCGTTGTATTTATACGGCGCCTCTTTGTTTTAGGTTTTTACAAGAATCCATTTATAAGAAAAATAAAGTTAGGTATAATAGAAAGAAAAAGGAGTAAGTATTGTATGAATAAAAATTATACAATGATAAAAGAGGAAAAAATTGAAGAGCTGGATGGTACCGGATATCTTTTACGTCATAATCAGACGGGTGCCAGAGTTGTTGTGGTTTCCAATCATGATGATAATAAAGTATTTCAGATAGGATTTAAGACTCCGCCAAAAGATGATACAGGAGTTCCTCATATTCTTGAGCATTCTGTTTTATGTGGTTCCAGAGAATTCCCTTTAAAGGATCCATTTGTGGAACTGGTAAAAGGGTCTCTAAATACATTTTTAAATGCAATGACATATCCTGACAAAACCGTTTATCCGGTAGCCAGTCAGAATGATAAAGATTTCTTTAATCTGGTACATGTGTATCTTGATGCAGTTTTTTATCCTAATATTTATAAAAAGCCGGAAATTTTAAAACAGGAAGGATGGCATTATGATCTGGAGGATAAAGATGCTCCAGTTATTTACAATGGAGTTGTATTTAACGAGATGAAAGGTGTATTTTCATCACCTGATCAGCAGCTGGCAAGAATTATTCAGAAATCACTTCTTCCAGATACGCCATATGGTTTTGAATCAGGAGGAGATCCGGTAGCTATTCCGGATCTGACCTATGACATGTTCCTGGAATTCCATAAGACATATTATCATCCGTCTAACAGCTATATTTATCTTTACGGAGATATGGATGTGGATAAATATCTGGATTTTATTCATGAACATTATTTAAAAGATTTTGATTATAAAAATATTGATTCATCTTGGGAAGAACAGAAGGCATTTGAACAGATCAAGCGAATTGAAGAGTATTATCCGGTTGGTGAAAATGATCCGGAAGAGGAAAAGACATATTTTTCTTATAATGCGGTAATTGGAACAAGTCTTGATAGAGAACTTTATCTGGCTTTTCAGATTCTCGACAGAGCATTATTTGGAGCTCCAGGAGCACCGGTGAAGAAAGCTCTTATGGATGCTGAAATAGGAAAGGATATTTCCAGTTCTTATGATAACGGAATTGAGCAGCCGGTATTTTCCATTGTTGCACAGGAAGCCAGGGATGAGCAGGAACAGGATTTTGTAAAGATTATTAAAGAGACTTTGCAGAAGATTGTAGAAGATGGAATTCCCAAGAGAAGCCTGGAAGCTGCATTTAACTATTATGAATTTAAATATAAAGAAGCAAACTTCGGACGTTTTCCAAAGGGGCTTATGTATGGCCTTCAGATGTTTGACAGCTGGCTGTATGATGATGAAAAACCATTTATCCATATTAAGACTAACGAAGTATTTGAAATTCTTAGAAAACGAATGGATACAGGTTATTTTGAACAGTTGATAGAACAGTGGCTTTTGAAAAATCAGCATAAATCCATTGTGGTCATGAAGCCGAAAAAAGGACTTCAAAAGATTAAAGATCAAAAAGAAGTGGAAATATTACAAAAATACAAAGATTCTCTTTCTGAAGAAGAAATAGAAAAACTTGTGGATGAGACCCGACATCTGAAGGAAATTCAGGAGAAGCCTTCCACAAAAGAAGAAATGGAAAAGATTCCGGTTCTTGATATTGAGGATATTAGAAAAGAAGTAAAACCTTTTTCTAATACAGAAGTAGATTTGGATGGCATAAAAGTTTTATGGCATGAATATTTCACTAATCAGATCTGTTATCTGAAACTGGCATTTGATATGACTTTTGTTCCTATGGATCTTGTTCCGTATGCTTCGCTACTGACAGAAATTCTCACAGGTGTAGATACTAAGACACACACTTATCAGGAGCTTGGAAATGAAATCAGCATCGAAACCGGAGGAATTGCAGCTACGATGAATGTGCTGCCTAAAAAAGATAATGAATTTCTGCCAATGTTTGTGCTGAAAACCAAATGTTTCTATCCAAATGCAGGGAAAGCATTTGAACTGATGGAAGAGATTGCTTTTGAAAGTAAATTGGAAGATAAAAAGCGTATCAAGGAAATTATAGGACAGATTTATACTAACCTGAAAATTCAGCTTACAGAGACTGGTCATAAGACAGCTGCCAATCGTGCCATGTCATATTTTTCAAAATATGCGGCATATCGTGAAGTAATCCAGGGTGTGACCATGTATGAATCAGTGAAAAAATGGTATGAAAATTTTGAGGATGAATATGAACATATCGTTGAGGGAATGAGAAACGTCAGCCGTGCTATTTTCCAGAAACAGAACATGATTGTAAGCTACACTGGAAATGAAAAAGAACCTTCTTTTATGGCAGATCAGTTGAAACATTTTGCAGACCGACTTTATGAAGATCAGAAAAACAGAGAAAGAGCAGAAGTAATCTGTACTCATAAAAATGAAGGTTTTGCCACAGCTGGAGGGGTACAGTATGCTGCATGTGCAGGTAACTTTATGGAAAAGGGATACGAATATACAGGAGCCTTAAAGGTACTGCAGGTAATCTTTTCCTATGAATATCTCTGGATTCAGCTGAGGGTGAAAGGCGGTGCATATGGATGTATGTGCAGCTTTGGAACACAGGGTGATTCCATGTTTGTCAGTTACAGAGATCCAAATCTGACAGAGACCTATCAGGTGTACCAGCATGCGGCTGATTATGTTGAAACTTTCGATGTAGATGAAAGGGATATGAAGAAATATATTATCGGAACTATCAGCAATATGGATATGCCTATGGAACCGGATGATATGGGTGTGAGAAGTTTTCATGCTTATTTAATGGGTAAGACAGAAGAGGATTTACAGAAGGATAGAAATCAGGTATTATCCTGTACAAAAGAAGATATTCGTGCATTGGCTCCGTTGATCCGCACTGTAGTTGATGCGGGAAATCGCTGCTGTGTAGGTAATGAAGAAAAATTGAATCAGGCAGATAACTGTTTTGATGAGATTAAGCATGTACTTTAAGAGAAAGGAAATGAAATGACAGAAAAGTTTAAATCAGGTTTTGTAACCTTCATAGGTCGTCCAAATGTTGGAAAATCCACATTGATGAATCGCTTGATTGGCCAGAAGATTGCGATAACATCAAGCAAGCCTCAGACAACAAGAAATCGTATTCAGACAGTTTATACGGATGACAGGGGTCAGATTATTTTTCTGGATACACCAGGTATTAATAAAGCCAAAAATAAACTGGGAGATTATATGCTTCAGGTAGCTGAACGAACATTAAATGAAGTTGATGTTGTACTCTGGCTGGTTGAACCAAGTACATTTATCGGAGGGGGAGAGCGTTATATCATTGAACAGCTTTCCAAAGTTAAGACTCCGATTATTCTTGTAATCAATAAGATTGATACGGTAGAGGAAAAAGACATTTTTGAAGCAATCGATACTTATAAGGATGTGTGCGATTTTGCAGAAATTATTCCGGTTTCTGCTCTGAAAGGTAAAAATACAGATGATGTAATTGATACAATCTTTAAATATCTGGATGAAGGACCTATGTATTTTGATGAAGATACGATTACTGACCAGCCGGAGCGTCAGATCTGTGCAGAATTAATCCGAGAAAAGGCATTGCGTTTGCTGAGTCAGGAGATTCCGCATGGAATTGCAGTTGTCATTGATTCCATGAAGACAAGACGTCATGGACATATTATTGACATTGATGCAACAATCATATGTGAAAGAGATTCCCATAAAGGAATTATCATTGGAAAACAGGGATCTATGCTTAAAAAGATTGGAAGCCAGGCGAGAATTGAAATGGAAAATCTTCTGGATATAAAAGTCAACCTGCAGCTTTGGGTAAAGGTAAAAAAAGACTGGAGAGATAGTGACCTGTTATTGAAAAATTATGGATACGATAAGAAAGAAGTCTAAATATGGGGCAGGAAATTAAGGTAACAGGTCTGGTATTGCAGACAGGAAATATTGGAGAATATGATCGGAGGATCGTATTGCTTACGAAAGAGCGGGGAAGAATCTCCGCTTTTGCCCGTGGGGCAAAAAAAGCAACCAGTCCTTATGCAGCTGCATGCCAGCCTTTTACCTTTGGTAAATTTTCTTTGTATGAAGGGAAGAATTCGTTTAACCTGATGTGGGCAGAGGTGGATAATTATTTTGATAATCTGAAAAAAGATCTGGATCTTATTTATTATGGAAGCTATTTTTGTGAACTTGCATCTTATCTGACCCGGGAAAATAATGATGAATTGCAGATTTTAAAACTGATTTATCAAAGTCTTAGGGCATTGGAAAAAAAGACAATTTCTCCGGCTTTGATCCGTTATATTTATGAGATAAAAATACTTGCATTTTATGGAATTGGTATGGAGGTTTTTCAATGTGTCAGATGTCAGAGAAAAGATAATCTGACAGGATTTCATCCGGCAGAGGGAGGAGTTGTTTGTTCATCCTGTGGAAGAAAAATGCTTCCGGTAAGTCCTTCTACTCTTTATACATTACAGTTTATTATAACAAGTCCTGTTGAGAAATTATATACTTTTCGGGTAAGCCAGGAGGTTTTGCTGGAGCTGAAAAGAATTGTAAAAGAATTTATGAGAGTACATCTGGATCATGAATTTAAATCACTGGCATTTTTAAATTAAAAAGAAAAACTTTAAAGTGTTTGTAAATATAGGAGCAGACAAACACTTTAAAGTTTCTTTTTTTGAATGAATATTATTTACATAAAATACGTAAAACTTTGACCATTTTTTCTTTATCATCAGTTGAGAATTTCTCAAGAAGACGAAGAATTTCTTTGTTTAAAACATTGTCCTTTTCACCATTCTCATCGGATTCCGGACGAAGTAAATAGTCAATAGATACGTTCAAGAGTTTTGCGTAATAGG
This sequence comes from Anaerostipes sp. 494a, assembly GCF_001940315.1. NCBI lineage: Bacteria > Bacillati > Bacillota > Clostridia > Lachnospirales > Lachnospiraceae > Anaerostipes > Anaerostipes sp. 494a. The sequence goes on along the minus strand of NZ_MJIF01000001.1, from coordinate 1,086,989 downwards.
ATAAAACTCTCAGGTTCATTTTGACGCGGTCATTTTCAATATTACTAATGAAAGCAACAGTAACATCAAGGGCATCTGCGATTTGTTCCTGAGTATATCCAGCTTGTTTACGCAATGTTTTCATTCTTTTACCAACATTGGTATAATCAATCTGATACATGGTTTAAATTCCCTTTCTTTATATCTCCTATATAGTAGTATACAAGCATTATAATATAAAAAAAACAAAAAAGTAATATTCAATTAATATATTTGTTATATTTAAAACTATGCATATTTCAAATATATCTTGAAAAAATATGCATTACAAGATACAATTAAACATCATAGACAAAGAAATAAAAGAGGTAGAATTAAAAATGGAATTAACAATGGAGAAAATCGTTAACTTAGCGAAAGTTCGTGGATTCGTTTATAGTGGTTCTGAAATTTACGGAGGACTTGCGAATACATGGGATTATGGAAATCTTGGTGTTGAATTGAAAAACAATGTGAAGAAAGCATGGTGGAAAAAATTCATTCAGGAAAGTCCATATAATGTAGGTGTTGACTGTGCAATTCTTATGAATCCTCAGACATGGGTTGCATCAGGGCATTTGGGAAGTTTTTCTGATCCGTTGATGGATTGTAAAGAATGTCATGAACGTTTCCGTGCAGATAAACTTATTGAAGACTATATGCAGGAAAATGGAATGGAAATTGAAGGTTCTGTGGATGGATGGACAAAGGATCAGATGGAAGAATTCATTAAAGAACATAATATTGCATGTCCTTCCTGCGGAAAGAAAAATTTTACAGAAATTCGTGAGTTCAATCTGATGTTTAAAACTTTCCAGGGTGTTACAGAAGATGCGAAAAGTACTGTATATTTACGTCCGGAAACTGCACAGGGTATCTTTGTGAACTTTAAAAATGTTCAGAGAACATCAAGAAAGAAAATTCCATTTGGAATCGGGCAGATTGGTAAATCTTTCCGTAATGAAATTACTCCAGGTAACTTTACATTCCGTACTCGTGAATTTGAACAGATGGAACTGGAATTTTTCTGTGAACCAGATACAGATTTAGAATGGTTTGAATACTGGAAAGAATTCTGTATTAAATGGCTTCAGGATTTAGGTATTAAAGAAGATCAGATGAGAGTTCGTGATCATGAAAAAGAAGAATTATCTCATTATTCAAAAGCCACATCTGATATTGAATTTATGTTCCCGTTTGGCTGGGGAGAACTTTGGGGAATTGCAGACCGTACAGATTATGATCTGACACAGCATCAGAATACTTCAGGTGAAGATCTGACATATTTTGATGACGTGAAAAAAGAACGTTATATTCCATATGTAATTGAACCGTCATTAGGGGCAGATCGTGTGACACTGGCTTTCTTATGTGCAGCTTATGATGAGGAAGAATTAGAAGGCGGAGATACAAGAACAGTTATGCATTTCCATCCGGCAATTGCACCTGTAAAGATCGGTGTTCTTCCATTATCCAAGAAATTAAGTGAAGGAGCTATGAAAGTTTACGAAGAACTGGCAAAACAGTATAATTGTGAATTTGATGAGCGTGGAAATATCGGAAAACGTTATCGTCGTCAGGACGAAATCGGAACACCATATTGTGTAACATATGACTTTGATTCTCTTGAAGATGGAGCAGTTACTGTTCGTGATCGTGATACTATGGAACAGGAACGTGTAAAAATCAAAGATCTGAAAGCATACTTTGAAGAAAAATTTGCTTATTAAAATTTGTTTAGCATAAATCCAGGAATTGAAATTCCTGGATTTTTTTATTAAAATTATTTAACATAAATATAACTTAAAAGTAACTACTTATATGGTATAATTAACTGATATTACTGCGGAGAAATTCAGGTAATGATAAATATAGTTTGGGAAGGGATTTCCAAAGACAAAAATTACGGAGGGGATACCATGGGTAAGAAATATGATTATTCTTACACTCAGGACAGAGAATTGTCCTGGCTTAAATTTAATGAGCGTGTACTAAAGGAAGCAGGTAAAAAGGAAAATCCTTTTTTGGAACGGCTGAAATTTTTGGAGATTTTTACAAACAACCTGGATGAATTTTATATGGTCAGAGTAGGAAGTATTCATGAAATGAGTATGATTCATGATGATCATCGGGACATCAGATCTAATTTTACACCGGAAGAACAACTGGAAAAGATTGCTCAAAAGGTGAGACCTTTGTATAAGTTACGTGATAGTATTTTTAAAGATGTATCACAGACCCTGGAAAAAGAAGGAATTGAACGGTGTACATATGAACAGCTGACGAAGGAGGAAAAGAAATATTTAAAAGATTATTTTGAAGTAATGATTCAGCCAATTCTTTCGCCAATCGTAATGGGAAAACAACATCCTTTCCCGCATATTCCAAACAAGGTCTTACAGATTGGTCTCATGCTGAAAAAGAAAGACAAGAATTATTTTGCCATTATCAGTGTTCCAAAAGATCTGGATTCCATTATTTTTCTTTCAAAAGAGAAACAAAGATTTATTCTTTTGGAAGAGGTTATACTTGAATTTTGTGACAGCCTTTTTGAAAATTATACTATACTGGAAAAATGTGTTTTATCGGTGACAAGAAGCGCAGATATCAATCCAGATGATGAGATATATGAAACTACTGATGATTATCGGGAGCATATGAAGAAAATTATAAAAATGAGAAGTCGTCTGGAACCGGTGAGACTGGAAGTTTACGGGAAAGAACATCGTCTGATCGAAAAATATCTTATGGCTCGACTTAAGCTTTGTCCACAGGATATATTTCAAAGTGAAACTCCCCTGATTATGAAGTATGTTTATGATCTGACAGACCGGATTCCGGAAGCTAAAAAGAAAGCAGGCAACTATGTACCTTTTTCACCGGCTGTTAACAGAGATATCACACCGGGAGAATCTGTTACAAAACAGGTTCTGGAGGGAGATAAACTTTTATCATTTCCATTTGAAACAATGGATACTTTTGTTGAGCTGTTGAAGGAGAGTGCAAGAGATAAAGAAACGATTTCTATTAAAATTACAATCTATCGTCTGGCTAAACAGGCGAAAATTGTAAAATATCTGTGTGAAGCGGCGGAAAATGGAAAAGAGGTTCTTGTTTTGATGGAACTTAGAGCCAGGTTTGACGAAGAGAATAATATAAATTATTCAGAAATTCTTGAAGAGGCAGGCTGTAAGGTTATGTATGGAATGGAAGAATATAAAGTACATTCAAAAGTTTGTCTTATTACCAAAAAGAACGGTAAAGGTGTTTATTATATTACTCAGATTGGAACAGGAAATTATAATGAAAGTACTTCAAAGATATATACAGATTTAAGTCTTTTAACTTCGTCTATGGAAATCGGGCAGGATGCTGCCAGGTTCTTTCAGAATATGTCCACTTATAATCTCAATGGTCAATATAAGCATTTGCTGGTAGCACCTGCTGGATTAAAAGAAAATATCATAAAATATATTTACAGAGAAAAGATGAAAGCTGACAGTTTTCAGCCGTCTGGAATTTTTATGAAAATGAATTCTCTAACGGATCGTCAGATTATTGATGCATTATCTGAGGCATCTTCATCAGGTGTTCCTGTATTTTTGCTTATTCGGGGTATATGCTGTATTCGCCCTGGAATTCCCGGAAAAACGGAGAATATTCATGTGGAGAGTATTGTAGGAAGATTTCTGGAACATTCCCGAATCTATAGTTTTGGAGTTGGGGATGATATGAAGATATATCTGTCATCTGCAGATATGATGACCCGAAATACCAAGCGCAGAGTAGAAATTGCATGTCCGGTATATGATCCGAAGATTCAGAAACGAATCAAAGAGATGATGATGATTTTACGAAAAGATAATGTTTTAGCCACTAGACTTGAGAGTAGTGGAGAATATGTGAAAAAGGATAAAAAGGAAGAAATTATTAATTCTCAGCAGTATTTTCTGGAAGAATCTAAAGAACATCAAAGAAAGGTGCCAAAACGAAGGAAAGGTTTCTTTGGAGCAGTAGGAAGATATTTCCGGAAAATATAAAATTAAGAAAAATGTAATAAAATAGATGGCAAATTCTAATAAAAATCGGTTATAATAAAGCATATTGATAAAGTAATGCTTTTGGATGGAGGGAGTATTATGAGAAAAATTATAATGAATAAAAAATTTCTGGTAGCCGTTGGAGTATGTTTATCTGTAGCGGGAGGAATGGCATTGAAGAATCATATCAGTACTAAGGCTTCTGATAGCAGTTTTGAGATTAATGGTATGAATGTCAGTATTCAGAAATGTGAGGGAAAGTCACAGGAGATTATGGAAGAAGATATTGATGAGACAATCTCCAATGAGGTTATCACACTGGAAGAACAGGGACACGATTATGAGATCGGGGATGTGATCGAAACGGAACATGGAGATTTTGTTCCTATGGTAAAAGAAATCGACAATGAGACAGCATACAATGCTTTTGGTGGAATTACATCTAAAAGTGGAAAGAATTATGTCATTGTGGTAAAATCTGAGAAAGAATTGACACAGGATGATCTGGAAACAGTTGCAGAAACAGTAAAGAATCAGGTGAAGTAAGATAGGATTTCTTTTTAAATATTTTAATTAATTGCTGACAGGGCACAGTAATACAGAAAAATCTGTTTTGCTGTGCCTTTTTACATTTCACTAGGAAATACTTGTGGGTTTAATTGGAATAAGATATAATTTTACCAATGAGAAATGAAGCAGGAGGTGGAAAGATGATTTTAATAAAGCATGGAAGGGTTATGGATCCTGAGACAGATTTTGATAAAGTAACAGATGTGGTACTGGATGGAGATAGAATTGTCAGGATTGGTGAGATAGAAGAAACAGAAATATATGAACAGGTAATTGATGCCAAGGGATGTATCGTAGCTCCTGGACTTATTGATGTACATGTACATTTCAGGGATCCTGGATTTACTTATAAAGAAGATCTGGAAACCGGTTCAGCAGCGGCAGCAGCTGGTGGATTTACAACGGTGGTTTGTATGGCAAATACAAAACCAGTGGTGGATTCTGTGGATATTTATGAGGAAATTCAGAAACGCTGTGAACAACTTCCAATCAAAGTATTGCAGGCCGCAGCTGTTTCAAAAGGATTTAAAGGGGAAGAGCTGGTTGATATGGATGCTTTGTATAAAGCCGGAGTAAAAGGTTTTACAGATGACGGACTTCCATTAATGAATCCGGATGTGGTAAGAAAAGCTATGGAGAAAACAGCCCGGCTGGATGTTCCAATCAGTCTTCACGAAGAGGATCCTTCTTATATTAAACAGCCTGGTGTAAATCAGGGAAATGTATCAGAAAAGTTAAATTATGGTGGTGCTTCCTATCTTGCAGAGGCAGTGATGGTAGAGCGGGATTGTAAACTGGCTTTGGAAACAGGTGCAACAGTGGATATTCAGCACATCAGTTCTGCCCAGGCGGTGGAATATGTAAAAGAAGCGAAAGAGGCAGGAGCTCATGTGGTAGCGGAAGCTTCTCCACATCATTTTACTTTAACTGAGGAGGCGGTTTTAAAATATGGCACTTTAGCAAGAATGAATCCTCCTCTTCGTACGGAAGAAGACCGGCAGCGTATTATAAAAGGTCTTCAGGAAGGAACCATAGAGATTATTGCAACAGATCATGCACCGCATTCAAAAGAAGAGAAGGAAAAGGATCTGGCATCTGCACCAAGTGGAATCACAGGGCTTGAAACTTCTCTGGGGCTGGGAATTACAGAACTGGTGGATAAAGGATATTTATCCATGATGGAACTTTTAGAAAAGATGACATTAAATCCGGCAAAACTTTATCGTTTGGAACAGGGAAGACTTCAGGAAGGAAAACCGGCAGACATAGTAATCTTTGATCCAAAAGAAAAATGGATTGTAAAAGAGTACAAATCAAAAGCATCCAATTCTCCATTTACCGGATGGGAACTGACTGGAAAAGTGAAGTATACCATTTGTAATGGAAAGGTAGCAAATTAGATGTGAAATGACTCGCAATCGATTTTTGAGTCATAAAAAATAAGAAAAACTCCAATGTTTTTGTCATATTTGTATCTGTTAAGTTGTTTATAATGAAACAATTTAAAGGAGGGGAAATATGAGAAAAGTTGGAGTTTTTTCATTTTAAAGATTTTACAAAAGGTTTATTTTGGATTTTACATTTAACAGAAAGTTTACATAACCAGACTTTTTGATTTTACAAAGCAACGGTAAGATAAATCTTGTAAATGAAATTACTCAAAAGGAGAGAGTCAGATGAGAAAGAAATTATTATCATTATTATTAGCAACTGTTGCAGCAACAACACTTTTGACTGGATGTGGCGGAGGATCATCTAGTAAGGATACAAAAAGCGAAGAAATTGCTGTTGTATCCAGAGAAGATGGTTCTGGAACCAGAGGGGCTTTTATTGAACTGTTTGGAATTGAAGAAAAAGATAAAGACGGAAATAAAGTTGATAAGACAACAACTTCCGCACAGATTACAAACTCTACATCTGTAATGATGACTACAATTGCAGAAAACAAAGCAGCTATTGGTTACATATCTTTAGGTTCTTTGAACGATACAGTTAAAGCAGTAAAAATTGATGGAGCTGAACCTAGCGTTGATACAGTAAAAGATGGATCTTACAAAATCGTTCGTCCATTTAACATTGTAACAAAAGAAAAATTAAGCAAACAGGCTCAGGATTTCCAGAACTTCATCATGAGTGCTGAAGGACAGAAAATCGTTGAAGATAACGGATATATCAAAGCTGATGAAAATGCAGCAGCATACAAAGCTAATGGAGCAAAAGGAAAAGTTGTTGTAGCTGGATCATCTTCTGTAACACCTGTTATGGAAAAAATCAAAGAAGCTTATGCTAAAGTTAACAAAGATGTAACTGTTGAAGTTCAGCAGAGCGATTCTACAACTGGTGTAACAAATGCAATTGATGGTGTATGTGATATCGGAATGGCATCTCGTGACTTAGCTGACAGCGAAGCTAAAAAAGGAGTTAAAGCTACAGTTATTGCAAAAGATGGTATTGCAGTAATCGTAAACAAAGATAGTGAAACTGATGAACTGACAAGTGATCAGGTAAAAGCAATCTTTACAGGTGAAACAACAACATGGGCTGATGTTAAATAATCAGCTGGATTTAAATGAGGAATGTAGTTTATGAAGAAATATAAAGAACAAATTATGAATGTTGTATTCTTAATTGCAGCATGTGCTTCTATCCTTGCGGTTGCTTTGATTTGTGCTTTCTTGTTTGTAAATGGAATTCCTACCATTGGGAAAATTGGATTCGGCAATTTTATTGCGGGTAAGATTTGGATGCCAAAGAATGGATTCTTTGGCATTTTCCCTATGATTCTGGGAAGCCTTTACATAACAGCAGGAGCTATTATCGTAGGTGTGCCTATTGGGATTCTGGCAGCAATTTATATGGCAAGATTTTGTAATGATAAAGTATATAAGATTTTAAAACCGGCAGTAGAGCTGCTTGCAGGAATTCCATCGGTTGTATATGGATTCTTTGGTATGGTAGTTTTGGTTCCAACATTTCGTGAGGCATTTGGAGGAACAGGAAACAGTATCTTTACAGCATCTATTCTGCTTGGAATCATGATTTTACCAACTATTATTGGTGTTTCTGAAAGTGCTATCCGTGCAGTACCTAACAGTTACTATGAAGGATCTCTTGGACTTGGAGCAAGTCATGAAAGAAGTGTGTTTTTTGCAGTTCTTCCTGCAGCAAAATCAGGAATCCTTGCAGGGGTGGTTTTAGGAATAGGTCGTGCTATTGGAGAAACCATGGCAGTTGTAATGGTAGCAGGAAATCAGGCAGTAGTACCGGATGGTATTTTTAAAGGGGTTAGAACATTAACATCTAATATCGTATTGGAAATGGGGTATGCAACTGATCTTCATAGAGAAGCACTGATTGCAACAGCAGTAGTATTGTTTGTGTTTATCCTGTTAATCAATCTCTCCTTTGCAGCATTGAAGAGAAAGGAGGATTTCTAAAATGGAGGCAGTGAAAATGATGGAACCAGAAGATAAAATTCAGGGAATCAATCATGTTACCTGGAAACAGAAAATGAAATCATATAAAAGAACACCGTTATCATTTTTTCTATGGCTTGCAGTTAATCTGGCAATGCTATTGACTGTGCTTGTACTGTTTTTCCTGATTGGATATATATTGATAAAAGGAGTTCCTTTCTTAAACAAAGACCTTTTTGCACTAAAATATACAAGTGATAATGTATCATTATTCCCTGCAATTATTAATACCCTGATGATGACAGGACTGGCACTGCTGTTTGCTGTACCTCTTGGAATTTTTGCAGCGATTTATCTTGTGGAATATGCAAAGAGAGGAAATAAGCTGGTTGACATTGTTCGAATCACAGCAGAAACATTACAGGGAATTCCTTCTATTGTTTATGGACTTTTTGGAATGTTATTTTTCGTAACTGCATTAAAATGGGGATTATCTATTCTGTCAGGAGCAGCGACTCTGGCTATTATGATTCTTCCTTTGATTATGCGTACAACAGAAGAGGCATTAAAATCAGTTCCGGATTCTTTCCGTGAAGGAAGTTTTGGTTTAGGAGCAGGAAAACTTAGAACAGTATTTCGTATTGTACTTCCTTCTGCGGTACCTGGAATCTTATCAGGAGTTATTCTTGGAGTAGGAAGAATTGTAGGAGAAACAGCTGCGTTAATGTATACAGCTGGTACAGTAGCTGAGATTCCGAAAAATATCATGGGATCCGGTCGTACCTTATCTGTTCATATGTATGCACTTTCTTGTGAGGGTCTGCATGTAAATCAGGCATATGCAACAGCTGTTATTCTGTTGGTTACAGTATTACTGATCAATGCGATTTCAGCGTTTATAGCAAAACGAATTTCGAAAGGATAAAAGGATGGAAACAACAAAATTTAAAATAGATAATTTAGACTTATATTATGGTAAATTTAAAGCATTAAAAAATATTAATCTGGATTTACCATCAAATAAGATTACAGCATTTATTGGACCTTCTGGATGCGGGAAATCTACATTACTGAAATCCCTGAATCGTATGAATGATCTTGTAGAAGGATGTAAGATTACAGGAAGTGTGACATTAGATGGAGAAGATATTTATGGAGATATGGATGTAAATGTCCTTCGTAAAAGAGTTGGAATGGTATTCCAGAAACCAAATCCTTTTCCTATGAGTGTTTATGATAATATTGCTTATGGACCAAGAACCCATGGAATCCATAAAAAAGCAGAGTTGGATGAAATTGTAGAAAAATCACTGAGAAATGCAGCAATCTGGGATGAATTGAAAGACCGCCTGAAAAAGAGTGCATTAGGTCTATCTGGAGGACAGCAGCAGCGTTTATGTATTGCAAGAGCACTTGCAGTAGAACCTGAAGTACTTCTGATGGATGAGCCAACTTCTGCTTTGGATCCAATTTCTACTTCCAAAATTGAAGATCTTGCGGTAGAATTAAAATCAAAGTATACGATTATTATGGTAACTCATAATATGCAGCAGGCTGTTCGTATTTCAGATAAAACAGCATTCTTCCTGCTGGGAGAGATGGTAGAATTTGGAGACTCTGATGCTTTATTCTCTATGCCACAGGATAAGAGAACAGAAGACTATATTACAGGAAGGTTTGGTTGATATATTATGAGAAACAGATTTGACAGGCAGCTGATGAAGCTGAATCAGGAAATGATCGATATGGGAGCCTTTTGTGAAGAAATAATTACAGCAGCAGCTAAGGTTGTTTCCACAAAAGATAAGGAACTTATAGAAGATATAAAAAATATGGAAGAGGAAATCAACCATAAAGAAAGAGATATTGAGCGAATCTGTATGAAGCTTTTGCTTCAGCAGCAGCCGGTAGCAACAGATTTAAGAGTAATTTCAGCAGCTTTAAAAATGGTATCTGATATGGAGCGTATTGGAGATCAGGCTGCAGATATTGCAGGGATTATTCGTAAGGAATCAGAGATTTTAGTTTTACGTGAGAATACCCATCTTGACAAGATGGCAAAGGAAACCATAGATATGGTTAGTAAAAGTGTAAAATCCTTTGTAAAACAGGATCTTGATATTGCTCATGAAGTTATTAAACAGGATGATGTGGTGGATGACCTGTTTCGTCAGGTTAAGAAAGAAGCCATTCAGTTAATTCATGAGGAACCTGAGAAAGGAGAAGAATATGTTGCCATCGTATTAATCGCAAAATACTTTGAACGTATTGGAGATCATGCTGGCAATATTGCTGAATGGGTTGAATTTTCCATTACAGGAGAATATAAAGGAGGAAGCTTGTGATATTTGTTGTTGAAGATGATCCAAACATTAGAGAACTTGTAACTTACACGTTACAAAGTACTGGATTTGAAGCCCGTGGTTTTGAAAATGGGACAGAATTTGTACAGACAATTAAAGATGGTGTAATGCCGGAACTGGTATTGCTGGATATTATGCTGCCAGGAGAGGACGGTATTTCTATTCTTGGAAAACTTCGTGGCAAATCAGCAACAAAAGATCTGCCGGTTATTATGATGACAGCCAAAGGAACGGAATATGATAAAGTTCTGGGGCTTGATAGTGGTGCAGATGATTATATTACAAAACCTTTTGGCATGATGGAACTGGTTTCAAGGGTGAAAGCGGTATTGCGTCGTTCCAAAAAAGACGAAAAAGATGAAATGATAGTGGGTGACCTGCATATTTATCCTAATAAGCATAAAGTAAAGGCAGCAGGGAAGGAAGTTTCTTTGACTAACAAGGAATTTAAATTGTTAAGTCTCCTTGTGGAAAGTAAAGGAAATGTTTTAAACAGGGACCAGCTTCTTACTAATATCTGGGGATATGATTTTGACGGGGAGACAAGAACTGTTGATGTACATATACGTTCTCTTCGGCAGAAGTTAGGCTCCTGTGGAAGTCTGATTGAGACGGTACGTGGAATAGGATATCGTATCGGAGGTAGTGAATGAAACGTAAAGTATATAACAGCATGGTCTATATAGCGTTAGTTGGAGTAATGATGACGTCCATTTTGCTGTCTATGCTTTCGTATTATCGCTACATGGAGCAGATTAAAGAGGAAATCAGAACAGAGGCTGCTTATATGGCAACCTCTTTGAATTTTCATGAAGGACAGAATTTAGATGCTTATAAGGATTTGACTGCAAGTCGAATTACATGGATTGATTCTGATGGAATCGTTATTTATGACAGCGAAGGACAGAAAAACAAAATGGCCAATCACAAGAACCGTGAAGAAGTGAAAACTGCTGTGGAAAAAGGTAAAGGAGAAGATACCAGATTATCTAAAACCTTAAATGAACAAACGTATTATTATGCTATTAGATTAAGTGATGGGACAGTTTTAAGACTAAGCAGGGAGACTCAGACCATAGTGAAGCAGATGGTAGATTATATTCCGGTATTTCTTTTGATGACTGGAGTTGTTCTTGTTTTAGCCATTGCACTTTCTAAAATTCTTACAGATCGTATTGTGGAACCAATTAACAAAATTGATTTGATTCATCCAAAACAAAATCAGACATATAGTGAGTTGACGCCATTGTTAGATAGAATTGAAAAACAGAATATTGATATTGAACATCAGATTGAAGAAATCAAAGAGGTAGAGAATATGAGGAAAGAATTTTCTGCCAATGTTTCTCATGAATTAAAAACTCCGCTGACAACCATTTCCGGATATGCAGAGCTGATGAAAGATGGATTTGTGAAACAGGAAGATATGGGACGTTTTTCGGCAACGATTTATGAGGAAGCAAGACGATTGATTGCCATGATCGAGGATATCATTAAATTGTCAAAACTAGATGAAAATCAGGTTGAACTGGAAAGAGAAAATGTAGATTTATATGAACTGGCATTTAAGGTAAAATCAGATTTAAGTCTAAGAGCATTGGAAGAAAATGTATCAGTTCATATTTTAGGAATCCATGCAACAGTGAGAGGCGTATACCAGATTTTATATGAAATGTTTTTTAACATGTGTGAGAATGCAATAAAATATAATAAACCTGACGGAAAAGTTGCAATTACAGTTTCTATTATAGAGGATTGCCCTACTGTTATTTTTGAAGATACTGGAATTGGTATTCCAGACGAAGATATCGATCGGGTTTTTGAACGGTTTTATCGAGTGGATAAAAGTCATTCCAATCAGAAAAAAGGTTCAGGTCTTGGTCTTTCTATTGTAAAACATGGTGCAAAATTCCATCATGCAGATATGAGTATTGAAAGTAAAATTGGAGAGGGAACAAAGATTACAATTGTTTTTCCAGAAGATAGAGATTAAAAAAAGAAATACCACATTAACGGCTGTGGTATTTCTTTTTTATTACATTAGGAAAAAACTTGTTACGCTGTTTCTGGTGATCTCTTCCAGATTTTAAGGAAACACTGGTTTATCATAAGTTAAGATATTTCCAGTGGCATAAGCACTGCGGAACTGGTTATACATGATTAAGGAAATTCTCTGTGCATAAGCAGGATCTGTTGAATATTGATGCCAGAAATATGAAGTATTAGGATTGTATCTGTATTTGTAAAGAGTATTTTGTTTATAAGTTGTATTATTTATGTATTCCTGACTGATATATTTTGCAGCTCCATTGATGGCTTTGTCAATGCTGGTCCATCCCATATAATAAGCATAGCTGAAGCCGCATAGCTGTGGATCGTCGTTATAGGATTTAATGCCATAAAGATTGTATACTTTCTGTCTGGAAATAGTTTTTGTAATGTATTTTCCATTTACCTTTTTAAAACCTGTTACAATTCCGTTTTTATCACGAACAACAGAAGAACCGGAAACAACTTTTGTAATATATTTTCCCTGAGATAAGGTGCTTGTACCATAACCTGTTTCGAAAATTGTCTGACAAAGGAAATATACCGGGTCTATGTTATATGTTTTTGCTGCGGAACATAGAGATGATCCTTTGTTTTTTAAAACACTTCCAGATTTTAGTTTACTGTCTAACATTGAGTTATATGTGGTGCTTCGAACCGGACGGTAAACATTTAACCGAAGAAACTGATAACCATGGGTAGTATCAGATGCCGGGTCGATTTGGGCTTTATAAGTAGCAGCAGTTAGTTTTTCACCATTATAGAAACCAGTCTGTTGTAATTGTGCTTTAATATAATTGGTTAAGTTTTGCGGGTACCTGGTTGAGGTGTTAGCGCTATATAAATAGTAATAGCCAGTTTTGTTGATATGTATTCTTTTTTCATATGGAATATATGAATATTCCAGTCCCAGATTGGAAATCAGAGCATTAGCAGGAAGCAAAATTATTGTTTTGCCGGTTGTGTAGTACTTGACCTTAGTAGGAGCTTTGGAAAAAGTTTTCTTCTTGCCGTTTAAATAGTAAGTACGATTGCCTACATATGCAGTCAGTGTCCTGGTACCATATTTTAAAACCAGTTTTCCAGATTTTTTGTTGTAGCTTCGTTTTACTTGTGGACCGCTGGATACCAGATAATCATAATAAGGAATCATATTGATTCCGCTGATCTGGATTCCAGGATATTTAGAAGAAAGATTATTCTTTGCGTAAGTAAATGAAAGCTGTTTGCCTGTATAATATCTTGTTTTACCACCATAACGAATTTTTAAGGTTGCTGCCTGTGCGTTTTCAGGTGGTGTTATACAAGCCAAAAATGAAGCTGTCAGTAAGCAGGCAACCAGTTTTTTTATTTTCATTGAATGCTCCTCCTGTTTTGTAAAATTTTAACATAGAAGTAATGATTTTTCAATTATTTCGCAATGACTTTGAAATGAAGACGTAAGACATAATGCAAATTTTATAATGATTTACACAAAATAGAAATGGAACAGAATTGACAAAGGAAAGAAAATTTGCTATTATGAAATACAAAGATTTTAGTACACTAATGTGCTAACAGAATAGATTTGGAGGAGCGAAGGATGAAAAAGGTTTTAGTAGCATTATTAACTACTGTACTTGCCGTTTCCATGTTTACCGGATGCGGAAGCAAAAAAGAGGAAACAAAGAAGGATGATTCTCTGACAAAGATTCAGGAAAAGAAAGAATTGGTCCTTGGATTAGATGCATCATTCCCGCCAATGGGATTTACAAATCAGGATAATGACATTATCGGATTTGATATTGATCTGGCAAAAGAAGTTGCCAAGAGAATGGATATTAAGCTGAAATTACAGCCAATTAACTGGGATTCAAAAGAACAGGAACTGGATACAGGAAATATCGACTGTATCTGGAATGGACTTACATACAGTGATGAAAGAGCTGAAAAAATGTTATGCTCCACTCCATATATGGAAAATCATCAGGTACTGGTACTTCCAGCCGACAGCAAAGTTAAAAAGCTGACAGATCTGAAAGGAAAGACAGTAGAAGTTCAGAAGGGTTCAACTGCAGCTGATGCAGTTGATAAGACAGATGATCTGAAAGATTCTAAGATCATTACTATGGCAGATAATGTTCAGATTTTAAATGATCTTGGACATGGATGTCAGGCAGCTGTTATGGATGAGGTTGTTGCAAAATATTACACAGCAAAAGACAAAGGTAAATACAAAGTTTTGGCAGCAAATCTGGCAACAGAAGATTATGTCATTGGATTTAGAAAAGATGACAAAGCACTTTGTAAAGAAATTGAAAACCAGCTGAAAGACATGGCAAAAGATGGAACTTTAGCAAAAATCAGCAAGAAATGGTTTAACGAAGATATTACAACGATTAAATAAGAAAAGAACAATGAAGGAAGGGGCTTTTGTTGGCAAAAGTCCCTTTTTGTCTTTTTAAGATATTTACTTAAAAAAGAAGTATAGGAGTTATGAAAAATTATGGATCAAATACAAAGTTTTCCGGAGATTGTAAAGCTGTTAATTGAAAATGGATTAAAAGAAACATTGACTCTTTTTACTCTGACATTGGTATTTGGACTAATCCTGGGACTTGTTGTTGCAAAAGGAAGAATGTCAAAATTACTGATTGTGCAGATGCCGGTAAGGTTTTTCCTGCTGATCATGAGAGGAACACCTTTGATTCTGCAGTTATATGCTTTCTATTTTGGACTTTATTATGTGGCTGGATTGAGTCTTGATCGTATGACAGCTGCAGTTATAAGTTTTACATTAAACTATTCAGCATATTTTGCAGAGATTTACCGAAGTGGTATTCAGGCGGTTCCAAAGGGACAGTATGAAGCTGCAAAAGTTCTTGGGTTCAGTAAATCACAGACATTTTTCAAGATTGTTCTTCCTCAGGTAATTAAGATTATCATTCCATCTATGGGAAGTGAATGTATGACTCTTGTAAAAGATACATCTCTTGCCCATGTTGTAGGAGTTATGGAAATTTATGTTGTTGCAACTAATCAGATGGCAAGAAGCCGTGGAATGATTTATCTGGTTGTGGCAGGTATTTTCTATTTGATCATGAATACAGTTGTATCCAAAGTATTCTCAATCATTGAGAAGAAAATGGATTATTACCGTTAAGGAGGAGAGAGGAAATGAGTATTTTATCAGTAACAAACTTACAGAAGAAGTTTGGAGATCTTACAGTACTGAAAGATATTTCCTTTCAGATAAATGATGGTGAAATTATTTCCATTATTGGATCTTCAGGTTCAGGGAAATCTACATTATTAAGATGTATGAATCAGCTGGAAACAGTAACCAGCGGTACTATTGAAATCAATGGAAAAACATTGGTGGATACTCAGAATGGAGTTCCTGTTTATGCAGGGAAAGACGTGCAGAAGAGTATTTTAATGGAAACAGGATTTGTATTTCAGAATTTTAATCTGTTTCCACATTACAGTGTTTTAAGAAATATTATGGAAGCGCCGGTTTGTGTGGCTGGTGTTCCAAAAGAAGAAGCTAAAAAGAAAGCTATGGAACTGTTGAGAAAGCTTGGATTAGAAGCAAAGGCAGATGCATATCCCTGTGAATTATCAGGGGGACAGTCTCAGAGAGTATCAATCGCCCGTGCTCTTGCACTGGAGCCCAAGATTCTCTTTTTTGATGAGCCCACATCTGCACTTGATCCGGAACTGACCGGAGAGGTTTTAAAAGTAATAAAATCTCTGGCAGATCTGCATATGACTATGGTAATCGTAACTCATGAAATGGCTTTTGCGAAAGAAATTTCAGACAGAGTCATTTTTATGGATAAAGGTATCATTGTGGAAGATGGATCTCCGGATGAAGTGTTCCAGTCATCAAATGCGAGAACACGAGAGTTCCTTGGCAAATACCATGACATACAGTAATGTTGTAACACAGAAATCGTATTTTAGAAGGGAGATACTATGGTAAAGGATATGCCTAACAAGTTTTCAGAGGTAACACCTGAAATTAGACAGCTTGCAGAAAAATGTAACAAAAAGATAGATGGGGAGCTTTTTGAGAAATATGACGTAAAACGAGGACTCAGGAAACAAAATGGAGAAGGTGTATTAGCTGGACTTACCAATATTTCCATGATACAGTCATACACAATGGTTGATCGTGAAATAGTGCCATGTGAAGGAAAGCTTTATTATCAGGGAATTGATATTGAAGATATCGTAGAGGGATTTATCTCAGAGGATCGTTTCGGATTTGAAGAGGTTGCGTATCTTCTTTTATTCGGAGAGCTTCCAAACGCAGATGAATTAGATTCATTTAAGAATATGCTTTCAGAATATCGTCAGTTGCCAACAAATTTCGTGCGTGACATTATTATGAAGGCACCAAGCCGTGATATGATGAATACATTAGCAAGAAGTGTTCTTACACTGTTCTCTTATGATGATCATGCCAGTGATATTTCATTGCCTAATGTATTGAGACAGAGCATTCAGCTGATTGCATTATTCCCGGTACTTGCAGTATATGGTTATCAGGCATATTCTCACTATGAGCGAGGAGAGAGCCTGTTTATTCATTTGCCACAGGAAAATTTATCTACTGCAGAAAATATACTGTATCTGTTAAGACCAGATAGCAGTTATACAAAGCTGGAAGCAAAGCTTCTGGATATGGCACTTGTACTTCATGCAGAACATGGTGGAGGAAACAACTCAACCTTTACGACTCATGTGGTTTCTTCTTCAGGAACAGATACATATTCTGCTATTGCGGCAGCTCTTTGCTCTTTGAAGGGACCAAAGCATGGTGGTGCAAATATTAAAGTTGTTCAGATGTTTGATGATTTAAAAGAAAATGTTAAAGACTGGGAAAATGAAGATGAGATTCGTGAATATCTTTTAAAACTACTTCATAAGGAGACATTTGATAAAGCAGGGCTTATTTATGGTATGGGGCATGCAGTATATTCAATTTCTGACCCTAGATCAAAGATTTTGTCCAGATTTGTAAAACAGTTATCTGAAGAGAAAGGAAGAATGAAAGAATATCATTTGTATACTTCCGTCGAACGTCTGGCAAAAGAAGTCATAGCCCAAGAGAGAAAAATATATAAAGGAGTCAGTGCAAACATTGACTTCTACAGTGGATTTATCTACAGTATGCTGGGACTTCCACACGAGTTGTATACACCATTGTTTGCCATTGCGCGTATTGCGGGATGGTCTGCTCATCGAATGGAAGAACTGGTTAATGGAAATAGAATTATCCGTCCGGCATACAAGGCTGTTGCGCCTGCTACAGAATATGTGCCATTGGATGAAAGATAATAATATGTACAAAGTAATCAGGATAGTCAGCTAAGGAATATTGTATCAGACAGTGAGTCTTGGAAAATATAATACAGCAACAAAATCAGATTGATTTTGTTGCTGTATTTGTGTTTTACATTTATTGTGCCGTGGAAGATGAATCTTCCTGATATGAGTCAAGATCATCCGGGAGGGTAACGGTTACTTTCTTTCCAGGATCTTTGTAGGATATATCCATGGATATGGTGATTTTTCCATCTTCGCCAGTGCTGCTTTCCATTACCATTTTAACAGATTCTTTTAAAATATTATCATCCTTATCTAAAGTACGTTTTCCAGAAAAACTGCTGATTTTAATGGATTCATCCATTGTTTCAGATGTGGCATCGGAACTGCCTGTTAAAGAACCTGCCTGAGCTAAAAGGCTGTTTACATATTTATTCAGCCCATCTTTACTTAGCTTGTAGCTGAGTACCTGATTGCCGTCATCTTCTGAAAGTTTTAAATCTGTATAATATTTTGCAGGTATTGAGGAACTTCCGGTAATATTTTCTACCTGTTTTTTCATATCTGAGATATTCATCTTTATTTTTTGCTTGGTACCATTACCATTCATATAATAGTATCCATCAGAATAGTACATTTTAAAATTAATAGATTGTCCCAGAACAGACATGGAAGTATCCATACTCATTTTCATGGTATCTTTGTTTGAATCTACTACTTTTGCGGTGAAAGCCATAGTGAAATTCATACTGGATGATGTTGACGATTCGATCTTGTATTTTGCTTTGCCTGCCATATCAGCAGAAGTCATGTCTTTAGATTTTGTTATGCTAGCTTGTAGAACTTCTTTTGGGGTACGTTTTTTTGCACATGCAGTCACGGAAAAAATAAGAATACATGCAAGTAAAAGTGCAGATATTTGTTTGATTTTCTTTTGCATAGATACCTCCTTTTAAATGTCAGCCAGATGGCTATTTTGTTTACTTATATTATATGCCATTTTGTCATGTGGGTAAACAGAGAAATATTTGACATTGGAAATTATAGGAACTAAACTAAAACTGGAGGTGATGCTTATGGAGAAGTCTTTTTATCTAATGTCAGATGTAGATCAGCTGGAATTGCATGTTCTTTTAATGGAGCCAGAGGGAGCGCCCAAAGGAATTATTCAGATATGTCATGGAATGGCAGAGCATAAAGAAAGATACATTGCTTTTATGGAAACTCTTTGTGAACAAGGGTATGTAACGGTTATACATGATCATCGGGGACATGGAAAGAGTATCCGCAGTGATGGAGATCTGGGGTATTTTTATGATGATACAGGGGAAGCCATTGTTGATGATGCTCATCAGCTGACTATGTGGATGAAGAAGAAATATCCGGGAATTCCGTATCATTTATTTGGACATAGCATGGGATCTTTAGTGGTGAGATGCTATTTGAAAAAATATGATAAAGAACTGGATTCACTGGTTGTATGTGGAAGTCCAAGTGAAAATCCCATGGCGGGATTTGCAGTGGGACTTGCAAAAATCATGTGCAGATTCGGGGATAAAAAACCGGGAAATTTATTTCATAAAATAGCATTTTTTACATATGGTAAAATTCTTGAAAAGGATGAATCACCTAACGGATGGATTAGCTATAACAAAGAAAATGTAAAAAAATATGATGAAAATCCATTGGATGGATTTATGTTTACTAATAATGGTTTTTTGAATTTGTTTTTACTGATGAAAAATACATATAGCAAAAAGGGATGGGATCTTCGCCATCCATCTCTTCCGATTCTGTTTATTGCAGGAGCAGAAGATCCTTGTATTGGTTCTAAAAAACAATTTACACAGGCAATTAATTTCCTGAAACACCAGGGTTATAATCATGTACAGGGAACTTTATTTTTAAACAGGAGACATGAAATATTAAATGAAGATGATGTGGAAAAGGTATATAATGTTATATTAAGTTTTCTCTCCACAGCCGAAAACAGCTCTCTGCAGTAAAATGCAGAGAGCTGAAGAGGACTTGTCCGATTTGTTATTCCATCCAGAGGAAATCCATATATTTTTTATTTTGCTTTTCCCAGTCTGCCTCGCAGTGATGTCCACCCTCCTGACAGTAGAGACGTGTTGTAACACCTTTTTTGTCAAGTTTATTTGCATACATTTTGTTACAACGTGCCATATAACTGTTTGGATTATATTTTGGTTTGTCTTTGGAAGGTTTCAGCTCATCTGTACCCCAGGATAAATAGATTCTTGTATCAGGACTTAAATCAGTTTTATCAATCTCAGCTTTTAATCCTTTCTGACAGATAGAAACGCAGCTGGACAGACATGCTGCCTTTGAAAATACATCATTGTGATGTATTACTGTGTAAAGAGACATTAATCCACCCATGCTGGAACCGCCGATAGCAGTACACTGACGGTTAGAATATGTACGATATTCTTTATCAATAAAAGGTTTCACCTCATCTACGATCCACTGAGCTGTCTGTGCACCAATTCCATTAATATCTTCAAAGTGTTTGTTTTTCTTAACATCATATGGACAGTATTCACTTAAACGTTCATCGCCTACATGTCCGCATTCGATTCCTGCGATAATCATAGGCTTTTCCCACTGGTCCATAAATTCTTTCAGCCCCCAGCACTTTCCATATGTCGCATAACTATCGAAGAATAGATTATGACCATCAAAAAAGTACATTACAGGATAGCGTTCATTCGTCTGGTCATAATTGTCAGGTAAATAAATATGTAATGTACGCATCTGTCCGGTTGGAGTAAATAAAAGGTCGTGTTGTAAAATCATGGTGTAATCTCCTTTCTGTTGATCTGCGTATTGTATACGAAATACAAAAGCATATTATGAAGATTATTATCACATAAAAAAGTAAGAAATGCAAATCACATTTTTAGCACTCGACTCTTGACAGTGCTAATAATCGGTGTTATATTACAAATAGAACATAAAAGGATAAAACCCAGACTTTTGGGATAAGATAGATTAAAGGAGGGATAATCATGAATATTAACAAGTTTACTCAGAAGTCCATAGAAGCAGTTAATCAGTGTGAGAAGATTGCATATGATTATGGACATCAGGAAATAGATCAGGAACATTTTCTATATAGTCTGCTAACAGTAGATGAAAGTTTAATATCCAGTCTTCTGGAGAAGATTAATATTAATAAGGAAGCATTTATCGGGCAGGTTCAGGAACTGCTGGCTAAAAAGCCTAAAGTATCTGGTGGTCAGGTTTATATGAGCAATGATCTGAATCAGGTTCTCTTGCATGGAGAAGATGAGATGAAGGCTATGGGAGATGAATATGTTTCCGTAGAACATCTTTTCCTGGCAATGATCAAGCACCCGAATAAAATAGTAAAAGAGCTTTTCAGAGGGTATGGAATTACCAGAGAGAGATTTCTTCAGGCATTATCTACAGTACGTGGAGGTCAGAAAGTAACCAGTGATAATCCGGAAGCTACTTATGACAGTCTGGAGAAATATGGTTACGATCTGGTAAAACGCGCCAGAGAGCAGAAACTGGATCCGGTAATCGGACGTGATAGTGAAATTCGTAATGTGATTCGAATACTGTCCAGAAAATCTAAAAATAATCCGGTATTAATTGGAGAACCTGGTGTAGGTAAAACTGCAGTTGTGGAAGGTCTTGCACAGAGGATTGTTCGCGGGGATGTTCCGGAACAGCTGAAAGATAAAACCATTTTTTCACTGGATATGGGATCTCTTGTGGCAGGCGCTAAATACAGAGGAGAATTTGAAGAGCGTCTAAAGGCAGTTCTGGAGGAAGTAAAGAAGAGCGATGGTCAGATTATCCTGTTTATTGATGAGCTGCATACCATTGTTGGTGCAGGTAAAACAGATGGGGCTATGGATGCAGGAAATATGCTGAAACCAATGCTTGCCAGAGGAGAACTTCATTGCATTGGTGCTACTACATTAGATGAATATCGTCAGTATATTGAAAAAGATCAGGCATTGGAACGGCGTTTTCAGCCGGTTACAGTGGATCAGCCGACAGTAGAAGATACGATTTCTATTTTAAGAGGTATCAAAGACCGTTATGAAGTGTATCATGGTGTAAAAATTACAGATGGTTCTCTTGTTGCTGCTGCAACATTATCCAATCGATATATTACTGACAGATTTTTGCCGGATAAAGCCATTGACCTGGTGGATGAAGCATGTGCTATGATCAAGACAGAGATAAATTCTTTGCCTGCTGAACTTGATGAAGTTCAGAGAAAGATTATGCAGATGGAGATTGAAGAAGCGGCTCTTAAAAAAGAAGATGACCGTTTGAGCAAAGAACGTCTGGAAGAGCTTCAAAAAGAACTTGCTGAAATGCGTGAAGATTTCAAAGCAAGAAAAGCAAAATGGGAAAATGAAAAAGCTTCAGTAGAAAAAGTCTCCAAGTTAAGAGAAGAAATTGAAGCAGTCAATAGTGAAATTCAGATTGCCCAGAGAAATTATGACCTGAATAAGGCAGCAGAACTTCAGTATGGAAAATTACCGGAATTGAAAAAACAGCTGGAAGAAGAGGAAGAACGTGTGTCAAAAGAAGATCGTTCTATGGTACGTGAAAGCGTAACAGAAGATGAAATTGCGAAGATTATTTCCAGATGGACAGGAATTCCAGTTGCAAAATTAACAGAAAGTGAAAGACAGAAAACATTACATCTGGATCAGGTACTTCACGAAAGAGTTGTAGGACAGGATGAAGCTGTAGAACTGGTAACAGAATCTATCATTCGTTCTAAAGCAGGAATCAAAGATCCTAGTAAACCAATCGGTTCTTTCCTGTTCCTTGGACCAACTGGTGTAGGTAAGACAGAACTGGCAAAGGCATTGGCAGAAAGCTTATTTGATAATGAGCAGAATATCGTGCGAATTGATATGAGCGAATATATGGAAAAGCATTCTGTTGCCAGACTGATCGGAGCACCTCCAGGATATGTTGGATATGAGGAAGGAGGACAGTTAACAGAAGCTGTTCGAAGAAAACCATATTCAGTTGTATTATTCGATGAAATTGAGAAAGCGCATCCAGATGTGTTTAATGTATTATTGCAGGTATTAGACGATGGACGAATTACCGATTCCAAAGGAAAAACTGTAGACTTTAAAAATACCATTTTAATTATGACATCTAATATTGGTTCCTCTTATTTACTGGAAGGTATTGATAGTCAGGGAAATATTACAGAGGAAGCACAGAATATGGTAATGGCAGATTTGAAGAATCATTTCCGTCCGGAATTTTTAAACCGTCTGGATGAAACAATTCTATTCAAACCGCTGACAAAAGATAATATTACAAATATCATTGATTTGCTTGTAAAAGATTTAAATCGTAGATTGGAAGACAAAGAGCTAAAAGTAGAACTCACTTTATCTGCAAAGGGATTTATTGCAGATAATGGATATGATCCAATGTATGGAGCAAGACCTCTGAAGAGATATCTGCAAAAGAGTGTAGAAACACTGGCTGCACGTCTGATCTTAAGTGATGGTGTAGATGCAGAAGATACCATTTTGATTGATGTGGAAAATGGACAATTGACAGCAAGAGTAAAATAAGAAAATGGAAAAAATCCGGCGAAGAAACCGTTTGGTATCTGTCGCCGGATTTTTTATATTTCATTAGAAAAGCAGTTGAAACTGCTGTACATCGGCATGCAAAGCGGAGCAAGTCCCTTTTGATCCCTATTCTGGAGTAATTTCTCCGCAGATTAACTGGATACTTTCGGTTACCATACCAAGATAACTTTCGTCAATCAATGCAACCAAAGCATCCCCAGAGTGAACTTCTGTGCTTCCTTTTGCAATAATTTCTTCCTGGCCACGATTAATGGTAACGATAAGGCAATGATCAGGCCATGGAACATCTTTAATCTTTTGTCCACAGGCTATGGAAGTAGTACCAACAGCAAAACTTCTTAAAACCTTGTTGTCTGGACCCGGGTTTTCCACCATCCCATTTTTAGCAAGAATACGTCCAAGAAGACTTTCATAGATAGGTTCGCTTCCAAGAAGATGTGCAACAATATAACTAATGATACATACAACAGCCAGAGACAGAAAATGTTCAAATGTTCCTGTCATTTCAGCAATTAGTAATATTCCTGTGATAGGTGCACGGACAATGGCCGTAAAAAATCCAGCCATGGAAATGGTAATAAAGTTTGTTATGTAACATGGATCTATGCCGGTTCCGCTGATGATCAGGCTTCCGTAAATTGCTCCTATATATGCCCCTAAGATTAGCAGAGGGAAGAATATTCCCCCTGGTGCTCCAGAACCAAAGCAAAAAGCAGAAAAGAGGAATTTAACCAGTAAAAGTACCAGCATAACAGATACCAGAAGACGATGTCCGGTAATCAGTTCAATCATAGCATGTCCACCGGCAAGTACAGACGGAAGGATATAACCAAGTACACCAGCAGCAAGGAAAGGTAGAATAATACGATATTCCGAAGGAATTATCTTCAATTTTCCATAAAAGTCCTGTCCTTTCAGCATAACAAAATTATAAAAGGCACCGCATAATCCTAATATGACACCTAGTAAGATCAGCATCCAGTAATTCCCCAGAGGGAGAATCTTCTCAAGATGAAAATCAAAAACCGGAGATAATCCAAAGATATTTTTGGAAATGAAGTCTGAAGTTACACATCCGGAAATAACACAAACAAGCATAGAACTGTTGAAGTTTTTCTGGATTTCTTCCAGGGAAAACATTACACCAGCTAAAGGTGCATTAAATGCAGCAGCCAGTCCTGCTCCCGAACCACAGGCAATCATATATCGTTCCTTGGTGGCAGTGGTTTTTGTAACTTTTGCAAGACCTTTTCCGGCCATAGCACCAAGCTGGACAGATGGACCTTCTCTTCCAAGAGACAATCCGCCCAGGATACATAAAGTACCACCAATGATTTTGGATATCAGTACACGCCACCATTTCTGATTCAGATAGCCTTTCATTTCACCCTGAACCTGGGGAATACCACTTCCGGAACACATTCCTTCCCATGCAACAAGTTTTCCCACAAGAAATCCCATGGCTGCAAGAATAAGAAACCATCCAAACATGTAGAAATGATTTCCTTTTGTAAATTCTATTACACGGAACATGATTTTTTCAGCGTTGTTTAATAAAAGCCGGTAAATGACGGAAACACATCCAGCCATAATTCCTACAAGCACTCCATCTGCAACAAGAGAGACAGAAAAACCATGAGGATTTTCAAGTAAATTATTTTTTTGTTTCATAATATTCAGCCTCCTGCTCTTTTCATACACATCTATTTTATTTTAACATAAAACTATGATATAATATGAAAAGATTTTGCGAAGGAGGTCGAATTATGCCGCCAATTACTAATGACTGGGCACAGTACCTGAAAGAAGAATATAAAAAAACGTATTATAGAAAGTTATATGAAACAGTTATGCATGAATATCAGACAAAACAGATTTTTCCACCGGCAGATGATATTTTCAATGCATTTCATTTTACTCCGGTAAAGGATGTAAAGGTAGTGATTTTAGGACAGGATCCATACCATGGAGATGGACAGGCACATGGGCTTTCTTTTTCAGTCAGACCAGGAGTTGAGGCACCCCCTTCACTGGTAAATATTTATACTGAACTGAATGAAGATCTGGGATGTTATATTCCAAATAACGGTTATCTTACAAAATGGGCCAGGCAAGGTGTTATGATGTTAAATACTGTGCTGACCGTACAGGCACATCGGGCTAATTCTCATCGCGGAATAGGATGGGAGGAATTTACGGATGCAGCTATCAGGGTATTGAATCAGCAGGATCGTCCAATGGTTTTTTTATTGTGGGGGCGTCCTGCACAGAAGAAAAAGGCATTGCTTAATAATCCGAAACATCTGATACTTGAAGCACCACATCCAAGTCCGCTTTCAGCATATCGTGGTTTCTTTGGATGCAGACACTTCAGTAAGACCAATGAATTTCTGAAAAAGAATGGACTAGAGCCAATTGACTGGCAGATAGAGAATATTTAAGGAGACAGATAGTGAAATGAGTAAAATAATTTTTTTTGATATTGATGGAACATTGCATTGTTCGGGACTTGGAATACCACAATCAACATTGGATGCACTGAAGAAGCTGATTGAAAATGGACATAAGATTGTTATGTGTACCGGACGAAGCAGAGGAATGATGCCGGAAGAGTATTTTCACATGGGCTTTCATGGAATGATCTTAGGGGGCGGAGCTTATGTGGAATATGAAGGGAAAGTTCTTCACCATCAGTTGATGACTGAGGAAGAAGTCCGGAAAGTTGTTAACTGGGGGAAAGAAGAAGATATCGGAATTATTCTCGAAGGAGAACATTTTGGATATTATGAGACAGATAACCAAAAAGAATATTATCTCAAAATGGTGGAGAAAACGGAAAGGGATTGTGAAGTTAAGATGCACCCGCTGGAGGAAGCGGCAGATATTCCAAAATGGACATATCACCATATGGATCCCAGCCGAAAGGAAATTATTGAAGATATTCTGGATGGAAAGTATGTGGGAACTTATCATCAGCCAGCTAATTCTGTTGAATTTCTGCCAGCAGGTGTAAATAAAGCAAAAGGAATTGAAGAGATATTAAAGGATTCCGGAATCCGTTGGGAAGATTCATATGCTTTTGGTGACAGTGCCAATGATATTGCCATGGTCCAGTATGTTCATTATGGAGTAGCCATGGGAAATGCAGTGCCAGAGTTAATAGAAGCAGCAGAGTATAAGACAGAATGTGCAGATAAGGATGGAATTGCTTTAGGTCTGAAACGGTTCGGGTTAATTGATTAGATGGAAGAGAGGAATAAATGATAAAAGGATTAAAAATCATGGCAATTGCAGCTTGTCTGATGTTTTCTACATCAGTTCCCGTTGTGGCATCCAATGGAGTTGCTACAGAAACCAAAGTAAATGCTGTTCAGCCATCTATTGACGGGAAATCAGGAATTGTTATTGATGCAAAGTCAGGAAAGATTTTGTTTGCAAAGAATATAGATATGAAAAGTTATCCGGCAAGTATTACAAAGATTCTGACTACTTTGGTTGCCATTGAGAACAATGATGATCTGTATAAAGAGGTAATTTTTTCACGATATGCAGTAAACAGTATTGAACCTGGAAGTACTCATATCGGAATTAAAGCGGGAGAAATAATTCCTTTAAAAGATGTTTTATATGGAATCATGCTGGAATCTGCCAATGAAGCCTGTAATGGTGCTGCAGAAGCAACATCGGGAAGCACAAAAGATTTTGTGAAGCTGATGAATAAAAAGGCAGAAGAGCTTGGATGTACCAATTCTCATTTTGTTACTACAAACGGTTTACATAATGATGATCATTATGTGACAGCCAGAGATATGGCTAAGATTTCAAAAGCAGCATGGGAAAATCAAACATTTCGTAGTATTGCCAATAATTCCAATTATTTCATGGCACCTACTAATAAAGAAAAAAAGGGAAGAGAGCTGTGGAATCATCATAAAATGGTAAAGAGGACAATGTTTCTTTATAGGGGAGCAGAAGGTGGAAAGACCGGTTATACTACAAGAGCAGGTGGAACTTTAGTTACATTTGTAAAACGGGGAGAACAGGAACTGATCAGTGTAGTGCTTCGAGGAAATGGTTATGAGCTGTATCGTGATACCATTAAAATGATGAATTATGCATTTAAGAATTATAAGGTAGTTACACCGTTTAAAGGTGTCAGTAAAACCCTGCAGGATGATAATCTGGGTATATTAAAAACAGGGAATAAGTTATCACCTTATACCCTGCCTTTAAAAAATTTAAATAATATATCCGTATTACTTGCCAAAAATGAAGATCCATCTAAACTGACATATAAATATGTTAGTAATAAAGTGATAATCAGTTATGATCACAAAAAGATTGGAACAGTAAAACTTAGTTTTTAGATCTTAAAATAATCAAATTAAGGGCTTCTGGTATGATAGAAATATCGATCGGAAGTCCTTCTTCTAATATTTCACCGTCATAGTCGATAGCAATCTCAGCTGTTTTTTCTGTAGGCTGAACAGATAATTCCTTTGTCTGGAAATATTCGATTGCCGGATGTTTTGGGTGTTCTCCCTGCAGAAATTTAACAACAAGGTCAGGAGCATCTAAAAACAGATTCATCTTTTTCACGATCAGTACATCAAGATAGCCATCAGAAACAGAAGCTAATGGTGCAGCATCTCCAAATCCTCCAACACTTTTGGAATTTGCTACAAGGAACAGCATAATATCCTGAGTATCATTATATTCTTTACTTTGAAATTCCAAAGTCATATTCTGTGTCAGCTGTGCTGGAAATTCTTTTACCCCTTCTAAATAATATGCCATTTTTCCGAGAACTGCTTTTTTATCTTTTGGAACCTTATAGGCTATGTCTGTCAGCATACCTGCCGCAAGAACATTAATAAAATATTCGTTATTAACTTTTCCAACATCAACCCGTTTTGTCTGAAACTCTTTGATCATCTTACAGAAATCACTGGCGGTCTGTGGAAGCTTCATATATGTAGCAAAATCATTTACAGTACCAGCAGAGATAATTGCCAATGGGATATCACTGTTGCTGAGAATCAGTCCATTGGTTACTTCATTTAAAGTGCCGTCTCCTCCTACAGATACAACGTAATCATATTCACCTGGCTGCAACCGGGCAGCTCTGTTTTTTGCGTCATTTTTTTTCTTAGTATAAAATACATCAATCTGTGGAGAAATCTCTTCCAGAATCAAGGTTGATGTAATTTCTTTCAGCATAGTTTCAATATTTTGTTTTCCAGAAGATGGATTAATGATAAATAAACCTTTCATTGATATGCCTCCTAATTTTAGATTAGTTTTAATTGTACCATATGTTGGAAACACGAACAACGGACAAAAAAAGAAAAGTGTCAGAGAAATCTGACACATAAAATGTTCCCGAGGTGATTCGAACACCCGACCTACCGCTTAGGAGGCGGTCGCTCTATCCAGCTGAGCTACGGAAACACATTTTTTAAGCACGTTACTTATTGTAACGATTCTAAAGTAAAAAGTCAATCATAAGTCATGGGAAAATAAGAAAAACAGCGGTATATGTGGTTGACTTTTTTCATCTTTTTCTTTAAAGTAGTTAGAATAGAGAGAACTAATTATACTTACAGAAGGAAAGGCGAGTCATGAATAAAGTATTTGTATTTTTGGCAGATGGGTTTGAAGAAATCGAAGGATTGACAGTTGTAGATATGCTGCGCCGTGCAGGGATTGATACGGTTACTGTATCCGTTGAGAATTCAAAGGCTATTACTGGGGCACATCATATTGAAGTAGAAGCAGATATCATGTTTCATGAAGTACTTGAGCCTGAAGGTGCAATGTTCGTTCTTCCAGGAGGAATGCCAGGAACATTGACACTGAAGGATCATGAGGGCTTAGGAAAGCTTCTGAAGAAGGCTTATGAACATGATAAATATATTGCGGCTATCTGTGCTGCACCAACAGTATTAGAAAAATACGGCATGTTAAAAGGAAGAAAAGCAACTTCTTATCCAGCAATGGAAGAAGAACTTACATCAGCAGATTACCAGACAGATGCAGTTGTTGTAGACGGAAAGATCATTACCAGTCGTGGTATGGGAACTGCTATTGATTTTGCAGCAAAGATGGTTGAAATCCTGATTGGTGAGAAGGAAAAAAATGAATTACTGAGAAGTATTGTTTATGGAGAATAGAATATGGAAAAAACAGAGAAAATCAGCTGGTTAGAGCAGCTGAAAATTGCCTGCCTGAAGCCCAAAGAATATAGTCGTCTTTTGGCACTTGGAAAAGGCAGAGTTGTCTGGTTTTTTATACTCATTAGTTTTTTGATAACATTCCTTGGATTTGGAATGGATATGTTTGCCTTTAGCGCAAGTGTTGGCGGTACAAAGAATTTTATCTTAAATCGTCTGCCGGCATTTGAACTGCGCGATGGAACATTATCTGTTGAAGAAACGATGGATTTTACTATTGCAGGAATTCATGTTGCAGTAGATACAACAAAAGATAAAGCTGATCAGAGCGATTTAAGCAATGATACAACCATGGATATACTTTTTGCAAGGAAAGAAATGATTGTAAAAAATGATTCCATACAAAGAATGGTAAATACCATTTCATTTGATGATTTTAAGAATGTTATAGCGACGAATCAGACCATGGTGAAACTGGTTCCGTTTATTCATATGATGGCGTTTATTTCTTTTTTCGCGGCATGGGCGGCTAATGCTGTCAGTTATCTGTTCTTTTGTGCATTTATCTCATGGATGGCATATCTGAATCAGAAAATAAGGGAAGAGAAAATATCATTTGGAAAGATTTTTCAATTATCAATTTATGCAAGAGTTGTATTTGAACTGATTGAAACCGTTGGATCAACTGCAGGAGTTGCATTATTTTCAGGTATTATGTGGATGTTAATATCTTATCTGGGAAGTTATCAACTGCTGTTAATGGGATTTATTAAAACAGAAACCAGAGAACAACAATAGAAAGAAAGCAGTTTTGTTTATGGACAAGGCTGCTTTCAATCATTTTATTAGGAAAGAAAAAACTGCGGATATTCTCCGCAGCTTTTCCTAATGTCATATGTAGTTAGGGTTTTATCAATTAAGTCTTATATCATTTATTAGTCAAAAACTAGTCAGATTTCAAGTTGTTTATTAGTCAAAAACTAGTCAGATTTCAAGTCGTTCATTAGTCAAAAACTAGTCAGGTTTCAAGTCGTTCATTAGTCAAAAACTAGTAGGTAGCTATATTTTTTAATTTAAACTAGTTAACGAATTAGTGATCACCTTTGATAGCGAAATCAGAATATCCGGAAATACCATGTTCTGAAATATCCATTCCGACAATTTCTTCTTCTTCTGAAGCTCTTAATCCGATTGTATGTTTGATTACGTTAAAGATGATTAATCCACCGATTACACAGTAGGCACCAACAGCGATAACTCCAACAAACTGAGCTTTAATTAAAGCACCTCTTGTTAATTCAGCAGCAGCCAGGAAGTCTTTTGTTGCAAGTGGTCCAACTAATAAAGTACCTACAACACCGCATCCAAGATGAACTCCACAAGCACCAACAGGGTCATCAATTTTAGCAACGTTATCAAGGAATTCGATAACAGCGACTACAACGACACCACAGATAGCACCGATTAAGATAGCTCCATAATAGCTTACAGCATCACATCCGGCAGTAATACCTACAAGTCCTGCAAGAGAACCGTTTAATGTCATGGAAACATCAGGTTTTCCGTAACGGATCCATGTGATACATAATGTTACGAAAGTAGCTGTAACAGCAGCCAGATTTGTTGTCATGGCAATATCACCAAGTGTGTCAGTTGCAGCTGTAGTAGATCCACAGTTAAATCCAAACCAGCAGAACCATAAGATAAATACTCCTAAAGCACCAAGTGCAATGTTATGTCCAGGAATAGCGTTTGGTGTACCGTCTTTTTTGAATTTTCCGATACGAGGTCCAACAGTAGCAGCACCAACAAGAGCTAACCATCCACCAACAGAATGTACTGCAGTAGATCCTGCGAAATCGTGGAATCCCATCTGAGCTAACCATCCGTCACCATTCCAGATCCAGTGTCCTGTTACAGGGTAGATAATTAAACTGATTAATGCACTGTATACCAGGTAAGAAGAAAATTTTGTTCTTTCTGCCATAGCACCAGATACGATTGTTGCAGCTGTTGCACAGAATACTGTGTGGAAAATCATAAATACACCAGGTGTCAGATCTTTAAACTGCTGTAAATCTAAGCTTGTAGGATTGAAGAATCCTGTTGTTCCAAAAAATGGATTGCTTCCACCAAACATGATGGCAAATCCAACTAAGAAGAAGCAAAGAGAACCAAGAACGAAGTCCATCAGGTTTTTCATGATAATGTTACTTGAGTTCTTTGCACGTGTAAATCCAGTTTCTACCATTGCGAATCCGGCCTGCATGAAAAATACCAAAAATGCGGCGATACAGGTCCAGACAATATTTAATAATTGTTCAACTCCCATTTTAATATCCTCCTAAAATAAAAAGAGATAATCACCAGGTTTGTGTTTCTTCTATATATAAATAGAATAAAAATCCTGTCTGATTATCCCCATTGATAATTTACTTTATAATGTTGTTGTGTAAATGCCTTGTGGCATTTGAATTTATAATGCATCTTTTCCTGTTTCACCGGTACGGATACGAATGGCTTCTTCAACAGGTGATACGAAAATTTTACCGTCACCAAATTCACCGGTACGAACGATATTAACGATGTCTTTTGTTACAGCGTCAACAACTTCTGTAGGCATAACAGATTCTACTTTGATTTTTGGAAGTAAATTTGAATTTAATTCATTACCTCTGTATTTCTGAGTAAAACCTTTCTGGTTACCATATCCCATAATGTTAGAAATCATAAGACCAGATACTTTATGTGCTTCAAGAATATGTTTCACATCTGTAAGTTTTTCAGGTTTGATAACTACAACCACTTTTTTCATCATAGATTTGTTCCTCCTTTTATTTTTAAATAGAAAAAGGCATTCCAATCACTAGATCGGAACGCCTTTGTTCTTAACTGGTTTTTATTATACACATAGATTTTTTTTTGTCAATAATAATTTTTAATTTTTCTGGTTTCAAATTTTAGTACAATATGTTGAACAGGGTTGAGAAACAGTAAAAATGTATGGTATTGTATCATGTGCAGATATAAAAAAAGGAGAAAAATAGGACATGAAAAAGCAAAAGGTTATATTGCTGGCAGTTCTTGCAACTTTTTTGTGGGGAAGTGCTTATCCATCAATTAAAATAGGATATGAGATATTCTCTATTGCAGGAAGTGATCTAGGAAGCAAATTGTTATTTGCCGGAATCCGGTTTACCATGGCAGGAATGATGGTTCTTGGATATACCGCGTTTACAGAGCGAAAAGCATGTGTACCACCAGGGAATATGTGGGGAAGACTTCTCATTCTTGGAATTATGCAGACAACCATTCAATATATATTCTTTTATATTGGTCTTGCCAATACTACAGGAGCTAAAAGTGCAATCATTAATTCTTTTACAGCATTTTTTCCGATTATGCTGGCACCGATATTTTTTCGTGATGATAAAATAACAGGAAAAAAGATATTTGGATGTATATTAGGGTTAGCAGGAATTATCATAATCAATCTAAAAGGTGGAGAACTTGGTGGATTTCGTTTAACAGGAGAAGGATTTGCATTGTTTGCAGCTATGGCACAAAGTCTGGCTTCTATCTATAGTAAAAAGTTAGCCAGGTATATGAGTGTTATGACTATAACCGGATACCAGCTGACAATGGGAGGTATTCTTCTGATCCTGGCTGGCTGGATAGGAAATGGAAATCTGAAATTTTGCTGGCAGGGTGCGGCATTGCTGTTATATATGGCAGGTTTATCCGCAGTGGCATTTACTGTATGGACCTATCTACTTTCCAAAAATCCGGTCAGTACCATTTCAATTTATAATTTATTAATCCCGATTTTTGGAACAATTCTTTCAGGTATATTCCTAAAAGAAAATATTATGACATTAACTCATACACTGTCAGTGATTCTTGTTTGTAGTGGAATAGCAATAGTAAACGGAAAAGGTAAAGATTTGTCCCAATAAAAGGTAAAGAGAGCAGATAGGGAAATCTGCTCTCTTTGAGGGGAGTATAAATAAATTAATAAGGGGTTATAAATCGAAAATATAACATACCTTCGATATTTCAACTATAAACTATTCAGGAAAAAAAGGCAACCTTTTTTTTTAAAAGTAAAAAAAGTAATACATATTTTTCTTCGTTTTGCTAAGAATAAGAGTGTAACTTAAAGAAAGGAGAAAAATCATGGCAAAAAGTTATTCAAATTCAAACAACAAAAATATGTCATCCAGCAATGCAAACAATGCAAATAATGCAAACAATGGAGGACAGAACAGAACCCAGAATTCATCCAATAGTAAAAACAAAAACAAGAGCCAGAACAGCAGTCAGAACAAAAGTCAGAATGCAAATAACAGCGAATACTAATCTTTAAATTTTTAAAGAAAAAACCTTCAAAAATCATTTTTGAAGGTTTTTTCTTTTTGTTTTGCATAATCTATTAGTAAAAGATACTGGGAAAAAATATGGAGTTTGTAAATATATCATTAAAAAAAGGAATTGAATTGGCAAAAAAAGAAGAATATGTACTTTTAGATGTAAGAGAACCATATAGATTTCAGGAAGGACATCTGGAACATGCAAAGAATTGTCCTTATGGAATATTGGAGAAAAATCATTCTCCGGATAAAAAGAAAAAGATTATTGTGTATTGTGATTTTGGCGGACAGAGTATGATGGCAGCAAGACATTTGGCATATGAAGGGTATAAAGTATACAATATAGTAGGAGGGGTATACTATTATCTAAATGAACAGAAAGATAGTTGACGAAGAAAATGGAAAAAGGTAGAATAGGGGAAAAGAATAAGATGTGGCATTTTGGGAGCGGGAGAAGTTTCCTTCCCTTCTGAAGTGTATAACCTCTGGTAAACTGCAGAGGTATTTGAAAGGAGAGCCATGTGAATCATGTAGAATTGATTGCTCCATGTCATTTTGGACTGGAAGCAGTATTAAAGAGAGAAATAAAAGATTTAGGATATGATATTGTACAGGTGGAAGACGGAAGAGTTACATTTCGTACAGATTTATATGGAATAGCCAGAGCCAACATCTTTCTAAGGACAGCAGAACGAATTTTACTGAAGATAGGTTCTTTCAAAGCCTTTACATTTGATGAATTATTTGAAGAGATCAAAAAGCTTCCATGGGAAGATTTTATTCCAAAGGATGGAAGATTCTGGGTAAAAAAAGCATCTACCGCCAAAAGCCGGTTATTTAGCGGACCGGATATTCAGTCTATTGTGAAAAAGGCAGTAGTAGAGAGATTAAAAGGAAAATATCACGTTTCATGGTTTTCAGAAGAAGGAGATGATTATCCTATCCGGGTATTTATTTTGAAAGATCAGGTGACTGTAAGTCTTGATACAACAGGTACACCTTTGCATAAAAGAGGTTATCGAAAACTGGTCAGTGAAGCACCGATCAGGGAAACACTTGCAGCTTCTTTACTGATGCTTACACCGTGGAATAAAGATCGTATTCTGGTGGATCCTTTCTGTGGAAGTGGAACATTTCTGATTGAAGCTGCCATGATGGGAATGAATATGGCACCCGGGATGAACCGTTCTTTTGAGGCGGAAAACTGGACGGAATTTTTACCGAAAAAAGCATGGTATGAGGCTATTGATGAGGCAGATAGTCTGATAAATTATAATGTAGAGATGGATCTGCAGGGATATGATAAAGATTCCAGGATGCTTAAGATCGCCCGACAGAATGCTGCGGATGCAGAAGTTGATCACTTGATTCATTTTCAGCAAAGGGAAGTGAAAGATCTAAGTCACAGTAAACCTTATGGTTTTATTATTGCGAATCCACCATACGGAGAACGTCTTGAGGACAGAGAAACACTGCCTGTAATATATCAGCAGATGAAAGAAGCTTTTGATAAACTTGATACATGGTCAAAATATGTAATTACTTCTTATGAAGATACGGAAAAATATTTAGGAAAGCCAACGAAAAAGCGAAAGGTATATAATGGAATGATTCGAGGAGAATTCTATCAGTATCTTGGACCGAAACCGCCAAGGAGGAAGGCATAATGAAGCAGAGATTGATATTTGCAACTGGAAATGAAGGAAAAATGAGAGAAATACGTGAGATTCTTGCAGATACAGGATACGAGATTCTGTCAATGAAAGAAGCGGGAATTGATCTGGATATTGTAGAAGATGGTAAAACTTTTGAAGAAAATGCAATCATTAAGGCAAAAGCAGTAATGGAAGCTTCCGGGGAACTGACACTGGCAGATGATTCAGGACTGGAAATCGATGCATTTGGAGGAGAACCGGGAATTTATTCTTCCAGATATCTTGGAGAAGATACTTCTTATACGGAGAAAAATCAGATTATTCTGGAACGTATGAAAGATATTCCTGAGGAAAAAAGGTCTGCAAAGTTTGTTTGTGTCATTGCAGCTGCATTTCCTGATGGACAAACATATACAACTCGTGGTACTATGGAAGGGATTATAGGATACGAATCAAAAGGCGGTAACGGATTTGGGTATGATCCAATTTTTTATCTGCCGGAGTTTAAAAAATATAGTGCCCAGTTGAGTAGCGACGAGAAGAACCACTTGAGTCACCGTGGAGAGGCATTAAGAAAAATGAAGGAAGTTCTTTAAGGAGAAGATGGTTATGAGGATATTGGTAATTAGTGATTCACATGGTCGAAAT
Source organism: Anaerostipes sp. 494a (assembly GCF_001940315.1). NCBI lineage: Bacteria > Bacillati > Bacillota > Clostridia > Lachnospirales > Lachnospiraceae > Anaerostipes > Anaerostipes sp. 494a. The sequence continues at coordinate 1,050,738 of NZ_MJIF01000001.1, read as the reverse complement.
GATGATGTTAAGGGAGTACTTGAACAGGTTGGCGATATTGATATGATGATTCATTGCGGTGATGTAGAACGTGGAGATTCATACATACGGGAAATTGCCGGTTGCCCTGTGGTCATGGTTTCAGGAAATAATGACTATTATCTGGACCTTCCTTCAGAGGAAGAAGTACAGATAGGTGATTATAAGGTACTGGTGACCCATGGACATAGTTTTTATGTGAATTCCGGAGTAGATTATTTAAGAGATTATGCATTGGAATATGGTTATGATGTGGTAATGTACGGACATACCCATGTGCCATTTATTGAGATTGGCGATAATGTAACGATATTGAATCCAGGCAGTGTTTCCTACCCAAGACAGTCAGGAAGAAAGCCAACGTTCCTGATTATGGAGATTGATGAAGAGGGGCAGGCTCATTACGCTCATGGATATTATAAAGAACAGTTTGACGAATTAATGATTTAGCAGAGATTGATCAGAAAAATGGGAATGCATACGGGATGTGTTCCTTTTTTTGTTATATAGGAAATGGACGCGGATTTGTCCGCTTTGTTGTTATATATCATAGGAAAATTCAGGAAGGAAAGAAGATGAAGAAAAAGGATATTATCGAAGGTAAAATTTTAAAGGTGGAGTTTCCAAACAAAGGAACTTTGGAATATGATGAGCAGAAAGTAACGGTAAAAGGTGTCATCGAAGGTCAGACGGTAAAAGGACAGGTAACGAAGAAAAGAAAAAGCGGATGTGCCATGCGTCTGATGGAGGTGCTGGAAAAATCTCCATTGGAGGATGTGAATCCTCAATGTCCGCATTTTGGTATATGTGGAGGATGCTTTTATCAGACAGTTTCTTACAAAAATCAGCTGAAAATCAAGGAAGGACAGGTCCGTGAATTGTTAAAGGATTATGTATCTGATGAAGTATGGGAAGGAATCAAAGGCAGTCCAAAACAATGGGGATACCGTAATAAAATGGAGTTTTCTTTTGGCGATGAGGTGAAAGATGGTCCATTGGCATTAGGAATGCATAAGAAAAATACCTTTCATGATATTGTGAACATTACAGATTGTCAGATTGTGGATAAGGATTATAATTCCATCGTTCAATGTGTATTAACTACAGTAAAAGATATGGGACAGAGTTTTTACCATAAGATGCGCCATGAAGGATTCTGGCGTCATCTGGTCATTCGTCGTGCAGAATGTTCTGGTGATATTCTGGTAAATATAGTGACTACTTCTCAGGCAGAAGTGGATTTGAAGTTGGTTGCGGATGCGATTCTGAATTTAGAGTTAAATGGACAAATTGTGGGAATTCTGCATACAATCAATGACAGTCTGGCAGATGTGGTTCAGGCAGATTCCATGGAAATTCTCTATGGGCAGGACTATTTTTATGAAGAAATTCTGGGACTGAAATTTAAAATTTCTCCTTTTTCTTTCTTCCAGACCAACTCTCTGGGGGCTGAAGTTTTATATGAAACAGCACGTGATTTTGTAGGCGAAACAAAGGATAAAGTAATCTTTGATTTATACAGTGGAACAGGAACCATTGCACAGATGCTGGCGCCAGTGGCAGAGAAAGTTGTTGGTGTGGAAATCGTGGAAGAGGCAGTAGAGGCTGCTAAAGAAAATGCAAAATTAAATGGACTGGATAATTGTGAATTTATCGCAGGAGATGTTCTGAAGGTTGTGGATGAACTGAAAGATAAGCCGGATTTTATTGTACTGGATCCTCCGAGGGATGGAATTCATCCGAAGGCTATTGATAAAATCATTGATTTTGGTGTTCGTGAGATGGTTTATATCAGTTGTAAGCCCACAAGTCTGGCAAGAGATCTGGCAGTGTTACAAGAGGCCGGGTATCAGGTGAAACGGGCAGGGTGCGTGGATATGTTTCCCGAGACGCCGCATGTGGAGACGGTAGTTCTCTTGTCCCAACAAAAACCGGATGATTATGTTGAGGTGGAGTTAGAGTTAGATGAATTGGATTTGACTTCGGCTGAGAGTAAGGCGACTTATGCGGAGATTAAGGATTATGTGCTGAAAGAACATGGGGTGAAGGTATCTAATCTCTATATTTCACAGGTAAAGAGGAAATGTGGAATAGAGGTTGGGGAGAATTATAATCTTCCTAAATCGGAAGATAGCAGACAGCCTCAGTGTCCGGAAGAGAAGGAAAAGGCGATAAAAGATGCGCTGGAGCATTTTGGGATGGTGTAAATAAACATTATAGATAAAGGAGAATAAAAATGGCTAAAGCTACAACACAATCAATAGAACCTTTAATTGCTGATTTGGCAAATGGTTGGCTGAAAGCATATAAACTAGATTATAAACTGGAGCAGGAATCTTTGAATACAGAAATAGATACTGCTTTGAATGAATATTTTTCAAAAAGTGGCGGAAAAGGCGGAAATCGACCAGATGCTAAGATTTTATTACAGGATAAGAGTCTGAATTTTTATCCAATACTTATTGAATATAAGGGGTATAAAGATAAACTTGTAAAACTTGATGCAATGGGCAGGTTGAAAATCGCACAGCAAAGAATAAACCTATATTGAAGAATATAAATGCTTATGCTGTAAATGGTGCTGTTCATTACGCAAATGCTCTGTTACATTATACAAGTTATACGGATATTATTTCTATAGGTATGACAGGATATAAGGATGAAAACGGAAATATACAACACTCTATTGGTGTATATTATGTTTCGAAAAGTAATTTTGGTATCGGACAGAAAGTTGATGAATATACGGATTTCTGCTTTTTAAAAAAAGAAAATTTTGATGCCTTTATTGAGAAGGTGAAAAAATTGCAGTTATCCCAAGATGAAATTGATAAACTCAAAGAAAAACGTGAGCGTGAAATTGATGCGAGTTTAGTGCGGCTTAATAATGATATTTACCAGAATGAAAAGGGTTTGGGAGAAAATGATCGAGTTTATCTTGTTGCAGCATCTATTATTGCAACAATAGGTGTACCAGGAAAGGTTGCTCCACTTGAAAAGTCGGATTCGAAATCTTCTGTAGAAGAAGGAAATACTGATGGTGATATTATTGTAAGAAAAATAAAAGCATTTCTTAATGAAAAAAAGTTGCCAAGAGAGAAAAAGGAACTTATTATTCGAACATTACAAAATACACTTACAACTGAGAATATTAACAAGGTTGAAAATGGAGAGAGCCAATTAAAGCGTGTATTTACTAAAATTGTAGATGATTTAGGTATTTACTATAAAATTGGATTATCAACAGATTTTACAGGAAAACTCTTTAATGAAATGTATAGTTGGCTTGGATTTACTCAGGATAAATTGAATGATGTAGTGCTTACACCATCATACGTGGCAAATTTACTTGTAAAACTTGCTCGTGTAAATAAAGATTCATATGTGTGGGATTTTGCTACCGGTTCTGCGGGGTTACTCGTGGCAGCTATGAATGAAATGCTTATTGATGCAAAGAATAAAATTAATTCGCCAGAACAACTTGCTATTAAATCAGCAGAAATAAAGGCAAATCAATTGCTAGGTTTGGAAATTTTACCAAGTGTTTATATGCTTGCTATTTTGAATATGATTTTGATGGGAGATGGAAGTTCGAATATTCTTAATAAAGATTCTTTAAAAGATTTTAAAGGTAATTATGGATTTGGAAATACAAATAAAAAATTCCCAGCAGATGCATTTATTCTTAATCCACCATATTCTGCACCAGGGAATGGTATGATATTTGTAGAAAAGGCATTGTCAATGATGGAAAAAGGATATGCTGCAATTATTATTCAAAACTCTGCGGGTTCAGGAAAAGCAATAACATATAATAAGAATATCCTGAAACATAGCACATTATTAGCGAGTATAAAAATGCCATTAGATTTATTTGTAGGAAAATCAAGTGTGCAAACAAATATATACGTTTTCAGAATTGGAGAAGCCCACCAAAATGATGATATTGTTAAATTTATTGATTTTTCAAACGACGGGTATACAAGAAGCGACCGAAAAAAGTCAAGTTGTAATCTAAGGGATACTGATAGAGCAAAGGAAAGATATAAAGAACTTGTAGATTTGGTACGTTTTGGAAAATCAAAGCTTAAGATTTTTACAGAAAAAGAATATTATGAAGGTACAATAGATATAGAAAATGGTTCGGATTGGAATCAAACTGCTCCAATTGATACTATACCTACGCTGGATGATTTTAAGAAAACGGTAAATGATTATTTGGCATGGGAAGTGTCAAACTTATTAAAGTGTTAAGGAAATGAGGATGAACGCCTGGGAAAATAAATGCCTCACTCAATGAAATGCTCAATGGTGTTGAGTGGGGCGAATATAGACTTGGTGATCTATTTGATATTAACAATACATTAAGTTTTAATACTGACAAATTGGTCGATGGTGATGAGTATGATTATGTTACAAGAACATCGACTAATCAGGGGATTTTAAAAAGTACCGGTTTTGTAAATAAGGAGAATATAAATGAGGCAGGTGTGTGGAGTTTAGGGTTGCTTCAAATGGATTTCTTTTATCGAAAGAAAAAATGGTACGCAGGGCAATTTGTCAGAAAAATAGTTCCTAAAATTAAATTAGCACCAAGAGTGATTCCGTTCTTCACGGCGGTACTTAATCATCAAAAACCGATATTGCTTTCAGTACTTGTACGTAATGTAGATGATATATTTAAAAATTTGAAAGTTAAATTGCCAGTAAAAGAAGGAAAATTGGATTTTGATTTTATGGAATCATTTATAGTGGAGTTAGAAGCGGAGCGCATTGCGGAGTTATCCGCTTACTTAAAAATAAGCGGATTCAACAATTATGAATTGTCGGCTCAAGAGCTTGAGGCTCTTGAGAGTTTAAAAACGATTTCATGGGATGAATATAGGATAGGTGATTTGTTTGATAAGTTAAAAACAAAGAAGCTTCCTTACAAAGCAAAAAAATTGCCGACTTCTCCAACAGGTAAGAATATATTACCTTGTTTAACATCTAGTTTCCAAAATCAAGGCTTGAATTATTATGCACCTATAGACGGAGCTACTGTTTTGAAGAATGTAATTACGATACCGCAGAACAGTGATGTGTATCGAGCTTATTATCAGCCTAAAGATTTTACTGTTTTATCTGATGCCTATGCAATAGATTGGATATATGATGATTGCAAATTAACAAGAAATCAGTATTTGTTTATGGTTATGTGCATTAACAAAGTAACGGATTTGCCTATATATTCATATAAAAACAAGCTTGGCGGATGGAATGTAGTGAAAGATAAATATATTTCACTACCAAAAGCAAACGGTAAAATTGATCTTGATTTTATGAATCACTTTATATCTGCAATTATTAAACTTGCAATAAAAGAAGTTGTTATATATACGGATGAAAAAATAAAGGTCACAAAGCAGGTGACAGCCGCAAGAAAAGATACCAAAGCAGGTATATTAAATCAACCGTTTACATATGAAGAAGTAATAGAACACGATACATTGATGGTGGCAGAGGAGTCTTTATATAATAAATAAAAAGGCATATATCCATAGTGCTAATATATTAATCAGAGGTGCGTCAATAAGTGGAGCACCTATATAAATATCAGGGGTTTTAGGGGGCCTCCCCTAACAAGATGCATGAAAATGGCTTGTGGCCACAAAATGCGTATCTTGCAGAAGACACCATGAGAAATTTTCAATATGAATTTTGAGCAGAACTGTAGAAGGGAGGCAATGGTATGTCCCAGGGCAGATTAAGTCTTGTAAAGAAGTTTCGATTGAGTCCAGAGGTGGCCGCAGAACTGGCAGAAAAATCAGAGAAGATGAATATGTCCGAGTCGGAGTATCTGAGGTTTATGATTTCGCAGAAACCTACTGATTATCCGGAGATGAGGATTTTATTGAGGGAGCTTATCAATGAAGTAAATCATATTGGTACGAATATTAACCAGATTGTACATAATAATAATTCCGGATTATATTCAGAGACGGATAAAGAACAACTGGTGGCATATATGAGAAAGCTGAATGTAGAAGTGAATAAAGTTTACGAAGTGATAAGTGAAAGACAGTCCGGAAAGATGTAAGCGGAATTTTTTTGAATCAAAAATATTGCCTTTTCCGTAGCGAGGCTGTATCATCAAGAAAAGAATTATCAGTATTATTTTGAAAAGATGCAGAAGCGACTAAGGAAGGAGGGAGGATTTGAATAAGGAATTTGAACGCTGCTGCACATTTCTTGCTGAGATGATGGGAAAGTACGGTCTTGAGGTTTTGCGTGATATAGCTGTAGAGCTTCAGTTTGATCCGGAAACTTGGCATGATGATGCAGAAGGAAAAAGACTTCGGTATGAGATTTATGCGAAGAGATTTCTGGAGCGGTTTATGGAAGCAGCATAAGGATTATCGGCATCCTGCGAGAGTGGGATGTGATACATACGAAAGAGCGTTCAAAATAATAAGACTGAAAATTTACCACAGATCGATAGGTGGTATAGAAATAGTCGGGTTGATAGTGTAGTCCTCCACCAGTAACGGTGGAGGTTTTTGATTATATAGGATAATAAGAAAAGTTTTTAATATACTTTGATTCGTAAGATGGACATCCAATTTGACGGGAACCCCATTAATTCCATGGTTTTATCAGAAGAATTATACTTTTTGATAACCTTCTTTAATTCATAATAAAATATCCGGAAGTCTGTAGCATCAAGCAAATATTTCAAGGAGATTACCGTTGCAAATAAATCAGACTTTCCCTGCTGATATCTGGAATTTACTTTTGGAATATGCAATTTCTTGTGAGCAATAAGGTCAGGAATGGAATCCTGAGTTTTGGCATTGAACAAACGATTACCATGTGCACAGATATTACGGTATTTAGTGAGAATAACCAACATCTTTCCAAGTTCATTTCTTCCGATGTGATGGAAGTCGTTGCAAACAAGGGTTTTACAATGTCCTTTTAAATATCTATACATACTGGCAGTTTCACCAATTGTAAGGTCTGTTGTAAGAACCCACAAAGGTACATCCTGATAAGTGTTCATATAATGTGCGACCTGCGGCGATGGGTGACGCCCATTAATTTTCCCATTCATCTTGCGAAAAAGGTATTGTACATCGGATAGATGATTACCATAGTCGTAATTATTGATGTTCTGATAAAAAGCAATGCCATTACCATATGTATTGCTAAAGTGATAAGAGATGGAAGACTTTACATGTTTTTCAAAGATTAATATATATTTTAAGAATACATCCCTTAATTCAGCATCAAATAGATACAAATTATAGATATCATCAAAGGTAGTACCAGGATAAAAGTTATTTGTAGCAGGGTCTTTGAAAATATCCTTGTATCCATTGATGAGACCATAGTAACTGACTTTTTCAAGAGCTGTTATTGCAGAAACCTCATCGTTTATGAATAACTGTTTTTGCTTTAGATATTTAATTTGTGCCTGATAATCTAAAAAAGGCTTCTTTTGTAGATTGTTAGCCATAAAAACACCCTCGATAAATTCTGTATAAATAACAAAACGGCCCCCGCAGGAGCCGCTCGGGTTACGGGCTTCTCAAGTTTCCGTAACTCATTCACTACGGAAAGTATAAGTCATTCCGGACAGAATGTCAAATGCTTTTTGGTAGTGATTATATGATATGCAACTCTTGAAATAATTATAACACAAACAAATGTTCGAAACAAGAAAAAATATGATTGAAATATAGTTGGAACAGATGTATATTTTTGTTGGGACAATAGGGAAGTGTATGAATTTGATAACATAAGATCGGAGGATGTTTACATGGAAGTTTCAAAAAGTGATTGGAAATTATTCAGAACACGCATTACTGAATGGCAGGAAGCCTATATGGAACGCTTAGTGAAAGAATATATTGATATGTTGAAGGAAACCGGAAACGCCTCGGATAAGTTCTGGAAACTGGAAGAGCGAATAAAGAAGGATAAGAAACATCCTGGAGTTATGCTTGAATTAAGCAAAGGAAATATGATTTTCGATATTGTGGCACTGATCAATAGTGGTGTGATTACGAAGGATGATTTAGCTGGGTTTAGTAATGATTTAGAAGAAAAATTGGATTTTTTTCTCGGTAGGGAGGGGTAAACATGGCTATTACTGAAAGAGATGAAGAAAGAGTTGAATATGCTTTTGTTATGGCTTTTTTGCCAGATTTACCAGAGAATGACGAAACAGCTGATAAAGCGTTGGAAGCATTGTACTGGTCAACCTTTTTGGTAACACTTTGTTCGAAAAATAATCTAATGAAAACGCGCTTCCATCAGTGATAAATAATGATTGTAAGAATAGGGTCTCACATAATTGTACCAATTGATATATCTTTTTGTCATCTCTCATCGAGCATTTCTACACTTCCAAAAGTAAATCGGTAATAGAAACAGCTGCAGAACATAACAAAATCCCAACAAATGAATTCACTGTAACGTACTGACATAATTATTAGTACTCCTTGGATAATAAATATTATATATCTATAGCATATGATCCAAGATGATGATTTTTGTGTTTCTGATTTCTCTCATAAAAAAACCTCTATTTTTGTATTGGTTTCCTGGGCAGTTCGTGCCATATTGTATTTGCATTTTATAAAAATAAAGAGTATTCTGATTTATTAAAGAAGAGTGATGAAAGAAAGGAGTGTGAGAGATCCTATGGTAAAGTTACAGTTTCTTACGATTATGCAGGAAGATGAATTTCGTGAGTTGAAGAAGGATTTTCCACATGATAAAGAATTTTTACACAGTATCGGATCAATCCGGTATTGTAAGGCAGAAGTGTTTCGGGATTGTATTCTGGGAACTTTGCGGATTCCAGGAAAAAATGAAAAACGTACACCACAGATTGTCTTTGGATTTTACCTGACAGATAAAGAACTTTTTTTGATTGGGTGCAGTGGAGATTTGAAGCACTGGGTAGAAAAAAAGGAAGATCAGTTTCAGGAACTGAAATCGCCAGATCAGTGCCTTCTTCAGATAATGGAGTTGATGATTGAAAATGATATTCTGTATCTGTTACATCTGGAAAAAGAGATTGAAAAGATGGAGGATCAGCTTATAAAAGGTGTTCCGGATGATTTCTTTACGGTTCTTACAAGGTATCGTCAGAAGCTTTCTGAGCTGAATGCTTATTATGAGCAGTTGACTGTGATCGGTGACTTACTCCAGTCTCAAGATGGACTTTCTATCATCCATAATGCAGAACAGTGGAATCGTTACGCACTTCGGACAGAACGATTGCAAAACCATGTACATTTGCTTCGGGAAAATATACTGCAGTTACGTGAACTGTATCAGTCGCAGCAGGATGCACAGCAGAACAAGGTCATGTGTATTCTGACAGTTGTCACAACGTTATTCCTCCCGCTGACACTTTTGACTGGGTGGTATGGTATGAATTTTGTCCATATGCCGGAATTGCAGTGGAAATATGGATATGTTACAGTGATTGTTATTGCAGTTATAACGATTATTCTTGAAATCATTTATTTTAAAAAGAAAAAATTGTTGTAGAAAATATGTGATCATCCACAGGAAGAAAAAGGCATAGTGATTGGCATTAGCCTGAATTTCAAGAAAATGGCTCCTGAATGTAGGAAAACCTCAGTTCAGGGTCATTTTTCTTTACTCTAAACCGGAAAAAGGAGAAATGTCATTATGTCATTTCTCCTTAAGTTATAAATATACATGATATGATTTTGCAAGAATGATGAACCGGAAGTGGAACTAAATGAATAGTTCATTACTCTTTTTTTCTGAGCAGGCTTTTTTGATTGCTACTGAAGCTATGGCTACCATTGCTTTATTAACTTTTCGTGCATGGTTTGGGCAGTTTGAAACACAACGCATACAGGAAATGCACTTCTTGCTGTCAGCGGATTTCAGTTGATCCATATTAATTGCCTGAACCGGACACTGTCTGGCACATAGGCCACATTTTATACAGGAAGAATCTGCTTTTGGAACAAGTCCTGCACTGCCGGCTTTTTTGTATGGTCTGTTGCCCGGGATATCCGGTTTTGTAGTATCATGTTTTTCAACTTTGTCTTTGATCTTCAATGCAAAGTCTTTCAGCTGGGAAACATCGGATTCATCCGGTCTATTTGTTGCATATTGATGCATGATGGAATGTTCTGCTACAGCAGAAATCGCAGCGATTACCTGAAAACCACTTTTCACTGCAGCATCCTCCATTTCGACTAGCGAATCTTCATAAGCGCGGTTTCCGTAAACACAGACAATAATACATTTGGCATTGTTCCCTTTTGCCTCATTGAGACGTTGAACAGCAATTGAAGGAACACGTCCACCAAAAGATGGCATAGCAATCAAAACAACATCATCATCTTGAAAACTGTATTGTGAAAAATCAGTTTCCGGGTTTGAAAGATCGATAGTATCTACGGATGATGACAAATGCGTTGTGATAGCATCAGCTACTTTTTTAGTTCCACCAGTTGGACTGAAAATAAATTGTATATATCTCATATTATATCCCTCTTGTGTAATTTTTAAATTTACACCTTGGTTCTATATTATCTTATAGGTGATGTAGTGTCAATATTTACACCAAAGAAAGACTATGTTAACATAACAGATATCCAGGAGGTTTGTATGCATATCAGTAATAAATGTTCTATTGCAATTCATTGTTTGATTTTTATAAATGAATATGGTAAGGATAAAAAAGTAACAAGTGAACTTTTATCTCTTTCCACCGGTTGTAATCCAGTCACAATTCGTACCATTATGAGTGCACTGAAGAAAGATGGTATTATTTCTGTAAGATTTGGTACTGGTGGTACAATGTTAAACTGTCCTTTTGAGGAGATTTCTTTATATCGGATATGTATGGCAGTTGAACCAAATGCTATAAAAAAAATAATGGGTGTCCATTCTTCACCTTCACCTTTTTGTCCGGTTGGAAGAAATATTAAAAGTGTACTAGATACCACATATAAATCTTTACAGGAAGATATCATCAACAGTATGAAATCTATTACATTGAAAAATTTCTTAGACGAATATCATGAAACCAGGACTGTAAAATAAAGGCTGATATTATGAGATAAAGTTATCTTGACATTAATATCCTACAAGTGTAAGATATTAATAGGAAAGAGAAACAAAGCGAAAATTTTTTTATTTTTAAATCCTACAACTGTAGGATTTAAAGGCAAAGAGGAGGTTAGGATGAAAAGAAAAATCAGATGTAAGAAAAAAATTATATATATAATTATGATACTGATGGTTGTTGCTATTTTTTGTATTTATCAAAAAAGTATAGAATTGTCCCAAAAACGTTCTACGGAGATAATTCGTTTGAAAGAAAAAATAAAAAAAGCCAAGAAACGGGGATATGATATTCCAATAGAGGAGAAAGAAAAAAAAGAATCAGAAAATGATTGTAAAAAAGTTATGGAACTTACCAGAGATATTTATAAAAATGCAGAGAAAGGAACTGCATTAAATGTTGTATTATCGGATAATACGATTTTGAAAATGAGGGACAAAATAAAGAAGACAAAGTGTCCGGTAACCACAACGGTATTTTATTCTGATATGGGAAATTATCAAAATATGGATCGTTTTCTAAAGGAGTCTGTAAAAGGGGAAAAAGGATCTATTGTGGCGTATAATATATGTTCCGATGGAAGTATCGCAAGAATGAAGTATATATTTGATGGGACCTGCATGTATCTTCTCAATACAAATGTAATATGGAATAAAAATTATGATCTTCAGATGACCTATATTTCATACACAAGGATAAAAGATTGGAAGTATACCCATAAGGGATGGTTCTGTTACGAATTATGTGTTCCGGAACCACCAGAAGTCAGTGAAGTTATAGATGGAAGCTGCTTAGTGAGAGTAAAGCCAATGACTGAGGAACAGCGGAGAATGTCTCAGAAATGTGTGAAGGAATTAGGTTATCAGGGAAATAATCTTTTATGTTCCAATTGGGATACAAAACATATGCAGGATTTAGATTATAACGGAATGTTTGAATATCTATATCAAATGAAACATAAAAAGGAGTTTTCATTTGAACGATATCCGGATGGTGTGCCAAAAGAACAATTTGAGCATTTGATCATGGATTACCTTCCGATAACAGCGGAGCAAATACAAACATATGCAGTATTTGATGATAAAAAACAGACGTATCCATTGGAACAACTAAAATGTGGTAATTATTCTCCAACTTTTTTTGGAACTTCTCTGCCGGAGGTTACGGATGTAAGAAAAAATAAGGATGGAACTGTAACCTTAACCGTTGATGCAGTATGTGACATGGTTGTATGTGATGATGCAGTGATAACCCATAAGCTTACAGTACGGTTTCAAAAAGATGGAAGTTTTCAATATCTGAGCAATAAAATTTTAAATGGTGGAATCAGGAAAATACCGGACTATCAATATCGTGTGAACAGGAAATAGGTTATCCTTTTCTATTTCCATATATTCATGTCAGATAAGATAGACAGGGTTATTTTGGCTGCGTTACTTCCGGTGGCATGTTTGTCGGCTTTGATGTTTGTAGCAAAAAAGTATGTATTTCTGGATTTTTCTATATATCCAATAAACCATCCATTCACATCCATACCATCGATACGTCCTGTTCCGGTCTTTCCATAAAAACTGCCCTTTTTGGAAGAAGAAAGTAGGATAGAGTTTTTCACTGTATTGACGTTTCTGATGTCAAAGCCGAAGCTGTTATGATATAATTTCTTTAAAAGTTCAACCTGCTCTACAGGGGAAATCTTTAAGGAAGATTCCATCCAGTAGGTAGAAAGATTGCCACTGGAATTTTCATTTCCATATTTTATTTTATGGAAATAATCATTTACAGTGTGTGCTCCAAGCTGTTGATCTATAGATTGGAAATACCAGTTAACAGAAAATCTCATTGCAGACTGTAGATTTTGATCGGCATTCCATGATGCAAATGGATAAGTTTTTTTATCCCATACTATGAAAGAATCCTCTGGGGTAATTATATTTTCTTCCAGACCAAACAGTGCATCATATATTTTGTAGGTGGAGTCTGGAGCAACTCTTTTAGTGGCATGTTCCATATCATATATGTTCCAACGGTCTTTTTTTAAATTATATAAAACAAAACTTCCTTCGTATTTTCCAAAAAAAGCAGATAGATTCCTGTAGGAAATATTCTCGGATGAAGATTTCCAATGATAGTGGTCTTTGTCTGTTGCAGATATGGATAATATGGGACTGATCCCCAAAAGAAGAAAAAGGATCAGCATAAAAATAAGGATGCTTTTTACATTTTTCAATAAGGTGGGTTTTTTATAAGAAGCAATATTGATAATACGACGTTTTATCTGTTTTGTGTTTCCACCAAGACTGGAAGAAAAAGGGAAAGGAACAAGGGAAATTTTTTCTGCAAAGTTAAGCAATGTATTGCCGTAATTTATATAGGAAGTTTCCTCAAGCATCTGTAAAACGGAAGTATCACAGGCAATCTCCCGGTCATTTCTCATTTCTCTTAGTGCATACCATACCAAAGGATGAAACCAGTATAATATTCCTACAAGATTCATCAGGTAGTTGGAAAAAGTATCTTTGTGTTTGTAGTGTTGCAATTCATGTAACAATATATAGCGTATGTCAGATAAGGTGCTGTCAGATATTAAATGGATCGGCAGATAAATACATGGTTTGAACAATCCTGAAAAAACAGGAGACATTAAAAAAGCAGTGCTGTAGACAGGAATTTCTCTTGTTATTTTCATTTCTTCCATGCAGTCATGATACAATTTGCGGATGTTTATATTCTGAAGGGGAAGAGCGGATTTTTTTAAAGTTTGCAAATGGAGAAATGATTTTACCATTAATGTAATCATCACTAGGATCCCGGAAATCCAGATGATCCATAAGATGATTCCAATGGTCGATGGAGATTTACTATGGACAGAAATTGCAAAATCATTCATCCAATTTGACAATCCGGCTGGATTTGTACTGTCTATCGCTTTTTCTTTGATAAAATCGCTATTTGATACAGAAAAAGTTTTCAGATTTATGATCCATGATAACATCCGGGAAAAATCTAAGGAACGTAATGGGAGAAAGGGAACAGCCAAAAGTGCCAGAAGCAGAAACCACAAGTTATATTGCATCCGGCTGGTTAAATGATTTTTGAATAATTTTCTACATATTAAAAAAAAACCGATGATAACACTGATAAATATATTACATATAAAAAAATGTACGATAAAATCAATCACATTCATGATCTCCCTTTCATTTTTTATTGAGAAGAGAACGTAAGTGTTCTATTTCCTGTTTCGATAGTTTATCATTTTCAATGTATGCAGATAGCATAGCAGTGATATCTCCATCGTAATAACGTTTTACAAAAGAATGGCTTTTCTGATCAAGATATTCATTTTCTTTTACTAAAGGTGTATAAACAAATACCCGCCCTTCCTTCTCATAAGAAAGAACCCCTTTGTTCACAAGACGTTTGATCAGAGTCTGTATGGTTTTAGGACTCCATGTTGTGGTTTGCAATAATTTTTCTGTTATGTCATTGGTACTGATTGGAGCATATTTCCATATGATTTTCATAACTTCAAATTCGGCCTCGGAAATTTGTGGCAGATGACTCATATCCAGTTCCTCCTTAAATCTTACGAATGTAATAATATTATTATAGGTTTCATTCTACGAAATGTCAATTGGATCAATTGGATAAGTATTAGTTTATTCATATAAGCGTCAAATATTCGAAAACAGATATTGAATATAGTTGGAACAAATAATAAAATTTAGTTGGACAATGAATACGGGATAATAATGTGAAGAAATAAGAATTGCAGGTGACAGATGTGAATGTAGAAGCATAGGATGTAGATGTCCTGGATGAATAATTCAGGCTAAATATTTAGGAGGATTGATGATGAAAAAGAAATTTATTATTTTGCTTGTTTGCGTATGTATGATAAGCGTAGTATGCGCTTGTGGAACTCAAGAAACCAAGGAAGAGGGTATGACAACTGAAAAAGTATCAACAAAAGAGGGTATGACAACTGAAAAAGTATCAACAAAAGAGGATATGACAACTGAAAAAGCAGCAGAGGGAAAAAATACCGAGATATCTAATGATAAAATGATGGCAAGTGATGTCTCTGATGAGAAAATGCTGAATGAATTTTACGCACAGTTTTATCCAGGGCTTTCCTATGAAGAAATTGAAGAAAGAGTAATAGAAAGAACTTCCTATTATCAGTCCAGCAGATATTATGAAACTGCAATAGAATATTGGGAGAATACAAGAGACGTCAAAGATATTGCGAACAGAATAGAACCATTATTTTATACAGACATGAAATACTACACAGAAGAAGAGTTTCAGAATGTTCCATCGAAGATTATACATTTGGCGAAAAATGAGATATATGCAAGGCGTGGCTATATATTCAAAGATAAAGATTTGAACAATTATTTTATGGGATGTGCATGGTATCAGCCGAAATACAACAGTAAGGAGTTTTCTGATTCGGTATTCAATGATTATGAAACGTATAATTTACAGTTGTTGTCCAAGTTAGATAAATGAGTAAAAAAAGAGTTTATTAATTAAAAATATAACAAGAGAAGAACGTGAAAAATACGTTCTTGAAACTTTTCAGTGTAAAGAAGACTGTGATTATTGTGGATTCTGTGCTATTTACCACGGAAAATCACCGGAAGTAGTATTGGGTGATTATATCGAAGGCAAACGTTCTTTCTTGGAAATCGCCTGGAATATGCATAAATTACCGCTACTGCTACATACTAGTGACAAATAGAAGGGAGAAAAACAAATATGAGTAATCATCTGAAAAATGAGAGTAGTACCTATCTTTTGCAGCATGCAGAAAATCCTGTCAATTGGTATCCATGGGGAAAGGAGGCTTTTGAAAAAGCAGAGCGGGAAGATAAACCCGTTTTTTTAAGTATTGGATACAGTACCTGCCATTGGTGCCATGTAATGGCCCATGAAAGTTTTGAAAATGCAGAAATTGCAGAAATTCTCAATCGATATTTTGTATCCATCAAAGTTGACCGTGAAGAACGCCCGGATATTGATAGTGTCTATATGTCGGTTTGCCAGACCCTTACAGGAAGAGGTGGCTGGCCTATGAGTATTTTTTTGACGCCACAGCAAAAACCTTTTTATACAGGTACTTATTTTCCACTGGTATCTTATAATGGGATGATAGGTTTTGGCGATCTGCTCCTTGCCATTGCAGAGAAGTGGGAAAAGAACAAAACACAGTTGCTGGAATCTGCAGATCAGATCCTTTCTTATATAATACCGGAAAGCAAAAGGGTATATGAAAAAATAGATCCACACCTGCCACAAGAAGCTGCACTGCTTTTTGCAAAAAGTTTTGACAGAGAATATGGTGGATTTGGTCCTGCACCGAAATTTCCTGCTGCTCATAACCTGATTTTTCTTATGTTATATGCTGTGATCCATAAGGACCATAAGGTATTCCAGCAGGTAGAAAAAACCTTGGAAAAAATGAGACGAGGTGGGATATTTGATCATATTGGTTATGGATTTTCGCGATATTCCACAGATAAATATTTCCTGGTGCCTCATTTTGAAAAAATGCTTTATGACAATGCCTTGCTGATCTTAGCATATGCCATAGGTTATAAAGTATCGGGAAAGTCTATGTTTCTTGATACAGCAGAAAAGACAGTGGAGTATGTTTTTCGGGAAATGACAGGACCGTTGGGAGAATTCTATTCTGCACAGGATGCGGACAGTGAAGGGGAAGAAGGGAAATATTATACCTGGAGCTATGAAGAAATTGGTAAAATACTGGGAAAAGAATCCGGGGAAAAGTTCTGCAAGTATTTTGGGATTACCGAGCAAGGTAATTTTCAAGGGAAAAATATTCCAAATCTTTTAAATGAAAAGGATATTTCTGAAACATTCAATCAGGAGATAAAGATTCTGTATGATTACCGAAAATCACGTACCAGCCTTCATTTGGATAACAAGATCCTGACCTCATGGAATTCTCTTATGATCTGTGCACTGGCAGTTCTTTATCGTGTAACTGGAAATATACGTTATTTGCTGGCAGCGAAAAAAAATCAGAAATTTATTCAACAGTATCTCACCGAAAACAATTTTTTATATGTCAGCTGTCGAAATAAGGTACATTCTGTAAAAGGCTTTCTAGATGATTATGCCTATTATGCAGCGGCACTGCTCTGCTTATTTGAGGCTGATCCACAGAATGACTATTTACAGGAGGCAAAGCAGATAATAGAAGAAACAGAAAGGCAATTCGCAGATCAGGATGGTGGAGGATATTTTCTGTATGGAACAGAGAATGGAAATCTGATTACAAGGCCTAAGGAAACATATGATGGTGCCATGCCCAGCGGGAACTCTGTAATGGCTTATTGTCTTGTGAGACTTTCTCAGATTACAGATGAAAAGGAATACCAGCAGCGAGTTCAAAAGCAGCTGGCATTTCTGTCTGGGGAAGCAAAAGATTATCCGGCAGGATATAGTTTGTTTCAAACGGCATTGCTTTTTTATCTTTATCCACCGAAGAAAATTACAGTAGTCTGTTCGAAAAATGAATCAGACGAAATGTGGTCTCATATGCCTTTATATGCGGAAGTTAGGATTCTTTCAAAAACCACAGAGGAGTATCAGTTGCTAAATGGAAAAACAACATATTATGTCTGTGAAAACCATACCTGTCTTCCACCATCCAATGAATTTACTGAAGAGACCGGAGTGTTTGGAAAGATGATGACTAAAGGAGAAAATAAAACCAGGCAATGAATATCTTTGTCAGATTGACATCAGGTATTTTGTAAGTTATGATAAAAGAAAATATAAAATGACACTGAAAAAATGTAAAAGGAATTAGACGCTATGACGCAGAACAATTATTTTAAGAATATGAAAATTGTTCTGCGTTTTTCATTAGACAGGAGATGCCAATATGGAGAATATTATAGAAATCAGACATCTAAATAAAAATTTTGGTGAAGTAAAAGCGGTACAGGATTTAAGTTTTCATGTAAAAGAGGGAGAACTATTTGCTTTTCTTGGCATTAATGGTGCTGGAAAATCTACCACGATTAATATTATGTGTGGGCAGCTTGCCAAAGATGGGGGAGAGGTTGTGATTAATGGAAGAAATCTTGATCAAAGTGTAGATAAAATCAAGAGAGATTTAGGAGTGGTCTTTCAAAATTCTGTTCTTGATAAATCATTGACTGTTTATGACAATTTGGAAGTCCGTGGAGCTTTATATGGTATTACAGGAAAAAAATTTCAGGAAAGGCTTGCTGAGATTGCCCGGATCCTTGATTTTGAAGATTTGCTGAAGCGTTCTGTAGGAAAGCTTTCAGGCGGTCAGCGCAGACGGATTGATATTGCCCGAGCTCTGTTACATAATCCAAGAATTCTCATATTGGACGAACCAACTACAGGATTGGATCCACAGACAAGAAAAACATTATGGAATGTAATCAGTAGTTTACGCAGGAATAATAATATGACGGTATTTCTTACTACACATTATATGGAAGAAGCTGCAGATGCAGACTATGTAGTTATTCTGGACAGCGGAAAAATTGTTGCCAAAGGTACACCGCTGGAGCTGAAAAACTGTTACACAGGAGATTTTGTGACAATTTATGGTATTACAAAAGAGCAGGCAGAATGCTTGAAAGTCCCATATGAACCGATTCGGGATGCTTACCGTTTTTTAGTACCTGATACCAAAGCAGCGACAGAACTGATTATTAAATATCCGGATATTTTTATAGATTATGAGATTACAAAAGGGAAAATGGATGATGTATTTCTTGCGGTGACAGGAAAAAAACTGATAGGAGGTGCGGGAAATGAAAGAGCTTAAAGCACTTGTAAAACGTAATACAAAACTCTTTTTTATGGATAAGGGAATGTTTTTTACTTCATTAATTACACCGGCTATATTACTGGTACTATATGCAACTTTTCTGGGAAATGTATATAAAGACAGTTTTACAAGCGTATTGCCAAAAACACTGGAAGTATCAGAAAAACTTATCGACGGATGTGTAAGCGGGCAGTTGATGTCCTCAATTTTAGCAGTCAGCTGTGTAACAGTTGCTTTTTGTTCTAATATGTTAATGGTGCAGGATAAAGCCAATGGTACAATCTGTGATTTGACTATTTCACCGGTAAAACCTTCAATTCTAGCCTTAAGTTATTATTTGGCAACACTTATTTCTACCTTGATTATCTGTTATGCAGCAACGGTAATCTGTCTTGGCTATGTGGCAGCCACAGGATGGTATTTAAGTGTGAAGGATCTGGGCCTGATTTTTTTGGATGTATTTCTTCTCGTATTATTTGGAACGGCATTATCCAGTATTATAGGTTTCTTTTTATCTACTCAGGGGCAGATATCAGCAGTGGGAACCATTATCAGTGCAGGTTACGGATTTATCTGTGGAGCATATATGCCTATTTCTCAGTTTTCGGAGGGATTACAGAAAGTCCTTTCATTTCTGCCAGGTACTTATGGAACATCATTGCTTCGTAATCATGCTTTAGGTGGTGTTTATAAGGAAATGAAACATGTGGGATTTCCATCAGGGGTCATAGAATCGATAAGAGATTCCATCGATTGCAATTTGTACTTTTTTGATCAGAAGGTTTCATTGTCAACAATGTATATGATTCTTACCGGTACAGTTATTTTATTGATTGCTATATATGTTTTTATAAATAAAGTAAGGCCTTATAAAAGATAGAAATGATGATTGTGAATCTTTTTATAATCAATAAAAACCAGTGATTTGTCAAATTTCACCTTGCGACTTTCTACCTATTGAAATATAATAGGGGAAATAAACTGTGAAACAAAAGAGAAAGGCGGAAATCATATGAAGTTATATAGTCAGAGTTTTATAACAGATTATCCGGTACCGCAGATACCAGTGGATGTAATCGAAGGATTTCCAGTACGTCCGGGACTATTTGATGTTAATGGAGCCATGGCTCTTCCCAATGGGGTAAATTTTACCATTCATACTCATGGGGGGACAGCATGTGAACTGCTGTTATTTCATAAAGGACATGAGGAACCGTTTGCAGTTCTGCCATTTCCGGAAGAATATAAGATTGGTGATGTGTATTCTATGCTGATATATGGTCTAAATATAGAGGAATTTGAATATGCATACAGAATCGATGGACCTAATTGCCCGGAGAAAGGATTACTGTTTGATAAAGATAATATTTTGCTGGATCCATATGCCAGAGCAGTAACCGGGCGTCATGAATGGGGAGAAAAATTAAAGGGTGCCTATCATGCAAGAGTCGTTAAAGATACATTTGACTGGGGAGATATGCCTCAGTCTTCCAGAAAAATGAGTGATCTGATCATATATGAATTGCATGTGAGAGGATTTACCAGGCACGAATCGTCTGGTGTTGATGATTCACATAAGGGTACTTTTGCAGGTCTCAAGGAAAAAATTCCATATTTAAAAGAATTGGGAATCAATGCGGTGGAATTACTGCCGATTTTTGAATTTGATGAGACAATGAATGAAAGAGACTATAATGGTCAAAACCTGTTAGATTACTGGGGATATAATACGGTAAGTTTTTTTGCGCCAAATAAGAATTATGCGGCGAAAGATGAATCCAATCGTGAGGGAAGGGAATTAAAAGAATTGATCAAGGCCCTTCATGACAATGGCATAGAAGTTATTTTGGATGTGGTATTTAATCATACTGCGGAAGGAAATGAGCAAGGAACCAATTTCTGTTTTAAAGGTCTGGACAATAATATTTATTATATGTTGACACCGGATGGAAACTATTATAACTTCAGCGGATGTGGAAATACACTGAATTGTAATCATCCAATCGTTCAGCAATTGATTCTGGAATCTCTCAGATACTGGACTGTCAGTTACAGAATTGATGGTTTCCGCTTTGACCTTGCAAGTATCCTTGGAAGAAATGAAGACGGAATGCCGATGAATAACCCTCCACTGTTAAGAAGTCTCGCAAATGATCCAATATTAAGTAATGTAAAACTGATTGCGGAAGCATGGGATGCAGGTGGAATGTATCAGGTAGGAAATTTTCCGGCAAGTAAGCGATGGGCAGAGTGGAATGGAAGATACAGAGATGCTTTAAGATCCTTTTTAAAGGGAGACAGTTGGGCATCATGGGAGGCTGCATGGAGTATCTGTGGTTCAGGAGATTTATATGGAGGATATACTCCATATAATCATAAAATGTATGCCGGATATAACTCCTGTGTCAATTTCCTGACATGTCATGACGGATTTACTTTATATGATCTGTATTCTTATAATATGAAACATAATGAGAGTAATGGATGGAATAATACAGATGGAGCTGATGATAACCGAAGCTGGAACTGTGGTATTGAAGGTGACACGGATAACCAGGATGTGTTGAACCTTCGTTTCCGGATGATAAGAAATGCCTGTGCTGTTTTAATGTGCAGCAGAGGTACACCAATGTTTCTGGCAGGTGATGAATTTGCTAATACCCAGTACGGTAATAATAATGGATATTGTCAGGATAATGAAGTTTCATGGATTGACTGGTCATATCTGGAAAAAAACAAAGATTTATTTGAATTCTTTAAGTTTATGATAGATTTTCGAAAGAAACACAGAATCATAAGAGAAAAGCTTCCAAATGCCGTTTGCGGGATGGATCCAATGCATGCACATGACCTGAATGCAGAGAAAGCATTTCTACCAAATGATGCAAAAACTGTTTCTGTCAGTTTTGCAGGATATGATAAAGAAAAAGGACATGATGATCTGATATATATTTCTGTGAATTCTGACTGGAATGATGCAGTGATTACGCTACCGCAGCTGCACGGGAACGGAGAATGGTATTTAAGTGTTAATACCTACGGTGATGAAAAAGGAAAATATTTTTATAAAGAAGGAGAAGAAGTAAGAATTGACAGGGAGTTTATTCTACGTCCACGTTCAGTGGCAGTGTTTACTGGAAGACCATATTAAACTGTCATATGATACTATCCTAAATTAAAAAATGGTAATAAGAAAAACGGATGCTTTCTATTTGGAAGAACATCCGTTTAATTATTATTCGTTTTTAAAATATTCTTTTACCAGTTTTACAACTGTTCCTGATAAAAGGAACAGGGCAATTAAGTTTGGAATAGACATTAATCCGTTAAATGTTTCTGCGATACTCCAAAGAAGCCCAAGGTCTACGGTTGCACCAAGAATGGCAACAAGAGAGTAGACAACCATGAATGGTTTAATTACTTTGGAGGAAAATAGAAACTCAATGCATCGGGCTCCATATAATCCCCAGCCTATAATGGTGGAGAAGGCAAAACAGCATAAAGCAATGGCAGTAAAAATAGAAACCCAGTTTCCATAAGTGGAAGTAAATCCAAGGATAGTCAGTTCTGCACCTGCAGCAGTTCCATAATGAACAGGTATTCCGCTACACAAAATAACCAGTGCAGTCAAGGTACAAATAAGAATCGTATCTGTGAATACTTCAAATATTCCAAAGAATCCTTGTTTTACAGGATTTTTTGTATCAGCACATGCGTGTGCGATAGATCCGGTACCAAGACCTGCTTCATTTGAAAAAATTCCTCTGGCAACACCTTTTTTCAAACTAAGGAAAAAGCTTCCTACGACGCCTCCGGTTACCGCACCAGGATTAAAAGCTCCGTAAATAATAGATGAAAAAACAGAAGGAATGTTGGAGATATTTATAATGATAACGCCTAAAGCCAGCAGGATATAAATAATTGCCATAAAAGGAACCAGTTTTTCTGTAACTTTTCCGATTCTCTTGACTCCGCCCAGAAGAACAAGAGCAACCAAAACGGCAATGATAATTCCCAAAATCAGATTACAAAGATTAAGAGAGTCCTGACGGATCATATGAAAATTAAGTAAAGCAGAATTTATGGCTGTTGTGATGGTATTAACCTGTGTGGCATTTCCGGTACCAAAAACAGTTAAAACTCCGAAAACAGAAAAGAGGACGGCCAGCCAGTGCCAATGCTTTTCCAAACCATTTTTTATATAGTACATTGGTCCGCCTACAAGATCGCCCTCAGCATTGCGTTCTCTGTAGTGGACAGCCAGTGTTACTTCAGCAAATTTAGTACACATTCCAAGAAAAGCGGAAATCCACATCCAGAAAACGGCTCCGGGGCCACCAATGGCAATTGCTCCTGCGACACCGGCAATATTTCCTGTTCCTACAGTTGCAGCAAGAGCTGTGCAAACTGCCTGGAACGGTGTCATAGAACCTTCGGAAGCTTCTTTTTTCCTAAAAACCCTGCCAATGGTTGTTTTGATCGCATAGGGAAATTTTCGGATTTGCAAAAAATGTGTGCGGATACTTAAATATAATCCGACTCCAATAATGCAGATCATGGCAGGGACACCCCAGATAAAGTTATTTATGGCTGCATTTAGTGATTCAATTGTATCTAACATATGACATAAAACCCTTTCGTTTTTTTTTGTATACAATGTCCGCTTGTGACAAACATATATGTTAAATCATATCATAGAATGAAAAAAATGTACAGAAACAGGAATTTATGCAACCAACGAAATGTTGCTGACAAAAGGTACTATTTTATGATACAATATGCTTTTATTAAAAGGAGATTAAGAAACCGATGGATTTTTATTTTGCACCTATGGAAGGAATTACGATTTTTTTGTACCGGAATGCATATGAAGAATTTTTTGGAGAAATTGATAAATATTTTACACCTTTTATCATGCCTAATGGAAAGAGAATTTTTAAGACAAGAGAATTAAATGATGTTCTACCGGAAAATAATGAGGGAATCCATCTGGTTCCTCAGATTTTAACGCGAAAATCTGAAGAATTTATTAAAACTGCAAGAGAATTAAAAGTTATGGGATATGAAGAGGCAAATCTTAATCTGGGGTGTCCTTCTAAAACAGTGGTTTCCAAAGGAAAAGGATCAGGTTTTTTAAAAGAGCCAGAAGATCTGGATGTTTTTTTATCAGAGATATTTGATTCATTGGATATGAAAATTTCTATAAAGACAAGAATAGGATTAAATGGACCAGAAGAATTTGAGGAGTTGCTGGAGATATACAACAGATATCCTTTGGAAGAACTGATTATTCATCCTCGCATTCAAAAAGAATACTATCAGGGAAAACCGCATCTGGATATCTTTGAGAGGGCATGGAAAGATAGTGTAAATTCTGTCTGTTACAATGGGGATATTGTTACGGTTGAGGATTATGAAACCATAACACAGCGTTTTCCAAAAATTGATAAGGTGATGATAGGAAGAGGATTACTGCATAATCCTGCATTGATTCATCAGATAAAATACAAACAGGAATTACAAAAGCAGGACCTGAAAATGCTCCATGATCGTATATATGAAGCATATCAGGGTTATGTGTCAGGAGATAAAAATGTTTTGTTTAAAATGAAAGATTTCTGGTCTAATCCTGTTAAACTGTTTAAGAATCACGAGAAACATGCCAAAAAAATTCGAAAGGCACAAAAACTTAAGGATTATGAAAATGCAGTGAAAGCATTATTTGAAGAAGATTTTATATCAGATGAGGGATGACTCCCGCCTCTGTAGGCGGTGAGCAACAATTATGTATCAGTGGCGGGTTTCAATCCCCCATCTGATATACGCTCCGCGAGGATGCGCAGGAATTCGGATTGGAAGTATGTCTGCTATGCAGACCCGAATTCCGCGCCAAGACTCGCGAGCGAGTCTTGAAGATGGAAACCTATAAAGCTTTTAGAGCAGCCATTGTAATATAGTTATATGGCTGATTAAAATGTGGAAGGAAAAATAAATCAAATAGTTTTAACTGATCAATAGTAACCTGTTCCTGAATGGCAAGGGAAAACATATGGATTGCCATGGAAATATCATATTCTGAGCAAAGCTGGGCACCTAAAATTACCCGGCTTTTTCTTTCGTAGACAATACGTATCATGACTTTGGAATTATTTTTCTTCATAAATAAGGCTTTCTGGTAATCTTCAAAGTCTGTGGATGCGGCATTAAATCCAAGCTGCAGGGCCTTTTTTAAGGTAAGGCCGGTACTGACCATTTTTAAATCCCATATACTGATGCCATTGGAGCCTTGAACACCAGGTGATTCCATAGGTGTGCCGCAGGCATTGTGAGCAGCAATGATTCCTGAACGTACTGCGTTTGTGGCAAGGGCAATATAGTCGGTTCGTCTGGATGCATTATTGTATACAGTAGAACAGTCACCGACAGCATACACATCTTTTATGCTGGTCTCCTGACGACTGTTTACTAAATATGCACCATTGGAAAATTGCTGGATGATGCTATTTCCAAGTTTTGTATTTGGGCGGAAACCAGTGCAGAAAATCACCATATCTGCCGGATAAGAGGAATGATTTGTTTTCACACTCTCAACTTTCTTTTCTCCTTCCAGACATTGGACACTTTCATTAAAAATAAGACGGATTCCGTGATGTTTAAGATTTTCTTCCATTTTTTGAGTAAAAGGGCGGTCAAAATAGCTGGTCAGGCATCCGTCGGCAGAATCAATTAATGTAACTTCCTTTCCATTTCGCTGAAATGCTTCTGCAAGTTCAACTCCAATGTATCCTGCTCCGATTACAGTTATCTTCTCGATAGAATGATTGTTTAGTTTTTCTATGACATCCTGTGCATTTTGATATAATTTTACAAATTGTACATTTTCCAAATTCACCCCTTTGATGGGAAGTGAAACAGGAGCAGAACCTGTGGCAAGAATTAATTTGTCATAAATCTGTTCATAGTAATTTCCGGAAAGACTTTTTGCTTTTACTGTTTTTTGATTAAAGTCAATGGATGTAACTTTAGTATTCATATGAATAGAAGCTCCTTTGCTTTCTAAAAGCTCTTTGCTGGAATAGAATAATTCATCAGGACCGGAAATCTGCCCTCCAATCCAAAGAGCCATACCACAGCCAAGAAAGCTTATATTGGAATTTGCATCAAATGCAGTAACTTCTATATCTTTATAATTGTCAAGAATTGTATTTAATGCAGCAGTACCGGCATGATTGGCACCGACTACAATGATTTTTTGTGACATAAGTAAAACCTCCTGCTTGTTTTTCAAGAGTATTCCACAAAATGGGAAAAACATTCAGAAATAAAAATAAAAAACCAATTGACAAATATTATTTTACTCCATTATAATGATTCAATAGGCGATGACGGAGAAAAGTAACATAAATTATCGTTCCCAGTGAGCAGGAGATAGTGAGAACCCTGCAAAGTGAATTTATGCGAAGAACACTTCAGAGCATCGATCTGAACCCGGATACAAAAGTGTCAACGGCAGTAGGTGAGACGTAAGCTTGGCGTTAACAGGCACACAAGAGAGACTGGTAAGACAGTAAATCAGGTGGTACCGCGGACTATACAGGTTCGTCCTGAAATATTTTCAGGACGGGCCTTTTTTCATTGGGAAAGAACTTGTTATGCTAAAGCGTAAGAGTCTTTCTGTGAAACCAGAATGCCTCGCCTGAATATGAATACAAGAACAAAAACCATAGAGAAGGAGATTGAAAATGTCAGACATGTATCGCACAAAGACAATGGATCAGATTTCTGAAAATGATATCGGATCTGAATTAAAGATTGCCGGCTGGGTGGAAAATATTCGTGACCATGGTGGCGTATCTTTTATTGATTTACGTGATATGTATGGAGTCATGCAGGTGGTTTTAAGAGATACAAGCCTCTTACATGACATCAGAAAAGAAGAATGTTTATCTGTGGAAGGTGTAATAGAGCACCGAGATGAGGAAACATACAATCCTAAGATTCCTACAGGAACCATTGAATTGGAAGCACATAAAATTGATATTTTAGGAAAGGTTTATACAGATCTTCCGTTTGAAATTGCGACATCTAAGGAAATCAGAGAAGATGTTCGTTTAAAATATCGTTATCTGGATATGAGAAACAAAAAGGTAAAAGATAATATTCTGTTCCGTTCCAAAGTGATTCGTTTCTTAAGAGAAAAGATGGAAGAACTTGGATTTGTGGAAATTCAGACACCAATTCTTTGTGCATCTTCTCCAGAGGGTGCTCGTGACTATGTGGTTCCATCAAGAAAATACAAAGGAAAATTCTATGCACTTCCTCAGGCACCACAGCAGTATAAGCAGCTTCTGATGGTATCTGGAATTGATAAATATTATCAGGTTGCACCATGCTTCCGTGATGAGGATGCCCGTGCAGACCGTTCTCCAGGAGAATTTTATCAGCTGGATTATGAAATGAGTTTTGCAACTCAGGAAGATGTATTTCAAGTTGGAGAAGAAGTACTGACTGCAGCATTTAAAGAATTTGCACCAGAAGGATTTGAAATTACAGAAGCACCATATCCGATTATCAGTTATAAACAGGCTATGCTGGAATATGGTACAGATAAACCAGATCTTAGAAATCCATTAAAGATCGTAGATGTTACAGAATTTTTCCAGAGATGTACTTTTAAGCCATTCCATGGTCAGACAGTTCGTGCCATCAATGTACACGCTAAACTGTCAAAGGGACAGCATGAGAAACTTCTGAAATTTGCTCAATCCATCGGTATGGGTGGTCTGGGATATTTAGAAGTGAAAGAAGAAATGAAGTACAAAGGACCAATCGATAAATTTATTCCAGATGATATGAAAATGGAACTGGCACAAATGGCAGGATTGGCAGAAGGCGATACTATTTTCTTCATTGCTGCACCTGAAAAAGCAGCATGTATTTTTGCAGGACAGATTCGTGATGAATTAGGAAAACGTCTGGATTTAATTGAAAAGAATGCTTATCGTTTCTGTTACATCAATGATTTCCCAATGTATGAAATTGATGAAGAAACAGGAAAACTTGGATTTACACATAATCCATTTTCAATGCCACAGGGTGGGCTGGAAGCATTAAATACAAAGAATCCACTGGATATTCTGGCTTATCAGTATGATATTGTATGTAACGGTGTTGAATTATCATCTGGAGCAGTTCGTAACCATGATATGGAAATCATGGAAAAAGCATTTGAAATTGCAGGATATGATAAAGAGACATTAAAAGATAAATTTGGAGCATTGTACAATGCATTCCAGTTTGGTGCACCACCTCATGCAGGAATGGCACCAGGAATCGATCGAATGATTATGCTGCTTCGTAACGAAGAAAATATTCGTGAAGTTATTGCATTTCCAATGAGCGGAACCGCACAGGATCTTATGTGTGGAGCCCCAAGTGAAATCACAGAACAGCAGTTAAGAGAAGTACACATTAAAGTAAGAGACTAAATACTACAAACCCACTTCTAAGCAACGGCTTCGGACCTTACAGTCCTGCAGATTGATTGCTTATGAAGTGGGTTTTTCGTTTAATATAGATGACGATAAATAGGAAGGCACCAGCCCCAAAATAATGTCCTTATCTGAGGATTATCAGCCATGTTTCCGGTTTTTCCGTTATCTTATACTGTTTGATGATCTGAAAATTACATTTTGTGCAGAGTTTTTTTACATATTCGTGATTTCTGGTATACATAATGATGGTTCCTTCTGGGCGCAGGAGTCGTTTTGCCATTGGAAAGAAATTTTTATAGATTTCGTAAATGTCGTTTTCACTTTTTTGTCCGGTTGCGTAAGGCATTTCTGTGAAGATTTCATCAAATGGATATTCATGGGCGAATGCAAAACAGTCTTTGTTGACATAATGAATGATCTGATCTGCCAGATTAGTATTGATAATGGCTTTTTCAATTGCTTCTGGAGAATGGTCAATTCCATAGGAAGTATTTCCTTTAATAACTTTCTGACGTTCGATCAGCATTGTGCCAACTCCGCAAAACGGATCCAGGATCTGGGCATCAGGCTTCATATAATCTTTCGCAAGCTGTACAAGAAGTGCTGCATTTACAGGTTTAATGCTTGTTGGAATATATTCTTTCCTGTAATCAAATCTATGATCATCTATGGTATATAATTTTAAAAATAAATAATAGTTTCCATCTTTTCTTTCAATCAGGCGGATTTCAAATTCATAATTTGAAGTAGAATTTATCAGTTTACGATGACTGTATTTTTCAATGGATGAAGCAATTTTCTGAGTAAAAATACTGCGATCCTTTAATGCCATTTTATTTTTTACGCCAAGACGAAAATAAAATGGGAAAGAACCATCATGGGATTTGAATAAAAAATCCAATAAACTGGAGGAAGCAATAGTTTTTCCAAGAACTTCAGGTTCTGGACCACATGATATCATGCCTGGTATCTGAAATAATAGTTCGTTCCAGGTACGGATATTCAATAAGTGCCGGATATTTTTTGTGGAAATACGGACTCCCAGTCTGGATGTTGAAGTTTCAGAGGTATTCATTTGTTTCTCTGTGATTTCAGGAAACAGTGAATTTGTACGAAACAGGCAGTGGAACGTATTTTTTCCGTCACGGAAAGAGTGAATCTGATCTTCGTTGGCAGAAAGAATCAGATCTGTTAGTGCATGAAGTTCCTTTTCCATATGTTTTTTATTTTCAGAGGTTGTTTCTGTTTCAGAAAGAGCTTGCAGATGCTCCTTTAATTGTGGAAGAAAAGGTGTAATATCCATATGCTGCATGGCACGGAGATAGGCTTCCTTAACAAATAAGGTCTTTTCTTTTTCGTAAGCCTGGAATAAGTTGTCTGCATAACTGGACAGATTAAGGTCACCAATCAGCAAGGCCGCATTTTTACGTGTTTTGGCATCATCATTTTGTAGAAAATGAGAAAGATCCAGACCATCTTTCAAAAGCCAGGATATGACCATTTCCTTGTTTGTGGAATCTTTTATTTCCTGACGTAACTGACTTAAGGTCTTACGTACTTCTATTTCATTTTTTAATCTTCGACATAAATTATAAATCATAGATAAATCCTTTCACTTTATAGACATAATATCTTATTAGGAGTATACCTTATTGAACCAGGTGCGTCCAGTCTGAAAGATTTGTCTGCTTTTTTTTCTCTGAGGTTTATGATACGATAAAAATAGAAATATAAATAGAAAATGATGAGAAAGGTTGGATGATATATGGCAATTGTAGGAGCATTTATGGTTCCGCATCCTCCATTGATTATACCTGAGGTTGGATGTGGAGAGCAGCAGAAAATAAGCGATACTGTGGCAGCATATAAAAAAGTAGCTGGGAAAATTGCAGCTTTAAAGCCTGAAACTATTGTGATTGCGACACCTCATTCTGTTATGTATGGTGATTATTTTCATATTTCACCAGGAACCGGTGCAGATGGGGATTTTGGACAGTTTCGTGCACCAGATGTGAAAATACATGTGGATTATGATGTTCCTTTTGTGCAGGAATTAAGCCTTGAGGCAGATGAACATGATTTTATGGCAGGAACACTGGGAGAGCGAGACAGAAGGCTGGATCATGCATTTATGATACCGCTGTACTTTATTAATCAGATATACAGTGGCTATAAAACTGTGAGAATTGGATTATCAGGATTATCCTTTGCAGAGCACTATCAGCTAGGTGAATATATAAAAGAAACAGCATTACGTTTGGGACGACGAACAGTGGTAATTGCCAGTGGAGATTTATCTCATAGATTAAAGGAAGACGGACCATATGGATTTGCAGAAGAGGGACCGGTTTATGATCAGAAAATCATGAAAATTATGGGAATGGCAGATTTTGGTGAACTGTTCGGGTTATCAGAAGAATTTTGTCAGAAAGCTGGGGAGTGCGGACAGAGAGCATTTTTGATTATGGCAGGTGCATTGGACCAGACAGCTGTGGATACAGAAAAATTATCCTATGAAGGACCGTTTGGTGTCGGATATGGAATCTGTGCATACCGTCCAAATGGTGACGATACAAACCGGAATTTCCGGGAAAAGTATATGGAATGTCAGCGGGAAAGACTGGAGAAACAAAAGCAGGAAGAGGATGAATTTGTTAAACTGGCAAGGAAATCTCTGGAAGAATATATGACTGGAAGAACACTTATTTCTGTTCCGGAAGGACTGCCAGATGAAATGATGGATCATAAAGCAGGAGTTTTTGTATCTTTAAAGAAAAACGGAAGACTGAGGGGCTGTATTGGAACCATTTGTTCTACAACTGATTCTATTGCGGAAGAAATCATACAAAATGCAGTGAGTGCAGGATACAAAGATCCAAGATTTCCAGAAGTTAGAGCGGATGAACTAAGTCAGATTGAATATAGTGTAGATGTTCTTGGAGAACCAGAGGAAATCACATCGAAAGAACAGCTGGATGTGAAGAAATATGGATTAATCTTAACAAAAGGTGTAAAACGAGGGTTACTGCTTCCAAACCTGGAAGGTATTGATACCATTGAACAGCAGATAGAGGTAACCAGACAAAAAGCAGGAATTGCAGAAGATGATGAAAATGTAAAAATGGAGCGATTTGAAGTCATAAGGCATAGGTGATTGTAATGATGGACATAAATATTACAGTGGCAGAAATGGAGGATCTGGATGAAATCATGGAGATGATGACTACTGCCAGAGATACAGTGGAGAACCCAGATTGGTTTGTGGAAGATAACAGGGAATATGTAAAAAGGCATTTAGGAGAAAATGGGATAACTTTAAAAGCCTGTGGACAAAATAAGATTATGGGTTTTCTCATTGTGGATATACCAGGTGAAGACGAGGAAAATCTGGGATTTGATCTAGGCTTTTCTAAAAAGGAAAGAGAATTAACAGTATTGATGGAGTCAGCTATTGTAAGACCTGAAGCAAGAGGAATGGGACTTCAAAGGAAATTACTTTATGAGGCAGAAAAGTGGCTTGAAGGAAGAATATACCGGTATGCTCTGGCAACAGTTCACCCGGAAAACCGCTACAGCAGAGGAAATCTGCTTGCTATGGGATATGAAGAAGCTATGGAAAAATTAAAATACGGAGGTCTTCCAAGAATTATCATGAGGAAACAGTTATTTGGGAAAGGAAGTGAAAATCAATGAAATTGAAAATACTGGAGAATGAGTTTGCTATATGCAAAATCAGGGACATAAATGAGATTGATTTTTCAGATGAATATTGTTTTATCGGGAAGACAGATGAAGAATTATCATTGGTTTGTTCAATAGATTGTTTACCAAATGACTGTCTGGAGTGTGACAAAGGCTGGAAGGGATTTCGAATAGAAGGAAAGCTGGATTTTTCA
The DNA here is from genome assembly GCF_001940315.1 of Anaerostipes sp. 494a. Taxonomy (NCBI): domain Bacteria; kingdom Bacillati; phylum Bacillota; class Clostridia; order Lachnospirales; family Lachnospiraceae; genus Anaerostipes; species Anaerostipes sp. 494a. The sequence continues at coordinate 1,018,377 of NZ_MJIF01000001.1, read as the reverse complement.
CTGGTTGGAATATTGTCACAGATAACAGGAATTCTTGCAGAAGCACAAATTGGCATTTATGCAGTATCCACCTATAATACAGATTATATCTTTACCAAAGAAGAGCATTTTCAGAGGGCTTTGGAAATGCTAAAGTTATATGGATATAGTATAAATACAACCAAACCCGTTATTATCAGAGATACTTCTGCAGGGAACAGATCAACAGCATTAATTGAAAACCTCTTAAAAATATGGGAGAAATCTGTATGGGCAACCCATGCATTTTTATCAAAGGAGGATATCAGGGAATTAAAACCTTTCGTTTTAACCAGTCTGGAAGAAATTCCAAGACTATATATTCTGACAGACTCAAACGGAGTTAGCTTAGGATTTGCTGGAATGAAAGAAAATAAACTGGAAATGCTGTTTCTTGATCCAGATTGGAGAGGCTGTGGATATGGAAGACAGATGATGGAGTATCTGTTTTCCAATGATCACCTGACATTTGTTGATGTTAATGAACAAAATCCACTGGCAGCAGGTTTTTATCGCCATATGGGATTTGAAGAATACGACTGTAATGAATATGATGGACAGGGAAAAGAACGTCCGATTATAAAAATGAAAATTCAGGAAGATAAGACGAGGTGATTCTTATGCAGAAAAAATATGATGTTATTTTAATTGGAGCAGGTCCTTCTGCTATATTTTGTGCTTATGAATTGGTGAAAAACCGTCCGGGAATTAAAATCCTGATGATTGAAAAAGGAAGAAGAATTGAACAGAGAAAATGTCCGAAACGAGATACAAAAGTGTGCGTCAGCTGTAAACCTTGTTCCATAACAACAGGATTTGCAGGAGCAGGAGCGTTTTCTGATGGGAAATTATCATTATCGCCAGATGTAGGAGGAAATCTTCCGGAAATACTGGGATACGACAAAACCGTTGAACTTTTGAAAGAGTCTGATGATATCTATTTGAAATTTGGTGCAGATACAAAAGTATATGGAATTGATGAAGAGGAAGAAATAGCTAGAATACGAAAAAAAGCCATTCGGGCAAATCTTAAGCTGATTGAATGTCCAATCCGTCATCTGGGAACAGAAGAGGGGTATAAGATTTATTCCCGACTTCAGCATCATTTGCAGGAACAGGGCGTTGAAATGGAATTTAATACAATGGTGCGGGATATCATGATTGAAGAGGGACAGGCAAAAGCTGTTATTACAGATCAGGATGAGATATATTATGCCAACGAAATCGTTGCCGCTGTTGGACGAGAAGGTTCTGAATGGTTAAGTGATATCTGCAGAAAATATAATATTGAAACTCAGGTAGGAACAGTTGACGTAGGTGTTCGTGTTGAAGTTCGGGATGAAATTATGGAGGAACTAAACAGAAGCCTTTACGAAGCAAAGCTTGTGTACTACACACCGACATTTGATGATAAAGTCAGGGTATTTTGCAGTAATCCGTCAGGTGAAGTGGCAACAGAGTATTATGAAAATGGACTTGCAGTTGTAAATGGACATGCATATAAGGCAGAATCCTATAAGACGAAAAATACCAATTTTGCTTTGCTGGTTTCTAAAAATTTTACCAAGCCGTTTAAAGAACCGATTCAGTATGGAAAACATATTGCCCAGTTGTCTAATATGCTATGTGATGGAAAAATTCTTGTGCAGCGTTTTGGAGATTTTGTAAGAGGAAGAAGAACGACAGAAGAGCGGTTGGTTCGAAATAATATAACTCCAACTTTGAAAGATGCAGTACCAGGGGATTTATCACTGGTTTTTCCGTATCGAATTATGAAAGATATTGAAGAAATGATATATGCACTGGATCAGGTTACTCCGGGAATGGCCAGTGATGAAACATTGCTTTATGGAGTAGAAGTTAAATTTTACTCCAATAAAATTTTGGTGAATGACGATTTTGAAACAAATATTCAAGGATTACGGGCTATTGGTGATGGGGCTTCAGTCACGAGAGGACTGCAACAGGCATCTGCCAATGGTTTAAGTGTAGCTAAGAGCATTTTGAAAAAGATGAATTAAAAAAGAGGCCTGTGCCTCTTTTTTAAATAAGTTTAAAATATTTACAAGCAAGATAAATACCATCTTGATCAACAGGTGTTGTGATATATTTGCTGACAGACTTTGCCTCCTTGGAACCTTGTCCTAAACAAATGGAAAGATCTGCGTTTTCAAGCATTTCCAGATCGTTGTTGGAATCTCCAAAAGCAATATAGGACGAATAACCATAGTAATCCATCAATTCAGAAATTCCAGAGTATTTGTTTGCACCGACTTTCACAATATCTGCATAGGCAGACTGTCCGGGAAAAACATCGATTCCATCAATGGAAAAATATTCTTTGTAATCATATCCTTTTGGAGCATAGACCATCAATCCGTAAATATCCTGGTCGTTATATGTTCCCAAAGGAGGAATGGTTTGGTTCAGAAAACGCTGGGTCTCTTCCACATATTCCAATTGGTCATTCAGAAGATAAAAATTATGTTCTTCTTCAAAAAGTAAATTAAAGTTGTTTTGTTGTGTAACCTGGATACATTGTTCAATGGACTTTGAAGTCATTGCATGAAGGGAAACAGGTTCCTTTTTGTTGTTGTAAACAGCAAGTCCGTTACAGCAGATATATCCATCCCAGGAAATTGTTGAGAAAAATTTCGGATTTTCCGGGTGGAAAAGAGGACGTCCTGTAGCAATACAGATGAGATGATCACGTTTTTGTAATTCTTCCAGTGTGGTTAAAGTGCTGTCAGGTATCTGACCTGTTGCAGGGTCTACTAAAGTTCCATCTACATCAAAAAAAATAAGTTTCTTTGTCATGATTTCCTCTTTTCATAAAATGCTTTATTGGCTTTTTTTCCAGCATCGATTAATCGTTCCAGTTCTTCTTCAGGACAGAGGAAAGATCCTAAAGGATACGGTGTTTTTGTGTAGAGACCGTGGAAATCTGTTCCTCCAGTCATAAACAAATCATGTTCCTTACATAAAGCACGAATCTGATCCATTGTTTTTTTATCATTTCTTGGGTGATTGATTTCTATACCGTCAATCATATTTTCTTCTATCATCATTTCCATCAGCATTGGATTTTTGTATTGACCGGGATGTGCCAGTACTACAACACCTCCGCAGGATCGGATTAATTCAACGGCTTCTTTGGCGTCCATATATTTATTAGGAAATTTGTAAGGACTTCCAGAATGGAATAGTTCGTTGTGCAATTCACCAATGGGAGTTGCTGTGTATCCCATCAGAGATAAAACCTGCATAATATGAGTATAATATATACCGGTACTTTGTCTAGATGCTTCGTAGAGCTGGTCCATTGTGACAGGGTATTTGTCCATCAGAGCTTTGTAGGAACGTGTAACTGAATCAGAAAATGCGGATAAATCTTTGTTCAAATGTTTTTGAAGACGTTTTGTGTCTACTGGATAATAGCAAAGAAGATGGACATTAATAGATGTTTCTTTGTGATTGGCAGGTATTTCCACTGCAGGAATTGTATGTAAATCAAGTTCTTTTCCAAGCTCTATGGCAACAGGAATAGAATGTGTAGATGAATGATCCGCAATGGCAATATAATCCAGACCAATTCGTTTTGCATAGCGAAGCAGTGAATCCAGATCCATGGCTCCATCAGACAGGACAGTGTGACAATGTAAATCAGCTTTCATATGAATCCTCCAATAACTTTTTTGAATTAAGCTAAGTATAGCATAAAATTACAGCTTATTCGAGTTTTCTTAAAACTTTCAAAAGGTTTGATAGAGACTCGCGGAGTATTTCAAGGTCTTCTTCTGAGAGAGAATTTAATTTATTGGCAAGGAAATCTTTGATTAGTCCTTTTTCCTGTTTTATGACGTCATAGCCTTGGTCTGTAAGACGAATGTAAACTTTTTTACGGTTGGATTCATTGTGAAAACGGGCTACATACCCTTGTTTTACCAAAGGAGCTACTGCACGGGTTGCCTGTTCTTTGGATGATGCAATATAGGATGCAATTTCGGACATATTTACGCTTCCCTTGGCAGACAAAGTGTATAAAATAAACAGTTGTGTTTTTGTAAATTGTGTATCATGTAAGACAACAGTATTCATTAAAATACGTTGGCAGATTGGAAATATTTCAAAAAGTGCAGAAATATCTTTCATAATAGTGTATCCTCCATTTTTCATATCTTTTCTATTATAGCATGTTGTTGCTAAAGGTCAATATTTGACAAAAATCAAATATTCATGTAGAATGTTTGTTGATAAATATCAAATAAAACAGTTAGGAGGAAGCAGAATGGAAACAGAAAGAATGGAACAATATATGAAAAATCAGGCAAACATCTGCCGAGAAAACTGTGAAATTGATAAAAATTTATTTACTGAACTTGGAGTTAAGAGAGGACTTCGAGATGTAGATGGAGTGGGGGTCCTGGCAGGGCTTACCAATATTTCATGCATTCAGTCAAATAAAGTTGTCAACGGGAAGAAAGTACCTTGTCAGGGAAAATTATTTTATAGAGGATATGACATAAATGATCTTGTCAGGGGATTTCTAAAGGGCGAAAGATATGGTTTTGAGGAAGTAACATATCTGCTGTTGTTTGGAACGTTGCCCGATGAGAAGCAATTGGAAGAGTTCAGGCAGGTACTTGCAGGTAGCATGACTTTGCCGAAAAATTTTACACGAGACGTTATATTAAAAGCACCAAGTAAAGATATAATGAATTCAATGACCAAGAGTATTTTAACGCTTGCATCCTATGATGATAAAGCATCTGATATTTCTATGGAAAATGTATTGCGTCAATGTCTGATGCTGATCAGTGTATTTCCAATGCTTGCGGTCTATGGATATCAGGCCTACAATCATTATGAAAATGATGACAGCCTTTACATTCACCGGCCAGATGGAAATTGTACTATGGCTGAGAATATTTTGCGAATGCTTCGTCCGGATAAAAAATATACGGAACTGGAAGCAAAAGTATTAGATATTGCATTAGTGCTTCATATGGAGCATGGAGGAGGAAATAATTCTACCTTTACCACTCATGTGATAACCTCTGCCGGATCAGATACCTACTCTGTTATTGCAGCAGCATTGTCTTCACTAAAAGGACCAAAGCATGGAGGCGCTAATATTAAAGTTGTGGAAATGATGCAGGATCTGAGACAGAATGTAAACGATATTACAGATGAAAATCAGGTACGGGAATATTTAAAAAAGCTGTTGCATAAAGAAGTATTTGATAAAAAAGGATTGATTTATGGTATGGGACATGCTGTTTATAGTATTTCAGATCCAAGAGCACAGATTTTTAAAGGGTTTGTAGAAAAACTGGCAGTGGAAAAAGGAAGGGAAAAAGACTTTAAACTTTATTCCATGATTGAACAGCTGGCACCGGAAGTGATTGCAGAAGAAAGAAAAATCTATAAAGGGGTAAGTGCCAATGTAGATTTTTATAGTGGATTTGTTTATAGTATGCTGGATATTCCATTAGAACTGTTTACGCCAATTTTTGCTATGGCAAGAATCGTAGGATGGAGTGCCCATCGTTTAGAAGAACTAACAAATGTGGACAAGATTATCCGGCCTGCATATCAGAGTGTATTACAGAACAAAGAGTATACAGAGTTAGAAAACCGGTAGTATTATATAATTTTTATAATAAAAAAGTGGATTGTCAATTTTGACAGTCCACTTTTTAGATATGATATATCAGATGAGGGATGACTCCCGCCTCTGTAGGCGGTGAGCAACAATTATGTATCAGTGGCGGGTTTCAATCCCCCATCTGATATACGCTCCGCGCCAAGACTCGCGAGCGAGTCTTGAATTTGAGGTGTATTTATGCTTCGACATTTGCCCGATTGCGAATCTTTGCGGCAGCCTTTTCTTTTTCGATAATAGGCTGGAAACGTTCGACTTCCTGAGCAATTTCTTTACTCATAATCAGCATACAGATTAAGTTTGGAATTGCCATTAATGCATTCATGATATCAGATAAGTTCCAAACAAGCTCAAGAGTCTGTGTAGCACCTACGTAAACAATCAGAGAGAAAAATACACGGTAAATGATGTTATATTTGTGACTCTGGAATAAATATTCAAAAGCCTTTTCGCCATGGTATTCCCAGCCAAGAATGGTAGAAAATGCAAATAAAATAATACCGATACCTACCAGATATTTTCCAAGAGGTCCAAGTACACTTGAGAATGCTGCCATGGTAAGCTGTACACCTTCCAGTGCGGCACCAGTACCGTCAACAGTTCCAAGTACACCGGAAGAAGCAATTGCAAGACCTGTAATACTACATACTACAATGGTATCGAAAAAAGTACCGGTCATATTAATATATCCCTGACGAACCGGATCATCTGTTGTTGCAGCTGCTGCAGTAATAGCTGCAGAACCTAAACCGGCTTCGTTGGAGAATACTCCACGGGCAACACCATAACGAACAGAATTCATAACAGTGACAGTAATGACACCAACAACACCACCACCTACGGCCTGTGGATGGAAAGCCATAATAAAGATCTGAGCCAGACCAGCTGGAAGATTGGTTATGTTCATGATAATAACAATTAATCCGGCAATTACGTAGAAAATAGCCATTCCAGGAACAACAACAGAAGAAATTCTGGAAATACTTGTAATACCACCTAAAATAATAACTAAAGCTAATATTGTAATTATGATTCCTGTAATGTTAGTAGAAATACCAAAGATTTCTTTTACAGAACCGGAAATTGAGTTTGCCTGTGTCATGTTACCAATTCCAAAAGAAGCAAGGACGGTAAATAAGGCAAATAAAAATCCAAGAATTTTTCCAAAGGTTTTATTCTTCAGTCCATTGCGCATGGTATACATAGGACCACCAGACATTTCACCTTTTTCATTTACTGTTCTGTATTTAATTGCCAGCATACATTCACTGAATTTTGATGTCAATCCAAAACATGCGGAAATCCACATCCATACCAACGCACCAGGACCACCTGCAAACATGGCAGTTGCAACACCGATAATGTTACCGGTACCAATGGTTGCTGCCAAAGCAGTCATTAAGGCTGAAAAAGGAGAAACGTCACCGCTTCCTCTTTTTGTGGTACGTGCTTCTTTACTAAGAACGCTATGTAATGCGTATCCAAGATTTCGCCATGCAGCAAAGCGGGTTCGAATGGTTAAAAAGATTCCAGTTCCAACTAAAAGAACCAGCATAACAGGTCCCCAGACAAAACTGTCAATCTGTTGGACGATTAAATTCAAAGTATCCATATAAATTCCCTCCGTGATAATAATTTTTAAAAGAAAAAGCGTAAAAAGAAACAAGGATAAGACCCCTTTGTCTTTTTACGCTTTAAATTGGTTTTTATTCTACGCCCTTCATTTCTAATTGTCAATAAGAAAATTATAAGATATACAAAATTTTCTTTATATAATTTTATTTTTTCTTTAGAAAAGTTTATAGGAAGTAAATTGAATAAGGACAGGAATCGGGTATAATAAAAACATAGTTTTTCATATATTTTTAATCCTCTCTTTTCATAAAAGCAAAAGTCCCATCGGAAAACGGTGGGACTTTTTGACGTTTTCTTGGTTACATATAATTGTAATGAAGGAATAAATTTTTTATAATTACATGGAGATAGATATTTAATAGACAAAAAAATTAATATACAACTAATTTATGGAGATTAACTATATGAAGAAAGTAAGAATTACTGTTATGAAAATAGCCTGTTATACAGATCTAATGGAAAAATATGAAAATCCAATGGAACATGCCTGTGACATGAAAGAGGGACAGGTATTTATTGCCGATGGATGGCAGAAACCAGAGGGCTTTTGCGATAGTGCATGGGATAGTATCTCAGCATTTGTTATGACGCTTGCTCATGGTGGAGAGAATTTTTATGATGGCTGGATGAAGAATAAAAAGTCTGCAATGATATCCTGTAATGATGGGTTTCGACCAGTTAGCTTTTTGCTGGAAACTATAGATGAATAGGTACCAGTAACACAGGCATATCTGAACAGAGTATATCACATGTCTGGCACGAGAAGATAATATACAAGCATAATTTATATTTATTGCAACCTCTACCTTTATATTGACATATGTAAATATAATGATATAATGACAAATAGATAAACATGAATATGAGGTGATAATGTGATACAGAAACAAATTGCTAATATGTTTAAGGCTCTAGGAGACGAAAATAGAATACAGATTATTGAACTGTTAATGGGCAGTGAACGATGTGCCTGTAATCTGCTTGATGAGATGAAAATCAGCCAACCAACACTTTCTCATCATATGAAGATACTTTGTGATTCTGGTGTTGTGGAGTGCTGGAAGGAAGGCAGGTGGACACACTATAGGATAGCAGATGATGGTATTTCACAACTGATTGAGTACCTTGCAAAAATCAAAGGAAAGAAATCAATCCAAAACGAAAAGTCGTGCTGTAAAGAATAATATAGCCTTTATGGTGCGATTGCATTTGAAATACAAATCGATATATTTAAATATGCATATAATTAAATGTATAAGGAGAAGATGAAATGATAAAGAGTATCTGGTCTTTTTTTCAAGATGATATTCTTGGAATGGAATGGTTAAAGGGGCTGATTGAGCTTGGTCTTAATCAGTTGGGACTGAATACAAATGAGAAAATAGGTGGTTCTATTCATTTTTTTATTTATGACTGTATTAAAATTATGGTTTTGCTTGGAATGTTGATTTTTATAATCTCATATATTCAAAGCTATTTTCCACCAGAGAGAACAAAAAAGATTATAGGGAGATTTCATGGAATATGGGCAAATATAGCTGCTGCATTACTTGGAACAGTAACTCCATTTTGCTCCTGCTCATCAATTCCGCTTTTTATGGGCTTTACAAGTGCAGGACTGCCATTAGGAGTTACTTTTTCTTTTTTAATATCTTCTCCAATGGTGGATTTAGGCTCTCTTGTTCTTTTAATGAGTATTTTTGGAGCAAAGGTAGCAATTGTATATGTAATCGTTGGACTTGTCATTGCAGTTACCGGAGGCACTTTAATTGAGCGGCTGCATTTGAAAAGTCAAGTAGAAGAATTTATTCGTAATGGACATTCTATAGATGTTCCGCAGGAAAAATTAATAAAGAGGGATAGAGTGAAATTTGCATGGAATCAAGTATTAGATACCGTCAAAAAGGTTACTCCTTATGTATTGATTGGTGTGCTGATTGGTGCATTTATTCATAACTGGATACCAGAGGATATTATTGTAAGATTTTTAGGAACAGGTAATCCATTGGGTGTCATTATTGCAACAGTTGCAGGTGTTCCTATGTATGCAGATATTTTTGGATGTATTCCGATTGCAGAAGCTTTACTTGCAAAAGGAGCCAGGCTGGGTGTTGTGTTGTCGTTTATGATGGGGGTTACAACACTCTCACTGCCATCTATGATTATGCTGAAAAAAGCAGTAAAACCGAAACTAATTGGAATATTTATTGCAATTTGTACAGTGGGAATTATCCTTGTAGGCTATTTCTTTAATTTAATACAAGGAATTTTAATATGAAATTAAACGGAGGATTTTAAGATGGGTTTATTTAGATCAGAAAAGAAAAAAGAGGAAGAAACAAAAGCGACACTAACCAGCTTAAAGGTACTTGGTTTTGGATGTAAATCATGCCACGCTTTGCTTGAAAATACAAAAGCTGCTGTATCAGCTATGCAGCTTAATATGGAAGTGGAGTATATCACAGATATGGAAACAATTATGTCTTATGGTGTTATGTCTATGCCTGCACTGATTGTAAACGATAAAGTAGCTTCCATGGGGAAAGTGTTAAAGGCTAATGATGTGGAAAAACTGCTTCATAAGTTAGGATATTAGGTCATGCTGTGATTGGAAAGGTGGTAACTAATACGAGAGGATGGTTAAAAATGAATAATAAACAAAAGGTGGCTTTTATCTGTACACATAATTCCTGCAGAAGTCAGATAGCAGAGGCTTTAGGTAATTACTATCTGGGAGATTATTTTGAGTTCTATTCTGCAGGAACAGAGATAAAATCGGAAATTAATCAAGATGCCGTACGCATTATGAAAGAAACATATGGGATTGATATGGAACAGAACGGACAATACAATAAACTTATTTCAGACATACCCGAACCTGATATCGCAATTTCCATGGGATGCGGAGTAAGATGTCCTTTTATTGGAAGACCATTTGATGATGATTGGGGATTACCTGATCCGACAGGACAAGATGATGAAACATTTTTTCAGGTAATACAGCAGATAGAGAAAAATATAAAAAAATTAGTTGAATGACAAAGCAACATGAATTGTTTAATGTTTGAAAATATCTGGAATGATTTTATATTTTGTTTAGAAAAGTTTACAGGGAGTAAATTGAATCGGGAGAAGAATCAGGTATAATAAAGACATAGTTTTTCATATATATCAGATGAGGGATGACTCCCGCCTCTGTAGGCGGTGAGCAACAATTATGTATCAGTGGCGGGTTTCAATCCCCCATCTGATATACGCTCCGCGAGTCTTTAATTTTAATCCTCTCTTTTCATAAAAGTAAAAGTCCCATCGGAAAACGGTGGGGCTTTTTGATGTTCTACATATTTTTTACGGCATATTTTTCTAAAATGTGTAAAAGTTTATAAAGGAGCATGGCAATCAGACATAGAATGATAATTGACATCATAACCCAATCCATTTTAAATACCTGACTTCCATAAATAATTAGATAGCCCAGTCCGGCTCGGGCGGCTAAAAATTCTCCAATAATGACACCAACTAAAGATAATCCAATACTGACTTTCATAAGACTTATAAACAAAGGTATACAGCTCGGGATAACAGCCAATCGAAGACAGTCTGTTTTAGTTCCGCCTAAAGTTCGGATAAGCATAAGCCGTTGGGGATCAACCTTCATAAAGCCATTGTATAAATTCAGGATACTGCCAAATACTGCAATGGAAATAGAGGTAATAATAATGGTTTTCATATTATTTCCCAGCCATACGATTAATATGGGAGCAAGGGCAGATTTCGGAAGACTGTTTAAAACTACCAGATAAGGTTCTAGAATATCTGCAAGGATTTGAAACCACCATAGAAGAATGGCAAAGGCAAGGGTCAGAAACATAATGAGAAAAAAACTAATCATGGTTTCCAGTAAAGTTATACCAACATGGAAAAAGATACTGTGATCTTTTGTCATGGAATAAAAGCATTGAATAATCCGGCTGGGGCTGCTGAAAATAAAACCGTTTAGATAACCTTCATCCACAGAAAATTCCCACAGAAAAAGAAACAGTAGCAAAAGTGATATCTGGGTAACAAGAACCCAGTATTTTTCCTTTTGTATTTTTTGAATATACAATTGTTGTTCCCTTGATATTTCAGGTTTCATTGATTTCACTCCATAACAAATTAAAATAATCTTTAAACTCTACAGAATTTCTGGCATTCTGCGGGGTTTTTTCTTTACAGGAAAGTTTAATCGGAACAATTGCCTTAATTGTTCCAGGTCTTTTGGAGAGAACGATAACACGATCTGACATACTGATTGCTTCTGACAGGTCATGAGTTACTAACAGGGCGGTTTTTTTCTCCTTTTTTAGTATACAGGCGATATCATTGGAAACATTTAAACGTGTCTGATAGTCAAGAGCAGAAAATGGTTCATCAAGTAAAAGAAGATTGGGAGACAGTGCCAGCGTTCTTATAAGTGCAGCACGCTGACGCATTCCTCCGGATAACTGACTTGGATAGGAATTACGAAAATCATTGAGCCCATAGGCCGATAGCAGTCCGTCTACCTTCTCCAGAATATCTGGATTATGAATTTTCTGTATTTTTAATCCAAGAATGACATTTTCATAAATTGTTTTCCATGGAAGAAGCTGATCTTGCTGAAGCATATATCCAACCTTCTCTTTAGAGATAGTCAAAGGATAGCCATTAATAAAAATTTCTCCTGTTTTTAAAGGAAGGAGTCTGGCAATCAAATGCAAAAGTGTTGATTTGCCACATCCGCTTGGACCAACAACAGATACAAATTCTCCGGATTCTATTTGAAAGGAAACGTCAAGAAGAGCAAGTGTTTCCTGCTGCAAAGAGTGATATGCGTAAGAAACGTGATTTACTGATAGAGCAGTGGCCATGGCATTCTCCAAAAAGTTATCATAAGATAGTTTATGTAAATAAATAGAAAATGTGAAAGAGGTATATCAGATGTGAGCTGATTCCTGAGTGAGTCACGAACTTTCAATTGTTTCAATTGTGAGACTTTTGTATAATTGAAGGAAAAGGTAATAGAATAAAAGGAGGAATTTAATATGTTATCCTTTGAAAGTGATTATACAGAAGGAGCTCATGAGAAAATATTAGAACGTTTTGTGGAAACAAATATGGAACAGGTATCCGGATATGGAAGTGATCCATATTGTGAAAGTGCAAAAAAAAAGATTCAAGAATTATGTGAATGTCCTGAAGCGGATATTTTTTTTATGGTAGGCGGGACCCAGACTAATGAAATAGTAATTGATAGTCTTTTAAAGCCCTATGAAGGTGTGATTTCGGCAAAGACAGGACATATAAACGTTCATGAGGCTGGAGCTATTGAATATACAGGACATAAAGTGTTAGAAATACCGGAATATAATGGGAAGATAAAAGCAGAAGATTTAAAATCTTATTTGAGTATGTTCTGGAATGATGAGAATCATGAACATATGGTATTTCCAGGGATGGTATACATTTCTCATCCAACAGAATATGGTACATTGTATACCGCAGATGAATTGAAAGCTATTTCAGGAATTTGTCGTGAATATAAGATTCCGCTTTATTTAGATGGAGCTCGGCTTGGATATGGACTAATGAGCAGTGAAACCGATGTAACATTGCCAATGATTGCACAATTATGTGATGTTTTCTATATTGGAGGAACAAAAGTAGGTGCTTTATGTGGAGAAGCAGTGGTCTTTACAAAAAATAATACACCACAGTATTTTATGACTATTGTAAAACAGCATGGAGCTCTGCTGGCAAAAGGAAGACTTCTTGGGGTTCAGTTTGATACATTGTTTACAGATGATCTTTATTTTAAAATCAGCAGACATGCTATTGACATGGCAGAGTTATTAAAGAAAGGGTTTGCAGACAGAGGTTATACATTTTATTTGAATTCACCAACCAATCAGCAATTTATTATTCTGGATAATAAAGAAATGAAAAAGCTTCAGGAAAAGATAAAATTCAGTTTTTGGGAAAAGCAGGATGATAATCATACAGTTGTACGTTTTGCAACAAGCTGGGCAACAAAGAAAGAAAATATTGAGGAATTGTTTGATATAATAGATTAGCAAAAGTAGTCGGTAAAAGGAGTTTTCACTATGAAATATGAAAGAATGACAGAAGGGAAATTTATCAGCCGTCCAAATCGATTTATTGCAATAGTGGAAATTGACGGGAAAGAAGAAAAGGCCCATGTAAAGAATACTGGAAGATGCAGGGAGCTGCTGGTTCCGGGGACGAAAATATTTCTGCAGGAGCATGATAATCCCAATCGGAAAACCCGTTTTTCGTTAATTGGAGTCATGAAGGGGAACAGAATGGTTAATATGGATTCTCAGGCACCCAATCAGGTGGTTGGAGAATGGCTTATGGATGGAGGAATCTATAAAAGTCCTGATCTTGTAAAGGCAGAACAGAAATATGGGAATTCCCGTTTTGATTTTTATTTGGAAGGTGATGGGAAGAAAGCTTATCTGGAAGTGAAAGGGGTAACACTTGAGGAAGAGGGGGTGGCTCGATTTCCGGATGCACCCACAGAGAGAGGAATTAAGCATATAGAAGAGCTGATGAAAGCCAAAGAAGAAGGGTATGATGCCTATATTGTATTTGTGATCCAGATGAAAGGTGTACATGTTTTTGAACCAAATGATCGTACTCATAAAGCCTTTGGTGATACATTGCGGAGGGCAGAAAAAGCAGGTGTTCATATTCTTGCCATGGATTGTCAGGTGGAAGAAGATCAGCTGGTCATTGACCAGCCGGTCCCGATCTGTTTAGAATCACAGACCGTCAATCATGGCATGTAAGTTTTCAAAATCTAAAATTTCAATCTGGTTTCGACCATGAATCTGAATGATATTTTGTTCCTGCATGGAAGATAAAGTTCGGGAAAGAGATGGTCTTGTGACATTTAAATATGCCGACAGTTCATTGCGGTTCATGGATAAATCAACAAAGGGATTTCCGTTGCTGACTTCCATAAGATAGCGGGCAATCCGCTGTTCCAGATCCCCGCAGGTCAGCAATTCAAGACGCTGTTGTTTCTGCTGGTTTTCCAAAGCAAAAATATGGAGCATGTTATAAATAATTTTACTGTGGTGTTCACAGCTTTTTTCACAGGTCTGGAAAAAGAAATTTTTATTTGCGGTTAATATCTGGCAGGGTTCGGTTGTTCGAACGGAATATTCAAAGGTATTTTTGTCAAGAAAAAGGTCTTCCTGAGCAAATAATTCCCCCGGCATGCGGTATTCAATATTCATTGGTTTTCCCATATAATTAAATTGTTCCAGGATGACTTTCCCTTTTAAAATTAAATAGATGACTTTTGGCTGATCTTCTGGAGATATAATTTCTTCATTTTTTTCAAAAGCCAGCAGCTTTGCACTGGAACAATGAAGAACTCGCTGAATCTCATCTGTATTTAGATTTTGGAATAACAGAGTATCTTTTATTTCCATTTTTTTCACCTTTTCTTAGATTGGTAACATATGTTACAGAAATAATTTATATTCAAGGTTATTATAGAACCATAATCAATGAGAGTAAAGGAGGAAATGCCAATGAGCAGATTCTATAAAAAAGATAAACATATTTTATTTGACATTTTTGGTTCTAGCCCATCGTTAGAAGGAATTGAGCAGTTAAAAGCAAATTCTACGGATGCAGCAGGAGAAAAACATGTACCGCAGATTACCGTAAATGGACAGGAAGTTATTGTAGAAGTTGGTTCTGTTGCACATCCAATGTTGGAAGAACATTATATTCAGGGAGTATATATTGAAACGAAAAACGGTGGACAGCTTCACAAATTTCAGCCAGATGATGAACCAAAGGCAGTGTTCACACTGGTTGAAGGTGATGAGTTGATTGCAGCTTATGAATATTGCAACTTACATGGATTATGGAAAGCAGAATATCAGGAGGGATAAATTATGAAAAAATTTGAATGTGAACCATGCGGATATATTTACGATGAGGCAGCTGGAGATCCAGATAATGGAATTGCTCCTGGAACAAAATTTGAAGATCTTCCAGAAGATTGGGTATGCCCGGTCTGCGGATTAGGAAAAGAAGTGTTTGTCGAAGTATAAATTGTGAAAATGTACATAAAAATTCCCGGTAAAATCAATGTTTTACCGGGAATTTTTTGTCGTATTTTCCTGTTTTTATTTGAATTTTACGGCAGTACCATAAACAATAACTTCTGCAGCACCTTGCATAACAGCAGATGAGGAATATCTAATATTAACAATGGCATCTGCTCCCAGTTCTTCTGCTTCTTGTACCATTCTTTTGGTTGCCAGGGCACGGGCTTCATCCATCATCTGATTGTAGGCTTTTAATTCTCCGCCAACAAGTGTTTTAAAGCCTTGTGTAATATCTTTTCCGATATTTTTTGACTGGATGGTACTTCCTTTTACCAGTTGAAGAGTTTCCAATTCTTTTCCACTAATATAATCAGTATTGACTAAGATCATCTTCCTCACCACTCCTTACTTCATGGATACGTTCTATCAGAACATAGATTGTAACACCAATAGATCCAAGAGGGATTACTGCAAGAATTATTTTTAACCATATCCATGGAATCAGTGCAATATAAATACCCAGATAGATAAGTTCCACAAAGATTAAAATGATGGTAATTATAATGGGTGCAATAATCTTTTTTATCATAAGCTCCTCCTTGTTTTTATTATACTATAGGCACCAGATTTATAAAAGCTTCAGTTTCGATTTCAGAAGTTTTCTTGCTGTAAAGAAAAAGATCATATAATAAATCGTGAAAAAGATCGAAAGGAATGAAGTTGACAAAACAATAATAACGAAATAAAATAATAAAAAACAATAAAACAGAAGGGGAAATATAAATATGTTTGTAGAAGAGAGACATCAGGAAATTTTACAATTATTGAAAAAAAACGAAAAAGTAAAAGTAAAAGAATTAAGTGAACGATTTCAGGTAACAGATGATTGTATTCGAAAAGATTTGGCAAGCCTTGAAGCAAAAAATCTTCTAAAAAGAACATATGGAGGAGCAGTTTTAAAGGATGCACTGCATCCAGGTCATAGTAACAGTGTCTCAACCAGAAAAAATCAGAATATCAAAGAAAAGATTAAGATTGCCAAAAAAGCAGTGAAACTGATTCATAATGGAGATATGATTTTCCTTGATACTTCAACAACTAATATTGAATTGGCAAAAGAAATAATAGATTCCGGGCTGGATGTAACAGTTGTAAGCTGCATGATGGATATTGCTGCAGTTTTTTCTAACAGCAAGAATGTAAAATTTATTCTCATTGGAGGAGAGTTTAACCGTTCTCAGAATGGATTTCTTGGACCTCTTACATTGCAGATGATGAATAATTTCCGGTTTGATATCTGCTTTATGGGTGTTGTAGGGGCTAACGTGGAAGAAAACATTATCACTACGTATGTGCCAGATGACGGATTAATGAAAAGCAGTGTAGTTGAAAGAAGCAGTAAGGTATATCTTGGTATGGAAAGCAAGAAATTTGAGTTTCAGGCAAACTATGTTTATACCACTTTTTCGCAAATTGACGGTATAATCTGCGAGAAAATTCCATCCAGAGAAATACAGGATCAGTTAGGTAAATATAATGTAGAAATCATATAATATGCAATATATGTCTCATTCCCCAGGCAACACCGTCTTCATCATGGTGTTTTGTAATGGCATCGGCTGCTGTTTTGCATGAAGGAGAAGCATTTTCCATAGCAATTCCAGTACCGGCAGCCAGTAAAAGATCAATATCGTTATCTCCGTCACCAAATGCGGCAGTCTGTTCCGGTTTAAGATGGAGATGATTTTGGATATATTTCAACCCAGAATGTTTTCCAGAATCTTTATGGGAAATTTCCAGAAGGCGGGGGACAGAAGAAGTTATATAGATATCATTGGAAATCCGGGCAAGTTCTGTCTGGATTTTTTGTTTTATCCGTATATCTCCTGTGACAACATCGATGCTGTCAAGGCAGTTTGCATGCTGTCTGATAAAATCAGGCATATGGTTAATGGGATTTCTTGTCTGCTGAACATAAGAAATTACATTTGGTGGTGTTCCGTAAAAGACAGGATTTTCTATATAATGTTTTTCTCCATAGGCAGTCCCGTCAATAAAAGCTTCAAATACAACAGGATAAGATTTACATACAGTCAGAATATCATTGACAGATGCAGGAGTCAGATGATAACGGTGCATGCACGTGCCTGTTGGAATATGATAGATGGCAGCACCATTAGAAGTAATAGCATATTCGATTCCCGGAAGACTGGTCACATCTTTGGGAAGTGTGGAAAAGGCCCGTCCGCTTGCAATGACAATGTGGACATCTTTTTTCATGGCACTGATCAAAGCTTCCCTGTTTCCCTTGGAAAGTTTTCCCTGTCTATTTAAAGTTGTTTTATCCAGATCCAGTGCAATACATTTAATATCCATAGCAAATCCTCCTTTATCATTGTTCATACTATTGTATCTTTTGTTCTTTGCATTTACAATACATTTAGCTGATGAAATATGGAGGAAATAGAAAATGGGTCTTACCACACTATGTTATATAGAAAAAAATGACAGTTATCTGATGCTGCATAGGATTGTAAAGAAGAATGATATTAATAAAGACAAATGGATTGGAGTTGGAGGACACTTTGAACACGGAGAAAGTCCGGAAGACTGTCTGTTTCGTGAAGTAAAGGAGGAAACAGGTCTGACACTGACATCTTTCAGGTTCTGCGGCATTGTTACTTTTCTTTCAGATATGGGAACTTCAAAAGAAGCATGGGAATATATGTGTTTATATCATGCGGATGGTTTCGAAGGAGAATTGAAAGAATGCGATGAAGGAACTCTGGAGTGGGTGAAGAAAGAAGATATCTTAAAACTGGAATTGTGGGAAGGTGACCGTCTGTTTTTACGTTATATGGAAGAAAAACGGCCATTTTTCTCTTTAAAATTAGAGTATATTCAAGGAAATCTGATTTCAGCCTGTCTGGATGGAAGTGATTTGGAGTTTTTTGATGTGATGGACGAAGAAGGAAATCGCACTGGGCGCATCAAGGAGAGATCATTGGTTCATGAAGATGGAGATCCTCATGGAACGGTACATATCTGGGTGATTCGAGAAAAAGAACAAGGGTTTGATGTACTGCTGCAAAAAAGAAGTGCCCATAAAGATTCTTTTCCGGGGTGTTATGACATTTCTTCTGCCGGACATATGGTAGCAGGAGATGATTATCTGGAAACTGCCGTGAGGGAGCTGGAAGAAGAACTTGGAATTCATGCAACGGAGAATCAATTGCAGCAGATAGGAGTTCATCATGGAATTATAAAAGATGTTTTTTATGGACGAGAGTTTTTCAATCATGAAATCAGTGCGGTCTATATTTACAAAGAGCCTGTAGAAATAGAAAACTTAAAACTTCAGAAAGAGGAAGTAGAATCTGTTAGATGGGTGGATTATGAAGAATGTAAAAAGAAGATGAAAAGTGGGGAATTAAAGCATTGTATCTTTGAAGATGAATTTGAAATGCTGGAGAAAAAATAAGCATAAATACTTATAAATACTTGAAATTATAGGTAAAAATACTTATAATTACTTAAAAAGGAGGTATTATGTATCAGGAAGAACGATTACGAAAAATTACAGACTGGCTACAAAAGGAACAGACATTATCCAATCAGGAGTTGATGGAACGTTTAGAAATTTCCAGGGATACTGCCAGAAGAGATATTATTAAACTGACGGAAGCAGGAAAAGCAATTCGTACCCATGGAGGAATTGCAAGAACGGATTTTCAGGTTCGAGTGGAAAATTATCAGTCCAGAATGATGCAGAATGCAGAAGGAAAAAAGAAAATTGGAGTGAAGGCAGCAGAATTATTAAGAGAACAGGGAATTTATTTTTTTGATGTATCAACTCATATGCCATATGTGTGTGAATCGCTGAACAGCCATATGAAAATATATACGCATTCTCTGGACAATCTGATTTTACTGGCATCAGAGCCAAAGATTCAGGTACACAGTCTGGGTGGTGTTTTACAGAAAGAAAATCGGTTTTTTTATGGATTTGAGGTTTGGGAGAAGATATTAAATTTGAATTTTGATGCAGCTTTACTTGGAGTTGCATCAATAGCAGAAGATGGTCTTTATTATGAAGAGGAAGAAGATGCTCAAGTAAAAGCGCTGGCAGCACAAAGGGCAAAACAAGTTATTGTGATGGCAGACTATCCTAAATTTCAAAGAGTAAGCAAATATCGAGCCGTAGGTCTGAATCAGATTGATTTATTGATTTTAGACCGTGAGCCAGAGGCAGGATGGAAACAAAGGTTAATAGAGGAGGATGTACAATGGATTGTCGTATAGAAAAAGGAATATATAAAGCAGTTTTTAGTGATATTGATGGAACTTTATTAAATACTTCACATAAAATTCCAGAGCAGACAAAGGAAAAAATCATGGAAATGAGTGGTCAGGGAGTGCCTTTTGTATTGGTTTCTGCCCGTATGCCAAAAGGAATGAAGGCGATCAGAGATGAATTAGGTGCAAAAAATCCAATGATCTGTTATAGCGGAGCACTGGTAGTGGATGGAAATCTGCAGCCTGTCTATAGTGTGGCATTAAAGAAAGATGAATCAAAAAAGCTATGTAAAAGTATAAGGGAAATTGTGCCGGAAGTTTCAGTCAATATTTATTCAAATGATTGCTGGATGGCAGAGGATCTGGAAGAATATTGGGTTGCCCAGGAAATGGATATTACAGGAGTTATGGCAAAAGAAGTTTCTTTTGAGGATGAAACGGTCTTTGAGGAAGTGCATAAAATTTTGTGTATGGGAAAGGCAGAGGATATTACGTTACTGGAAAAAGAACTGCAGAAATTGTTTCCGCAAATTAGAATTTATAAATCCAAAGATACATATCTGGAGATTATGTCCATGAAAGCATCCAAATCAGATGCTGTCCATATGCTGGAAGGAGTATTTGGCGTTAATCAGGAGGAAATCATTTCTTTTGGAGATGGACATAATGATATAGATATGCTTAGATATGCAGGTCTTGGTGTGGCTATGGGAAATGCGTCAGATGAGGTAAAGGAAGCATCTGATTATGTGACTGATATCAATGATCGGGAAGGGTTGCGGCAAGTTCTTGATATGGCATTTTAATTGATATTAATTTCATGTTATAATATAAAGTATAATATGAAAATGGAGAGAAATATTGGATGGATAATAATGAAAAACAAAAATGGAAAAAAAGATTTGGAGTTGGAATTGTTATTTCCTTTTTTTGCTTATTTCTATTGATATATATGAAAACATATATATCATATTCGCAGCAATACGGAAAGCATAGAAGAGTGTTTGGTGCAACCTATATGACTATGAATAATCAGTTCTATAAGATTGTAAATAATGAAATTCAGATGCAGATAGAAAAAAAGGGTGATCAACTAATCACACTGGATCCTGCCCTGGATCAGAAAAAGCAAAATGAACAGATAAAATATCTCGTTAAGAAAAAAGTCGATGTGATTTTTCTTAATCCCGTGGATTGGAAAAAGGTAAAATCAGGACTTCAGGCAGCAAAAAAAGCGGGAATTCCTGTAATTGTTATCGATACACCGGTATATAATGAAGAACTGGTAGATATGACCGTTGTATCAGATAATTACAAAGCAGGAGTTCAATGTGCCAAAGATATGATGAAAAAGAAAAATCATGCCAATATTGTATTACTGACTCATACGAAAACCAAATCCGGTGTGGATCGTATTCAGGGATTTTTAGATGCCATTGACGGACACAACCAGTATCAGGTTATCGCATCAGCAGATACAGAAGGACAGATTGAAAGGTCACTGCCGAAAGTAGAAAAGATTATCAAGGATCATGAGGATATTGATGTAATTATGGCATTAAATGATCCGGCTGCTATGGGAGCACTTGCTGCATTGGATAGTGAAGATTATCAGAGAAATGTTCTGGTATATGGAGTAGATGGTTCTCCGGAAGCAAAAAAACTGATTAAAGAAAGAATGATGACAGGAACATCTGCACAGTTTCCAAAACAGATGGGGGATACGGCCATTGAATCTGCATATCAGCTGCTGGATGGAAAAAAGATTTCAAAAAATAGAATTATACCGGTGAAAATGATAACAGAGAAAAATATTGATCAGTTTGACATTAATCGGTGGTAACAGGAGAGTAAATATGGATGTAAAAAACCGAAATTTATATTATTTGAAAATTTTTATGAGTTTCATAAATTTTATGATCCTTGCATTCTTTTCTATTGTTACAATCGTTACAATTCAGAATATAAATGAAAGCTTCTCAGCAAGAAATTTTCTGGAAAATGTAACTTATCTTCCAATGGAACCGTTGGAAGCATCGATTACTGTTTTTATTGCATTCTTTTTGCTTTTGCTTATAATCGAAATACGTAGAAAAGAGACAAAGTACACTTTTATATCAGTTAGTATTTATGGAATGGAGATTTTCCTGTGTCTGCTGATCATCAAATGTTTATATGTCAGCTACAACGGGATTATTCTGCTTGTTGTTGCAGATATTGTAACATCCATTCGTGACAAGCATAACAGGGTTTTATTCCTTGTGATTATGGGAATTATTTATATTTTTTCAGATTATAATCTTGTATCTATGCAAGTTAAGATGGTATCTTTTCAGGAAATTCTTGGAGTATACAGTACAAAAATCAATATGCTGTTAATTGGCATACGAAACATGCTTATATCTATGAATATTCTGGCGTTTATTGTTTATATGATTATTTTAATGAGAAATCAGATGAAAGAAAATGCAAGAATCGCATTATTAAATATTCAGCTTCAGACAGCAAATGAAAGATTAAAAGAGATGAATCAGCAGCTTCAGGAATATGCGGGAATACGTGAAAAAATGGGAGAAACCAAAGAACGAAATCGGATTGCAAGGGAAATTCATGATACCTTAGGACATACCATGACCGGACTTTCGGCGGGAATAGATGCATGTATTGCCATGATTGATTATTCAGTAGAAGGAACAAAAAAACAGTTAAATGTTATTGCTAAGGTTGCCAGACAGGGTATTAAAGATATTCGACGATCTGTTAATAAGCTCCGGCCGGATGCACTTGAACATTTTAATCTGGAAGAGGCATTGGAAAAAATGATGGAGGATACAATGAATGTATCAGAGGTATTTATAGATTATAAATGTGAGATTCCGGTTATGAAGTTTAATGCAGATGAAGAAGATATGATCTATCGGGTCGTTCAGGAAGGTATTACAAATGCCATACGTCATGGAAAAGCTACAAAAATCTGCGTAAATATAAAGAAAGAAAATAAATGGCTCATTTTATCCATTCAGGATAATGGAATCGGATGTGAAGAGATAAAAAGCGGATTCGGGTTAATGCATATTAAAGAACGAATTCAGATGCTGAATGGAGAAGTCAGCTATGATGGAAGCAATGGATTTCATATTATTGCTAAAATACCAATACGATGGGGAGAACAGTTATGATTAAAGTTTTAATTGCAGATGATCAGGAATTAATTAGACAAAGTCTTCAGATTGTCCTGGAAACAAAAGAAGGAATAGAAGTAGTCGCAACAGCAAAGAATGGGAAGGAAGTTATTTCACTGGTAAAAAAAGAGAAACCGGATGTGATTTTAATGGATGTACGTATGCCGGAAATGGATGGAGTTCAGTGCACCAGGGTTATTAAAAATTTTTATCCTAATATTAAAATTATCATTTTAACAACCTTTGATGATGATGAGTATGTGTTTAGTGCATTAAAACATGGTGCCAGCGGATATTTATTAAAAGGAATTTCTATGGATGAGCTGGAAAAATCAATTCATACAGTTTATAGTGGTGGTGCTATGATTAATCCTGGAATAGCAACGAAGGTTGTAGAGCTGTTTTCTGAAATGGCACAGTCAAATTATGATATTGTCGTTGAAGCTCAGAATGTTGAGGAGATAACGGATTCGGAATGGGAAATCATTAAACATGTAGGACGTGGAATGTCCAATAAAGAAATTTCCAGGGCATTGAATTTGTCAGAGGGAACCATTCGAAATTATTTAAGCACAATTTTAAATAAACTGAATTTAAGGGACAGAACTCAGCTTGCAATTTGGGAAGTTCAATCAGGTTCTGGCAAATATGGAAGAAGGTAATCTATGAATAAAATGGCAGTTTGGTGGAAGAGATTGGTGATTCTGGGATTAGTTCTCAGTATTTTTGCAGTTATATTTGTGGTAACACCAAAACAAGAGAAAATTGTACTTACATTTGGCATGTTTGCAGGAAATCAGTGGGATGTTCCAGATGATAACTGTTATAAGATTATTGATGAAACTATAAAAGAATTTGAAAAAGAGCATCCCAATGTAACAATTAAATATGACAGCGGAATTATGAAAGATGACTATTCGGAAGAAATTTCGGAAAAAGCGCTGAAAGGAAAACTGCCGGATGTGTTTATGGTGCTTCCGGAAGATTTTAATACTTTTTCATCTATTGGCATTTTAAAAAATCTGGATTCTCTTATTGCACAAGATCGTTCATTTGATTCAGATGATTATTATCAGGGAAGTTATGATGCAGGAAATTTTAATGGAAGTCAGTTTGCATTGCCTTATGAAAGTGTTCCGACTTTGATGTTTGTAAATAAAACGCTGTTAAAAAAAGAAGGAATCAAAATGCCTGATAATAAATGGACATGGGATGAGTTCTATAATATATGCAAAAAAGTCACTAAAGATACCGATGGTGATGGAAAAATCGATCAGTTTGGTGTTTATAATTATGACTGGAAAGATGCAGTCTATAGCAATGGAGGAAATCTGTTTAATCAAAATGGAACCCAATGTAATCTAACAGAAGATTCGGTGGAAAATTCTGTTTTGTTCGTAAAAAAAATTCAACAGCTATCAGAGTATCAGAAACCTAAATCAATTGATTTTGATACAGGAAATATTGCATTCAGACCAATGAAGTTTTCAGAGTTTCGAACTTATAAACCATATCCATGGAGAATTAATAAATATTTTGATTTTGAATGGGATTGTATTCTTTTGCCGTCAGGGCCAGATGGTAATAATAGAACCAATATGGATCATTTATTAATAGGAATAAGTGATAAAACCAGTCACAGCCATATGGCATGGGAATTTCTTAAAAAGTTAACCTATGAAAAAGAAACTCAGAAAAAAATATTTCAGTATTCTCAGGGAGTATCTCCATTAAAATCCGTGACCAGGTCAAAAGAAACTGAGAAGATTCTGGAAGAAGATATGGGTGAGGATACGGTAGTAAAAGTGGAGCTTCTTGATGAGGTTATGAATCATTCTGTGGAAACAAGAAAATTCCGTAGTTATGATACTGTTTTGCAGTTTATCGACAGGGAAATTGATGACTTGATTGAAAGTGATGAAAATTTTGATGAAAGTATTCTGAAAATCAAAAATCAGGCTGAAGAATTATTAAATAAATAAAAAATGACATTTGTCATATAAAAAAGTTGCATTTGTAAATTGGAATTGATGACAATTTACAGATGCTCTTTTTTTTTGTAATTGGTAAGATAAGTTTGTCAATATGAGAACAGATAAAAGAAAGGAGAAGAGGATGAAATACGTTGTGCTGGTCAGTCACGGTACATTTGCACCAGGACTCAAAAATGTACTGGAAATGCTTGCAGGTGGAGACAGAGAAGATGTTATTGCAGTAGGACTTGAGAACGGAATGGGAGCAGACGAATTTGCAGAGAAATTCGTAGATGCAATCAGCGGAATCAAAGAAGGTGATGAAATCATTCTTCTTGCAGATATCATTGGAGGCTCTCCATTGACTAATGCTATTGAGCAGGTTTCAAATAAGGGATTGATTGAAAATACAATCATCTTCGGCGGAATGAATCTTGCCATGGCATTGACAGCAACTTTGATGAAAGATGCAGTTGATAAAGACATGCTGAGAGAAAACCTGGTAAGTGAAGCTAAAGATGCAATTAAAGAGTTTGTATTAGAAACTTCAAGCAGTGATGATGAAGATGATATTTAAGGAGGAGAGAAGATGTCAATTTCATTTTTAAGAATTGATGACCGTATGATTCATGGTCAGACTGTAACAAGATGGTCTTTAGAGTATCCATGTGATGGATTAATTGCTGTTAATGACAGAGCGGCAAACACAGAAGCATTAAAGATGGCTTACAAGAGTGCAAGTACAAAGAAGACATTTGTATGGACTTATGAAGCGTGGAAAAAGAAATGCCAGAAAGTTTTAGACAGTAAAGATAAGTATTTCCTGATTACAAAGGATCCAATTCAGATGAAGAAGATTCTGGTTGATGATGGATTTGTTCCAAGTGACATTAAGAAAGTTATTGTAGGACCATGTAATGATCGTCCGGGAGCTGTAAAACTTGGAAATAATCAGTCCATTACACAGGAAGAAGCAGAAGCGCTTGAAGCAATCTACAAAGCAGGTTATGAAATTGAATTTGCATTGGTAAAAGAAGCTTCAATCGGAACATGGGAAAAATTCAGAGGACAATTTGGATTTAATTAAAATCAGAGAGGAGAAAATATTATGACAATCAGTTGGTTACAAGCAGTCATTTTAGGTATTTTTGCCTGCTTATCAAGTATGCCAGGTATGGGAGGCACTTCAATTGGTAACTACACATTAGGACGTCCATTAGTTGCAGGTCTTGTCTGCGGTATCGTTTTAGGAGATGTTCAGGCAGGTGTTTTAGTCGGTGCAGCAATGCAGGTTGTATATATCGCATTGGTAACACCAGGAGGAACTGTTTCTGCTGACGTTCGTGCAGTATCTTACATTGGTATTCCACTGGCAATGTTAGCATTAAATTCTTATGGATTAGATCCAGCATCTGCAAAAGGTATTGCTATGGCAACATCTTTTGGAGCAATGGTAGGTACACTGGGAACCGTATTATTCTACGGAACAGCAACTATCAACCTGGTATGGCAGCATATTGGATGGCAGGCAGTTGAAAAAGGAGACTTTAAGAAATTATATCTTGTAGATATGGTATTACCTTGGATTTCTCATATTATCTGTAGTTTCCTTCCAGCAGTTATTATGTGTAAACTGGGAGTTCCAGTAGTTGAAACAATCAAAGCAACATTACCAATGGATGGAATCGCTATGAAGACACTGTTTACTGTAGGTAGTATGTTACCTTGTGTCGGAATTGCAATTCTTCTGAAACAGGTAGTAGATAAAGCAGCAGATTTCGTACCATTCTTCTTTGGATTTACTCTTGCAGCAGGTATGGGACTGAACCTTGTATCTGTAACAGTAGTTGCAGGAATGTTCGCAATTATTTACTACAATATCAAGATGATTGGAATCAGAGCAAAAGAAGCAGCATTAGCTTCCGGTGGTTCTATTGACGATGATGATGAGGAGGATATCTAATATGGCAGAGAAAAAGCTTTCTAAAAAAGCGTTAAATAAATCATTCCGTAACTGGTATTATGGAAACTTAACATGTTTCTCACAAGAACATATGCAGACCTTTGGATACTTATGTGCAATGCTTCCATTGGTAGAAGAACTGTATGATACAAAAGAGGAACAGAAAGAAGCAATGAATACATATACTGCTTTCTTCAATACAGAACCTCAGGTAGGTGCCGTAATCGTAGGTATCACAGCAGGTCTGGAAGAAGCAAAAGCAAATGGAAATGATGATATTGATGCAGAAGCAATCAATGGTATCCGTGCTGGTCTGATGGGACCAATCGCTGGTATTGGTGATTCCCTGGTTGTTGGTACATTAATTCCAATCTTATTAGGAATTGCATTGGGATTATCTTCAGGTGGATCTGTTGTAGGACCAATTTTCTATATTATTGCATGGAACCTGATTATTACTTTTGGTATGAAATTCTTATATTTCAAAGGATATGAACTTGGTGGAAAAGCCGTTGACGTACTGGTCGGTGAGCAAGCCACGGCAATACGTGAATCTATCGTAATGCTTGGAACAATGGTTGTTGGATCTGTAGCAGCAACATGGGTATCTGTAAAAACTTCTTTCCATCTTGTAAACGATGCAGGAAAAGAATTCTTAAATCTTCAGAATCAGTTAGATTCTGTATACCCAGGATGCTTAACAGCAGCATTTGTTATCTTCTGCTGGTGGTTAATGGCTAAGAAAAAAGTATCTCCAGTTGTTACAATGTTAATTTTAGTAGTAATAGCATTTGTTGGTGTTCTGGTTGGATTCTTCAACCCAGGATTAAAATACTAAAAAAGAAAGGAAGTACGCTATGGCAGTACAGACAAAACAGCAGCAGTTAAAAGAAATTGAATATCAGACAAAAATGTTAAATAACCTGAAAAAGTGGATTCGCAATTTAATCATTTTATCTTCCGTAGGTGTTGTTGTTGCTTACTGGGCATTGAAGATGCAGGAAGGAATTGCATATAATGTTATTGGAGTGATCAGTATAATTTTAATTGTAATATGTGTGATTTTATGTGCAGTCATAGGGCTTGCTTTTAAAAATGGTAAAGCAAATGTAGATAAAATTATTAAGTTAGTTGAAAAGTAATAAATACTGAACTGGAAATGGACGATCAAATCAAAATTTGATCGTCCATTTTTTTGTTTTCCTATATATATTAAAAAATAGAAGAAATTTACAATTGTCATAAAAAGTGATGACAAAATACAGATGGCTGACAACATAATAAATGTTAAAATAAATTTACAATAAAACTGTTTAAGAAAGGAGAAAGTATGAGAAAAGGAACGGTAAAATTTTTAGCCTGCCTTATGGCAAGCGCAATGGTTGGAACTACTGTGGTACCAACAGTGCCACCCCGGTATGTTCAGGCAGCAGAGGAGCAAAACAGCACAAAGTGGGAATTTTCAGGCATTCATGGTGAGAAAACGGAGACTGGAATTAGTTTATCAGGTGATGGAGATAGTTTCGGTATTTCAGATATTTCCAAAGAGGATAATTATTCCGTTAGTGCAAAATTGACTCAGGGAGATGAAGATGGAGCGATTGGAATTGTTTTAGGTGCAAAGGATACTAAGTCACCGAATAACGGTTCTTTAGTATTGAATGTAACTCCAGCTAGCGGAGAGGTACGTCTTTTTAAGTTCCCATTTGGAGGAACCGATGAGCAGGAAAAAAAATGTTATGATGAACTGAAAAATCAAACAGAATATAAATTTAATATCAAAGTAACAGATGGAAAAATCACTGCGACAATTAATGATACTAAAGTGGCTGCCAGTACAGCCGTTGATAAAAATTTGTTAAACGGAAATATTGGATTTATCAGCTTTAGAGAAACTATGACAACATCTGATTTTAAAGTTGAAGATATAACACCTGAAGAGACAGGAGACTGGTCATTTGTTGGAAATGGAGAGTTGACAGACAATGGTATCCGTTTGAACGGAAAGGGTGATAATCTTGGAATTTCCAGGACAATTAATAAAAAGGATAATTATTCTTTAAAAGCAGATTTAAAAACAGATACCAGTGATGGAGCAGTTGGAGTTGTCTTAGGAGCAAAAGATGCTAATAACCCAAAGGAAGGGTCTGTTGTAGCAAATGTCAATCCTGCAACTGGTGTGGTTCGTATGTTCTGCTTCCAGGGAGGACTGGCTGGAAATCTGCAAAAAGACAAAACTGTTGAAGAGTTAAAAGGCAAAGAAGACTACAAATTTGATGTAACAGTTGAAAATAGACAGCTGAACGTAAAGATTAATGATGTTGATGTCTTCGATATGAAGATAACAGATACAATTTTCGAAGGAAATATTGGTTTTATCTGTTTCAACAAAGATGTGACAATATCCAATATTGAAGTAAAAGATATTGAAGAAAAGAATACAACTGTATATTTGACAGGATTAGAAGTCAAAGGTGCAGATCTGAATCAGAAGTTCAGTCAGGATATCGATAGCTATGCAGCTGTTGTAGAGAATAATACAGAAAGTCTTACTTTTGTTCCAACAGCAGAGGGAGCAAAAGAAATTACGGTCAATGGAACGGCTGTAGCATCAGGAAATCCTGCAGAGGTCAAATTGAAAGAGGGATCTCAGCAGATATCTATTGTAGTAACCAGTGAAAATGGAGCAAAAGATGAAACAATTATCAATGTTCTTCGGAAGGCAAAAAATTCTGTTTATAGTGTTCCAACCAGACCACAGTATCACTTTTCACCAGCTTTAGCTTGGTGTAACGATCCAAATGGTATGGTTTACTACAAAGGCGAATATCATTTATTCTATCAATATTATCCAGATGATAATATATGGGGACCAATGCATTGGGCACATGCAGTATCCAAAGACTTAATTCACTGGGAAGAACTTCCAATCGCATTATATTATCAGGAAGATCAGGGAGCAATGTTCTCTGGAAGTTGTGTTGTTGATGATACAAATGTGTCAGGTCTTTTTGGAGAAGAAAAAGGCGAAGGCAAAGGCGGATTAGTAGCCATTTATACACAGAATAATGACGGTAGAGGACAGGATCAGGCAATTGCATTCAGTAAAGATAATGGTAGAACATGGACAAAATATAAAGGAAATCCAATTCTTAAATGGAACGAAGATCCATTGGATGATGCGGCATTTCGTGATCCAAAGGTATTTTACCATAAAGAATCTGGAAAATATATGATGGTTGTTGCCGGAGGAATCTTAAGAATCTATTCTTCTGAGAATCTGATTGACTGGAAGGTAGAAAGCACTTACAGAGGTGATGAAGGTAACGGTAATCCAAGAATTGAAACAGAATGCCCGGATATGTATTCATTAAAAGATGCAGAAGGAAATACAAAATGGGTTATTAGTGAAGGTGGACGTTATTATCGTATTGGAGACTTCAAAGAAGTAAATGGAAAGTGGACATTTGTACAGGATGATGCACCTTCTAATTCAAAAGATATTGTACATCATGTCATGAACTTTGGACCTCAGTCGTATGCAGCTATGACATATTATATTGATCACCAGACAGAAGAATCACGTCGTATTATGATCAACTGGGCAAGTACCTGGGAAGGTGGTTACTGCAATAATGTCAGTGCTGTAACAGGAAAATGGGGATATAACGGATTCTTCAATCTTCAGACAGAATTAAATTTAAAGAATACAAAAGATGGATATCGTTTAATCCAGACACCAATTGAAGAGTACAAAACTCTCAGGGTTGAAGATGCCAAAACTAAAATTGAAGGAACCATTCCAAAGAAAACGGAAACAAGTGAAAACCTGTTATCTGGCATAAAAGCAGGTCAGTATGAAATCGTTGCCGAACTGGCACCAAAAGCAGGTACAGAAGAAGTTGGATTTAAATTAAGAACCAATGAAGCAGGAACAAAAGAAACTGTTGTCAAATATAATGTTGAAACGAAAAAAGTCAGCATAAATGTTGATAAATCCGGTACAATTCCATCCGGACAGCGTAAAGGTGATGTTGTATCTGATGCAATTGTAACTGAGGAAGATGGAAAAGTGAAACTTAACATCTTTGTGGATGAATCCAGTGTTGAAGTATATGCACAGGATGGACAGCAGACAGGAGCAATGGCTATCTTCCCTGCAACAAGTAATACCGGAATGGAAGTATATTCTGAAGGTGGAGATACAGATGCTGAGATTACTGTCTATCCTATGAAGAGCATCTGGGAGGATAAGCTGACAGGTGATACTACAGCAACAGATTTATACCTTAGTACCGATACAGGAAGTGGACAGTATAATGTTGGAGATACAATCAGTATCGAAGCTGCAATCTCTCCTGTAACTGCAACACAGGAAGTTAAATGGTCCATATCTGGCAATAATGATAATAAAGTTAAGATTGAAAAAGAAGGAAAAAGTGAGATTCAGTTAAAAGCACTGAAAGATGGTGTTGTAACAGTTCGAGCTACTTCAGAAAACGGATTGTCAAGAAGCATTAAAGTGTATATTGACAAAGAAGAACGAGCTATTAATCTGGGTAACTGGAAAGAAGTTAATGGCGATGGAAACTGGACAATCAGCAAAAATGAAAACAGCTGTACAGGAAATGCTACAGGAGATGCATTCCTGATGTCTGGAATTAAGATTCCTTCTGCTGATTATATCTTTGAATCAGATGTCATATACAATGGAGGCCAGGCATTTGCATTACTCTTCCGTGGACAGAGTCCGGATAATAACAAAGCATATGCGGCCAATGTTGATGTAAACAGAAAAGACAGTACTGCAAGAATTTTCACTTTTGGAGGAGGAACAGGAGACATTGGAGACGATGCGAAAATTTCTTTAACAAAAGGTCAGAAATATCATGTAAAAGTCCAGGTAAAAGGAAATCTGTACAAAGTTTACTATGATGGAGCCCTTGTATTAAAGGTTCGTGATAGCCAAGTTGATAAAAACTATCCAGAAGGAAGATACGTTGGATTTAATGTATTTAATGCAAATGTGACCTTTGAGAATATGAAAGTGACTCCATTGGAAGTCAAAGTACCAGAAACAGATAAAGAGATTGAATTAGTGGCTGGTGATAAGAAAGCAATTAAAGTTACAAATATTGATGAAGATTCATTTAACGCTGTTGAGTATACTACATCTGATGCAAATATTGCAGTAGTTGATGATGAAGGAAATGTAACAGCCAAGAAAGCTGGAACTGCTGTTATAACTTCTACAGTAACAACATTTGGACGTAGCTATACATTAGAAACAAAAGTAGTTGTATCTCCAAAAGCAGTTACAGTAACATTAAAAGGAAACGGTGGAAAAACTGTAGCAACTATTAAAGATGCAAAAGCAGGAGCTAAATTACCTGCATGGGATAAATCAAAATTCAAAGCAGCTGGTAAGAAAGGATATGCATTTGCCGGATGGGTTTACAATGGAAAAGTTGTAAAAACAATGCCATCATCATCCGAGAATATTGTATTAACAGCTAAATTTACTAAATTAACTGTTGGACAGGCTAAAGCATTAACAGTAAAAGGAAAATCCGGAACAGGTGTAGGTTTTGTGGCAACATCCGCAAAAAATACAAAGAGCAATAGTTCCAGAAGAGGATTCCGTTTCCGCTATGCAACCAATTCTAAGATGAAGAGTGCAACATACAAGACCACAGGTCTGGCTAAGAATGTATATACCAAGACAGGTTTGAAGAAGAATAAAAAATACTATGTACAGGTACGTTACTACTACTATGATTCAACAAATCAGAAAGTATATGGAGCATACTCAACATCTAAGTCAGTAAAAGCATATTAATTTAAAACGAAAAAATGTCAGTCATTTCATGATTGGCATTTTTTTCATTGACAGAATTCTGTGTTCATGATATTGTATATGCAGAAATTAAATAATATCTTCAGGGCAGGGTGTGATTCCCTACCGGCGGTACAGCCCGCGAGCCGTAAGGCATGATTCGGTGAGATTCCGAAGCCGACAGTATAGTCTGGATGGAAGAAGGTAGAGTGATATTGGTTTATTTGTCCTGGGATTATTTTATAGTTCCAGGATTTTTTTATTGCATAAAAACAGTTATTTTATTATAAAAAGGATGCATAAAATAAAGATAACATGATAAACGAATATTCTGAAATCAGGGAAAAGGTTCTGAAGAATTTTTAGGATCTTTTCCCTTTTTCTTTCATTTTTTTCTGAAGAGGAAGGAGATGAACACTTGGAAAACAAGTTTATGGAAAGAGCCATTTCTCTGGCAAAGAAGGGAATCGGATGGACTAACCCAAACCCGCTGGTAGGAGCAGTTATTGTAAAAGAAGGGGAAATTATCGGAGAAGGTTATCATGAGAAAATCGGAGGTTTGCATGCAGAGCGAAATGCTTTGAAAAACTGTATCAAAGACCCGAAAGATGCAGATATCTATGTAACTTTAGAACCATGCTGTCATTATGGGAAAACCCCTCCTTGCACAGAAGCAATTATCAATAGCAAGATCCGCAGGGTGTTCGTTGGAAATCTGGATCCGAATCCAAAAGTTGCCGGAAAAGGGATACAGCTTTTGAAGGATAATGGAATTGAAGTGATAACAGGCGTGATGGAAGAGGAATGCAGAAAACTTAATGATATTTTTTTCCATTATATCCAGAATGATATTCCTTATGTTGCTTTGAAATATGCTATGACTCTGGATGGAAAGATTGCCACTTCCATTGGAGAATCACAATGGATCACGGGCAGGGAAGCCAGGAAGCATGTGCATGAATTGAGGCATCGTTATGCGGCTATTATGGCTGGAATCGGCACGGTACTGGCGGATGATCCAATGCTCAATGCAAGAATTGAAAACGGTCATGATCCTATTCGTGTTATTTGTGATTCACAATTACAGATACCATTGGAATCCAAAATTGTACAGACAGCAAAAGAAATTCCTACGATTATTGCAACCATATCAGAGGAACATGAGAAAAAGCAGAAATTAAGTAAGGCAGGATGCAGCGTAATAAAGGTGGAAGAAGAAAACGGTCATGTAAGTATCCGAAAATTAATGGAAGAGCTTCGGAAGAGAGAAATTGACAGTGTTCTGGTGGAAGGTGGAGGAATCCTCAATGAGTCTGTGATCCAAAGCAGATGTGTTCAGAAAGTATATGCTTATATTGCACCAAAAATTTTCGGAGGCAGAAATGCAAAAACACCAATTGAGGGAACTGGAGTAGAACATATAAAAGATGCATTGTTTCTGGAACATCTGACGTCCAAAACACTTGGAAATGATATTTTGCTGGAAGGGAAGGTGAAAAGGTGTTTACCGGAATTGTAGAAGAATTAGGAACTGTAATATCTCTGAAAAAAGGAAGTAAATCAGCAGTGCTGGTAATTCAGGGAAGTAAAATTTTTGATGATCTGAAGCTTGGAGACAGTGTTGCGGTAAATGGAGTATGTCTTACAGCTACAAGTATCAGTGGAAATATCTTTCATGCAGATGTCATGAATGAAACCTTTCATCGAAGCAGTCTTGGAAGCTTACAGAAGGGTGATGTGGTAAATCTGGAACGTGCCATGGCAGCCAATGGAAGATTTGGAGGTCATATGGTAGCAGGACATGTGGATGCAACAGGAGAGATTGTAAAAATCAAAAAAGATGACAATGCAGTCTGGTTTACCATTAAGGCACCACAGAATATTATGAAATATTGTATTGAAAAAGGATCCATTGCCTTAGATGGAATCAGTTTGACCATAGCGGATATTACCAGTAGCACTATTTCAGTTTCCATGATTCCTCATACCATAGGGAACACAAACTTTGGGCAGAAAAAGCCTGGTGATGTGGTGAATCTGGAAAATGATATGGTTGGAAAATATATAGATAAACTTTTGCATTTTGAGGAACCCAAAACAAAAGAAAATACTTCTGGGATAACCATGGAAATGCTTAGAAATGCAGGATTTTAAGGAGGAATAAAGATGGAATTTTGTACTATAGAAGAAGCAGCAGAGGAACTAAGACAAGGAAAAATTATTATCGTTACAGATGATGAGGACAGAGAAAATGAAGGGGATTTTATCTGTGCTTCACAATTTGCAACTACAGATAATATTAATTTTATGGCTACATACGGAAAGGGATTGATTTGTATGCCAATGTCCTTGCAAATGAGCCAGAAGCTGGGATTGTCTGCTATGGTGAAAAACAATACGGATAATCATGAGACTGCATTTACAGAAAGTATTGATCATGTAGATACAACGACCGGAATATCAGCGGTAGAACGTTCTTTGACTGCAATGAAATGTATGGAAGATGGAATCAGACCAGAGGATCTCAGACGTCCGGGACATATGTTTCCACTGATTGCTAAAGAATGGGGTGTCATGGAACGAAACGGCCATACAGAGGCAACCGTGGATCTGATGAAGATTGCAGGGTTAAAAGAAAGCGGACTTTGCTGTGAAATTATGCGGGAAGACGGAACCATGATGCGGACTCCGGAGCTGATGGAGCTGGCAGAGAAATTCGGTTTAAAAATGACAACCATTAAAGAACTTCAGAATTACCGAAAAAGTCATGAAGTGTTTGTAAAATGTGAAGTTACAACTCCAATGCCTACAAAATACGGATCATTTAAAGCATATGGATATGTGGATCAGATCACAGGTGAACATCATGTTGCATTGGTAAAAGGTAATGTTGCAGACGGAGAACCAGTATTATGCAGGGTACATTCAGAGTGTCTGACAGGTGATACCTTTGGTTCACTTCGATGTGATTGCGGTGATCAGCTACATCAGGCATTACGACAGATTGAAGAAGAAGGTCGAGGTGTTCTTTTATATATGCGACAGGAAGGCAGAGGTATTGGACTGA
Organism: Anaerostipes sp. 494a; assembly: GCF_001940315.1. Taxonomy (NCBI): domain Bacteria; kingdom Bacillati; phylum Bacillota; class Clostridia; order Lachnospirales; family Lachnospiraceae; genus Anaerostipes; species Anaerostipes sp. 494a. The sequence goes on along the minus strand of NZ_MJIF01000001.1, from coordinate 982,628 downwards.
TCAATAAATTAAAAGCTTATGCACTCCAGGATCAGGGATTGGATACAGTAGAAGCAAATCTGGCTCTCGGCTTTAAAGATGATCTAAGGGAATATTATATCGGTGCTCAGATCCTAAGAGATCTTGGAATCAGCCAGTTGAGACTTTTGACCAACAATCCGACAAAAATTGAAGGATTAAGTGAATTTGGACTGGAAATCGTAGAAAGAGTGCCAATTCAGATGGCATTAACAGAATATGATCAAAGATACATGAAGACCAAACAGGAAAAAATGAGACATATGACAGATTATTAAAAGAAAAGGAGATATAAAAATGAGAGTATTAGAAGGTAAATTAGTAGCAAGTGGATTAAAAATCGGTATTGTAGCAGCACGTTTTAATGAGTTTATTGTATCCAAACTGGTAGGTGGAGCATTAGATGGCTTAAAGCGTCATGATGTAAAAGATGATGATATTGATATCGCGTGGGTTCCTGGTGCTTTTGAAATCCCGTTAATTGCAGATAAAATGGCAAAGAGTGGGAAATACGATGCAGTTATCTGTCTTGGAACAGTAATTCGTGGAGCTACATCCCATTATGATTATGTATGTAACGAAGCTGCAAAAGGGATTGCACAGGTTTCATTAAATGCAGGAATTCCGGTTCTTTTCGGAGTTGTGACAACAGAAAATATTGAACAGGCAATTGAACGTGCCGGAACCAAAGCAGGTAATAAAGGATATGATTGTGCACTGTCAGCCATTGAAATGGTACAGCTGATCAAAGAGATGGAAGCATAAAATGAAAAAATATTATTTAGGATTTGATGCGGGAACACAAAGTGTGAAAGCTGCCATTTATGATGAGGATATGAAATGTGTTGTCTCAGATACCAATCCGACAATATTAAAGTATCCTCATCCGGGATGGGTGGAAATGGATGCAGATCAATACCTTCAGGCAACTATTGCAGGAATACGTAACTGTGTCAGTCAAATGAAAGAAAAGGGGCTTGATCCTGCAGGAATTCGTTCAATATTTGGTGATGGAATTATTTGTGGAGTGGTCGGTGTTGATGAAAACTGTAAAGCCATCACTCCATATATTAATTATCTGGATTCCAGGACAAAGGAAGATGCCAGTGAACTGGCGGAAAGAAATTTAGATATCTGGGCAAAAGAAACGGGAAATCCACAGCCTAATTGTATGTTTCCGGCAATGTTTGCCCGATGGATGATGAAAAACTGCAAAGAATTTCAGAAAAATGGTAAAAAGTTCATGCACAACGCACCATATATACTGGCAAATCTGGCGGGACTTTCTGCAAAAGATGCATTTATCGACTGGGGAGCTATGTCAGGATGGGGACTGGGTTATCATGTTATCGAGAAAAGGTGGTCCAAAGACCAGCTGGAGATCTTAGAAATTCCTGAGGAAATGATGCCGGAAATTAAAAAGCCATGGGATATTATCGGACATTTGTCAGAAAAGTACGCAGAGGAAACAGGGCTTCCGGAAGGAATTCTCATTTGTGCCGGTGCCGGAGATACAATGCAGTCTATGATAGGCTGTGGAGTTACAGGTGTCAATAAAGCAGCAGATGTGGCAGGCACCTGTGCCATGTTCTGCATTGCAACTGATGGAATTAAACCAGAGCTAAGCAAGGCAGAAAATAATCTGGTATTCAATAGTGGAACTTTGGAAAATACATATTTTTACTGGGGATTTATTCGTACAGGGGGGCTTGCCTTACGCTGGTATAAAGATAATGTCTGTGGAAAATCAGAAGATGGAGATTATTTTGATCAATTAAATCAGCAGGCAGAAAATGTACCACCGGGATCTAACGGGGTTCTTTTCCTTCCATATTTAACAGGAGGTTTTGGGGAAAACACCCAGGCATCTGCCTGTTTCTTAAATATGTCCATGGATACTGATCAGGGAGTCTTATGGAGAGCTGTATTGGAAGCCATAGGATATGATTATATGGGAGTAACAGATATTTATAAAAAAGCCGGGGCAAATCTTGATGTAATTACAGTGACAGAAGGAGGAAGCAAATCCCGCATATGGAATCAGATGAAAGCAGATATGATGGACTGCCAGGTGGTAACATTAAAAACAGCAGAAGGAGCAGTTTTGACAGATGCTGCAACGGCAGCATATGCGGTAGGTGATATTAAAGATCTGAAAGCTGTATTTGAAAAGAATCTGGAAATAAAAGAGGTATATAAGCCTGATCCGGAAAATACCAGTTATTACAGAAAAGTTTATCAGTTACAAAAAGAGCTTGTAAGAAAAGATATGAGGGCAGCTTTCGAAAGCCTGCATAAAATAGGAGAAATATAAGAAGACAAGGGTAGTGAAAACTGCCCTTGATTCATTTTAAGGGAAGTGTCATAATAAATAAGATAATGAAATGAAGGGATGAGGAACATGGCAGCAGCCAGAAATGATTTTACAAAAGGCAGTATTCCACGGAATATTATGAATATGGCAATTCCTATGACATTGGCACAGATCATTAATCTTTTGTACAATATTGTAGATCGTATTTACATAGGAAGAATACCTGTTGACGGAACCATGGCTTTGACAGGTCTTGGACTGACATTCCCGATCATAACGATTTTAAGTGCTTTTGCCAATTTATTTGGTATGGGAGGAGCACCCCTTTGTTCTATTGCCAGAGGAAAAGGAGAAAATCAACGGGCAGCTAATATTATGAGATGTTCTTATACGTTATTGTGTATGACAGCATTGGTATTGACCGTTCTTTGCTTCATATTCATGAAACCGATTTTATATGCTTTTGGAGCCAGTGATACTATTTATCCTTATGCCAGGGATTATCTGCAGATTTATTTGCTGGGAACGGTTTTTGTTATGATCAGCCTGGGAATGAATAATTTTATTAATTCTCAGGGATTTGGGAAAATCGGAATGTATACGATTCTGTGCGGCGCAGTGACAAATATTATCCTGGATCCTATCCTGATCTTTGGATTTCATATGGGAGTAAGAGGTGCTGCCACGGCAACTGTGATTTCACAGGGATTGTCTGCTTTTTTTGCATTAAGATTTTTAAGCAGTCAGAAGGCTATTCTTCGATTGAATCCAAAAGAATTTTATTTAAATAGAAGATTGACAAAAGAGATCACAACAATGGGAATATCCGGTTTTACTCTTGCAGCTACCAATGGAGCAGTACAGATTGTATGCAATGCCCAGCTGCAACAGTTTGGAGGAGATTTGTATATTGGAGTCATGACCATTTTAAATTCTGTAAGAGATATCCTTACCATGCCTGTAACAGGAATTACCAATGGAGCACAGCCGGTTCTTGGATTTAACTATGGTGCGGGACATCCTAAAAGAGTAAAAAGCGGAATAAAATTTATGACTATATCCTGCCTGTGTTATACTGCTTTGGCATGGGGATGCGTGGTACTATTTCCCGAAATATTTATTCACATATTTAATGGAAGCAAAGATTTGATGAAGGCAGCAGTTCCTGCACTCCATATTTATTTCTTTGGATTTATTTTTATGACTCTTCAGTTTTCCGGACAGGCAACCTTTGTAGCACTGGGAAAAGCAAAGCAGGCTACATTTTTTTCTATTTTCAGGAAAATTATTATTGTTGTTCCACTGGCAATGTTTTTGCCATATGTGGGGAATTTAGGTGTTAACGGTGTCTTTTTATCAGAACCTATTTCCAACTTTATTGGAGGACTGGCATCCTTTACCACAATGATTATTACTGTCTGGAGAAAACTAGAGAAAAATGGAAAATGAAAGAAATGAAAGATATTTTCAGAAGGACGCCTAGACGAGGCGTCTCTTTTCTTGTACAATAAAACCAAAATGGTGAAAGAAACGGAGGAAGAAAAATGGATAATGAAAAGATTGCACAATTACAGCAGATGATAGATGAGAGTCATAATATAGTTTTTTTTGGTGGTGCAGGTGTATCCACAGAAAGTAATATTCCTGATTTTCGAAGTACTGATGGATTATATCATCAGACTTACAAATATCCTCCGGAAATTATGGTCAGTCATAGTTTTTTTGTACATCATACAGAAGAATTTTATGATTTCTATAAAAATAAGATGATTTTCCCGGATGCACAGCCCAACAAGGCACATTTAAAGCTGGCAGAGCTTGAGCAGGCAGGAAAGTTATCTGCCATTGTAACTCAAAATATTGACGGGCTTCATCAGAAAGCAGGAAGTAAGAATGTATTTGAGCTTCATGGAAGTGTTCACCGCAATTATTGTCAGAAATGTCATCGTTTTTATGATGTGAATTATATGGTGGAGGCAGATGGTGTACCATACTGTGAAACATGTGGCGGAATTATTAAACCGGATGTTGTATTATACGAAGAAGGTCTGGACTCTAACACCATTCAGGGAGCAGTCAACGCCATTTCCAATGCAGATATGCTGATTATTGGAGGAACTTCTCTGGTGGTATATCCTGCAGCAGGGATGATTGATTATTTCCGTGGAAAATACCTGGCGGTACTGAACAGGGATGCCACATCCAGAGACAAGCAGGCAGACATTTGTATTACAGATCCTATTGGTGAAGTATTAGGACAGATAACGGTATAAAAATGAAGAAAAAAGATGTAATACTGATCAGTGTGATTTTAGGAATCGCACTGATTAGTTTTGGGATTATGAAATTTACGCAAAAAAGTGGAAAAGAAGTTGTTGTAACAGTGAACGGCAGTGAGGTTTTTCGCAGGGAATTGGCAAAGAATCAAACATTTGAAATTCCGGTAAAGGATGGGAAAAATGTTTTAGAGATCAAGGATGGTAAAGTCATTATGAAAGAAGCAGATTGCCCGGATCAGATTTGCAGGAAGCATAAGGCTATTGACAAGTCAGGAGAAACCATTGTATGTCTGCCTCATAAAGTAGTGATTGAGGTAGAAGCAGATACGAGGGAACAGGAACTGGATGGAATAACCAGGTAGGAGGAACAAATGACAAAAAGAGTAGCGACCGATGGATTATTTATAGCCCTTTCACTGGTAGTATCTTATATTGAAGTAATGCTTCCTATTCCTCTGGGAATTCCAGGGGTAAAGATAGGTCTTGCCAATGCAGTGATTATGGTGTTACTGTTTTTTACTACCTGGCAAAGGGCTCTGGGAATATCTGTGCTTCGCATTATATTGGCAGGATTCCTTTTTGGAAATCCAATGACGATTGTATACAGTCTGGCAGGAGGAATTTTAAGCCTTCTGGTGATGGTGCTATTGAGAAAAATCAAAGGTTTTTCAGCCATTGGGATCAGTGTAGGCGGTGGAGTAGCACATAATATGGGACAGCTGACAGTTGCAGTTTTATTAATGGAAAATGCTAAAATCTATCTTTATATGCCGGTGCTTTTGATAACAGGAACCATTGCAGGGGTTGCCATCGGGGTATTAACGGGAATATTGGTTAAGAAACTGCCAAAACAGTTATTTTAAAGAATGGAGGACAGACATGGGAGGCATCTGTAAAAAAATATTGGGAATGGGTATTATGTTAAGTTTGTTGATATCTTTGACTGGATGTCAGGAAAAAACTTCATCTTACAGCCATACGGATTTTGCCATGGGAACTGTAACAAATGTTACATTATATGGTACAGGAAATGATCTGGAACAAACCGAGGAAAAAATCATTAAGAAAGTTAAAGAGATAGAGGAGAAACAGATTTCCTGGCGAATTGAGGATTCTCAGATTGCCCGGTTAAATAAAACCCTTGCCCAAAAGGATCAGGCAGTTATAAAAGAACCATTGAAGGGATGGCTTATGGATGCTTTGGAACTGAGCCGTGATTCCATGGCAGATGGAAGAAATGCAGTGGATCCGTCTATTGGAAAGCTGACACAGCTTTGGGATTTTGAATCAGAAAATCCCAAAGTTCCGGATGCAGATAAAATCAGAGATACAGTAAAGGGAACCCTTCCGGAAAGCAGTGAGCATATCACGATTAGAAAGAAGAATGGAGAAATCCTTACATGTGAAACAGGTACAAAGTTTGATCTGGGGGCATTTGGAAAGGGAATCGGAACAGATGAGGCAACGAAACTCCTAAAAAAAGAAGAAAATATTTCAGGAGCTATGGTAGCTTTGGGAGGAAGTATTCTTGTATATGGAGAAAAACCAGATGGCAGTGACTGGAATGTGGGGGTGCAAAGTCCTTCAGGAAAAGATGGAAAAGTGCTCGGAAGCCTGAAAGTAAAAGGTGATACCTTTATTTCGACTTCCGGTGATTATGAAAAATATTTTGTGGATAAAAAAACAGGAAAGAAATATTTCCATATTTTAGACTCTAAAACCGGATATCCGGTGGAGACAGATATTACGTCATGTACTATTATATGTGATTCAGGAATCAACAGTGACGGATTGTCTACGGCATGTTTTACTCTAGGAGTGGAAAAGAGCAGGGAACTGTTGAAAAAATATAATGCAAAAGCCATATTTGTGGATAAAAAGAAAAACGTATATGTCAGTGAAGGACTGGATTTCACCTTACAGGATGATGATTATAAGATTTCAGAGTAAGAGAAGATTGTACTTTTTAAAAAACATAGCTCCCAAAAGTGTTTGTAGTGTTATAATACATATGTAACAAAGAAACAATTGAATACTTAACCAGACCTCTTATTACTTGCAAGGGAATTGCGCAAAAACATTTCTAAACATAATAAAGGCCGCTAAGCAATCAGTTTTAGGAGGAAAAGACAAATGAATACTTTAGAAGCTGAAAAAAGAGATTTACAAATCAAGGCAAAGAAGCTTAGACGGGAAGGATACGTTACCGGTAATATTTTTGGTAGAGAAATGAAAGAGTCAATGCCGATCAAGATTGAAAAAGCCAAGGCAGAACAGTTGATGAAAAACAATGGTCGAGGCAGCCAGGTTATGCTGGATGTAGAAGGACAGAAAATTGATGCTTTGATAAAAGACGTTACTTATGATCCTTTAAAACATCAGTTTATGGAAATTGATTTTCAGGCATTGGTACAGGGAGAAAAGGTACATTCTGTAGCAGAGATCGTCCTTTTGAATACAGATGTTGTAACAGCAGGAATTGTGGAACCGCATTTACATGAGATTTCATTTAAAGCAACACCAGATGCACTGATTGATAAAATTGAAGTTGATGTAAGCCATATGAAAGTCGGAGATACCATCGAAGTGAAAGATCTGGACATTGCATCAAATAAAAATATCGATCTTCTGACAAATCCAGAAGAAGTCATCGTAACCATCGGTGAAATTCAGGCACCGGAAGATGATGAAGAGGAAGCAGCAGAAGCATAGAGTAAAAAACATAAGCAGAAGGGATACATCATCAGGGTGTATCTCTTTTTTTGCATGGAAAGTCCCTTATGAGTTATAATGGGATCAAAGAAACGGAGGAACATACAAATGAAATATAAACTTGCTATTTTTGATATGGATGGAACAATTTTAAATACATTAGAAGATCTTTGTGATGCAACAAACTATGCTTTGAGCCAGTCAGATTATCCGGCACGAACGATAGATGAAGTACGAAGGTTTGTAGGAAATGGTATCAGAAAACTGATCGAGAGAGCAGTTCCAACAGGAACAGAGGAACCTGAAATTGAAAAAGTACATGAAGATTTTACGAAATATTATAAAGTACATTGTGCGGATAAAACAAAACCATATGATGGAATTATGAAACTGTTGGAAAAACTTAGAGCAGCAGGCTGTCAGACAGCAGTTGTATCCAACAAGGCAGATTATGCGGTGCAAGAGCTGTGTGAACAATATTTCCAGGGAATGTTTGATGCGGCAGCGGGAGAAAAAGAAGGAATTGCCAAAAAACCGGCACCGGATTCTGTAAATGCGGTTATGAAAAAACTGGGAACAACCAAGGAACATGCTGTATATATCGGGGATTCTGAAGTAGATATTGAAACAGCAAAAAATGCTGGGTTGGACTGTATCGTAGTAGAATGGGGATTCAGAGACCGGGAGTACCTGGAAGAAAAAGGAGGAAAAACTTTTGTAACCAGGCCCGAAGAAATAAAAGAACGGATTCTTGGGGACTGTTATTAAAATATACTGTTAAATAATTAACATGGTTTTTACATGGATATGCCAGAAACCCAACACTTCTTTGTTATGCTTAGACAACATGATAAAGGAGGTATTTATGAAAAAGTTTAATACAAAATTTTTGTCTTTTGGACTTTCCCTGGCTTTAATGTCACAGGGTGTCGGGGCAAATATGGTACTTGCAGCGGATCAGGTAAAGCAGCCAGTGGTTCAGACACAGTCTTATGCGAAACAGGCAGCGGCAACACATCTGATTATTAATCAGGTATATGGTGGCAATGGTAAGGGAGAGACCCCGATTAGCAACAGTTTTATTGAGCTTTATAATCCAACTTCACAGGACATTTCATTGAAGGGATATACATTATCCTTTGATGAAACTACATCTCTGGATTTGCCGGATGTTACATTACAATCAGGAGCATCATGGTTGATTGTATGTAAACCAGAGGTGACAACAGATGAATTTTTAACTTATGACCTTCCAGAGGCAGATCAGAACTGGGATATTGCAATCAATAATAAGAAATACACACTGACATTGAAAAACAGTGACGGAGTTACAGATACTGCAACAGCAGATGAGAATGTCGAAGATATTAAAATATCCAAGCAAAAATCTTTACGTCGTGTAAATTATACAGATACAGACACAAATGATGACTGGGATGTTATTGTATGGGAAAAATCATCTGTGACAGTAAATGATGAATACGTTCAAAACTATGCTCCACGTAACAGCAAAGGTGAATACGGAAAAGTTCATTCGGCAGAGGCAGCACCAGAACAGCCTGTTTACACTCCGGTTGTTACATCAGATGAAAAAATAACAGGTGTAAATAATGGGGCTACTCCATTGAACATGCAGTTGTTCGCCCGTTATAATTCCGGAGCAATGAATGCAGACGGCGGAAGTCTGGAAATTGTAGAATACAATGAAAAGAATGGTTATGCTTATGCAGTAAGTGGTCTGAAAGGACAAATCATAGCAGTACAGGTTGCAGGAATCCAGGAATCTGATAAAGTTACAGAACTTTCCGGTAAGGAATATGATGTGAAAACACTGGTGGAAACAGCCTCAGCAGAAGCTGGATTCGCATATGGAGATATTACCAGTGTTGCCATTTCACCAGATGGAACAAAACTGGCAGCAGCAGTTCAGCATGCAGATTATGATAAATGTGGAAAAATCGCAGTATTTACCTGTGAAAAAGATGGTTCCTTAACCAATCCAAAGTTATATAATGCAGGTGTACAGCCGGATATGGTTACTTTTGCAGATGGAAACACTGTGTTAACTGCAGATGAAGGAGAACCAAGAAACGGATATGGAGAAGGAAGCATCGATCCTGCAGGAAGTGTAACAGTTTTAAATTTATCCGATGGAACTTCTGATCAGGTGGGATTTGACAAATACACAGCAGAGGAATTAACAGCAAAAAATATTCTGATTGGTGTTGCAAATGATAAGACACTGGAACCAAAAACAGATTTGGAACCAGAGTACATTGCAGTTTCAGCCAATGGAAAGAAAGCATATGTTTCTTTGCAGGAAGCAAATGCCATTGCAGAGTTAGATGTGGAAAAGAAAGAATTTACCGGAATTTACAGTACAGGATTTGAAGATTACAGTAAAGTGGCTGTGGATTTAGTAGAAGATGGTAAATACGAAGCAAAAACCTATGAAGGACTTGTTGGTGCCCGTATGCCGGATGGAATTTCTGTTTATGAAAACGCAGGAAAAACTTATGTAGTTACAGCTAATGAAGGGGATTCCAGAGATTGGACAAATTACCTTAATGAAGCAAAAACAAAAGATTTTACCGGAAAGAGTATTCGTGTAATCGATGATACAAAGTGTGCAGGATTACCGGAAGGTAAAAAGGTTATGTTTGGCGGACGTGGTTTCAGTATTTTTGAAGTGACAGATCATGGAATGACAGAAGTATACGACAGCGGAAATGAATTTGAATCCAATACTGCTAAAACATTTGGAGATTATTTCAACTGCTCTAATGATGACAATGATATAGACAGCAGAAGTCCTAAAAAAGGACCGGAACCGGAAAATGTTACGGTTGGAAAAATCAATGGAAAAGCCTATGCATTTGTAGCAGTTGAAAGAATTGGCGGAATTATGGCGTATGATATTACTGATCCACAGAACAGCACATATGCAAATTATATCAACAGCCGTGACTTCTCAGAAGCAATCAAAGGAGATGTATCACCAGAAGGACTTTGTGTAGCACAGGCAGACGGAAAGAACATTTTCCTTGCAGCATGTGAAGTCAGTGGTACTCTTGCAGCTTATGAACTGCCAAAAACAGAGGTGGAACCACCGAAAACAGAGGAAGAGCAGCCTGAGAAACCAGCACCACAGGTACCAAAGAAGATCACTGCAACCTTAAAAGGAAATGGCGGAAAAACAGTTGCTGTTATTAAAGATGCCAAAGCAGGAGCTAAATTACCGTCATGGAATAAAGCAAAATTTAAAGCAGCAGGTAAAAAAGGATATGCATTTGCAGGATGGACATATAAAGGGAAAACAGTTACCAAAATGCCATCATCCGATCAGAACATTGTATTGACAGCTAAATTTGTAAAAATGTCAGTTGGTCAGGCAAAAGTGCTCAATGTAAAAGGAAAGTATGGAAAAGCAACAGGTTTTGAGGCAACTTCTAGAAAATATACTAAGGAAGATGGTTCCAGAAGAGGATTCCGTTTCCGTTATGCAGTAAATTCCAAAATGAAATATGCCAAATATAAAACAACAGGCTTAACGAAAAATACATATACTAAAACAGGGCTGACAAGAGGCAAAAAGTATTATGTACAGGTACGCTATTACTATTATGATTCAACCAATCAGAGAGTATATGGAGCATATTCAACAGTAAAATCAGTAAAAGCATTTTAATATAAGATGAACTGTAAGGAGGTCGTGGTAAAACACGGCCTCTTTAAAATATTATTAAAACCTATTAAAAAGATAGATATAATAGAATATAATAAAATGAAAGATAATAATACTGATATAAGGAGAATAAGGCTTATGGATATGCTGAGACTTGCACAAGAAATAATAGAAGGAAAAAGACTACAAAGAGGAGATGATTTTTCTTTTTTTCTCGATTGTGATTTAAAAGAATTATGTCAGGGAGCAGATAAAATTCGTGAGTATTTTGTAGGTGATAAAGTGGATTTATGTTCCATCATAAATGGACGGAGTGGAAAATGTCCTGAAGATTGTAAATATTGTGCACAATCTGCGCATCATAATACCAATTGTGAAGTGTATGATTTTCTTCCGGAAAAGGAAATTGTAGAGGCATGTAAATTTAATGAAAGTCAGGGAGTCGATCGATTTTCAATCGTTACATCCGGGAAAACGCTAACAGGTGAAGCATTTGATAAAGCAGTACATGCGTATAAAACCATGCATAAGGAATGTAAAATCGACTTATGTGCATCCATGGGATTTCTGGATGAGGAACAATTACATAGATTACATGAAGCTGGTGTAACCAGTTATCATCATAATATCGAAACATCAAAAAGAAACTTTCCTAACATATGCACAACACATACATATGAACAAAGGATAGAAACGTTGAAAAAAGTTAAGGCAGAAGGAATGTGTGCCTGTTCTGGTGGAATCATCGGTATGGGAGAAACCTGGGAGGATCGAATTGACATGGCAGTCAGCTTGTCAGAACTGGGTATCGATTCCATCCCGATCAATGCGTTGATGCCGATCAAAGGGACACCATTAGAGAATATGGAACAATTATCAGAAGAAGAAATTTTAAGAACAGTTGCCATGTTCCGTTATATAAATCCAGATGCAAATATACGTTTAGCAGCAGGCAGGGCACTACTTACAAATGATGGAGAATATGCATTTAAATCTGGAGCCTCAGCAACGATCACAGGGGATATGTTAACAACAGTAGCATGTGCGACAATTCAAAGTGATAAAGATATGCTTGAAAAACTTGGCCGAGATGTGATTCCGGAATATTTAAGATAGAGTAGGTGTGGATTATGTTGAACCAATTTTAAAAAAGTAATGACGAAAGATGAATAAATGATTCAAAAAAATGCCCGTCACCATTTGAAACTGTGACGGGCATAGCCATTTAGTTCCATTCCTCGGCTAAGAGGAAATCTCGGATATTGCGATGTTTGATGCCATTAAGGCTCATGTCAAATTCATCCAGGGAAACGACATATTTCGGGAAGTTGTCTCGGATGTTATCGTATGCTCCGAATTCACGTTGGATTGTTTCATCAGAGGCAAGCAGATAGGTAACTTGAACGTACAGCTTTTCATCTCGTTTGTGACAGACAAAATCAATTTCTTTCATATTGCCACCAAAAACTGCTTCGCGGATACCGTGATCGGCAATGTAATACTTTTCATTGGATGCAAGGATTTGTTTTCCTTGTAAATCTTCACGCTTAACCTGATAGAACAAGTACGCACCGCAGCAATATTTGATATACATGATTTTTTAAGTTATAACTGAAAAAATATAATAATCGACAAAATTTGACAGATATAAAAGTTAGAATTACGTGGCGAACAGACGGTCTTGTTTGAGTGTGTACAAGGTCGTTTAGCGTATAAAACTGCCGAAAACGGCAAAAATAAATTCAATAATAAAATCTAAACAATGTAATTATTGCCGATAAAATGATATACTATTTATTAGGTTAATGTAGTTATTAAATTGAAATATGGAGCAACGGAGGAGAGCAAATGCGATACCTTTCAGTTACTGAAATAGCAAAAAAGTGGAATGTTTCAGAGCGCAGCGTCAGAAACTACTGTGCTCAGAGACGAGTGCCGGGGGCATTTCTTACTGGTAAAACTTGGAATATTCCCCAAAATGCAGAAAAACCGGAACGTTTAAATAAGAAGAAAGAACAGCCGATTACATTGTTAGATATTCTGCAGGAGCAGAAAGCAAGTAAATATTCCGGTGGTATTTACCACAAGACACAGATTGATTTGACGTACAATTCTAATCATATTGAAGGTAGTCGTCTGACGCATGATCAAACAAGATATATTTTTGAAACAAATACAATCAGTGTAGAAAATGAAGTCTTAAATGTAGATGATGTTATCGAAACAGCAAATCATTTCCGTTGTATAGATATGATTATTGATAATGCAAAAGCTGCTTTATCGGAAAAATTCATCAAGGAATTACACTTGATTTTAAAATCTGGAACAAGTGATTCGAGAAAAGATTGGTTTGCAGTGGGTGATTATAAAAAAATGCCCAATGAAGTTGGAGGTATGACAACTGTATTGCCGGAAGATGTTGCAGATAAGATGAAAGTATTGCTTACAGAATACAATTCAATAGAGAATAAATCATTTGAAGATATTCTGGAGTTCCATGTTAAGTTTGAAAAAATACATCCGTTTCAAGACGGAAACGGATGTGTTGGCAGATTGATTATGTTTAAAGAATGTCTGAAATATAATATTGTTCCGTTCATCATTGAGGATAATCTGAAAATGTTCTATTATCGTGGATTGAAAGAGTGGAACAACGAAAAAGGCTATTTGACCGAGACATGTCTGTCCGCACAGGATAAGTATAAAGCATATTTGGATTATTTTAGAATTACTTATTAAATGTTTAAGGAGAAATATTATTTGATATATGTCAAAGAATAAGAAAAATAAAAAGAATACAACAGAAAAGTGGGAACTAAAATGTGGAAAACGAGAACCAGATTGAAGAAAACGGGAACTATTTATTGAAAAGAAGGAACTATATCGGAAATAGGACGTGTTCCAATGTGCAAAAATTACACTTTGAATTATGGGAGAGCAGTGTTAGAGAAGATTTTATAATACTCAAAACCGATTTTAATTTAGTCAAAATAAAAAGAAATGACTAAATTAAATTGATTAAAGTGCAATTGAATGGTAGAATACTAGATAGGAAAGTGTTGAAATCAGAATGAGGTATGTTAATGAGATATTTTGATTTTGAAAAAGAATACAGTAAATTACTTACACCGGAAATAGTTGCTTTTTTGACTCAGATTCACGAGTTTAAAGGTTTTCATTCCGATGTTGAATCGCAAAAAGAGATTTTGGCAGAATTAGTTGAGATAGCCAAAATACAAAGTACAGAGGCTTCTAACAGGATAGAAGGAATTATTACTACAGATGATCGTTTAAAAATGATCGTCAAAGAGAAAACAATACCGAAGACCAGAGGTGAAAAAGAAATTGCTGGTTATAGAGATGTTCTAGCGACAATCCACGAGAGTTATGAATACATTCCAATCAGATCAAATATGATTCTTCAATTGCATAGAGATTTATATAAGTTCAGTGGAAGCAGTGCCGGTGGCAATTTTAAAGCAGCTGATAATGTAATTGCAGAGGAATTACCAGATGGAACAAGAAGAGTACGATTTAAACCAGTTCCTTCCTGGGAAACTCCGGAATCAGTAAATAACTTATGTAATGCCTTTAATGAAGCATTGAATAAGCAGACGATGGATCCGTTGATATTAATCCCTATGTTCATATTGAATTTCTTATGCATCCATCCATTTTCTGATGGAAATGGGCGTATGAGCAGATTACTTACTTTATTAGCCCTTTATCGATGTGGATACAACGTTGGACAATATATTAGTATCGAAAAACTGATATCAGATACAAAAGAAAGTTATTACGAAGCTCTGCAGGAAAGTTCTTACAATTGGCATGAAGAAGAAAATAATTACGAACCATTTGTGAAGTATATGTTGGGAATCATTGTTGCTGCATATAGAGACTTTACAGAAAGAGCTTCTCTTTTGACTAATAAAGCAATGTCTAAACCAGATCGTATCAGAGAAATTATTAGAGGTACATTAGGTAAGATTACAAAAGCAGAAATCATGGAACAGTGTCCAGGAATCAGTCAAACGACTGTACAGCGAGCACTGAATGAATTGCTTAAGAATAAAGAGATAATCAAAATTGGCGGTGGAAGATACACTTCGTACGTATGGAATAGGGAGAATGATTAATATGGTTACAGGTGAATTGAAAAGTAAAATTGATGGATTGTGGGAAATCTTTTGGACAGGTGGATTGACCAACCCATTAGACGTAATTGAGCAAATGACATATCTGATGTTTATTCGAGATTTGGATGATGCAGATAATCTTCACGCAAAGGAAGCTGCAATGTTAGGACTTCCACATAAAAGTATCTTTGCTGATGAGGTACAGGTAGGAGAACGCACAATTGCCGGAAATCAACTGAAATGGAGTGTATTTCATGATTTTACTGCAGCTAAAATGTACAGCACAATGCAGGAGTGGGTATTTCCTTTTATTAAGAATCTTCACGGAGATAAGGACAGTGCATACTCAAAATACATGGGAGATGCAATTTTCAAGGTTCCGACACCTCTGATGCTTGATAAGATTGTTACCGCTATGGATTCTATTTATGAACAGATGGCACAGTTGAAATCCGCTGATACAAGAGGGGATGTGTACGAGTATCTTCTTTCAAAGCTGGCAACAGCAGGAGTGAATGGTCAGTTCCGTACACCTAGACATATTATCCGCATGATGGTGGAAATGATGGATCCGAAAGCTGACGAGGTTATTTGTGATCCAGCCTGTGGTACTTCTGGATTCCTTGTATCTGCCAGCGAGTATTTAAAAGAGACAAAGAAAGAAGAAGTATTCTTCAATAAACAAAATAAAAACCATTATATGAACCATATGTTCCATGGATTTGATATGGACAGAACGATGCTCCGAATTGGTGCTATGAACATGATGACCCATGGAGTAGATAATCCATATATCGAGTATAGAGATAGTTTGTCCGATCAGAATCCAGACAAGGAAAAATATAGTCTGATTCTTGCGAATCCACCTTTTAAAGGAAGCTTAGATTACGACACAGTGAGTGCGGATCTGCTAAAGGTGTGTAAGACAAAAAAGACAGAGTTATTGTTTTTGGCATTATTTGTTCGCATGCTTAAAGTGGGTGGACGTTGTGCTTGTATTGTTCCAGATGGAGTATTGTTTGGATCTTCTAAAGCTCATAAAGATATTCGTAAGGAGATTGTGGAAGAAAATAGATTGGAAGCTGTTATCTCCATGCCTTCTGGAGTGTTTAAACCATATGCTGGAGTTTCAACAGCGATTCTGATTTTTACCAAAACAGGGCATGGTGGAACAGATAATGTATGGTTCTATGATATGAAAGCTGATGGCTTCAGCTTAGATGACAAGCGTAGCGAAACAAAGGAAAATGATATTCCGGATATTATTGAACGATTTAGAAATCTAGACAAAGAAGCTGATAGAAAACGAACAGAACAGAGCTTCTTTGTAACAAAGCAGGAAATTGCAGACAATGGCTATGATCTTAGTATCAATAAATATAAGGAAGTAGAATATGTACCGATTGAGTATCCATCAAGCCAGGAAATCATGACAGATCTTCGTGAATTAGAAATGAAAATTGGCGAGGAAATGGATGTTTTGGAACAATTATTAGGATTATAAATTCGGATTTGTAGGGATGAATAGATGAGAGTAAAGCTTGAAGATGTTTGCGAAAGAGGTTCATCAAACCTCAAGCAATCAGATGTTATAGATAAAACCGGCGAGTATCCAATTTTTGGAGCTTCAGGGTATATAGGCAATGTTGATTTTTACCACCAAGAAAAATCATATGTTGCTGTAGTAAAAGATGGTGCAGGAATTGGAAGAACAACTTTGCATTCTGCCAAGTCATCAGTTATTGGTACAATGCAATATTTATTGCCAAAGGATAATGTTCTTCCTGAATATCTTTATTATGTGGTTAATTATATGCATTTAGAAAAATATTTCACTGGTGCGACAATCCCACATATATATTTTAAGGATTATAAGAATGAGGAATTTAACCTTGATTCATTAGAAAAGCAGAAGGAAATCGTGGACACTCTTGGTAAATGTGAGTCTGTAATTGAATCAAGAAAGAGAGAATTACAGTTATTAGATGACCTCATTAAAGCCCGATTTGTCGAGCTGTTTGGAACGCTCCATGATAATGAAAATGGATTTGATGTAGTTACTATGGAAGAAGTATGTTCTTTGATAAAGGATGGCACACATCAAACGCCTCAATATACTGAGGATAAAGAAAAAGGATATAAGTTTTTATCTTCAAAAGATGTTATGTCACAGAAGATAGATTGGACAGACATAAAGTATATTCCAGCAGAACTACATGAGAAACTCTACGCAACAACTAAGCCGCAGAGAAATGATATTTTGATGTCAAAAAATGGTGTTAATTATGGTGTTGCTGCGGTAAATGATACAGATGAAATATTTGATATTTATGTAAGTCTTGCTCTATTAAGACCAAAGGAAATTATTGATCCAGTTTTCTTTAGGTGTGTAATAAATAATCCCGAAACAAAGAGACAGTTTGATTCTAGTACAAAAGGGATTGGAGTTCCCAATTTACATCTAGGTGAGATTAAGAAAACTAAGATATTTCTTCCACCAATGGAACTTCAAAAAGAGTTTGTAGCATTTGTGGAACAAGTCGACAAATCAAAAGTTGCGGTACAAGCAGCGTTGAAAAAAGCACAGCTGTTGTTTGATAGCTTGATGCAGGAGTATTTCGGATAAGGAGAAGACTCATTGATACAAAATGATAATATTTAATTATATGAGAATCAGCCAATTCGTACAGCGTGGGATGAAGAAACGGAAGAATGGTATTTTTCAATAATAGATGTTGTTTTTGTATTAACAGAAAGTAAGGACGCAAGTGCCTATTGGAGAAAACTGAAACAACGATTAAAAGAAGAAGGAAATGAAACCGTGACAAATTGTCACAGTTTGAATATGGCTGTAACAGTTATGATTGAAAGTGTTATTAATCAGGAAGATGATAAAGCGTAATTATTGTTATTAATTGGCGAAGGATGTTGGTATTTTGAAAGGAGATATCAACATGGAAGAAAAATTAGTAAATATTCTAAACGAGATGGCAGAAGTGCTATCAATAGCTCAGATGAAAAAGTTACAGGAGGTCTTGTTGAGAAACTTGGGTGAATCACATTCTGACAATAAACCAGCAAGTAACCAAAAGTATTTACAACTATTTCTGGATGCTAAAAAGATTGAAGGCTGTTCTGATCGGACACTTCAGTATTACAGGACAACGATTGAAAAGCTTCTTGACAACATTGAGGAGCCAATCCGGAAAATTACTACAGAGCAAATTCGAGCGTATCTTTCTGAATATCAGCAGATTAATAACTGTAGTAAGGTTACAGTGGATAATATTCGAAGAAATATTTCCAGTTTTTTCTCATGGCTAGAAGAAGAGGATTATATTCTGAAAAGTCCTATGAGACGGATACATAAAATAAAAACCAAGCAAAAGGTTAAGGAAATTATTTCAGACGAAGAAATTGAAAAATTGCGGGATATCTGTTCTTGTCCACGTGATCTTGCAATGATTGATTTACTCTATTCTACGGGAATCCGAGTTGGAGAATTGGTAAATTTGAATATCAGTGATATCAACTTTGAAGATAGAGAGTGTGTCGTGTTTGGTAAAGGCGACAAAGAACGACGTGTATACTTTGATGCAAAGGCAAAGTTACACCTTCAGAATTACCTGGGTACACGAAATGATAATAATCCAGCATTGTTTGTTACACTTGATTCACCGCATAGCAGACTAAAAATCAGCGGAGTAGAGATTCGAATCCGTAAACTTGGTAGGAAATTGAATCTAAATAAAATACATCCACACAAATTTCGTAGGACCATGGCTACAAGAGCTATAGATAAGGGAATGCCAATTGAACAGGTTCAGAAGATACTTGGGCATTCACAGATTGATACAACCATGCAATATGCTATTGTAAATCAGAATAACGTCAAATCATCTCATCAACGATTTATTGCATAATACAACTTCGGATTTGTAGGGATGAATATATGATATTTAGTGATGTACTTGAAATAAGAAATGGGCGTAATCAAAAAAATGTTGAGAACCCGGATGGAAAATATCCTATCTATGGAAGTGGCGGAATAATGGGATATGCTGATGATTATATTTGCGAAGCAGATACAGTGATTATTGGCAGAAAAGGAAATATAAACAATCCAATTTTTGTCGAAGAACCATTTTGGAATGTCGATACTGCCTTTGGACTATCGGCCAAAAGAAAAGTATTACTGCCAAGATACCTTTATTATTTTTGCCGGAATTTTGATTTTGAAAGATTAAATAAGGCTGTTACAATACCGAGTCTTACTAAATCTGATCTATTAAAGATAGAAATAGAATTACCATCAATGGAAAGTCAGCAAAAAGTTGTAGATAAGCTTTCGAAAATCGAACAGATTATTCAGATGAGAAAACAGGAGCTTCAGAGGTTAGACAAACTTATTAAAGCCCGATTTGTCGAGATGTTTGGAGATATAAATATTAATGATAAGAATTGGGAGTGTGAACCTCTAGGAGATCTTTGTACCATCGTTCGAGGTGGATCACCAAGACCAATAGAACAATTCTTAGGTGGTGATGTTCCTTGGATAAAAATTGGAGATGCAACCGATGGCGATAATATATATTTAAGTTCGACAAAGGAGTACATCATTAAAGAAGGGGTAAAGAAGAGTAGGCTTGTAAAAGCAGGAAGTTTGATATTTGCAAACTGTGGAGTTTCATTAGGATTTGCGAGAATTATTACCTTTGATGGATGCATTCACGATGGTTGGCTTGCAATGGAAGATATAGACGAAAGACTTGATAAAGTGTTTCTGTTGCAAGCACTAAATCAGATGACAGAGCATTTTAGAGCAATTGCTCCAGCTGGAACACAGCCTAATTTAAATACTGCAATTATGAAAGCGTATAAGCAGGTAATACCGCCGATTGAATTACAAAGAGAATTTATTAGGTTTGCGGAACAAATCGACAAATCAAAATTTAGAAAACAAAGAGAAGACTTTGTCTCATAATTATAGAAATGTATTCGATACAAGAAGGAGGTTCTTATGATAACCAACTTTGATTATTTGAAAAATGAAGAGAAATTTTCAGCATTTGCAGATGTCGCAATTTCTGCAGAAAAGATTGTTTTGATAGACCCTGAGGCTTGTGTCATTAACTGCCGCAGGGCGATGGAGTTTGCTGTGAAATGGATGTATTCTGTTGAAAAACAGTTGGATATGCCATACCAGGACAATCTTCAGAGTCTGATGAATGCTGAAGATTTCAGAGATATTGTCGGATACGATATTTGGAAACGAATGGATTACATTCGAAGATGTGGAAATAATGTTGCACACAATAATAGAAAGTTAGGTAGAGCGGAAGCAATGCTCTGTCTGGAGAATTTATCTATTTTCATTGATTTTATTGCATGCTGTTATTCGTTGAGTTATGTAGAGCATATTTTTGATAAGCAATTAATCGAAGATAGGATTAGCAAAGCGAAACAATTGAAAAAAGAGGCTGCTGATACGAAGGAAAGCTTATTGAAAAAGATCAGTGAGCTTGAGAAAAAAGATCTGGATTTACAATCTTTAATAAAAGAAAATGCAGTGCTAAAAGAGGAACTTTCAGCTAGAAGAGAGGAACAGCAGGAGTCATATGTTCCAAAGCCTCTTGATTTATCGGAGTATAAAACAAGAAAATTATATATTGATTCCATGCTTCAGGATACAGGGTGGACAGAAGGTAAAGACTGGATAAATGAATATGAGATTCCGGAAATGCCAAACAAGTCAGAAGTTGGTTTTGCAGACTATGTTTTACTGGGAGATGATGGACGAATATTGGCTGTCATTGAAGCGAAGCGTACCTGTGTAGATGTCTCTAAAGGTCGTCAGCAAGCAAAACTTTATGCGGATCTTATTGAAGAAAAACAGAAAAGAAGACCGGTAGTATTCTTGACGAATGGCTTTGAGACCAGAATTATCGACAATCAATATCCAGAACGAAAAGTATCGGTCGTATATTCTAAGCGAGATCTTGAAAAACTGTTTAATCTTCAAACAATGAAATCGAGTTTAAAATACATTACAGTAGATAAGAATATTGCGGGTAGATATTATCAGGAAGGCGCGATTAAGGCTGTATGTGATAGTTTCGGCACAAAAAATCGTCGAAAAGCACTTCTGGTTATGGCTACAGGATCTGGAAAAACAAGAACGGTCATTGCACTGTGCAAGGTATTGCTAGAACAGGGATGGATTAAAAATATCCTCTTCCTGGCTGACCGTAATTCTCTTGTGACACAGGCAAAACGAAACTTTGTAAATCTTTTGCCTGATTTATCTGTAACCAATCTCTGCGAAGAGAAAGATAACTATACAGCGCATGGAGTATTTTCCACATATCAGACCATGATGAATTGTATAGATTCTGTTCATGATGAAAATGGAAAGTTGTTTACATGTGGACATTTTGATCTGGTAATTTGTGATGAAGCACATAGATCCATTTACAACAAGTATAAGGATATCTTCAGCTATTTTGATGCACCATTAGTTGGTTTGACAGCAACACCAAAGGATGAGATTGATAAAAACACATACGAGATTTTTGAACTGGAAAATGGTGTTCCAACATACGGATACGAACTTGCACAGGCTGTAAAGGATGGATATCTTGTTGATTTTATGTCTGTGGAAACCACTCTGAAATTTATTGATCAGGGTATTGTTTATGATGAATTATCTGAGGAAGAAAAAAAAGAATACGAAAATAAATTTATAGATGAAAATGGTGAGTTACCAGAAAGTATCAAGTCTTCTGCATTAAACGATTGGGTGTTTAATGAGGATACCATCAAAGAAGTACTGCATATCTTCATGACAAATGGAATTAAAGTTGATTATGGCAATAAGATCGGAAAGAGTATTATATTTGCGAAAAACCATGATCATGCTGAAAAGATATATGAAGTGTTTGGTAAAGAGTATCCACATCTGGTTGGTTATGCAAAGGTTATTGATAACTATTTGAATTATGCTCAGAGTGCTATTGATGAATTTTCTGATCCAAAGAAGATGCCGCAGATTGCTATTTCTGTTGATATGCTTGATACTGGTGTCGATGTTCCGGAAGTAGTGAATCTTGTGTTTTTCAAAAAAGTAATGAGTAAAGCCAAGTTCTGGCAGATGATCGGAAGAGGAACACGTTTGTGTCCGGGATTACTGGATGGTGAAGACAAGGAGAAGTTCTACATTTTCGATTTCTGTGGAAACTTTGAATTCTTCCGCATGAATAAAGGACGTCCAACAGCAAATATGATTGCGTTACAGGGAGCAATTTTCCAGCTTGAATTTGAAATTGCTTATAAATTGCAGGATATCGCGTATCAGACGGAGCGACTGATAGCTTATCGTAATGCTTTGGTTGAGCATATGGCGTCAAAAGTGAAAGAACTGAATCGAGAAAATTTTGCCGTTCGTCAGCATTTAAAATATGTTGATACCTACGCGAACGAAAAGAATTATACTGCCTTGACCTATGAGGATACATTGGTTGTAAGAGAAGAACTTTCACCACTCATTGAACCTGAGAATGATGAAGCAACAGCATTGCGTTTTGATGCGCTGATGTATGGTATCGAATTGGCGTATTTGATTGGGAAGAAGTATTCTCGTGGTATGCATGACCTGATTTCAAAGGTATCTGCACTTTCCAGTGTTGCTAATATTCCGGAAATCATGGTTCAGGCAGATCTGATTAATCAGATTCTTCATACGGATTACCTTGACAATGCTGGAATCAACGAATTTGAGCATATTAGGGAGAATCTTCGAGATTTGATGAAGTATATTCCTAAGGGTCCGAAGATTATCTATGATACAAACTTTGATGATGAGATCTTATCGATGGACTGGAACGAATCAGAGTTGGAAAATGATGATCTGAAGAATTATAAGGCAAAAGCAGAATATTATGTACGTCAGCATCAGGACAATGAAGCAATTGCAAAGCTTAAGAGTAACAAGCCACTAACATCTGCGGACATTAAGATTCTGGAAAAAATTCTGTGGAGCGAAATTGGAACAAAGCAGGATTATGAAGCAGAGTATGGCGAGAAACCTCTAGGAGAATTTGTTCGAGAAATCGTGGGCCTGGATATGACTGCCGCGAAGGAGGCTTTTGCAGAATTTCTGGACGAGACGAATCTGGACAGCAGACAGATATATTTTGTGAACCAGATTGTGGAATTCATTGTACATAATGGCATGATGAAAGACCTATCTGTTTTGCAGGAAACTCCATTTACAGATCAGGGAAGTATTGTTGAAGTATTTACGGATCTATCTGTGTGGATGGGAATCAGAAGAGTAATAGAGCAGGTTAATGCGAATGCACTGGCGGTGTAGGATAAATGGATAATATTACAAATGAACTTATGATATTAATTGCAACAAAGACAATATAAATGATTAGGTACTGTCAAATGTGGAGGGACTCAGCATGCCTTTAGAATTGGACCAAAAAGTTGAAATATGGAAGAATAAGCTGTTGGATTTGGGGAAACGCAACAGACTTATAAATTACAGAGAAACAAAAAGATCTACTCTTACAATCAAAAATCCGGGGATCTTTGACCTTTGGGATAGTATTGTAGAGAAAAATGACTCTCTGATATTTCCTATGTACTTTGAAAATCAAGAAGACGAAATAGAAAGTGAAACAGATGAAGAAGATATAATTGATGAAGAAGAAATGGTACTCACATCTGGAGTGCAGACCAATCAGACTGTAAAAGAACTTCAGAAAACTCTTAGAAATCTACGAAACAAAGCCAAAATGGCAATCGAAGAACAAGGTATCAATATTTTATATCTAGGTTTTGGTTTTTTGAAATGGACAGAGGCTGATTATAGTAGGAATCAGATTGTTTCACCTCTTATTCTTGTTCCAGTTAGTCTTACAGTGGAATCAATTGCAGATCCATTTGTATTACAGATGACAGATGATGAAATTGTTGTGAACCCAGCATTGAAATATAAGTTGGAAAGCGATTTTGGTATTTCTCTTCCAGAATACGATGATGAATCAGGTTTACAAAGCTTTTTAGATGCTTCAAATAAAGCTATTAAAAACAATAATTGGACAATATCAGAAGATGTAGGCCTTAGTCTGTTTTCTTTCTTGAAGATTAATATGTATAGTGATCTTAATAGAAATAAAGATGATATTGTTTCAAACGAAATTGTACGTGCGATTGCAGGGGATCATACAGCGGTTCAGCATATACCGGAAGATCTTAACGATTTTGATTTTGATAAAATGCAGAGGCCTATTGATGTATTTCAGGTAGTCGATGCTGATTCGAGTCAGCAGGAAGCCATTCTGTGTGCAAAAAAGGGTATAAGCTTCGTGCTTCAGGGGCCACCTGGAACAGGAAAGAGTCAAACCATTACTAATATTATTGCCGAGTGTTTAGCCGATGGAAAGAAAATCCTTTTTGTATCAGAGAAGATGGCTGCACTTGATGTTGTACACAAAAGATTAACAGCTGCTGGTCTGGATGATTTTTGTCTTGTTTTGCACAGCCATAAGGCAAATAAAAAAGCTGTCTTGGAACAGTTGCGTGCGTCTTTAAATCTTGCAAAAAACAAGGCTCAGTTAAGCGATGATGCCATTATGAAACTGGAGGCTTTATATCAAGATAAAGAAAAATTGAATGATTATGCGGAGCAGATTTTTGCGAATGTGGCGCCGTTAAATATGACTATTTATCAGGTTAATGGTATCCTTGCCAGCATTGACGATTATCCAGAAGTTATTTTCAGTATTTCTGATGTCAGGAATACCTCGTTTGAAAAGTATAATAGATATCTTTATGTGCTGACTGATTTTAAGAATACTATTGGAAAAATGTCGGAGGATTTTGATAGCAATCCTTGGCGTGGATCTGTGGTTCAATTTGTTTCAAATGAGTTAAGACATGATGTAAATGCACGGTTCCCTAAGTTGGAAGGCAAATTAAGACAAGTTGCTTCAACAACTGATGAAATGTTTGTGGACGTTTCGTTAAACTATGATTGTACATATGCACGTTTACAGGATGCAAAGAAGTTGTTTGCGGTGGCAAAGAATTCTCCATTAATTCCATATAGTTGGATAACCGAAGATGATATTCAGCCATTCATGGAAGAAGTTGAGTTATTTGAAGCTGAATCAAGAGTATATGAGGATAAAGTTAAAGACCTTCAAAATATGTATTTCCAGGTAAATAATCAAGGCATTTGTTCTCTGAAAAAACGTTGCATGTGCGATCTTAATAGTGTGGATAGTATTGAAGGTGAACAGAAAATTCTTGAAAAATGTATTAAGAGTGTAGAAATTCTTTCTAGAATAGCACATGAGGAACAATTTGTTTTATTACAAAGAGAGCGAAGTGTTGCAGAGGATCAAGCAAAACAGATACGTTCGATAAAAGCAAGACTTGAAAATTTGTTTACTGCTGATATTTTCACTTTTGATTATAAGCAGGTACTTTCAGGTTATTTGGAGTCGTATTTTGAATTATTGCATGATGTTCAAAGAAATAACCGAATAAGTTTTAGTGCTTCTTCGCAACCTTTTGTAATTCTGCCGAAAAACTGGTTATTGGAAGATCTTGACACTCTGTATGATTGTGCACAAGAATGCTACGGAAAGCAAACAGCCTTTAATAAGGCAAAAGATACGTTAAAGAAGATAGCAGAAATCCTTTTAACTAATGGAGAGTATACAATTTCGGATGTTGATCAATTAGTTTCATATAAAGCCATAATCTCTGAACTTGAATGTTTACAGCGTCATATATCTGAGCATTCGGAAATGTCTAGGATTGATACTGGAAATCTAATTGATTCGTGCAAAAGGGAAATCGCTATTGCGGCAAAAAAAGCGGAAGAAATACAAGCATTAAAAACTAATGTGCTTAAAAATTATGATAGAAGCGTGTTTGACATTGATTTTGAGGGCATGTTGGCAAGATTTAAGACAGAATACACATCTTTCTTTAAAATCTTTAAAGGTAGTTATCGTGCGGATCAGAAACAGATGAAACTACTGTACAAAAGCACATCATCTAAGCTGGAAGATGATGAAATTGTTGCAGTGCTTTCAACGATAAAAGAAATAGCTCAGATTCGTACGGATATTGACAATGAATGTAAGAATATTGTTTCCGTATTTGGCGAAAAATTCAGATATGAAGACACAGATTTTTCGGCAATGCAACATGTACTGAATATGTACGTGGAAATGAAAAATGCTGTTGCTGCTGTAAGTGAAATGCATACTATTATTGAGCAGCTTCTTCCAGATGATGAAAACATGATTGGTAAATATGGCCTTTTATATAGGGGGCTTGATACTTCATGGGGAGATGTCATTAAGGTTATTGAATGGTCTGCAAAGAGCAGAGAAAAGTTACTAAAGGACGGTGTACTCCTTCGCAAATATTATAAGAATGTAGCGGTTGATATAACTGCAGAAAATGTATTTTTAGCGCTTCAAACATTGGAGGAAGTAGATCATGAGAAAGGAAAATGCAATAGCCTGCTTTCGAGATTTATGGCTGTGATGGACGGTGTATTTGCTTATGAGGATACAGATTTTAAGCAAGTCGATGCTTACTTAACTACTTATAGTGCCATCATTAAGAGTAAAGATATTCTGAATGTCCTGGAAAGTATGATACGCATTTTGGTTTCTAAAGAAACAGTATTAAAATCACATTATGACTTCCTTTATGACGGAATGGCTACATCCTGGAATGAGGTTCGTAGTGCCCTTACATGGGCCGTACATTTTAAAGAAGTAATAGCACTGTATTCACCAAATGGAAAATTTATTGAAAGAATATGCTCTGATAAAAATGTGATAGAAAACTGCGGAAAATACGAAACACAAATTGATCAGATGCTTCAAGATATAAGCTATGAGTTCAAGTGGTTTATAAGTCTTTTTGATGAATCAGAGACATATGAGACGGTGAATCTTCATACGCTTTCGGAAAGAATCAAGCGTTGTTGTAATGGATTATTTTTGCTTGAAGAATGGATAGATTTTGTCAACGCACGAAAGAATTGTACAGAAGAGGGCTTAGGAGAATATATTCAAAAATTTGAGGAGCAGAAGTTTAAACCATACCAGATTCTTCCGATTTTCCAGAAGCGATTCTTCAGGCTATGGCTTGATGCAGTACTTCCGGAATACCCTGCAATCTTGAACTTTAGACGATTAAACCAGGAAAACACGATTCGTGAATTTTCAGAATTGGATAAGCTACAGTTTGAAATTGCAAAGGCACGTGTTAAGAGTAAACTGATAAATAATCTTCCGTTACTTGATAAGTTCACAAGTGGAATGGACGAAATGGGTATTCTTAAGCGAGAACTCAGCAAACAAAGAAAAATTATGCCTATTCGTAAGCTGTTCCGTCAGATTCCTAATCTGCTGATGGTTTTGAAACCATGTTTGATGATGTCACCGTTGTCTGTTAGTCTTTTCCTTGAAGCCGATACTTATCAGTTTGACATAGTAATTTTTGACGAAGCATCTCAGGTGTGTACAGAGAATGCAATTGGTGCTATTGCTCGAGGCAAACAAGTTATTATTGCCGGTGATAGTAAACAGCTTCCTCCGACAAGTTTTTTCACAACATCGACATCAGATACAGATGATTTTGATACAGATGATGAAGATGATGATACGACAGCATACGAATCAATTTTGGACGAAGCAAATCTCCTTCCGGAAAGAACGCTTTTGTGGCATTATCGTAGTCGTCATGAGCACCTGATTGCTTTTTCAAATGCAAAAATATATCATCACAACCTAATTACATTCCCTTCGAATGTTGATAAGGTTCCTGATAATGGTGTTGAATATGTGTATGTTAGAGAAGGATTCTATGATCGCGGTGGTAAGAAAGGAAATGTTCCTGAGGCAAAGCGAGTTGCTGCAATGGTATTTGAACATTTTAATAAATTTCCAAATCGCTCGTTAGGAGTAATTGCATTTGGCGAGGTTCAGCAGCAAGCAATTGAGTTGGCGATTCGAGATCTGCGTATGAAGAACCAACAATATGAGACCTTCTTTAACGAAGAGAAGGAAGAAGCGTTTTTTGTAAAGAACCTCGAAAATGTTCAGGGTGATGAGAGAGATACTATTATTTTTAGTGTTGGATATGCAAAGGATAACCAGGGCATTTTACGCATGAATTTTGGACCTCTGAGTAAGTCTGGTGGTGAAAGAAGACTAAATGTAGCTATTACAAGAGCAAAATACAATATTAAATTAGTGGGGTCTATTTTGCCTACAGATATTGATATAGATCGTATCTCTGCGGAAGGACCGAAACTCTTAAGGGCGTATATTGATTTTGCGATTAACGGAATCAGTTCATTGGAACGAGAAATTACTGAAAGCGATATTACACAGCATGACTCGCCGTTTGAAAAAGC
This sequence comes from Anaerostipes sp. 494a, assembly GCF_001940315.1. Lineage (NCBI taxonomy): Bacteria > Bacillati > Bacillota > Clostridia > Lachnospirales > Lachnospiraceae > Anaerostipes > Anaerostipes sp. 494a. Next base: position 954,022 of record NZ_MJIF01000001.1, on the reverse strand, counting down.
TGTATACGATTTTCTTGATCGTAGGGGATATAAATTGGCAACGCAGGTGGGATGTTCAGGTTACCGTATTGATATGGCAGTCAAGCATCCAACGATCAGTGGTCAATATGTTCTTGGAATTGAATGTGATGGTGCAACTTATCATTCGGCAAAAACGGCTCGAGAGCGTGATCGTCTAAGACAGGACGTTCTGGAGAATATGGGATGGAAAATTTATCGTATTTGGTCTACCGATTGGATTAAAGATTCAATTACAGAAGGCGAGCGTTTGATAGAAGTGATAGAACAAGCTATTGCGGATTATGGTGTTGAGGAGCCAAGTATTATCCAACAGGAATCCACAGCCGAAGAATTTGTTTCATTCGAAGAAAAGGTAATAAGTATTGAAGACATGGAAAATCCATATGGATTAGCTGAGGAGAAAGAAGTATCCTTCAATCAACTATCTCAAAGAAACGGATACCTATCCGGTACGGATTGTGTAATGGAGATCGTGAATACATTATATCCTGTTCACTATGATTTGATTTGTCAGCAAATGGCACCGCTATACGGTAATGTGAAAGCAACCGTAAAAGTTAAAAGAGAAGTGGATTACTGTTTGAGACAGCTTGGAAGAAAGGTTATCAATAAAGGCGATTTCTATTATCCTGAAGGCTATACCAAAATAGTGCCAAGAAAGAATACTAGGAAGATTAACCACGTTTCAATTGATGAATTAGCCGAGGCTATGTATATTGTTTTGACCAAGAGTGTTGGTCTGACAAAGGAGCAATTATGTGTGGAATGCGCTCGTGCATACAATTACCAGAGAATGACTCCAAATATTACAGCGGCTGTTAATAGTGCATTTGACATGCTGTTAGTCCAAAATAGAGTGGAGATTATTGAAGGTAAGGTGAACGTACCCAAATAATAATGTTTTACTTGGAAGGTGCAAAAGAAATGCTTCTGGTAGATGATGTGGATAATAGAGACTTCTTAGAAAGTTTGTTAACCAAGATGTATGCAATTTATAGTACCAGGTACTATAAACTCGATGCTCCGATCCGGGGAGAGGAAGGTTAAAGAAAAGAGGAAACTATGCAGACAAGGCAGGAGATCATACAATTTTGCCATTCATTTCAAGATGTATATGAAGATTATCCTTTTCATGATGAGAATTGGTGTGTTATGCGTCATAAGGAAAATAAGAAGACATTTGCGCTTATCTATGATAAAGATGGACATATTTGGATCAATGTGAAATGTGATCCGGAATGGAGAGAATTCTGGAGAAATGCTTTTGAATCTGTTGTTCCGGCTTATCACATGAACAAAACACACTGGAATTCTATTATCCTAGATGGCTGTGTTCCGGATAAAGATATCCAGCGTATGATTGGGGAAAGTTATGATCTGACGAAAGGAAAGAAAAGATGAGGATATTAGTAGATGCGGATGCCTGCCCGGTGGTGTTCATCGTAGAAAAAACAGCAAAGAAATATGAGATTCCAGTTATTCTCTTATGTGATACAAACCATGTTTTATATTCGGATTACAGTGAAGTGATCACAGTGGGAGACGGTGCAGATGCAGTAGATTTTAAACTGGTCAGTTTATGCCAGAAAGGTGATATTGTTGTAACACAGGATTATGGTGTGGCTGCAATGATTCTGGGAAAAGGTGCTTATGGCATTCATCAGAGCGGTAAATGGTATACAAATGAGAATATCGATCAGATACTGATGGAACGTCATCTAGCAAAGAAAGTCAGAAATGCAAAGAAAAAGCATCATTTGAAAGGTCCGGCAAAACGGACGGAGGAAGATGATAAAAGGTTTGAGGTATCGTTGGAGAAATTAATAGAAAAGAGGATTTCTCAAAAATAGTGGAATACAGGATTCTATTTCCACATATGAATTGTGTATTTTTTTGGATATAGAAGATATAATTTCCCTATAGAACAGATGGGTTTCTATTTGAATTTTTAGATGGAAGGTAAAAGAGAGGAGAAAACGATTATGCGAATTGTAAATCTTGAAAATGAAAACAGAAAATTTATTAAGACAGTGGACAATTTCCATGTATTGGAATATGTACAGGATGCCAGTGTATCTCCCATGAATGCAATCGATGAGTATTATATGAGTAAGATGAATGTCAGAAGAAGACAGGTTGTCATTGATATTAGCAAAGATTATTCGGCAGTTATTCAGGCAGGTTCTATGCAATGGATGGGAGGAAGTGTTCAGGCAACATCTGGTGTAAAAGGAATCGGAGATCTTTTTGGAAAAGCATTAAAAGGTGCTGTTACCAAAGAATCTGCTGTGAAACCGGAATATGTTGGAGAAGGATGCCTGGTACTGGAGCCTACATACAAATATATTATCCTTCAGGATGTATCGAAATGGGGAGCAGTTGGTATGACCATTGAAGATGGAATGTTCCTTGCCTGTGATGCCCGCGTGAAAAGAAATGTCATTGCCAGGAAAAATGTTTCTTCCGCTGTATTAGGTGGAGAAGGGCTGTTCAATATGAGTCTTCAGGGAACCGGTGTGGTTGCGCTGGAATGTAATGTTCCGGAGAATGAACTGATTGAGGTCGAACTGGAAAATGATGAGCTTAAAATTGATGGAAATCTGGCAGTATGCTGGTCATCCAACCTTGATTTTACTGTTGAAAGGACGACAAAGACACTGGTAGGATCCGCAGTCAGTGGAGAAGGCCTTGTAAATGTATATCGTGGAACAGGAAGAGTTCTGATGAGTCCGGTTGCACCGACTTCTTCTCTGTTTGAATCGACAAATACGATAAGTGCAAAAGCCGCAGCGAAAAACAGCAACACATTAGGAAAGTAAATCAAGATTTATAGGAGAATTGAAATATGGCAAAAAAAGAAGAACGATTTGAGGTTGTCTTTGTTGACGGTTCTCAGTTAAAAGATGCGGGTGTTCGTCAGATTTTAGTAGATCATGAGACTGGTGTGAACTATTTGATTTGGAAATCGGGATATGCAGGTGGGATTACTCCATTACTTGACTCTGAGGGAAAAGTTGTAATTACCAAATAATTTCTGGATTAAAGAACTCATAAACTCAGAATCCAAGAATCGTAGAGGTGGTATTATGGCCTGTCATCTGGATATTGAGACAGGTGATTTCCTTTCTTTTGCTAACTGGTTTTTTGATGGATTTGTTGTAGACTGGATGGTGCAGGATCGAATCAATCAGGCTTCCCGGCAGGTTGCAGAAGCAATCCGTAGAGTTGAGGGAATCCTCAGACAACTATAAAATGATTCATACTCTTTTACAGGGTATTAGAATGGGCAGTGTTTTACGGGATTTCCGTAAACTACTGCCCTCTTCTGTTATTTCAGTTTTTCTTTTTCAGCATTTAATAGTTCAATATTAATATTATTTTCACTGGCGGTTTTATCCACCCACAAATTTAGTGAATCAATGGCTAGAGATACTTCATCCAGTTTTTTGCTGATAAACGCAAAGTCTTTGATTTCATCATCTGAAATTTTTCCATCCCGTGCAATCTGAATCAGGCGGCTGGTCAATGGATTGATTTCATTTAGGCTGGCGATCGTTTCCAGAATAATATTGGATAATTCGGATATCTCAACTTCTGGAACGTAACGGTCACCGATGGTACATTTGTGGGAACAGTAGTAATTGCAAAGATCCGGTCTTTTATAACAGTCGGCCATCTGGATGATGTCGTAAGGTGTCGGCTCCTGCAACTCATATTCGATTTTTTCAATTCTTGAGGCAGATACACCTACCATATTTTCACTCGCCCTTTCACGGGTGAGCCCCTGGGCTTCCCGGCACAGCTGATATATATTTTTGTTCTCTCTCGTTGATTGTTTACCCATTAATAATTCTCCCTCATTTCTCAAAACTGGAGAAATACACGTGTCTAAGTCTTCTCCTCCAACGTGTATTTCTGAATACAAAATTATTATACTGAAAACATAGAAAAACAGCAAGGATAAGGAAGAGCAAATGAGGTGTGGGGATGGATGTAGTAAAAAGAATGCAGTTGATCAGTATCATTGAAAAAATGGAAAAGAACCCGGAATTCAGTGAAAAGCTGGGAATTCGGAATAAGTCAGCATTGAAACCAGTGAAGGAACGAAAGTAGAAGGAGAAATGGTTATGAAGCACATTGTAATTGATTTGGAAATGAATGCACTGGACAAGAAGTTTAAAGATGAAAAGATAATCTGCGGAAGAGAGATTATCCAAATAGGTGCTGTTTTGTTAGATGACCAATATCAGGAAATCGGATATTTTAATACGCTGGTGAAACCTCAATATAATGAGCGGATTGAAAGAAAGTTTGAGAAATTAACCGGTATTTCGACAAAGATGGTGCAGAACGCTCCTGTTTTTGCAGAAGCAATGGAACAGTTCTTTTCCTGGTGCCACAGCATTAAAGATGAGATTCATATTTACCAGTGGAGCGAATCTGACTATGAACAGATTACAAAGGAAATAGAATTAAAAAGAATCTGTCTGAATGAAGAAGATACAAAATTACTACAGGATTTTCAGGACTTTCAGAAAGAATATGGAGAAACACTTGGTCTATCTAAAGCAGTATCCTTGAAAGATGCAGTAATGTATGCAGGAGTAGATTTTTCAGGGAAAGAGCATGATGCTTTAGATGATGCGAAAAATACAGCTGCTTTATTGAGAATTGTTAGAATTCCGGAGCTCTGCAAAATGGCACTGGAAAATGTAATCGATGCATTTAATACAAAGCCAATAGGAACATCACTTGGCGTTTTATTTCATTTTGATGAGCTGAGTATACCAGTATAAGGGAGGAAGAACGTCCTATCGGAAAGTATGTACTGCATGAAATAGTGGGAGCTTGTATTCTTTTTTGAAAAAGGAATCTTGACAGCCGCAATAAAAGTTGTATAATGATAGTAACAGAACCCACCACGCCTCTGATTTTTCATGCGCAACCCGGTGGGACTTTTTCATTTATGGGGTGTTTTATGTATCAATATCCGAAACAAATATTAACAATAGCACAGCAGGTACAATCTTATATTGATGCAGGAATGGTAATTACTTCTCGTGCGGACGTAGAAAAGGCATTAAAGTCAGTTGGATTTTATCGTTTGCGTGGATACTTGTTCCAATTATATGATAATGCTACAAAGAAGTATGTTCCGGGAACAAAGTTTGAAGATATTTTAAAATTGTATCAATTTGATCAGGAATTATCTGCTTTGATTTTTTCAATGATTTCCAAGATTGAAGTGGCTTTGAGAGTACGATTAGTGGAAGCGTTGCTTATGCACGGAGAACCACTTGTTTTGCAGGATTCATCGATTTTTAAAGAGAAAAAACTGTATTGGCAGAATATGTCTACCGTAGCGTCAGAAATTGCTCGCTCTAATGATGTGTTTATCAAACATAATTTTGACAATCATGATGGAGAGGTGCCTGTATGGGCAGCTGTTGAAGTGCTTTCATTTGGTACGCTATCGAAAATAATTAAGAATTTGAAAACAGGTACTGGAAGTTCGTATTCTATATTAGCGGCTAATTACCAATATAAATCGAAAAAAGGAAATTTGGTAAATCCATCACAGAAAATGCTTGCTTCATGGATACAGGGCGTTTCAGTCTTGCGTAATATGTGTGCTCATAATTCCAGAATTTACAATCGCACAATACATACGACACCGGAAATTCTGGATGCAGATAAAGTCACACCACCGCCGGTACATAACGGTTTGTATCAAATCCTACTGGCGATGAAGTATCTGCGTTCATCCGATGAGAAATGGACAGTATTTGTAGATGCTTTTGATAAGTTGATTCAAAATAATATTGGTGTAGTCAGTCTTACAGCAATGAATCTTCCGGCGGATTGGAAAGCACATCTAAGTGTATAAATGCAGCAGAGTTGCATAAAATAATAAAGCAGACCTAACCAAGCATTGTTATGCTCAAACCGGTTAGGCTTTCGGCGAAGTGTTACGATAAGCACTTTGCCATTTTTATTTTGATGAAAAACGTTCATAATAAAGGTAGAATGCTTGAATTAATACCTGACTTTCGGAGTTGAAATAAAAAAGTAGTGCTAAGCCATAGATTAAAACCTATGACTTAGCACTTTATTTATATCTCCCTTTCCAAGAAAATATGAGGTTAATGGCAATCCTGTTTGGATTGCTAGGTCTTTTATAAAAGCAGAGCTTCGGGTAAGATTTATATATTTTCGATCAGATACTTTTGCCACTCTGAAGTCATGTATGAAATCAAAAAGTTCTGCTACTCCGTAGTTATCATTTAAAATATATATCTGCAAGAGTCTGGTCAGCAGTACGGAAAGATAGCATATAAGGAAATGCCCGGTAATAGTTTCTTCTTTTTGCAGATATACAGGTCTTGCATCTAGCTGGGTTTTCATAATCCGAAAGGATTCTTCAATCCTCCAGAGATTATGATAAGCGGCATAGATTTCAGTAGCAGACATACGGATTTCTGACGTTATGAGCATATTGTAACCGACAAGTTTTTTTGCATTTTCTATTGCTTTCTCGTTCATTTCTATTTTAATCTTTCCATCTGTTTTTGCCCTTTTTTATCAGCAGGAACAAAAGTGACATACTTTGAACTGTCACCATATTCAGAACGTTTTGCTTCAGATGCCTGAAGTCTTTTTGCTTTTTCAACCTGTCGGCTGATTTCATATTTCTGTTTTTCAGCAAGTTTCGGATTGTATGTTACAATACGCTTTTCCCTAAGTTTTAAAGTTTTTTTGTGCCCATCAGTATCTGTATAATGATAAGGAAAATCATCCACACATTCTTTTATACGGTAAAGGACCTCGCCATTCTTATTTTTTACATCCATATAATCATTTTCAAGCAGTACCCAGATTTTTTCTATTTCGGGAAGTGTTTTTACAGATTTAGAAAAAATATATCCATCACCTGCCTTGAGTGTATGGCGGATGTTGTTAAAACAGTTAAATCCCTTATCGGTGACCTGGATCGTTCTGCCGGATATCTGGTTTCTTTGTTTTAATCCGTCAATGATAGTTCGCATGACAGGTTTTTCGCTTTGATTGCTGGGATACATTTTCATTCCGATCGGGATCTGGTGTGAATCAAGGAGCAGTCTAAGCCCAACGATCGGATCTTTCCTGTTTTCTTTCGATGGTCCTTTCAGCCGGAAATCATCTTCCTTGTCGATCTCAATGATCTTTTCGTATTCAGAACCAATATATCCAAGTCCAGAATAAAGCTGATCAAGGGAAAAGTTATAGGTTTCAAATAGCTTTGGAATGACTTCATCATAAGTCCTGGACTTCGAGCATGGGCGGACGGCCCTTGCATAGATAAGGTCAATGTATTTTTTACAGCCAAGAGAATCATTCAGATTTTTTTAAGGGAAATATCCAAGGAATCTTTCAGGAGATTCATCAGATATCTGACGGATTTTTTCGGAGTGTTTCTTTTTCTGGGATTCTTGGTTAAGCTTCTGGACTTCTTCACGAAAAAAGCCAGCAAACATGCTGGTTTGAGATGAGTTTGATTTTCTATTATTGCCAAAAAAGCTAGTGCTAAATCCTAAAGACGGGCAGAGAATTTGATGGCACTCAGGTTAATGACTTGGGTGTCTTTTTTTGATGGTAAATAGAAAAGTGGGATGCTATAATAAAATTGAATAGTTTTATTTTTATATTTAAAGTAATGAAAGACGAAAATTCATTTAAAAGCATTTATGTTAATTCGCGAAAAATACAAGTTATTGTACAAAGGAGGAGGCGTATATGATTGAAGGAAAAAATATATTGTTGCCATCACCAATTATTGATGCAAAAGAAGACGCATCAATTAAAGCCCTTACAGATAGATATGGAAAATTGGTAAAACCAGGAGTATTAGCGAAAACAGGGGAAAAGGTTGTAGGAATTATTCCTAATCCTATCAAAAATATTGGAAAGGTGGCTAAAGAGACAATCACAGAAAATGAATTATATGCTCAATGTATGAAAGTTGCTGTTGAAGGTTTTGAAATATTAGAAAAACAGGCAGCAAAATTGACGGTGAGTGATCGCGCGATTGTTAACAAAATAAATGATGTGTCGAAAGATGTTGAAATTACTTCATTAGAAGAAGTGTGCTTGGCACGCAGTTATGATATTTCTAAATTGGTGAATAAATATAAAACACAAGACTTAGGTTTTGCTTTGGTAGAAGGTGGAGCAACTGGGTATTTTGGATTTGCTGGATTACCATTCAATTTAGTATTGAGTACTTTTTTGTATTATAGGGCAGTTCAATCTGTTGCAATGTATTATGGATATGATATTAAGAATGATCCTTCAGAACTTATAATAGCCAGTGATGTGTTTATGAATGCATTAAGTCCAAATAGTCAAGGGACAAATGAAGTGACTGGAATTATTGGAAAAATAATGCTCATGACTGAAATAACTACAGTAAAGCAGTTGAGTAAAAAAACATGGGAAGAAATGGCTAAACATGGAGGGCTTACCTTGCTTATTTGTCAGATGCGCGCATTAGCAAATAGAGCTGCCAAAACTGCACTGGAAAAGGCAGGACAAAAAAGTCTTGAGGAGAGCTTGTTCAAAGGTGTGTTTGAACAGATTGGAAAAGGGTTGTCAAAAAAAGCTGTAGGAAAGGCTGTTCCAGTGGCAGGAGCAGTTATTGGAGCACTATTTGATATAGTTCAAATGAACACTGTTTTAGAATATGCAGATGTTTTTTATAACAAAAGGTATTTACTTGAAAAGAAAGCAAGAATTAATACCTTGGTAGGGACTTCAAAACCATTGGATTCTATTAAAATTGATATCTCAGAAGAAAATATTGTTGATGCTTTTGAATGAAGAAATAGAAATAATCGCAGAGAATATCGAAGAGTAGAATGTATTGATGAATGTAAGAGGGGGGTGCACCCCTCTAAGCAGTAGTCTGCCCCCCTAACTGACTACGATTTGACTACTACACATGGAAGTGATTTGCACCGTTTTGCCACATTTTGCAAAAAGTGTAGTACAATAGATGAAATTTACAATATCCGGGAATGCCGGTAAAACCTTGCAAAACACGGCATTTCACGGCAATTTGAGAGGAAAAATAATTATGGTTCGAGTACTTTTTATCTGCCACGGCAATATTTGAACATTTTGCGGGAACCTACGATTTTATCACAAATATAAGAAAGAAACTGGAAGAATTAACATTAAATTATCATGATTGAAGAGGGTTTTTGCCATAGTACAATATTTTTATATTAATATTTCGAAAAGGTGGAAATCAAGATGGAAATTGAAACAAAAGACCAGATAAACAGAGCTTTATACGAAGCAAATGCAATTAGTGAAGTATTAGGTTGTGCTATGGAGAATGAAACTTTGGAATTGGAAGATTCTTATAGGGTATGTATTAATTTAATTCAGGAAAGAATTTTGTTAGTAAAAGGATTGTTCGATAATGATCAAAATTCACAAGATATAAATTGATATGTTTAGAATTAAATAGAAAAATTATTTATGAAAGGCTTAGAAATTGTAAAATTTCTAAGCCTTTTTGTGATTTATAAAAACTGATCATCGTTAGAATATCTATATTGAGCAATATCTTCTATACGACAATTTAATATTTTGCAAAGATCATTTAATGTTGTTGTGATAGGCTTGTTTTTCCTTAGTTTGTTTATGGTGGCACTGGAAATATGATGTTTGTGGATAAGGATGTATGTTGTTACTTTTGAATTTTTTAAAGTATTCCAAAATGGACTATATTCAATCATGCCCATCTCCTTGTGTAATATTAATAATTTTAGAATAGTATATGCTTGTGTAGTTGACTGTGGTTACTAAAGTGACTATAATTTATAAGTGTAATAATTTTTTCAAAAAGTATGAAAGGGAGAAGTATGAAAAAGAGGTTATATTTAATAACGATACTTTTGGTGGGGATTATAAGCTTATCGGGATGTTCAAATTCATCAAAAGTAGGGAAACAAGATAGCACGACAGAAGAAACAACAGAGGATGTAACAGAAAGTGACAGTAGTTACGATGATAGTTCAGATGACACTTCGGAAGAAGCTGATGAAGAAGATACAGATGAGGATACATCAATAGAACATTATTGTGCAGTAGACGGATGTTATGAAGAAGGAGAATATGAAGTAGAAGGATTTTCAGGGGAAATAGAGTATTATTGCAAGGAACATTATGATGAGATGCAAGATACAATTAATATGATGGAAGAAGATGTTGGTAATGGATCCGCATCGGAACATAAGTGCGAACAATGTGATAGAGAAGGAACTCATGAAGTAGAAGGATTCTCAGGGGAGACAGAATATTATTGCACGGAACATTATAATAAAATAATTGATAATTTAGAAAAAATATACGGTAATTAGTAAGGAGAAAATAAAATGTTAGATGAAACAGTTATGGGCGTCTTGGAAGCTTTAAAGAAAACATGTGAAATAATAGAACCATATATAGATTATAAAAAGTACTTTGGAGATCAAAATCTAGAAATAACTTGTCAAGATATATTAAATATAGATTTAATAAAATGGATAGCATTTTTAAGTGCTTCAGATGGAGTAGTTAAACAAGATGAAATAGAGTTTGTTTCTGATTATTTAAAAAGGTATTTTACAGTAGATAATTTTGTTGAATACATAAATGAAAATGAATTATATGATTTATCTAATTTTGATGTACTGCCATTATCGTTTCAAATTTTGTTTGATGGAGATATAATTCTTGCAAATTTAGCAGATCAGCAGGAACCTAATGTAGGAATGAGAATGGTAGATCATATACTTTTATTATATGAATTGATAGGAAAGGAATTTTTGGCATGCGATGGTGAAATAACAAAGGATGAATTAGAAAATTATATGCTTGCATTAAATAAATTAAGAATTAATGCTCGAGATACATTTAGTAAGCAATTGACTGAAATGGAGAGAGAGATAGGATATAACGACGTCGAAGAAAAATGTGAAACAATGGATGACGAGGAAACAATAGAAATGTTGTTAGAAGAACTTAACAATCTAACAGGGTTAACGAATGTTAAACAAGATGTTAATTCATTGATTAATTTATTACGTATTAGAAAAATAAGAGAAGATCGAGGAATTAAACAAGAATCAATGTCGTTGCATCTTGTATTTTCAGGAAATCCTGGGACAGGTAAAACAACGGTTGCAAGAATTTTGGCTAAAATCTACAAGAAATTAGGAATAATTTCAAAAGGACAACTAGTAGAAGTTGATAGATCGGGATTAGTTGGTGGATATGTAGGGCAGACAGCACTTAAAGTTCAAGAAGTTGTATCTAAAGCAATAGGTGGAATTCTTTTTATAGATGAAGCGTATACATTGGCAGGAAAAGGAGAAAATGATTACGGTCAAGAAGCGATAGATACATTGTTGAAAGCAATGGAAGACAATAGAGGAAATTTGATTGTGATTGTTGCGGGATATCCTGATTTAATGAATGAGTTTTTAGATTCAAATCCTGGATTACGTTCGAGATTTAATAAATTTATTTATTTTGAAGATTATACGGCGGAAGAATTGTTCGCAATATTTATGGGAATGAGTAATAAATCTGGAATGTTAGTAGAGGAAGAAGCACAGCACGTTGTATATCAATATTTTAAAAATAAATGTGCTTTAATAGATGATAATTTTGCTAATGGACGAGATGTAAGAAATTATTTTGAAATGGTTTTAGTAAATCAAGCAAATAGATTAGCAAATGATTCAGACTTAACAGATGAAGAATTGACTACGATTAGTATCGAGGATGTAAATCAAATTAAATTGTAAAAATAAAGTTAATACAAGTGAGGTAAAGAAACAAAGCGGAGCTGAGACGCCGTAGGGCAGTTCTTTACGGAACGTAGATCAATAGAATAAGAAAATTGTTTTAGAGGACTTAAGGACTGTAAGGTTTTTAAGTCCTCTTGTTTAAAAAGAATTTATTGAAATTATTTAACAAATGTAATATAATAATATTGTTATTAGAATTTATCAGAATTAGGTTATTATTAGAATTAGGGTATTATTAGAAATTTGTTATTATTTGGAAAGAAATTAATTAAAAGGTGTAGTATGCTTTTTTTTAGATACAATAAAGCATAAGAGACATTTGAATAAATTAGATAAAAGCAAAAGGAACATATTATTAAACAATATGTTCCTTTTTTGTGTTTAAAGAAAGAAGACAGCATTTCAAAATCATGGGCAGTATGAAAGGAGGCTATATATGATATCAATAAATATAAACAAAAATAAAAAAACAAAGCTGTTGTTAATTGATAATTGTTTAGTAGTATATAAACCATGCCCATTAATTTGTTTGTTATATTGGCAACAAACGATAAAAATATTTCTGAATTAGAGATTGAATCAATGGTAAGAAATGCAAAATTAGTAGAAGAATATTATGAGGAAATTAAGAATGGAAAACAAAAAGATATGGGACGAGACAGGTATGCATTGGTGTTTGAAGCGTTAGTGTTAAAATATCTTCCACGAGTTAAAACAAAACAATGTTTTATGGAAAGAACAGGATTTGAAAGTTATAAAACATTTAATAAATTTTTGAAAGGAAAATATAAAAATATAGCAAAACTGGATAGCGATATAATAATAAAAGTTTGTCTTGGATTGTTGTTAACCAAGGAAGAATGTTATGATTTTTTTTATGAGTGTGGACAAAGTTTGTATGACAAAGATGATGATTGTATCGAAAAAGTTATATTGGATATATTAGAAATACCAAGAGAGCGTGTAAAAAATTTAACTGAAAAACAAAAATGGAATTTTGCAGGGAAATTAGTTTTAGAGGCTGATAAAATTTATAAAGAGAATGGAAAGAGAGGAACTTACATGAATTGTAAAAGAAAAGCACTAGAAGCAAGGGAAGTTTATGAAGAATTTTAAAAAAGTTGACCGCTAATAGCGGTCAATTTTTTGATTTGAGAAAGGATTATAATTAAGCTATCAATTGATCAGTTGAAAAAAATAAGAAGGAGTAATAGAATACATGAAAATTACAGATGTTGTGATTGATGCAAATGCGACAATAGGTGCTAATCCTTTATTAGTTGATGTTAGAGCTTGTTATGTATATGTGGATGGGAAAAAAACGGAAAATATTGAAGGTTACAGATATGTTGTTGCATTGCCAGATCACGAGTTGGAAAAAATTGGACATGCGTATTTACTGGAGAAATGGAGATTACGATATTTCAGCAAGTGCAGAGGCTATTAAGCAGACTAAGAGTTAAAACTGTATCTGTGCCAAGGGAAAATGCCGAAAAGGGTTTTCCCTTGGCGTTGCACACAGGTTAGTATTACCTGTGTGTAAGTAAGTAGCATGTAGCAAGTATTAAAGAAAGGATGTAGAAATGGATGGTAGAAGTCAATCAAGAAAATATCAACTAACAATTAATTCTCCAAAGGAACATGGAATTTCTGATGATATGCTTAAAGATATCTTAAGAAATAAATTAACATTAAATTATTTTTGTTTTGCGCATGAAGTTGGAGCTGAAAAAGGAAGAGAACATGTACATATATTTCTGTTTTCACATGCGCCAATTCGGTTTGGAACAGTGAAAAATAGATTTCCGATTGCGCACATCGAGCGAGCATATGGGTCTGCGAAAGAAAATCGAGATTATATTAAGAAAATTGGAAAGTGGGAAAAAAGTGAAAAGTCAAGAACATCATTAAAGGATAGTTTTTTTGAAAGTGGAGCATGCCCATCTGAAAACGAAGAAAAAGCACCTGATCAAACAGTAATTATGAATATGATAAGCGAAGGTCGAAGTACTTTGGAGATTATTCAAAAAAGAAAAAGTATTTATTTAAAGGAAAGGATATTGATAATCTGCGGGAGATTTTTAATAGAGAAAAATTCTCAATGTGCATGAGAAATATAGAAACAATCTATATTTTTGGGAAAACAGGAGTGGGAAAAACAAGGACAGTCTATGACAATTATAAGTTGAATGAGATATGTCGAGTTACGAATTATCGACATGGAAGTATTAGTTTTGACGCATACAGTGGGCAAAAAGTGTTGGTGTTTGATGAGTATAGGAGTCAGATACCCATCTCTGAAATGTTATGTTATTTGGACAGATATCCTGTGCAACTTCCTGCTAGATATATGGATCGGACAGCGTGTTACGAGAAAGTGTATATACTATCTAATTTACCATTAGAGGATCAGTACAGAGATGTTCAGGTTAACAGCAAAGAAACTTGGAATGCGTTAGTGAGGCGAATTGATAAGGTTATTGAGTTGGATAGTGATGGCAAGGTAATTGAGTATAAAAAGGAGAGGTATAAAAGATGAATGAAAAAAGAGAATGTGTGAGAGAAAATATTAACAGAAAGAGAATTTACGAAAGAGGTAAAACATTAATAAGTACGGCGAAACAAAAGAAAAAAATGATAATCATTTATGTAATTGTTATGCTGATGGTGCAGATGCACCATCAACATAATTCAATGAATGATGTTATATCAGGATGGGATAGTTTGGTATATCAAAGCAACTATATTGTATTGAATTTAGTTGTTTGGTCCTATGTCAAGATTTAGTACAAGTTAAAATGAGTTTTTCCTCATCCTAACTTGTCATCTGCAATTCGTCTTTCTGGATTTTACGATACAACTTTTCATACTCATTTGGAGACATATAGTCACAATGACTGTGAATACGTTTTGTATTGTAAAATGCTTCCAGATATTCAAAAACCAATTGATATGCATGATTATAATCTCGGATTTTAAACCGGTTCAGCCATTCACGTTTGATCAATGCATGAAATGATTCGATGCATGCGTTATCCCATGGATGAGCTTTTTTTGAATAACTGCACTGGATACCAGCAGTCGCTTTTTTGTATTCTTTGGATACATATTGACTGCCGCGATCTGAATGCAGAACTAGTGGTTCTTTGATTTTACGTCTTGCTTTTGCTTTATTTATTGTTTCAATCACGCAGGATACTTCCAGTGTTTTAGAAAGTGTCCAGGCAATGATTTTTCTGGAATATAAATCCATAATACTGGTTAGATAAACAAATCCGTCTATCGTCCAGATATATGTGATATCAGAACACCAGACAGCATTTGGGCGTTCCGGGTTAAACTGTTCATCAAGGATATTTTGCAATTCGCTACTGAAGTCAGAATCTTTTGTGGTAATAGTCCATGGTTTTACCCATTGTGCTTTAATTCCCATTTGCCTCATGTATTTTCCAACTGTACGTTCAGAGATTACTTCTCCTGATTTCCTCAGTTCTTTGGTAATCTTTGGGGCACCGTAATTCTGTTTTGATTCATTATAAATATCTTTGATTTTGGCTTTTACCGCTTCACGACGCTGTTCAGCGTTTGAAGGAACATGTTTTAGCCATGCACAGTAACCAGAACGGGAAACGCCGAGATATTTCAACATTCCGGAGACAGAAACCCGGCGTCCAGCCTTATGGGCAGTTTCTGCCTTCTCAGCAACTTCGAGATAAATGGCTTCCGTCATTTTCCCAGAATGTTGATTGCTTTTTTTAGTACATCAAGAGCGTCCTGTGCATCACGAAGTTCACGTTTTAATCGTGTGATTTCTTTTGCTTCATCAGAAGCATAATTACCGGAACCACGGCATTCAATATCACCTGTCTCACGTAGCTCCTTTTGCCAACGTGATAATGTTTGTTGACTGATTCCTAAATTTGATGCACAGCCCTGCAGTCCTAAGTCTCTGTGATCATGATAATACTGGACTGCATCCAGTTTAAATTGTTTGTCATAGTGCTTTGCCATAATGAGATCCTCCTTCAGTGCGGTACCTACATTGTACCATGAAATAATAGATTGGGAATTCTCATTTTGACTTGTACTATTTATATTCTAGCACCAGTTATAGGATTTTTTTGCATGAAATGGAGCGAGTGGTTCATTGATGAAAAGTATTCAAAAGCATTTCAGATGGTAGGATTAGTTAATAAGGTACGAGAAGAACCTATATATTTGGAGCAAAAAATGACAGATAATAATTTTTTTATAATAAGATTTAATTCTGTTGGTATAGGAATTGAAAAATGGAAAGATAAAAAACAAGAGATCGAGAGTGCATTAGATATATCGATTTCTAAAATAAAAATTGGCAATAAAAATACAGAGATTATAATAGAGGGAATGAAAGGAAAATTTGATTACAGTATGCCGATTTACTGGGAAAATTCATATTTAACACCAAGAAATAGTTTAATTCTGGGGGAAAGTATGGGAAAACAAATATCTGTCGATTTAGATGTATATCCACATATCTTATTAGGCGGTTCGACTGGATCGGGAAAAACAAACTTATTGAAGTTGTTATTGATGCAATGTATAAAAAAAGACTATGCTGTATATATTGCTGATTTTAAGGGAAAAGTTGATTTTTCGTATAAATGGGATAAATATTGCCATTTTGTGACAACAATTGAAGATGTAATAAGCAATCTGGATGGTATTTGTAAAGAATTATTGGATAGACAAATAATATTCGGAAGTAAAGGATATAAAGATATCGACATCTATAATGAACGAGAAGAAAATAAACTACAGCATATTGTGTTCGCATGCGATGAAGTCGCAGAATTAATGGACACGACAGGATACAATAAGGAAGAAAAGAATAAGATTGCGATAATTCAAAGAAAACTGAGTATGATTGCCAGACTTGGTCGAGCATTTGGAATTCACTTATTGCTTGCGACTCAAAGACCATCAGTAGATGTTATTAATGGTGCTATAAAGAACAATATTTCTGCCAGAATCTGTGGAAGAGCAGAGAAAACATTATCACAA
The DNA here is from genome assembly GCF_001940315.1 of Anaerostipes sp. 494a. Classification (NCBI taxonomy): domain Bacteria; kingdom Bacillati; phylum Bacillota; class Clostridia; order Lachnospirales; family Lachnospiraceae; genus Anaerostipes; species Anaerostipes sp. 494a. Next base: position 937,118 of record NZ_MJIF01000001.1, on the reverse strand, counting down.
ATCATATTAGATAATATAGATGCTAGTGATATGATTGATACTGATATTCAAGGGATGTTTGTGAATCAGGATGGAGAAGTCTTTAAAGCATATTTATTTAATGATGATTGTTTGGAGAGGAGTGATGGTTCATATGGAAAAGAATATAGTCCCTATTTCTGAAAAATATTCGCTGAGTATAACACAGGCATCAGAATATTTTGGAATTGGTCAAGGAAAATTACGTTGGATTGTTGAAAATCATGAGGGTGCAGATTTTATCTTGCATAATGGTGCAAAAACGCAGATTAAGCGAAAAAAATTTGAAAAATTTTTGGATAGCGTGGAAAGCATTTAAAATATAGAAAGTGAGTCTTTGTCATGATATAATGGGTAGGTACTATGGCAGAGACTCTCTTTTATTTAAGGAGAGATTCATATGAGTTTGAAAAGAAGAGACAACAAAAATAGAATTTTAAGAGATAGAGAGAGTCAATGCAAAGATGGGCGTTATCGTTATACGTATTATGTGTCTGGAAAACAAAAATGCCTATATAGTTGGAAATTAGAGAGAACGGACAGACTTCCCAAAGGAAAAAGAGAATGTGTTGCCTTAAGAGATCAAATTGCAGAGCTTAATAAGGTACAGAGTCAAGGAATTGCTTATCATGGCAGTGGAATGACTGTATTGGAATTGGTTGATAAATATACCTTACAGAAGAAAGGTGTAAGATATACAACACAAGTGGGATACAGAACAGTAATAAATATATTAAAGAAAGACGAATTTGGAAGTAGAAGAATTGATACTGTAAAATTATCAGATGCTAAGATTTGGTTAATTGGTTTACAAGATGGCGGAAGAGGATATAGTTCAATTCATAGTATTCGAGGAGTCTTAAGACCTGCATTTCAAATGGCGGTAGACGATGATCTGTTATTGAAAAATCCATTTGAATTTCAATTAGCAACAGTTGTTGTGAATGATTCTGTTACTAGGGAATCCATTACAAGGAAACAAGAACGTCAGTTTTTGGAGTTTGTAAAAAATGATAAGCATTTTAAACGATATTATGAGGGGATTTATATTCTTTTTAAAACAGGAATGAGAATTTCTGAATTTTGTGGTTTGACAATGGATGATATTGATTTAAAAAATAAAAGGATTGTGATTGATCATCAATTGCAACGTACAAATCAAATGCAGTATGTAATTCAGAAACCCAAAACAGACAATGGAAATCGAATGATTCCAATGAGTAAGGAAGTGTATGAATGTTTTGAAACGATCATTAACAATAGAAAAAAGCCAAAAACAGAATTTGTTGTAGATGGAAAGAAAGGCTTTTTATATTTGGATAAGAATGATCGACCAATGGTTGCGATGCATTGGGAAAAGTATTTTCAACATATCAGGGAAAAGTACAACAAAATTTATAAAATTCCTATGCCGAAAGTAACACCGCATGTATGTAGACATACATATTGTAGTAATATGGCAAAATCAGGGATGAATCCAAAGACATTGCAGTATTTAATGGGACATTCAGACATTGGTGTTACATTAAATACATATGCACATTTGCAATACGATGATGCAAAAAAAGAGTTAAAGAAATTACACAGATCGAAGCATAAAAAAACGGCAGATATCAGTGATGATAAATTATAAAAGAGTATGATATTTTATCATTGGATTTATCATGGATAGAAGCTAAGTTATATGAAGATTTGTAAAGAAATGAAAAATGACAAAAAATATTCAAGATGCTTGGAAAGTGCGTAAATAAAGGAAAAACTCACAAAAATTCATAAAACGTGATAAAAAGAAAGAGGTTCAAATAATGATAAAAATACTATTTGTATGCCACGGCAACATCTGCCGTTCTACCATGGCTCAGTTTGTTTTCCAGGACATGGTGAATAAGCGTGGCTTACAAGATCAATTTTACATAAACTCAGCGGCAACCAGCAGAGAAGAAATAGGTAATCCACCGCATTACGGAACCGTTCAGAAAATGCGGGAAGTTGGAATCCCTGTTTTAAAACATTATGCTGTGCAGATGACCAAACAAGATTATGAAGAATATGACTATCTGATCGGAATGGATCATTTTAATCTGAAAAATATGAAACGTATGGTTGGAAGTGATCCGGAAGGAAAAATCCACTTACTACTGGATTTTTCCAGACATCCGGGAAACATTGCAGATCCATGGTATACAGGAAATTTTGACGAAACTTATAGAGATGTAAAAGAGGGATGTCAGGCATTTTTAGAGTATGTATTAAAAAATAGAAAATAATATTTGTTTGGTATTAAAATATCGAAATAACTCTTTCATACAAAAAACAGATTTAACGAAATTCCGTCATGTGTTTTCGATACCACAGTGGCAGCATATTTCTCTGACATTTTGGATTATAACGCTCTTTAATACCTATAGAATGGAAAAAACCTTTCCATAAGTCAACAAATGGGTCATCTGTCTCTTGGGACAGCTGGTCCATTTCTTTTTGCGAAAGGGCGGTCAGATAATATTCCTGATCTTTGGGATGTACTACCGCTGTGTAGCGATTATCATCGATGATCATCCAGTTTTCAGAAGGCATTCGATCAGCAAAATGAGGAGCAATGATTGTAAGAACATTACTTTTAGGTTCAATATGGCTCACAAGAACATTTCCCTGCATGTTGGCAAAACGGATAAATTCCTTGTGATAATGAGCTTCATTTCCAACTTTACGGTTTAATTCAAACATTCTCATCACCACCGGTTCTCTAAGATAATCAGTGATTTTTGCTCCATAATGAAAACCTGCGACTAAAAATCTGTATATGGCATCCAACTTATCCGGTTGATCAGACATGGCTGCCCGATATACCATAAGGTAAGCTTTGAAAGAAATCTTTTTTTGTATGGAGTGAACGACACTGGTTGTTTTATCAGAGTCAGCATCAACGTGTCTGTATTCACAGAATAATTCAAGATTTCCTACAGGTTCTGTTAGCAGACGCACATTGGAGTGTCCCAGACGGGAAGCCCAGGCATCATAGATGCAGGTCATCATATCATCAAATTGGTCATGGCAAGTAAATATTGTTGTCATGAAAAACATCCTTTCTACATTTGTCCAAGTATGGATTTTCTGGAGTCTTCCACAGTCACCTCAGATTCAAAATGAAAATCATCAAAAAGAGAAAGCTGACGGAATGTCTGTGGATGGTCAATCTCCCAGCTTTGTCTGGCATCTTCGCCAATTAGCTGTCTTGTTATAAAATCCTCGTCAATGGGAATCCGATACATCATTTTTCCGTTACATGTAATAAAATATTTTGCTCGTTTTAAGACTACGCCTATTTTTTTCAGGTGGTCAAAGTCTAAATTTCCCTGACGCCGGGCTTTGATGATCCGATAAGCCGATTTTGTACCAATGCCGGGAACACGGAGAATATCTTCATAGCTGGCTCGATTGACCTCCACAGGAAAACGTTCCAGATGTCTGAGAGCCCAGTCGCATTTGGGATCCAGCATAATGTTAAAATTTGGACGATCAATGGTCAGTAGTTCCTCTGCGTGGAATCCATAATAGCGAAGGAGCCAGTCTGCCTGGTAAAGTCGATGTTCTCGAAGAAGTGGAGGAGAGGTTTCCAGGTCTGGCAGAGCAGAATCTTCATTCAAAGGAACATATGCAGAGAAAAAAACCCGTTTGAGATCATATTGCTGATATAGTTTCTGGGTGGTAGACAGTAACTGGAGATCGGTTTCTCCGGTTGCCCCTATGATCATCTGGGTACTTTGACCGGCGGGAACAAAAGGAGCCGGTTTTCCGGATGGAAGGAGTTTCCTGCCGGATGAAGAAATGGATCTGCGGGATTCCAGCTGTTTTCTGCAAGAATCCTGAAAAATTGTATGCTTAAGGTAGCGGTTTCCGTAGGAACGTTCCATCTGGGGATCTTTACCTGCGGAAAGCCGATGTTCTGTAATGCCGTGCTGGATCTGGCGGATAGGTTCTATCAGTTTTCTGGGATTCTTATGGGGAGCCAGTTCTTTCAATCCCTCTATAGTTGGCAGTTCCAGGTTTACACTCATTCGATCCACGAGATAGCCGGTACTGGTAATCAGTTCTTCTGGTGCGCCGGGAATAGCTTTCACATGAATATAACCATTGAAGCGGTATTTGGTTCTTAATAGATAGACCGCCTGATACATTAATTCCATGGTATAAGTTGGACTTTTAACGATGCCGGAACTTAAGAATAGTCCTTCGATATAATTTCTGCGGTAAAATTCAATGACAAGGGTACAGATTTCTTCTGGAGTGAAGGTTGTCCTTATACGGTCATTGCTAGAACGATTCAGACAGTATTTGCAGTCGAAGATGCACTCGTTGCTAAGTAAAATTTTCAGCAATGATACACAACGGCCATCAGATGAAAAACTGTGACAAATGCCACAGGATTCGGTGTTACCTAAAGATCCTTTCTTTCCTCTTCGATTAGAGCCGCTGGAGGTACATGCCACATCATATTTTGCTGCGTCGGCTAAAATATTCAGTTTTTCCTGCAAGGATAAATCCTGTGTCGTAATCTCCATGATCATTTCCTTTCTTCAAGAACGCCTCGGCGTTCTTGCTGCTAATCGAATCTATGTTCTAAAAATTGTAACATATTTTTCATAAAGATACAAGAAGTATTCGAACGTAAGTTCGCAAAAATTATAATTTTAAAAGTGGATTAGTGTATAATTGTTTTTTTGAATAAAGGAAATAACTATACACTTGTCAGATTCAACCATAAAATATACAATAAGTGTATAAAATAATAAAAAATCAGCAAAGAAAAATATACGCTATGAATTCAAATAGCCAGAGTGTATAAAAAAATCCGCCTTTTTTCGTTTGAGAAGGTTAAGGAAAAAAAGTATAGTATAGGCAGCTGGTGAGAACAGCGTAGGATAGGAGTTGTTATGAAACAAAATAAAAAAGAAAAGGTATATGAATTTATTATGGAATATTCATCTGATTTAAAGCATGATGAGTATCCAAGATTCACCACAAACTTTTTATCCCAGAAATTGGACATGCAAAGAACAAACTTAAGTAGTATTTTAAATCAGCTGGTGAAAGAAGGAAAACTGATCAAGCATAATGGACGTCCGGTTTTGTATCAGTATGCTGATGAGAATACAGTACAGGGTGATTGTTTCAAAGATCTTATAGGATATGATCAATCTTTAAAAAAAGCTATAGCATCCATTAAGGCTGCAATTTTATATCCCAAAGGAAAATCAACCATCCTTTTAACTGCAGAAAGAGGAAGTGGGATTACATACTTTGCAGAAACCGCTTTTCAATTCGCTGTAAAATCCGGTGTGATAAAAAAAGAGAATCAATGATGACATTTGATTGCAAGTCATTCAAGGAAAACAAAGAATATGTGATCAGAGTATTATTTGGAAGTGCACAGGAAGGGGGACTGCTCTCAAAATCAGAAAATGGTATGTTGCTGCTTGAAAATATACAATATTTGAATAGCTATGAGAGAAAACAAGTATTTTCTGAAAAAAACAGAGGGACTTTATTACTTAGTGTTGCGGCAGACCTGGAAGAGGAAGAATATGAGTCAATGAAAGAAAATGCAGATTTTGTAATAGAAATTCCATCATTGCAGAAACGAAAGATACAGGAAAGGTTTTTACTCCTTAAAAAGTTTTTCCATGAGGAAGCAAAAAGGATGAAGAGAAATCTGGAAGTAGATTCGAGTATTCTTCATGCATTACTTCTTTATGATGTGAAAGGAAATATCAGGGGACTGAAAAATGATGTGCATACAGGATGTGCAAACTGTTATGCAAGGTCTTACCAGAGCAGAAATCGCTTTATTGAAGTGCTGCTTTCTGATTTTCCCAACTATGTTCGAAAAGGCATTATTTATTACAGAGGGAAAAAAGAGGAAGTGGATGCTTTGATAACAAGTGATTGTAAATATGCTTTTACCGAGGATACGGTACTGAAAAATCAGAAAAATCAGGGAAACTTCAACATTTATCAATCAATAGATGCTCAAAAAAGGGAGTTGAAAGAACAACAAATAAGTGAGGAAGAGATCAACACCATTATTTCAACAAAATTAAGAGAAGATTTTCAAAAGTACTATGATGAACTTTCCAGGAAAATCCAGGGCAGGGAACAGTTGAAGAAAGTAGTATCGGACAAACTGATACAACAGGTGGAAGCATTTCTGAATAATGTTCAACAGGAGTTGGAAACAGATTTTCAGGAAAAATTATTCTGTGCATTGTGTCTTCATGTAAATGCATGCCTGGTAAATGTTTCTGCCAAACAAAGGATATCCAATGAGGAAATTCAGCAGATTATAACGACTTATCCAAGGGAACATCAGCTTGCCAAGGATTTTGTCGGAAAAATTGAGCAGGAATTCCAGATTCATATGAATATTGATGAAATAATCTTCATTATGCTTTTCTTAATTCAAAGTGTGAAAAAAAAGCATAATAAGGTAGTTACTCTAATTGCGATGCATGGAAATAGCTCTGCCAGTTCTATTGCAGAAGTTATCAATGTTATGGCAAATGAGCGGACGACATATGCATATGATCTGTCACTGGAAAAAAATATCCATACTGCTTATGAAGAATTGAAAGAAAAGATGATGGAAATAAATCAGGGAAAAGGAATCATCTTGATTTATGACATGGGATCTATTCGGACAATGGGGGAATCTATTGCAAATGAAACAGGTATTTCCGTGAAATTTCTGGAAATGCCGATTACTCTTCTTGGCGTTGTTGGTAGCAATAAGGCGGCAGAAAAATACAGTCTGGATGAAATATTTGAGTATCTTCAGGAGAATTTTAAAAACTTTCAGTATTTTAGAAAATCTGGTACAAAAGACATTTTGATCATATTATCAGACAAACAGCAGGAGGCTGACGATGCGAAGGAATATGTAACAGGCCATTTCAATCCTGAGAAAACAGATATTCATACGATAGTAACAGATGATATGAATTTTCTTTATAACGAGATTAACCGTATATCCGAAATGGGAAATATCATAGGGATTGTTGGAAGTTATGATCCAAATCTTGTTCAGTATCCTTTTGCAGAAATAAAAAACGTATATCATCAGAATGTTACTGCACTTGAGACATTATTTAGTAATCAGCAAGAGAAGGAAGATGGTGTTGAAGAGGCTTTTGATTATTTGAAAGAGCAGTTTCAGCAGATGGATATGGATAAAATGAGAAAATATTTATTGGAATTTATCGAGAGATTAGAATATACGATGAATATTTTTTTAGATGAGGACAAGAAAATAGGGCTGATCGTTCATATTGTATGTGTCATTGACAAGATTCAGAATCATCAGATGCCATCAGTGAATTTTATTGCTTCAGATATTATTAAGAAGCATGGAGAACTGGTTAGTGAAGTAAAAAAATTATTAGAACCTTTGGAACAAGAGTTTCAAATATATATTAATGAAATTGAAATTGCTACGATTGTTTCCATTATACAGAAATAGAAAAGAAAGAGGTAACTTATGAATAAAGAAGAATTAACAATGATAAGTTTTGAAATCGTATCATATTCAGGAGATGCACGCTCTAAACTTTTACTGGCATTGGAAAAAGCAAAAAATAAACAATTTGAAGAGTGTGATAAATTGATCGAACAGGCAAATCAATGTCTGAATGATGCCCATGATGCACAGATGGACGTTATGAAAGAAGAGGCAAATGGGGGAACTGTAAATATGGGATTTATTATGACACATGCACAGGATCATTTAATGACATCACTTTTGCTGAAGGACATCATAGGAACATTGATTGACGTTTATAGAGATTAAGATAAGAGGGGATAAGTTATGAATAAACTAATCAAATCAATAGAAAAATTAAAACCTTACTTTGATGCCGTAGCAAGAAACAGATACTTAAAAGCAATTAAGGATGGATTTATTTCTGCAATGCCAATCGTATTATTCTCAAGTATATTTATGCTTTTGGCGTATGTACCAAATATTTTTGGATTCTACTGGAGCAAAACAGTGGAAGCATTTTTAATGAAACCATATAACTATTCCATGGGATTATTGGGACTGGTTGTAGCAGGAACAACATGTTACCATTTGACCAAATCTTTTAACAGGGATATGCCGGTAGATAATCAGATCAATGCAATTTCTACTATGATGTGTTCCATGATCGGATTTATGGTCGTAGCAGTTGATTCTATCAAAGATGGCTTTGCATCCGGATATATGGGATCTAAGGGATTATTGACAGCATTCCTTGTGGCATTCTTTACAGCGAATATTTATAAAATATTTATCAAAAGAAATATTACCATTAAAATGCCGGAGGCAGTTCCGCCAAATATTTCTCAGACATTCAAAGATGTTATTCCGTTTGCAGCCTGTGTTGTTATTCTGACAGTGTTTGATTTCTTGTTCAGAAAACAGTTTGATATTTGTTTTGCTCAGGCAGTGATCCAGGTATTCCAGCCACTGTTTACAGCAGCTGATGGATATGTTGGACTTGCAATTATCTATGGAGCTATGGCGATGTTCTGGTTTGTTGGTATTCAGGGTCCGGCCATTGTAGAACCGGCAGTATCTGCAATCTACTATGTAAATATCGCAAACAATCTGCAGTTATATCAGGCAGGAAGTCATGCAACAAATATTTTAACACCAGGTGTGCAGCAGTTTGTAGCTACTCTTGGTGGTACTGGAGCAACTTTGGTCGTCACATTAATGTTTGCCTTCCTTGCAAAATCAAAAGAGTTAAAGGCAATTGGAAGAGCCTCTTCTGTTCCTGTTTTGTTTGGAGTTAATGAACCAATCCTGTTCGGAGCACCATTGATTTTAAATCCTGTTTTCTTTGTACCTTTTATTTTTACACCGATTTTAAATGTATGGTTGTTCAAGATTTTTGTTGATGTCATTGGAATGAACTCTTTCTTATATATTCTTCCATGGACAACTCCAGGTCCATTAGGATTATTCCTGGGATGTGGAATGGGAATTAAAGTATTGATTTTAGCAGTATTATTACTTGTACTTGACTTTGTTGTATATTATCCATTCTTTAAGGTTTACGATATCCAGAAATGTGAAGAAGAGAAAGAAAAAGGCATGGACGAAGTAAAAGAAGAGGAACATCAGATTGAAGTGGATGCAAATACATTAAAATCCAAGAGAATCCTTGTACTGTGTGCTGGTGGAGGAACTTCAGGATTATTAGCGAATGCTCTGAAAAAAGCTGCAAAAGAAAAAGGTATTCCATTGATTGCAGCCGCAGGGGCATATGGAGCACATACAGATATCATGCAGGACTATGATCTTGTTGTCTTAGCTCCGCAGGTGGCATCTTTTTATCAGGATCTGAAAAAAGATACCGATCGTTTGGGAATCAAATGTGTCGCATGTGAAGGTAAACAATATATTTCATTGACACGAGATCCGGAAGCAGCAATCAAATTTGTGTTTAAGATTTTGGAAGGAGAAGAATAATCATGAGATTACCAGAAAATTTTATCATGGGTGGAGCTACAGCAGCATATCAATGTGAAGGAGAATCCAAGACTCATGGAAAAGGAAGGGTTGCTTGGGATGATTATCTGGAGAAACAGGGCTGGTTCAGCCCTGATCCAGCCAGTGATTTTTATCATAAATATCCGGTAGATTTAGAACTTTGTAAGCAGTTTGGAATCAATGGAATCCGTATTTCCATTGCATGGTCCAGAATCTTCCCGACAGGGGAGGGAGAAATCAATCAGGAAGGAGTAGATTTCTATCACGCACTTTTCAAAAAATGCAAAGAAAATGGAGTTGAACCATTTATTACACTGCATCATTTTGATACTCCAAATGAATTGCACAAAAATGGAGATTTTCTGAATCCTCATACGATTGATTGCTTTGAAAAATATGCAAAGTTCTGTTTTGAAGAATATAAAGATGATGTCCGTTACTGGTTTACATTCAACGAGATCTGGCCGGTTTCTTCCGGACAGTATATTACAGGAACTTTTCCACCGGGAGAAAAATATGATGTTATAAAAGCAGTGGAATCTATGCATGGAATGATGATGGCTCATGCAAGAGCAGTCATCGCATTCAAAGAGGGTGGTTATAAAGGAAAGATAGGAATCATTCATTCTCTGGAAACCAAATATCCATTCGATGAAAAAAAACCGGGAGATGTTCTGGCAGCAGAAAGAGAAGATGCATTGACAAATCAGTTTTTATTAGATGCAACATTACTGGGATATTATTCAGCAAAAACAATAGAACATATCAATTTTATATATAATTTAGAAAATAAAGCATTTACACCAAAAGTCTCTGATATGGAACTTTTGAAGAAAGCTGCATCTAAGAATGATTACCTTGGAATCAACTATTATCAGAGTCATTTTGTACAGCAATATGATGGAGAAAACCAAATTCATCATAATGGTACTGGAGCAAAAGGAACATCTGTATATCGATTAAAGGGAATCAGTGAGCATATGTTCAAAGATGGAATTGATCGAACAGATTGGGATTGGCTAATTTATCCGGAAGGCCTGTACGACATGATTATTCGAATCAAAAATCAGTATCCAAATTATAAGGCAATCTATATTACAGAAAATGGAATGGGATATAAAGACGATTTTGAAAATGGAACAGTCGATGATGCTCCGCGAATCGATTATATCAAACGTCATTTACAATGGATTGCCAAGGCAATTGACGAAGGAGCAAATGTGAAAGGATATTTTGTATGGTCTTTAATGGATATGTTCTCATGGTCTAATGGATATAACAAACGTTATGGTCTGTTCTACGTGGATTTTGAAACCCAGGAACGTTATCCGAAAAAATCTGCATATTGGTATAAAAAAGTTAGTGAAACAAAAGAGGTATAGATCATGAAAGGTTGTAAAGGGGTCATCTTTGATTTTAATGGAACACTTTTTTTTGATAATGATAAACATATCAAAGCATGGAATGCTGTTTCTATGAAATTGAGGAACAAAGAGATTACAGAGGAAGAACTTCATGAAAAATTTAATGGAACTCCAAATGATCAGATTATTCGTTATATGACTGATGGAAAAGCATCAGAAGATGAAATAAAAAAATATTCTTTATTAAAAGAAGAATATTACAGAAAATTTTGTCAGGAAGATCAGGATTCTTTTCATCTTGTGGCAGGGGTAAAAGATTATTTTGCAAAATTAAAGCAAAAAAGAGTACCATTTACCATTGCAAGTGCATCAATAAAAGAAAACATAGATTTTTTCAGAAAGTCTTTTGGCCTTGATTACTGGATTGTACCTTCTTCCATTGTTTATGATGATGGGACTTATGAAAATAAGGTCGAAATGTTTCAGGATGCTGCAAAAATAATAGGTATCCCTATGGAAGATATACTGGTTTATGAAGACTCTTTTTCCGGAATCCGCAATGCCTATGAGGCTGGATGCAGAAATATTATCGTGATATGTGAAAAAGAAAAGGAAGAAGAGTATAGAAATCTTCCAGGTGTGATAAAGACCATGCAGACATTCCAGGATTTATAATTCTGTGATGAAAAACGGATGGTGCAAAACACTTGTACCATCCGTGATTTCCTGATTATGTTGTTTTTCGAGGAATGGAGCAGCTTTTTCGGATCGAGAGGCTGCAAGGAAGTGTTAAACGCACGGGAGTTTGATATTCTACCGCTGTGTCTTTTGTCAATAGAGTTACATAATGTGCAGCATATTCACCCATAAATTCTGCAGGAGCATGAACTGTTGTCAAAGGAGGATTTGAAAAGCTGGCAACATTAATATCATCAAATCCCATGACAGAAATATCATCTGGAACTTTATATCCATTTTCATATAAGGCTCTCATTGCACCAATGGCAATGGGATCACTGGCAGCAAAAACAGCAGTTGGAATATGATTATTTTTGATGAGTTTCATCATCATCTGATAGCCGGATTCTGCTGAAAATTCCTGCTCTAAAAGATAAGGTTTATAGATGATATCGTGATCCTTACAGTAATTTACAAAAGTATCTTTTCGTTCTTCATAATAGATATTACCGTCTTCTAAATATTCTTTGCCCCCCAGGTATGCAATATGATGATGTCCCAGATTTGTCAAATAATCCATGGCATCAATGACGGCCTGACGAAAATCAAGAACAATAGTATTACAGTGGATTCTGGAGGTTTTCATATCAACAAAAATAATATTCTTTGTAATGAATTCAAAAGAGTGGATCTGTTGTTCATTAAATTTTCCGATACAAATTAAGGCGTTCACTCCTTTTAATGCATCGATATAATTTGAGTCACTTTGAAAAGTGCGGACAACATCTATCTGACGGGAGGCACAGTAATTTTCAATCCCGATTCGGATGGCCTGATAATAAGGATCTTCCAGTTCTTGAAATAAAGAATACCATTGAAAGATACCAAGTGTAATTTGCTGATTTGATGTTCTTTTTTTTGTATAATTCAGTTCCTGTGCGACTTTTAGCACTTTTTCCCTGGTCTGTTCCGTAACACTTAAGGTATCATCCTGATTTAAGATTCTGGATACAGTTGCCGCTGAAACGTTTGCCTTTTTTGCAATATCTTTGATCGTTGCCATATTTATGATCCTTCCTGAAATTTATTTCCTTTTTATTATATCAAAAATTATATAAAAGCAAAAGTAAATATAATTTAGTAAAACTAACTAAAATTTAAGTGAATATTTTGGTAAATAATTTAGTAAAATTAAATTGAATTATTTTACTAAAAATGTTACTATAATTTTGTCGACAGGGAAAACTGAAAGAAATACACACTTCTGGAAGATTACTAAATTAGGAGGGAAATATTATGAACGAACAATTAGCAGGGAAGGTACCCGGAAGAGTGAAATATACATTTGCATTTGGTGCATTAGGTAAAGATTTAATATATGGAATGATGGCAACATTTGCCATGATTTATTTTACTGATATTTTAAAGGTATCACCAGGATTTGTGGGAATTGTATTTTTTGTTGCAAAATTGTGGGATGCTTTTAATGATTTATTCATGGGGATGCTTGTAGATAATACAAGAACCAAATGGGGAAAATTCATACCATGGCTGGTTATAGGAACCTTGATTAATTCAGTAGTATTTGTTGCATTATTCACAGATTTTAATCTAAAAGGAAATATTCTTTGTATATTTGTTGCTGTTATTTATGTTTTATGGGGAATGACATATACAATTATGGATATTCCATATTGGTCAATAATCCCAAATCTGACATCTGATCCACACGAACGAGAAGTAGTCTCTGTTTTACCTCGTATTTTTGCCAGTTTAGGACAATCACTAATCATAGCTGGTTTTGGTGTTCAGATTATAGCTGCTTTGGGAGGCGGGTATATAGGATATCATAGATTTGCAATTATTATTGCCGGAACATTTATTTTTACAATTGGTGTGGCTGTAGCTAATTTAAAGGTAAAAGAAGATAACGCACCAAAAGAAAAAATTTCTTTTAAAGGTGTTTTTTCTATTATCAAACAAAATGATCAGCTGCAGGCAGCAGTTGGATTGATTCTGCTATATAATGTTGGAATTCAGTTTATTATGGGGGTAGCAGTATACTACTTCACATATGTATGCCATAATGCTAACATGTTGTCCGCATTTATGATTAGTGCATCGATTGCTGAAGTTGTTGGACTAATTATCTTCCCTAAGGTGGCAAGAACACTTTCTAGAAAAACATCATTTTTACTTGCGTGTGTACTTCCTTTTATTGGACTAGTATTGCTTCTTGTTGTTGGATTCGTATGCCCGGGAAATATTATATTAACTGCGATTTCAGGGGTTATTGTGAAAACTGGAACAGGATTGGAACTCGGATGTGCAACAGTATTTTTGTCTGATGTTGTAGACTATGGAGAATATAAATTGAAGACGAGAAATGAATCTGTTGTATTTTCTCTGCAGACTTTAATTGTTAAATTTACAGCAGCATTAACATCTTTATTTATTGGATTTGCTTTGGAACAGACAGGATATATTCCAGACCCACAGGCAGTGCAGTCAGCATTAACATTGAATTCAATACGTTTCTTAATGTGTGCGATTCCAGCGGTATCCATGTTGATTGCGTACTTCGTATATAAAAAGTTTTATAAATTAAGTGACAGTTTCATGAAACAAGTTATCTCAACCATTGAAGAAAGGAGAAAACAGATTAATGCCTAGTAACACAAAGAAATTAATGAAAGAATTTGAAGAGGGGAAATATCAGAAACTTTTAAAAGACATTTATGTGGACGAGAATGTACTGGAATATCAGAAAGAACGTTATATAAAAGCGTTGGAAAATTTTGAGACATTATACGGAGAAAAAGAAATAGAGATTTACAGTGCACCGGGACGAAGTGAAGTTGGAGGAAATCATACAGACCATCAGTATGGAAAAGTTCTTGCAACATCTATTAATCTGGATGCCATTGCAATCGTAGCCAAAACAGAAGATGAAACAGTTACCATTAAATCTGAAGGTTATGAGAAATTTGAAGTAAATTTAAGTTCTTTAGAGCCAAAAGAAGGAGAAGAAGGAACTTCCGAAAGCCTGACCAGAGGTGTTGCCTACAGATTGAAAGAAGAAGGATATGAAATTGGCGGATTTGAGGCTTATATCACAAGTGATGTTTTAAATGGAGCAGGAATGTCATCTTCTGCTGCTTTTGAAGTACTCCTTGGAAATATTTTTTCCGGTCTCTATAACGACATGAAAATTGATGAAGTACTGATCGCACAGGTCGGACAGTATGCAGAAAATGTCTTTTTCGGAAAACCTTGTGGATTGATGGATCAGATGGCATCTGCTGTTGGAGGTCTGATCAATATTGATTTTGAGGATCCAAAAAATCCAATCGTAAAACAGGTAGATGTGGATTTCGAAACATATGGACACAGCTTATGCATTGTTGATACAAAAGGTTCTCATGCGGATCTGACAGATGATTATGCTGCCATTCCGGAGGAAATGAAAAAAGTAGCAAATTTCTTTGATGAAGATGTACTTAGAAAAGTTGATAAAAATGAATTTTACTTAAATTTACCTAAAATAAGAGAAATTCTTGGGGATCGTGCGGTTTTACGTGCAATGCATTTATTTGAAGAAAATAAACGTGTAGATGAACAGGTGAAGGCATTGGAAGATGGAGATTTTGAAACATTTAAAAAGCTCATTAAGGCATCCGGTGATTCTTCATTTAAATATCTGCAGAATGTATATTCAAATCATGAGTTGCAAAATCAGAGCATGTCTATCGGGCTGGCAATTAGTGATGTAGCTTTAGGAGATAAAGGAGTCAGCCGTGTCCATGGAGGAGGATTTGCAGGAACCATTCAGGCATTTGTACCAAATGATATTGTAGGAATGTATAAAGAAACTATAGAAAATGTATTTGGAGAAGGGGCATGCCATATTTTAAAAGTACGTAAATATGGCGGAATTAAGGTTTTATAAATGACGGAAGTTAAAATTACAGAAAAAAGAGATAATGGAATTACTTTTTTTGAAATAAAAAATGAAGATTTGCGGGTAAAAGTTACAAATCTTGGATGTCATATTCTTTCAATCTTCACAAAAGACCGGGAAGGAACGGAGGACGATGTAGTATTAAGTTTTGAAGATATTGAAGATTGCCATCATGACGGCAGTTATATGGGCGCAGTGGTAGGACGTGTTGCCAATCGTATTGCCGGAGCAAAATTTCAGTTAAATGGAACCACGTATTCATTGGCTGCAAATGATGGATCCAATCATCTTCATGGGGGAAAAGAAGGGTTTAATCAAAAATTATTCCAATATGAAATACTGGATGACGGTGTAAGATTTATTTATCTATCACCGGATATGGAAGAAGGATATCCGGGAAGCTTGCGTTTAGAAGTAAGTTATCGGTTAGAAGGCAATACAATAAAGATAGAGTATGAAGCTGTTTCCGATCAGGATACATTGGTCAATATAACCAATCATTCCTATTTTAATTTGACTGGTGGAAAGGATAAAATATATCACCATCAATTGAAGATGGCGGCAGATCAGATTGCTTGTGTTGATGAAAATTGTCTTACAAATGGAAAATTTCTCAATGTAGAGGATACACCGTTTGATTTTAGAGAATTTCATGAAATAGGCGAGAGAATCAACGACGGACATGATCAGTTAAAATTGGCAGGTGGCTATGATCATTCGTTTTTGGTAAATAAATCCTCTGATCAGGCAGTGCTTTATGATCCGGTTTCCGGAAGGAAACTCATCGTATCCACAAGTCTTCCTGCAATTCAGATGTACACAGGAAATTTTCTTGCCGGTGGATGCAATGGAAAGAATGGAAAACCTTATGAAAATAGAGATGGAGTTGCTTTGGAAACTCAGTTTTTGCCTGATTCCATTCATATTGAAAAGGATCCCAAAGTTATTTTAAGAAGGGGACAGGAATATCATTCTGTTACCTCCTACAGATTTGAGGTGGAATAGTCATGAAATTACAAAAAGAAATAGCAAAACTGGTGGAATATGGACTACAGAAAGAACTGATTCAACCGGAAGATAAAACATATACCATAAATCAGTATTTAGAAATTTTCAAATTGGATGAATATGAAGAACCGGATATATCCGGAGAAGAGATCATATTAGAAGATATTTTAAATGCGCTTGTGGATGAGGCATATGATAGATATATTATCAAAAGTAATGATATTGTTACCAGAGATTTGTTTGATACAAAATTAATGGGTGTCATGGTTGCCAGACCAAGTGAGGTTATTGGTAAGTTTAAAAAACTTTACAAACAAGGTCCGGAAATTGCAACTGAATTTTATTATAATTTTAGTCAGGATACCGATTATATCCGCAGATATCGTGTGAAAAAGGATATGAAATGGAAAGTAGATAGTCCTTATGGAGTCATTGATATTACCATTAATCTTTCCAAACCGGAAAAGGATCCTAAGGCGATCGCGGCTGCTAAAAATGCAAAGCAGAGTTCTTACCCAAAATGTCAGTTATGTATGGAAAATGAAGGATATGCAGGACGAATGAATCATCCGGCAAGACAGAATCATCGTATCATTCCAGTCACGATCAATCAAAGCAAATGGGGATTTCAATATTCTCCATATGTTTATTATAATGAACATTGTATCGTATTTAACGGAGAACATACACCAATGAAGATCGATCGAAATACATTTATCAAGCTTTTTGATTTTGTCAAACAGTTTCCACATTATTTTCTCGGATCTAATGCCGATCTTCCTATTGTTGGTGGGTCAATTTTAACACATGATCATTTTCAGGGAGGACATTATGAATTCGCCATGGAACGAGCTCAAATTGAAAAAAACTTTGTAATTCCAGAATATGAAGATGTAGAAGCAGGAATTGTCCACTGGCCTTTATCTGTGATTCGGATCCGGCATAAAGATGAAAAACGTTTGATCGATCTGGCAGATCATATTTTAAAAAGCTGGCGTGGATATACGGATGAAGAAGCTTATATTTTTGCTGAAACAGATGGAGATCCACATAATACGATCACTCCGATCGCAAGAAAAAAAGGTGATGTATATGAACTGGATCTGACTCTTCGAAATAATATTACCACAAAAGAGTGTCCATTGGGACTTTATCATCCGCATAATGAGTATCATCATATTAAGAAGGAAAACATTGGACTAATTGAAGTAATGGGGCTTGCGGTACTTCCTTCCCGCCTAAAAGGAGAAATGGAATTACTGGCAGAATGTCTTGTACAAAGAAAACCTTTTGAAGAGTACGAGGAATTAAAGAAGCACATTGACTGGGTTCATGAGTTTTTGCCAAAATATGATGAGATAAATGAAGATAATGTAATGGATATCCTGAAAGAGGAAATCGGACAGGTATTTGTTAAAGTTTTGGAAGACGCAGGAGTATATAAATGTAATAAAGAAGGCAGAAAAGCTTTCGAAAGATTTATTGCAGTATTATAGGAAAGGTGAGAAACATGAAAATTTTAGTATTAGGTGGAGCAGGTTATATTGGATCTCACACAGTATATGAGCTGGTGGATGCCGGTGATGAAGTAGTCATTATTGACAATCTGGAAACGGGTCATATTGAAGCTGTTCATCCAGAAGCGAAGTTTTATAAGGGAGATTTAAGAGACAGAGCTTTTGTTGATAGTGTTTTGGATCAGGAGACAGATATTGATGCAGTGATCCATTTTGCTGCCAATTCTCTGGTCGGTGAGAGTATGGTCAATCCATTAAAATATTACGATAATAATTTATGCGGAACAAAGACTATGCTGGAATCTCTTGTGGCCCAT
Source organism: Anaerostipes sp. 494a (assembly GCF_001940315.1). Classification (NCBI taxonomy): domain Bacteria; kingdom Bacillati; phylum Bacillota; class Clostridia; order Lachnospirales; family Lachnospiraceae; genus Anaerostipes; species Anaerostipes sp. 494a. Next base: position 918,726 of record NZ_MJIF01000001.1, on the reverse strand, counting down.
GGAATTGATAAGATTGTATTTTCATCAACTGCCGCAACTTATGGAGAACCGGAGAAAGTTCCGATTCTTGAAAGTGATAGAACAGAGCCGACCAATACATATGGAGAAACCAAGCTTTCTATGGAAAAAATGTTTAAATGGGTAGGAAAAGCCCATGGGCTTCGTTATGTTTCTCTCAGATATTTTAATGCATGTGGTGCACATGTCAGTGGAAAAATCGGAGAAGCACATAATCCGGAATCTCATTTAATCCCATTGATCCTTCAGGTACCAAATGGAAAAAGAGAAGCGATCAGCATTTTTGGAACAGATTATCCTACCAAGGATGGTACATGTGTCAGAGATTATATTCATGTAACTGATCTGGCACAGGCACATATCCTTGCTGTAAAATATCTGATGGAGGGAAATGAAAGCAATATTTTCAATCTTGGAAATGGGGTTGGATTTACTGTAAAAGAAGTGATTGAAACGGCTAGAAAAGTAACAGGAAAACCAATCAAAGCAGTGGAAGAAGAACGTCGTGCCGGAGATCCTGCAATATTGATCGCATCCAGTGAAAAGGCTAAAAAAATCCTTGGATGGAAGCCGGAACATGCAGATCTGGAAGAAATTATTGCAACTGCATGGAAGTGGCATAGCACTCATCCAAACGGATATGGGAAATAGGTTATAAAAGTATGCAGAAGCCATCAGGAGACTTTGAAATTCAAGGTCTCCTTTTGTGTTCTGAGAAGGAACCTTTTGACGTATTCATACATATATTATCAGAAGGATATTCAGGAGTGGTAGCAGGTGCAGTATGATTTCGCAGTAATTGGCGGAGATCGCCGTCAGGTATATTTGGCAAATTATTTAAAAAATCGTCGATATAGGGTTATTGTATATGGAACAGAAGAGAAGGATCTGGACAGGGATTGTAAACTGGCCAGGTCTTTTTTTGAAGCCATTACGGAAGCACAGTGTGTGATCGGACCGGTTTTATTTTCCAAAGACGGGGAACGTATCATTTCGAAAAAGAAGCATCTTAATTTAGGATTAAAGGAACTGGTTGCAAATTTACAGGAAGGCCAGAGTTTATTTGGAGGTTGTATTTCTGCGGAAGTTTTAGAAGCATGCCGACAAAAAAATGTGCAGGTTTATGATTTTATGAAAATGGATGATGTGGCAATTTATAATGCTATTGCCACTGCAGAAGGAGCTATCGTAAAGGCTATGGAGCTAAAACCGGTGAATCTTCATCAAAGTCGTTGCCTGGTTCTTGGTTATGGAAGATGCGGAAAAGTTCTGGCAGGAAAATTGAAAGGTTTAGATGCCAGAGTTACTATTTGTGCCAGAGGGGAAACAGCCAGGAGTCAGGGAGAGGCTGCCGGATTTGACTGTATGGACTTTTCAGAATTATCCAGGCACATTTTGCGGTTTGACTATATTTTTAATACAATTCCGGCTGTGGTGTTAAAAGGCAGTGTGTTGAAAAGATTATCCAAAGATGCCTGTATTGTGGATATAGCTTCGTTTCCAGGTGGTGTTGATCAGAAAGCAGCAAAAGAACTGGGAATCCGTTCCTATCTTTGTCCTAGCCTTCCTGGTATTTATGCACCAAAATCTTCGGGAATCCGTTTGGCTGAAAAAGTGCTGGAGCTGAAAGGGAGGAATGAAAAATGAAACTTGAAAATTTGAGGATCGGTGTTGCTATCACAGGTTCATTTTGTACTTATGCAAAAGCATTTCAGGAAATCAGACATCTGGTAGAAGAAGGAGCCATTGTTCAGACGATTTTTTCTGATATGGCCCAGACGGTTGACAGCCGTTTTGGAAAAGCAGCAGATTTTCTTCAAAAAGCACAGGAACTGACAGGACATGAACCTATGAAGACCATTGAAGCGGCAGAAGTCATAGGACCTACAGGATGTCTGGATATTCTGGTAATTTTACCTTGTACGGGAAATACCATGGCAAAGTTGACCAATGGGATTACCGATACACCGGTGCTGATGGCGGCAAAAGCCCATTTAAGAAATGGGAAACCGGTGGTGATTTCACTTTCCACAAATGATGCATTAGGTATGAATCTGAAAAATATCGGGTATCTTTTAAATAGTAAAAATATCTTTTTTGTTCCATTTGGTCAGGATGATCCCGTAAAGAAGCCTAACTCCATGACGGCATATACGGAATTGCTGATTCCAACGATTTTAAAAGCCATGGAGGGAAAACAGTATCAGCCTGTGATTGGAAATAAACAAGTTAAATGAAATTGAGGTGACAGAATATGTGTGGCATTGCAGGATTTTCAAATATGGAAGAAAATTATCTTTATTCCAGAGAAAAATGGGAAAGAGTTTTAAATCAAATGAATCAGGTCCAGAAACACCGGGGGCCTGATGATGAAGGTTATTATCTGGATAAAACATGTGGATTGGGGCATGTGAGGCTCTCCATCATTGACTTGAAAAATGGGCATCAGCCGATGATAAGGAAAAAAGATTACAGGGAATGTGCGATTATTTTCAATGGGGAAATTTATAATATGCTATCCCTGCGAAAAGAATTGGAGAAAAAAGGTGCCAGGTTTGAGACCAATAGCGATACAGAAGTGATTCTGGTTGGATATATGAGGTATGGAACATCGTTTGTAAAAAGATTAAATGGAATTTTCTCCATTGCCATTTGGGATGGAATGCTGGAAAAATTATTCCTGTTTCGTGATCGGTTGGGAGTAAAACCGTTGTTTTATACAGAGTTGGGGAATACCTTGATTTTTGCATCGGAGATCAAAGGATTGTTTGCATATCCGGGAGTAAAGCCGGTGATTGACCGGGAGGGGCTGGGAGAAATCTTTGGACTTGGACCGGCAAAGACCTATGGAAAAGGAGTTTTCAAAAATGTAAAGGAAGTTTTGCCGGGACATTTTCTGGAATATGAAAAAGAGGGACTAAAAGACCATACTTTCTGGCAGCTGGAAGGGAAGCCTCATGAAGATTCCCTTCAGAATACCATTGAAAAAACTTCCTGGCTGATTCATGATGCGGTAAAAATGCAGATGCTGTCAGATATTCCAATCAGCACATTTCTTTCCGGTGGTGTGGACAGCAGTCTGGTAACGTCTATCTGTGCAAAAGAACTTCATAAACAGGGAAAGCAGCTGAATACGTTTTCTTTTGATTTTCATAACAATCATCAGTACTTCCAGGCAAATGCATTTCAGCCGTCAGAAGACCGGCCATGGGTGGACCGGATGGTGGAATATGCAGAAACCAGGCATATTTATCTGGAATGCAGGAATATGGAATTGATTTCCTATCTTTATAAAGCAGTAGATGCAAGGGATTTGCCATGTATGGCGGATGTAGAATCATCTATGCTATATTTTTGTTCTAAAGTTGTGGATTATAATAAGGTGACTTTAACCGGGGAATGTGCCGATGAAATATTTGGCGGTTATCCATGGTTTCATAAAAAGGAATGTTTTGAAGCAGATAATTTTCCGTGGTCTATGGATATGGAGCCTAGAAAAATGCTGCTTCGTGATGATATTCTGGAAAAGGTTGATTTGGAGGCTTATTCCAAAGAGGCTTATCAGAGAACAATAAAAGAAACACCGAAGCTTTATGGAGAAGATAAAATAGAAGCCAGAAGAAGGGAAATATCATATTTAAATCTTCATTGGTTTATGACAACGCTCCTTGACCGAATGGATCGTACCAGTATGTATTCAGGACTGGAAGCCAGAGTTCCGTTTGCAGATCATCGAATTGTGGAATATTTATATAATGTTCCGTGGGAAATGAAATGTAAAGACGGAATCGTAAAAGGACTGCTTCGTGCCGCCGGTGAGAAGGATCTTCCAGAAGAAGTTTTATATCGAAGAAAGAGCCCTTATCCGAAAACATATGATCCGACATATGAGAAACTGCTGTCTGTAGAGCTTCAAAAAGTTATGCAGAAAAAAACTTCACCGATCATCCAGCTGATAGATCCGGTGAAGCTTGAAAATTTCCTGAATAGTCCAAAAGATTATGGAAAACCATGGTATGGACAGCTGATGGCTGGTCCTCAGATGATTGCATTTCTTCTGCAGGTCAATTACTGGCTGCAGGCATATGAAATCACACTGGAAATATAAATTTATTTCTGTTTATTCCAAAAAAGAGGAAGAAGTAGAAAGATTTTTACAGCTGTCAGGAGATAGAGTGATATAGGAATCATCTAAGTCCTTATAATGATAAGATTTTGAAAATGATTTTCCCTCATCTGTTTTTCCGGAAATTGTAAAATCAGTTTCTGGCTGATTCTTTGTAGTATTCACAACGAATGTATGACTGTCTCCGGATTTAATATCTTCTATGTTGTGAAGATCCTGATTGTCATAAGCCAGAACAACATCTGTTAATGTTAATTCTGTATGATTATTTACTGTAACAGAATATTTTGACGTAGATGAAGTTGTATCGGCAGCATAGGAGCTGATTGGTATTGATAATATAAGTAATAATACGGTTGCTGAAACAACTGTAATAATTGATGATTTCTTTTTCATGAATTTGTATCCTTTCCTTTTCAATATCTTCTATATATTATGTTAGCACATGAATGATAAAAGAAAAATTGGTAAAATTATAGAAAATTTATTTGAATGCAAGAATTTTTTGCGTAATTTGTATAAAAAGTTTTTCTTTTTCGATATACTAAAGATATTTTTTTATAATCTCCTTTAAAATCGCTGTGGTTTCTTTAAGGGAAGATACATCGGGATTTTCCAGTAAACTTTCAAAATAATCATAAAAGGAATCATAGATACTGTTTTCTTTCAGATAAAAAAATGAGAATAAGTTTTCCTGGCTCATGGAAAACATGGTCACACGGTGATCACTGAATATTTCCAAATTGATTTCCGGAAGATTGCGAAAATAATTTTTCGGTAAAATGTGAAGATGATAGAATCCTTCTGTACAATAATTTGCAACTTTTTCTAAAATGATTTTTCTCTGTTCCTTAGAAAATGGTTTTAAAATATGACGGCAGCTTTGACAGAGTTCTCCTGTTTTTGCAAAGCGTATTAAACCTTCGTAAGATAGAAACGCTTCATATGGAGGATAGTTGGCATTTACATTGAATAAGGTTTCAAATATCCATATCAGTTTTTCATTATTGCGAAATGCCTCTGTCAGTTGAGGAAGAAATAATTCATCGGAATAAATCTTCAACAAACATGGAAAAAAGTCCAAGGAAAACAAAGGACGGGAGGATGTTTTTGAAACAGAATAATAGTATTCTATCATGTTGGTTGGATCGGATGAATGATAGATAAATGGTCGTGATTGTTGTATCATTTTTTGGCATTTCCTGTGATGAACATCAATCAGCACAGGATCTGCAGATAGTATACCCTCCTTGCAATCTGCAGATATAAATAAGATATGATTGGATGTCAGTTTTTTTTTAGAGTGTCAGAAAATGATAAAAAGGAACAGATTGTTTTCCGCTATAAAAAATCTGCTGGACAGATTCAAAAAACAGAGATTTACTTACAGGAATATTACTGTAAATATATTTTTCTTCTATTGTATCTATTCAGGACACCCATTAGCCAAAGATAAAATCCGGGTTACCTGAAATTGCATTTTTGATTGCTTCATACGCATTGTATCCCTGTTTGTGTGCGGTGCCGATATAGGACATGATTTTTAAGTAATCTCTTGCCCCTTCCTCAGTACGAAAGCAGCCGGATACCTTGGTTTTTACTTTTATCATACGAATGTCTCGCTCTGCCTGATTGTTATCAAATGGTACTTCGAAATTTTTGATAAAAAGGCAGACGGATGCCTTGTAATTCGCAAGACGTTCCACAAGTGCAAGGATTTTTCCTTTTTTCTTACGGCCACGCTTTTTTTCTGTGGTTTCAGGAAGCGGATTTTCTTTCCTTGCCTGTTCGATAAGCTCATCATATTGCTTATCGAATTTATGACTGTAATAATAGCTGAGACTTTCGTTTCCTTTCGCAACAGCTTTATCTTTGACCTTTTTCATTTCCAATAAAAGGTCTATAAATGCAGATGCCCATTTCTGCTCCGGATGGTTCTCGGTAATTCCGGTTAATTCTCTGAGAAGATGGGCACAACAGACAGCATGGGTTACTTCTGGATAATTCCAGTAAGAAGCCCAGCAGTCATGCATGGCAATGCCGTGAAATTCCGTAAGAACACCGCACTGTTCCATGCCTTTAAATCCACGTTTAGGGCTGATGTCCAGATAGGTGTAATCACAGTTTGAGGCATTATGAACCCACCAGAGCTTTTTATCCACTCTGGTTCCTGTTTCGTCAAAATGTCCAAGGGCTGAAGCCTGCATTTTCTGTTTGATTTTTTCAACGATATCACAAAGACCATCGGCACAACGCTTTACCATGTTGCTTATGGTTCCCGTTGCGATCGGAATGTTAAATACTCCTGACAGTATTTCATGGGTTCGTTTAATGCTGACTGCACCAACTGTATTTAATGCCACAGATAATGCCTGAAGGTTTTCTCCGTACTGCACACTTGCTTTTACATCAGACGGGAACTCACCTTTGCGGGTTCCGCCATGCAGCATGCAGATTGGAATTTCCAACACCTGGTGCTCTGTAACATTTACGGTTACAACAGCATCAATGACATGACGTTTTTCTGAGATACAAGCCGTTCCTTTACACATTTTATAGTGAGGGCAACCTTCACAGGCAGATGGCATATGTTTGATGGTTTCATCCGGTGCAGTTGTCACAGCAAGATTTGTTCCCGGATGTCCATTCTGAGCACCGACCTTTTTGCCGGAAGATTTACGCAGGCTTTTAGGGGCAGGCTTCTTAAGGCCATCACTGGAAGGCGGTTTGGAACTGTTTTTGGAGTTTTTGTTAAGCTGTTCTTTCAGTTCCTGAATGGTCTGGTTGAGCTGAGCAATCAACTGAGTCTGTGCAGCGATTGTCGCATTTAAAGAATCAACCGTTGCTGTCAATGAATTGACTTGCTGTAATAACTGTTCGTTCATTTCGTCTTTTGTCATTCAGACCACCTTCTTTCGCTAAAATTGATACTTCTATTTTAGCGGAAAATGGAGAAAAAAGCGAATTTGACAAAAACAGAACATTGTCAAAATGACGGTGGATAACATTCCAAATTCGCTGTGAAAATGCTGATAATAACTATATGAAATCCCCAAATTCGATGTATTTTCGCAATAAATCGGAGTTGCCAGTTCAGTAATCCACAGCCTGTAATTTTAGGTGTGATACATTGAAAAGTTATCCACTTTTAGCAGGAAATCATTGGTGAAAAAGAATTTTATTTTCTCTGTTTTTACCAAAAATCATGGCATCTCAAAGGGGTGCTGAATAGTTACCTTCTATTAATAAAAGATGCTGAAAAACACGAGACAGCTCCAATGGATGATCAATCTTCATAGTTGTCTGTTCTATCAGGTTATTATCATAACTGGACGAAACATTTTTAAAAAATTGAAAATCAGAAATATAGTTGGCTCCAATCTCATCTAAAAATTCTTTAATAAAAATTCTGTTTTCATAACGCAGTGTGCCAAGCTTCTGCCGCTGATATAATTCATGAAGTTTTCTGGATTCCTCCGGTGTTAAAGAAAGAGCATTTGCGAATGCTTCAAAGACTTCCTCCTTTGGAAGTCTTTCTCCTTTTAATAATCTGCGAATACTTGTCCTCTCTAAATCGTGGCTCTTGCAGAAATGGTATAAACTAGTCTCTTCGGCTAAAAATAATTCGTTGCAGTAATTTGCTAGCTGATTCATATTAATCATCACTTCCCTTTTTGTTGTATAAAAACTACATTAATATACTAATGTGATAAAAATATATTGTCAATAATATCTGGTAAATATTTTTGACCAATTACTGGCACATATTGTGGAAGAAGCCCATGATTTATTATAATAAAAGTGCTCGGGAAAAGGGGAGTATTTTTATAGAAACCAAATCAATGGTTTGATACATGGATGGTTTGAAGGGTATCCATAATGAGGAGCAGACGGGTACCTTTCAAACTTATTTTTTTATTTCATTAGAAAAGCAGTTAAAACTGCTGTACATCGGTACACGAAGCGGAAAGAAGAAAACGGTAATCATCAGGATTAAATAAATTTAGATAAAGAATTCCAGATTATTTTGGAAATATAATGCGAGTATGATATAATAAAACCAAACAATAAACTTGATGGATACAGAAAAAGGAGCTGATCAGTATGGATTACAGACAGACAATCGCAAATAAATATTCCGTTCGTGATTATAAGGACAAAAAAGTAGATGCGAAGACAGCAAAGGAAATCAGAGATTATGCAAGAGAATGTCCGAAACTGGTAGATGATATAGCAATTGACATCCGTTTTATGGATAATGACGATGTTTATCGCCAGTTAGATGGTTTTGCAGGATATAAAGGAATTTTTATTAATGCACCTCATTATGCTATTCTTCTTTCTGAGAAAAAAGATCATTATATTGAGAATGCAGGTTACGTGGGAGAAGGAATTTGCTTGAGAGCCCATGAGTTAGGTGTAAATTCCTGCTGGATTACTTTTGAGGACAGCAAAACAATTATTCATAAGCTGAATATCGTGACAGATAAAGAAGTCGTTGGAATTATTGCTTTGGGATATGGAAAGAAAGCAAGAAAACTGACAACCGGAGGAGTACAGACTGGAGGAAATTATACACAGGTTGATATGCAGAAGAAAGCACAGACTGGTGCTGAAAGAATGCCGCTTCAGCAGATGGTATATATTGACAAATGGGGTGAAGAAGCAGATGTTGATACATTGGTAGAACGTGCTTTATACGATCCAATGGATTATGCAAGAAGAGCTCCATCTACATTAAACCGCCAGCCATGGAGATTTATTATTGACGGAGCCAAGATTATTCTTGCAGTCCGCGAGGATGAAGAAACCAACGAATATGAAGAGCAGATTGATGCGGGAATTGCAATGCTGTATTTTGAAGGAGTTATTGAACAGGTTCTTTGCAATGTTCAGTGGAAACTGGGACCAGTAGAAAATACATATGGAATTCCGGAAGAATATAAAATTGTCGCAAGCTGCCAGGTATAAAAAAATAGTTGACAAATTGAAATAATGTGCATATAATAATAAAAAACAATTTAGCAGATTAAAGTGATAAATCCTTTGAGCAAAAGTAAGTAGCTTATAATACAGTCTTACAGAGAGTAGTTGGTTGGTGCAAAACTATGGATATGATATGAGTGAATGGATTTGTGAGGAGCACAGAGAACTGTTTTTAGTAACTAAGTAACTGTCGCCGTTATCCCACGTTACGGGAACGAGGTATAAAAGCTTTCAATAGCGGAGTACTTTAAGAAGGAGAAATTCTCTCTGTAGGCACATACAGGACGAGTTTCTTAAATATGGGTGGCACCACGGTCTATCGTCCCTAGGATTAGGGATGATAGGCCTTTTTTATTTCCAGGAGATTTCGTTGAATTCCCTGAAAATAAAAATGCTCCACCTGGCGATCGGTTTATGATCAGGAGGCAAGATTATGTTATATCCATCATTGGAAAAAGTTAATGAATTATTAGAAGAATATCAGACCGTACCTGTTTTCTATGAGGTACTGGCAGATCATTTAACACCGATTCGTATGTTTCGGGCATTAAAAAGAGAAGGAACTCCATGTTTTATTTTGGAAAGTGTGGAGAACAGCAATCAGTGGGGGCGTTATTCTTTTATTGGAGTCAATCCAAAATCTGAGATAAAGATTCAGGGTAATGAAATTGATATTGATGGAAACAAGGAAATTGTGGAAGATCATATTTCTTATCTAATCAGTCTGGTAAAGAAGTATCAGTCACCGATGATAGAAGATCAGCCTTATTTAACCGGCGGTTTGATCGGATATTTTGGTTATGACACCATTCGTTATGTAGAAAAGCGTCTGACCAATGTTCCGGAAGATGACCTTCATATGCCGGAATGTCATTTATGTATGTACGATGAGCTTATTGCTTATGATCATTTGACAAGTAAAGCAATCGTTATTCAAAACATTTATCAGGGTGATGATGTAAAACGGGTTTATAAGGATCTGGAAGATAAAGCAGAACTGATTTTAAAGAAAATGGAACGTCCGGTATCTTTACAAAAGGATCGTTTTGAAGCCGGAGATATTCAGGTGAAATCCAATCTGACAAAAGAAGAGTATGAGGCAAATGTAAGAAAGGCAAAAGAATACATTAAAGACGGGGATATTTTCCAGGTGGTACTTTCACAGAGAATGGAAGTAGAAAGTGATGTTGATCCATTGGATGTTTATCGTTGCCTGCGTACTTCTAATCCATCTCCGTATCTGTATTATTTTGATTTTGTAGATTATCAGGTGGTCGGATCTTCTCCAGAAAAACTGGTGGGAGTCGATCAGGGAATTGTAACAACAAAGCCGATTGCAGGGACAGTTCCAAGAGGAAAGACCAAGGAAGAAGATCAGAAACTGGTAGAGCAGCTGATGAATGATCCGAAAGAACGGGCAGAACATACCATGTTAGTGGATCTTGGAAGAAATGATATCGGAAGGGTCAGCAAATTTGGAACCGTAAAAGTAAACAATTTTATGACGGTAGAGCAGTACTCCAAAGTGACACATCTGGTCAGCGATGTGCAGGGAGAGTTAAGAAATGATAAAACAGCCCTGGATGCACTGATGAGTGTCCTGCCAGCTGGAACTTTATCCGGAGCACCGAAAGTTCGTGCCATGGAGATTATCGATGAGCTGGAAAACAAAAAACGAGGAGTTTATGGAGGAACGGTTGGTTATTTAGCATTTGACGGAAATATTGATACCTGTATTGCCATTCGGACAGCTGTATTTAAAGATGGAAAAGGCTATGTACAGGCGGGGGCAGGGATTGTAGCAGATTCTGTTCCGGCAAAAGAATATATGGAAACGAAAAACAAAGCGCTGGCAGTAATCAATGCAATTAAGGAGGCGGCAAAGTTATGATCTTATTAATCGATAATTACGATTCCTTTACTTATAATGTTTATCAGTACATTGGAGAATTGTATCCAAATATAGAAGTAGTAAGAAATGATCAGATTACCATAGAAGAAATGGAACAGATGGATCTGGAAGCATTGGTAATTTCACCAGGACCTGGATTTCCGGATTCTGCAGGAATATCAAAAAAGGCTATCAAATACTTTGCAGGGAAAATACCAATCCTTGGAATTTGTCTTGGACATCAGGCAATTGGAGAAGTATTTGGAGGAAAAATCGTACATGCAAAAGAGCTGATGCATGGTAAAAAAAGTGTTATTGATATAGACACAACAGATTCTTTGTTTCAGGGATTAAATCCTAAGATCAGTGCAGCCCGTTATCATTCTTTAATTGTGGATGGAGACAGTTTTCCAGAGTGTTTAAAGGTTCTAGGATCTGATGAGTCAGGACAGATCATGGCACTTCGACATAAAAAATACGATGTATATGGAATCCAGTTTCACCCGGAATCCATATTAACAGATACAGGAAAACAAATTTTAAAAAACTTTTTAGAAAACATTGCAGACATTAATTTAGACGGAAAAAAGGAGCAGACAATGAAGGATATTTTAGCAAAGGTTGCAGATGGAAAGCATTTAACAGAAAAAGAAGCATACAAAGCAATGAACATTATCTTTAAAGGGGAAGCAACAGAAGCACAGATTGCAGGATTTATTACAGCACTTCGTATCAATGGAGAAACACCGGAAGAAATATCCGGATGTGCCAGAGCTATGAGAGATAATGCAGTTATTGTGGAAGGCGAGACAGATGCCATTGATATTGTAGGAACAGGCGGGGATCTGGCAGCCAGCTTTAATATTTCAACAACAGCATCCTTTGTTATTGCTGCAGCAGGAGCCAAGGTGGCGAAACATGGAAACCGCAGTGTATCATCCAAAAGCGGGGCTGCAGATGTACTGGAAGCTCTGGGAGCCAAAATCGGATTATCTGCGGAGGAAAATAAAAGATGTGTAGATGAAGTAGGTGTGGCATTTTTATTTGCACAAACACATCATGGAGCAATGAAATATGCAGGTCCGGTTCGCGGACAGCTGGGAATTCGTACAGTATTTAATATTCTAGGACCTTTAGGAAATCCGGCAAAGACAGATTATATTGTTCTTGGTGTTTATGAAAAACCATTGGTTCATACCATTGCAAATGTATTAAATAATCTGGGAATTAAACATGCCATGGTAGTTTACGGAGATGACAAACTGGATGAATTATCTATTTCTTCTACGACCAGTGTGGCGGAAGTTGATCATGGAGAAATCAAAGAATATACGATTCATCCGGAAGATTATGGATTATCTCTTTATAATAAAGAAGATATTGTTGGTGGTACTGCCCAGGAAAATGCTGAGATTACCAAAAATATTCTTTCTGGAAAAGAACAAGGTGCCAAAAGGGATATTGTTTTATTAAATGCAGGTGCTGCATTATATACGGTTGGAAAGGCTGAGTCCTTAAAAGCAGGAATAGATCTTGCAAAAGAAATGATTGATTCTGGAAAAGCAATGGAAAAATTAAATGAGTTTGTAGAATTTACAGCAGCATGTTAGGAGTTTTAAATGATTTTAGATGATATTGTAGAAGAAAGAGAAAAACAGCTTCAAAGGGAAAAAGAGTATATACCGTTTGAAGAAATGAAAGAGATGGCCCAGAATTCCTCAAATAAAAATCATGGTTTTAAACAGGCTTTGGAAAAAGAAGGGTTATCAGTCATTGCAGAAGTAAAAAAAGCATCTCCTTCCAAAGGAATCATTGCCGAAGATTTCCGCCCGGTGGAAACAGCAGTGGCTTATGAAAATGCCGGAGCATCGGCAATTTCCTGCCTGACAGAAGAACATTATTTTAAAGGCGGCAGCAAGTATTTCGCAGATATTCGTTCAAAAGTTGAGATTCCAATGCTTCGGAAAGATTTTATCTTTGACGCTTATCAGATTTATGAAGCAAAAGTTCTTGGTGCAGATGCAATTCTGCTGATTGCAGCAATTTTAGAAGAAGATAAATTAAAGGAATTGTATGAATTAGGGAAGAGCCTTGGTATGGATTGTCTGGTAGAAGTACATAACGAGGAGGAATTGAAAAAAGTTGTTTCCTGTGGATGTGATATTATCGGCATCAACAACCGGAATTTGAAAACTTTTGATGTAGATCTAAGTACAACTTCCAAGCTGGCGGATAAGATACCATATGAAGCAGTTTTGGTATCTGAAAGCGGAATGAAAGGGAAAGAGGACCTGTTAAATGTAAGAAATCAGGGAGCAGACGCGGTACTGATTGGAGAAACATTTATGCGTTCAGATAATATTGCAGAAACTATGCAGGAATTACGGAGCAGCTTATGAAAGTAAAAATGTGCGGTCTTCGCAGGATAGAAGATATTGAATATGCCAATGAAGTAAGACCAGATTATATCGGATTTATTTTTGCAGATACGTGGCGAAAGATCAGTATAGAAACTGCTGTAAAATTAAAAAAGGCATTAAATCCCGAAATCAAAGCCGTAGGGGTTTTTGTTAATGAATCTATGAACGTTATGGTTCAGATAGCAAAGGAAGTTCCTTTGGATATCATCCAGCTTCATGGAGATGAAACAGAAGAGGTTATTACCGGACTTCGTGAAAAGACAGGGCTTGAAATCTGGAAAGCGGCAAGAGTCCGTGCAGCAGAAGATATTGAAAAAGTACAGAAACTTTCTGCAGATAAAATTTTATTAGATAGTTTCTCAGAAGATGCTTATGGGGGAACAGGGAAATTAATGAATGTTTCATTGATTGAACAGGCATCCATCGAGAAACCATTTTTTGTGGCGGGGGGATTAACCATAGAAAACACTGGAAATATCATAAAAAGGATTGATCCTTATGGAATTGATATTTCCAGTGGAATTGAAACTGAAAAAAAGAAAGATTTAGATAAAATGAAAAAAATCATGGAAATCACAGGAGGAAAAAATGAGTAAAATAGGTAGATTTGGAGAGTACGGTGGACAGTATGTACCGGAAATCGTTATGAATGCAGTCAATGAACTGAATGAAGCATATGAAAAATATAAAAATGATCCGGAGTTTCTGGAAGAACTTCACAAATATTACAGAGAATATGCAAATCGACCATCATTATTGTATTTTGCAAAAAAAATGACAGAAGATCTGGGCGGAGCAAAAGTTTATTTAAAGAGAGAAGATTTGAATCATACAGGAGCTCATAAGATTAATAATGTTCTGGGACAGATTCTTCTTGCAAAACGAATGGGTAAGAAACGTATTATTGCAGAGACAGGAGCTGGACAGCACGGAGTAGCAACAGCAACAGTTGCGGCACTGTTTGATATGGAATGTGTGGTCTACATGGGTGCAGAAGATGTGGAAAGACAGAGTCTTAATGCGTATCGTATGGAACTTCTTGGAGCCAAAGTTGTTGCAGTACAGAGTGGAACCAGAACCTTAAAAGATGCTATTAATGAAGCGATGAGAGACTGGGCAACAAATATTGAAACAACATTTTATTGTATCGGTTCTGTTATGGGGCCTCATCCATATCCTACCATGGTAAGAGATTTCCAGAAAATTATCGGAGAAGAAACCAGACAGCAAATGCAGGAGCAGGAAGGAAAACTTCCGGATTGTGTGGTCGCTTGCGTTGGAGGGGGATCCAATGCCATGGGTGCATTTTATGATTTTATCAAAGATGAAAGTGTCCGCCTGGTAGGTGCAGAAGCAGCAGGAAGAGGTGTGGATACATTAGAACATGCAGCAACCATTGCAAAAGGAACCAAAGGAATTTTCCATGGAATGAAGAGTTTGTTCCTGCAGAATGAAGAAGGACAGATTGATCCGGTATATTCTATTTCAGCTGGACTTGATTATCCTGGAATCGGGCCGGAACATGCACATCTTCATGAAATCGGACGGGCGGATTATGTAAGTATTACCGATGAACAGGCAGTTTCAGCTTTTGAATATCTGTCTAAAACAGAAGGAATTATTCCTGCCATTGAATCATCCCATGCAGTGGCAGCAGCTATGGAAATTATTCCAACTATGAGAAAAGATCAAAGTATTGTCATTTGCCTGTCAGGGCGTGGAGATAAAGATGTATATCAGGTAGCAAGATACAGAGGAGTGGAGTTAGATGAAAATTAGAGATACATTTGCAAAAAGAATGGAAAAAGGGCAGAAAGCCCTGATTACTTATATTGTTTCTGGTGATTATGGATATGAGACTACCAAAGAAAATATCAGAGCTATGGTACGTGCCGGGGCAGATATTATTGAAATTGGAGTACCATTTTCAGATCCTATTGCGGAAGGTGTCGTGATTCAGGAAGCCAGCCAGCATTCTCTGGCAGGAGGAACAACTTTAGTTGGAATCTTCAATATGGTAAAAGAGCTTCGTGAAGAAATTAAAGAGACTTCTTTTGTGATGATGCTTTATTTAAATACCATTTACCGTTTTGGGACAGAGAGATTTTTTGATTTATGTAACGAATGTGGAGTGGATGGTGTCATTGTTCCGGATATGCCATTTGAGGAAAAGGATGAAATTCAGGGAAGTGCTACAGCTCATGGAGTTGATAATATCAGTCTGGTAACACCAACATCCCATGAACGAATCGCAACTATTGCAAAAGAAGCAGAAGGCTTCTTGTATTGTGTTTCTTCCATTGGTGTGACTGGAACAAGAAGTAAATTTACTACAGATTTTGATGAATTCTTTAGTGTGATTAAGAAGAGTGCCAAAATTCCATGTGCTGTTGGATTTGGAATTTCCGGACCAGAACAGGCAAAAATGATGAGTCAGTACTGTGATGGTGTCATTGTAGGAAGCGCAATTGTAAAAATTATCAGTAAATATGGGGAAGAAAGTCCTGAAAAGGTATATGAATTTACAAAAAGTTTACGGGATGCAATTGATGAGGGAATGTAATATTGTATTTTTCTGCTTTTTCCTATAAAATAGTATGAAAGAAAAGGAGAGAGAGCATGTTATCAAAAGAAGTACTAGAATTATCAAAACAACATTCTGTCATTCGTGACATTTTTGAATTTGGAATGCAGCGTGCCAGAGAAGTAGGTGCTGAAAACGTATTTGATTTCAGTATCGGAAATCCCAGTGTACCTGCACCCAAAGAAGTAGATGAAACCGCTTTAAAGTTTTTAAATACACTAGATCCTGTGGATGTACACGGATATACAAGCAATGCAGGAATTTTAGAAGTTAGAGAAGCTATTGCACAGTCTCTGAATCGCCGGTTTGCAACAAATTATACAGCTGCCAATATCTTTATGACAATCGGGGCAGCGGCAGCACTGGGAATCTGTTTTAAGAGTCTTGTGGATGGACCGGAAGACGAAATTATTACATTCGCTCCGTATTTTCCAGAATATCAGGTGTATGCACAAGGTGCGGGATGCAAGCTTACTGTGATTCCGGCAGATACAACAAGTTTTCAGATTAATTTTGATGAATTAGAGAAGGCTTTAAATACAAATACAAAAGCAGTTTTGATTAATTCGCCAAACAATCCTTCAGGAGTAGTTTACTCTGAAGATACGATTAAACGTCTGGCTGCTTTACTGGAAAAGAAGCAGGAAGAATATGGACACAGTATTTATATTATTACGGATGAACCGTATCGTGAAATTGTTTATGATGGTTTTGAGGTACCTTATGTGCCACATTATTATAATAATACATTGGTAGGATATTCATTCAGTAAATCTTTGTCTATTCCAGGAGAACGTGTAGGATATATTGTTGCACCGACAGAAGCAGAAGATTTTGAAAATCTGCTGCCTGTATTTATTGCTTCAGGAAGACTGCTGTCTTATGTAAGCGTTCCAACATTGTATCAGAAAGTTGTTGGGGAATGTGTGGATCTGACTGCTGATATTTCTATTTATCAGAGAAATAAAGATTTATTCTACAATGCACTTGTTGATATGGGATATGAATGTGTGGAACCGGGAGGAGCCTTCTATTTATTCCCGAAAGCATTGGAAGAAGATGCAAATGCTTTCTGCGAGAGAGCCAAGAAGTACGATCTTCTGATCGTTCCAGGGGACAGTTTTGGATGTCCGGGACATGTGAGAATATCCTATTGTGTACCTACAGAACGTATTGAAAAAGCATTGCCATTGTTCCAGAAACTGATGGATGAATATAAATAGACGGGAGAGAATTATGAGCAGCTGGAGAGATAATGTAAGAAATGTGGAACCGTATACACCAGGGGAACAGCCAAAAGAACAGGATGTTATTAAATTAAACACAAATGAAAATCCATATCCGCCATCACCAAAGGTTCTAGAAGCCATGGAAAATATTAAAAATCTTCGAAAATATCCGGATCCTGCAGCCGCAGAGCTGGTTGATGCCATTGCAGATTATCATGGGTTTACAAGAGATGAAGTATTTGTAGGGGTTGGATCAGATGATGTTTTGGCAATCGCATTTTTAACCTTTTTTAATGGAAAGAAACCGGTGTTGTTTCCGGATATTACATATTCATTTTATCCTGTCTGGGCAGATCTGTTCCAGATTCCATATGAGACAAAACCGTTAGATGATGATTTTAATATTATCCCGGAAGACTATTATGGCGAAAATGGTGGAATTGTTTTTCCAAATCCAAATGCACCTACAGGAGCCATGCTGTCTTTAGATGCAGTTGAAGACATTATAAAATATAATCAGGATGTTGTTGTAATCGTAGATGAAGCATATATTGATTTTGGAGGAACAACAGCAAAAGAGCTTACAAGAAAATATGAGAATCTTCTTGTGGTTCAGACCTATTCCAAATCACGTTCTCTTGCCGGATTGCGTATAGGTTATGCTATCGGAAATAAAGAACTGATTAAAGCAATGAATGATGTGAAATATTCATACAATTCATATACAATGAACGAACCTTCTATTATAATGGGAAAAGCTGTGCTGGAAGATGAAGCATATTTTCAGGAAACAAGAAAGAAAATTATTGAGACGAGAGAATGGTTTAAAGAAGAAATGAAAAAACTTGGCTTTTCATTTGCTGACTCCATGGCTAATTTTATATTTGCAACTCACAAAACAGTTCCTGCAGAGGAATTATTTGCTGAAGCAAAGAAGAACAAGATTTATGTTCGGTATTTTAAAAAGCCTCGAATTGATAATTACCTGAGAATCACTATTGGAACACGAGAGGAAATGGAAGCACTGCTTCAATTTTTTAAAGACTATATTAAATAGAAGATAGAAACAAAACTGAACTGGCCTCCTAAAATTAGATTTAAAAATCTAACGATGGGAGGTCCGCTTTTTTATAAAAAAATATTGATATTATTCCAGAATTTGTATAAAATATAAATGGAAATTATTTACAAAAATAGAAAACGTGAGGAATGGCAGCAGCCAGGGGTATGCATGAGTTTTCATCCATGAAGGAAGGAGAGCATCATGTTAAGTAAAAAAGAGTTTTACAGTTATGTTGAACATCACATTCTGGAATTTATGAAGGATACCAGAGAGAAAGAAGCGGTTGTCCAGAAAACAGCCAAGAACAATCAGGTGTCAAGAATTGGATTATCTGTAGGGAAAAGAGAGGAACGCTTACTTCCTGTTTTATATCTTGAACCGTTTTACAGAAAATATTCTAAAGGAGAGGAACTTGATACTGTCTTAGCAGAAATTGCATCCGCATATGAGGAGTATGAAGGATGTTTTCCACTGGACCCGGGAAAGATTGAAGATTATGATTTTATCAAAGAGAATCTGTTCTTTCGTCTTGTCAATTATGAGAGAAATCAGAAACAGCTTCAAGAATGTCCGTATGAACGTATGGAGGATCTTGCGGTAACCTACCGGTGGATTGCATACCGCAGTCATGACGGAATGGCAAGTGCCATAGTCAGATACAGAGATATGATTTTGTGGGGAATAACGGAAGAACAGTTAAAAGCAGATGCCATAGCAAATACCAAGAAGATATTCCCGCCAACCATTAGAAAAATACAGTCAGTGATTCCGGTACATGTGGAAGAGGGAGATATTCCTGTTTTTGTATTGTCAAACGGTGATTATATGAATGGTGCATCGGCAATGATATATAAAGGTATTTTAAAGGAATTTGCAGAACGTATGAATTGTAATCTGTATATTCTTCCAAGCAGTATTCATGAAGTCATAATCCTGTTGGAAGAAGATGCAAAAGATATAGGGGAGTTGTTTAAAATGGTGAGGGAGACCAATCAAAGTGTAGTAGATCGTGAGGAAGTACTATCTGATAATGTTTATTATTATGACCGGAATGCAGATAAGATTACAATTGCCAGATAAGATTATGTAACGTATAATATCAGACAAGAGTTAGTTTACTGGAAATTATGTTTTAGCATTAAGAGGTGAGACTTACATGAAGCGTTGGGAAATTTATTTGGATATAATTATGGAGCTTTTGGTAATAGTCGCAGGAGCAATCCTGATTATTTTTGTTTTGCCGAAAGTTTTAGGATTTTTATGGCCGTTTGTAGCTGGCTGGATTATTTCACTGATCGCACATCCTGTTATTGAATATCTGGAGAAGAAGATAAAGATTCCCAAAAAATTTGGATCAGCTGTGTTAATTATAGCAGTTATCAGTGCAATCCTGGCAATCTTATATCTGATCATTCGTCTGTTGGGAACACAGATTATTAACTTTATACAGGGATTTCCGGATTTGCGTCTGGAGATGTCACAGCAGATAGGAAAATTTCAGGGAAAGGTTCAGTATTTTGTTCATTTGCTCCCCCATGGTTTTCAGAATCAGATGCTTAAGGTGGCAGGATCATTGGGTCAAGTGGTGCAGAAGATGGCTACAGGAATTGGAGATTATGGAGTATCTCATGCCGGAAGTATGGCAAAAGGAATGACAAATGGATTGATCGGTGTTGTTGTAATGTTTTTCTCTTCCTATGTCTTCTTAAAAGATAAAGAAAAATTTATAAAGATGTATCAGCAAATGATACCAGATGTGATAAAACATAAAATAGATATTTTTGTTCATAATACATTGGGAGTATTGGGAAGTTATTGTCTGGCACAGATTAAAATCATGTTTATCGTGATGGCAATTTTATGGATTGGACTTAAAGTGGCAGGAGTTCAATATGCTTTCATATTTGCGGTATTGATTGGCATTGTGGATATCTTCCCGATTTTAGGAACAGGGACAGTTATTATCCCCTGGGCACTTGTGAAGCTGGTGACAGGGGATATAAAATCAGCAGTCATTTTTTTAATTGTATACGCAATCTGTCTTATCTTAAAACAGGTTCTGCAGCCAAAGATGATGGGAGCTACCATGGGTATTTCAGCTCTTACGACTATCTTTTTGATCTATGTAGGGTTTAAACTGGGTGGCCTTGGAGGAATGCTTCTGACTCTGATACTTGGAATGTTTACTATTAATTTATACAGACTTGGTATTTTTGACCGTAAGATTGCATTTTTTAGAAAAAGGATAGAGATGCTGACGATTAACAGTGAAAAAGAAGAAAGTGAGGATAAAGAATCATGAGTTATGCAGATAAGCTGTTTATTAACATGTGTCAGGATATTATAGATCATGGGACAAGTACGGAGGGAGAGAAAGTTCGCCCTCACTGGCCTGACGGGACACCTGCATATACCATAAAGCAGTTTGGTGTAGTGAATCGATATGATCTTTCAAAAGAATTTCCAGCTTTGACTTTAAGAAAGACATATATTAAATCAGCAATTGACGAGCTTCTATGGATCTGGCAGAGAAAGTCTAATAATGTTAATGATCTGAAAAGCAAAATCTGGGATGAGTGGGCAGATGAGGATGGATCTATAGGAAAAGCATATGGATATCAGATGAGAGTAAAACATCAGTATAAGGAAGGTATGATGGATCAGGTGGATCGGATAATCTATGATCTTAAAAATAATCCATACAGCCGGAGAATCATGACTAATATTTATGTTCATCAGGATCTTCATGAGATGAATCTTTATCCATGTGCCTATAGTATGACCTTTAATGTCACCAAGAAACCGGGACATGACAAACTGACGTTAAATGCGATTCTGAATCAGAGATCACAAGATATACTTGCTGCTAATAACTGGAACGTTGTTCAGTATTCTGTTTTGGTTTATATGCTGGCACAGGTGTGTGATATGGAACCGGGAGAGTTTGTTCATGTTATTGCAGATGCACATATTTATGACAGACATATTCCTGTTATTAAAGAGTTAATTAAGAGAGAGACATATCCGGCACCTAAATTCTGGATGAATCCGGAAATTAAAGATTTTTATGATTTTACACTGGATGACTTCAGAATTGAAGATTATCAGGCTGGAGAACAGATTACAAATATACCGATTGCAATTTAGGAGGAAAAAAATGAATCTCATTGTAAATGCTGATAAAAACTGGGGAATTGGAAAAAATAACGAACTGCTTGTGCATATTCCAAATGATATGAAAATGTTTCGACAGACAACTATTGATAAAGTTGTGGTAATGGGAAGAAAAACTTTGGAAAGTTTTCCAAACGGTATGCCTCTTCCTAGGCGAACCAATATAGTTTTAACAAGAGATGAAGATTACAAGGTAAAAGGAGCGGTTATAGTTCATAGCAAAGAGGAGTTATTGGAAGAACTTAAGAATTATGCAGATGAAGATATTTTTATTATCGGGGGTGAAAGTATTTATCGAATGATGCTCCCACACTGTAATGTTGCATATGTAACCCGGACAGATTATGCTTATGATGCAGATACCTATTTTCCGAATCTGGATGAGATGTCAGAATGGAAGCTTACTTCTATAGGTGAGGAAGAAACTTATTTTGACATAGAATACCGATTCTTAAAGTATGAAAAAGTATAAAGAATGCATTGACATTGAAAAAAAAAAGTTTCATAATAAATGCAAGACTTAGATACAGGAAGGAAGAGATTGAGGATGTTAGATATTAAAGTTACAAAAACAGAAAGCCCAAAAGCAAAACCTGCAAAAGATGATCCATTGTTATTTGGTACCATTTTTACAGATCACATGTTTATTATGGATTATACAGAAGGAAAGGGATGGCATGATGCAAGAATCGTTCCTTACGGAGAAATTTCACTGCCACCTGCTGCTACAATTTTCCATTATGGACAGGGCGTTTTTGAAGGCTTAAAAGCATATAATGGAGAAGATGGAAGTATTCAGCTGTTCCGTCCGGATATGAATGCAAAACGTTCTAACCGTTCTTCAGACAGATTATGTATTCCGGAAATTCCAGAAGAAGATTATGTACAGGCAATCAAAGAATTAGTTAGTTTAGATAAAGAATGGATTCCAAGTGAACCAAATCATTCATTATATATTCGTCCTTTTATTATTGGAACAGATCCATTCTTAGGATTACGTACATCAGCATATTATAAATTTATTATTATCTTATCTCCAGTAGGACCTTACTATCCGGAAGGATTGGATCCAGTAGGAATCTGGATTGAAGATGATTATGTAAGAGCTGTCCGTGGAGGAATCGGAGAAGCAAAAACTGGTGGAAACTATGCTGCCAGCATTTTATCTCAGGTGAAAGCACATGATGAAGGATATTCTCAGGTACTCTGGTTAGATGGTGTACATAGAAAATATATCGAAGAAGTTGGAGCAATGAATATTTTCTTCAAGATTGATGGAAAAGTTTTAACTCCAATGCTGAACGGAAGTATTCTTCCTGGAATTACAAGAGATTCCGTTATCCACTTATGTAAAGAATGGGGATTGGAAGTTGAAGAAAGACGAATCGCCATTGATGAAATCAAGGAAGCATGGGAGAATGGAACACTGGAAGAAGTTTGGGGAACTGGTACAGCGGCAGTTATCTCACCAGTTGGTAAATTCCGTATGGGAGACGAAGTTATGCAGGTACAGGATGGCGGAATTGGTGAATTAAGCCAGAAACTGTATGATACAGTAACAGGAATTCAGCTTGGTAAAATTGAAGATAAACATGGATGGGTTGTAAAAGTCGACTAATCATAGGAAAAGATAAGCCAATATACGATAGTGTATATTGGCTTTTTTATTACATAGGAAATTCCTTTGAATTTTCTATGTAATAAAAAACGCTCCGCGCGGATGTGCACGATGTGCAAAGGAAAGCAGTTAAAACTGCTGCACATCGGCACGCAAAGCGGAGCAAGTCCCTCATGATTGAGGGATACAGGGGGTTGATAGCGGACTTGTCCGCTTTGTTCTTAATTACATAGGAAAGACCTTGCCGGCCTTGTTCTTGCATAGGTACATAATGTTTGTTATAATTTATAACATCTTGTGTGATATTTTGTTCATACGCTGAATATAAGAATATTGAAAGGAGAAATATTATGGGATTATATGTTGCAATTATTGCAGGCATTGCATCATTACTGGTCGCATTTGCACTTATGACCAAAGTTAATAAAGCAGATGCAGGTAATGAGCGAATGAAAGAAATTGCCACTTCAATCAATGAAGGAGCGCATGCCTTTTTAAGAGCTGAATACAAATTACTAGTAGTTTTCTGTCTCGTTGTATTTGTCTTAATCGGGTTTGGAATTAAAAGCTGGACATCAGCAGTTTGTTTCTTATTTGGCGCTGCATTTTCTGCTTTGGCTGGGTTTATTGGAATGCATACGGCAACAAAAGCTAATGTTAGAACAGCGCAGGCAGCAAGTACAGGAGGTATGAGTAAGGCTTTATCGATTGCCTTTTCCGGTGGTGCTGTTATGGGGCTTACTGTTGTAGGTCTTGGACTGTTTGGGGTATCTGTTGTTTACTTTATTACAGGTGAGCCAGATGTATTGACAGGATTTAGTCTGGGTGCATCTTCTGTAGCACTGTTCGGACGTGTAGGTGGAGGAATTTATACAAAAGCTGCAGACGTTGGAGCTGATCTGGTAGGTAAGGTGGAAGCTGGAATTCCAGAAGATGATCCGCGTAATCCGGCAGTTATTGCTGACAACGTAGGGGATAATGTAGGTGACGTTGCCGGAATGGGTGCAGACCTTTATGAATCTTATGTTGGATCTTTAGTCTCAGCAATTACCATTGGCGTTGTAACATTTGGTATTACAGGGGCTGTTTATCCATTGCTTCTGGCAGCTACAGGAATTGTTGCATCTATCATCGGTGTTTTCTTTGTTGTAAATACAAAGAGCCAGAATCCTCATAAAGCTTTAGATGGAGGTACATATTTTGCAAGTGTGCTTGTACTTGTGGCAACCTTTTTCTTAAGTAAACACTTTTTCGGCAGTTTGAATTCATTTTGGGCGATTCTTGCCGGAGTTATTGTAGGAAATATTATTGGAAAGATTACAGAAGTATATACATCAAGTAATTATGCCTCTGTCAAGAAAATTGCAGATCAGTCTGAAACAGGTTCTGCAACTACGATTATTTCTGGTCTTGCAGTTGGTATGGAATCTACTGCAATTCCTATCATTTGTATCTGTGTTGCAGTTGTAGTGGCTTATAATTTTGCTGGTTTATATGGAATTGCACTTGCTGCTGTAGGTATGCTTTCAACAACTGGAATTACGGTAGCAGTTGATGCATACGGACCAATCGCAGATAATGCAGGTGGTATTGCAGAAATGTCTGAACTGGATGAATCAGTTCGTGAAATTACAGATAAACTGGATGCAGTAGGTAATACTACTGCAGCTATGGGAAAAGGATTTGCAATCGGTTCTGCGGCATTAACAGCACTTGCATTGTTTTCATCATATGCTCAGGCAACAGGATTATTAGAAGAAGGAATCAACTGTCTGGATCCTAATGTTATTGTTGGTGTATTGGTTGGCGGAATGCTGCCATTCCTGTTTTCAGCATTTACCATGCAGTCTGTTGGTAAGACAGCAAATGAAATGATCGTAGAAGTACGCCGTCAGTTTAAAGAAATTCCGGGAATCATGGAAGGAACAGGAAAACCTGATTATAAGAGCTGTGTGGAAATTTCTACATCTGCAGCTTTAAAAGAAATGCTTTTACCGGGTGTTATGGCAATCATTGCTCCATTACTGATCGGTGTTCTGCTGGGAACTCAGGCATTGGGAGGATTGCTGGTTGGATCCCTTGCTTCAGGTGTTATGATGGCTATTTTTATGGCAAATGCCGGTGGAGCATGGGATAATGCAAAGAAATATATTGAAGAAGGAAACCATGGTGGTAAAGGAAGCGATGCTCATAAAGCGGCTGTCGTAGGTGATACAGTAGGTGATCCGTTTAAGGATACTTCAGGACCTTCAATCAATATCCTTATCAAACTTATGACTATTGTGGCACTTGTGTTTGCACCTTTGTTTGTAAGTATTGGTGGAATTTTATAATAAAAAATATGTGGAATCCCGTTTATACGGGATTCTTTTGTATATAAGGGGATATGAGGTTTTACCTGGAGTGGTGACTGGAAATCACAAAAGATTATCAGCATTTTGAACATAAATAGAGATTGTTCATATATTAAAGTAAAAGATTTTGGAAGGTTTATATGCCGGATACACAAAATAGAGATCAGATTGATCGTGGAAGATTGAAAGTGCAAGTAAATTCAGAGATTGCAGCTGGTCCAATTGTTAATGCAGAAGTGGAAATTTCTTATACAGGAGATCCCGATTCTGTTATAGAAAAAATCAGAACGGATGAAAATGGACAGACGGAGAGTGTTGAGCTGGCGGCTCCTCCGATAGAATATAGTATGTCACCAGGGGAAAATCAGCCCTATTCAGAATATACTGTGAGGGTAACGGCTCCTGATTATGAAATGGTAACAGTTGCAGGAGCTCAGATTCTTGCAGACACCCAGGGAATTCAGAATATTCGAATGAAGCCCTTGGGAGAAATCAATCAGACAGGCGCAATTGTTATTGGACCACATACATTGTGGGGGGATTATCCTCCAAAGATTGCAGAAGCAGAGATTAAGCCTGTTAATGAAACAGGGGAGATTGTTTTAAGTCGTGTGGTGATTCCTGAATATATTATTGTTCATGATGGACCGGTTGGAGATAAAACAGCAGAAGACCATTATGTACGTTACAAAGATTACATTAAAAATGTAGCTGCATGCGAAATATATTCCACATGGCCCAGAGCAACATTAGAGGCTAATATACTGGCTATCATGTCTTTTACTTTAAATCGTGTTTATACAGAATGGTACCGTAATAAAGGACACGATTTTACCATTACGTCATCTACGGCGTATGATCATAAGTGGATGCCAGGGAAAACCACCTATGAATCTATTAACAGAATCGTAGATGAGATTTTTTCCAATTATCTTTCCAGACCAAATGTAAAACAACCTATTTTGACACAATACTGCGACGGAAAGAGGGTAACTTGCCCTGAGTGGATGACACAATGGGGATCTAAGTATCTAGGTGATCAGGGATATTCACCTATTGAGATTCTCCGATACTATTATGGGGAAAATATGTATATTAATACAGCTGAGCAGATAGCAGGTATTCCTTCTTCCTGGCCAGGATATGATCTGACGATTGGATCAAGCGGAAATAAAGTGAAACAGATGCAGGAACAGCTAAATCGGATTTCACGAGATTATCCATCAATTCCAAAAGTTGCCGCAGATGGGCAATATGGAGAACAAACAGCAGATGCAGTCAGGAAGTTTCAGAATGTTTTTGGATTAGATCAGACAGGAGTTGTGGATTATCCAACCTGGTATAAGATCAGTGAAATATATGTAGGTGTAAGCAGAATTGCAGAGTTAAATCAATAATGAAAGAAAAACTCCTTTTTACAGTAAAAAATGATATAATATAAAAAGAAATTATATTATATGAAAAGTGATTATCACACAGACTGTTTAAGGAGGTTTTTCTATGTTTAAAGACTTTATATATAAAAATTATCTGGAAGCACCATATAATCTAACATTTGAAGATGCAATGAAAATTTATGAAGATATTATTGCGGCTGCGCCGGAAGATGATCCGGATTTTGAGGCAGCATGGAGTTATGCATTGGAAAGAATGACTGCTTATGCCGATTTGAGAGCACACTGGAAGATTACACCAAAGTCTGAGAGAGATAATGATCAGAGGACCATAATGCATGATAGTGTAATTGAATCTCTTGATCAGCTGGCTGAATATATGTCTTCTCAAAATAGAAAAACCGCATGGAGAATTGAGCTGGGATTTCAAAGAAAAAGAATTGGTGATTTTGCCTGTTACGTATCAATGATTTACGGACTATTTGCTAGATAAAAGAACAGTATAATTTATAAAACGATTGACAGGAGGAAAATATTTTGGCAAAAAAAGAAGCAAAAACAAATGCTATGAGAATACTGGAAAGGAATAAGATTCCATATGAAATTCATCGATATGAATGTAAGGAATTTATTGATGGAATAGCCATTGCGGATATGCTGGATGAACCTTATGAGAAGGTTTTTAAGACACTGGTAACAGTTGGAAAAAACGGGGGATTTTTTGTGTTTGTCATACCCATACACAAAGAACTGGATTTGAAAAAAGCAGCAAAATCTGTTGATGAAAAATCAGTTGAAATGATTCATGTGAAAGACATTAATAAAATTACAGGATATATTCGTGGGGGATGTACTGCCATAGGAATGAAAAAGGAATATCCAACGGTACTTGACAGCAGTGCATTAGACCAGACAACCATCATGGTCAGCGGAGGCAAAAATGGAATACAGATCGAGCTGACACCAGATGATTATTTAAAGGCATGTCATGGGAAAACAGAACAAATTACACATTAAAGGAGCTAAATCGTGATAGATCAAATATTAGAATTTAATAAAAAATTTGTTGAAGAAGGAAAATATGAACAATACAGAACCAGTAAATATCCGGATAAGAAGATAGCTATTATAACATGTATGGATACAAGACTGACAGAATTACTTCCGGCAGCATTGGGAGTCAAAAACGGAGATGTAAAAATGATAAAAAATGCCGGAGGTGTTATCAGCCATATGTTCGGAAGTGTGGTTCGAAGTGTACTGGTAGGTATTTACGAACTGGGAATTGAAGAAGTTATGGTCATCGGGCACACTGATTGCGGTGTTCAGCATATTAACAGTGATATGATGATAGAACAGATGAAGAAAAGGGGAATCAATCAGGATAAAATTGATCTGATACGTCATTGCGGAATTGATTTTGATACATGGTTAGAAGGATTTGACTGTGTTGATAATTCGGTAAGAGATTCGGTGGAAATGTTAAGAAAGCATCCTTTGATTCCAGAAGATGTAAAGATATCAGGGTATGTAATGGACTCTGTTACGGGAAAATTGAATGTCATAGAATCATAGAAATTTATCATGGAAAGCCATCGTGTATCAATGTCAAATAATGCAGAATGGCTTTCTTTTTTCTTGTGGATAAGGATAGGAGTATGATACAATAAAGCTATAAAGTTTAAAGAGGATAGAAGATAGGATGAATAGAAAATATTATACTATTTGCATATGGATGATTTTTACAATAATGATATTCTCTTCCTGTAATTTTCAAAAGAAGAATAATAATATAAAGACTGAGGAAACGACCACTGCATCAGAAACATCAACAGAAGTTTCTACAGAGAAGAAAATCAGAGAGAAAAAAATAAAAATAGCCATTGATCCCGGACATCAGAAGAAGCAGATGTCCGAACAGGAACCTATTGGACCGGGAGCATCTGAGACAAAACCTATGGTCTCTTCCGGAACAGAAGGATGTGTAACAAAAATTCCTGAATATGAAATTAACTTACAGGTATCTTTAAAATTAAAAAATGTACTGATTTCCAGAGGGTATGATGTATATATGATCAGAGAAAGTAATGATGTATCTCTTAGCAATAAAGAACGTGCACAAATGGCTAATTCCAGTGGAGCAAGTGTTTTTTTGCGGATCCATTGTAATAGTGACGACAGTTCATCAGCAGATGGAGCATTAACCATGTGTCCGACAGACTCCAATCCATATTGTGGGAGAGAGGTCATTGAGAAAAGCCAGCGACTTGCACAGACTGTTGGGAATGCTTTGTGTCGTAAAACATCAGCTAAAAACAGGGGGATTATAGAGACAGATCAAATGTCAGGAATAAACTGGTGTACGATTCCGGTAACTATTGTTGAAATGGGATTTATGTCAAATCCGGAAGAAGACAGAAAACTGTCAAGTGATGATTATCAGAACCGTTTAGCAAATGGAATTGCAGATGGGATTGATATATATATGAAAAAGTAGCAGGAAAGGAGGATAAGTATGAATAAGAGTGAAAAACAGGTAATTATGATTTTGACAGCTGCTATTGTACTTGTGGCAGTGGTTCTTGTGTTTTTTTTATTGAAAAGCGGAACAGAACATGAGGATCAGAAAACGAACCTTGTAAAAGAGAAATTGCAGAATGACTCATCAGATGACAGCAATGACAGTAACGATGGCAGTACGGATGTGATCGTCAGTGACAGTACAGATACCACAACGGAAACTATTGATGTATCCGATGATAGTAATTCTAATACATCAAATGCAACGAATCCTGATAATGTCATGGATGCAGATGATGGATATATGTTCCCAACTTCTGGTTCAGCATATATCAGTTCGTCAGCTGTAAAGAAATTGACCACATCACAGATCCAATATGCAATCAATGAAATCTATGCAAGACATGGATTAAAGTTTACCAAGAAAGAAAATCAGAAACGATTTGGAAAGAAAAAATGGTACAAAGGATCTGTGGATGATCAGGATGATATTTCTTTAAACAAGTACGAGAAGAAAAATGTTAATACTTTTGCAGCAGAATTGAAAAAAAGAGATGCAAGGTAGGAAAGAGAGGTCAGTATGTTTTGTCCAAATTGTGGATCTAAAGTCGAAGATGACGCATTATTTTGTGGTGAATGTGGTGCAAAAATAGAAGTGCAGAAAGAAACAACATCAGAAAAAATTAAAAAGGCAGCAAAGAAGACGACGTCTAAAACGAAAAAAACTACAAAAAAGCAAAAAAGTGGAGAGGGTATGAGCCCAAAAGCTAAAAAGATTGTTACAGTTCAGGTCGCAGTTTTAGTGGTTCTTATTGGAGCATTCTGGTTTTTTGGAAGTAGAAGTGGAAAACCTGAAGCAGTGGTAAATAAATTTGTGGAAAATTATAATAATGGAAAATGGTCAGAAATTTATTCTGCATACCATATGGAAGAGGATACTTTTATTAATGAAGAATGTTTTGTAAAAACTATGGAACAGAGCAATCCTGATAAATTATCAAGTCCAACAGGTGGATATCTAAATAGTAATAATACATACACATACAGAATCAATAAAGGATCTGATTACCTTGTTGTAAATGTAGCAAAATCCGCTGAAAAGACATTTCTGTTTTTTGATAAATATGAAATTGTCAGTGTGACAGATACCGGATTGACAACAACTTCAGTAAGAATTCCAGAGATTCCAGGAGTAACGGTAAAAATTGATGGAATTGAAGCAAAGAATACGAATTCATCATCTTTATCAACAAGTGCTTATTATGCAAAAGTATTTACCGGTACACATAAGCTGACATTTGGTGGTGCAAATGGATTATTTGAAAAGGATAGCTACACTTTTAATACATCCTCAGCGACATCTATCATCAGTAAGATTCAGTATTCTGAACAATCTAAACAAGATGCAGTAGCGGCATTAAAGAAATATCTTCCTGCAATTACAGAAGCTAAAATCAGAGGAAACAGTGCAGCCACATTAGCATCCTATTTTGCTTCTGCAGAAAAGGCAAATCAGTATGGATTTTATCTGTGTCGTTATACATATTACACTGGAAGTTCTACAAGGAAACTTGGAGATATTAACCTGACAAACTGCTCAACAGTTAGTGGATCAACTTATAGAACTGTTGCAGATGGTGTCCCTGTTAATGTTTCAGGAACAAGAGAATACGAAGCACAGGGATGGGATAACAGTTATCAGAAACAGACTTTGTCTATCAGTGGGACGGCATATATGATAAAACAGAATGGAAAATGGGTAATTAATTCAGTATCATATTACTATTATTAAGAAAAAGGAGAGGATAATAATGGCTAATTTTTGTACGAGATGTGGGAAACCATTGGTAGACGGACAGCCTTGCGACTGCTGTCAGAAAGATGAAGTAGTTACAGCTAGTTTCTTTAAAACAGTGCTTGATATAATCAAGCATCCGGTAGAAGGTTTCTTGGAATCTGTTGAAGACGAAACATCTAAATCCGGAT
Organism: Anaerostipes sp. 494a; assembly: GCF_001940315.1. Lineage (NCBI taxonomy): Bacteria > Bacillati > Bacillota > Clostridia > Lachnospirales > Lachnospiraceae > Anaerostipes > Anaerostipes sp. 494a. Next base: position 887,363 of record NZ_MJIF01000001.1, on the reverse strand, counting down.
TGATTTTGATGGGAGCTGAAGCACTGCTATCAGGACTTTTCTTGTTTGTTGTAATCAATAAAATTATTTCTGTGACAATGTCTGGAATATCTGCATTTACAAGTGCAGGAAGCAGTGTAAGCTCACAGGCACCTTCTGCAGGAGGATTTCTGATTTATGGCATTTTGATTTCAGCTATTTCTTCTTTGGTTATCTCTGGCCTTGTTCTTGGACTTATGAAAGCTATGGCAAAGGCGGAAATCAACTGGTTTCAGAGTTGTCAGATTACGGGATTGAAAAGTCTGGGTGCTTCCATGGGATTTATTCTTGGTATTCTGGGAATTGTTTTAGGATTATATCAATTTTCTTTAATCGCAATTGTAATTGGAAGCGTTTTGGGATATATTTATTTTATAGCAGGGATGGTTTCATATCCGGATACCAATAGAGATGTGGTACCATATGTGATATTGATCGTAGTTGTTGTATCAACAATTGTAGCATATTTTGTATTGAAAGAATTTGTGCTATCATCTTTAATGAATAGCTCATCTTCTCTTCGATCATTGCAAAATATCCTGTGATGAAGAGAATACATAAAACTCAAAAATGATTGGGTATTTTTTAAAGTATTTTTCAGAAAGAAGGTGAATCAGTGAAACTGTACTATAAAGACAAGAATGGTAGCCGGGAGTTTGTAACAAAGGCAGATTCTGACAAAGAAATATTTCAGGCAATTGAAGAATACAGTATGGAGCACGGATTCGGCTTGATTTATATGATACATCACATTGAGAAGGATAAGATTTATTATGATATTGGCAAAGATGGATGTTTCTTTGTTGTGGAAGTATAGGAGAATACAAAATGATACCCAAAGACCCGGTTATTATGTTAAGTTATATTAACACTCAATTAAGAGATTACTATGACAGTTTTGAAGAATTATGCAAAAGTCTTAACCTTGATCAGGAAGATATTGCAGAAAAATTAAAAAGTATCGGATATGAATATCAGAGAAAAATCAATCAGTTCCGATAGCCAGCTTTTTCAGGAAAATAAAAAGAGTGCATTGTTTGCCTAAAAAAACATTCTATGTTAAAATTCTTTATACAAGGAGAATATAATATGGAATTGATTCGGTTGGAAAATGTAAAAAAAATATATACGTCAGGGGAAGTGATTACCAAAGCCGCAGATGGGATTGATTTTACGGTGGAGGAAGGTGAATTTGCCTTGATCATTGGCGCCAGTGGTGCAGGAAAAACAACTGTATTGAACATTTTGGGAGGTATGGATACTGCAACTAGTGGCGCCGTTTTTGTAGATGGAGAAGATATTGCAAAATGGAATAAAAGACAGCTTACAAAATACCGGAGAAATAATATAGGATTTGTATTTCAGCTTTATAATCTGGTTCCAAATCTGACAGCTGTTGAGAATGTGGAACTTGCATTGCAGATTAGTCAGAATCCTCTGGATGCCAGAGAAGTGCTGAAGGATGTAGGATTAGAAGACCGGTTGGGGAATTTTCCGGCACAACTTTCCGGAGGAGAACAGCAAAGGGTGTCCATTGCCCGTGCATTGGCTAAAAATCCCAAGATTTTATTGTGTGATGAGCCAACAGGTGCGTTAGATTATCAGACGGGAAAATTCATATTAAAACTTTTACAGGATACATGCAAGGAAAAAGGTAAGACGGTAGTGGTTATTACACATAATCTGGCAATCGCTCCAATGGCAGACAGGGTAATTGAAATAAAAAACGGAAAGGTTAACAAGATTACAATAAATGAACATCCACAGTCAGTGGAAACAATTGAATGGTAGGCGATGCGTATGAAGAAAAAAGCTCTTCATAAAGATATATATATGACGGTTAGAAGAACTTTGCCTAGGTTTTTATCTATATTTTTTATCGTAATTTTAGGAGTCGCATTTTATTCTGGTATACGTGTAACCGAAAAAGACATGAAGATTACAGCGGATACCCAGTTTGACCGGACAAATCTTATGGATATTAAATTTCTTGGAAGTAGAGGACTTTCAGAAGAAAATCTGCAAGCAGTGAAAAACCTTTCCAGTGTGTCAGATGCGGAAGGAAGCTATTCATTGGATACAATTTGCCGTATGGAAGGAAGTAATGATGAGTATGTTACCAAGGTACTGGCAAAGACAGAACGTATGAATCAGTTTGAAATCACATCAGGACGTATGCCTGAAAAGGAAAATGAATGTTTAGTTGATGAAAATTTTGCTAAAGATCATCATTTAAAAAATGGAGAAAAACTTATCTTAAGTTCGGGAACAGAGGAGCCTTTAAATGAGTTATTAACAGAGGATCATTATGTGATTACAGGAATTGGGAAATCATCGGCATATCTTTCTCGTGAAAGAGGTACTACTGAGATAGGAATTGGAAAAGTAAATGGGTTTCTTGTGATTTCCCCTAAAAACTTTAAACAGGATGTTTATTCAGAAATCTATATTTCTGTAAAAAATGCTAAAAAAGAACTGGCATATACGGAAGAATATGACAGGGTTGTAAAAAAGACAGAAAAGCAGATAGAGAATATAGAAAAAGAGCAAAATCTGATAAGACTAAAACAGATTCAGGGAGAGGCATTGAAAGAGATTGCTAAAAAGGAATCTGAATATAAAGAAGAGAAAAGGAAAGCCCAAAAGAAATTAAAAAAAGCTGAAAAAAAGTTGAAAAAGGCAGAAAAAGAGATAAATGCTGCAAAAGTGAAACTGGTTCAGAATGAGGAAAAACTGAAACAGGGGAAAAACGAACTTAAAGCTGGATGGAATTCTTATTATAGCGGAAAAAGAAAGCTGAGTCTTGGACGTAAGAAATTGTCAGAAAGTGAAAAAAAGCTAAAAGAACAGGAAAAGCAGTTATCTGACAATGAATTATCCATAAAACAGCAGGAGGAATCCCTCAATCAGCTGGAGAAACAGACTGAAGAATATGAACAGTCTCTTGGGGCAGATCATCCACAGGTTCAGGCTATGAAACAGAAGCTTTCAGAAGGAAGGAAAACTTTGGAAGCAGCCAGGAAACAGATTGTGGATGGAAAAAGAAAAATTTTATCTGGAAGACAGAAACTGGTTTCTTCCAGAAAGGAATTAGAGGAAAATGAGAAAACCCTTAAAAGAGCGAAAAGCACCTTGGAATCAAAGGAAAAAGAGCTTAATAATGCGTCTTTACAGCTGGAAAAGGGGAAAGAGCAGCTGAAAAGGTCAGAACGTCAATTAAAAGATGGGAAAAAAGAATTAAAGGCATCAGAGACTAAGGTTCAGAAAAAATTGAATGAAGGACAAAAAAAACTGGATGATGCCAAAGAGGATATCAAGAATATTAAAGCCGGAGAATGGTACGTTCTTAATAGAAAAAAGACCCAGTCATATGTTGAATACGGTGAAGATACAGCAAGGATCGGAGCTATTGGAGAAGTGGTCCCAGCCATTTTCTTTCTTGTAGCTGCACTGGTAACCCTGACTACGATGACACGAATGGTAGAGGAACAAAGAACTCAGATTGGCGTATTGAAAGCTTTGGGGTATACCGGATGGGATGTTGCATTAAAGTATCTGGCTTATGGATTGACTGCTACACTCCTGGGGAGCATCATTGGGGCTGTGGCCGGGGAGAAAATACTTCCTAAAATTATAATAGAAGCCTATACCATGATGTATACAGGACTTGGGGATATCAAAACTCCTTTAGAGGGTCAGTATACCATGATTGCTTCAGGTCTGGCAGTAGGTGTTGTAATCCTGGCTGTTTTATCTGCATGTTATAAAGAACTGCGGGAAAAACCTGCAAAACTAATGAGACCAGAAGCTCCCAAAGAGGGCAAACGGATTTTTCTCGAATATATCGGTGGATTGTGGAATCGAATGAGTTTTATATGGAAAGCTACTATGCGGAATTTGTTCCGATATAAAAAGAGATTTTTTATGACGGTCTTTGGAATTGGAGGCTGTATGTCATTGTTGTTAGTGGGATTTGGATTAATGGATTCCATTTTTGCGGTTTCGGATAATCAGTACAGAAAGATTACAACTTATGATATCTGCGTTTCTCTCAAAGAAGGCAGTTCAAATAGGGAGATCAGGGACTTTGATCTCTGGTTGGATAACCAGCAGAAAATAAAAGAAAAGCTGAAAGTATATGAAACATCAGTTAGTATAGAGGCAGATGGGAACAGTAAAACGGCATCGTTGATTGTCCCTCTGTCTATGGATCATTTTTCAGATTTCTTTTTGCTAAAAGATAGAAAAAGTGGAAAGAGATATGATCTTGATGATGAAGGAATTATCATAACAGAAAAAGCTGCCACATTATTAGGTGTAGAAAAGGGTGATATCGTTTCTGTCAAAACTGATGAAATCAATCAGGTGTCGGTAAAAGTTGTGGAGATTACAGAAAATTATATGTATCACAATATTTATATGACTCCTGGACTGTATCAGAAAAAATATCATAAAATACCAAAAGCAACGAAGATATATCTTAACACAAAGGGAACGTCAGAAACAGGCCAAAAACAGATTGGCAGAGCAATATTGAATGAAAAAGCTGCAGCATCTGTGATGTTTGCATCGGATGCAATCCGTACAATGGAGGATATGATAGGAAATCTGAATATTGTAATGATTGTATTGATTGTTTCAGCAGGTCTTTTGGCCTTTGTAGTTTTATATAATTTGAATAACATAAATATTTCTGAAAGAAGAGCGGAGCTTGCTACCCTAAAGGTTCTGGGATTCTATGATATCGAAGTGGGAGCTTATGTTTACAGAGAAAATATATTATTAACTATTATTGGTATCATTACAGGTGTAGGATTAGGGAAAATTCTTCACAGATATGTTATACTTACAGTAGAAGTAGATCTTTTAATGTTTGGAAGAGATATTTTTACGATGAGTTATGTGTATAGCATTTTATTGACTGTAGTATTTAGCATTATCATAAACTTTTTGATGTATTTCCAATTAAAGAAAATTAATATGGTAGAATCTCTAAAAAGTACAGAATAGAAAGGAACTTAAACAATGATGAAAATGAACGATTTAATGATTTATCAAATTTTTCCTTTAAGAGCATTTGCTGGTGAGGGAACAGAACATGGCATTTTGGAAGTGAAAGAATGGATTCCTCATATTAAAAAAATAGGAATGAATGCAATCTACTTTTCACCGGTATTTTCATCATCTAATCATGGATATGATACAAAAGATTTCCGAGTGATTGATGAGCGTCTTGGAACTAATGAGGATTTTAAAGAAGCATGCAAAGCATTAAAAGAAGCAGGTATAAAAGTTATTTTAGATGGAGTGTTCAATCATGTTGGAAGAGAGTTCTGGGCATTTCAGGATGTTTTGGAAAAGAAATGGGATTCTCCGTACAAAGATTGGTTCTATATTAATTTTGATGGCAACAGCAGCTATGACGATGGCTTTTGGTATGAAGGATGGGAAGGACATTTTGAACTGGTTAAATTAAATCTTGATAATGATCAGGTTAAGCAGCATTTATTGGATGCAGTGAGTCTCTGGATGGATGAATTTGGGATTGATGGATTAAGATTAGACGTGGCATATATGCTCAATCGCAATTTTATAAAATGTCTGGTTGATTTTGTCCGCTCAAAGAATCCGGACTTTCTAATGATCGGAGAGATGCTTCATGGGGATTATAGTCAGCTGGCAAATCCGGATCTGCTGGATTCTGTTACAAATTATGAATGTTATAAAGGACTTTATTCCAGTTTTAATACTCATAATATGCATGAGATAGGTTATTCACTGAATCGACAGTTTGGTCCTGAAGAATGGACATTATATAAAGGAATCCCTTTATATAATTTTGTGGATAATCACGATGTTGAGAGAATTGCCAGTCAATTAAATGAAAAAGATCTTTTGCCGCTTATCTATGCAATGATGTTTGGTATGCCAGGGGTTCCAGGTGTTTACTACGGCAGTGAATGGGGAATTGAAGGAAAGAAAGAGCAGGGAAGTGATGATAGTCTGCGTCCAAGAATCAAACCAGAAGAACTGAAAGAAAATGAACTGGCTACATATATTGGAAAACTGGCTCAGGTTCGTAAGAACAGTCCTGCGTTAAGATATGGAGATTACCGTCAGTTGGCAATTATGCCAGATGTGCTGGTGTTCCAGCGTCAGAGCAGTGAGGACCGTATTATCGTGGCAATTAACATTGGAAATGAAGAATATACAGCTCATTTTGATGCACGTGCAGGACAGGGAACAGATTTAATTTCAGGAGAACTTATTGATTTCGGAGGAGGACTTTTGATTCCGGCGAAAAAGGCATTTATGATTCGTACAGAAGAGGTATCCATTTCTTGACTTTTATGTTAAAAACATATAAAATTAAAGGAGTGTGAAAACACAAAAAATTGAATAAGGAGGAAACCTGTGGTTGGTATTATAATAGCCATTATCGCAACTCTAGTTGTTGCAGTTCCTGCATCAGTTTATGTGGCCAATACAAGAAGTAAGAAAGCCATGGAGATAACCATCGGGAATGCAGAAGACAAGGCCAGAGAAATTATAGATGAAGCAATCAAGGCGGCAGATGCCAAGAAACGCGAAGCTTCTTTGGAAGTAAAAGAAGAGACTATAAAAGCGAGAAATGACTTCGAAAAAGAGACAAAGGAACGCAGGGCAGAGCTGCAGAAGTATGAACAGCGAGTTCTTTCTAAGGAAGAAACAGTAGATAAGAAATCTGAGATTCTGGAACGTAAAGAGCAGTCTTTAAGTGCCAAAGAAAAGAACATCGAATCTGAAAAAGTTCATTTGCAGGAACTGCAGGCAAAACATCTACAGGAACTGGAGCGAATTTCCGGGTTAACCTCTGATCAGGCAAAAGAGCAATTATTATCAGCAGTAAAAGAAGACGTAAAACACGAGACAGCGATGTATGTCAAAGAGATGGAGACAAGAGCCAAGGAGGAAGCACGTAAGAGAGCGAAAGAATATGTTGTGACAGCAATCCAGAAATGTGCAGTGGATCATGTTGCAGAAACGACAATTTCTCTGGTACAGCTTCCAAATGACGAAATGAAAGGTCGTATTATCGGACGAGAAGGAAGAAATATTCGATCTATTGAGAATATCACCGGTGTTGAATTGATTATCGATGATACTCCGGAAGCGGTTGTGTTATCCAGCTTTAATCCTGTGCGAAGAGAAATTGCCAGAATCGCACTGGAAAAACTGATTGTAGATGGACGTATTCATCCTGCACGTATTGAGGAAATGGTTGAAAAAGCAACAAAAGAAGTTGAGACTATGATGCGTGAAGAAGGTGAAGCGGCTACACTGGAACTTGGAGTTCATGGAATTCATCCTGAACTGGTAAGACTTCTTGGAAGAATGAAGTTCCGGACAAGTTATGGTCAGAATGCACTGAAACATTCTATGGAGGTTGCGCAGCTTTCAGGGCTTTTAGCAGCAGAAGTTGGTGTAGACGTCAGAATGGCAAAACGTGCGGGTCTGCTTCATGATATTGGTAAAGCTATTGACCATGAAGTGGAAGGTTCCCATGTGGAACTTGGTGTAAACTTATGTAAGAAGTATAAAGAAAATCCAATCGTTATTAATGCGGTGGAATCTCATCATGGTGATGTAGAACCTGAAACATTAATTGCATGTATTGTGCAGGCAGCAGATGCCATTTCAGCTGCACGTCCTGGTGCAAGAAGTGAGACATTGGAAAGTTATACAACAAGATTAAAACAGTTAGAAGAGATCGCAGATTCTTTTCAAGGTGTTGATAAAACTTTTGCAATTCAGGCAGGTCGAGAAATTCGTGTAATGGTAGTTCCTGAACAGATTAGTGATGATGATATGATTCTTCTTGCAAGGGATATTTCAAATCAGGTGGAAGAAAACCTGGATTATCCTGGACAGATTAAGGTTAATGTCATTCGAGAATCACGAGTTGTAGATTATGCGAAATAACAAAAGCGATAGAGAAATCTATCGCTTTTTCCTATAGGGGAGAAAAGGAGAAAAAATATGAGAAGATATGAAAAAATAGAACAGCGTCTCATGCATCAGGGAAAAGTAGTCGGTTTTTATGAAGATATTGTAAAACTTCCCAGCGGAAAAGTTGTAACATGGGATTTGGTAAAACATAAAGGTGCGGCAGCAGTAGTTCCCGTAACGGATAAAGGGAATATTCTTCTTGTAAAACAGTATCGTAATGCGTTGGATCAGGAAACCTTGGAAATACCTGCAGGTGGAATTGAGCCAGGTGAAACAGGATTGGAGTGTGTAACACGAGAAATAGAAGAAGAGACAGGTTATAGAGCAGGCAGAATGGAACATTTAATGACTATTATTACTGCAATAGGATTTTGTGATGAAAAAATTCCAATCTATGTAGCCTTTGATTTGAAGTTATCCCATCAGAATCTTGATGAAGATGAATTTATTGATGTTCAGGAATATACACCGGAGCAGATAAAAGAAATGATTTTTGATGGAAGAATTATTGATGCCAAAACTATCTCAGGAGTGCTTGGATATCTTCAAAAGTATCATAAATAATAATAATACCGCATAATATGTATTATGCGGTATTATTAGCTTTATTTACAAAATTGAAATGGAGAAGAAACTGGTGGAAAAGAGAAAATTTTTCTTAGGACTTTTTATGATTACCGGGCTGATTTTAGGAAGTTTGTTTACAAATGGCATATATAAAGAATATTTAGCATATGGAGGACGACTGGATGCCCTGGTGCTGAGTAATAAAGATTTATATGTTTCCAGTTCAAGCCTGTTTCCGTACATATTATTTAAAAGAGGAAAACAATATGGGATACTGTTTCTTGCGGGGTATCTGCTTCAACCACTGGTACTTTTGTATGGAGGAGCTTTTTCTATTGCTTTTTTTCTTGGATCTGTTCTTTCTTTGCAAATAATTCAACTGGGATTAAAAGGTCTTTTTCTTGTTTTTTTCAGTTTTTTTCCCCATTATCTTTTATATGGAGGAACAGTCGGTCTATTAATGAGAAGAAATATTCTGGAAAATAAAAAAGAAGAAATACTTTTATATGAAAAGTATTCCTTCTTAGATCGTTTTTCGATTCAGTTAGAATTAATTTTTCTTTTTTTCGGAACTGTACTTGAAAGCTATGTAAATCCATGGCTTATGACAGGAATCATAAAAATGCTGAATTAAACATTTTCAGCCATACGGTACAGTAATGCGGCAGATTTATCCCATCCAAGACAAGGGTCAGTAATGGATTGTCCATAAACTCCATTTCCGATAGACTGATTTCCATCCTCAATATAACTTTCGATCATAATACCTTTTACCAAAGTTTTGATTTCAGGAAGGAAGCTTCTGCTGTGGAGTACTTCCTGGACAATACGAGGCTGCTGATCCCACTGTTTTCCTGAATTAGAATGGTTTGCATCAACAATGACTGCCGGATTTTTCAACTGGAATTTTTCGTACATATATGCAACACGAATTAAATCTTCGTAATGATAATTTGGAATATTATTTCCATGACGGTTGACGGAGCCACGAAGAATAGCGTGTGTCAGAGGGTTACCATCAGTTTTCACTTCATAACCGTTTGCAATGAAATCATGACAATGCTGTCCAGCGGTAATGGAGTTCATCATAACAGTTAAATCTCCTCCTGTAGGATTTTTCATTCCGGCTGGAATATCAAAACCACTAACAGTTAAACGATGCTGCTGATTTTCAACTGATCTTGCTCCAACAGCAACATAAGAAAGAATGTCTTCCATATACTGCCAGTTACCAGGGTATAACATTTCATCAGCCGCAGGCATATGGAAAGCTTCTAATGCATCTACATGAAGCTTACGAACAGAACGAAGACCGCTTGCCATATCTGGAGCTTTCTCAGGATCCGGCTGATGAACCATTCCTTTGTATCCATCACCTGTAGTTCTTGGTTTGTTTGTGTATATACGAGGGATAATTAATAATTTATCCTGTAAATCTTTCTGAACTCTTGCAAGACGTCCAAGATAATCCATAACGGCATCTTCATTATCAGCAGAACATGGTCCGATGATAACAATAAATTTATCAGACTCGCCGGTAAATACCTTGCGGATTTCTGCATCTCTGTCAGCCTTTACTTTCTTTAGTTCTTCACTCAAAGGAAATTCTTCACGTAATTCCTCTGGAGAAGGCATTTTTGCGATTCTGTGCATTCCCATAATCAATTTCTCCTTTACTTTAACAATTCAACTTGTTATAGTTTATCAAATTATAGAGTTTGTGTAAAGAAAGGAAATGATAAAAAAAACTTTACAAATATAAAAACATTCACTATAATGAAAAAGGAAACAGAAAACACTTTCATTTTCTGTAAATTGAATATTGAAGTAGAGAAGAGAATATTTCTCCAACTTCAGGGCAGAGTGAGACATGGATTATGTCAATTCTCGACTGGTGGTGATAACCTTTTACAGGGATAAGTCCACGAGCGCAAGCCGATCAGGTGAGAATCCTGAACCAACAGTATAGTCTGGATGAAAGAAGTAGCAGGATGGTATAAGTTTACCATTCTCATTTGTGAGCCCTGTCGTTTTATGCAATGAAACGGACAGGCTTATTTTTTTGCGAATAGTTTTCGTAAAATAATATTAAAAAAAGGAGAATATATTATGACAGGAGAAACAATGACAATGAAAAGCAACAGAGTAAATGTTAGAACAATTGCAATGACAGGAATGCTGGGAGCATTAGCAACAATTTTGATGTTTTTGGAATTTCCGATTCCAATGCTGATTCCACCGTTTATTAAATTTGATTTTTCCGAATTACCAGCTTTACTGGCAGCATATTCTATGGGGCCGGTTTCAGGGATTGCAGTATGCTTCATTAAAAATATTATTAATCTGCTTCACACTCAGACCGGAGGAGTAGGGGAACTGTCAAACTTTATTTTAGGAGTTTGTTTTGTTCTGCCGGCAGGACTGATTTATAAGAAAAATAAAACGCAGAAAAATGCAATGATCGGAGCAATAGCAGGAGCTGTATTAATGGCAGTTATCAGTGTTTTCTCAAATTATTTTGTTGTGTATCCGGTATATACTAATTTTATGCCAATGGAGGCGATTCTTGGTGCATATCAGGCAATTAATAAGAATGTTAACAGTCTTTGGGATGCATTGATCTGGTTTAATATGCCTTTTACTTTTGTAAAGGGATTATGCAGTGTGGTTATTACGTTTCTTATTTATAAAAGAGTATCACCAATCTTAAAAGGAACAAACCGTTAGAGTAAACTTAAATATTAAGAAATAAAAAAAGAAACATGAGTGATTTCATGTTTCTTTTTTGTTTAAGAACAAACGGTTTGTTGTGATTTTAATCAAATTTATGTTTTGCTTTCTCCATAAATGGTTCTGATTCAACAATGAAACGTTCATGTCTTCCTATTCCCACGCGTCCTTTTGCATCTGTTATTTCAACATGGAATTCAAGACGTTTACGATCAATTTCAGATAAAGTACACTGGCATTTGATGGTTCCGCCGATAGGTGTTGCAGATACGTGGGCAATATTAAGATTCGTACCAACAGTTGTGAAACCTTCATCAAGTTTATCAGACAGCAGTTTTACAGCAGCTTTTTCTACCAGTAAAACCATGGCAGGTGTTGCATAAACCGGAAGACTGCCACTTCCCCATGTGCTTGCAGTATTATCAGAAACCACTTCTTCTGATAAAATGATACTATCTCCAACTTTCATTTCCATAAGCATTTTCTCCTCTGTCATTATATTATCAATATAAATCATAGTATAACAAATACAAATAATAAATCTATAGTTTCCCGACAAAATTTAAGAATTTTTATAAAACGTCTAAATATGTGATATAATGTCCCAAAGGGACAGGTCATAGGAGGTATTATTTTGAAATTATATATCATTCGACATGGAGAGACAGATTGGAATAAAGAAAGAAGAATGCAGGGAAGTGCCGACATAGAGTTAAATGAATACGGCAGAAAACTTGCCTTTATAACAAAAGAGGCATTAAAAGATATACCTTTTGATATTGCTTATACAAGTCCTTTAAAAAGAGCAAGTGAAACCGCCAAAATCATCCTGGAGGGAAGAGATATACCTTTATATAAAGATAAACGTATAGAAGAAATGAATTTTGGGAAGTATGAAGGAAAATCAGAGGCAGAGCTGATTGCAGTAAAAGATGATTTTATGAATTGTTTTAATTGTCCTGAAAAATATTATCCAAAAGACGGGGCAGAAACACACAAGGAAGTTATTGGAAGAGCAAAAGAATTTTTAGAACAGGTTGTTCTGCCAGCAGAAAAAAAGTATGAACATATGGTTGTTTTTTCACATGGAGCATGGATTCATGGAATGTTAACATATTTATATCAAAGAGAGATTAAAGATTTCTGGCATGGACCAAGACAGCAAAACTGTGGTGTTACAACAATTCAGATTAGCAATGGAGATTGTAAAGTTTTGAAGGAATCAGAAGTTTTTTATAAATAGGATATAATCAGATATTCTTTAAGTTAGAAGATGGAGATAATTATGACAAAAAAAGAATTTATCAGCCAGTTGAAAGATACATTAGAAGGAATGGTACCGGCGTCAGTGTTACATGAGAATATTCAGTATTATGAGAAATATTTTTATGAAAAGATATCAGAAGGAAAAACAGAGGCAGAAATTTCAGAGGAACTTGGGAATCCGCGACTGATTGGGAAATCAATTATTGAAGCAAATGGTGATCAGCAGATATATTATGATGAAGAACCAGAAGAAAAAGAGGAATCTTATACTCGTACCAGAGTATATACTGCAGATTCCAGAAAGTTTAAAATAGGTTGTGCAATTACTGTATTTCTGATTTTAATGGCATTAATTGCAATTTTTAAAGTTGTTTTGACATTTTTAGGGCCAATTTTTATTATAGGAATTGTAATTTATTTCATTTATCAGATATTACATCGATAAAGAAGGGATCAGGTATGAATATTATAGAAGCAACATCTAAAATAGAAAAAGATCTGATAGAATTTCGAAGATATCTTCATCAGTGCCCGGAGACTGCATATCATGAAATGATGACTATGGAGTATATTCGTGAACATCTGGAAGAATGGGGGATATCTTATCGGATTCTTGATCCATCAGGAATTCTTGCAGTAGTTGGAAGTGGAAAGAAAACCATTGCATTACGGGCAGATATGGATGCATTGGAAGTGATGGAGGAGACTGGATTAGATTTTACATCAAGAAATGACGGATATATGCATGCATGTGGACATGATGGACACGTAGCCATTTTAATGGCGGCAGCAAAAATATTAAAAGAGCATGAAGATGAACTTGATAAAAAAATAATTTTTATTTTTCAGCCTGCAGAGGAAACAGCACAGGGTTCCAGAGATATTCTGGAAACGGGAATTTTAAAAGGTATTGATGCAATTTATGGATTGCATATTTTTTCTGGAATTGAAGCAGGCAAAATTTCCCTGGAACCAGGACCGAGAATGGCTGCTACAAACTGGTTTTCTATTCGAATAGAAGGAAAATCCGGACATGCAGGAAAGCCACATGAGTGTATGGATGCAGTTACAGCTGCAGCATCTCTTATTATGAATCTCCAGACAATTGTCAGTCGAAATATAAATCCGTTGGAAAGTGCTGTTTTGACAATTGGAAAAGTTACTGCAGGTACAGCAAGAAATGTGGTGGCGGGAGAAGCGGTTTTAGAGGGTACAGTTCGGACTTTTTCGAAAAAAGTTGAAGAAAAAATGAAAGAAAGAATCATGGTCATGGCAGAATCTGCGGCAAAGATGTATGACACAGATATTATTGTGGATTATCAGCCATCGAGTCATCCGGCACTGATAAACGATTACAACATTGTAATGGAAGCCAGGAAAAAAGCCCAGGAAGTATTTAAACCAGAAGAATTTGTTCATGTTCCAGCGATGATGCTGGGAGAGGATTTTTCCAATTATCTTGAAGAAATTGATGGATGTTTTGCATTTGTTGGTGGTGGAGGAGCTTATCCAAACCATCATGGAAAGTTTGATTTTGATGAGAAGGCTTTGATTCAGGGTGTAAAACTTATGCTGACATTTGCTTTTGTATAAGATATTGAGCAAGAAAAGATATTGTAGCAGAGATAAACATATGATATAATCAGAAACCAAAAGAAACACATATTATAGAAGAAAAGGTAGGGAAATATGAATTTAGTATATCGCAGTACAAGAAATGGTGAAGAAACAGCAACTGCATCTGAAGCTATTCTAAAAGGGCTGACCAGTGATGGAGGATTATTTGTCCCAGACAGTATTCCAAAATTAAATGTAGCACTGGAAGATTTAACCAAGATGTCTTACCAGGAGATTGCTTATGCGGTTATGAAAGAATTCCTGACAGATTTTACAGAAGAGGAATTGAAAAACTGCATTAATAATGCATATGACAGTAAATTTGATACAGCAGAGATTGCACCGATGGTAAAAGTTGGAGATGCATACTATCTTGAATTATTCCATGGTTCAACTATTGCTTTTAAGGATATGGCACTGTCTATTCTTCCACATTTACTTGTTACATCTGCACGAAAAAATCACGTGGAAAATGAGATCGTAATCCTTACTGCCACTTCTGGAGATACAGGAAAAGCAGCTTTGGCAGGATTTGCTGATGTGCCAGGAACAAAGATTATTGTATTTTATCCAAAATCAGGTGTTAGTCCAATTCAGGAAAAACAGATGATCACACAAAAAGGTGAAAATACATATGTTATTGGAATCAAAGGAAACTTTGATGATGCCCAGACTGGTGTTAAAAAGATGTTTTCTAATAAAGAACTGGCAGAAGTGATGAATGGAAAAGGATTCCAGTTTTCTTCTGCGAACTCAATTAACATTGGACGTTTGGTTCCACAGGTTGTATATTATGTGAAAGCCTACGCTGACATGCTCAGAAATGGTGCAGTTAAACCGGGAGAACCTATAAATGTTGTTGTTCCAACAGGAAACTTTGGAAATATTCTGGCATCATTTTATGCAAAACAGATGGGAATTCCTATTGGAAAATTTGTATGTGCATCTAATGAAAATAAAGTACTCTTTGATTTCTTCCAGACAGGAGAATATGATCGTAGGAGAGAGTTTGTTGTAACAACGTCTCCATCTATGGATATTTTAATTTCAAGCAACCTTGAGCGTATGATTTACAGAATCGCAGGAAATGATCCTGTTCAATGTTCTGCATTTATGAAAGCTTTGACAGAAGATGGTGCTTATACTATTTCAGATGAAATGAAAGCACAGCTGGGAGAATTTTTTGGAGCTTATGCTACAGAAGAAGAAACTGCAGCAAAGATAAAAGAAGTTTATGAAGCAGAGAAATATGTAATGGATACACATACATCAGTAGCTGCAGTGGCATACGAAAAATACAAAACAGCAACTAAAGATCAGACACCAACAGTTATTGCTTCAACAGCCAGCCCATATAAGTTTACAAGAAGTGTAATGGACGCTATTGATCCGGCATATGATACTAAGACTGATTTTGAGCTGGTAGATGAATTAAATAAGATTTCAAAAGTTGCAATACCAAAAGCAATTGAAGAAATTCGTACAGCACCTGTTTTACATAATACAGTATGTGAAACTGAAGAAATGGAAGCAGAAGTTAAAAAGATTTTAGGACTGTAAATATTATACTGTAATTATAAGTTAGAAAAAGCAATTCATGAAAAATGAGTTGCTTTTTTTGTTAACTTATGATACATTGTTGTATAGAAGATAGGGAATATTTGGAAATAAATACAATTTTATCAATTTATCTTATTGATAACAGCATTTCTAACGCATATGCGTTCTACATTTCTGTGAATGATTGATATCCGGGAGATTTTTACAATTGAATAAGACCATTTTTCGATACATTCTGTTTAGACATATTCCGCCATGATCTGATAGTCCGGGGAGCGATAAAATGGATATGATAATGATACTTCTGCATGGTCATGGAGGTGAGTGCAGCCTGTCATAAGAATGAGGGGAGCCTAAAAAGGGTTATGAGACTTTTGTCTGTCGGGAAATGAGGAAAAACTGAGGTTTAGACAGAACAAAGGAGACTTATTATGAAAATGAAAGTTTTAAGGAAAAAATGGAAAGTTTTTATTTTGATAGCAGGCGTTTTTTTATCATGGTTATATTCGTCCATCAGAGTATATGCTCAGTTAAATACAGATGGTGCAGAGAAAATCAATGCAGGATGGAAAGATGAACATCATCAGTTTTCATCGTTTGATGATGAAGATGCATTGAAGGTCGATGCATCCTATGGATTTAAATTGAAAATGACCAGTGAGACTAAAACAATCGTAACAGTGGGAAAAACCACAACGGATCTTCCGGATATTAGTATTCCGGATGAACTAAGAAAATTTACATGGTTTAAAACAAGTGAAAACAAACCAGGAAGCATAGCAGTGAAAAAAACCAATATGGAAATATATCAATGTGAAGCAGACGGAAGTAAGGGACATTGGGAAAAAATCGATCTTTTGATGACAGTATCCGCCATAGAAAAATATGAAAATCAGGATGGATATGTGGCAATAGGAAATGGAATAAGCGGCTGTTCCTATATTGGTATTGAAGAAATGACTATGAAAAGTCAATTTTTTAAAGCAGGAACGCAAACACCTGTGACAATAAAAAGTAATGTGACGTTAAAAGATATTGATACAAAACAGTATATCGGCGTGAAAGCAGATAGTATTCATGGACAGTATGTATCAGGAAATACAAAACTCAGTTACAAAAAAACAAATGGTATGAATATTTACTATGCAGATTTTGAAACAGATTATGACAGTGAAGATTTCACGTGTGCAGGTTTTACTTTTATTTCCAGCTGTTTTGAATATACCTTTGGAAGGAATCTGAATCGTCAGCCGACAAGACAGGAGCAATATGTGGGATCTGGACAAAATATGGTAAAATTTGATTCACCTGATCCAAGGAAGTATATTTCTGATGAAGATGGAAACAGAACTGAAAAGTATCAGGGTAGGAGTCTTGGAGATTCATGGACATATGAAATTGATCAGGCAGTAGCAGGTGAAATACCACAGGCACATTATTTTAAAAAATTCATGTTTAAAGATCAGATTGAAAAATGTTTGAAAATTTTGAATGTGAAAATAATGGGAGATGGTAAAGATGTTACCGATGATTTTTCAATTGAAACAAAAGATAATCAGGTAACAGCTCTATTAAAAAATCCAAAAGACCCTTCTTTTTATGAGAAAAGTCTTTATACGATGAAAATTAAAGTAAAAATGGATATACCGGAAAATGTAGGGAAGCAACAGTTAGACAATCTACGGGAAATATGGAAACAGCATGGCCATTATGACTCTACAAGTACTGTATTAACAGAAACAAATAAAGCTGAAACCATTGTAGATGAAAGGACAGCACCAACCAATCAGGTAATAACAGAGATTGAATTGCCGGAAGAAGAGAAAGATGTTCCGGGGTTAAAAATAATTAAGGAAACACCTAAGTATGAATATCAGGCAAAAGATAAGGTGAATTACAAAGTTACTGTAAAAAATACCAATGAAAATGCTGACACTGCATATTTTACTATTCAGGATATTTCATTGCCGGGTAATATGAAAATTCAAAAGGATTCTGTTAAAGTCACCGGAATTGAAGAGGGGCAGTATATACTGGAAGAGGTGAAAAACGGATGGATCTTAAAATCAAAAGGAGATTATGCTCAGCCATGGAATAAGGATATTGTGATTTCATATACAGCTGTTGCAGAGGTGTCCACCAATGGAACATTAGTGGATAATACAGCGTCCGCATGGGCAGCAGGAATTCCACAGACATATGATGATTGTCAGGTTTATATTAATTCACCAAAGACAGAAGTTGTAAAGTCTGCTCCTGAAAAGGTCTATAAACAGGGAGACCATATATCGTATAAAATTGAGCTTACCAATAAAAATCCAGGAACTTTTATGCAAAATATAGAATTCTCTGATCAGATTCGAACGGATGGGGTTCGCCTTGTCCCTGGAAGTCTTGCAATTATGTCAGGAGAAAAAGATATTACAAAGGATTGTAACATTTCATATAGTAAAGACGGAAGAAGCTATCGTGTTTCAACACCAGTGGAGTTGAAAAATGGTTCTATTCCAGCTATTGAATCTGAGACGGGAAGGAGTACAGGAGATTATGATGATTTATGGTTATCAGATAATATACAGGTTACTTATCAGACACTGATTGAGAAAGATGGATTAGAAGGTGCCAGTATTTTAAATACTTTTGTAGCTCCGGCTACAAAAAATACAAATGGTGATCTTATTAAAGAAGATCAGGAAATTCCTTCAGGCGGAGGGAAAGCAGAGGAAACTGTAAAAGTGAAAGCGCCACAGCTTCAGATTGTAAAAGAATCAGACAAAAAGGAATATGGAGTAGGGGAAAAGGGGCTGTATACTTTAAAAATAACCCAGAAAAAAGAAAATCTGATAGCCTGTAATGTTAAAGTGACAGATACATTTGCTCAAACAGGTATGGAGACATCGGAAATAAAAGTGCTTCTAAATGATAAGGATATTACAGATGATTGCAGAATAAATCATATGAGCCAGTCTTTTTGTATAGAAACAGGGAAAAATCTTGGAGAAGATGATATTTTAAAGATTACATATAAAGTATATTTTAAAGAAAAGATTGTCGGGGAAATAAAGAACACAGCTGTTGCAGAAAGTGATAATACTTTAAAAGTTCAGGATGAAAATATTGTTACCCTTCAGTCGCCTGTATTGGACATTGAGAAAGATTCAGACAATACTGTTTACAAAGAGGGACAGATGGGAATCTATCAGCTCAAAGTTACGCAAAAGAATAAAGGAATGATAGCTCATCAGGTTGTTATTGAGGATTCTTTTGAGAAAGAAGGAATGGAGATTTCAGGAATCAAAGTAAAATATAATGGGACAGATATTACAAAAGATTGTGAAATTATTTTATCTGAAGGACAAAATCAATTTCAAATCTATACAGGAAAAGATTTAAGTGACAAAGATCGTATATTGATAACTTATCGTGTTCTATTTAAGAAAATGATTTTCGGCAATATATTAAATACAGCAAAAACCTATGGAAAAGATGCAGATATGTGTCAGGATAAAAATATTGTTACAATGGATGTTGTCGTACCTGAATTATCTATATTTAAGAGCTCTTCAAAATCTGTTTTAAAGAAGGGAGATATTAGTGAATATCAGGTTACTGTGTTACAGACAATAAAAGATGCCATTGCTAAAAATGTGGTTATTTCAGACAAATTATATCAAGAAGGAGTAGTAATCTGCACAGATACAATACGAGTAACAGATCCTGAAGGAAGAGATATTACTAAAAACTGTAAAATTAACGCAGATGAAAACAGTTATATTATCCAGACAGGGCAGAATCTCTCTTATGATCAGAAAATGGTTGTTTCTTATAAAGTTAAAATTTTAAAAGTTAAAAGCAAAAAACTTATCAATATAGCATCTGCAAAGGGAGATAATACAAAAAAAGTCAGTGCAAAAAATACGGTGAAATTGCAAAAAGAATCTTATGTAAATGGAACTTCAGGTCAGAATACCGAGGTGCCGAAAACAGGAGAAAAGAGCTGGATACCGTGGCTTGTTCTATTAATCGTCGCAGGCGCTTCCCTTGTTTTTTCTTGCGGAAAAAGGTATAATAGAAAAAAATAATAGGAGTGAGCGCTTATGGCAAAAGATTTTTTTGGTCGGCTGGAAGAGACTATTTCCACAAAAGGGAAGGTCGCTGCTAATAAGGCGAAAGAAGTAGCTGATTCAGCCAAAAGACACAATGATATTCGTGTAGCAAAAAAACAGCTCAATGATCTGTATCAACAGGTAGGAAAGATGTATTTTGAGGAAACCATGGATTATCCTCAGGCGGATTATATTGATTTATTTAATCTGATTGAAAAGCTTCGTGGTGATATTGAGATTCTTCAAAAAGAAATCGATGGAGAAGAAGATACAGAAGAATAAGAAAGACCTTGCAGAGAGTAATTCTTTGCAAGGTTTTTTCTATGCAGGGAAAGCAAAATGATTTCCCTTGGTCTTTGAAAGGAGTATATATGATTCATTCAGTTGAAATGACAGATATTGGAAATGGGCGTCCGACAAATCAGGACGCTTATTTGTTAAAACAAAGAGAATATAAAGGAAGATTGTATTTACTGGCTGCGGTATGTGATGGAATGGGAGGATTACGTCGGGGAGAAATAGCAAGCAGATATATTATTGAAATACTAAAACAGTGGTTTGAAGAATCACTTCCTGCTTTTCTGGAGAATGGAAATATAAAAGATATACAAAAGGAGTTGATTCGTTTAATAAAAAAAGCAAATAGCAATCTTTTACTTATGAGCCAGGGAGTAGAGGATGCCATGGGAAGTACATTAACGTTGCTGTTTGTTATGGATCATCAGTTTTTTGTATTAAATGTGGGAGATTCCAGAACATATTGGTTTGACCACAGAAGAAAGTATGTAACAACGGATCATACGTTGGTTCAGCTTGAAGTTAAAGCAGGACATTTAAGTAAAGAACAGGCACGAAAAGATCCAAGAAGACATATTTTGATACAATGTGTTGGTGTTACAAAAGATATACGAGTGGATTGTTATAATGGACGACTTCGACCTGGGATGGAGTTTTTACTCTGTACCGATGGTTTTTATAGTTTGCTTGAGGAAGAAGAAATATATCAGGTAGATGCATCAGAGGAAATAATGAAAATATGGGTGGAAAGATGTTTTCAAAAAGTAAAGGAGAGGGGGGAGCTGGATAATCTTTCATGTATTTTAATAAAAGTTCCGGAAAAATAATATTAAAAAGATTTCAAATATTGTCTTTGCTGGGAGAAGGAGGAATGGGGAAAGTCTTTTTAGTCCGTGAACAGGGTACAGGAAAAAAATATGCCATAAAATCTATTGATTATAATTTACAGGGATGGAAGGAAAAAAGTGTTTTTGAGGAGGTATCAGGTAATGATGGAATTCCTGATTATTACGGTTATGAGATAGAAGATGGAAAATTATATTTAATTATGGAATATCTTCAGGGAATGAATATGAGAGAATACATTAGAGTTCATGGTATGCCAAATTGCAAACGGTATCTTAAGTGGGGCATACAGTTGTGTCAGATACTGGAGTGGATACATAAGGGAAAAAACAAGATAGTATATATGGATTTGAAACCAGAAAATATTATGATACATTCTTCAAAAAAACTATATCTTGTGGATTTTGGTGCTTCTGTCTATTTTGGAGAGAATAATACTGGCTGTGGAACTAAAGGTTTTGCTGCTCCAGAACAATATATTCCAGGACATAAAGCTGATGTAAAGGCAGATATATTTAGCTTAGGGAAAATATTAGATTACTGCTGTCCTGAAAAAATGAGGAAAAAGATGGGGAATATTATAGGTATCTGTACATCTAAAAGTTTGGATAAGCGTTATAAGGATGTAAAAGATGTGGAAATGGAGTTATTAAAACTGGTAAAAAAAGAAAGGGTAAAAAAACAGATTTTTTGTGCCGGTATTCTGATTATTTTTATTCAGATTTTGTGGAAACCTGAAAAGAAAGAAAATGTTTCTTTTATATCACCATGGAAAAGTCTGGAAAAATGGGAAAATGATGAAGAAGGTAAAAAAGATTATAAAGATTTATGGAGAAATCTTTATCTTTGTGAGAAAGATTCCAAAAGTTTTTTCAGGAAGAAATATATTTTAAAAATGTACATTACCTATGAAGATTATCTTGAAAAGTATGGAAGTCCATTGAAAAAAGCCCTGAAAATAATTGAAGATATGGAGATACAACAAAAAAAGTCAGAGAAAGAGTTTTTATTGAATGAGAAAGTGGAAATTTATGAAAGACTTGCCAATAAAGGTGAGAAAGAGCTTTTTGTATCTTTTATTCAAAGATATATGAAAAAGGAAGAAGAGCCTTACAGGGCATGGAATTATTATCGGCGATATCTGCTTTTTCAAGAAGAACATGGTAAAAAGATATACTCTGATTATGAAATATTTATAAAAAAGTATCCTCATTTTCCAGATGCATATATTGATTATTGTATATATCTGTGCCGTTATAACCAGTGGGAAAAAGCAAAACAGATATATAGAAAAGGAAAGAAGAAGGCAGATATTACTGGTAATAAGGCATCAAAGTTAAAGGAGAGATTGGGATTATGAGTGTATTAAAGATCAAAGGGGAAATAATATTTGGATTGTTCGTTGTTTTATGTCTTGCCTTTTGGACAGGGATACAGGTGAAAGGGGATGAAAAATTATGGGATTTGAAATTTACAGGAGGTGGAAATGCACCATATTTTCAAAGTAGTGTAAAATTAGAGATACAATTAGTAGAAAATGTTTTACCAGATGATATTAAACTGTTTGTGAATCATCAGGAGCAGGACGTTGAATGGCAGGATGAAACAATGGCAGAATTGTATTTCGAAAAAGAAGGAATCTATTCTATTAAAATAGAGCATGAAAGTGGACAAGAAGAAATAAAAACCATATATGTTGAAATAAATTCTCCGGAAAGACCGGAAATTGATGTTGGGGATTATAATCTGGGAACGTGGACTTCAAAAAATATTAATATAAAAGCTAGAAAAGGGGAATCTTTGTCAGGAGTTTCACGGTATGAGTATAAATTTTTTGGACAATCATGGACAACTATGAAAGATGGTCAGCTGACTCTTGATGAAAATTTTGAAGGTGTCATTTCCTTTCGGACTGTTTCCAATGCAGGACAAGAGGGAAGCATAGTTACAATACCTGTTCGATTGTGGAAAACTTCACCTGATCCACCTGAATTTGTGCAGAATCATTTTAAGGAAAATAGATGGTATCAAAAAATTCCAGAAATAAAATGTAGGATTTTAAAGGAAAAAGGTCCTGAAGTTTTCTTTTTTGCAAAAATGAAAAATGTAACAACAGGCGAAACCTGTACTATGAAAAATAAGATTCCACAAGCGAAAGAAGATGGAATATATAAATGGTATGGGTGGTGCGTTGATGAAGCTGGAAATATATCAAATCAGTCGGAAACTGATTATGTGAAGATTGATCGGTTAGAACCGCAGATAAAAGTGAAATATATATATCCATTTAGAAATTCTGAATATTGTAAAAAACAAAAAGTAAAAATATATATCAGAGATTTAAATCTGAATAAACAAGATGTTCAGATAGAGACAACTGGGAGAATAGGTTCTCAGTGGAAAAATTTTTCAAATGGATATAGTATTGTTGTAGACTTTTCTTCAGAAGGGAAACAGTATTTAAGTATCAAAGCAAAAGATTATGCAGGAAATCAAAGCAATACCATAAAAAAACAATTTCAAATTGATAATGAGAGACCTAAGATTATTCTTGATGGAATCAGAGATTATGATTCATATAAAAATAATGTAAAAATTAAGATAATGATATCAGATTCCAATCGAAAAAAAGATAGTGAAAGAATTTATCTTAATGGAGACAGATGGATACCAGCTACAATAAAAAAAGATGGCTATTATTGTCTGGAAATATATGCAAAAGATTATGCAGGGAATTTTTCGAAAGTCAAAAGACATTTTATTGTAAATAAAAAGGGAATTAAAATACAATTATCAGATAAAAATCTTCAAAATAGCTATATTCGAAAGAAAAAATTTATTCCGGCTTTTAAGGTGGAAAGTCTAGAACCTGTTCAAGTAGTAAAATATAAAATAAACGGGGAAAATAAGGAATATAGATGGAACGGTAATTTACTGGAAGCAAGGGAACCGATAAAAAGTGATGGGAAATATATAATAGAAGCATTATTGATTGATTCCTCTGGAAATACGGCAGAGTCAGAAAAAATGAAATTTGTTTATGATACAGAAGCACCTGAGATTATGACGAATGGAATAGATAGTAACCATAACAGCTGGTATGGTCAGAAGATTCGGATCCAGACTAAAAAGAAAGAAGATAAGTTTGTCAGAATAATTTTAGATGGAGTTCCAATAAAGTTTAAAAGAAATCTGGTGATTTTAAAGATATTAGAACCAGGTAAACATCTGATTCATGTTAAATCTACAGACAGAGCAGGAAATCTAACAAATTTAACCATGAAGTTTGCGGTTAAAAAGATTACGCCAAAACAGATGGTCAAAGTGGTAAAAGGGAAACAGAGAAAACAGCATAAAGATGATGATCGATGCTTATTGGTAATATTATTTGTTTTTTTGTGGCTGGCTGTAAGAATTAGAAAAAAGGAAGTTACAAGGTTATAATCTTAATAAATCTATGCTATAATATTATTCATGTATGTTTTATTAGATGGAGGAAAAGAATTATGGCAGAAGAAATAAAAGAAACAAATGAAGACTTTGGAAAAGCACTGGAAGAATCTTTAGAGAAAGCAGAAAACAGTGAAGCAATGGTATGGGCAAATCTGGAACAGATGAAAGAAGAAGGTACAGTTCTTTCCCTGACTGTTGGTGGAGTAGTAAATGGAGGAGTAATCGTTTACGTGGAAGGTGTTCGAGGATTTATTCCAGCTTCTTTATTATCCACAAAGTATGTGGAGGATTTAAATGTGTGGCTTCAGAAAGAGGTAGAGGCAAAGATTATCACAGTTGAAGAAGAAAATCAGAGACTTGTTTTATCAGCAAAGGCTGTGGAAATTGAGAAAGAACATGCAGCTTTACAGGAAAAAATTCAGCAGCTGAAAGTTGGAACAGTGGTAGAAGGTACTGTAGAAAATCTTATGCCATATGGTGCGTTTGTTGATATTGGTGATGGAATCAGCGGATTAATCCATATTTCCCAGTTCAGTAAAAAAAGAATTAAAAGTCCGGAAGAGATGGTAAAAGAAGGACAGAAGGTAACAGTTAAAATTATAAAAGTTGCTGATGGAAAAGTAAGTCTGAGCATGAAAGCTTTAGAAGAAGATGCTGAAGAAGAAAAGAAAGCAAAAGAAACAGGTATAGAATATACAGAGAAAGAGGCAGCAGGAACAAGTCTTGGAGATTTGTTGGCTAATATTAAGTTATAGAGGGGATTACATATGGCAGGATCAAGTTTTGGAACATTATTTCAGATAACCACATGGGGAGAAACTCATGGTGCCGGTCTTGGCGTTGTGGTTGATGGATGTCCGGCAGGTTTAGAACTCTGTGAAGATGATATACAGAAATATCTGGATCGAAGAAAACCAGGACAGTCCCGATATACAACTCAGAGAAAAGAAGGGGACAGAGTTTCTATTTTGTCAGGTGTTTTTGAAGGTAGAACTACAGGAACACCAATTTCTATGGTTGTTTACAATGAAAATCAGAAATCCAGAGATTATAGTAATATAAAGGATGTTTATCGACCTGGACATGCAGATTATACTTATGATATGAAATATGGTTTCCGTGATTACAGAGGAGGAGGTCGTTCTTCAGGAAGAGAAACCATTGGGCGTGTGGCAGCAGGAGCAATTGCAGCAAAAGTCCTTAGTGAACTTGGAATTCAGATTACAGCCTATGCTGAGTCTATTGCCGGAATCAAGATTTCCCGTGATCATTTCAATAAAGATGAAATTCAAAATAATCCTTTTTATATGCCAGATGCACAGGCAGCTGCTAAAGTGCAGGAAAAAGCAGATCGGATGATAAAGGAGATGGATTCTGTAGGTGGAACCATTGAATGTGTTATTACAGGAATGAAACCAGGAATAGGAGATCCGGTCTTTGATAAATTAAGTGCACAGCTTGGAAAAGCAGTTTTATCAATTGGTGCTGTAAAAGGATTTGAAATCGGAGATGGATTTCAGGTGGCAGATGCAAAAGGATCAGAAAATAATGATGCTTTTATGATGCAGGGAGAGAATGTTCTTAAATGTACCAATCATTCAGGCGGTATTTTAGGGGGAATCAGTGATGGAAGTACAATTTTATTCAGAGCGGCAGTAAAGCCAACTCCTTCTATTGCACAGACTCAGAAAACAGTAAACAGAGATGGTCAGGATGTGGAAATTGAGATTCATGGACGACATGATCCAATGATTGTCCCGCGTGCAGTTGTTGTGGTAGAATCTATGGCAGCTATTACAATTCTGGATGGATTATTGAAGAATCTTGCAGCAACAATGGATAATGTAAAAAAACTTTATGAATAATGGTGAAATAATGTATGAATTAATAGCAAAAGATGGAAGAGCAAAGCGAGGACGTCTTAAAACTGTTCATGGCACAATTGAGACACCTGTTTTTATGAATGTAGGAACAGTGGCAGCGATTAAAGGTGCAGTAAGTACAGATGATCTAAGGGCGATTGGAACACAGGTTGAATTATCTAATACCTATCATCTTCATGTGCGAACTGGAGATAAGTTGATTAAAGAATATGGAGGACTTCACAAATTTATGAATTGGGATCGGCCGATTCTTACAGATTCTGGAGGATTCCAGGTATTTTCACTTGCAAAACTTAGAAAAATTAAAGAAGAGGGAGTTTCATTTTCTTCTCACATCGATGGAAGAAAAATATTTATGGGTCCTGAGGAAAGTATGCAGATCCAATCAAATCTCGGCTCAACAATTGCCATGGCGTTTGATGAATGTCCGCCACATCCTGCGACAAGAGAGTATATGCAAAATTCAGTGGATCGAACTACAAGATGGCTTGAGCGTTGTAAAAAAGAAATGAATCGTCTTAATTCATTGGAAGGCACTGTAAATCCTAATCAGATGTTATTTGGAATAAATCAAGGTGGAACCTTTGAGGATATTAGAATTGCTCACGCAAAGACGATTTCAGATATGAATCTGGACGGATATGCTCTTGGGGGTCTTGCCGTAGGAGAAAGCCATGAGGAAATGTACCGTATTTTGGATGAGACAGTACCATACCTTCCGGAAAATAAACCTACGTATCTTATGGGGGTAGGGACACCTGCCAATATTCTGGAAGCAGTAGACCGTGGAGTGGATTTTTTTGATTGTGTATATCCAACAAGAAATGGACGACATGGACATGTGTATACTAATCATGGAAAGCTGAATTTGTTTAATAAGAAATATGAACTGGATCATCGCCCTATAGAAGAAGGATGTCAGTGTCCGGCGTGTAAAAGTTATAGCAGAGCGTATATACGGCATCTGTTAAAAGCGAAAGAAATGTTAGGAATGCGATTATGTGTCTTGCATAACTTATATTTTTATAATACAATGATGGGTGAGATTCGTGATGCCATAGAGGAAGGAAGATACAAAGAATATAAAAGTCAAAAACTCGAAGGCATGATGGGTTAATGATATCTTTAATTATGGAGGAAACAAATGAACGGAACAGGGTCAACAATTTTAATGCTTGTTTTACTGTTTGGAATGATGTACTTTTTAATGATTCGTCCACAGAAAAAACAGGAACAGGAAAAGAAAGAATTAATGGGATCTCTAGAGGTAGGAGATAGTGTTTTGACTGTTAGTGGTTTTTACGGGGTTATTGTGGATACTGTAGATGATAGTACAATCATCGTAGAATTTGGAAATGATAAACATTGTCGAATTCCAATGGAGAAAGCAGCAATTTCCGCAGTTGAAAAGGCAAATGCTCAGCAGGAAGAAGCGTAGAAAAAAGGAACCTGAAATAACAGGTTCCTTTTTTTCTTTTATTTATAAGGTGCCGGCAGATGCATGCTCCAGAAGATTAAATAGATGATCTGGAACATACATACCACCTCTTCCGGTTCCTATGACAATATCCGGTTTGTTGTTTCCGTGAAAGTCAGAACCTCCGGAACCTAAAAGGTGATATTTTTTCTGCCATTCCAGCAGTTTTGTTATCTGCCCCAGATGATGTGTGGAATGATATATTTCCAGTCCTTTTAACCCGTAGGTCATTAATTCTCTGATAAGATTCTCAATTTCAAGACTTGAGAAATGATATTGAAAGGGATGTGCCAGAACGGGAATACCATTTGCATCCAGTATAAGTTTTAAAGCATCTTTAGGATGAAAAAAAGGTTTTGGAAGATAATA
Source organism: Anaerostipes sp. 494a (assembly GCF_001940315.1). Classification (NCBI taxonomy): domain Bacteria; kingdom Bacillati; phylum Bacillota; class Clostridia; order Lachnospirales; family Lachnospiraceae; genus Anaerostipes; species Anaerostipes sp. 494a. Next base: position 859,185 of record NZ_MJIF01000001.1, on the reverse strand, counting down.
TTTACAAGTATCTCCTAAATATTTTTTAAATGCCTGATCAGAATTTTTACAAATACCTTCTTCAATAAGAACTCTGGAGAAATGGGCACGGGTAATTACTGTATTAGGATTTCCGTTTTGCAATTTTTCTAAAGTTATAGGGTATCCGTCTTTTTGAAACAGAGCAATCATATCAAGATTTCTCTGCATTCTCTTTTGTCGAAGATCAGAGAGAGTCTGGTTTAAAGTTTCACTTTTATAATTAATTCCATATCCTAATATATGAATTTCATGCTTAGGAGTATCACAGGAAATTTCGATACCAGGAAGGAAATGAATTTTTTGGGGAATGCTACACTCAATAATTTTAGGAATTCCTTCAGTAGTGTCGTGATCGGTGAGGGAAAATCCATAAAGTCCTTTTTCTGTTACCTTTTTAATAATGTCAGCAGGTGAACAAGTTCCATCGGAATAGGTGGAATGAATATGCAAATCTATCATAGTGCCTCCTTTATTTTAGATTTTATATTCTTAGTCTAACACAAAAAGGAATAGATGCCAAAATAATAGCATAAATTGATGATATGAGGAGGATGGTTTATGGAAGCAGGAAAAAAAAGTTTTATTGTAGTTCAGAGCCTGGTTATTTCTTATATTATTGCAGGGATTATTTTATGTATTTTGGCCTTTCTTATGTATCAGTTAAGAAGTGGAGATAAGATTGCAAATGTTGGTATTACGATAACCTATATTATTTCTTCTGTTTTAGCGGGAGCCATGGTTGGTAAAAAGATAGGAAAAAGAAAATTTGTATGGGGACTTATAACCGGTATGCTGTATTTTCTGATTTTATTAGGAGTTTCTCTGCTGATTCATGAAAATACACTGCTGTTGTCAGGAGAAAAAATAACCGTATTTTTATTATGCACAGCAGGTGGTATGCTGGGTGGAATGATAGCATGAAGATATTTCCTTGACGTGCCTGAAAATAATATGATATATTTGATAACGTTACTCAAAGCGGATAAGTCTTTATTTTCAAAAGTTTGGAAGATGGAGAACATCTAGGGACTTATTCGCTTTGTTATTTTACGATCAAATAAGAAAGACAAGAAGGTATTATGGAAACAATTCAGTTTAATGACTTAAATTTAAATGAGAAAATATTAAGAGCAGTGAAAGAAATGGGATTTGAAGCGGCTTCACCAATTCAGGCAAAAACCATTCCTTTGGCATTAGAAGGAAAAGATCTTGTGGGACAGGCACAGACAGGAACAGGGAAAACGGCGGCTTTTGGAATCCCGGTATTGGAACTGCTGGATACCAAGTTGAAAAAGCCGCAGGCTATTATTTTATGTCCAACGAGGGAACTGGCAATTCAGGTTGCAGATGAACTTCGAAAATTGGCAAAATTTATGCATGGAGCAAAGGTGTTGCCAATATATGGAGGTCAGAATATAACCAATCAGATTCGTTCATTAAAAAATGGAGTGAATATTGTTGTTGGAACCCCTGGAAGAGTTATGGATCATTTGAGGCGTCATACGTTAAAAACAGATTTTATAAAAACAGTCATTTTAGATGAAGCAGATGAAATGTTAAATATGGGATTTCGTGAGGATATTGAGACGATTCTTGAACAATTGCCAGAGGAACGTCAAACATTGTTATTTTCTGCAACTATGCCAAAACCAATAATGGACTTGAGAAAAAAATATCAGAATAATGCCAAGGTAATAAAAGTTGTTCGAAAAGAATTAACTGTACCTAATATTGAGCAGTATTACTATGAGGTTCGTCCTAAGAAAAAACTCGAAGTTCTTTGCAGACTGCTGGATATGTATGCTCCAAAGTTATCTGTAGTATTTTGTAATACAAAGCGTATGGCAGATGAAGTGGCACAGCAGCTAAAGGACAGGGGATATTTTGCTGAAGGTCTTCATGGAGATTTGAAGCAGAGCCAGCGTGACAGAGTTATGAAAAGTTTTCGAACAGGACGCGTGGATATTCTCGTGGCAACAGATGTAGCCGCAAGAGGAATTGATGTTGATGATGTGGATGCGGTATTTAATTATGACCTTCCCCAGGATGATGAGTTTTATGTTCATCGAATTGGAAGAACAGGACGTGCAGGAAGAACAGGTAATGCATTTACTTTTGTAGCAGGAAAAGAAATATATAAACTTCGGGATATTATGCGTTACTGCAAAACAAAAATTAAAGCGATGCCAATTCCAAGTTATAATGATGTGCAGATGACTAAATCTGAAAATCTGCTTCAGGAAATCTCAGGAATTATTGATGATAATCATATGGACAAATATGTAGAAATGGTTGATGGGTTTATTAACGAAAGTGATTATACAGCTCTTGAGATAGCCGCTGCCTTTTTGAAGAAAAATCTCCAGGAAAATGATACAGAAATAAACTATGATGAATTTGAGGACACAGGTGCAGAAACAGGAATGGCCCGTCTTTTTATAAATATTGGAAGAAAAAATGGTGCAAGACCAGGAGATATTCTTGGTGCAATTGCAGGAGAATCAAATATTTCAGGAGATTTGGTAGGTGCAATCGATATGCATGATAAATATACCTTTGTAGAAGTGCCAAAGGATGTTGCCAGAGAGGTAATGTATAGCATGAAAAGAGCTAAAATAAAAGGGAAAACCATTAATATGGAACCTGCCAATAAAAAGTTATAAGAAAGAAATAGCCATTGTCAACTATAAAAGGATATGATATAATATTCCAAGTTATTTATTAGATAATAGGAGGAAGATAAGATGAAACATATTAAAACTCTGACAAATAAAACTTTACAAAATACTGTGAAAAAAGGTGGATGTGGAGAATGCCAGACATCTTGCCAGTCAGCTTGTAAAACATCTTGTACAGTAGGAAATCAGACTTGCGAACACAGTAAATAATCAAATAATGATTTGTAAGGTGAGGCGTTCCGTGAGGGCCGCCTCATTTCCTTATGTACAGATATTATTGTAAGAATATATAGAATAAAGGGAGAATAAAGAAAGTGGTTCATCAGTATAAGAACAATGGATACAACATGGTTCTCGATGTTGCCAGCGGTTCTGTTCATGTTGTTGATGATCTTAGTTATGAAGTTATTGCTTTATACGAGGATTATTCCCTGGAAGAGATCCAGGAAAAGCTTACACAATATGATGAAGCGGACATTAGAGAAGCATATAAAGAAGTGACAGAATTAAAAGAGGCAGGAGTTTTATTTACAGAAGACTGTTATGAACAGTATATTTGTGAATTTAAAGAACGTCCAACTGTTGTAAAGGCGTTATGTCTTCATATTGCTCATGATTGTAATCTGGCATGCAGATATTGTTTTGCAGAAGAGGGAGAATACAAAGGGCGTCGTGCACTTATGAGTGCAGAAGTTGGAAAAAAGGCATTGGATTTTCTTGTAAAAAGTTCAGGAAACAGGCGCAATCTGGAAGTGGATTTTTTCGGTGGAGAGCCATTAATGAATTTTGATGTAGTAAAAGAAATAGTTGCTTATGGACGTTCTTTAGAAGAAGCTAATAATAAGAAGTTCAGATTCACTCTCACAACCAATGGTGTACTCCTCAACGATGATATTATGGAATTTGCCAATAAGGAAATGGATAATGTAGTATTAAGTGTGGATGGAAGAAAAGAAGTTCATGATTTTATGCGTCCGTTTAGAAATGGAAAAGGTAGTTATGATTTTGTCATAGACAAGTTTAAAAAATTTGCTGATAGCAGAAATCAGCAGAAATATTATGTAAGAGGAACTTTTACACACCATAATCTGGATTTTTCAAAAGATGTATTTCATCTGGCAGATGAAGGATTCCAGCAAATTTCTGTGGAACCTGTAGTTGCACCTGAAACGGAAGACTATGCTATTACAGAAGAGGATCTGCCAAAAATCATGAAAGAATATGATAAACTTGCAAAGGAAATGGTCAAACGTGAGAAGGAAGGCAGAGGCTTTACATTTTTCCATTTTATGATTGACTTGACAGGCGGCCCTTGTGTGGCAAAACGTTTATCAGGATGTGGTTCAGGAACTGAATATCTTGCAGTTACTCCATGGGGAGATCTTTATCCATGTCATCAGTTTGTAGGTCAGGAAGAATTTTGCATGGGAAATGTCTTTGATGGAATTTCCAGAGAAGATATCGTAAAAGACTTTAAAGCAAGTTGTGTATATACAAAAGATGAATGTAAAAAGTGTTTTGCGAGATTTTATTGCAGTGGAGGATGCAGTGCTAATTCCTATAATTTTAATGGGACAATTAATGGAACCTATGAAATTGGATGTCAGTTGGAGCGTAAACGTGTGGAATGTGCACTGATGGTAAAAGCAGCACTTGCACTGGAAGAGGAGACAGAAAATGAAGAAGCAGAATAAGAAGGGAAGATATATTGCAGGTCTCGTGGCCTTGATCGTTTTATGTGCATTTGGAGTTTTTATTACAACGAAAGGTATCACAAAGGAAAAGATTGGACGTGCAAGTAATATTGAACTTGGATTGGATCTTGCCGGAGGAGTTAGCATCACTTATGAAGTAGATGGAAAAAATGTATCTGAAAGTGATATGAAAGATACTGTTTATAAGCTTCAGAAACGTGTGGAAGGATACAGTACGGAAGCTGAGGTTTATAGAGAGGGTAAAGACCGGATCAATATTGAAATTCCTGGTGTCTCAGATGCAAATAAAATTCTTGATGAGCTGGGGAAACCGGGAAGTCTTTCTTTTGCAACAATGAAAGAAGTAAAAGTAAAAGAAAACGGTAAAACTACAACCCAGAATCAAATGTCTACAATATTGACAGGACAGAATGTTAAACGTGCAAAAGCAGTAACGAACGAAGATCAGACTACAGGACAGAAAGAATATCTGGTTGCATTGGAATTTGATGCTAAAGGGACAAAAGCCTTTGCAAAAGCTACAAAAGAAAATATTGGAAAACCAATCTATATTATTTATGATAACCAGATTATCAGTGCTCCGAATGTTAAGGAAGCAATTACAAAAGGAGAATGTACCATTGATGGAATGGAAAGTTATGAGGCAGCAGAGAATCTTGCATCATCTATTCGAATTGGATCATTACCTGTAGAATTAAAAGAACTGCGCTCAAATGTTGTATCTGCAAAACTTGGAGTGGATGCCATTGAGACTACAGTTAAAGCAGGTATCATAGGATTTGGAATAGTGTGTCTTATCATGATTGGATTTTATGCACTTCCAGGTGCGATTGCCTGTGTAACTCTGTCAATTTATCTGCTGATGACTCTTCTGGCATTAAATGGATTCAATGTTACACTGACATTGCCAGGTCTGGCAGGTATTATCTTAGGTATCGGAATGGCAGTGGATGCCAATGTTATCATTTATGCAAGAATCCAGGAGGAAATTGCAGCAGGTAAAAGTGTTGGCGCAGCAATTAAATCGGGATTCGGTAAAGCTGCTTCTGCCATTATCGATGGAAATGTGACCACTTTGATTGCAGTACTGGTACTTTGGTTTAAAGGATCAGGTACAGTTAAAGGATTTGCACAGACTCTTGGAATGAGTGTGGCAATTTCCATGTTTACAGCACTGGTGATCAGCAGACTTCTTATAAATTCGGCATATACATTTGGATTGCGTAATCCAAAATTATATGGAAAAGCAAGAACAATCAAGAAGCGTGATTTTGTAAAAGCAGGAAAGAAATATGTAGCAGTGGCAGCAGTTATCATTGTTGCAGGACTGGCATTTTTGCCAATCAATAAAAGTCAGATTGGTACTGTATTGAACTACGATCTGGAATTTTCAGGAGGAACAGCTTCAACTATTACTTTTGACAAAAACCAAAAAGTTAATGATTCTTTAGAGAAAAAAGTGGTTGCTGCCTATGAAAAAGTAAGCAAATCTTCATCTGTTCAGAGCCAGAAGGTGAAGGCAAATAATCAGATGGTAATCAAAAGCGTGGAATTAAGTTTAAATCAGAGAAAACAAATTGAGAAAACATTAAAAACCGATTACAATGCTACATCTGTAGCTACAGAAAATATCAGCTCAACAATCAGTAGTGAGATGCAGAGAGATGCGTTTATTTCAGTTTTGATTTCTACAGTATGTATGTTAATTTATATTGCAATCAGATTTAAAGATGTGAAGTTTGGATCAAGTGCGATTATTGCACTGATTAATGATGTGCTTGTTGTGTTTGCAGCCTATTCCATTGGAAAACTGGCTGTTGGAGGTACTTTTATTGCCTGCATGCTGACAATCATAGGTTATTCCATTAACTCAACCATTGTAATATTTGACCGTATCAGAGAAAATCTGAAGACTGCAAAACCATATCAGGTTAAAGATGTTGTAAATAGCAGTATCTGTCAGACATTAACACGTACAATTAATACATCTTTGACAACATTTGTTATGGTATTTGTTTTATTTGTGCTTGGTGTTTCTTCATTAAAAGAATTCTCTCTGACATTAATGGTAGGTGTTATAGGCGGAGCTTTTTCATCTGTATTTCTTACAGGTCCGCTTTGGTATTTTATGAAAACCAGAATAGGAAAGGAAAAAGATAAATATCAGGCCAGACCGGAAAAGCAGCAGGATGAACAGCAAATGCCTAAAAAAATAACAGCAAATCCTAATCGTAAAAAAAAGAAAAAGAAAAAAAGAAAATAAAAATTGTATCAGAAAGAGTATTTAGAAATATCTAAGTGCTCTTTTTCTGACATGATGGAGAAGAAAAATGGAACAGTGGTTTATATATAAAAAAAAGGCAGATTTTCAGAAGATTGCTAAACAATTTCATATAGATCCTGTAATTGCAAGACTTATACGTAATAGAGAAATTATCCAGGAAGATGAAATCAGAAAATATTTGTATGGAAATTTATCTGAAATCTCGAATCCTTTTCTGATGAAGGGAATACGGGAAGGAATAGAAATCCTAAAACAAAAAATTCATGAAAAGAAGAAAATTCGGATTATTTCTGATTATGATGTAGACGGGATTGTATCTAATTACATTTTGTTAAAAGGAATTGATAATCTGGGTGGAAGAATTGATTTTACGATTCCAAACAGAGTGACAGACGGGTATGGGATTAATGAACATTTAATAGAGAAAGCTCTAAAGGATCAGGTAGATACTATTATAACATGTGATAATGGCATAGCTGCAAAAGAGGCAGTTTCCTTTGGAAAAAGCAATGGACTTACTATGATCATAACAGATCATCATGAGGTTCCTTTTGAAATCCTTAAAGATGGAAGCAGAAGAGAAATTTTGCCGCCGGCAGATGTGGTTATTGATCCGAAGCAAAAAGAGTGCAGTTATCCATATCCTTATCTGTGCGGAGCAGGTGTGGCTTTTCAGTTTATGCGTGCATTGTATCATGAGATGGGAAAGGATCAGAAGGAGCTGGAACCATTACTGGCTTTTCTCGCAATTGCAACTGTATGTGATGTAGTAGATCTGACAGGTGAAAATCGTATTTTTGTCAAAGAAGGCTTAAAAAGAATTTCTGAAACTCAAAATACAGGGCTGAGAGCATTGCTGAAAGTGCATGAGATGGAACATAAAGATTTAAAATCATATGATCTTGGATTTGTTATCGGTCCATGTATGAATGCCAGCGGACGTTTGGATACAGCAGAGAGAGTCATGTACCTGTTCCTGGAAAATGATATGGAGACGGCACTTGTTACGGCACAAGAATTAAAGGACTTAAATGAACAGAGAAAGAGACTGACAGAGGAAGGAGTGGAGCAGTCTCTTGAACAGGCAGAAAAATATCTGGAATCAGGGGACAAGGTATTGGTAATTTATCTGCCTCAATGCCATGAGAGTATCGCGGGAATTATAGCAGGACGTGTAAAGGATCGTGTACATCATCCTGTTTTTGTCTTGACAGATGCTGAAGAAGGAATCAAAGGTTCGGGGCGTTCAATCGAACAGTATTCCATGTTTGAGGAAATGATGAAAATAGGTGATGTTTTTACAAAGTTTGGAGGGCATCCAATGGCTGCAGGATGTTCTATGGAAAAAGAAATGATTAATATATTTCGCGATAAAATCAATGAGAATTGCAGCCTGAAGGAAGAAGATTTTATAAAAAAAGTTCATATTGATATTGATATGCCGATAGATTATCTGAATTTAGATTTGATTCAGCAGCTTTCAATTTTGGAGCCTTTTGGGAAAGAAAATAAAAAACCACTGTTTGCTCATCGAAAACTAAGAATTGAAAAGGTTATGGTATTTGGAAAAGGTAAAAATGTAATTAAATTATCGTTAAAGAGTAGCCAAGGTACCAGAATTGATGGTATGATTTTTGAGGAAGAGGACAGTTTCCGGGAAAAAATGGGGGATAAGCGATTGATTACGTGTACATATTATCCTGTGATCAATGAATATCAGGGATATATTAGCCTTCAGATTAATATTCAGAACTACTTTTTTACGGAGGAATGATTATGAGCGAAATTAAATTAATTGCTATGGATTTGGACAATACTTTGCTGGACAGCGACAAGCAGATTTCAGAGCATACTAAGGATGTATTGAAAGCGGCTATTGCAAAAGGGGTACAGATAGTACCAGCTACAGGAAGGATTTTTAAGGCGATTCCAGAAGAGCTGCGTAATATAGAAGGAGTGCGATTTGCACTTTGTTGTAATGGGGCTACAGTATATGATAAGGAAGAAGATAAAATTATTTATACCAACCACCTATCGAAAGAAACAGTATTTCAGCTGTTTGATGTTATGGATAAATATCATTGTACGCAGGATATTTATAAAAATGGACAGGGTTATATGGAAGGAAGATTCCTGAATCATTTGGAGGATTACAATGTAGAAAAGCATATTTATAAAATGGTTCATGAGACTCGTCTGGAAGTGGATAACCTTAGAGAATACATAGAGAAGGACCCTGAAGGAATTGAAAAAATTCAAGGTTTCTTTGATGATATGGAAGAGCGGGAAAAATGTATAGATGAATTAACCGGATTAAATATTGCCAGTGTTGTCAGCTCTCTGACAAATAATATCGAAGTGAATCAGTTTGGGTGTGACAAGGGTGATGGATTGACTCATCTGGCACAATATCTTAATATTCCAATGAATCAGATTATGGCCTGCGGAGATGCCGGTAATGATACAAAAATGATCGAAGTGGCAGGAATAGGTGTTGTTATGGAAAATGGAAGGGAAGAATTAAAGGCAATTGCTGATTTTGTTACAAAAACCAATGATGAAGATGGAGTAGCATATGCGATTGAAAAATATGTTTTATAGAGTCAGAAAGGAGAAGTATGAAGCTTGTTCATGTTGCAGATTTACATCTGGGTAAAACAGTGAATGAAATAAATCTGTTAAAAGATCAGGAATACATTTTACAGCAGATTTTGAAAATTACAGTGGAAGAAGAGGCTGATGGAATATTGATTGCAGGCGATATTTATGACCGAAGTATTCCACCGGCAGAGGCTGTTGTTATTTTTGATCGTTTTCTTACAGAACTGTCGGAAAAAGGTATATTTGTCTGTTGCATTGGCGGCAATCATGACTCTGGAGAAAGGTTGGATTTTGGAAAACACTTTTTTGAAAACAGAGATGTTTATATAGAAGGTATGTTTTCCGGTAAAATCAAAGTAATAGAAAAGAGGGATGCATATGGAAGTATTTATATCCATTTGCTTCCTTTTTTTAAACCAATTCAGGTGAAGGCATATTATCAGGATAAAAAAATAGATAGCCCTGAGACTGCTATGAGAGTGCTGCTAGAGGAGCATAGTGTGAAAAAGGATACAAGGAATATTCTTGTAACTCACCAGTTTGTGACTGGGGCAAATACAATGGAAACATCAGAATCTGAGCAGGAAATACTTGTAGGTGGTATGGGACAGATTTCATATGAGTTGTTTTCTGGATTTGATTATGTAGCCTTGGGACATCTGCATGGTCCGCAAAAAGCCGGAAGAGAAGAAATCCGGTACAGTGGTTCACCATTAAAATATTCTTTTTCTGAAGAGTTTCAAAAAAAATCTGTGGTAATAGTGAATATAAAGGAAAAGGGAAACATGGAAATTCATAGCAGATCTTTAAGTTTTTTACATGATATGCGAACCATAAAAGGCCCCATAAAGAAATTGCTTGACCCTGAGGTGTCAGGACAGGAAAATGTGGAAGATTATCTTAGGGTATGTCTGACAGATCGAGAAGAATTGGTGGATCCTGCAGCAAAACTGAGAATGGTTTATCCGAATCTCATGGAATTAACCATGGAAAAAAATCAGGTATCGGAAGAAAAAGATTATATTATCGGAAGAAAAGAGAAAACACCAATGGAAATGGCAGAAAGTTTTTTGAAATTAACATTTGGTGAGGCTGAAGAGGAAAGAATGAAATGTCTGCAGGCACTTCTTGAGGAAGGAAGGCAAGAATTATGAAACCTTTATTATTAGAATTATCTGGATGGGGACCATATCCGTCTGTCAATAAAATAGATTTCTCCAAAATACAAAAGGGTGAGTTGTTTTTAATTACAGGACCCACAGGGGCAGGAAAAACTACGGTTTTTGATGGGATTACTTATGCGCTTTATGGAGAGGTAAGCGGGAAGACCCGTTTAAAAGACGGTCTCCGCAGTGATTTTGCTATGCCTCAGACCGAAACATATGTGATACTGGAATTTTCTCATGGAAGAAATGTATATAAAGTGGAACGACATCCTAAATATATGAGACCGAAAAAAAGAGGCGAAGGAATGATTGCAGAAAAAGAGGATGCGGTATTATATCTAGAAGATGGTTCTGTTATTTCAGGGGTTAATCAGGTAAATCAGAAAATCCGGGAAATTCTGTCAGTAGATTATCAGCAGTTTAAGCAGTTATCTATGCTGGCACAGGGAGAATTTATGGATTTACTGATAACAAAATCAAAAGATAGAGTAGAAATCTTTCGTTCAATTTTTCATACACAGATTTATGAGAAAATGCAGACTCTGGCAGGTGAAAAAGCAAGGAGCCTGAAAAATGATATCATTCAACTGGAAAATAAAATTGAGGAAGCAGTTTCCGGGATTGAAGAAGACCCTCTGATACATGCTGAGTTGGAAAAGAAGGACTATTATGGTGCTTTTTCCAGAGTTCAGGTTATTAAAAAACAGATTTCGGCAGAGGAACAAAAAATAGAAAAAGAACTCCAAAAAACAGAGGAGAAGTTAAGAAAAATTGAACAATTTTGTCAATCTGTTGTAGACTTACAAGAGCAGGTCCGTAAAACAGAATCTGAAGCAGATTATTTGAAAATTGAGGCAGAAGAGGCTAAGGACCGAAAAAATCATTCCAAAGAAAAAGCTGAATTAATGAAAACTGAGATGATTGAAATCCAAAAAAAGAAAGAACGGAGAATGATTTTAGGAGATGCTTTTAGACGGGTGGAAAAAGGAAAATTGCTGATAGTTCAAAAAGGAGAAATAGAAAAGAAACTGGAACAGCAAAAAATACGATGTGCTGTTGCAAAGCACCAGAAGTGGGAAGAAATAGTTAAAAAGCAACAGCAGATGCAGCAACAATTGCTAACAGACAAACAACAGTTAGACCGATGGAAAGAAAAATATCAGAATGCTGATGAGAATTTATTATCAGAAAAAAATAAGCTGTCTAAAATGCAGTCCAGATATTTTGCAGCAAATGTGGGAATTCTTGCAGCAGAATTGAAAGACGGACAACCCTGTCCTGTCTGTGGTTCGATTCATCATCCCCAAAAGGCAAACACAGTTGAGAATGCACCAAAGCAGAAGGATGTGGAACAACAGGCTCTCCTGGTTGAAACGATCCAGAAAGATTTTCATGAATGTTATCAGAAGTTAATGGAATATCAGGAAAAAATTTCAGTTGAAGAACGGATGTTAATAGAGCTGCAAAAAGATATACCGGAAGAACCAGAATGGAATGATGGATGGAATAGAAGGGAGAAACTTAATGTAGCAGATGAAGAGTCTTTATATCAGCAGATACAAAGAGAGTTTGCACTGTTATGCGGTAAAATAGATGGACTTCCTATGGAAATCAAGGAACTTTTAAAAGAGGAAGATAAAATGCGAAGGGAAGATGCGCAGTTATCGAAGGAAATAGAATCTTTTGAAAAGGAACTTGAAAAGGTTTTGAAAAATGCAGAGAATGATACAGTCGATTACGCAAGGAAAAAAGTTTTGCTTGAAGATGCCCAGCTTAAACTGGAACATCTGCAAAAACAACTTCCTGAACAGTCTTTTGTTGAAAATCAAAAACTGCAGAGAGAGCAATTGCATCAAGAGCAGTTTAAGCTAAAAAAACAGAAAGAAGAAAAACTGGTATACTTAGATCGACTTTGTCTGGCGGGAAGTTCATTAAAAGAAAAACTAAAAAAACGAGATAATCTGGAAAAGAAATATGGAATAATAGGAGATGTGGATCGATTAATTAATGGTTCGAATCATTTAAAGCTTAATTTGGAACAATTTGTATTGATTTCATATTTCAAGGATGTATTGAAAGCTGCTAATTTAAGACTTCGGAAAATGACAAATGGAAGGTATGAGATGTATCGTCAGGAAAATGTCAGCGACGGTAGAAAAAAAGATCATTTGGAAATAGAAGTATTGGATTATTACACAGGAAAGAAAAGATCTGTTCGGACACTTTCAGGAGGAGAATCATTTAAAGCGGCGTTATGTCTGGCTTTGGGGTTGTCAGACGTGATTCAAAGTTATGCAGGTGGAATTCAGATAGATATTCTTTTTGTAGATGAAGGGTTTGGTGCACTTGATCATGAGAGTTTGAATCAGGCAATTGATACTTTAGTACATCTTGCAGGAGAGCAGAGAATGATTGGAATCATTTCTCATGTAGAAGAATTAAAAGAAAGAATTGATCGGCAGATTATTATTAAAAAGAAAAAGGAAGGCAGTCAGATTATCAGCAGTTGATTATATTACAATGAAAACTTGACAGAAAAAGTAATAGTGGTATGATAGCCATTGATAAACAAGGGGGAGACTTATGAATAGATTTTTAAAAGCAGGAGTATGTCTGGCTTTATGCATGATTATGGCTTTAAACTCAAAATATATTGCAAATGCACAGGAGATTTCTGAGGCAGATGCAACAACAGAATATCAGACAACAGAAGAGGAGAAAGTCACAACAGAGGTAACAACGGAACAGAAAAAAGAATCAACAACACAGTCAGAATCAAAGGTAACAACGGAAACAAAAACAACAGAAAGGAAAAAACATTCAGCCAATATAGCATCTTCAAAAAAAGTTAAAACCAAAAAAGTTAAAACAAAGGAAGATAACAAAAAAGTTAAGAAGGTTATTCCTAGGATTTACAATGATACAAGATTGAAGATGAAGGATTATAAAGAATATATTAATGGATTTGTTTATTTTAATCAGGCAGATCAGGCATGGAATGAAAATGGATATCAAATCCGTAGCAGCGGATGTGGGCCAACAGCAATGGCTGTTTGTATTTCTTCTTTAACAGGGAAATGGATTACCCCGTTGGATACAACTATCTGGGCGTATAAGCATGGCTATTACAGCGGTGATGGAGCCGTACATGAGATGGTGCCCCAAATGGCCGAAGAATACAAGCTGAAATGTAAAGGTCTTGGAACTGATTATGAAGCGATTCGAAAGGCATTATTAAAAAAACATCCGGTAGTAGCATTGATGGGTCCGGGATATTTTACCAATAATGGACATTTTATTGTTTTAGTTGGAATTGATAAGAATGACCAGGTTACAGTGGCAGATGTAGGCAGCAGACAGAGATGCAATTATAAATATCCTTTGAAAAGCATTATAAAACAGGCAAAAGAAGCATCTGCAGGAGGACCGTTCTGGGAAATATTCAAACAGGTGAAACATAAAAAGAAGATACCTGAACAGCCAAGCAAAGAATTTATTTTTTTATATAATGATATGAAATCAGTTCTGCAAAAGAATTATCAGTTAGTTGTTCCGTTAAAAAAGGGGAAATTGGTACAGGAAGATCAATTTGTGACAGTTTCTTCTTTGGATATTAATGATAAAGTTATAGTTTGCGACATCCATAATGGAATAAAATTTGATGTAGGATTGAAAAATGTGATAGAAGAAGTAAAAAAAGAAGCTATAAATTGTTCTTTTTCAAAAACAGTTACCATTGAACCAAATAAAATGAATCGGATGAAATAAAAATAAATATGGCAGAAACCACGTGTTTCTGCCATTTCTAAGATTAAAATTAAAAAAACTAAAAAAAATGAAAAAAAGTGTTGACATTTGAATGAAAAAAATGTATATTATTATTTGTCGCGAGGCAAGAGAGACATTAAGTCGATGGGATCATAGCTCAGCTGGGAGAGCACCTGCCTTACAAGCAGGGGGTCACAGGTTCGAGCCCTGTTGGTCCCACTCCATGAAAGTGGATTTATAATTTAATATGGCGATGTAGCTCAGTTGGCTAGAGCATACGGTTCATACCCGTAGTGTCAGCAGTTCGAATCTGCTCATCGCTACTAACAGAGGATGTATTCATAAGAATACATCTTTTTTCTTTTTATTGGTAGATGTGTGGTATAATAAAATATATAAAAAATCATTTAGAAGGAGAAGGAATATGCGGATTGGAATGGGATACGATGTACACAAACTGGTTGAAGGCAGAGATTTAATTCTTGGCGGAATTCATGTGCCTTATGAAAAAGGTCTTTTGGGACATTCTGATGCAGATGTACTGCTGCATGCCATTAGTGATGCATTGCTGGGAGCGGCAGCATTAGGTGATATCGGAAAGCATTTTCCAGACACGGATCCGGCATTTCATAATGCAGACAGTATGAAGCTTTTGGAAGAAGTAGTACGGCTTGTGGAAGAAAAAGGATATAAAATAGAAAATGTTGATGCAACAGTTATTGCGCAAAAACCAAAACTTGCATCATTTATTCCTGATATGAAGAAAAACATCAGTAAAGTATTAAAGGTGACAGAAGATCAGGTGAATGTGAAGGCAACAACGGAAGAACATTTGGGATTTACAGGAGAAGGACTGGGAATTAGTTCAAATGCAGTCTGTCTTTTGACAGAAAGGAAATGACATGAATTTATTTTATGACAGGAAAGAAAATAAAGAATCAATTTATCAGATGTATCAGCAAATATTTGAAGATCCAGAAGCGTTTGCCCAATATTATTTTAGAGAGATTTATCCACATAATCAGGTTTTGCTAGCTGCAGAAGATGATGAAATTAAGGGGATGATACATTTAAATCCATATAATATAAAGATTGGAATTGAAGAACAGAAATTAAATTATATTGTTGCAGTTGCTGTCAGAGAAGAATTTCGAAGACAGGGAATCATGGCAAAAATGCTTAAAAAGTGTTTGAATGATATGGCAGGACAAAGGCAGCCTTTTACTTATTTAATGCCTGCAAATAGAGCTTATTATGAGCCGTTTGATTTTGTGTTTATTATGGATTGGAATGAAACTGTCGTAAAAGGAAAAGAAGCAAAACGAGAGGGAGAAATTCTTCCAGCGGCAAAAGAAGAGTATGAGGATATATCAATCTTTTTAACCTCATTTATGGAAGAATACGGAGTATATACAATACCGGATATAAAATATCTAAAATTAACTGAGAAAGAAAGTAATAGCTGTGATGGAGGCCTGATGGTCTGGAAAAGAAACGGAGAAATAGCCGGAGTTTTCGCACAGGGGCTGGAAGAGGATACGGTTTTTCTTCGCTGGGCATTTTCAATTAAGCCGGAGAAGATGTTACAACAGATTCAAATGTATTATCCAGGTCGTGAAATTGAAATAACAGGTGGAAATTTGCTTCAGGGAGAAAATAATCCCAAAATTATGGCACGAATTACATCATTACAATCATGGGAAAAGTACTTGAAAGGAGACGAAAGTTTTCGGTTTCAGATATTAGTGGAAGATTCTTTGATAAAAGATAATCAGGGAACTTTCCAATTTGAATATCAGGATACGGAACAGAAAATGACAATTAGAAGAATCGAGGAGAAAGAAGGGATTTCCAAAATATCTATTGGTGATTTGACACAGGTATTTTTTGGGTATCATGCGGAAAAAATTTTAGAACAGTATGAATGCCTGCGCAGTATAATACCAGTTGGTCCAGTTTATATTTCCGAGGAGGTATGACTTATGAAACTGATGTTTATTGGAGCTGATCATGAAGTTACAGGTAGCTGTCACTATGTGGAAGCCTGCGGCAAGAAATTTGTTGTTGATTTTGGAATGGAGCAGGGACAGAATATCTATGAAAATGCTGAACTGCCGGTTAGTGCGGCAAAAATAGATTTTGTTCTTCTGACCCATGCTCATATTGATCATTCAGGAATGTTGCCAATGCTTTATGCAAAAGGATTTCGTGGGAAAATATATGCAACTAAAGCAACGACAGATTTATGTCAGATTATGCTTCGTGATAGTGCACATATTCAGGAATTTGAAGCAGAGTGGAGAAACAGAAAAGCCAGAAGATCAGGAAAAGCTGAAGTTGTTCCGGTTTATACTGTTGAAGATGCAATAAATGTCATGAATTATTTTGTGGCTTGTCCATATGATAAAAAAATTTCGCTGTATGATGGAATAGAGATAAGATTTACCGACATAGGGCATCTTTTAGGGTCTTCTAGTATTGAAGTATGGCTTAGGGAAGAGGATAATGAACGAAAACTTGTGTTTTCTGGCGATATTGGGAATTATAATCAACCGCTGATCAAGGATCCGCACTATACAGACTCAGCCGATTATATTATTATGGAATCTACCTATGGTGATCGGTTTCATGGAAAACATCCTAATTATGTAGATGAATTGGCGGAAGTTATCCAAAGAACCTTTGATCGGGGAGGAAATGTGGTGATTCCATCATTTGCAGTTGGAAGAACGCAGGAATTGTTATATTATATCAGACAGATTAAAGAGGATAATCTGGTAAAAAATCATGGAGATTTTAAAGTAATCGTAGATAGTCCTTTGGCAGTTGAAGCTACTCAGATTTTTAACAGTGATGTGGAAGACACCTATGATGAAGAAGCCATGGAATTGGTACAAAAAGGAATCAATCCTATTACGTTTTCAAATCTTCATTTATCCATTACCACAGATGAATCCAAAGCCATAAATTTTGACCAGGAGCCTAAAGTAATCATTTCAGCATCTGGAATGTGCGATGCAGGAAGAATCAGACATCATCTGAAGCATAATCTTTGGAAAACTGAAAACTGTATTGTGTTTGTAGGTTATCAGGCTTATGGAACATTAGGAAGAGCTTTGGTGGAAGGTGTTAAAGAGGTAAAACTCTTCGGAGAAAATATTTCTGTAAAAGCAGAAATATTACGTCTGGAAGGAATTAGCGGGCATGCAGATAAAAATGGATTGATTCGATGGGTGGAAGAGTTTAAAAAGAAACCGGAAAAAGTATTTGTTGTCCATGGTGAAGATAAAGTTTGTGATATGTTCGCAGAATGTTTGAAAGATGAACATGGGATTGATGCCCAGGCACCTTTCAGTGGAGATGTTTTTGATTTGATATCAGGAAGATGGATTGCATGGGGAACAAAAGAACTGGTTAAGAAAAAAGCACATCCGGCAAGCAGTGCATTTATCCGTCTGAAAACTGCAGGAGAACGGCTTCAGGTAGTAATTGATCATAATGAAAATGGCACAAATAAAGATCTTGCCAAATTTGCTGATCAGATTCTGGCTCTTTGTGAAAAATGGGAAAGGTAGAAACATCGTGTATCAAAAGCCGGAAGTTTTATATGGGACTATCCAAAAGGGAAGAAATCTGTTATGATGTTAGGCGGCGGAATGTTGTAAATGCTTTATGTCTATGGAACAGTAGGAGGAAGAGTTTAAATATGACAGTATTAAAAGCAGAAGATATGATGTGTGACCATTGTGTGGAAAGAATCAAGAATGGATTAGAAGATGAAGGAATACAGGTGGAAGTTGATTTAAGTGAAAAAACAGTTTCCATCGATGGTGATGATAAAGATGTTGAAAAGGCAAAAGATATTCTTGGAGACCTGGGGTTTTTTGCAGAAGAGATTTGAACTGGAGTAGAATTATAATAAAAAAGGGTATTGCGGATGTAATACCCTTTTTGCATTTTCAGAAAGAGTGTGTTACTATCTAATATGGTATGCTAGGATAAATTAAGAAAGAAAAAGTTCTGTATAAAAGGAGCAGATTATGAAAGAGACAAAAAGAAAATCAGAAGAATCCGTTCGGATTAACAAGTATTTAAGTCAGGCGGGAGTCTGTTCCAGAAGACAGGCAGATGTTTATGTTGAACAAGGGAAGGTTTTGGTTGATGGAATACCAGCTGTCAGTGGAACCCGGGTATTGCCGGGACAAAAAGTGACATTTGAAGGAAAACCGATTTCCATACAGGAAGATCTGGTATTTCTGGCTTTTCATAAACCTAAAGGAGTTGTATGTACATCAAGTAAAATTGAAAAAAATAATATTATCGATTATATAAATTATCCCGTAAGAATATATCCTGTAGGGAGACTGGATAAAGACTCTCAGGGATTGATTCTACTCACCAATGACGGTGAAGCTGCTAATAAGATTATGAAAGCAAGAAATTATCATGAAAAAGAATATGAAGTAACGGTAAATAAAAGAATTGAAAAAGAATTTATTGATGGAATGAGAAGACCGGTACCACTTGATGAAATAGGAGCGGTGACCAGAAGCTGTCAGGTGAGAAAAGAGGGACCAAATCAGTTTCGTATTATTTTGACACAGGGATTAAATCGTCAGATTCGAAGAATGTGTGAATATTTTGGATATCGTGTGACAAAATTAAAAAGGGTTAGAATAATGAATATACATCTGGGAGATTTAAAAGAAGGAGAATATAGAGAATTAACTTCTGACGAATTGCATCAGTTAAAAAAGGAGCTTAATCGTGAGTGATTTAAAACGAATGAAAGAATTAATAGAGATTCTAAATAAAGCAGGAAAAGCCTATTATCAGGAGAACCATGAAATTATCAGTAATTATGAATATGATAAATTATACGATGAGCTTCTTGCATTAGAAAAGGATACAGGGACAATATTGTCTAACAGCCCAACCATCCATGTTGGTTATGAGCTAATGACTGCGCTGGAAAAAGAAGATCATCCATCTCCAATGTTGTCTCTTGATAAGACAAAGGAACCACAGCAGCTGGCATCCTGGCTTGGAGAAAAAGAAGGGCTGCTGTCGTGGAAACTGGATGGATTGACAATTGTGCTGACTTATGAAAATGGCGACCTGGTAAAAGCAGTAACAAGAGGAAATGGCGAAGTTGGAGAAGTTGTAACCAACAATGCAAAAGTATTTGTTAATATTCCAAGGAAAATCAAATATCAAGGAACATTGGTTATTCGTGGCGAGGCAGTTATTCCGTATTCTGTTTTTAAAAAAATGAATGAAGAAATTGAAAATGTGGATAGTCAGTATAAAAATCCAAGAAATTTATGCAGTGGTTCAGTAAGACAACTGAATAATGAAATCACTGCAAAAAGAAATGTTCACTTTTATGGATTTAGCATTGGTGATGTGGAAGATGTGGATTTTCACAATTCTCTGGAAGAAAAAATACAATGGGCTGAAAATCTTGGATTTGATATGGTGGAGTATGTAAGAGTAAATCGTGATAATATCCAAGAAGCAATCCAGAAATTTGCAGAAAAAATAGCTGGTTTTGATTTGCCGTCAGATGGTCTGGTTTTGGCATATGATGATATTGCATATGGAAAAAGTCTGGGAAGAACAGCAAAATTTCCTAAAGATTCCATAGCTTTTAAATGGGCGGATGAAACAGCAGATACAAAATTAAAGGAGATAGAATGGAGTCCATCTAGAACAGGATTAATTAATCCTGTAGCCATATTTGAACCGGTAGAACTGGAAGGTACTACAGTAAGTCGTGCAAGCCTTCATAATATCAGTGTAATGGAAGAACTGGAATTAGGTATTGGAGACGAGATTACAGTGTACAAGGCAAATATGATTATTCCGCAGCTGGCAGAAAATAAAACAAGAAGCGGAAAAATTCATATTCCTGAACATTGCCCTGCATGTGGAGGAGAGACAAAAGTTCAAAATGAAAATGGTATCAAAACTCTAATCTGTACCAATGAATTTTGCAGTGCCAAAAAGATAAAGTCTTTTTCTCATTTTGTTTCTCGTGATGCAATGAATGTAGATGGCTTATCAGAAGCAACCCTGGAAAAAATGATTCATCAGGGATTTTTAAAAGAGCTATATGATTTGTTCACGTTAAGTCAGTATAAAGATGAGATATTGGAAATGGAGGGCTTTGGAGAAAAGTCTTATGAGAAGCTCATTCAGTCTATTGAAAAATCCAGAGATGTACTTCTGGCAAACTTTATTTATAGTCTTGGTATATCAAATGTGGGATTGTCTAATGCAAAACTTATATGCAGACATTTTCAGGATGATTTCAATGCTATTAGAAAAGCAGAAGTTGAAGATTTTATTGCAATAGATCAGATAGGACCAATGATTGGAGAAGCCATAACAGCATATTTTAGAACAGAGCACAACAGGATGGTTATAGATAAGCTGCTGGAATGGATCAGGTTTGAAAAAAATGAAGAGCAGTCCAAGGAACAGATTCTAGAGGGCCGGATTTTTGTAATTACAGGTTCCTTGAATCATTTTGAAAACAGAAAAAAACTTCAGGAGAGGATAGAGTCTCTTGGAGGGAAAGCAACAGGATCTGTATCTAAAAAGACCAGCTTTTTAATTAATAATGATAAAGAATCAACATCATCAAAAAATAAAAAGGCAAAAGATCTTGGAATTCCTATTATTAGTGAGGAAGATTTTTTGCAGATGATTGAAAAATAGAGTTTTATAAAATGAAGGAGATGAAACACTATGCCAATACGTATTGATAGTGATTTGCCTGCAAAGGCTATTTTGGAGGAAGAAAATGTTTTTGTTATGGACAATGAGAGGGCATGTACACAGGATATTCGTCCGCTGCGCATTGCAATCTTAAATCTTATGCCAAATAAACTGGATACAGAACTTCATCTATTAAGAAGTCTTTCTAATACTCCTTTGCAGCTGGATATTGTTTTTTTACAAACAGAGTCTTATGTTCCAACGCATGTTCCAGAATCACATCTTGAAAAGTTTTATAATTACTTTTCAGAAATCAGAGATAAAAAATTTGATGGACTTATTATTACCGGAGCACCTGTTGAGCTAAAAGAATTCGAAGAAGTTGCATACTGGGATGAAGTTGCAGAAATCATGGAATGGTCCAAAACCCATGTAACATCGACTTTACATATTTGCTGGGCGGCACAGGCCGGTTTATATTATCACTATGGAATTAAAAAGAACATTCTGAATAAAAAGATTTCAGGGGTATATGAACACCATCCGGTACATAATAAAATTCCTTTGGTAAGAGGATTTGATGATAAATTTTATGTTCCACATTCAAGGAATACCGGGGTAGATGGTGATGCAATCAGAGCTAACAAAGAACTTACAATTGCAGCAGAATCAGAAGAAACAGGTCCTTATTTGATTTTAAATCATGATGGAAGTCAGATTTTTGTAACAGGACATCCAGAATATGATGTGATGTCACTTCATCAGGAATATGTCAGAGATATGAAAAAAGGATTAAATCCGGACATACCTAAAAATTATTATAAAGATGATGATCCGAAAAAGGGACCGGTAAAATCATGGAGATGTCATGCAAATGCAATGTACTATAACTGGCTGAATTATTATGTTTATCAGGTAACTCCGTATGAGCTGTAGATGAAAGGAATTTTTATGATCAGATTAATTGCCACAGATATTGATGGAACATTAGTAAAAGACGGAACACTGGATTTGAATCCGGAATATTTTGATGTGATTCGCCAATTAAGAAGCAGAGGCGTTTTATTTCTGGCAGCAAGTGGACGTCAGAGAGAAAGTATTACAAAAGTGTTTACACCGGTAAAGGATGATATTGCTTTTATTTCAGAAAATGGGACATGTATTCATTCAAAAGATTATCAATATGTTGATGTAATCCAGCCGGAAGTGGTACGTGCTTATATTGATGAAGCAAGAAGATTTCCAGGATGCGAAGTATCTATTAACAAAGATAATATGGGTTATTTTGAGAACTATGGAGTCTATAATCATTTAGTGAATGATTATGGATATCGTGGGAAAATGGTAGATGATATAGGAGAATACGCAGAAGACGTTTGTAAAATTTCAATGTTTCACCACCGTGATATTGAAAAAGTTGTTGGACAGGATTTTCTGGAACGATGGAACAGGATTATGCATGTAACTTTCTCAGGGAAGTTCTGGATTGACTGCTCTAATAAAGGTGTGACAAAAGGCTCAGCGCTGAAACATTTTCAGGATGATTATCATATTACTCCAGATGAAACGCTGGCATTCGGTGATAATCTCAATGATATAGAAATGCTGCAGAGGGCAAGTCATAGTTTTGCTGTAGCGAATGCAAGAGATGAAGTAAAGGCTGCTGCTAATTTTATAGCACCTTCCTATAAAGAAGATGGTGTGTTACAGGTATTAAAAGCAGTATTAAGAGGTGAATTATGTTAGAAGCTGTTATATTTGATATGGATGGTGTTATTGTTGATACAGAACCTGTTTATTTTAGAGCAATTAATGGTTTTTTGAATCAATTTGGATATCATATGGATAAAAAATATAATGAAAAATTTTTTGGAGTTTCTTCTTATGATGCATGGTCAACCATTAAAAAGGATTTTGCCCTGGAAAATGTTTCTGTTGAAGAATGCGTGCAGGGAATGATGCAAATACGAAATCAGATTATTAAAGAAGAAGGTTATGCTCCAATTAAGGGAACCGTTTCATTGATTAAAGAATTGCATGAAGCAGGGATTCCAATGGCAGTGGCATCTTCTTCTGCTTTGAAAGATATTGAAGAAATTACAAAATATTTCGGTATCAGAGATTGCTTTAAAGATATTGTATCTGGGATAGATGAATGTGAAAATGCGAAACCTTTTCCAGATGTATTTTTAAAGGCAGCAGATAAACTGGGAATCAGACCTGATCGATGTCTTGTGATTGAAGATTCCGATAATGGAGCACTTGCTGCAAAAAGAGCGGAAATGAAGGTAATAGGATATCGAAATCCTGATTTTGGTAATCAGGCACTGGAAAATGCAGATTATATTGTGGAAACCATGGAAGACGTAAATCTAAAATTATGCCAGAAAGTGGGAGAATAATTGTGAAAAATAATAGGAAACAATTATTAAAACTTGTATTTCTTTTCATCGTTGGATTTGGAGTTTCTTTTTTATCAGTAAATCAGGTGAAAGCAGTTTCAGACAATGTAAAATTTACTGTACATTATATTGATGTAGGGGCGGGAGACGGAGCATTACTTCAATATGGGGAAGGAGAAAATGCAAAATATGCTTTAATTGATGCAGGTCCAATAGAATATGAAAGAACAGATGACGCATGGGTCAATACAAGCAAGATAGTTTTAAACTATTTAAAAAAACATAATATTACAGAACTTGAATTTGCATTGGTAACGCATCCCCATGTAGATCATATGGGAGGATTTTTATCTATTTTTGAAGATGATGATATCCATATAAAAAAGATTTATGTGAATCAAAATACCATCAATCTGAATAATCCAAATTTTTCTACAACAGATAATCTTTATGATACAGATATTATCCGAAGATTTGATGAAGCTTTAGAAAAAAGACAGAGGAAATCCAAAGAAAAGAAACTGGAAGAATTTGTTGTAGAAGAACCTGTTGCAGGGAAGAAGGTATGGCTTGGACCGGAGGGTGAAGGTATGCTTATGGAAATACTTGGACCGGTTGATACAGATTTTATTTTTGGACGTGCGGTAAGTCTTGTAGCCCGACAGGTAAATAAATATTCAGTAGTCTGTAAACTGACATATGGAACGAATACGTTTTTAATGACCGGAGATACACAGAAAGAGCCTGTACAGGATATGATATCAAAAGGTAAAAATCTTCAGGCACAGGTTTTGAAAGTACCTCATCATGGTATGCAGGACGTTACAGAGGAAAACAAAAAAGGAGATTACACATCAGATCATAAGCTGCTGTTTGACCGTACACAAGGAGCATTGGCTATTGTAAGTAATGGATATAAAAACGCAAACAGATCACCACTGGACAGAACGGTACGGGATCTTGGAGAGTATAACATATATACCACCAGCCATAACGGAAGCATAAAGGTTGTTTCTGATGGAAAGAAACTTTCTATTGAAGGCAGCAAGTCGTCAACTGCAGAAGAATATGGAGAATATATACCAAAAACAAGAAGCTCACGGCTTTTAAGTGCTGTAAATGTTAAGACAACAGGGGCAAAAACGTTGAATCCTACAAGAAGTGATGCAGCCAATACATATAACTTATATGAGAAAAAACCAGTTACAGTGAGTTTTTCAGCAACAGCACGTTCATTTACTGACCTGACGGCAATTCAGTATAAAGTGGTAAATAAAGGCTGTAGCAATACAAAAGTGTCTTATAAAAATGGAAATCAGGTAACTATAGGGGATGGATTCTGTGGGCGTATTTATGTCAGATTTGTGACACCTCTTGGCTCAACAGTCATGAAATTGCCGGGATTTACTGTGGATACCAAGGCACCTGTATCGGCTAAAATCAAAGGAAATAAAAAAGGGATCAAAACATTATCTCTATCTTCAAAAAACAGTTACAATACAAAATTTAAAAAATATATTAAGTTATATTTCTCTGCCTCCTATGGAACAAGCGGCAAATATTGCACAAAATATAAAATCGTACCAAAAGGAAAAAGTGCATCCGGATATAAGTGGAAGACAGGAAATAGTGTAACTTATAAGACCAAAAAGAAAAAAGTCAGAGTATATGTAAGATTTATTGATAAATCTGGAAATATCACAGAACGAAAAACCAATGGGTTTTATATAAAATAAAAGGAAGAAGATTCATGACATATGAAGAATCAATAAATTATTTAAATAAAACAGCAGGATTCGCCAAGAAATCACCGATTAATAATATAGAATATCTTCTGGAGTGTCTTGGAAATCCTCAAGATAGCTTACGACTGATTCATGTGGCAGGAACTAATGGCAAAGGCTCTACATGCATGTTCCTGGAAGCGTTACTAAAGGAAAAAGGCATGAGAACAGGAGTGTTTTCTTCTCCTCATTTGCTATGTGTCAATGAACGTATTCGTATCAATGGAGAGAATATTGAAAATCAGTTATTTTCAGAAGTCTTTAAAGAGGTATCAGAAGCTGTAAAAAAAGCAATAGGAGATGGGAGACAGCATCCCTCGTTTTTTGAAATGCTTTTTTTAATGGCAATGGTATCATTTCAAAAAGAAAAACTGGATTATTGTATTGTGGAGACGGGAATGGGTGGAAGATATGATGCCACCAATATGATTTTACCTAAAGTAAGTATATTAACAACAATCAGTATGGACCATATGGAATTTCTTGGAGAGTCACTTGATAAAATTGCTTATCATAAGGCAGGAATCATAAAAGAAGGAGTTCCTGTAATTTCTGCAAAACAGGAAAAGCAATGTATGAGAGTTATACAGGAAGAAGCAGAAAAGAAAAATGCGCCGTTGGAAATACTTTCTGAAGATAATCTTAATTTTATAGAAAAATATGGGAAATATATTGATTTTTTAAATTCCAGTGCG
Organism: Anaerostipes sp. 494a; assembly: GCF_001940315.1. Lineage (NCBI taxonomy): Bacteria > Bacillati > Bacillota > Clostridia > Lachnospirales > Lachnospiraceae > Anaerostipes > Anaerostipes sp. 494a. The sequence goes on along the minus strand of NZ_MJIF01000001.1, from coordinate 833,348 downwards.
TATGATAAGAAGAGAGTTACTGGTAAAAATGTTGCGGGAAAATTCCAGAGAGAGAATCTAGCTCTTGCCCTGAAAGCGGCAGAATGTATTTTAGGAACATTTGAAGAACCGGTAATTTTTCATGCATTGGAAAAAATCAGAATGCCAGGACGTATGGAAGAAGTACTGCCTGGGGTTTATGTGGATGTGGCACATAATATACAGGGGATTGAAGCTTTCTGTGCTACCGTTGAGGAACACTTTAAAGGCAGAAAGAGAATAATATTTGGAGCTTCCCATAAGAATGAAGAAGATCATATGCGCCATATTCTGGAATCAATGAATGGACTAGAATCATTCCAGACAATTTCCATTAATGGAAGGGTTGTAGATGAAAAAGAATTTCAGAACGCATTTGAAGAAATGATAAGAGTAAAAGATAAAGAAACCATTTGTTTTGTAGTAGGATCATTTTATCTGGTTGGAATAACCAAACAGTATATATCCAGGAGGAAAGAATATGTTAAATTTTAATGAAGAATTAGAAAAATTTCAGCCTTGTGCAGATTTAGAACAGGCAGTGGAAAATATTTATGGCGATGAATTAAAAGAAATTAAAAAGAATAAAACAGAATTATATAAGGCAAATCAGATTATAAAAAAGTATAATCAGGCATTAAATTATGCTAAACAGGGAAATGATGACCTGGCAATGCTCCAGTTAAAGAATGTAGTATCTGCGATTCCTAATTTTGTAGATGCATATCTTTTAATGGCATTGTTATCTGTGAAAGCAGAAGATTTTGAAACAGCCCAGGAAGCTGTTAATAATATTTTTAAAGTTGATCCGGAAAATGAATCTGCAAAGGAATATATGAAGGAATTTAATGCAGAAATTAAGAATCCAGAAGATGTTGAACATGAGTCTGAAGAAAAAGAAAAGAGTAAAAAGTCAACAGAGACTGCAAAAGGAATAAAAAATCCATTTAAAGCAAAATCATTTGATAATACTGATTCTTCTAAAGGACCGATGTTTTACATGGTAACAGGTCTGATCATTGGAGTGATTGTATCTGTAGCGTTGATTTATCCAACAGTAAAAGCAAGTTTTTCTCACAAAACATCTACACAGGTGGAAGATTATAAAGAGCAGATTCTTGCAAAGGACACACAGCTTAAAGCAGGAGAAAAGAAGATTAAAGAGGCACAGGAAGCACAGAAAAAAGCAGAAGATGAGCTGGAAGAGTATATTGGTACCAGTAAAAAAGATGGTATTTATGATCTTCTTTTAAAAGCTTTACAGCAGTATAGTGATAAGAATTACACTGAATCTGCAAATGCACTTTTGGATATAGATCGTAAAAAGCTTACTACAAAGAATATGAAGAGTATTTATGATGATTTAAAAACTAAAGTTTATCCAAATGCACAAAAAGGGCTTTATACAGAAGGATTGAATGCATATTATGCAAAAGATTATAAAAAGGCAGTTGATTATTTTAAAAAAGCAATCAAGATCAGTGGTACAGATGTAAACTCTTATTATTATCTTGCAAGAGCTTATGAAGACAATGGAAATACGAAAAGTGCCATTAGCACTTATGAGAAAATAATTAAAAAATTCCCTGGAACAAGAAGTGCTACTAATTCACAGAATCGTATGAATGCATTACAGCAGAAAACAAGCAAGAATTTATAGTTTGTTTTTGTTAAAGAATATACATCATTATTTGAACTACACAAAAGATAAAAGAAAGAAGGATGATCTGGAAGAATCCTTCTTCTCTTTTATCTTTTTTTATTACATAGGAAATTTCACTATGAAAGAACTTGTATGAACTGATGCTAAAGCATAATAGATTGGAAGGAGAGAGAAAAATGGCAACAGAATATCAGATAGAAAACAGGAAATTATGCATTAAGCTTGATGGAGAACTAGATCATCATATGGCGGAGAAAGTCCGGCATCAATGTGAAATTATATTAAAATCTTATCCGATTCAGGATATAGAATTTGATTTTGAAAAATCAGATTTTATGGATAGTTCAGGAATAGGAGTAATTCTTGGAAGATATAAACAGATTCAGCCAATGGGAGGCAAAGTGTATTTAAGTCATATGAATGCTGTTATTCAGCGAATTGTTCATATGGCGGGTCTTGAGAAACTGGTAATAGAAATATAAGGGAGGAATATTATGGTACATTTAGAATTTAACAGTGAATCTGAGAATGAAGGAATTGCACGAGTGGTTACAGCAGCATTTATAATGAAGTTTGATCCCACAGTAGAAGAAATGGCAGATGTAAAAACAGCTGTTTCAGAAGCTGTGACAAATTGTATTGTACATGCTTATAATGACTCAGAGGGAATGATTCAATTTGATTTATGGAATAAAGATAAGACCCTTTATCTTGCGGTTGAAGATTTTGGTATTGGTATTAAGGACGTTCAAAAAGCTATGGAACCAATGTATACAACAAAACCGGAAGATGAAAGAACAGGCATGGGATTTTCTTTTATGGAGGCTTTTATGGATAAGGTAGAAGTTTTTTCTAAGGAAGGAAAAGGTACAAGAGTAGAGATGTCAAAAACTTTTGGAGGAAATGATAATATACATGGATGAGACAAGAAATCTTTTGAGGCTTACAAAAGATGGAGATGTACATGCCAGAGAGAAATTGATTTTAGATAATATGGGATTAATATGGAGTGTGGTTAAAAGGTTCACCAACAGAGGATATGATCCTGAAGATTTATTCCAGATTGGAAGTATCGGCCTGTTAAAAGCAGTGGATAAATTTGATCTTGCTTATGATGTTAAATTTTCTACCTACGCAGTACCTATGATTACAGGGGAGATAAAAAGATTTTTAAGAGATGATGGAATGATTAAGGTCAGTCGTTCTTTAAAAGAAAATGCATATAAAATAAAACAGGCAAGAGAACAGATTTCAATGAAATATCAGAGAGAAGCAACGATAGAAGAAATTGAGAAAGAAACATGTCTGGGTCGAGAAGAAATTGTTGTAGCATTGGAGTCTAATAAAGAAGTGGAATCTTTGCATCAGACAACTTTTCAAGGAGACGGGAATGAAATTCAGCTGTTAGATCGATTAACAAAAGATGAAAATCAGGAAGAAATGATTTTAAATCATGTGCTGCTTGAAGAATCATTAAAATGTCTTAAAGAAGAAGAACGAAAGTTAATTAAATATAGATATTTTTGTGGAAAGACACAGCAGGAAATTGCAGAAATTCTACAGATTTCTCAGGTTCAGGTATCCAGGATGGAAAAAAAGGTATTACGACGTTTGAAAGAACAAATCGTTGGACATTCAGGGAAAATGTGTTAGAATAAGATAAATTAGTATGAAATTAATCAAGTCTGTGGATAATTCATCCATTTTCCCAAACAAAGGAGAACAACTTATGATATATCAGGAAAAATCGGTGGTGGAACTGCGTGAAATTGCCAAAGAACGAAACATATCGGGAATATCTGCTCTTAAAAAAAGTGAATTGATTGAGACTTTAGAAGAGTATGATAAAAAGAACAGCCCTAAAAAAACAACAGGAAAAGAATTTCCTAAAAATATGAAAAGTCTGGATAGCGGTGAAAAGGCCAATGGAATTCTGGAAGTTATGCCAGATGGTTATGGATTTATTCGATGTGAAAATTATCTTCCAGGAGATAATGATATTTATGTCTCTCCGGCGCAGATTCGTAAATTTAATTTGAAGACGGGAGATATTTTATCAGGAGCAATTCGCGTAAAGACTCAAAGTGAAAAATTCAGTGCGTTACTTTTTGTGGAATCGGTAAATGGCTATAAGCCGGATATTGCAGCAAAAAGACAGCATTTTGAGGATTTGACTCCAATTTTCCCAGATGTAAGATTAGGAATGGAAACAAGAAAATCTTCATTGCCAATGAGAATGGTTGATTTATTGTCTCCAATTGGGAAAGGACAGAGAGGAATGATTGTTTCTCCTCCGAAGACAGGAAAAACAACACTGTTGAAACAAATTGCACAAAGCATCAGCAATAATTATAAAGATATCAAATTAATCGTATTACTTATTGATGAGCGTCCTGAAGAAGTAACTGATTTTAAGGAGTCTATTGAAGGAGAAAATGTAGAGGTAATTTATTCAACTTTTGATGAACTTCCAGAGCATCATAAGCGTGTATCTGAAATGGTTTTAGAACGTGCAAAAAGACTGGTAGAACATAAAGAAGATGTGGTTATTCTGCTGGATAGTATTACACGTCTTGCCAGAGCTTATAATCTGACAGTTCCGCCAAGTGGAAGAACTCTGACAGGTGGTCTTGATCCGGCGGCACTTTATATGCCAAAGAAATTTTTTGGTGCAGCGAGAAATATGAGAGAAGGCGGAAGTCTGACAATTCTCGCAACAGCACTGGTAGAAACCGGAAGCCGTATGGATGATGTTATTTTTGAAGAATTTAAAGGAACTGGTAACATGGAAGTTGTTTTAAGTCGAAAACTGGCAGAAAAAAGAATTTTTCCTGCTGTTGACATTGCCAAATCCGGTACGCGAAGAGAAGAATTATTACTTACAAATGAGGAATTAGAAGTTGTAACGGCTCTTCATAAAGAATTATCCGGTAATAAATCCGAAGAATTTTTAGAGCAAATGATGGATCTGTTTAAAAGAACAAAAGATAACAAAGAATTTGTTCAGTATACCAAAAAATCATTATTACGAAGCAAATAAAAGTGTTTTTTTATAATAATGAAAAAATCATTGCAATTTAAATATTACTATGATAAAATAAAAAAGCTGTTTGTAAAATAACAGTGACGAAAGTCGAAGTATGTGTACGTTGGCAAAATCCAACGAATTTGTTTTAGAAGAGGAGATAGATAACATGCGTGAAGGAATTCATCCAAATTATTATCAGGCTAAAGTAGTATGCAACTGTGGAAACGAATTTGTAACAGGATCTACAAAAGAAGATATCCACGTAGAAATTTGTTCAAAATGTCACTCATTCTACACAGGTCAGCAGAAAGCTACTCAGGCTCGTGGACGTATTGATAAGTTCAATCGTAAATATGGTGTTAAGTAGAAAAGTAAGGAATCAGGTTGAGGTTATCATTAATCTCAACCTTTTCTTTTTTTATTGTACAGAGAATTTCTATATAATAAAAAACGCTCCGTGAGGATGCGATTAGATGCAGGTCCTTTAAAAATGGAGGATTTAGGAAGTTAATGCGGACTTGTCCGCTTTGTTTAGTAGTAAAAGGGAGATAAAATATGGCGGTTTTAATTGGCGGTCAGGCGGTTATGGAAGGTGTAATGATGAAGAATATGAATCGTTATGCTGTTTCTGTAAGAAAACCCAATGGTGAAATAGAAACAAAAGTGGATGATTGTGTTAGTTTTTCAGATAAGCATCCGTTATTTAAGCTGCCAATTCTTCGGGGAATGGTAAATTTTGTAGAATCCATGGTCATCGGAATGAAGACTTTGAATTATTCTGCTTCTTTTTTTGAAGATGAGGAAGAGGAAGAATCAGGAAAATTTGAAGAAATAGTAGAAAAGCTTTTTTCAGGAAAAGGTGAAAAAGTCATGATGGGAATCATCATGTTGATTTCTTTTGCGATATCCATTGGATTATTCATGGTACTTCCATATCTTGTTTCAGAAGGTGTGAGTTACTGGATTAAAAATAAATATATTATACTATTAATAGAAGGAATAGTAAGAGTCGGCATTTTCCTTGGTTATATTGTTCTGATTTCAAAAATGAAGGATATTAAGCGTGTATTTATGTATCATGGAGCAGAGCATAAAACGATTAATTGCCTGGAAGCGGGAGAAGATCTGACTCCACAGAATGTTATGAAATATACACGGCTTCATAAAAGATGTGGAACCAGCTTCCTGTTCATTGTTATGATTATCAGTATGGTGTTTTTCTTCTTTATTCGTGTAGATACCATCTGGCTTAGGGTAGTATCAAGATTGCTTCTTTTGCCAGCTGTAGCAGGAGTATCCTATGAATTTATTCGTTTGGCCGGGAGAAGTGACAGTAAGGTGATAGAAAAATTAAGTAAGCCAGGATTATATCTGCAGAAACTGACTACCAGAGAACCTGATGAATCAATGATAGAAGTTGCTATTGCATCGGTAGAGGGTGTTTTTGACTGGAGAGAATATTTAGAAAAGGAACGGGAGAACCATGAATAGAAGAGAATGGGTCCAACATGGGCAGAAAATTCTGGAAGAGCAAAATATCGACAATGCTTCAGGAGAAGCATGGTATATGTTTTCCCATTGCCTGAATGTATCCAGAGAAGATTATCTGTTTGGAATGACAGAAGAGGTATTAGATGAAAAAGGACTGATAAAATATCAGGATATGATAAGAAAACGTGCAGAAGAAAGAATCCCGTTACAATATTTGATTGGAACACAGGAATTTATGGGGTATACTTTTTTAGTAACTCCAGATGTACTGATTCCAAGAGCAGATACGGAAACTGTTTTAGAAGAAGTGATAGCTACAGGAATTCGCCCTGAGAAGATTCTTGATATGTGTACGGGTTCTGGTTGTATTGCCATTAGTTTATCATTGATTTTAAAACCAGGATTATGCATAGGAACAGACATAAGTGAAAAAGCATTAAAGATTGCGAAAGATAATGGCGAAAATCTGTCTCCTATGGTAAAATTTATTCAAAGTGACCTTTTTGAGAATGTAACAGGAACGTATGATTTGATTATCTCCAATCCTCCTTATATTACAACAAAAGAATGTGAAAAATTAATGCCAGAAGTCAGAGATCATGAACCCATGCTGGCATTGGATGGAAAAGAGGATGGACAGTACTTTTACAGGAAAATAATAAAAGAAGCAATGGATTATCTGGAACCAGGAGGAATGCTTGCTTTTGAGATTGGATATGATCAGGGAGAAGCAGTGAAGAAATTAATGGAAGCAGAGGGATTTGTTTCCGTTACAATAAAGAAAGATCTGGCAGGACTGGACCGACTGGTCTTTGGAAACGCAAGAGAAGGAGAGAAACATGTTTGATAAATTAGAAAGTTTGGTAGATCGTCTGGATACAGTACTTCAGGAGTTAAATGATCCTGATGTGGCATCTGATCCAAATCGTTTTCGTGATTTGATGAAAGAACAGAATGATTTAACCCCAATTGTGGAAAAATTTAAAGAGTACCAGGCAGAAAAACAAAATGTAGAAGAAAGTCTGGAACTATTGGATGAAGAAACAGATGAAGAAATGAAAGAACTTGCAAAAGAGGAATTGGCAGAATCCAAGGCAAATGTTGAACGTCTGGAAGAAGAATTAAAAATTCTCCTGATACCAAAGGATCCAAATGATGATAAAAATATCATCGTGGAAATGCGTGCAGGTGCAGGTGGAGATGAAGCTGGACTGTTTGTTGCTGACGTTGCAAGAATGTATCGAAGCTATGCAGAAGGACGCAGATGGAAAGTCAATACATTAAGTTTTAATGAAAGTGGTATTGGTGGATTTAAGGAACTGGTGTTTATGGTTTCTGGTCAGGGTGCATATTCACGTTTCAAATATGAAAGTGGTGTTCACCGTGTGCAGAGAATTCCAGCCACAGAATCAGGAGGAAGAATTCATACTTCTACAATTACAGTGGCAATTATGCCTGAAGTGGAAGAAGTTGAAGTTGAAATTGATTTAAATGATTGTCGTTTTGATGTATTCCGTGCATCAGGAAACGGTGGACAGTGTGTCAATACAACTGATTCCGCAGTAAGACTGACTCATATACCAACGGGAATCGTAGTATCCTGTCAGGATGAAAAATCCCAGTTAAAGAATAAGGATAAAGCTTTAAAAGTACTTCGTTCTCGTCTGTATGAGCTGGAGCAGCAGAAAGCCCACGATGAAGAAGCAGCAAAACGTAAAAGTCAGATTGGTACAGGAGATCGTTCTGAAAAGATTCGTACCTACAATTATCCACAGGGACGTGTTACAGATCATAGAATTAAGCTGACACTCCATAAACTGGATTCGATTATGAATGGGGATCTGGATGAGTTGATTGATAGTCTGACTGCAGCAGATCAGGCAGCAAAGCTTGCAAATATGAATGAAGATTAAGAATAATAAAATCTGAGGTGTATGATGAAAGATGGATTTATAAAAGTTGCTTGTGCAACACCAAAAGTTAAAGTAGCAGATCCTGTATATAATGCCGAAGAAATTATAAAGATCATCAAAGAGACTGGAGCCAATGGGGCCAGTCTTTTGGTGTTTTCAGAGCTAACCATTAGTGGTTACACATGTGGCGATTTATTTTTACAGGAACCATTGTTGAAAGCATGTAAAGAACAGTTAATAAACATAGCCAGATCAACAAAAGATATGAATATGGTCGTAGTAGTAGGATGTCCATTGGTTGTTAAACATAAATTATATAATTGTGCAGCTGTTTTGCATGATGGAGAAATTCTTGGAATCGTACCAAAGACCCATTTGCCAAATTATGGGGAATTTTATGAACTGCGTCACTTCACATCTGGAAAAGATATAGATGAAATGATATGGTTTGGTGATAATCCGGTAAGTGTCTGTACCAATCAGTTGTTTGTCTGTGAGGAGATTCCGGAATTAGTGATTGCCTGTGAGGTTTGTGAGGATTTATGGGTTCCATTGCCGCCAAGCACTTTTCATGCAATGGCTGGGGCAACAGTAATCTGTAATCCATCTGCCAGCGTAGAAACAACAACCAAGGAAGTTTACAGAAGAAGTCTGGTTGCCAATCAGTCTGCAAGACTTTTAGCCGCTTATGTGTATGCCAATGCAGGAGAGGGAGAATCTACACAGGATGTTGTATATAGCGGACATCATTTAATCTGTGAAAATGGTTCTGTTCTTGCAGAAGCTGAAAGATTTACCAATGAAATCATTTATGCGGATATTGATGTTCATAAACTGGCAGCAGAACGAAGAAAGATGACTTCTTTCCCAGGTGGAGAGACAGAAGATTATGAAGAAGTTCTTTTTTCATTAGAAATTAAAGATAATAATATTTCCAGAACATTCCCAAGAGCACCGTTTGTACCGGATAATAAAGAGGAGAGAGAAAAACGATGTAATGAAATTTTGTCTCTCCAGTCTATGGGTCTGAAGAAACGTCTGGAACATACCCATTGCCAGCATGCGGTGGTAGGAATATCAGGTGGACTGGATTCCACATTGGCTGTACTGGTTACAGCCAGAGCATTTGATATGCTGAATATTCCAAGAGAAAATCTAATCTGTGTTACTATGCCTTGTTTTGGCACAACAGACCGCACCTATCAGAATGCAGTTTCACTGATTCATGAGCTTGGGGCAACCCTAAAAGAAGTAAATATTGAAAAGGCAGTACGCCAGCATTTTGAAGATATTGGCCATGATGAAAATGTGCACGACGTTACTTATGAAAATTCCCAGGCAAGAGAACGTACACAGATTTTAATGGATATTGCAAATAAGTATAATGGAATGGTTATTGGAACTGGAGATATGTCAGAGCTGGCTCTAGGATGGGCAACATATAATGGTGACCATATGTCAATGTATGCTGTAAACTGTTCAGTGCCAAAAACTCTGGTGAGATATCTGGTATTATATTATGCAGACACTGTTGAAAATAAGAAATTATCAGAGGTATTAATGGATGTTCTTGATACACCAGTAAGTCCAGAACTGTTACCACCTGTAGATGGTGTGATTTCTCAGAAAACGGAAGATCTGGTTGGTCCATACGAACTTCACGATTTCTTCTTATACTATATGATGCGTTTTGGATTCCCTAAATCAAAATTATATCGAATGGCAAAACAGACTTTTGATGGTGTATATGGCGATGAAACAATTAAAAAGTGGCTGGATAAATTCTACTGGAGATTTTTCAGCCAGCAATTTAAACGTTCCTGTCTGCCAGATGGACCTAAAGTTGGAAGTGTGGCAGTATCTCCAAGAGGAGATTTAAGAATGCCAAGTGACGCAAGTCCGTCTGCGTGGATTTAAATAAATCATAGAGTGTTAATCTAAAAAATAAAAGCAACTTTGATGATTAGTGTCTGAATCAGAATCAGATATAAAATCAAAGTTGCTCTTATAATTTAGAAAATCTATAAAATTTCTTTCATTAAGCAAGTTTTGCTACATTTTCGGCCTGTTTTCCACGAGGGCCTTCTGCAATATCAAAGCTTACTTTCTGTCCTTCTTCCAGAGTTTTGAATCCTTCTCCCTGAATGGCTGAGAAGTGTACAAATACATCGTCTCCTTCAGCCTGGGAAATAAATCCATAACCTTTTTCTGAGTTAAACCATTTTACTGTACCAGTGTTCATTTGGGTACCTCCATTTTTTTCTGCTATAAATTGATAGATCATTAAAGATGTAAACAAATTTTGGGTAAAAAAATACAACCGGATACTACAGCTATGCATTCATAGAATTGAATGCAGCCTTTCTCGGTCGTGAACATTACATCTATCAATAACAGTTTCAATCATAGCACAACCTGAAATAATTTACAAATATTTTTTTAGGCTATCAATACTTTTTTGATGCTGAATAGAAAGCTGCTGAGCAAGTAAAAGAGTATCTTTTGAAGCATCACAATATTGACGCCATTTCTGAATAGACTGGATCATTCCCATGGTATATCCGGTAATGCACATTTCTGAAAGATGGCTGGTAGATTTATCAGTCATTGCTTTTAGTTTTGTCATCCATTCAGAATAGTTTTTTAAAAGTTCATTTATTTCTTCAGGTGTATAACCTTCTGCATCCAGTCGCTGACGGGTTACGGAAAGTAGATTTTGATAAGTTTGTTCGTGAGAATTAAGAACCTCTTTAAAATCACAGTCCGTAGTTACTTTACGAATTTCAGGAATTGTTTCCAAAACCATCTGGATATTTTGATAAATGCTGTTTAATAATTGTTCGTTATCCATAATTACACTCCTTTTTCATTAGTTTGCCAATTGGAGGATGATTCTATACAATAAAAATGAAATATGATAGAATATTTGCAGAAATTTCTGGAGGGATTATGAGTAAAGAGACATTTGAAACAAATATTAAAAGAAGAATAGAGGCAATAAATCATATAAAAGATAATAGTATTTTTAATGAATTAAAAGGAAAAATCATAGATTATGATTACGATAATAAAAGCCTGATAATGGAGTATGAAGCAACAGATTTTCATGAAAATGCTTTTGGAATTATGTTTGGAGGATCTCTGGCTGGAATGTTTGATATTACCTTTGGAACTTTAACTGCAGGTCTGGGAGATTATGATGTTGCACCAACGGTACAGCTGTCTACGAATTTTCTGAAAGGGATTCCAACAGGTTCTCTGGTTCGTGTAAAAGCAGAAGCAGTATCCACAGGGAAAACGATTATGAATTTTATGGGAAAAGCATATGTAGAAGATAAACTGGTGGGAAGTGCAACGGGAACCTTTATGACGCCAAGACCTTTTAAAAAATATGTAGAGGATTAAAAAATGAAGGATAATCTTATTTATTTTTCTGATATTTAGCAGGAAAGTAAGGAAGAGTTGTATAATAAATTAACAGTGGAAGAAATCAGACAAATGTGGACGAATTTAAGATTATATGTATTTTATGGGTATACCACACTTGAAATGAAAGACTTAGAAGTAGTACAATAAACTTTAAATGATGAATAAATTAAAGAAAGAAGGATAAATCCATGACAAAGATTGATATTATTTCAGGATTTTTAGGTGCAGGAAAAACAACTTTAATCCAGAAATTATTAAAAGAAGCTTTATCAGAAGAGCAAGTTGTTTTAATAGAAAATGAGTTTGGCGAAATAGGTATCGATGGAGGATTTCTGAAAGATGCAGGAATTCAGGTAACAGAAATGAATTCAGGCTGTATTTGCTGTTCTCTGGTAGGTGATTTTGGAACAGCTCTTAGAGAAGTTGTTTCTCAGTACCATCCAGATCGTATTATCATTGAACCGTCTGGTGTTGGAAAGCTTTCTGATGTCATAAAAGCGGTTCAGGATGTTGCAGAAGACACAGATCTTATATTAAATAGTTTTGTTACAGTTGCAGATGCAAAAAAATGTAAAATGTATATGAAAAATTTTGGAGAGTTTTATAATAACCAGGTAGAGTATGCCGGATCTATTATTTTAAGCAGAACTGATGCTATGGCAGAAGATAATCTTGGAACATGTGTATCGCTTTTAAGAAAACATAATGGAACAGCAGCCATTATAACAACACCTTGGACAGAACTTTCAGGAAAACAGATCCTTGGAGTAATGGAAGAAGGAAACGATTTGGGAAAAGAATTAATGGAGGAAGAGGATATCTGCCCGGTGTGTGGTGGACATCATCACGACCATGATCATCATCACGACCATGACCATCACCATGACCATGAATGCGGATGCGACCACGATCATCATCATGATCACCATGATCATCATCACGACCACGATCATCATCATGCAGATGAAGTATTTATCAGCTGGGGTAAAGAAACACCAAAAAAATATAAAAAGGAAGAATTGGAAGATATTTTGAAAAAATTATCACAAAGTGAAGACTTTGGAATCATTCTCAGATCCAAAGGCATTTTACAGTTGACAGATGGAAGCTGGATTCAATTTGATATGGTTCCCGGAGAGTATGAAATTCGTAAGGGAAGTGCTGACTATACAGGAAGAATTTGTGTTATTGGTTCAAAATTGAAAGAATCTGATTTGGAAACTTTGTTTATGATAGGAGCATAAGGGGGCAACATTGATATGTATGAACTTCCGGTTTATCTTTTCTGGGGATTTTTGGAAAGTGGAAAAACAACGTTGATTAAAGATACATTAAGTCAGGATTATTTTAATGATGGAGAGAGGACAATGATACTGACCTTCGAAGAAGGAGAAGTAGAATATGATGCTCAAATGCTTGAAAAGACTAATTCTTTTGTTATTCAGCTGGATAATATCGAAGATTTTACAAAAGATTTTATTATATCCTGTCAAAAAAACTATTATCCTGATAGAGTGATGGTAGAATATAATGGTATGTATTCCATTGAAGAATTTATGGATGTGGTCGATGAAACAGATCTTGAATTATATCAGGCGATTGTCACAGTAGATGCTTCTACTGCAGATATGTATCTTAAAAACATGAGATCGATTTTTGTTGAAATGTTTAAAATGGCAGATTTGGTTATTTTTAATCGCTGTGATGATAATACGAGTATTGGAAGTTATCGACGAAGTATTAAAGCAGTGAATCCAAGAGCTCAGGTTGGGTTCGAACGGGCAGATGGAAGAGAAATGGAAATGGAGGAGATCCTGCCTTATGATCTAAATGAAGACGTCATTGAGATAAAGGATGAGGATTATGGTATCTGGTACATTGATGCTATGGAGAGACCAGAAGTATATGAAGGAAAGACAGTGGAATTTAAAGGAGAAGTCCGAAGAAGTCCGAAAATGCCAGGAGGATTGATTATTCCCGGGCGTAAAGCAATGACCTGCTGTGAAGACGATATTACATTCATTGGATATCTATGTAAACTTAGTAAAACTAAATCTAAAACGTTAAAACGTGTTTTAAATAAAGAATGGGTGATGGTTACAGCTGAAATTCATATAGAATATAATGATGGATATGGGCGAAAGGCACCGGTATTATATGCAAGTCGTATCGAAAAAGCAGAACCGCCAAAACAAGCTTTAATTTATTTTTAAAAAAAGTGTCTGTAATAAAATACTACAGGCACACTTTTTGTTACAGGAGTTGGAATGGACTTGTCCGCTTTGTTATAACTGGAATATTATGCCGCAAACTGCCCCAATTGCAATATAGATTACAGGATGCTTCTTGAATTTAACCAAAGCAATATAAAGAATAATACCAAGGAGCAGATGTTTCCAGTTTAGTAAATCCAGATAATGTCCGGTTTTTTCGAATACATTCAGCTGTAAAAAAGCTGTTTTTGCAACCAGACACAGGGCACAGGCAATCAATGCTGTGGAGGCGGGCCGCAGACCATAAAAAATGTTCTGTACAAGTTTTGCATCTTTAAATCGTTGAAGAAAATTTGCAACAATAATAATGATGATAATGGAAGGAGTAACCAATCCGATGGTGGCGATAATTCCTCCTATAGGTCCTGCGGTGAGATTTCCTACATAAGTTGCCATATTAACTCCAAGAGGCCCCGGGGTACATTCGGAAACCGCAATCAAATTGGTAAGATCCTGCATGGTAAACCATCCGGTTTCATGCATTATGTCATATAAAAATGGCAAAGTTGCCAGACCGCCGCCAACAGCAAAAAGTCCGGCTTTTAAAAATTCAATAAACAATCGAAGGAAGATCATGAAATATGACCTCCTTTCAGAGCCTTTGTTTTTACAAGACTGAAGATAATGCCTAAAAGCCCGGCAATGATAATCAGATAAGTTGGTGATAAATCAAAAATGATAGATAATAAAAAGGTTAATAAGAAAATAAAAACACCAGCAGCATCAGTTATGGATTTTTTCCCTAAACGGATGACTGCATTTAATATCAGAACACATACACATACTGTAATCCCGCTGAAAGCATGCTGAACAATTGGGTACTGTGCAAAATTTCTAAGAAATAAAGCTACAACGGTAATAATCACAAAAGAGGGGAAAATTACTCCTAAAGTTGCAAAAACTGCTCCTGAAATACCGGATATTTTGTATCCAATAAAGGTTGCAGTGTTAACTGCAATAACTCCCGGTGTACATTGTCCGATTGCATAATAATCCATTAGTTCTTCCTCAGAAGCCCATTTTTTCTTATCAACGACTTCTTTTTGAAGCATAGGGAGCATGGCATATCCACCTCCAAAGGTCAACCCACCGATTTGTACAAAAGTTAAAAATAAATCCAATAATATTTTCATCAATACATCTACCTTTCTTTTCAGAGAGTATAGCACAATAAGACTACTATGAAAAATACATTTTTTTATTGTAACCATATAAAAACAGTATAATGCATAATGAAATAATATGCTATACATACCAGAAGGAATATCAGCATACATTGTAAAAACAATATTTCCAGGGGATTTTTTTTGAAAGATTATATCGCTCAAAGAGCTGTAAAAATTGCTGATTATATTGTACAAAACAATGCCACTGTGAGACAAACTGCTAAAGTATTTGGAATCAGCAAAAGTACTGTGCATAAGGATGTCACAGAACGTCTGGAGCAGATCAATCGATCTTTGGCAGGATGTGTCAGGGAAGTTCTGGATCTTAATAAATCAGAACGTCATATTAGAGGTGGACTAGCTACAAAAGAAAAGTACCAGAATTACAGAAATAAGAAAGAATAAAAGGTCTCTAATGAATAAGGAATAGAGGCGTTAAGCGGACTTGTCCGCTGTGTTATGTATTAAAAAAGTGTCGGACAATGTCCGGCACTTTTATTGTGCTAATAATGTATTCTGAAAGTTTAAAAGACTCTCCATAGGTTTTGATAAGGTTAAATATTGTCTTGTGTTACGACGTAGACTGTTGGCTTTAACTGACTTAAGTTTTGGTGGCTCATCTGCAAAAAAATCTTCTCCTGTGTAAGGTGTTCGAACAATAGAAATATCAACAATTTCATCAAGAAAACGATTCTGATGAAAAATTTTACGGATACATTCTTTCTTATAAGTCGGATGAAGTTTATTCACAGTAAATTGAAAATACAGTGAATTAAAAGACGGATCGTCATTGTCTAAAAGAAACTGATAATCGCCATTTAAAATCATACGGCCTTGTTCTTTTGTCAAAGAATATTTTGTTTTAAAAACAACGCCTCCTTTACGCTGGCGCTGAACAAGATATAGATCATCATGATTTTCTTCGTAAAAGTAATAAACAAACTGAGGATCCTCTTCGACTCCTTTAAACATTAATACACGGATTGGAAGACTGATCATATATTTTTCCGGAGATTTAGATAAAATATATTCTTCCTGAGTTTTATTATATTCAGTCTGACTGATGTTTTTTGTAACTTCTGTATAAGAAATTTTTTCAACTAATATTTTTCCCATAATAACTCCCGTCATTGCTTGTTTTTCTACTTGTTTTATTATATCAGAGACATATGATAAAATCATGTCCTATTTATAAAAAAACTCTTAAGAATTCATAGATTTTGTGAAAGTGCTGTGTTAAGATATTTTTCTGGAGGAATATTATGGATTTATTTGATTATGCAAGAGAACTAAATAAAGATAAAGAGGCACCCCTGGCTGGAAGGATGCGTCCTGCTACCCTGGATGAAGTAGTGGGACAGTCTCATATTATTGGAAAAGATAAACTTCTGTATCGTGCTATTCAGGCAGATAAGCTCAGTTCAATTATTTTTTATGGACCGCCGGGAACAGGAAAGACTACTCTGGCAAAAGTTATAGCCAATACGACCAAAGCAAATTTTGTTCAGATGAATGCAACAACTTCGGGAAAGAAGGATATGCAGGAGGCGGTAAAAGATGCAAAAGAAGCTCTTGGTATGTTTCAGAAGAAAACCATTTTATTTATTGATGAAATCCATCGTTTTAATAAGGCACAGCAGGACTATCTTCTTCCGTTTGTAGAAGATGGAACGATTATATTAATAGGTGCAACAACGGAAAATCCATATTTTGAAGTGAATCAGGCTTTGATTTCCAGGTCTAATGTTTTTCAATTGTATTCTCTTGAAAAAGAAGATATTAAAAAGTTAATTTGTAGAGCGGTATACGACGAAGAAAAAGGAATGGGTATTTATCATGCATCTATAGACGAAGATGCACTGGATTTTCTTGCGGATATGGCAGAAGGAGACGCAAGAAGTGCTTTGAATGCAATTGAACTTGGTATATTAACCACTGAGCCAAATAAAAATGGTGATATTATTATTAATATTGATGTTGCACAGGAGTGTATTCAAAAAAGGGTTACCAGATACGATAAAGATGGAGATAATCACTATGATGTGATTTCAGCTTTCATCAAAAGCATGAGGGGATCAGATCCTGATGCGGCAGT
Source organism: Anaerostipes sp. 494a (assembly GCF_001940315.1). Classification (NCBI taxonomy): domain Bacteria; kingdom Bacillati; phylum Bacillota; class Clostridia; order Lachnospirales; family Lachnospiraceae; genus Anaerostipes; species Anaerostipes sp. 494a. The sequence goes on along the minus strand of NZ_MJIF01000001.1, from coordinate 816,272 downwards.
GTATTATCTGGCAAGAATGATTGATGCTGGAGAAAGTGTTACATTTATTGCAAGGAGAATCATGATCTGTGCATCAGAAGATGTTGGGAATGCAGATCCTCAAGCAATTCAGGTAGCTGTTGCAGCAGCCCAGGCTGTGGAAAGAATCGGTCTTCCGGAAGCAAGGATTCTTCTTGCACAGGCAGTAACTTATGTTGCCAGTGCACCAAAGAGTAATGCTGCATATATGGCAGTAGATAAAGCGCTGGAGAGTGTTAGAAATCATAAGAATGGAGAAGTGCCTAATCATCTAAAAGATGCCCATTATAAAGGCGCATCGAAATTGGGACATGGAATAGGATATCGGTATGCCCACGATTATCCGGATCATTATGTGAAACAACAATATTTGCCGGATAATCTCCTTGGAACCCGGTTTTATGAGCCGACAGAAAATGGATACGAAAAAAAAATCAAAGAATATTTGAAATTTATAAAAAACAGAGATTATGAATAATATGCTTTTATTTGTCTGTATCCTTGTTGTTTTTACTCCATTTATAAACAAAGGACATTGCCCAGAGAAAAATAGGATAGAAAAACATTAATACCATCATTCCCCAGAAATATTCGTTTCCGGTAATGGCAAAAAATAATGTCAGGCCAACGACTGCGATCAGTGATATTATAAGAATAACTGCAAATATTTGTTTTAAAATAGATTTCATTTTTTATCCTTTCAAATTAAATTTTGACAACATATCAGTGCTGATCATATTGTAAAGATCATACTTTTTGCTATCCTATCATATTTTTTATAATATATCCATGTTTCTGGATAAGAAAATGTATAGAAATATAAAATGAGGAGATAATACAAATATCCAATCAGAGATTGGATGAGAAATACTTATCCTCCCCTTTAAGAAGCCCCTGTTCTGCAAAGATGCAGAATAGGGGTTTTTGTATTGAAAAAATATATAAAATTTGTTATAGTAGCAAGAGTAAATAACATTTTTAAGAGAAAAGGTGGAAAGATTAATGGCATTATTACAGGATTGGCGTGATTACGCATATAAATTCGATGACAGAACAAAAGAAGGACAGCAGTTCTGGCTGACATATTTTAATATTGAAAAAGGGATCTATGAAAAGATTCTGGCAGATAAAGATGTTGTTGTAACAGGAACTGTTAAAGAGTTGGCAGAAAAGTTTGAGACAGATTTACAGATGTTTGTTGGATTTTTAGATGGAATCAACGACAGTTTAAAAGAACCAAACCCAATTGATACAATGGAAGAAGATACACAGGTTTCTTTAGATATCGATTTTGAAAAATTGTATTACAATATGGTTGGATGCCGTGCAGAGTGGTTATATACATTAGATGCATGGGATGATATTCTTACAGAAGAAAGACGAAAAGAACTTTACAAAGAATCAAGAAATTCAACAACTGTTGTAAAAGGTAAAAAAATTGGCCGTAATGATCCATGTCCATGTGGAAGTGGAAAGAAATACAAAAAATGCTGCGGTAAAAATGCATAAATAGTAAATAATATTGTAATTTATCAGGAAAGATGCACTGTAATCAAAAAAAGATTACAGTGTATTTTTTATAAAAAGTTCATAATTTTATAGTTGAAACAATGTATACACTGTGATAGTATATTAGTCGACTAACTATTAGATGCCTAATCAATTTTGGAAAGGAGATAAGATGTATCGCAAGGATGGTATTTTTTCATTATTAGGGAAAATAAATCATAGAAATTTTGTATATGGCATGCGCCTTTTAAAAGGAGAAAATGTTCATCCAGGTCAGATGCCATTACTTGTTACCCTTAGTAACAAAGACGGACTTGTCCAAAGAGAGCTGGCAAGAAAACTGGGTGTGAAACCGTCAACATTAAATGTAATGGTAGGGAGGCTTGAAAAAAACGGAATGATTATTAAAAAGCAGGATCCCGATGACCAGAGAAAGAGTCGGATTTTCATTTCCGAAAAAGGAAGATCCATTGTGGAGTCCATCAAAGAGAGGGCTGATAACATAAATACACATGTGGAAGATTTCCTTACGGAAGAGGAGAAAAAAGAGCTTAGAAGGCTTCTTACAAAATTAGATGATTGTTTAAAGCAGCGAATAGAACTTGAATTTGGAAAGGAAGAAAACAATGCTTAAATTATTTCGATATTTAGAAAAAGCATATCTGCCTATTGCAGGAATTGTGATTCTGTTGATTATGCAGGCAACATGCGAACTATCATTGCCAACCTATACGTCTTCTATAGTAAATGTAGGTATCCAGCAGGGTGGTATTGAAGATGCGGTGCCTGAAGTAATGAGAGAAGAAACTTTTCAGGGACTTTCAATGGTAATGAAAGAGAAAGATGCAGATAAAATGAGAAAAGCTTATGAGCTTTATAGTAAAAAGCAGGTAAGTGATTCAAAATATAAAACATATAAAGAAGGAAAGTTATATGTTCGTAAAAAAATTTCTGCAAAAGAAAGAGCAAACCTGGATAAGTCTATGGCAAAAGGTATGCTGACAATGTCATCTCAGATGGCAAAACAGATGGCTGCTAATCCTCAGGCAGAAGCAGGTTTGAGTAAAAGTCAGAAAATAATGATGAAACAGATGGAAAATATGAATGTTGATGATATGCCAGACAGTATTATCAGTCAGGCAGCCATCTCTTTTGTAAAATCAGAATATAAGGCTATTGGAATGAATCTTGAAGATATTCAGACAAAATATATGCTGAAAACAGGTGCAATAATGATTGGTATTGCTCTTCTTGCCATGGCAGCCGCAGTATCTGTAACTTTATTGTCTGCGAGACTTGCAGCAAAATTAAGTCGTATTATAAGAGATAAGATTTTCAAAAAAGTTATGGATTTTACTAATTCAGAATTCGATAAATTTTCAACAGCTTCATTAATTACCAGAAGTACCAATGATGTTCAGCAGATTCAGATGTTTGTGACAATGATGTTCCGAATAGTTGTATTTGCACCGGTCATGGGGATTGGAGGGATTTTTAAAGTATTGACCACCAATGCACAGATGACATGGACTATAGCAATTGGAGTAGCAGCCATTATGATGGTAATCTTTGTTTTATTTACGGTTGCTATGCCAAAATTTAAAATTCTACAGAAGTTAATTGACCGGTTGAATCTTGTAACAAGAGAAATCTTGACAGGGTTGCCTGTTATTCGTGCATTCAGTACAGAAAAGCATGAACAGAAACGTTTTGATAAAGCCAATATGGATTTGATGAAAACCAATCTTTTTGTAAATCGTGCAATGACTTTTATGATGCCGGTTATGATGTTAATCATGAACGGACTGACAGTTTTGATTGTGTATGTAGGTGCAGGAAACATTGATCTCGGAAGGATGCAGGTAGGAGATTTGATGGCATTTATCCAGTATGCAATGCAGATTATTATGTCATTTTTGTTTATTTCTATGGTTTCCATTATGATGCCGCGTGCACAGGTAGCTGCAGAACGTGTTAATGAGGTGCTGGATATGGAGATTATGATCAAAAATCCAGAAGAACCAAAAGAGTTTATCCCTGAAAAGAAGGGAGAAGTAGAGTTTAAGGAAGTTTATTTCTGCTATCCGGATGCTGACGAAGCAGTTTTACATAATATCAGTTTTGTAGCACCGGCAGGGAAAACTACTGCATTTATTGGAAGTACAGGAAGTGGTAAATCTACATTGATTAATCTGATTCCAAGATTTTTTGATGTAACAAGAGGAAGTATTTTAGTTGATGGAAGGGATATTCGAGAAGTAAAGCATGAGGATTTGTGTGAGAAAATCGGATATGTACCTCAGAAGGGTGTTTTATTCTCTGGAACTATTGAGTCAAATCTTAAATATGGAAAAGAGGATGCAACACAAGAGGAAGTAAAACGTGCAGCCCAGATTGCTCAGGCAACAGATTTTATTGAAGAAAAAGAAGAAAAATATAAGTCTCCGATTGCACAGGGAGGAACCAATGTATCTGGTGGACAGAAGCAGCGTTTGTCTATTGCAAGAGCAGTAGCAAAAGATCCGGAAATATATATTTTTGATGATAGTTTTTCTGCACTGGATTATAAGACAGATTTAGCACTGCGAAATGCATTGGAGAAGGAAACCCATGGAAGTACAAAGTTAATTGTTGCACAAAGAATTAGCACCATTCTTCATGCGGATCAGATTATTGTTCTTGATGAAGGAAATATCGTGGGAAAAGGTACCCATGAGGAATTACTGGAAACATGTCCGGTATATCAGCAGATTGCAAAATCACAATTGTCTGAAGATGATCTTAAGAAGGCAAAGGGGGTGTCAGCACATGAGTAATGGAAGAAGAAGAGGACCGATGGGTCATGGACATGGACCGGCAATGGCAGGTGAAAAAGCGAAAGACCTAAAAGGAACTATGGTGAAGCTGCTGAAATATATTCGAAAATATTATGTGCCTATTTTGTTTGTTATTGTTTTCGCAATTGCAAGTACAATATTTAATATTGTTGGACCAACTATTTTAGGAGATGCTACAACAGAAATATTTAATGGATTGATGAGAAAAGTCAGTGGAAGCGGTGGAATTGATTTTGATAAAGTAACCGGGATTCTGATGACACTTATGGGATTATATGTAATCAGTGCAGTGTTCTCATTTGTTCAGGGACTGATCATGACTCATGTATCCAATAATATTACTTATCAGATGAGAAAGGATATTTCAGAGAAAATTCACAGAATGCCGATGAAATATTTTGAAAGTAGAACTTATGGAGAGGTACTTTCTCGTGTAACCAATGATATTGATACACTTGGTCAGAGTTTGAACCAGAGTATGACACAGATTATTACATCTGCAACACAGATTATAGGTGTTGTTATTATGATGGTTCGTATTAATATTCCAATGACAGTTGTGGTACTTTTAACATTGCCATTGTCTATGGGGCTGATTGGAGCAATAATGGGAAAATCCCAGCCATATTTCAAGGCACAGCAAAAGCATCTTGGAGAATTAAATGGGCAGGTTGAAGAAATTTACAGTGGACATAATATAGTGAAAGCCTTTAATAAAGAAAAAAGTGTTATTAAAGATTTTGAGGAAGTCAATGGGCAGCTGTATCATTCTGCCTGGAAATCACAATTTTTCTCAGGTGCAATGATGCCGTTAATGCAGTTCGTAGGAAACCTTGGTTATGTACTGGTGGCAATTCTTGGCGGATTTATGGTTGTTAAAAATACAATTGAAGTAGGACAGATTCAGTCTTTCATACAATATGTAAGAAGCTTTAATCAGCCAATTACCCAGCTGGCACAGGTTGGGAATATGATGCAGACAACTGCAGCTGCAGCAGAACGTGTTTTTGAATTTCTGGAGGAAGAGGAAGAAAAAGAGGTAGCAGAAAATCTGGTGCCAATTGAATCTCTAAATGGAAATGTAACTTTCGAGCATGTTCATTTTGGATATAATCCGGAACAGACAATTATCAATGATTTTTCTGTAGACGTAAAAGAAGGACAAAAAGTGGCCATTGTCGGACCAACAGGAGCAGGAAAGACCACATTGATTAAACTTTTAATGAGATTTTATGATGTTAATGGAGGAGCAATTAAGATTGACGGACATGATATAAGAGAATTTATCAGAAGTGATATACGTCAGATGTTTGGAATGGTTCTTCAGGATACATGGCTTTATAATGCATCCATTCGTGATAATATTCGATATGGAAAACTGGATGCAACAGAAGAAGAAATACAGGGCGCAGCCAGAGCTGCATTTGCTCATCATTTTATCGTGACACAGCCAGGTGGATATGATATGGTAATAAATGAAGAAAGTAATAATGTTTCTCAGGGACAAAAACAGTTATTAACAATTGCAAGAGCAATTCTGGCAGACCCGAAAATACTGATACTGGATGAAGCAACCAGCTCTGTTGATACAAGAACAGAGGAGCGGATTCAAATGGCAATGGATAATCTGATGGAAGGACGAACCAGTTTTATCATAGCACATCGATTATCAACCATTCGAGATGCAGATGTTATCCTTGTAATGAATCACGGAGATATTGTTGAACAGGGAAACCACGAGGAACTTCTTGCCAAAGGTGGCTTTTATGCAGATCTTTATAACAGTCAGTTTGAGAGTGCTTAAAGTCTGAATAGAAAAACTGTTTATGTCAGTATTCGATATAAGGAGGATGATTATGGTACGTCTGGCAACTATTGGTACAAATTTTATTACAGATTGGCTTATGGAAGGAGTTTTAGAGCTTCCAGATATTGAATTAGTAGCAGTATATTCAAGGAGTATGGAAAAGGGCAAGGAATTTGCTGCCAAATATGGAGTAGAAAAAGTTTATGATAACTATGAAGAAATGGCGAAAGATCCTGAAATTGACGCAGTATATGTGGCAAGTCCTACATGCTGTCATTATATACATTCCATTACAATGATGAACTATGGTAAGCATGTATTATGTGAAAAACCAGTTTGTTCGAATCGTAAAGAACTGGATCTTTTGATTCAGGCTGCAAAGGATAATGGCGTTATATTTATGGAAGCAATGAAAAATGTCCATTCACCAGGATTCTATGCAATGATGGATAATCTCCATAAAATAGGAACTGTTCGGCGTGCAACCATTCAGTATTGTCAATATTCTTCAAGATATGACAAGTTTAAAAATGGGATTATTGAAAATGCATTTAATCCTAAAATGTCAAATGGGGCATTGATGGATATAGGCTCTTATTGCATTCATTTCCTTGCCAGTCTTTTTGGAGCACCGGAAAAAATACTATCAGATAGTATTATTCTGGAAAATGGTATTGATGGAGCAGGAAGTATTATAGCATCTTATGGGGATAAACAGGCAGAGTTAATGTACTCTAAGATTACAGATTCCAAACTTCCAACACAGATTCAGGGTGAAAAGGGATGTATGATAATTGAACAATGTCCTATAATTAAGAAAATTACTATTATTTATAGAGACGGAAATAGAGAAGAACTTGAATTTGAAGGAAGAGACAATCCAATGATTTATGAAACAATGGATTTTATAAAATTAATTGAAGAAAATAATGTGGATCATGAATTCCTGAAATCTTCCTGCATCGAAATGGATATTACAGATGAAGTGAGAAGACAAAATGGAATTGTTTTTCCGGCAGACAAGATTAGAGAACAATAAAAGGAGACATTCAGTTATGAAAAAGAGACTAATTGCAGGATGTCTTATGTTTACAATGATATTCTGTGCAGGCTGCAGTACAGCAAAAAGTGAAGATTCATCCAAAACAACGACGGAAAAAAAGAAGGAAGATAAGGTTTTAGATAAATATAAAGTTCCTGAAATCAATGGTGCAAAAAAGACAGATCAGCTGGGAGAAGTATCAAAAGGAGAAACCATTGCGGTAATGAAAGTTAAAGGATTTGGTGAAATGAAATTCAAATTCTTTTTGAAAAAAGCACCTCTGGCAGTGAAAAATTTTGTGACATTGGCAGCTAATGGATACTATGATGGTCAGATATTCCATAGAGTTATAAATGATTTTATGATTCAGAGCGGAGACCCTACGGGAACAGGAACAGGCGGAGAAAGTATCTGGGGAAAAGAGTTTGAAAATGAAACGTCAGGTGATCTTCTTCCTTTAAGAGGCTCTATCTGCATGGCAAATGCAGGACCGGATACCAATGGGAGTCAGTTTTTTATTGTACAGGCAAAATCTGATACTGCAGAAGAAGCTTTAGATGCAGGAACTATAAAATTAACAGAAAAACAGGAAAAACTGTTTAGAGAACAAGGAGGATATCCTTCACTTACAGGAAGCTATACAGTATTTGGACAGATGATTGAAGGATATGATATACTGGATAAAATTGCTGCTGTTGAGACACAGGATTCAGGCAGCGGAGAAGTCAGTCATCCGACAAAAGACGTGGTAATTGAAAAAATAACAATTGAAAGTGCAAAATAAGCAGGTGGTTTTATGTTAATTGTTGGATTGGATCCATCTAAAAAAGAACCACTGTATGAACAGATTTACACTTGTATTAAAGAAGAAATCAGAACAGGAGCTTTGCCCTTTGGGTCGAAGCTCCCTTCTGCTAGAAGGATGGCGAAACACTTAGATGTAAGTAGAAATACAGTGGATCTGGCATATGGACAGCTGGTGGCTGAAGGTTATATTGAATCTAAACCCAAACGAGGATTTTATGTTTGTCAGGTGGAAGAACTGGCAGCTTTAAATATTCCAATAAAGAAAGAGGAAGAAGAGACGGAAGTTAAGGAAGAAATCATTCCTTTTGATTTCTCACCTAATGGTGTTGATATGACACAATTCCCATATCATATATGGAGAAAAATTTTAAAGGAAATAATGATTGATGACAACAGTGAGTTATTTCAAAAAGGAAACTATCAGGGAGATCTGGAACTTCGTCGAGCTATCATGTATTATTTAAGACAGTCTCGTGGAGTACATGTAAATACCAATCAAATTGTTCTTGGTGCAGGAATGGAAAATCTTCTTTTTGACCTTCGACAAATGCTTGGAAATCATCAGATTGTTGGAATAGAAAATCCTGTTTATCCCAATGCATATGCTATATTAAATGAACTTGGATTTGGAATTCAGCCTGTTTCTATGGATGAAGATGGACTTAGTGTGAGTGAACTGGAGAAAACCTGTGCAAATCTTGCCTATGTCACGCCAGCACATCAGTATCCGACAGGTGTTGTTATGCCTGTAGGCAGACGTAGTCAGCTGATTCACTGGGCAAAAGAGAAAGAAGAACGTTATATAATAGAAGATGATTATGATAGCGAATTTCGTTATCATGGAAAACCTATACCAGCTTTGCAGGGACTGGATCAAAGTGATAAAGTAATTTACATGGGAACATTTTCAAAGGCGATTGCACCGGCGATTCGTATCAGTTATATGGTGCTTCCCCAAAAATTAGTGCCTGTTTATAAAGAAAAATGCAGTGCATTTTCATGTTCTGTATCCAGAATAGACCAGAGGATTCTGACATTATTTCTTTCAGAAGGACATTTTGAAAAGCATCTGAATCGAATGAGAAATATTTATAAAGAAAAACACGATTGTTTATTAAAATGTATGAAGGAAATGCTGGTGGATACAAAAATTTCAGGACAGGGATCAGGACTGCATGTAATTGCTGATTTTAATATAAGCAATGATGTATCCTTTCAACAGAAACTGGAAGCAGAAGGTGTAAAAATATATCCATTGTCAAAATATTATATCCAGGGGAAACCGGAAAAAGAACAGTATATTTTAGGCTTTACTAGAATGGAGAAAAAGGATATCATAGAAGGAACTAGGAAGATGAAAGAAGTACTATTCCAGTTAAACTAAGAAATGAGGAACCGAACATGTCAGAAGAAAAGAATAGCAATGAAATAATAGAAGAAGTAGTCAATGAAGATGATCATAAGGAATTAGAGCATTACTGTTATCTTTGCAGACGTCCGGAATCAGTTACAGGAAAAATGCTGACACTTCCAAATGATATTTATATTTGTACTGATTGTATGCAAAGGACTTTAGACTCAATGAGTCAGGGACAATTCAGTTTTATTGATGCAAGAAATATGGATCTGGATCAAATGGATATTTCCAAATTGATGGGAGATTTTCAAAATATGCAGCCAAAACCTGCGGTTAAGAAGAAAAAGAAAGACAAGAAGGAAAAACAGCCATTAAATCTTCAGAATATTCCAGCACCTCATAAAATTAAGGCAATGCTGGATGAATATGTAATTGGTCAGGATTATGCAAAAAAAGTAATGTCTGTGGCAGTTTATAATCATTATAAACGTGTGGTGACCAACACAATGGATGAGATTGAAATCGATAAGTCTAATATGCTGATGATCGGACCAACAGGAAGTGGTAAGACATATCTTGTGAAAACACTGGCAAGGCTGCTTCAGGTGCCGCTTGCCATTACAGATGCAACATCGCTGACAGAAGCAGGCTATATCGGAGATGATGTGGAAAGTGTTTTATCAAAATTACTTCAGGCTGCAGATAATGATGTGGAAGAAGCAGAGCATGGTATCATTTTTATTGATGAGATTGATAAAATTGCAAAAAAACAGAATACTAACAGTAGAGATGTCAGCGGAGAATCTGTCCAGCAGGCACTTCTGAAATTGCTTGAAGGTGCAGAAGTTGAAGTTCCTGTAGGAGCAACCAGCAAAAATGCTATGGTACCGCTTACAACGATGAATACTAAAAATATTTTATTTATTTGTGGAGGTGCTTTTCCAAATCTTGAGGGAATCATTAAAAAACGTATGAGAAGGAAAACATCCATTGGTTTTGAGGCTGATTTAAAAGATCGTTTTGATAAAGAGGAGAATATCATTGCCAATGTAACCAATGAAGATTTAAGGGAATACGGTATGATTCCTGAATTTATAGGAAGACTTCCGATGGTATTTACTTTAGAAGGATTGACGAAAGATATGCTGGTCCAGATTCTGAAAGAACCAAAGAATGCGATTTTAAAACAGTATCAGAAGTTACTGGAGTTAGACGAGGTAAAATTGGAATTTGATGATGGTGCGCTGGAAGCAATTGCAGAGAGGGCATTGGAAAAGAAAACAGGAGCAAGGGCACTGAGAGCTATTATAGAAAAATTTATGCTGGATATAATGTATGAGATTCCAAAAGATGATTCTATTGGAAAGGTAGTCATTACCAGAGAATATATTGAAAATCATGGAAGTCCAGTGATTCAGCTGAGAGATCAGTAAAATATCAAACAGACAGGTTTCTATTTATAACAGAAACCTGTCCGTTTTTTTACACATATTTTCATTTTTCTTAAATGAAAATATGTTATAATATTAAAGTAAGGCAGCAAGGAGTTTTGAGGGTGAGTTTTTCCAATTGTTGCTTTTTTTATTTTTTAATAATGGGAGGTTACTTTATGGATCAAATCAAGTACTTAAAAGAACTTGCTGTGCGTTATCCAAATGTTGCGGCAGCATCCACAGAAATTATCAATCTTCAGGCTATATTGCATCTTCCGAAAGGTACAGAGCATTATATATCAGATGTTCATGGAGAATATGAAAAATTCAGTCATATTATACGTAATGGATCTGGAGCAATAAGAAGTAAAATTGAAGATGAATTTGGAAATACATTGACAACAGAAGAAAAGAAAAATCTGGCATCTGTTATTTATTATCCGGAACAGAAGATGGATATAATGGAAGAAAAACTTCCAAGAAATGAATTGTTAGAATGGCATCATGATACAATGGTGCGTCTGGTCCATGTGGCTAGAGCTGTCGGGAATAAATATACACGTTCTAAAGTCCGTAAGGCAATGTCACCGGAATTTGCTTATGTAATGGAAGAATTGATGGTGGAGCATCGAACAGCAGATAAGAAAAAGTATGTTGAACAGATTCTTGAAACTATCATCACAACAGGAAGAGTACGTCAGTTTATTGCAGCAATGGCACATTTAATTCAAAAACTATCTGTTGATCAGTTACATGTTATAGGTGATATATATGATAGAGGACCAGGACCACATCGAATTATGGATTGTATTATGAAATCTGCTAACGTGGATATACAGTGGGGAAATCATGATATGCTGTGGATGGGAGCAGCTTCTGGTCATAGGGCATGTATTTGTAATGTTGTAAGAATTTGTGCGAGATATAATAATCTGGATGTATTGGAAAATGGATATGGAATCAATCTGATTCCGTTGGCAAGATTTGCACTGGAATGTTATAAAGATGATCCGTGTGATGTATTCCATGTATCCGGAGAAGTAAACCAGGAGAATATCAGAGAAGCGGAATTGAATAAAAAAATGCATAAAGCTATTGCCATTATGCAGTTTAAAGTAGAAGGACAGCTGATCAAAAGACGTCCGGATTTTCTTATGGATGAACGTCTGCTGCTAGATAAAGTAGATTATAAAAAAGGCACGATTATGATTGATGGACAGGAATATAAGCTGAATGATACAAATTTTCCAACTATTGATCCTAAAGATCCATATAAGCTGACAAAAGAAGAAGAATATGTTATGGAGCATATGGTAACTGCATTTAAATATTGTGCTTATCTTCAGGAGCACGTTAGATTTTTGTTTTCAAAGGGTAATTTATATAAAGTCTGCAATGATATGTTGTTATATCATGGATGTGTTCCGTTAAATGAGGATGGAACATTTAGAGAAGTCCAGATTCAGGGAAATAGCTATTCAGGGAAAGCCCTGTATGATGTTCTTGATCATTTGGCACGACAAGGATACTATGAAGATAAAGACATAGATTCCCGCCGATATGGACAGGATATTATGTGGTTTATCTGGTCTAATGAGAATTCTCCAGTTTATGGAAAAGCCAAGATGGCTACGTTCGAGAGATATTTTCTGGAAGATTCAGATATTAAAAAAGAGAAAAAAGATTATTATTATCAATGGTATGAAAATGAAGAAGTTATCAATCAGATTTTAAAGGAATTTGGCTTAGATCCTGAAACAGGGAAAATCGTAAACGGGCATATGCCGGTGGCAGTGAAGAAAGGCGAGAGCCCAATTAAATGTGGTGGCAAATTGTTTGTTATTGATGGCGGGTTTTCAAAAGCATATCAAAAAACAACAGGGATAGCAGGATACACGTTGGTATCTAATTCATATGGATTGAAGCTGGTTGCTCATGAACCGTTTGTATCAAGAAGTGTGGCCATTAGAGAAGAAACAGATATTCATTCTGATACAATTGTTATAAAAAAAGTTACCAGACGAAAATGTGTTGAAGATACAGATATTGGAAAAGAGATTAAAGGAAAAGTGGCAGATCTGGAACAGCTGCTTTGGGCATATCAGAAAGGTCTTTTGAAAGAACAGATATAAAGGACAAGATTCCATCATATATTTATAAAAAAATGAGGTGGAAAATGGACTGTTACGGAGTAGCGGAAAATGATGATTATTTTGAGTTTATTGCAGAATACAGCGGGGTATTGGAAGATGTAAAAGAGCAGATGCAGACAGAATGTGTAACGGTAATTAATAATCGATTTTCCATTGCTTATGTTCCTCGCAGGGGAATGGATTTATTTCGCAGTGGCGATTATCAGTATAATGCCATCCCACGGTGTTTTGGACTTATGGATCTTTCCGTAATGGAAGATGCAGGAGTGGCACCGGTTCGAAGATCCGGTCTGGATTTATATGGAAATGGTGTTTTAGTAGGAATTGTCGATACAGGAATAGATTATCAGAATTCTGTTTTTCAATATGATGATGGGACAACCAAAATATATTCCATATGGGATCAGACTATCAAAGATGAAGAAAAAAAATCTATTCTCGGATATGGTAAAGAATTTTCAAAAGAAGAAATCGAAAAAGCACTTCAAAGTGAAAAACCAATGACAAAAGTACCATCGACGGATGAATCCGGACATGGTACTTTTTTAGCTGGGTTAATTGCCGGAAATGAGGTATCAGAAGAAGGATTTTCAGGAGTTGCTCCCAATGTTCAGCTGATTGTGGTTAAGCTTCGGCAGGCAAGGCAGTATTTAAAAGAATATTATTGTCTGGATCCTTCTTTTGAAGCTTATTCGGAAACTGATATAATGCTTGGTGTCCGGTATATATCAATTATAGCAGAAGCTTTGCGAAAACCACTGGTTATTTATATGGGGATAGGAACAAGCCAGGCATCCCATCTTGGCACCGGACCTCTAGATCAGTATCTTGGTACGATTGCCCCGTTAAAAGGAGCAGCAGTGGTAACAAGTGGAGGAAATGAGGGGCAGGCAAGACATCATTATTCTGGAACGGTTTCAAATAGTGCAAGTAAAGTGGAACTGAAAGTTGGAAGTTCAGAATATGGCTTTACACTGGAATTGTGGGGAATGCCACCTAATGGATATTATGTGGACATTGAATCACCTTCTGGACAGAGAACAGGAAGAATTGCCGGAGGAATTCGAGGGCAAAGGGAAGTAACATTTTTACTGGAAAGAACCAGGCTGTATGTAGATTATTTTACTGTTGATACATCTGCAGGGGCTCCGGTTATTGTTATGAGATTTTGCAAACCTGCAGAAGGCGTATGGAATATTTATGTAAGTGATGACGGAATGGGCAGCAGGGAATTTGATTTATGGCTGCCATTGACTAATTTTTTATCGGAAGATACATTTTTCTTAGAATCAACACCATATAATACGTTGGTGGCACCTGGAAATATGGATTTACTGATGTGTGTATCCAATTATAATCAGAATAATGAGAGTATTTATATTGATAGCAGTCGTGGATTTCCAAGAAATGCTATAAAACCAGATTTTGCGGCTCCAGGAGTGGAGGTATTGGGACCGCTTCCTAAAGGCCGATTTGGAAGAAAAACAGGGACCAGTGTATCAGGGGCAATTGTTGCCGGGATGGCAGCATTAATGCTGGAATGGGGATATGTGGAAAAAAACGATGTGGAAATAAATACAACCAGGATAAAAAATTATCTGATTCGGGGAGCTGATCGAGATGCGAACCGGAGTTATCCTAATCAGGAGTGGGGATATGGAACAGTGAATCTTTATGAAACGTTTTTAAGAATAAGGTAAGTGGATGAAGAAAAAGAGTGGAGGAATGATTTTCTCCACTCTAAAAATTGTATAATTCTTTTTTTAGATAATGAAAGTTTAATGTAACAAGTGTAATGGAACTTGCCATTAATCCCCAAAGATATCCGTAAATCCCCTCAATTGGTATAATGAAAACAACAAAAATAATTCGAATAATCAAAGAAATACTATTGTGAGCAAAGGTAATTTTGGTTTTTCCAAGACCATTTAAGATGCTGGTTAAAGTTCCTGAAAGATATAAGAATGGACATAAGAAAGAGAGAGAACGCAGGTAAGCCCCACAGGAACTATTGTGAAAAACAACTTTTCCAATCCATGGCCCCATTGTGAAGAAGCCAATAAAGCCGAAGAATCCAAGAAGCGTACAAAAAAGAAGAGGGTATTTTGAAGCTCGATGGAGAGAAAGAATATTTTTTTCTGCTTTTGCAGCCGAAACTTTTGGAAGAAGCATTACAGCTAGAGAGTTTGTAATTGTTGATGGAAATAAAATAAAAGGCAGTGCCATACCAGTGAGGATTCCATAAGTTTCAATAGCATTATGCTGATTTCCACAAAAACGAGTCATCATCATCGGAATAAGAATGCTTTCAACACTTTGGAGAAGTGTGACAGATAATGCGTTACAGGTTAGTGGAATACCTAAAGTGAGAAGTTCCTTAAAGAGAGAAGCGGATGAATGCACAGGCTGTTTTTTTATATTATTACTGGAAAAATGAAAATAGAGAGTAAGGATGAAAGACACCAGTTCTCCAATTACCATTCCAAGAACAGCAATCATTGCAGGAACAGGAAGTTCGGCATAAAAGGTTATGGAAATCAGAAAAATACTCAGAACTCTGGATATTTGCTCAATACATAGAGAAAGAGCAGGCAGTTCTGACTTTCCAATACCAAGAGAGTAACTGTGGATACATGCTTTGATGCCTACAAAAGGCAGTGCAAAAACAGCAATCTTTAAACATGGGATACAATCATCTTCTTTCAGGAAAATGTGTCCGATATCATCTGCCGTAAAAAAGATAGTAATAGAAAAAATAATGGAAAGTGTAACGGTAAAAATAGTTGCGATTTGAAGGACTTTTCTTCCTTCTGATTCTTGTCCCTGAGCTTTTCTTGATGCAGCAATATTAGAAAGGGCAGTTTGGAATCCTTGAAAGCAGACAGAAAAACCTACAAGATAAATTGGAAAAATCAGCTGGTATACTCCCATTTGATGAGCACCAATCAGACCTGCCAGAAATATTCTATTATAGAATCCAATAAAACGGGAAAACAGGTTGGCTGTAGTTAAGATCAAAGTTCCATGGATGAAAGGACTCGACTTTTTCATAAAGATACCTGATATACTTTTTTTAATTGTATGAAAATAAAAAATAGTATATGACCATTTTTAGTTGACATTAAAAAATGTCAGTGATACTATATCAATGGAAATCCTAGTTAAATAGTCGGGATTGAGGTGAGGCAATGAAATTATCAACAAAAGGACGGTATGGATTGCGTGCATTGGTGGACATTGCTGTTTACAGCGAGGAAGGGCCGGTGTCAATCAGTGCCGTTTCAAAAAGACAAAATATCACAATACGATATTTGGAACAGCTTCTCCCAAAACTTAAAAAAGCAGGAATTATAAAAAGCATTCGTGGAGCACAAGGTGGATATTATCTTGCTAAGCCGTTGGAAGATATTTCAGTTGGAGATGTACTTCGGAGTTTGGAAGGAGATCTGAATCTTGTGGAATGTTCCGAGATTACAGGAGATGGGAAAGAGTGTGTTGGATCAAAATATTGTGTGACGAAGACTGTCTGGAAGAAGATTAACGATAGTATCAGAGAAACCGTTGATTCCATCTGCTTAAAAGAATTGGTAGAAGAGTCAAAAGAAATACATAATAATTGCAAAACAGAAAGGTAGGAATATAAATTATGGGTAAATTAATTTATTTAGATCATGCAGCAACAACAGCAGCAAGGCCGGAAGTTGTCGAGGCAATGCTTCCATATTTTACAGAAAATTTCTGGAATCCATCTAGTGTGTATACACCAGCAGCACAAAATAGAAAGGCAGTTGATAACAGCAGAGAAATTATTGCCGATTCATTGGGAACAGATGCTGCAAATATTTATTTTACAGCTGGAGGTTCAGAATCAGATAACTGGGCATTAAAAGCAACAGCAGAAGCTTATCAGGACAAAGGGAAACATATTATCACCAGCACCATTGAGCATCATGCAATTCTTCATACTTGTGAATATCTAGAGAAAAAAGGATTTGAGATAACTTATGTTAATGTCGATGAAAATGGGATATTAAAGCTGGATGAGCTGGAAGCCGCAATCCGTCCGGATACGATATTAATATCTGTAATGTTTGCAAATAATGAGATTGGAACAATACAGCCAATAAAAGAAATTGGTGAAATTGCTCAAAAACATGGTATAATCTTTCATACAGACGCTGTGCAGGCATATGGACAGGTTCCGATTAATGTTGATGAGTATCATATTGATATGTTAAGTGCAAGTGGTCATAAATTAAATGGACCAAAAGGTATAGGATTTTTGTATATTCGCAAAGGATTAAAACTTAGATCTTTTGTTCATGGGGGTGCACAGGAAAGAAAACGTCGTGCCGGAACAGAGAATGTGACAGGAATCGTGGGACTTGGTAAAGCGGTGGAAATCGCTTTTGATACAATGGAACAACGAACAGCTAAGGAAACAGAGCTGAGAGACTATACTATTGACCGTATTCTCTCTGAAGTACCATATTGCCGTTTGAATGGAGACAGAAAGAGACGTCTTCCTAATAATATTAATATTAGTGTACAGTTTATTGAAGGAGAATCATTGCTTATTATGCTTGATATGGCTGGAATTTGTGCTTCCAGTGGTTCTGCTTGTACATCAGGATCTTTAGACCCTTCCCATGTACTTCTGGCAATTGGACTTCCTCATGAAATTGCTCATGGATCATTGAGAATGACACTGGGTGAAGAGAATACAAAAGAAGATATGGATTTTGTTGTAGACAAATTGAAAGAAATCGTAGAAAAGTTGAGAACAATGTCACCTTTATATGAAGATTTTGTAAAGAAAAACAGCTAAAAAGATAAGTATGAGATAACAGGAGGAATTGATTATGTACAGCGAAAAAGTAATGGACCATTTCCAGAATCCTAGAAATGTTGGAGAAATTGAAAATGCAAGTGGTGTTGGAACAGTTGGAAATGCAAAATGTGGAGATATTATGAGAATGTATCTGGATATTGACGATAATGGAATTATCCAGGATGTCAAATTCAAAACCTTTGGATGTGGTGCTGCGGTTGCCACAAGTAGTATGGCAACAGAACTGGTAAAAGGGAAGACAATTCAGGAAGCTTTACAGGTAACCAATAAAGCTGTAATGGAAGCTCTTGATGGGCTTCCACCAGTAAAAGTTCATTGTTCCCTATTAGCGGAGGAAGCAATTCATGCAGCACTTTGGGATTATGCAGAAAAACACGGAATAAAAATTGAAGGTCTGGATAAACCTAAGTCAGATATCAGTGAAGGAGAAGAAGAGGAAGAATATTAGGAGGAGATTGTGAAAGAAAAAGTAGTGGTTGGAATGTCGGGAGGAGTTGATTCCTCTGTGGCAGCATATTTGTTAAAAGAACAAGGATATGATGTCATTGGTGTAACCATGCAGATCTGGCAGGAGGAAGAGGAAATTGTTCAGGAAGAAAACGGCGGATGCTGTGGACTTTCAGCAGTGGACGATGCCAGAAGAGTTGCACAGACACTGGAGATTCCTTATTATGTAATGAATTTCCGGCAGGATTTTAAAGAGAAAGTGATTGATTATTTTTGTGATGAATATCTCAATGGGAGAACTCCAAATCCCTGTATTGCATGCAATCGTTATGTAAAATGGGAATCTTTATTAAAACGTTGTCTGGATATTGGAGCAGATTATATTGCCACTGGCCACTATGCTCGGATTATACAGTTAGATAATGGCAGATATACTTTAAAAAGATCAAAAACACTGGCAAAGGACCAGACATATGCTTTGTATAATTTAACTCAAAATCAGATGTCCAGAACTTTGATGCCAGTAGGACAGTATTCAAAAGATGAGATTCGCGAGATAGCAGGCAAAATAGGTCTTCCTGTTGCAGGAAAACCAGATAGTCAGGATATTTGTTTTGTAGAAGATGATTATGGCAAATTTATTCAGGACAATACAGGAATATCTATTCCAAAAGGAAATTTTGTAGATACTCAGGGAAATATTCTTGGAGAACACAAAGGAATTATTTATTATACAGTTGGACAGAGACGAGGATTGGGATTATCACTAAAACAGCCGGGATATGTCATCAGAGTTGATAAAGATACCAATGAAGTGATTATCGGAACAAAGGAAGAACTGTTTTCCAATGTTTTGTATGCAGATCATGTGAATTTTATGTCTGTACCGGAACTTACGGGGGAATTAAGAGTAAATGCAAAAATCCGTTATAATAGTCCAGAGGTTCCATGTACTATTTCTATGGTAGATGCTGACAAAATAAAAGTTTTATTTGATCAGCCCCAGAGAGCAGTTGCACCAGGTCAGGCAGTTGTGTTTTATGATAATGACATGGTTGTGGGAGGTGCGACGATATTGAAAGGCGCTAACGAATAAAAATAGAAAGAGCGAGGATAATCTATGTCAGTTTATTATGTGGTTTTATCATTTTTTGTATATGGATTTTTAGGATGGTGTACGGAAGTTGCATTTGCAGCTGTAAAGGAGCGCTATTTTGTAAACCGTGGATTTTTAAATGGTCCAATTTGCCCGATTTATGGACTGGGAGTAACAGCAGTTGTATTTTTTTTGACAAGGTATCGAGAAAATCTTCTGCTTCTTTATATTGCATCAGTTGTTCTGGTAACAGTTCTGGAGGGACTTACCGGATGGCTGATGGAAAAGATTTTTCATGCCAGATGGTGGGATTATTCGGAGATGCCTTTGAATATTGGAGGATATGTTTGCCTGTTGTTTTCTTTAATCTGGGGTGTTGCCTGTGTATTAATTGTTGATTTTATACATCCTGTGACAATGAAGCTTCTTTCTTGGATTCCATATTATGCAGGGTGTGCAGCTCTTGTTTTATTCATGATCGGAATGTTTGCTGATCTATATGTAACAGTTGCATCTATTCTGAAGATGAACAAACGCCTTGCTGCTATGCAGGAAATTGCACAGGAATTGCATAGAATATCTGATGAGATTGGTGAAAATATTTATGAAAATGTTAAAGATGCCATGGATCATCATAATGAGATAAAACAAAAGTCTAAAGAGTTATCTGACGGTATGGAACAGAAGAGAAAAGAGATAACAGATGAATTTGAGCAGCGTAAAAAGAAAATGAAAGCGGAGAGAGATCAGCGCAGACAGGAATTGATAGATAGATATCATGAAATATCTGAAATGATTCAACAAAACAACCAGCGTTTGCTTAAGGCGTTTCCTAGAATTCATGCAAAAAGAAATCAGGAAATCCTCAATTATATAAAAAATAGAATGAGCAAAAAATAAAAATCTACATAGTTATTGCGTTGATTTAAGTAAAAATAAAATATGGGAATTGTTAAAAGACAATAAAAATATAAATGAAATACTTTAATAGGACAAAAAGGTGTGATACAATAACTGAGTTATTAATTTTTAATTAGGAGATAGGAGTATGATAATTAATTTTATACGAGGTTTTTGTATGGCATTGGCAGACAGTGTTCCTGGTGTATCAGGAGGAACAATAGCATTTCTGCTGGGATTTTATGATAAGTTTATTACTTCTCTGGATTATTTAATGTCTGGAACCAGGCAGCAGAGGATGGAAGCAATTAAATTTCTCATAAAGATCGGTATTGGATGGGTTATAGGAATGGGTGCAGCAGTATCTGTTCTGGCAAGTATTTTTGATGATAGAATCTATGAAATCAGTTCTGTGTTTCTTGGTTTGATTATTTTTGCAATTCCAATTATCTGGAAAGAAGAAAAGGAATCACTTCAGGGAAAATATCAGAATATTCCATGGGCAATACTTGGAATTATTCTTGTTGCAGCAATTACTTATTTTAATCCGGTTTCTGGAAAAGGAATCAGTGTTAGCGTGGAGCATCTGACTATTACACTGGCAATTTATATTTTTGCTGTAGCTATGGTTGCTATTTCTGCAATGGTACTACCTGGAATTTCAGGTTCTACCATGTTATTAATCTTTGGATTATATATTCCCATTATTTCAGCGGTAAAGGAATTGCTTCATTTGAATTTATCTTACCTTCCTGTATTGATTATTTTTGGACTTGGTGTGCTTACCGGAATTGCATTAGTCATTAAAATAATTAAAAATGCTCTGGATAAGCACAGATCCCAGATGATTTATTTTATTATTGGAATGATGATGGGATCATTATATGCAATTATTATGGGTCCTACTACTCTTGAGAATACAAAGCCTGCAATGGATATGAGCACATTTAAACCAATATTTTTTATTATTGGAGCAGTAATTATATTTGGATTAGAAAGATTTAAAACAATTTCTACAGATAATTAAATTTTAAGAAAGGCGATATGATACGTGTATCATATCGCTTTTTTTTGTAAATTATTAACAAAATCGATGATAGAATTTTGTAAAAAGTGTCAGATGCAACAACTTGTCGCTATGACCGTACAAGTTTTATAATGGATTTATAGGAGGATATCATGGAAAAAATATCAGGAGAAATGAAATATTATTCAATAAAAGAATCTTTAAAAAACGATATTTTGTCAGGTGTTTATCAGCCTGGAGAGAAGATGCCTTCAGAGTATCAGCTGGTAGATTTTTTTGGTGTAAGTCGTCATACCATTCGAAAAGCCCTTTCTATTTTGGAAGATGAGGGATATATCATAGCCAAACATGGAAAAGGGACATTTTGTACAGAGAGAGTAATTCATAAAAAAGAATCTATGAACATTGCAGTGGTGACAACTTACATATCTGATTATATTTTTCCAAGGTTGATTCAGGGAATTAATCAAGTGCTTGCCAGGCATGGATACAGCTTGATTTTTAAAACGACTGGAAATAGCCGCAGAGGAGAAACGGCATGTCTGGAAGATGTTCTCACAAAGGATATTGATGGAATGATTATCGAGCCCAGTAAAAGTGAACTTATATGTCGCCATCCAAAGCTTTTTGAAACTTTTGACAGTTATGAAATTCCTTATGTGTTTATTCATGGAGTATATGCGGAAATGAAGGATAAACCACATATTTTGATGAATGATTGCAAAGGAGGATATTTACTTACAGCTTATTTAATACAACTGGGACACAAACATATTGCTGGTGTCTTTAAAGCTGATGATTATCAGGGAAAAGAACGCCATAAAGGATATGTTAAAGCCTTACAGGAAGCAGGTTATGCCTATGATCCTGATATGGTCGTATGGTTTCATACAGAAGACAGAGAAATTAAACCAGCCAATATGATTTTACAGATGAAGCAATCAGGAAAAGAAATGGATGCGGTAGTTTGTTACAATGATCAGATTGCATTATCTGTTATGATGAAGCTGCAAAAAAACGGAATTTCCGTTCCTCAGAATATTTCCATTACGGGGTATGATAATTCCTTTTTGGCGCAGTTTAATTCGATTCCATTGACAACCATTGCACATCCACAGGAAAAACTTGGAGAAATGGCAGGACAGCTTTTACTGGAAAAAATTAAAGGCATTCCAGAAGAACAGTCTGCAATTCCACGATTGATTGAACCGGAGTTAATCATTGGAAAATCCTGCATGAGAAGATAAAGATCCATGAAAAAAAGAATGAGATGCCGTAGTAGTAAAACGTCTGAAAAGGAGGCTTCAAATTGGGAAAAAACGAGCTGAAAGAATCGATTGTAAGCGGAAAAACAGCATTGGGAATTGAATTTGGATCTACGAGAATTAAAGCGGTTCTTGTTGATGAAAATAATGTACCAATTGCGTCTGGAAGTCATGACTGGGAAAATCGTTTGGAAAATAATATCTGGACATATCGTTTGGAGGATATCTGGAAAGGACTCCAGGATAGTTATGAAAAAATGTCGGAAGATGTTAAAAAGCAGTATCAGGTGGAACTTAAAACTATTGGGGCAATTGGTTTTAGTGCCATGATGCATGGGTATATGGCTTTTGATTATAAGGGCAATATTCTTGTACCATTTCGTACCTGGCGTAATACAATGACTGAGGCGGCTTCATTAAAACTGACAGAAGTATTTCAGTATCATATTCCTCAGAGATGGAGCATTGCCCATCTGTATCAGGCAATCTTAAATGGAGAAGAGCATGTTAAGGATATTTCATATCTGACAACTCTGGCAGGATATGTTCACTGGAAGCTTACTGGAAAAAAAGTTCTTGGTATAGGTGAGGCATCAGGAATGTTTCCGATCAATGTAGAGACTCATAATTATAATAAAGATATGATGACGGAATTTGATAAACTGATAGCAGATAAAGATTATCAATGGAAGCTGAAAGATATACTTCCGGAAGTTTTAATGGCAGGAGACAGGGCCGGAACATTGACGGAAGAAGGGGCTAAACTTCTTGATCCTTCAGGAAAATTAAAAGCAGGAGTGCCACTTTGTCCTCCGGAAGGTGATGCGGGAACAGGAATGGTGGCAACGAACAGTATTGCCAGAAGGACGGGAAATGTATCTGCAGGAACCAGTGTATTTGCAATGATTGTTTTAGAGAAAGAATTATCCAAAGTTTATGAGGAAATTGATCTTGTAACAACACCAACAGGAAATCTTGTTGCAATGGTACATTGTAATAACTGCACATCGGATTTGAATGCATGGATAAATTTGTTTAAGGAAGTTGCTGAAAGTCTTGGAATAGAAAATTTGCATAAAAATAGGTTGTTTGAAATTTTATATAATAAAGCTTTGGAAGGGGACTCTGATTGTGGAGGACTTCTGGCTTACAATTACTTTTCTGGTGAGCATATTACAGGATTAGAAGAAGGAAGGCCATTATTTGTACGCCGTCCAGATAGTAGATTTAATCTTGCCAATTTTATGAGGGTGCATCTATTTACCGCTCTTGGTGCTCTGAAAATTGGGTTTGATATTTTAATGAAGCAGGAAGGTGTGAAAGTTGATCAGCTTTTTGGACATGGAGGATTGTTTAAGACTAAAGATGTAGGTCAAAAGATAATGGCGGCAGCAATTAACGCACCAGTTGCAGTAATGGAGACTGCCGGAGAAGGTGGCGCCTGGGGTATGGCTCTTCTTGCTTCATATATGATGAGAAAAGCAGAAAGAGAGATTCTGGATGATTATCTTGCAGAGAAGGTATTTACGGGAAATAAAGGAAAGGAGATTCTACCAGATGAAAAAGATGTAAAAGGATTCAATCTATTTATGGAACAGTATATCAAAGGAATACCAATTGAAAGAGCAGCTGTTGATACATTAATAATGGAAAGGTAAAATATGTTAGAACAATTAAAACAGCAGGTGTATGAGGCAAATATAGAGCTTCCCCGGAGAAAATTGATTACCTATACATGGGGCAATGTCAGTGGAATTGACAGAAAAAAACAATTGTTTGTTATTAAACCAAGTGGAGTAGATTATGATAAGCTTACTCCAGAGGATATGGTTGTTATGGATCTGGCTGGAAATAGGGTCGAGGGAAAGCTAAATCCATCTTCTGATATGCCTACACATTTGGAGTTATATAAAGCATTTAAGGAATTAGGTGGAATTGTACATACACATTCTCCATGGGCAACATCATGGGCACAGGCAGGACGAAATATTCCCTGTTATGGAACAACTCATGCTGACTATTTTTATGGAGAAATTCCATGTGCGAGATCTTTAACTAAGAAGGAAACAGAAGAAGCATATGAGAAAAATACAGGGTTAGTTATCATAGAAGCCATTCAAAATAAAAATCCTGAATCTGTGCCAGGAGTGCTGTGTATAAATCATGGACCATTCACATGGGGGAAAGATGCGGCAGAAGCAGTTCATAATGCAGTGGTATTAGAAGAAATTGCTAAAATGGCATATAGAACAGAATTTTTAAATGGAGAAGCAAATCAGGCCCCACAGTATTTACAGGACAAACATTTTTTTCGTAAACATGGGGAAAATGCATATTATGGACAATAAATGAAAGTAAACGAAGAAAATTATATAATGAGTGTATTTTACAAGGAGGTAGCAGAATGAATAACATGCCTAAAATTAAAGTGGGAATTGTTGCAGTCAGTCGTGACTGTTTCCCGGAGAGCTTGTCTGTGAACAGACGAAAAGCACTTGTTGCAGCATATAAGGAAAAATATGATGAATCAGATATCTATGAGTGTCCGGTGTGTATTGTAGAAAGTGAGATTCATATGGTGCAGGCACTGGAAGATATAAAACAGGCAGGATGTAATGCTTTGGTGGTATATCTTGGAAATTTTGGACCGGAAATATCAGAGACTCTTCTGGCAAAGCATTTTGAAGGGCCAAAGATGTTTATTGCGGCAGCAGAGGAAAGTGGAGATGATCTTTTGGATGGTCGTGGAGATGCTTTCTGCGGAATGTTAAATGCCAGTTATAATCTGAAACTTCGGAATATAAAAGCATATATTCCGGAATATCCGGTAGGAACAGCCGAAGAATGTGCAGATATGATACATGATTTTGTTCCGATTGCAAGAACTGTCAAGGCTTTAAGTGAACTGAAGATTATCAGTTTTGGACCACGTCCATTAAATTTTCTCGCATGCAATGCACCTATAAAAGCATTATATAATTTAAATATTGAAATTGAAGAAAATTCCGAACTTGACTTATTTGAAGCTTTCAAAAATCATGATAGAGATGAGAGAATACCAGAAATCGTGAAAGAAATGGAAGAAGAACTTGGAGAGGGAAATAAAAAACCGGAAATTCTTTCTAAATTGGCTCAGTATGAGCTGACATTAAAAGATTGGATTGAAGAACACAAAGGTTATCGTAAATATGTAGCTATAGCGGGAAAATGCTGGCCGGCATTTCAGACTCAGTTTGGTTTTGTCCCATGTTATGTTAACAGTCGTCTGACTGCACAAGGTATTCCGGTATCCTGTGAAGTTGATATTTATGGGGCATTGAGTGAGTTTATTGGAACTGTTGTAAGCGAAGACACTGTAACATTGCTGGATATTAATAATACAGTACCTGCGGATATGTATGAAGATAGCATCAAAGATACATATGGATATGACCAAAAGGAAACATTTATGGGATTCCATTGTGGAAATACTGCTTCCAGCAAACTATCTTTCTGTGAAATGAAGTATCAGAAAATTATGGCAAGAACTTTGCCGGAAGAAAATACTCAGGGAACACTGGAAGGTGATATAATTCCTGGTGATATTACTTTCTTCCGTTTGCAGAGTACGGCAGATACAAAACTGAGAGCTTATATAGCACAAGGTGAAGTTCTACCGGTTGCAACAAAATCTTTTGGAGGAATTGGAGTATTTGCAATTCCAGAGATGGGAAGATTTTATCGTCATGTATTAATTGAAAAAAATTTCCCACATCATGGAGCGGTTGCTTTTGGTCATTTTGGCAAAGCCCTGTTTGAAGTATTTAAATATATAGGAGTCGATGTTTCAGAAATTGGATTTAATCAGCCAAAAGGAATGTTGTATCCAACGGAAAATCCATTTATCTAATAAAAAAGTATTGAGAAAGAACTGTGCTAATGCATGGTTCTTTTTTTATTACATAGGAAATTCCTTTGAATTTCCTATGTAATTTAATAAAAAAGAGTGTCAGAAAAGTAGAAAGATTCACATTTTTTACATAATAGTGTGATAAAATAAATTTAAAATAAGGGGAAAGTAGACTGGAGGAAGAAAAAAATGGGTGATTTAAAAATATTAGTTGTAGATGACGAAAGCAGAATGCGTAAACTGGTTAAGGATTTTCTTATAAGAGCGGGATATCAGGTATTGGAAGCTGCAGATGGTGAAGAGGCTGTTGATATTTTTTTTAGTACAAAAGGAATAGATTTACTTGTTTTAGATGTTATGATGCCTAAAATGGATGGATGGGAAGTTGTAAAAGAGGTACGAAAAGTATCAAAAGTTCCTATCATTATGTTAACAGCCAAAGATCAGGAACAAGATGAACTGCAGGGATTTGATCTCGGGGTAGACGAATATATTTCGAAGCCTTTTAGCCCTAAAATATTAGTTGCCAGAATAGGTGCAATTTTGAGAAGGACCAGTCAGATAGAAGGAGAAAATATTGAATCTGGTGGAATTGTTATGGATGTGGGAGCACATCATGTATTGATTGACGGAAAAACAATTGAATTAAGCTTTAAGGAATTTGAGCTTCTTCAGTTTTTTATGACCAATGAGGGAAGGGCGTTAACAAGAGAGTATATTTTGAATCAGGTCTGGAACTATGATTATTTTGGAGATGCCAGAACTATTGATACACATGTAAAGAAGCTGCGTAGTAAATTAGGAGAAAAAGGAAAGTATATTCATACCATATGGGGTATGGGATACAAATTTGAGGTTGAATAGAAATTGAAGAATAAAATAATGAAAAATCAGTCAATAAAAATAAAGATGACTTTAATGCTGATTATTATTATGACTGTAACAATATTAATGTCAATACTTATTAATCTTACAATGTTAAAACCTTATTATATTTTGAAAGAAAAGAAAAATATTACATCAGCATATGAGGAAATACAGTCGCTTTTTCAAAAGGATACAGTGAAAAAGGAGGAAATTGACCAGGTTGCACGAAAATATAATTACAGGGTTCTGATCAGTGATCCGGTGAATCAGATGATATATAGTTCTGAGGATGAACGGGGCGTTATGTATAAAGATATGAAGAATATCCTAAAGAATTTTGATAGAATTCAAAGTCAGGTTGAAAAAAAAGGATATGCAGTTACTACTATATCAAATAAAAGCTCTGGAACAGGTATTAATCTGATAGGATATCTGGATGGTCAGTATACGGTTATTCTTAATACTCCCATGGAAAGTATAAAAACCAGTGCAGCCCTATCAGGAAGGTTTACTGCCTATGTTGGAATAATGCTGATTATTGCAAGCGGAATTGCCATGTACATTTATAGTAAAAATTTTACAGAACCTATTGAGGAAATGGCAAGGGTGGCAAATAGAATGTCCAATCTCGATTTTGATGTCAGGGTTAAACCTTACGGAGAAGATGAGATAGGTAAGTTAGGTAATAGTTTAAATGACTTATCCGGGAAACTGGAAATGACTATTTCAGAATTAAAAACAGCTAATAATGAACTTCAAAAAGATATCGAACAAAAGATTCAGATTGATGAGATGAGAAAAGAGTTTCTGTCTCATGTATCTCACGAATTAAAAACACCAATTGCATTAATTCAGGGATATTCTGAAGGTTTGAAAGATAATATTTTTGATGATGAGGAAAGTAAAAATTTTTATTGTGATGTTATTGCTGACGAAGCACAGAAAATGAATCGAATGGTTCAGAAACTTATGACATTAAATCAAATAGAATTTGGAAATAATCAGGTGGAAATGGAACGATTTAATATCTCTGAACTGATTCAAAATATGGTGGATTCCAATAAAATATTATTGGAAAAAGATAACGTTTCCATAGTATTTAATGAAGGTCCGGTTACTGTATGGGCGGATGAATTTATGATAGAAGAAGTGGTCAGCAATTATCTAAGTAATGCCAGAAATCATGTCAGTGAAAATGGAGTCATTCAAATCAGTTATTGTTATCATGGTGATAATCTCCGTGTAAAAGTATTTAATAGTGGAAAACATATCCCGGAAGAAGATCTGGATAAACTGTGGATAAAATTTTACAAGGTGGACAAAGCCAGAACAAGAGAGTATGGCGGAAGCGGTGTTGGATTATCTATTGTTGAGGCTACTATGAAAGCTCATGGAAAAGATTATGGAGTTTCTAATATTTCAGGTGGCGTAGAATTCTATTTTGAAGTAGAATTAGATAAGAATAATATTGAAGGATAGGATGATAAAATGTTAAAAGATTATTGTGAACAAATAAAAGATGCTGATTTAGTACTGGTGGGAATAGGAAAAGAGCTTCATGCCAATCGTTTGATTGATTATGAAAAAGAAATAGATAATTCCTATTATCAGAATCTTCTGGGAAAGGAAGATGAGAAATCAGTTTGGATGAGAAATGTATATGAGAGATATTATCTTCTGACACTTGGAGATGTAGATTATTTTAAAGCACTGGAGGAAGTGCTGGAGAATAAGAATTATTTTGTTGTTACAAGTAACGATGATGGTCTTGTCTATCATTCCAGATTAAAAAAAGATCGAATTACATCTCCATGTGGAAACGGTGATTTTTTTCAGTGTAGCAAGCCATGTAGTGAACAGTTGTATCCTGCAAAACCCGGACTGGAAGATTTAATTTCCTATTATGAGTCAACCGGTAAAATTGAAACATTGGAATGTCCTAAATGTGGTCAGCAATTTATTTTTAATGTCCGCACAGAAGATACAAAGGATGTTTATATTGAAGGTGCTTATTTAACTTCCTGGGCGAATTATACAAAATGGCTTCAAGGGACTTTAAATAAAAAGATTTTTATATTAGAATTAGGGGAAGGGTTCGAAACACCAAGTCTGTTCCGCTGGCCTTTTGAGAAAGTTGCATTTTATAATGAAAAGGCAACTTTTGTAAGAGTACATAAATCTCTGTATCAGATGAACAAGGAATTAAAAGGTAAAGGGATAGCAGTACAGATGGACAGTAAGGAGTTTCTGGGTCTGTAATAATAAAACATAAGAGGAGGCAGCGTATGATTGCAATTATTGATTATGATGCCGGAAATATAAAAAGCGTTGAAAAGGCTTTGAATTTTCTGGGAGAAGAAGCAGTGATAACACGGGACCACGATGAAATACTTAAAAGCGATAAAGTGATTCTTCCTGGAGTCGGGGCTTTTGGAGATGCCATGGAAAAGCTTCACAAATATGGTCTGGTTGATACAATTGGACAGGTTGTAGAAAAGGGTATACCGTTTCTTGGAATATGTCTTGGACTTCAGCTGATGTTTGAAAGCAGTGATGAGGCTCCAGGAGTGAAGGGACTGGGTATTTTACCTGGAAAAATTTTGAGAATTCCTAAACAGGAAGATATGAAGATACCTCATATGGGCTGGAATAATATTAAAATAAAAGATGGGGCAAAATTATTTAAAGGATTGGAAAAAGATCCATATGTATATTTTGTTCATTCCTATTATCTGGAAGCAGATGACGAGAACATTGTTGCAGCAACAACAGAGTATGGAGTAACAATTCACGCCTCTGTTGAGAAAGATAACGTCTTTGCCTGCCAGTTCCATCCGGAAAAGAGCAGTACGGTAGGACTTCAGATACTTAAGAATTTTATTTCACTATAGGAGGAATGGCATGCATACAAAAAGAATTATTCCATGTCTGGATGTAAAAGGCGGACGTGTTGTAAAAGGTGTAAATTTTGTTAATTTAATTGATGCAGGGGATCCTGTGGCTATTGGAGCTGCTTATGATAAAGCAGGAGCAGATGAACTGGTATTTCTTGATATTACAGCATCATCAGATGCAAGAAATATTATGATTGACATGGTAAGAAAGGTTGCAGAAACAGTATTTATTCCATTTACTGTTGGTGGCGGGATTCGTACCGTGGATGATTTCAAGGCAATTCTCAGGGAGGGTGCCGATAAGATTTCTATCAACTCTTCTGCAATCAATACACCGAATCTGATCAATGATGCAGCGGATAAGTTTGGAAGCCAGTGTGTTGTTGTTGCCATTGATGCCAAGAGAAGAGCAGATGGTTCCGGATGGAATGTTTATAAAAATGGTGGACGAATTGATGTTGGACTTGATGCTGTGGAATGGGCTATGGAAGCTAACCGTCGTGGTGCAGGAGAAATTTTGCTGACCAGTATGGATTGTGATGGAACAAAAGCAGGGTATGATAATGAATTAACCAGAATTATTGCTGAAAATGTTGATATTCCGGTTATTGCATCCGGCGGAGCCGGAACAAAAGAACATTTTTATGATACTTTAACAGAAGGAAAAGCAGATGCAGCACTGGCGGCATCTTTGTTCCATTTTAATGAGCTAAAGATAACTGATCTGAAAGATTATCTGGCTGGTCGGGGAATCAGTGTCAGAAGATAAATTTTGATAGAAAAAAGGAGACGATCATATGAATTCAAAAGCAAAAAAAGCCGATGAAAATCATAAAAAAGGCTATAATTGCGCTCAGGCAGTTGCGTGTGCATTTTGTGATGAAACAGGAATTGATGAAAAGACAATGTTTCGTATGATGGAAGGCCATGGGCTGGGAATGGGTGGTATGCAGGGAACCTGCGGTGCCATTACAGGAGCAGTAGCGGTTTTAGGAGCTGTAAACAGTAATGGAGATTTAGAACATCCGGTTTCTAAATCTGATACTTACAAATTGTCTAAAGAATTGGTAGAACAATTTCAGGAGAAAAATGGTGCCATTGCCTGTAAAGATTTAAAAGGTGTTGAGACAGGAAAAATGGTAAGAAGCTGTCCGGGATGTATTGAAGATGCAGCTACTATTCTGGCAGATATTTTGAAAAAGTAATAGCAATATATTAAAATAAAAATACTATACCACAGATGCCATATGACGTCTGTGGTATAATTTTTTTAGAGCATATTTTCTAATATTCCATTTTCAGAAAAGAGTAATTTTAACTGTAATGGTCAAAAACTGCAAGGGTTGATACATAATGTCTCATTTCTTCTCTGCTGCTGATATGGCGGGCCTGTTCAATAACAGCATCTTGTTCTGATTTAGAAAGGGAAGAAAACTGTTCCATGGCTTTTGAGTTCTTTGCTAATTCCATGGCAAGTCCCACAGGCATTTCATTATTTGAATGCATTTCTATCACCTCGGTTACAGTATGAGTTGTCTTTTGGAAAAATATACGATATATATGTATGTCAAAGAATCATAATTTTGTATCTTTTCAAATTATTAGAAGTTTTTAATGAAAAAGTTGAGAATAAAAAACACATGGACCACAAACCATCCAGCCCAGGCCGTTAGGCCAGGAAGGCGGTTGCGGGCATGTGTTTTTATATTTCCTTTATGATTCTAAATTCTTTTCTGCTGCAGAGAGCATCAGTTTGATTCGGTTAACCTGGTTGACTTCGCTGGCTCCCGGATCGTAATCAATGGCTACGATATTTGCTTCAGGGAATGCCTGACGAATTTCTTTAATAACACCTTTTCCAACCACGTGGTTTGGCAGGCATGCAAATGGCTGGGTACATACAATATTTGGTGCCCCGCTATGAATCAGTTCTACCATCTCACCAGTCAGGAACCACCCTTCACCGGTCTGGTTTCCGATGGATACAAATGGTTTCGCATAAGCAGCCAGATCTTTGATATAGGCAGGAGCTTCAAAACGTTTGCTTTTTGCAAGTTCTTTTCTTAAGGTTTTTCTATATGTTTCCACAATTTTGATTGCGGCATTACATACAATAGCAGTACTCTTGGATTTTCCAAGATAACGGTATTTAAAATTACTGTTATAAAAACCATACATGAAGAAGTCAAGTAAATCAGGTACAACAGCTTCTGCACCCTCACGCTCCAGAAGTTCCACAAGATGATTGTTTGCATCTGGAAGGAATTTAACAAGAATTTCTCCAACGATACCAACGCGAGGTTTCTGAATATCTTTTAAAGGAATACGATCGAAATCACGGATGATACCACGGATATTTTTCTGGAAAGTCAAGAAGTTTCCTTTGACAATATCCTGTTTACATTTTGCTTCCCATCGTTTGTGGAGTCGATTGACAGATCCTTTTTTCTTTTCATAAGGTCTGGTACGGTAGACAACTCTCATAAATACATCTCCGTAAACGATTGCCTGAACAGCACGGTTCAGGAGACTTGGAGTTAATTTAAATCCACTGTTTTTCTCAATTCCCTGTGTACTGATACCAATAACCGGGATATGGCCATAGCCGGCTTTTTCAAGAGCACGACGGATAAAGCTGATATAGTTTGTTGCGCGGCATCCACCACCTGTCTGTGAAATTGCCAGAGCGATTTTGTCAGTATCATATTTTCCTGACAATAATGCATTCATCAGCTGTCCAATTACAATCAAGGAAGGATAACAGGCATCATTGTTTACATATTTAAGTCCTGTATTTACATCTTTCATTCCATTTTGTTCCAGAATCTTGACGTTATATCCACATGATTTCAAAGCAGGTTCCAAGAAAGTAAAATGAATTGGAGACATCTGAGGAACAAGGATTGTATAGTCCTTGGCCATTTCTTTTGTAAATTCTATACGTTTAATGGCAGCAGATACCGGTTTTGGTGTAATTTTGTGTTTTTTTCGAACTCGGACAGCACTGATCAAAGAACGGATACGGATTCTTGCAGCACCTAAATTATTAACTTCATCGATTTTCAGTACAGTGTAAATACGTCCGGATTTAGTTAAGATATCTTTTACAGTATCTGTTGTAACAGCATCCAGACCACATCCAAAGGAATTCAGCTGAATAACCTCTAACTGTTTGTTGGATTTTGCATAGTTGGCAGCTGCATACAGTCTGGAGTGATACATCCATTGGTCGGATACATTTAACGGACGCTCTACATTGGACAAATGAGAAATAGAATCTTCCGTTAGTACAGCAATACCATAGGAGTTGATTAATTCCGGAATACCGTGATTAATCTCAGGATCGATATGGTATGGTCGACCGCACAAAACAATACCTGTTCTTCCGGATTCTGCCAGATATGCCAGTACTTCTTCACCTTTGGTCTGAATGTCTTTTCTTACAGCTTCCAGTTCATCATAAGCCTTAGTAACTGCATGTTCCACTTCATTGGATGATACAGTAAAATGCTTTTTCATTTCTTCAAAGAGGCGGGATTTTAATGCATCTTCATTATCCAGTGCAAGGAAAGGATTCATGAAGTTTATACCCTTCGTTTGAAGTTCCTCCATATTATTTTTAATATTTTCTGCATAGGACGTAACAATCGGACAGTTATAATGATTGTTTGCCCCCTCTGTTTCGTCACGTTCATACGGAATACATGGATAGAAAATATCTTTAACTCCCTGTTTGATCAGCCACATGACATGCCCATGAGCAAGCTTCGCAGGGTAACATTCTGATTCGCTTGGAATGGATTCAATTCCCAGTTCGTAGATTTTTCGGGATGATTCCGGAGAAACCACAACTTTGAACCCAAGTTCCGTGAAGAATGTAAACCAGAAAGGATAATTTTCATAAATATTTAAAACTCTAGGAATACCAATGACGCCACGAACGGCTTTTTCATCAGATAAAGGTTCATAATCAAAGGTACGGTGGAGTTTATAATCATACAGGTTAGGTACATGGTCAGCATTTGGCTCTTTTCCAATGCCTCTTTCACAGCGGTTACCTGTAATGTATCGGCGACCATTGGAAAACTTGTTGATGGTAAGCAGACAATGGTTGGTACATCCTTTACATCTTGTCATAGAAGTATCAACACTCATGGCAAAAATTTCTTCCAGTGGAAGCATGGATGTTTTATGTCCCTTTTCATAGCGTTCTCTGGCAATAAGAGCAGATCCAAAAGCTCCCATAATTCCGGCAATATCCGGTCGTACAGCATTACATCCGGAAATACGTTCAAAACTTCTAAGAACAGCATCATTATAGAAGGTTCCACCCTGAACCACAATGTGTTTTCCAAGATCGCTTGGATCTGTTAATTTGATAACTTTATATAAAGCATTTTTAATAACAGAATAAGCAAGACCTGCTGAAATGTCTCCAACACTTGCTCCCTCTTTTTGTGCCTGTTTAACTTTGGAGTTCATAAATACTGTACATCGGGAACCAAGATCAATTGGATTTTTAGCTGTCAGGGCAACTTTTGCGAATTCCTCAACAGAATGATTTAATGACTTTGCAAAAGTTTCAATAAATGATCCACATCCGGAAGAACATGCTTCATTTAACTGAACATCATCTACAACACCGTTTTTAATACGAATACATTTCATATCCTGACCACCGATGTCAAGAATACAATCAACATTCGGTTCAAAAAATGCCGCTGCATAGTAATGAGCGATGGTTTCAACTTCACCGAAATCAAGATTTAATGCTGCTTTTATCAAATGTTCTCCATAACCGGTTGAGCAGGAAGATACAATCTTTGCAGTATCCGGCATCTGCTCATCTATTTCATGAAGAGATTCGATAACTGCATGTAAAGGACTTCCGTTGTTATTATTGTAGTAGCTGTACAATAATTCTCCATCTTCACCAGCCAGAGCAACTTTTGTGGTAGTTGAGCCGGCATCGATTCCAAGATAACAGTTTCCCTTATATGTAGAAAGATTTCCACGTTTTACAACATGACGGTTATGATCCTTTACAAAACCTTTATATTCCTGTTCGTTTGCAAAGAGTGGTTCTAAACGGTCAACTTCCTGTTTCAGTTCAATTTTTTTCTCAAACTGTTTTAATAAATCTGTAAAATTTGTTGTAACATCTTCTTTGGCATTTAAAGCAGCACCAACGGCTGCAAATAAATGAGAATGGGTTGGAGCAATAATTTCTTCATCTTTTAATTCCAGAGTACGGATAAATGCATTTTTCAATTCTGGAAGGAAATGAAGAGGACCTCCTAAAAATGCAACATTTCCACGGATTGGTTTTCCGCAGGCAAGTCCACTGACGGTCTGATTAACAACTGCCTGAAAAATAGAAGCTGCAAGATTTTCTTTGGTTGCTCCTTCGTTGATCAGTGGCTGAATATCGGTTTTAGCAAATACACCACAACGTGCAGCAATTGGATAAATGGTATCAAAGTTTTTAGCATATTCATTTAAACCAGAAGCATCTGTCTGCAGAAGAGAGGCCATCTGGTCAATAAAAGAACCAGTACCTCCAGCACAAACTCCGTTCATTCTCTGATCAATTCCATTGGTAAAGTAAATTATTTTTGCATCTTCTCCGCCAAGTTCTATTGCAACATCAGTATGAGGTGCATAATCCTGCAAGGCTGTGGATACACAGACCACTTCCTGACAGAAAGGAATTTCTAGATAAGAAGAAATAGAAAGACCTCCAGAACCTGTAACGGTTGGAGCAAAAGTTGTTTCTCCGATTTGGTCTTTTGCTTTTTTTAATAAGGAAGCTAAAGTTTCCTGAATTTTTGCAAAATGTCTTTGGTAATCTGAGAAAAGTATATTATGTTGTTCGTCGATAACGGCGACTTTGACTGTTGTAGAGCCAATATCAATTCCTAATCGTTTCATCTTTTCGTATACCTACTTTCTAAATTTGCATTATTCCTTATTATAATAGAAAAACAAATATTTGCAAAGAGGAATAGAATATTTTTTTTAGGTGAGAATAATGGAAACAAATATTGAGATTTGAATAGTCTAATAAAAAAGTAAAGGTAATGTCATGGCAGATCAGAAAAAGTGTAACGGAAGTATTTATGTTGTGAAGGAAAATGATACTTTATACCAGATTGCAGGAGCCTATGGAATTCGGGTAAAGGATATCATGCGTCAAAATCCTTATGTCAATGTATATAATCTTCAGCCGGGAGATGAGTTATGTGTTCCGGGATTTACTCCGGTTATATCTGGAGCATTTATTCCATATGTGGTAAAAAAGGGAGATACCATTCTTGATATAGCGAAATCTAACAAAACAACAGTTGAAAATTTAGCAAAATCTAACAAAAAAATAAGAGATTTGACCCTTCCAGTTGGTACAGTACTGTTAATTGACAAAGCAAATTGAGTTATTTATAATGAAATAAGATATGCAAAAAGCGGTGCCTTGCCCTGGAGCATACGCACCGCTGGCAGGAGAGGAGTTAAAGATGATTAAATATTATCGGACCATGGACAATCAAATTAATGAAATCAGTGAATCTATGGAGGGAACCTGGATATCGTTGATACATCCCACTGCTGCAGAGCTGGTTCAGATTTCCAGGGAACATAAAATCGATCTTGATCATTTAAAAGCTCCTTTAGATGAAGAAGAACGATCACGTATTGAGGTGGAAGATGATTACACACTGATCATCGTAGATATTCCGGTAACTGAAGAGCGTAAAGAGAAAGAGTATTTTCTTACGATACCATGTGGTATTATTTTGGGACAGGATGTGATCATTACAGTTTGTCTGATGGATACACCAGTGTTATCTGACTTTCGTGATGGCAGAGTACGCAATTTCTGGACATTTAAACGGACAAGGTTTATTCTTCAGATGCTGTACCGGAATGCATCATTATATCTGCAGTATCTTCGTTCTATTGACAAGAAAAGTGATGAGGTTGAAAAACAGCTCCATATCTCCACTAAGAACCAGGAGTTAATTGAGCTTTTAGAGCTGGAAAAGAGTTTGGTTTACTTTTCCACATCCCTGCGGGGTAATGAGCTGGTTCTGGAAAAGTTATTAAAAATTGAAAAGATTAAGCAGTATCCGGAAGATGAAGAGCTTTTGGATGATGTTATCATCGAAAATAAGCAGGCAATCGAAATGGCAGATATCTACAGTAATATCTTAAGCGGAACTATGGATGCCTATGCTTCAGTTATATCCAACAATCTGAATATTGTTATGAAGGTTTTGGCGGTTATTACCATTGTAATGTCCATTCCGACTATGATTGCAAGTTTCTGGGGGATGAATGTTCCGGTTCCTATGGCGAAATCCCCTTATGGTTTCTTGATATTGGTAATATCTTCTTTAATTCTTACTGTTATTGGTGGATTTATATTAGGAAGAAAAAAGATGTTTTAAAAAAATAAGAAAGGTTTGTTATGTGGCTGAATAAACTTGAGGAAAAATTTGGAAAATATGCGATTCCCAATCTTCCAAAGATTATTGTAATATTATATGCAATTGGATATGTGATTCAGATGATTTCTCCGGATTTATTTGATTTGATGCAATTAAATCCGTATCTGATTATGCATGGACAGATTTGGCGACTTTTTACATTTTTAATGGTAGGACCTAGTACAAGTTTAATTTTTATTATATTTGTTCTTCTGTTTTATTATTCCGTTGGTTCTTCTCTAGAACAGGTCTGGGGAACATTTCGGTTTAATATGTACTATTTTATTGGAGTGTTAGGAACAATCCTTGGAGCGTTCCTTACATATGCAGCACTTAGATTTTCACAAGGTGAACTGGCAGGAGCTGCAGTATATATGGATACTTTTTATCTGAATATTACATTGTTTCTGGCATATGCCATGATGTTTCCGAATATGCAGGTATATCTATACATGATATTGCCAATCCGCGTAAAATGGCTTGCGTATCTGGATGGGATATATCTGGGCTACATTTTTTTAACATCAGGCTTTACAGTTTACGGAATTTCGGTTAAAGTATCAATTGTAGTGGCGTTATTAAATTTCCTGTTGTTCTTTTTCTCAATGAAGAAGATTCGAAGCCGGGGGGCGTCTTTTGTCAGCAGAGTATCTGGACAGAGACGGCACAGGGAATTTAAAAACAAGACTAATCCTAAGGGAAGAAAAAAGAACGGGGCTGTGCATGAATGTGCTATATGCCATCGTACGGAACTGGACGATCCAACATTGGAATTTCGTTATTGTTCCAAGTGTGATGGGGATTACGAATATTGTCAGGATCATTTGTTTACCCATAAACACGTAAAGAAGTGAGTTGTTAATATTATATATGAGATTTAAAGGAGAAAATTATGCTAACCAAAAAGACTAAAATTATTTGTACTATGGGACCGGCAACAGATGATGATGCCGTTTTAAAACAGCTGATGCTGGAAGGAATGGATATTGCTCGTCTGAATTTCTCTCATGGTGACCACGAGGAACAGTTAGGCAGAATCAAAAGAATCAAAAAATTTAGAGAAGAATTAGGATTGCCGATTGCTATCCTGCTTGATACAAAAGGGCCTGAGATCCGAACAGGATTACTTTCAACAGATGGCGATGTTGAATTGAAGGAAGGACAGGAATTTGTCCTTACAACAAGAGAAGTGGAAGGTACAAATACTATCGTAAGCATTACATATGCTGAACTTCCAAATGATGTAGAACCAGGAAATACCATTCTGATTGATGACGGATTGATTGAAGTTCGTGTAAAAGAGATCAAGGATGGGACAGACATCGTATGTGAGGTAGTAAATGGTGGTCTGCTTGGAAGCCGTAAAGGTGTTAATGTACCAAATGTAAAAGTAAACCTTCCTTCTATCACAGAAAAGGATAAAGCTGATATTGAATTTGGTCTGGAAAACGGAATCGATTTCATTGCAGCTTCCTTTATCCGTAATGCGGATGCTGTAAATGAGATCAAGGCAATCATTGATAAATATAAAATGAACGTTGGGGTTATCTCCAAGATCGAGAACATTGAAGGTGTTGAAAATATCGATGCCATCATCGAAGCTTCTGAAGGTGTTATGATCGCGCGTGGTGACCTTGGTGTTGAAATCCCTGCAGAAGAAGTACCATTCTTACAGAAAGCGATCATTAAAAAATGTAATAAGGCATTTAAACCAGTTGTTACTGCAACACAGATGCTGGATTCCATGATCCGTAACCCACGTCCGACAAGAGCAGAAGTAACAGACGTTGCCAATGCGATCTATGATGGAACAGACGCAATCATGTTATCTGGTGAAACAGCAAAAGGAAAACATCCGGTTGAAGCAGTTCGTATGATGAACCAGATCGCAATTTCAACAGAACTCCATCTTGATACAAAGATTCAGGATTACCGTTCTGTTTATGTGAATCGTGGAATCTCTGCTGCTGTAGCATACTCAGCAGTACAGACAGCACATAATATCAGTGCAAAATGTATCCTGGCTTCCAGTATGTCAGGATTTACAGCAAGAATCGTATCAAAATTCAAACCAGATGCACAGATTATCGGATTATCTCCAGATGAATCCATCGTGCGTAAGATGCAGTTATACTGGGGTGTACGTCCATTCAAATCTCATAAAGCAGAAACAACAAAAGATTTACTGGATGAAGCAACAGATATTGTATTAGATGCAGGACTTGCTGAACAGGATGATATCCTTGTATTAACAGGTGGAGGCCCAGCTGATCACCGTGGAAAAGGTGTTACAAACATGCTGAAAGTTGTTAAAATTGGTGAATAATCGACAGTAATATATGGTAAAATGGGGATGTAGTAATACATCCCTTATTTTAATTTCTTAAAATTAAAATACTCTTGGCGGATGTGAAGGTATCGGGAGGGAGAGTAATGGAAATAGCTGAGCAGTTATACATATCAGAAATTTTAAGATCTGGACAAAAAATAATAAAAAGTAGAATCAGGGAGAAAAAAGGAATTCCTGGATTGTATTGTATTACCTTGTCTCAGTGGAAGTCTGGAATTCTGGAGATTTATTCATATGAGGATTTGATTTCTCCTTTTTACGAATCATGTGATATAATAATTGTTGGACTTGCTGCTGGAAAAGATGATGCAATAGTTTTGCTCCGGCGGATGGTGGATGACATGTTTCATTCTGGAATGATAAATGACGTAGGGAAATTCTTTTGTGGAGAAAAAGTATGAGTATTATATTTTTGATTTTAAAAATATTGGGAATCATTTTATTAATACCAGTTATATTGCTACTGATTCTTTTCATCTGTCCGATCTGTTATCGGTTGGAAGGGGAATTTGATGGAGAAAATCCTAAAATAAAAGGAAGAGTATCATGGGCGTTGTTTTTCTTGCGAATAAAAGGATGGTATGAGGAACAACCAGGGATTATTGTCCGGATTTTTGGGCTTCCAGTATATCGAACCGATGGGAAATGGGCGATTTTAGGAAGAAATGATAAAAAAAAGCCGGTGATAGTAAATGAAGTATCAGCACCTCAAAATAAGGAAAAAAAATCTCAAAAAGATATTTCTGAAAAAATAGCTCATCATATTTCGCGTGAAACAGAGAACTCTGTACAAAAATCTCAAAGTCCTGTTGAAGATATTCTGGATCTTCCATGGGATGAAGAGTTTGAAGAAGAAAATGATTCAAAGGAACTGATAAAAAAGGAAAATGAGAAAAAGAAGAAGTTTATTGGTAAAAGAATCGTCAGATTTATAAAAACATGGTATCATAAGTGTAAAGTGTTTATAAGGAAGTTACAGGATGGTTTAGACAAGATTTATACAATGAAAGAATTCTTTTTTGAAGATAAAGAGATTCGTCTGGCGTTATCCAGAGTAAAAAAATATGGAACAGATGGAATTAGATATCTGCTTCCTCAAAAAGTAAAAGGTGTTTTAAAATTTGGACTGGATGATCCTGCGGAAACAGGTAAGGTCCTTGGTTATCTGGCTGTGTTGATTCCGTTGTATGAAGATCATCTGGAGATAACACCGGATTTTACTCAGAGTATTTTGAAAGGTCATCTTCTGATATCAGGACGAATCAGAAAATATAAATTGTTAAAGCTTGCGTGGATCGTTTTCCGGGATAAAGATTTATTAAAACAAAAAGATCGTGTGGTAGAAATGATAGGAGGTTAGTCATATGAGCAAAGAAAATTTTAATGAAACTGTTAGCTCTTTATTTAACGGAATGGAGGGGTTTTTAACATCCAAGACCGTAGTAGGAGAGCCGATTTATATCAAAGATACAATCATTCTGCCATTGGTGGATGTGTCTTTTGGAATGGGCGCAGGAGCATTTGAAGCTGACAAGAAGAATAAAAGCGGTGGAGGAATCGGAGGTAAGCTGACTCCTAGTGCTGTTTTAGTTATTCGTGATGGACAGACTAAACTTGTAAATGTTAAGAATCAGGAAACAATCGTAAAACTTCTGGATATGGTTCCGGACGTGATCGATAAATTTACAAAAAAAGAAGAAACTCTTGAGGATATTGTTGAGGATTTAGAAAAAGAAGAGTAAATAATAATATTATAACCTGAGGAATCTGTGGAAAGACAGGTTCCTTATTTCTTTGTTGTGCATAAATTATATGATAGGAAATATGGGGAAGCATTTATGAAACGGGTATGGGGAATTGCTTTTTTTTTCTTTGGGATAGGGCTCCTGACAGGCTTTTTTATCAATCAGGAGTTTACGAGAGTTATGGTGTGTCTGGTAAGCTGGATGTTTGGATATTGTTTGTTCTTTCATTAAAAAAGAACTGGACAATGTCCAGTTCTTTGTGGTTTTATATTAAATAAATCATAACAGATTAAGCACGTTCAACCTTACCAGATCTTAAGCAAGAAGTACAAACGTACATTTTCTTTGCTCCGCCTTCTGTTTTAACTCTTACAGATTTAATATTTGATTTCCACATTTTGTTTGATCTTCTATGTGAGTGACTGACTGCATTTCCAAAATGAGCGCCTTTTCCACAAATAGCACATTTTGCCATGTTAGCACCTCCTTCTTCAAATCTTTTCCCTTTTTTATTCCGGGCTCGACAACTATTTCATTTTAACAGATTGAATTATAAAAATCAAGAATAAAATTGCTTTTATTTTTGAACGATATTATTTAGAAGGAGTAATATTTCAATATTTCTTCAGGACTAGACGAGTTTCACTGGATAATGTATAATCATGATATATGAATTCTCGGTTGGAGGTAATAATTTATGAAAGGACATATGAATACAAAAAATGGAGAAATCTCCATTGAAAATCAGGTAATTGCAAAATATGCAGGAATTTGTGCCCTTGGATGTTTTGGCATCGTTGGAATGGCCATGGTCAATGTAAAAGACGGAATCGTAAAACTGCTTACCAGAGATAATATAAGAAAAGGTGTATTTGTTTCTGTAAAGAATAACAAGATCACGATAGATTTTCATATTATTGTATCTTATGGAGTTTCCATTTCCACTGTAGCTAATAATTTAATGGAATCTGTAAAATACAGAGT
Organism: Anaerostipes sp. 494a; assembly: GCF_001940315.1. Lineage (NCBI taxonomy): Bacteria > Bacillati > Bacillota > Clostridia > Lachnospirales > Lachnospiraceae > Anaerostipes > Anaerostipes sp. 494a. The sequence continues at coordinate 773,509 of NZ_MJIF01000001.1, read as the reverse complement.
CGAAGAGTTTACCAGTCTGGAAGTAGAAAGAATTAATATTTACGTTGAGGGCGTAAAAGATATAGGATAAATGATGGAGGCAGAAAGAATATGAAGCAAATAGATGCGTCTTTGTTACAAAAGATGTTAATTGGCGGTGCAAAACGATTAGAGGCACATAAAGAATATATCAATGAACTGAATGTATTTCCTGTTCCTGATGGAGATACAGGTACGAATATGACTATGACAGCCATGGCAGCAGCCAAAGAAGTTGGAAATGTCATGGAAGTGACTATTAAAGAAGTGACAAGAGGATTATCTGGTGGATCGCTTCGAGGAGCAAGAGGAAACTCAGGTGTAATTTTATCACAGCTGTTTCGTGGCTTTTATAAAGGTGTGAAGGATAAAGAGGTTCTTGATACAAAAGCAGTAGCCGAAGGATTCAAACATGCTGTTAGTACAGCTTATAAAGCAGTAATGAAACCCAAAGAGGGAACGATTCTGACCGTTGCAAAGGTTACTGCAGAAAAGGCTGTAAGAATCGCGAGAAAAGAAGAAGAATTTGAAAAGTTTGCTGAGATTGTAATGGAAGAAGCAAACGATATTCTTAAGAAAACACCAGAAATGCTTCCTGTTTTAAAAGAAGCAGGTGTTGTGGATTCTGGAGGACAGGGACTGGTAGAATTTTTACAGGGAACCGTTGATGTTCTGCTTGGTAAAGAAATTGATCTTTCAGATGTACCAAAAACAACGGGGAAAGTGTCCACTTCAGATGTTCCTTCTCAGGGAGAAGATATTAAATTTGGATATTGTACAGAATTTATTGTCATGACAGAAAAAGAATGGACAGATGAGAACGAACAGGATTTCAAAAAATATTTGTCAGGAATAGGAGATTGTGTAGTTGTAGTAGGGGATGAAGATATAGTGAAAGTTCATGTTCATACCAATCATCCTGGAAAGGCTATTGAAAAAGGATTGTCCTATGGTGCTCTGACAAGTATGAAAATTGATAATATGAGAGAGGAACATGAAGAACGTCTTCAGCTTCAGGCGGAGGAATCCAAAAAAGAAGAACCTCGGAAACCATATGGATTTGTGGCTGTTTCAATTGGAGAAGGATTAAATGAGATTTTTCGTGGATTAGGTGTTGATTATCTGATTGAAGGCGGACAGACTATGAATCCTAGTACAGAAGATATGCTCAATGCCATTGATCAGGTGAACGCAGATACAATCTTCATTTTACCAAATAATAAAAATATTATTCTTGCAGCAACACAGGCACAGTCGCTGGTGGAAGATAAGAATATTATTATTATACCGACAACCACAGTACCGCAGGGAATTTCTGCGTTTATAGGTTTCGAGGCGGAACAGGATGTTGAAACTAATGAAGAAAATATGAAGGAAATTATCGAATGTGTAAAGACCGGTGAAGTAACCTATGCAGTTCGTGATACTTCTATCAATGGAAAAGAAATCAAAATTGATGATATCATGGGAATTGATGATGATGGAATTCAGGAAGTGGGAAGCAGTATTGAGACCGTTACATTAGATCTTATTAATGATATGGTTGATGAAGACAGTGAATTAATCTGCATTTATTATGGACAGGATATGAAAGAAGAAGATGCACAGGCGCTTCTTGAAAAGGTTGAAGAAAAGTATGAAGATTGTGATGTTCAGCTTGAGTATGGTGGACAGCCAATCTATTATTTCCTGTTATCTGTAGAGTAAAAGAATCAGGAAAGGAGGAGCATGTCAGGCTCCTCCTTTTTTCGATGTATCAAAGAAGAGAAAGTTCTCAAATATAGAGAGGAAAAGTTAATGGATGGGACAACGAGCATAATAGAATTAAAGGGAATTGGAGAAAAAACAGGAGCTGCATTTGCAAAGCTTGGCGTGAGGAATATTGACAGTTTGATTTCTATGTATCCAAGGTATTATCTTACCTATGAAGATCCCATTGATATTTCAGAACTTCAAGTGGGACAACGAGCCTCTGTTTTTGTAAGAATCAGTTCTGAGATAAATATACGTTATATCAGAAAGATGAAAATTGTAACATGCCTTGGAAAGGATCATACGGGAACAATGACTTTTACATGGTTTAATATGCCGTATTTGAAAAAACAGCTTCACCGAGGAGAAGATTATATATTGACAGGTACTCCTGTTTTTAAAAATGGACGACTAACTATGGAACACCCGGAAATTTTCACACAGGAAACTTATCAGGCACAGAAGCAGACATTACAACCGGTATATCCAATGACTACAGGACTTACCAATAAGATTGTCTCTAAGGCTGTTAAACAGACAGAAAGTTATATCAGGACAATCCCAGAATACCTTCCCGAACAGATATTATCCTGTTATCATCCTATGGATTATAGTGAAGCAATTTGGAATATCCATTTCCCTGAATCCAGAGAACAGCTGATTGCAGCAAAAAAAAGACTGATATTTGATGAATTTTTTATTTTTATTTCTGCAATGAAAATGTTGTCACAAAATGAAGAAGGCGGAGAGCATGGTTATAGAATTCCTGTTTGTAAAGAAGTAAAACAGCTGATAGAAGGTTTGCCTTACCAGCTGACTGGAGCACAGAAACGGGCGTTAAAGGAAATGACAGAGGATTTAAATTCAGGGAAGATTATGAACCGTCTTGTTCAGGGTGATGTAGGTTCAGGAAAAACAATTCTGGCAGTGATTTTGCTTTTAATGTGTGCAAAAGCAGGATATCAAGGAGTTTTAATGGCACCTACGGAAGTGCTGGCTAATCAGCATTTTGAGACTTTTGAAGAACTGTTAAATCCTTTGGGTATAAAGACAGTTCTTTTAACAGGATCAACAAAGCAAAAGGAAAAGAAAGAGCGGTATGAACAGATTAAGAAACATGAGGCTGATATAATTATTGGAACTCATGCTTTAATACAGGACAAGGTTGAATATGACCAGCTGGCATTGGTTATTACAGATGAACAGCACAGATTTGGAGTAAGACAAAGAGAAAAATTATCTATGAAAGGTGAAAAACCACATGTTCTTGTTATGAGTGCAACACCAATCCCCAGGACTTTAGCCATTATTCTGTATGGTGATCTGGATGTATCTATTGTAGATGAACTTCCTTCAAATCGGTTACCGATTAAAAATTGTGTTGTTAATATAAGTTATCGCCCTACGGCATATAGATTTATGGAAAAACAGGTGAAAGAAGGGCGACAGGTATATGTAATATGTCCCATGGTGGAAGAGAGTGAAGCAATGGAAGGAGAGAATGTCATTCAGTATGCAAAAATACTGGAAAAAAATTTCTCTCCATCTGTACGAATCAGCTATTTACATGGTAAAATGAAACCAGCTGAAAAACAGAAAATTATGGATGACTTTTCAGAAGGAAATATTGATATTTTAGTTTCAACAACGGTAGTGGAAGTAGGAGTTAATGTTCCTAATGCCACAGTAATGATGGTTGAAAATGCAGAGCGTTTCGGACTTGCTCAGCTTCATCAGTTGAGAGGTCGTGTTGGACGGGGAAAACATCAATCTTACTGTATTTTTATGACCGGATCTAAAAAGAAAGAAACGATGGAAAGGCTGGAAGTACTCAATAAATCCAATGATGGTTTTTATATTGCAAATGAAGATTTAAAATTACGTGGACCAGGTGATTTTTTTGGAGTGAGACAAAGCGGGATGATGGATTTTGTTCTGGCAGATATATATACAAATGCAGATATTATGAAGCAGGCATCAGATGCGGTGAAACAACTGGAGGAAGATAATTTTGATTTTTCACAGTTAAAAAATAGTCGTTTAGAAAAACAGATCAGCCTTGCACACAAATTATAGGGAGGATATTAAGATGGTACGATATTATTTGAGATTTACAGGAAGAGTTCAAGGTGTCGGATTTCGTTTCTTTGTCAATATGAATGCAGAACGATATCATTTAACTGGATGGGTGAAAAATATGTATGATGGTTCAGTAACTGCAGAAGTTCAAGGGACAAGACTTCAGGTGCAGCAGTTTTTAGAGACAATTAAATATGGAAATCGATTTGTTAGAGTGGATGATATTGAAGTTGAAGAAAGCCCATTGTGTGAAAATGAAAAAGGATTTAGAGTTCGTTATTGAAATTTGAAAAAAATGTTAGTTTATGTAAAAACTCCTAGTGTATCTTTTGTTTGTTGGCACATACTATCAGCGTAACAAATAACTACAAAAGAAATGGAGGAAATTCAAATGGAAGAACGAACTTCAGCAAGAAGCAAAGGATCAAACAGAGTTGAAGTGCCAGAAGCAAGAGGGGCATTAGACAGATTTAAGTTTGAAGTAGCAAATGAAATCGGGGTAGACTTAAAAGAAGGATATAATGGACATCTGACAACAGCTCAGGCTGGTTCTGTAGGAGGAGAAATGGTCCGTAAAATGATCCGCAGACAGGAAGAAGAAATGTCCCGATAAGGAAAACAAAAGACAAATCAGTTATGTAAACTGGCGGGCTGCAGATGAAAAATCTGTAGCCCGCTTAATTATTTTTAGTTCATGGAAAGGCCTTGTCCGTTTTGTTCCCGGAAGAAAATTTTGTAATGGCAGATACAAGAAGTATAAAAATGCTTTTCCTTTTTTGTAAAAACAGATTGTATGAAGTATTGAACCTGCTGAAATTTAGTTGACAAAATCTGTGTATATAATAAAATAAAGAAAAGTAAAAAATAAGGAATGTTTGTTAGATGAGAGTTATAGCAGGAAGTGCAAAAAGTTTAAAATTAAAGACTATAGAAGGAATGGAGACAAGACCTACACAGGATCGAATAAAAGAAACTCTGTTCAATATGATTCAGTATGATATCCCTGGCTGTTTGTTTCTGGATTTATTTGCAGGAAGTGGCGGAATAGGAATTGAAGCACTAAGCAGAGGAGCAAGGGAAGCATATTTTGTTGAAAGTGCAGGAAAGCCAATCCGGTGTATTAAAGAAAACCTGAGACATACTCATTTAAATGAGTATGCTACAGTTATGGCTACAGATGTGTCCTCTGCTATTGGAAAACTTTCAGGCAAAGTGTTTGATTTTATTTTTATGGATCCTCCATATGCTAAAGGATTTGAAAAAAAGATTCTGACACTTTTAGATCAGTCATCAATTTGTGGGCAGGATACTATTGTGATCGTGGAATCGTCTCTTGATACAGAAATTTCAGAAGAATGGTTTGAGAATCTTAAGATTATACGTGAGAAAGACTATAAAACAAACAAACATACATTTCTGAGGAAAGCTTAGGAGGAAGAGGAAGATGAGTATTGCCGTTTATCCCGGAAGTTTTGATCCGGTAACTTATGGGCATTTAGATATTATTGAACGTTCTGCAAAGGTATTTGACAAATTAATAATTGCCGTTTTGGTAAACAGTGCCAAAACCCCTTTATTTACAACAGAAGAAAAAGTTCAAATGATTAAAGATGTAACTAAACATTTGGATAATGTTGAAGTAACCTCTTTTTCAGGATTACTGGTTGATTTTGCCAAAGAACATAATGCCAATGTTTCTGTTCGTGGATTACGTGCCGTGACAGATTTTGAATATGAGCTTCAGATTGCACAGATTAACAGTAAACTGAATAAAGAACTGGATACTATGTTTTTTACTACAAGCATTGATTATTCATATGTGAGTTCGACTATTGTAAAGGAAATTGCTTCATATGGAGGAGATGTATCAGATATGGTACCTGCGTCTGTAGAAAAATGTCTGAAAAAGAAGTTTGAAAAATAGGAGGGACTGCAAAAAATGAGTGAGAAGTATTTACATGAAATGATAGATGATATTGAAGTACTGATTGATGAGGCAAAGCCTGCACGATTTAGTCCTGGCAAGGTTATCATGGATAAAGATGTTTTGATGACTGTAATTGAGGAATTGAGAAAACAGATTCCAGGTGAGATTGAGAGAAGTCATAAGATTATTATGAATAAAGAGTCTATTTTGGAAGATGCAAGAGTAAAAGCTCAGGAAATGCTTAATCAGGCTGCTTCGGAGGCAGGAACTCTGATTGATGAAAATGAAATTGTTGAAATGGCAAAAATGAGAGCGGATGAAATTGAAACAACCGCCCAGAATCATGCTCAGGGACTGATTCATAATGCTAATGAAGAAGCTGATCAAATACGTGTTGGAGCATTACAATATGCCAGAGAAATTATGGAAGATGTCCAAGGATATGTGGAAAGTGTAAGAGATGCACAGAAAAGTGTTTTTGACCAATTGTTATCAACTTTAGATTCTGATCTGGAATCTATTAAAGTTAATGGGCAGGAAATAGATGAACAGCTTTCAGGAGTGACTATGCCACGTGTCAAGACCAGAACTGTTGAAGACTTTCTGTCAAAAGAGCAATAAAGCTAAGATACCGCTGATAACAGCAAAAAAGGATTTTAGGAACACATAAGGAAAAAGTGAAAGCTGACTTTCTTTACATACGCTTTTGGTCTGCATTATGCTACAGATGCCGCCAAAAGAACTGATAGCACAGAGGATGGCGATTTTTACAGAAAGAGGAATTGGAAGGGATCCCCAGTAAGTAATTCCGGTAGTGATTTCCAGACATCCAATAATAATATCAGAAAAAACCCCAAAGGGTCTAAAGGAAGTTAAAAGATTTGTACCAATGGAAAACAGCATAATATAAATCCCAATAGCAAAAATTGAGTGTAAAGCATCGAAAATGATTTCATCAGTAGTTTTTTTAGGGGCAAATCCCTCTGGCTGTTGATGGATATAGAGAAATTGCTTTTCTCGGCTTAAGTTGAGAAGAAACAGAAAAAAGCATATATTTGGTGCATAAAGGCAAAAAAAGAAAAGAGGGACAGGTACCCTGCTATGTAATATTAAAGTTAAAGTATAACCAATGGTGAACATTGGACTTACATTGTTACATACTGCAAGAAGGAACTGCCCTTCTTTTTTTGTGTAGGAACCGGATAGCACAAGATCATTAATGATTTTTCCGCCTAGAGGATACCCGCAGAAAAAGCCAAGAATGAGAGTGTAGGCCAAATCTCTGTTTAAAAGAGGAAATAACCGGTAAATCGGGAAAAACAGCCATGAAACATAATGAAGAGTATGATATTTATTCATGAAACCGGTAAGAAGTAAAAAGGGAAGCAAGGTAGGGACAATAGTTCCGGACCAAAGAAGAAGACCGTTTCGGGCACCTTCAATGGATTGTTCCGGGAAAAAAAGAAGAATAGCTGTGAAGCATAAAAAAAGAATCTGGGAAACTATTTTTTTCATATAGAACCTCCTGCCACATATAATATATTTTATGTGGCAGGAGAGAAAACTAGACGATAATTTGCTGATCTTTCCAGCAGATACCGAATTTTTCACCTAGAATCATTTTGTATAGAGAATCGGCCTGTCTTTCGGAACTTAAAAGAAAATTCTGTTCAGGAGATAGAGCATCTTTCCACGGACGAAGATGCCGAACCATTGGAACAGAAGCGTTTCTTTTCATTTCAGAAATCAAAAAGGAGGATTCTTTTTTAAACCCCAAAATCTGATAGTAAAGAGAATAATCCAGATTGTTAATTATTTGATAATGTGATTTTGTAATATTTAGTATAATGTGCAACAGGTTTCTGCTGATGCGTGTCCAGGTAAGATGTTTGCTTTTACAGTCAGCTATTAGCTCTGTGCATGTAATATCCGGACGATAATATTTGTGAAGCATATCCTGGAAGTCCGATGATATTTCCCAGAAATCAGTAAGGTTGGGGTGGAGAATCAGCAATGTTTTTAAAATTTCTGAAAAATCATCCATTGTAACTGGAGCATCAGATTGAAGATGCTCTTTTAATATACATTTACAGTTTTCAGGAATTTGTGAAAAAATTGACGGATTGTCAGGCTCTTTTTCTATTATATTTCGAATAGCAGAGGCAGAACTTATTTTAGAGGTCAGCTGATTTTCATGATGACCACTGCCGGTACGTGAAAGACTAAAAGGTTTTATAGAACTTTTACTGGAAAGCAATGCTTTAAGATATTCCAGTCCAAGAATATTATTTGGTTCTCTTATAACGGGAAGCCATGATGAATCCGGGCAGTGTTTGGTGAAAGCTATTTCCTGTGCTTTTGGAAACGGATGGCCGAGTTTTATTAACTGGGATGTTTCTGATGAAATTGTGTTTTCGTATTCTAGTAGAAAAGAAGCGATTTCCTTTAAAAGGGAAATATTTCCGCATTCACTTCCAAATGATAATGTATCAATGATGCCCAAATGATTTAGAAGAGAAACACTTCCCGAAGCAAAATACGGAGCTGAACCGCATGCGAAATATAAAGGAAGTTCAATGACCAGATCAGCACCATTTTGTAATGCCATCTGGGTTCGAATCTGTTTTTCCAGAATGGCAGGAGTACCTCTTTGAACATAGTTTCCACTCATTAATGCAACAATATATTCTGCACCTGTTTCTTCTTTTGTTTTCTGGATATGGTATGCATGTCCGTTATGAAAAGGGTTGTATTCACAAATTATTGCGGCGGTTTTCATAGACCTGTCCTTTCTTTCATATTTTTTTCAGTAATTGTATTATAAATGAGAATGAAAAAAAAGTAAAACTGCACAAAAAATGAAAAATAAAGATTGAACATCTTGTCATATAAAACAAAAGAATGTAGAATGAATATAGTTATGTAATAAACGGAACCGGTTTTATAAATACGGTTTGAACTAAAATGTACAACGAAAAATACATATGCAAATGTTGTATACAAGATGATGATGTTGTATAATTTGAAAGGATTAAATTCATCTTTGTGGAAAGTTGAAAGGAGCAACGCAAATGAGTGTTATTGATGAAATCAAGAAAAAGGCAAAGGCTAACAAAAAGACAGTCGTATTGCCTGAGACAACAGACATTAGAACTTTAACTGCAGCAGCAGAAGTGCTGGAAGAAGGAATTGCAGATGTCATTTTAGTGGGAAAGAAAGAAGATATTCTGGCAAAAGCAGGAGAATTGGATATTTCAAAAGCTGTTTTTGTCGATCCTGCAAATTGTGAAAATCTCAATACATATATTGAATCTCTATGTGAAGCAAGAAAAAGTAAGGGATTACTTCCGGAAGATGCCAAGGAAATTCTTCTCTCTAATCCTTTATTTTTTGGAGCTACAATGGTTCGCGCAGGACATGCAGACGGTATGGTGGCAGGGGCCATTAATTCATCAGCAAATGTACTTCGTGCAGCACTGCAGGTTGTAAAAACAGCACCAAATACTGAAATTGTTTCTGCATTTATGTTAATGGATACTCAGGCAAAAGATATGGGGTCAAACGGATGTTTTGTGTTTGCAGACTGTGGTCTGAACCAGAATCCTAATCCGGAACAGCTGGCAGCAATTGCATCAAGTTCTGCAAAAACATTTAAACAGCTGATTGGGGATGTACCAAGAGTGGCCATGCTTTCTCATTCAACATGTGGAAGTGCAAAACATGATGATGTAACTAAAGTAGTAGAAGCAACAAATATTGCAAAAGAAAAATATCCGGAGTATCTGATTTGTGGTGAATTACAGCTGGATGCAGCTATTGTACCTGAAGTTGCAGCAACAAAGGCACCAAGAAGTGAAGTCGCAGGAAAAGCAAATGTTTTAGTATTCCCAGACCTTGATGCTGGAAATATCGGTTATAAGCTGGTACAGAGACTGGGTAATGCTCAGGCATACGGCCCTATTACTCAGGGAATTGCAAAACCTGTAAATGACTTATCAAGAGGATGCGTAGCATCTGATATCGTAGGTGCGGTTGCAATTACATGTGTGCAGGCAGCGGCATTAGAAGAGGATAAATAGAAATCAGACAAGTAAGGAGAATAGTAAATGAAAGTTTTAGTAATTAACTGTGGAAGTTCATCATTAAAATATCAGTTAATCGATTCTGATACAGAAACTGTACTGGCAAAAGGACTGTGTGAAAGAATTGGAATTGATGGTGCATTAACACATCAGCCTGCAGGAAAAGATAAAATCAAATCTACACCTGCAATGCCAGATCACAAGACAGCAATCGGAATTGTGCTGGACCAGCTGACAGATAAGGAAAATGGTGTTGTAGAAAGTCTTGATGAAATTGAAGCAGTTGGACATCGTATTGTACATGGTGGAGAAAAATTTACAAAATCCTGTATCATTACAGATGAAGTTATAAAAGAAGTTGAAGAATGTAGTGTATTTGCACCGCTTCATAATCCTGCCGGATTAATTGGTGTACGTGCATGTCAGGAATTAATGCCAAATCTTCCAATGGTGGCAGTATTTGATACAGCATTTCATCAGACAATGCCTGAAAAAGCTTATTTATATGGAATTCCTCGTAAATATTATGATGAAGACGGAATTCGTCGCTATGGTTTTCATGGAACTTCTCATCAGTTTGTTTCAACAGAAGCTGCAAAGATGTTAGGAAAAGATATTAAAGATTTAAAGATTATTGTATGTCACCTTGGAAACGGAGCAAGTGTAACAGCAGTGGAAGGCGGAAAATCTGTAGACACTTCCATGGGATTGACACCATTGGAAGGATTGATTATGGGAACTCGTTCCGGAGATTTAGATCCTGCAATTATTGAATTTATTGCAAATAAAGAAAATAAAACAGCTTCTGAAGTATTAAATATTCTTAATAAAGAGTCAGGAGTATACGGATTATCAGGAGTATCCTCTGATTTCAGAGATGTAAAAGCAGCAAGAGCAGAAGGAAATGAAGCTGCAACAGCAGCATTAGATGCATATGTTTATCGTGTGGCAAAATACATTGGGGCATATACAGCGGCAATGAATGGAGTAGATGCAATTGCATTTACAGCTGGTCTTGGTGAAAACGATGATATTACACGAGCAGCGATTTGTGATTATCTTGGATATCTTGGTGCAAAGCTGGATGATAAAAAGAATGATGTTCATGGAGAAAATGCAGTAATTTCTGCTGATGACTCTAAAGTTGCACTTCTTTGTGTTCCAACAAATGAAGAATTAATGATTGCCAGAGATACAGTTGCATTGGTAAAATAGTTTCCTGACAAAAAAGTAAGGGAAATTCCTTGACAAACTGTTGTTGCATTCGTATAATAGTACGGTATGATTTTTTAGGAGATAGTATGAAATTACAGTTATCAAAATTTATTTCGACACCAAATTATGCAGAAACACAGGAAGCATATGTTGATATGGATGAGATTAAGCTAAAAGGTGTGTCTTATCCCATCCGTAAGAAAGATAAGTTTCCGGTTACATTTCAGAATACTGGGAAGAATACGGTTTCCTGGAGTTTTAAGACGGAGATGATTCTTGGGATTCCATGTGATCGATGCCTGGATGAAGTGTTGTATACCGTCACTGTAGATGTAATGGAAGAAGTGGATTTTGATCATCTGAATCAGGAAGATGGCGAGTTCTCATATATTGAGGACAGAGAACTGGATATGGATTTACTGATCTTCGATGAAGTTGTTCCGAAGCTTCCGTCAAAGCTTTTATGCAGAGAAGACTGTAAAGGACTTTGTCCGGTATGTGGAACAAATCTGAATAAAAAAGAGTGTGGCTGCGATCGTACGGTGGCAGACCCTCGTATGGCAGCTATTCAGGATATTTTTAAGAATTTTAAGGAGGTGTAAACCAATGTCAATTTGTCCAAAGAATAAATCATCCAAAGGAAGAAGAAACAAACGTAGAGCAAACTGGAAGATGACTGCTCCAACACTTGTTAAATGCAGCAAATGTGGTGCGCTGATGATGCCTCACAGAGTATGTAAAGCCTGCGGATCTTACAATAAAAAAGAAATTGTTGCAGCACATGCTGAATAATTTGTACGTGGAAGCGTACTTTCGGTGAAAGCATCATACGTTTAGGCGTATGGTGCTTTCCTTATCTCAAAGAACTTTTTTGTTTCATAGGAAATTGCCACTTTGAATTAGTAAAGATTTCTAGAAAAGGAGTAAATCAATTATGGAGAAATTAGTGAAAGTTGCACTGGATGCAATGGGTGGAGACAATGCGCCAGGGGAAATCGTAAAAGGTGCTGTTGATGCAGTAAATGAAAGAAATAATATTAAAGTATTTCTAGTTGGAAAGTCAGCAAAAATCCATGAAGAATTAAAAAAATATCGTTATAAAAGCGAGCAGATAGAAGTGGTAAATGCAGAAGAAGAAATTTCTTGTGACGAATCACCGGTGGAAGCGATTCGTAAGAAGAAAGATTCTTCCATGGTAGTTGCAATGAAGATGGTTAAAGATCAGACTGCAGATGCATTTGTTTCTGCTGGAAGTTCTGGAGCTGTACTGGTAGGAGGTCAGTTCCTGGTGGGACGAATAAAAGGGGTAAAGCGAGCACCTCTTGGTGCAATTATGCCTACAGCTAAGGGAGTTATGCTTTTGATTGATGCAGGAGCAAATATGGATGCCAAGCCGGAATATCTGGTGGAATTTGCCAAAATGGGATCTATTTATATGGAACATGTAATTGGAGTTCAATCTCCAAAAGTTGCATTGGTTAATGTAGGTGTGGAAGAAGCAAAAGGAAATCAGCTGGTAAAAGAGACAGCTCCTTTGTTAAAGGCCTGTGAAGGATTAAATTATACCGGAAGTATTGAGCCAAGAGATGTGCCATATGGTGCGGCAGATGTAGTATTATGTGATGCTTTTGTTGGAAATACCATATTAAAATTATCAGAAGGATTATCAGGAGTACTTGTTAAAGAGATTAAGGCAGGAATGATGAGTACTTTAAAAAGTAAAATAGGTGCTCTTTTGGCTAAGCCTGCATTGAAAAAAACATTAAAAAGATTTGATGCATCTGAATATGGCGGTGCACCACTTCTTGGATTGAATGGATTGGTAGTGAAAGTACATGGGTCTGCTACTGCAAAAGAAATGAAAAATGCAATTATTCAATGTATTACATTTTCAGAACAGGAGATAAATGAAAAAATAAAGGCTGAAATTACAAGGGAAAAAGGACAGAAGTAATGAAAGAAAAAAAAGTGGAGGAATTACAGAATAAAATTGGAATAAAATTCCATAATCAGAAACTTCTTACTCATGCTTTGATACACAGTTCTTATGCAAATGAACGAAAAATGAGTAAAGACAAGAATAATGAACGTTTGGAGTTTTTAGGAGATGCGGTTCTGGAATTAGTTACAAGTGATTATCTGTTTCGAATATATAAGAAAGAGCCGGAGGGAAAGCTTACAAAATTACGTGCAAGCCTTGTATGTGAGCCAACACTGGCAATGTGTGCCAAAGATATTTCTTTAGGAGATTATCTGCTTTTAAGCAGAGGAGAAGATATGACAGGCGGAAGGGAAAGGGATTCTATTCTGTCGGATGCATTCGAAGCTGTAATTGGAGCTATTTATCTGGATCAGGGATTGGAAGCGGCAAGAACATTTATAGAAACATATTTAATGAAAGATGTGGAAAATAAAGTTTTATTTTTTGATGCAAAGACACATCTTCAGGAAATTGTTCAGGGAGAGGGAAATGAAACACTGCAGTATGTCCTTGTAAAAGAAGAAGGTCCGGATCATAAAAAGCAGTTTACCATTGAAGCAAGACTGGGAAATACAGTAATTGGAACAGGTGTTGGAGGAAGTAAAAAGACTGCAGAACAGCATGCGGCATTTGAAGCGATAAATAAATATAAAAAGTAGAGGATGGACATGTATTTAAAAAGTATTGAAGTCAATGGTTTTAAATCTTTTGCCCATAAGATGATTTTTCAATTTAATAATGGTATTACTGGAATTGTTGGTCCAAATGGCAGCGGGAAAAGCAATGTGGCAGATGCGGTCCGATGGGTTTTAGGTGAACAGAGTGCCAAGCAGTTGCGTGGTGCTAAAATGGAGGATGTTATTTTCTCAGGAACGGAATTAAGAAAACCTATGGGTTCAGCATATGTGGCTATTACAATGGATAACAGTGACGGAAGTCTACCTATACAATTTGAAGAAGTAACAGTTGCAAGAAGAGTCTATCGCTCAGGAGAAAGTGAATATTTGATTAATGGAAGTCCATGTAGAAGGAAAGATATTGTAGAACTTTTTTTTGACACTGGTGTTGGTAAAGAAGGATATTCAATCATTGGACAGGGTCAGATCGATCAGATTTTAAGTGGAAAACCTGAAGATAGAAGAGAACTTTTTGATGAGGCTGCTGGAATTGTAAAATATAAAAAGAATAAGGCAGAAACTCAAAAATCGCTTGATGCGGAAAGAGAAAATCTTGTTAGAGTAACGGATATTCTTACCGAATTGGAGCGTCAGATTGGACCGCTCAAAAAACAGTCTGAAAAGGCGAAGGAATATCTGATTTATAGAGATCAGTTAAAGGAAAGGGATATCAAGCTTTTTTTACTGGAAAATAAAAAAATATCAGAAGAGCTTCAGTTGCTGGATGGAAAAATTGAAATTGCCACAAGAGAGATGAATGAAGCCAATGTTAAAATGGAAAAGGCGAAGGAAAAGTATGAAAAGGAAGATCGGCAGTTAAAGAATCTTAATGATAAGATCTCTCAGACAACCAGTGATATTTCTGAAGATAAAGTGAATGTACAACGTCATGAAGGTGAGATAAAAGTTCTGGAAGAACAAATCAATACCGAAAGAACAAAACACACCTATCATTTGGAAGAAAAAGAGCGTATTGAAGAAGAAATAAACGAAAAAAAGCACCAAATTGAAGAAATCCAGGCAGAAGCTGATATGATTCGCAGGCAGTTCGAAGATACTACCCGGATACGTGTAGAAAGAGAAAGTGAAGCTGCTCTTTATCAGAAAGAAATTCAGGAACTGGAGGAAGAATTATCTGGTTTACAGGAACAGATCAGTGACTTTAATAGCAATCAGATGAAAGTTTCCAGTCAGCTGGAAAGATTTCATACCGTAGAAGAACAACTACAGGTTCAAATCGAAAATTTAAAACATCAGAAAATCATGCTTGAGCAGGAATTATCAGGTGGACATGTTAGTCGTCAGCAATTGGAAAATAAAATAGCGGATTTAAAAAGAGAGAAAGAATCACTGACAATACAAATAAGAAATAGTCAGAGAATTACAGAAACTTTGGAAAAAGAGGGACAGGAACTGAATCATATTCTGGCACAAAAAAAAGAAAAGTTTCATCGAATGCAGTCTAATTATGAAACATTGAGAAATATGTCAGAGCGTTATGACGGATATGGATATGGCATAAAAAAAGTAATGGAGCAGAAACATAAAGTTCCTGGTATTATTGGTGCTGTTGCAGATATTGTTAAGGTGGATTCTATGTATGAGTCAGCTATTGAAACTGCATTAGGCGGAAGTATCCAAAATATTGTAACGGATACGCAGAATACTGCTAAGGAATTGATAGAGTTCTTAAAAAGAAATCGATATGGAAGGGTTACTTTTCTTCCTTTGGATGCTGTCAAAGGAAAATCATTTGCCAGGCGCGAGATACTTTCTGAACCGGGTGTAGTTGGCCCGGCCAATGAACTGGTATCTTATGATCAAAGGTATTCTGATTTATTTGCATCTCTGCTGGGACAGGTGCTGGTCGTAAAGGATATGGATGCAGGAATTAGTATTGCAAATAAGTACCATCATTCTGTCCGTATTGTTACCTTGGATGGTGACGGATTAAACCGTGGGGGTTCCATGTCTGGTGGCGCATTTAAAAATAAAGGGAATTTGCTTGGGAGAAATCGGGAAGTAAAAGATTTAAAAGAAAAGCTTGAAAAAATACGGGTAGTACTTCAGGAAAATGAAGACAAATGTTATGAAAATGAAAAAAGAGTCAGAGAATATCAGGAAACTGTGGTAAGATTAAACAAAGAATATCAGCAGATATTATTGGAACTGAATACTCAGGAAATGTCGCTGTCAGCTTTTTCTCATCAGGAGGAAGATCTTACGAATAGAATTGGAACTCTTAAACAGCAGATAGAAGTATTGGAAACAGAAAAAGAAAATGCTGTTGTTGATGCCAGAGAACTTCTTGATAAGAAAAATGATTTGGAGATTGCCAATAAAACGGACGAGCAAAAAATTGAGGAAATAGAAAATAAACTTGCTGTTCTTCATAAAAAAGCTGATGAGCAGTCCCGGATTATCGCAGAAATTCATATGAAATCCGGACAGCTGAAACAAAAACTGGAATTTGAAGAAAGCAATCATGCCAGAGTGCGTTTTGAAGTGGAAAAATTGGTATCTGGTCTGAAACTGAATGATGAAAATGCAAGAAATACCACTGGAACAGTTCAGAAAATAGAAGATCAGATCAGACAGCTGAAAATGTACATCCGGGAAACATCCGATGCTGTTGAAATGAAAAAAGAAAATCTGGAAAAGATGAAAACAGAAGTGGAAGCCCGAACAGAGATTTATAAGAAAACCATGCAGGAACGGGAAGAAATTATGGAACGTGCCAGCGGTTATGATAAAGAAGTTTTTCGTCTTACAGGTGCAAAAGAGAAGCAGGAAGAAAAACAGCAGGAATTGCTGGATTACATGTGGGATAATTATGAAATTACCTATAATCAGGCAAAGGTAACGATTACAGAAGAAATAACAGAAAGTCTTACCCGGTTGAAAGAAGAAATAACGGATATTAAGAGCAATATTCGTACATTGGGGCCGGTTAATGTCAATGCCATTGAAGATTACAGGGAAATTTCGGAACGTTATGAATTTTTACAACGGCAGCACGAAGATATTGTGAAAGCAGAAGCGCATCTAACATCTCTGATTAAGGAACTGGAAGATGCCATGCGAAGACAGTTTGACGAAAAATTTAAAGATATTCAGGATATGTTTCAGAAAGTGTTTGTTGAACTATTTGGCGGAGGAGTTGCAAAATTGGAACTGACAGATGATGATGTTCTTGAATCAGGCATTCGTATTATTGCACAGCCACCAGGGAAAAAACTGCAGAATATGATGCAGCTTTCCGGTGGTGAGAAAGCTTTAACGGCAATTTCACTTCTGTTTGCAATTCAGAATCTGAAGCCTTCTCCATTTTGTCTGTTAGATGAAATCGAGGCAGCATTGGATGATTCTAATGTTACAAGATTTGCAAGATATTTACACAAACTTACGAAAGAAACACAGTTTATCGTAATAACACATAGAAGAGGAACCATGATGGCAGCAGATGTTCTTTATGGAATTACAATGCAGGAAAAAGGTGTATCAACACAGGTTTCTGTGAATCTGATAGAAAAGGATCTAGAAGAATAATAGGAGGAAATGGAATGGCAGAGAAAAAAGGTTTTTTTAGCAGACTTGCGCAAGGGTTGTCTAAGACCAGAAATAATATTGCGGCAGGATTTGATTCTATTTTCAGTGGATTTTCTGGAATAGATGATGATTTTTATGAAGAGTTGGAAGAAATTCTGATTATGAGTGACATGGGAATTGATACAACCATGAATATCATTGAGGATTTGAAAGTTAAAGTAAAGGAACAAAAAATTAAAGAACCTGAAGAATGCAGGAAGCTTCTGATCGATTCAATAAAGGATCAGATGAAGCTGGATAAAGATGCATACGAATATCAGAATAAAAAAAGTGTAGTACTTGTAATTGGTGTTAACGGAGTTGGGAAAACCACTTCTGTTGGAAAACTTGCAGCAATACTGAAAGGACAGGGTAAGAAAGTTCTTCTGGCCGCAGCAGATACCTTTCGTGCAGGTGCTATAGATCAGCTGAAAGAATGGGCAAATCGTGCAGGTGTTGATATTATCAGCCAGTCAGAAGGAGCTGATCCTGCTGCAGTAGTATATGATGCGATAGCTGCGGCAAAAGCACGTGATGTTGATATTCTGCTTTGTGATACTGCAGGACGTCTTCATAATAAAAAGAATCTGATGAACGAATTAAGCAAGATTAATCGAATTATCCAGAAAGAATATAGTGAAGCATATCTTGAGACTTTGATTGTTTTAGATGGAACTACAGGACAAAATGCACTGGCTCAGGCAAAGCAATTTAAAGAAGCAATGGATATTTCAGGTATAATTCTTACAAAACTTGATGGAACAGCAAAAGGTGGTATTGCCATTGCTATTCAATCTGAATTGGGAATACCGGTAAAATATATTGGAATTGGTGAGCAGGTGGATGATTTACAGGAATTTGATTCAGATATGTTCGTCAATGCATTGTTTGAAAGAGGAGAAGATTAAAATGTTAGAATTATATGATTTTGAAGAAGCATATGATAAAGTACAGGAGGTTGTGCTTCCTACAAAACTGATCAAAAGTGATTATTTTTCTGAACAGACAGGGAATCAGGTTTATTTAAAACCTGAGAATATGCAGCTTACAGGAGCTTATAAAATCAGAGGAGCATATTATAAAATCAGTAAACTGTCAGAAGATGAAAAGAAAAAAGGTCTGATCACGGCGTCGGCGGGAAATCATGCACAGGGAGTTGCGTTAGCAGCCGCTAAACAGGGAGTAAAGGCGACAATTGTTATGCCTACAACAACCCCGCTGTTAAAAGTTAACAGAACCAAGGATCTTGGAGCGGAAGTTGTATTGCATGGAGATGTTTATGACCAGGCATGTGAACATGCTCTTGCATTGGCGGCTGAAAAAGGGTATACTTTTGTTCATCCATTTGATGATCTGACGGTTGCTACCGGACAGGGAACCATTGCTATGGATATTTTCAAGGAACTTCCAACAGTGGATTATATTCTGGTACCAATTGGAGGAGGAGGACTGGCAACAGGCGTTTCAACACTGGCCAAACTTTTAAATCCAAAGATTAAAGTAATCGGTGTTGAACCGGAAGGTGCAGCTTGTATGAAAGCATCATTGAAAGCAGGAAAGGTTGTTTCATGCGATCGTGTAAATACTATTGCTGATGGTACTGCAGTACAGACTCCAGGAAAGTTGATCTTCCCATTTATTCAGGAAAATCTGGACAGAGTTATAACCATAAAAGATGAAGAATTGATTCCTTGTTTTCTTGATCTGCTGGAAAATCATAAAATGCTGGCAGAGAATTCAGGGCTGTTAACTATTGCAGCACTAAAACACCTGAATGTAAAGAATAAAAAAGTTGTATCAATCATCAGTGGAGGTAATATGGACGTTATTACCATTGCATCTCTGGTGCAGCATGGATTGATCATGAGAAACCGAATTTTTACAGTTTCAGTATTTCTCCCAGATAAACCAGGAGAATTGACAAGGGTTTCTCAGGTGATAGCAAATGCACAGGGAAATATAATAAAGCTGGAGCATAACCAGTTTGTTAGCATTAATAGAAACAGTGCAGTGGAACTTACAATTACCATGGAAGCCTTTGGAACAGACCATAAAGAGAAGATTATTGAATCACTAAAAGAAAAAGGCTATGAACCTAAAATCAGAGACTCAAAATCAGTATTTTAATATAATAGATTTTTGACAAAATATTCTTAGTTTATTGTTTTAAAATTTGTGCAATTTGTTGAATTATTCTCTGAAATTTGGTATAGTAAAGATATGGAAACAATAAGGAATTAGTAGTGTCTTGTAATCGGACATCATGTCACATTCTTTGCTATACACTGTATAAACATAGATGGATTTTCGGCGTAAATGCCCCTTGCAAGAATAAGCAGAGGGAGCATTTACGCTTTTTTGTTTTATGAGAAGTTGACGTTTCACTTGCCGGGGGTGACTTTTCGTATATAACAACAGTATTCCGTTTGGTTTTGGATGCTAACAGCCTTATTGTATGAACGAATCACAGTATTATTGCCATAAAAAGAGAGGCAGTAGCTGAGATAACAGTGTCTTGTTTCAAGATGAACAATTGAGAAGGAGGAACTTGTACTATGAATGAAGCTATTAGTCGTGATGACTTGTACTTATTTCAGACTGGGAAAGCACAGAAAGCGTACCTTACGTTTGGGTGTCATTATCTAGAAGAAAGCAAGACTCACAGATTTGCTGTATGGGCACCAAATGCGAAATCAGTAAGCGTTGTTGGGGATTTTAACTTTTGGAATCCATTGGCACATCCGATGAAGCGTGACAAGGATGGAATTTATACGATTGAAATAGCAGGCCTGAAAAAAGGTGACTTGTACAAATATTATGTTGAGGGGTATGACGGAAAATGCCGCTATAAAAGTGATCCGTTTGCGTTCTGTTCAGAATGTCGTCCTGATACAGCATCTAAAGTATGGGATTTTGATGATTTTAAATGGGCGGATAAAAGATTTATTAATCAGCGTAAGAAAAGGCAGGCATTGAACCAGCCAATGTCTATTTATGAAATTCATCTGGGAACATGGAAAATGCCGGAAGAGGAGGATCGGGAGTTTTATAATTATCGTGAGATTGCAGATTTGCTGATACCATACTTGCAGAAGATGGGATATACACATGTTGAGCTGATGCCGATTACAGAATATCCATTTGATCCTTCATGGGGATATCAGGTAACAGGATATTATAGTGTTACATCTAGATATGGAACTCCAGAAGATTTTAATTATTTTGTAAATGAAATGCACAAAGCAGGAATCGGAGTTATCCTGGACTGGGTACCTGCACATTTTCCTAGAGATGAGCATGGACTGGCAATGTTTGATGGAACTCATATTTATGATCATGCAGATCCTAGAAAGGGCAGTCAGCCTGACTGGGGAACATTGCTGTTTAATTATGGTAAGCCGGAAGTTCAGAGTTTTCTTGTTTCCAGTGCAGTATTTTTTGCAGATGTGTATCATGTTGATGGAATTCGAATTGATGCTGTAAGTGCTATGTTGTATTTGGATTTTGGAAAACAGCAAGGAGAGTTTGTACCAAATGAGGATGGAACAAATATTAACTATGAATCTATTGATTTCCTTAGAAATCTGAATAAGGCATTACGTACCAGCTATGAAGGATTTTTAACTATTGCGGAGGAATCCACAGCATTCCCTAAAGTTACCAGTGATATTGATGATCCGGACGGACTTGGGTTTGTATATAAATGGAATATGGGATATATGCATGATACTCTGTATTATATGGAGCTTGATCCCCTGTTTAGAAAAGATAATCATGGAGCAATAACATTTTCTATGGATTATGCATATAGCGAGAATTATATTCTTCCATACTCTCATGATGAAGTGGTTCATGGAAAAGGTTCCATGATCAATAAAATGTATGGTTCATATGATGAAAAATTTGCTTCTTTAAGAACTCTGTATGGATTTACATATGCACATCCAGGGAAAAAATTATTATTCATGGGTGGAGAGTTTGCACAGTTTGTTGAATGGAGAGACAAAGAACAGCTTGACTGGTTCCTGATCGATGATTTTGAGATGCATCGTTCATTTAATCAGTATGTGATGAAATTAAATAATCTGTATAAAGATGAGCCGGCATTATATGAGATGGATATGAGCCCTGAAGGATTTGAATGGAGACTTCAAAGAGATGCAGACCATGGTGTTGTTGCATTTATCAGAAAAGGAAAGAAACGCAGAGGGAAAAAACAGGAGCAGATTCTGTGTGTATGTAATTTTACTCCGATAGAACGGGATAAATATCATATTCCGATGGCAACAAAAGCAAAGCTTACAAAGATTCTTGACAGTAATGATCTGAGTTTTGGTGGAGACGGTGATGTCAGCGAGGGTAAAGTAAATACGAAACGTATCAGAGTCAAAGGCGGAAAGGGCAAGTCAGCATATCAGGATACAGCATTGATTTCTTTGAAACCATTAAGTGTTGTTTTCTATAAAGTTGAGGAAGTTGAAACAAAACCTAAAAAGTCTACAGGAAAAAAAGAGGCAGATAAAAAAACAGAAACGAAAAAAGCTGCGACAGCAAAAGCAGCAGAAAAAAAGAGTAAAAAACCAGTAAAAGCACAGGTGAATCAAAAGGAAAAAGCTGAAATAAAGGAAGTAAAAAAAGAAGTGAAAAAGGCAGCTAATGATATCCAGGAGGCACCGGCAGCTGGAAATGATAAAAAAGAACAGGAAGCCAAAGCCAAAATAGAAAAGGAGAAAACAAAAAGCAATAAAACAACTACTAAAAGTAAGAAATAAATAATGATCAAGGATCAAAATATTAGGAGGAAAAAGAGTTATGATTAACAAAAAAGAGATTGTTGCAATGCTGCTCGCTGGAGGTCAGGGAAGCAGACTGTATGCTTTAACTCAGAAAAAGGCAAAACCTGCAGTTTCATACGGTGGAAAATATAAAATTATCGATTTTCCATTATCAAACTGTTCCAATTCAGGAATTGATACAGTAGGTGTTCTGACACAGTATGAACCATTAGAGTTAAACTCTTATATTGGAACTGGAGGACCATGGGATCTTGACAGTATCACAGGTGGAGCATATGTATTACCTCCATATGTAAGAGGAGAACAGGGTAACTGGTATCGTGGAACAGCCGATGCAATTTATCAGAATATTAATTTCATTGATAATTATGATCCAGAATATATTATTGTATTATCTGGTGACCAGATTTGTACAATGGATTATAATAAAATGCTTGCATATCACAAAGAAAAAGGTGCAGATTGTACAATTTCTGTATTGAATGTTACATATGAAGAAGCAAAACGTTTCGGAATCATGAATACAGATGAAGATAACCGTATTTATGAATTTGAAGAAAAACCTGCAGAGCCTAAGAGTACAAAAGCTTCAATGGGTCTTTATATCTTCAATTATAAATTGATTCGTCAGTACCTGATCGATGATGCAAATGATCCTGATTCTGCACATGACTTTGGAATGAATATTATTCCTCGTCTATTGGAAGAAGGTAAGAAAATGTATGCTTATGATTTTGAAGGATACTGGAGAGATGTAGGAACTATCGACAGTTTATGGGAAGCAAATATGGAATTGCTAGATCCAAATTCTCCGGTAGATCTGGATGATGATAAAATGAAAATCTACACAAGAAATTATGCATTACCTCCTCATTTTGTTACAAAAGATGCAACAGTTAAAAATAGTATTTTAGCAGATGGATGTGTAGTTGAAGGTGACGTTGAAAATTGTGTTATTCATCCTGGCGTTAAAATTGGAAAAGGTAGTGTTGTTAAAAACAGTGTAATTATGTCTAATACAGTAATTCGTGAGAACTGTACAATTGACAAAGCACTGATTGACGAAGAGGTTGTTGTTGAAAAAGGATGCACTGTAGGTGAAGGTGATAATGTAACTGTTATAGGATATCGCAGTGTAGCTTTGGAAAATGCAACTATCGAAGACGGTGCAATGGTTTACCCAGATAGCATCTTACACTAGGAGGATTGAAATATGAATAATCGTATGTTAGGAATTATTAATGCAGGGGAAGAAAATAGAAAATTAAGAGATTTGGTTCGTAGCAGAAGTACATCTGCACTTCCAGTTGGCGGACGTTACCGTGCAGTAGATTTCTTAATAAGTAATATGGTAAATGCCGGTATTAAAAATATTGGATTGTTAACAAGAAAAAATTATGATTCTCTTTTAAATCATGTTGGATCCGGTAAAGCTTACGGATTAAACCGTAAAAATGACGGATTGTATATTTTCCCTCCATATATTACAGGAGCATCTGTGACTGGAGAATATACCAGCGTTATGGATGGATTACGTGGAACACTGAACTTCCTGAGAAAAGCAAAGGAAGAATATGTGCTTTTGGGACGTTCTTATGTGGTCTTCAATGCAGATTTTAATGATATGCTGGATAAACATATCAAATCAGATGCAGATATTTCAGTAATGTATTTTGATATTGATGGGGATGAAACAAATGTAGACTATGACGGAGTTTACATGAAAACAGATGATGAAAGCGGACAGATTATCAATATGTGCTATTCTGACGGAAAACAGCGTTCCAATAAGAAAAACATGGATGTTTATATTATGAAGAGAACACTGCTGATTGATCTGATTGAAGATGCAGTGGCACATAATAAGAAACATTTCTTCTTTGATGTAATCATTCCTAATTTTGATCGTCTGAAAATTCAAGGATATGAATTTAAAGGATATGTAGGATGCATTACTTCAGTGGAAGCATATTATAATGTTAATATGGATTTATTAAAACCAGAAGTTATTGAAGAATTATTCCATGGAAGACCAATTTATACCAGAACAGCTGATGGTTCTCCTGCCAAATATGGAAAAACAGCTGATGTTAGTAACAGCCTCATCTGTAGCGGATGTGAAATTGATGGAAAAGTTGAAAATTCTATTGTTTTCCGTGGATCTCAGATTTCTGAAGGTGCAGTTGTCAAGAATTCTATCGTTATGGCAGAAGGATTCATTGCCAAAGGTGCTGAAATTGATCATACAATATTAGATCGTCATGTAAAAGTTTACTCTAATGCTCATTTGGCAGGTTCATCTAATCATCCTGTATTTATTCCGAAAGGAGCTAGTATTAATGAGTAATGCAGTAAACGTTCTATTGGTTGCAGCAGAATGTGCGCCTTTTGTAAAACTTGGAGGACTTGCCGATGTTATGGGAACTCTTCCGAAAGAATTAAACAAAATAGGTGCAGATGCCAGAGTTATGATGCCTTTTCATAGCCAGATGAAATATAAATATGCAGGTCGGACCAGACATTTAACAGATTTTTATATTGTATTTAACGGATCAC
Organism: Anaerostipes sp. 494a; assembly: GCF_001940315.1. Classification (NCBI taxonomy): domain Bacteria; kingdom Bacillati; phylum Bacillota; class Clostridia; order Lachnospirales; family Lachnospiraceae; genus Anaerostipes; species Anaerostipes sp. 494a. The sequence goes on along the minus strand of NZ_MJIF01000001.1, from coordinate 748,838 downwards.
ATGTTTATGTGGGAGTTGAAGAACTGGTTTATAATGAAGTTGTTTATTATCTGATTGATAATGAAGGATATTTTGGAGATGCTGTTTATAGAGGCGGAGTTGCAGAAGGAGAGCAGTATGCTTTCTTCTGCCGTGCTGTAATCGAAGCTGCAAGCCGTGTATTTATTCCAGATGTGATTCACTGTAATGACTGGCAGACAGGATTAATTCCTATTCTGCTGAGAACACAATATGGACATTGGGATATTGGTCGTTCAAAGACTATTTTTACAATTCATAATATGATGTATCAGGGAGAATTTGGATTTGATCTGTTCCAGCAGTGGCTTGGAATTGATCCTAGATATGATACCCCTGAATTCATGCATAATTATGAATGTGCAAGTTTTATGAAGGCAGCCCTGGTCTTTGCAGATCGGTTAAGTACAGTTAGCCCTACTTATGCACAGGAAATCAGGAATCCGGCTTTTGCTTATCGTCAGGAAGGTATTTTAAATGCAAGAGCTGGAGATACATGGGGAATCTTAAACGGAATGAATGTTGAAGAGTTTGATCCGGAAACAGATCCTCTGATCCCTTACCATTTTAATAAAGATGATCTTTCAGGAAAGAAGAAAAATAAAGAGAAATTGATCAGTAGACTTGGTCTTTCCATTACACCTGAAGTACCGGTCATTGGTATGGTTTCACGTCTGACAGAGCAAAAAGGTCTTGATTTGGTTAAATACATGCTGGATGAAATTGTCTGTACAGAAGATGTGGCAGTTGTTATTCTTGGAACTGGAGATTATGAGTATGAAGAATTCTTCCGTTATATGGAAGGAAAATATAAAGGCAGAGTATGCTCTTATATTGCATATGACAATGAAATTGCACATCTGATCTATGCAGGAAGTGATTTATTCCTGATGCCATCTAAGTTTGAACCATGTGGTATTTCACAGATGATAGCATTAAGATATGGATCATTGCCTATTGTTCGTGAAACAGGTGGTCTTAGAGATACAGTGCAAAGTTATAATGAGTACGAAGATACCGGAAATGGTTTTTCCTTTGCAAACTATAATGCACATGAGATGCTCAATGCAATTCGTTATGCTTTAAGAACTCTTGAGAGTCCAAAAAGAAAGCAGGGATTAATAAAAAGAGCTATGGAATCTGATAACAGTTTTTCAAAATCTGCTAAAAAATATCTTGAAATGTATAAAAGCATCTTGTAGAATAGATACATCAGTTTGAAAGGAGAGAAAAACTATGAAAGGACACAGTAACAATAAGGTAAAAGGCATTGTTACAAAGATAGAGAATAAGTTAATTAACACCTTGGGTACTACTCTAGAAGATGCTACCAATGATGAAATTTATAAAGCAGCAGCAGGATGTATACGTGATGATATTATGACTCAGTGGGCAGCAAGCCGAAAAAAAGTAGAAGATACGGGAGCTAAGAAACTGTATTATATGTCAGCAGAGTTTCTGATGGGACGTGCTTTTTCGAATAATCTGATTAATGAAGGTCTATACAACGATTATAAAGCCGCATTTGAACAAATGGGAATTGATTTTGATGTAATCGTTGATGAAGAACAGGATGCAGGATTAGGAAATGGTGGTCTGGGAAGACTTGCTGCATGTTTCCTTGAATCTCTTGCAACATTGGATCTTCCGGTTATTGGATGTGGTATCCGATATGAATTTGGATTATTTAAACAGAAAATTATTGATGGAACACAGATTGAAGTAGAAGATGACTGGCTTCGAGATGGACATATCTGGGAAGTTGAACGTCCGGAACTGAGTGTTGAAGTGCACTTTAACGGAACAATTGAAGAACACTGGACAGAAGATGGTCTTAAGATTGAACATAAAGACTATAATACAGTTGTTGCAGTTCCATATGATGTACCAGTTATTGGTTATAAGAGTAATACACCAGCAACTTTACGTCTTTGGAGTGCAAGAAGTAAACAACGTTTTGACTTCCATTCCTTTAATGAAGGTATTTATGATAAAGCTATGGCAGATCAGGCATTTGCTGAAGTTATTTCAAAAGTGCTGTATCCTGCAGATGATCATATGCAAGGAAAGATGCTTCGTTTGAAACAGTTCTATTTCCTTACATCTGCTACAATGCAGCTTGCTGTAAGACATCACAAAGAGCATAGAGGAGATTTACATACACTTCCTGATTATGCAGTAGTACAGATTAATGATACACATCCAACTCTGGCTATTCCTGAATTAATGAGAATACTTATGGATGAAGAAGGTTTTGGATGGGATGAAGCTTATGATATTGTAAGTAAGATTTTCAATTATACAAATCATACTATTATGTCAGAAGCATTGGAATGCTGGGATGAAAATATGTTTAAGCTTCTGCTTCCACGTATTTACCAGATTATTTGTATTATGAATGAAAAATACTGTAATAAGCTTCGTACTTATTATGGAAATGATGAAGGAAAGATTGCATACATGGCAATTATTGGAAATGGACAGATTCGTATGGCAAACTTATGTGTAGCTGTTTGTCATCGTGTAAATGGTGTATCTCAGCTTCATGGAGATATCATCAAACAGCAGCTTTTCCATGATTCTTATAATATTTATCCTCAGAAATACCTTGCGATTACCAATGGTATTACACATAGAAGATGGTTTGCTCTGGCAAATCCGGAATTGTGTGAACTGGTACAGGAAAATGTAAAAGGTGATATTTTGAAAGATTATCATCATTTTGAAGAAGTACTTCCATTAAAAGATGATCCTGTCTTCTGTAAAAAATATGATGAAATCAAACAGAAAAATAAAGTACGTTTTGCAAAATATCTGGAAGAAAAACAGGGAATCAAAATTAATCCAAATTCTATTTTCGATGTACAGTGTAAACGACTTCATGAGTATAAACGTCAGCTTCTGAAATGTCTGCACATTATTTATATGTATCAGCAGGTTAAGAAGAACCCTGATTATATCACAACACCAATTACATTTATTTTTGGAGCAAAAGCAGCACCAGGATATGTAAGAGCAAAAGACATTATCCGTCTGATTAATTCTATTGGTGATATGGTCAACAGCGATCCAGCAGTTAAAGATAAAATGCAGGTTGTTTTTGTAGAAAACTATTCTGTATCTGTTGCAGAAATGCTGATTCCAGCAGCTGATATCAGTGAACAGCTGTCAACTGCAGGATTGGAAGCTTCAGGAACAGGAAATATGAAATTCATGATGAATGGTGCAATTACATTGGGAACAATGGATGGTGCCAATGTTGAGATTTATGAACAGGTGGGAGAAGATAATATCTTTATCTTTGGTGCAACTGTTGATGAGATCAACAACATGAAACGTTATCATACTTATAATCCTGGAACAATCTTTGAGAAGAATCCTCAGATCAGAGACGTATGTAACTGTCTGGTTGATGGAGATCTTCCAAGATATGGTAAGAGAAAATACTCTGATATTTATCAGTCACTACTGTTTGGTGAATTTGGACAGCCAGATCAGTATTTTGTATTGTACGATTTACCATCATATATCGAAGTTTATGATAAAGTGTATGACAGTTATGTAAATCATCATGATGAATGGGTTAAAATGGCAGTTGTTAATACTGCAAAATCTGGATTCTTCTCATCTGATAGAACAATTGCAGAATATAACGAAAAGATTTGGAAACTTAAGACTGTAAAATAGGAAAAGAGTAGAGACAAAATTATGATTCATAATGCTTCAATAGAAAAATATAGAGCTCCTATTGGTGCAGTTGAAAAAGGCGAAGACATTACACTTCGCCTTTTTGGATTACCAAAGAATACAGACAGTGTAGATGTCATATATTATTCGGAGAATTTTCATCGGGAGCTTAGGATGAAACAGAGGGGAGATTGCTGTGAAAAGGTAATAACCATGCCAGAAGAGTGTTGTATAATCTGGTATTATTTTCGTATTTGGGAAGCTGATCATTGCTATTTTTATGGAGCAAAACCAGGAGTTACACAGGGAGAAGGAACAACATATGGTGAGTCTCCGGGATGTTTTCAGATAACAGTGTATGAAAAAGGTTTTGACACACCAAGATGGATGTCAAAAGGGATTATGTATCAGATTTTTCCAGATCGTTTTTGTAAAGGTAATCCAAGAAATCTTGAGCGTGGTGAAAATCATCATCGAAGAATGGGCAGAGATGTCTATATTCATAAAGAATGGGAAGAACGACCATTATTTGGTCCGTTGCCGGGGAAACAGTTTTATGATCCATGTGACTATTTCGGAGGAGATTTGGAAGGAATAATTTCACAACTGGATGAATTGAAAAAATTAGGGGTAACCTGTATTTATTTAAATCCAATTGGAGAGGCTGCCTCTAATCACAGATATAATACTTCTGATTATAAAAAGGTGGATCCGTTTTTAGGAACTAATGAAGATTTTAAACGCCTTTGTAAAATTGCAAAAGAAAAAAGAATTCATGTAATTTTGGATGGAGTATATTCCCATACAGGTGATGATAGTGTTTATTTTAATAAGAAAGGCAATTATCCAGGGTATGGTGCGTATCAGGGACCTGAGTCACCGTATTATGACTGGTATACTTTTCATGAAGATGGAACCTATGAAAGCTGGTGGGGATTCCAGTCACTGCCGGAAGTGAAGGAAATGAATGATAAATTCGTGAACTATATTATCACAGGAAAGAATTCTGTTTTAAAACATTGGTTGTCTTTAGGTGCTTCAGGTTTTCGGCTGGATGTAGCAGATGAACTTCCAGATGAATTTATTTTCCTCATGAGAAAGACACTAAAGAGCGTTTTTAAGAATCATGTTCTTCTTGGAGAAGTATGGGAAGATGTTACCACAAAAGAAAGTTATGGCATCAAAAGAAAGTACGCATTGGGAGATGGACTGGATAGTGCTATGAATTATCCATTTAAGGTAAATACTACTAATTATCTTCTTGGATATGTGGATGCTTATGCCATGCAGGAATTTCTGCTGGGACAACAGTGTAATTATCCTAAACCGTTTTATTATGCTGTTATGAATTTGTTATCTTCTCATGATATTCCAAGAATACGTACAACATTTGCATCTGGAATGAATGAAACGCTTCCATCAAGAGAAAAACAGGCTGAATATGTTATTACATCGAAAATGGATAAACAGGGTGCGCGGCTGACACGTCTTGCAATGGCTATACAGTTTTTTATTCCTGGAATGCCATGTATTTATTACGGAGATGAATATGGAATGCACGGTTTTATGGATCCATTTAACCGAGAAACATTTTATAAAAATGATGTTCAGATATATCAGGAATTGAAAGAGATAACCAGTTTAAGGTCTAAGGAAAAAGTTTTACAAACTGGTTATGCATTGTATTTTGCTGTTAATAAAAATGTTCTCGCTATGGTACGTTTTGTAGCAAATCAAAAGGATGTATTCGGAGAAAAATGTGGAAATAAAGCACTTCTGATGTTGGTAAATCCCACAGATCAAAAAGAAAAAGTAGTATTTGACTTACGGATGAAAAAAGAAGGGGTGCCAGAAAAAGAACATAAGGCATTAATTCAGAATTTAGAAAATAAAGTGATTCGTGAAGAAGTAGCCCCATTTGATTACAAAATAATTGAATTATCATGAAAAGACGGAGCTTAATCTGAAAATAAAAAACATCTGGATTGAACTTTTCCCTTGTTAATAGACAGGGATGATTCAATCCAGATGTTTTTTCGTACTATTCTACAATATCTTCTTCGCTATCATAATCATCATTGATAGAAAGAGCAATATTCATACCATGATCTGCAATTCTTTCTAAAGCAGATAACATATCAGAAAACAAAAGGCCGGCCTGTGGATCGCAATCACCCTTTGCCATACGTTTAATATGATGCTTTTGATATTTTCGTTCCATAGAATCGACTGATGTTTCAAGCTCGTTAATTCTAGGAAGATATTTATCGGAGTCATCATTCATAAAAGCTTCAATGGAAAGAATTAATAGTTCGGCAACAGAACCATACATCATAGCAATTTCTTTTTTTGCATTGATACTTAATGCTGCATTGTGTTTTACTTCGGTTTTGGTGAAATCTGCAAAATTCTCAGCGTGATCTCCGATACGTTCAATATCATTTACCACATGGAACATGGAACCAAGAATTGCACGGTCAGCAACAGGAAGAGTCAGCTGATTGGATTTTACCAGATAATCTGTAATGGCATGACTGATAAAGTTTATATCTTCCTCTCGTTTATATACTTTTTCAATATTTGAATCATCTGCATTCAAAAAGCCTTCCATAGATAATTCCAAATTATCTTTTGCCATATCAGCTAAGCGTTTGATTTCTTTTTTTGCTTGCGGAATAACAGCAGCAGGTGTATTCATACTATGTTCGCCAATATATTGCAATTCGTTATGATGAACTTTTTCATCTGTTCCTGGAATAATCTTAGTTGTAAGATTAACAACAAAATTGGTCAGCGGGAACATTAGAATTACTTCGATTACTTTAAACGTTGTATGTGCATTTGCAACACCACGGCCCAGATTACCACCGGAAATATTCAGGAAAAAGTTTGTGATAGGTTCAAGGGCAAAGGTCAATCCGATAAAGATAACGATGCTGCCGAAAATATTAAACAGAAAATGGATCATAGCTGCACGCTTAGCACCTTTGTTTCCACCTAAACTTGCCAGCAATGCAGAAACACAGGATCCGATATTACATCCTAAAATAATAAAGAAGCAAATTGGTAGTTCTAATAAACCTTGAGAGGCCATTAAAAGGACGATGCTTACTGTAACAGAAGAACTTTGGAGGATAGCTGTAATAATAAATCCAAACAATACTCCCAGAAAATGATTATCAAGACTTTTCAATGCATTCATAATGATGGGAGATTCTTTCAGTACAGACATAGAACCAGACATTGTGGTTAATCCCATGAATAAAACACCAAAACCTAAAATAACTTCTCCGAATTTCTTGATTGTGGGGTTATCAATAAACATAACCATAATGACACCAGTCATTAAGAAAACAGGGGCAACCTCAGAAAGGTTAAAGGATACCAGCTGGGAAGTAACCGTAGTACCAATGTTAGCACCAAGGATAACTCCGGCAGCCTGGGACAGGTTCATTAATCCTGCATTTACAAAACTTACAACCATAACAGTTGTTGCACTGGATGATTGGATAATACCGGTAAATATGATACCTACGATCATAGCTGTCAGACGATTTGTTGTAAAAATTTCAAGAATTCGGCGAAGTTTTGCGCCAGCAGCTTTTTCAAGTCCGTCACTCATCAGTTTCATTCCATACAGGAAGAGGCCAAGACCTCCAATCATTGATAAAATAATTGTGTAATCCATAATGTAGTTTCTCCTTCTTAACGTTATCTTAACGTAAACTTTACTTATATTTTACTTTAATACCAGCGGCGATACAAGGAAAACGTTGTTATTTTTTTGGATATTCAGTATAATAACTAATAATGAGAGATATTTAACATGTCGATAAGGAGAGAATAATGAAAAAATACGATTTTTTGCTCGTAGGTGGAGGACTTTTTAACGGAGTAATAGCATATGAAGCAAAAAAAGCAGGAAAAAAATGTCTGGTTATAGAAAAGAGAGATGTATTAGGAGGAAATATTTACTGTAGAGAAGTTGAAGGAATTATGGTTCATGAATATGGAGCTCATATTTTCCATACCAGTAATGAAGAAGTTTGGAATTACGTATGTAATCTGGTAGAATTTAATCATTATGTCAATTCACCGGTTGCAAATTATTATGGAGAAACTTATAATCTTCCATTTAACATGAATACATTTAGCAAAATGTGGGGAATTTCAAAACCAGATGAAGCTAAAAAAATCATTGAAGAGCAGAGAAAAGCTATCAAAGGAGAACCAAAAAATCTGGAAGAACAGGCCATCAGTCTTGTAGGTACAGATGTTTATGAGAAACTGATTAAGGGTTATACAATGAAACAGTGGGGAAGGGAATGTAAGGATTTACCTGCATCAATTATTAAGAGACTTCCTGTACGCTATATTTATGATAATAATTATTTTAATGATCCTCATCAGGGGATTCCTAAAGGTGGATATAATGTATTGATCGACAAGCTTTATGAAGATTGTGATGTTGTTCTGGGAAAAGATTTCCTTGAAGATAAAGAAAAATATATGGATATGGCTGAAAAGGTAGTTTACACAGGAACAATAGATTCTTATTATGATTATTGTTATGGTAAATTGGAATATCGAAGTTTAAGATTTGAGCATGAATTATTGAATGAGGAAAATCATCAGGGAGTTGCTGTTATGAATTATACAGATGGAGAGACTCCGTATACCCGTAAAATTGAGCATAAACATTTTGAATTTGGAACTCAGGAGAAGACAGTTATATCCAAAGAATATCCGGCAGAGTGGGAAGATGGAATGGAGCCATATTATCCTGTAAATGATGAGAAGAACAGTGAACTATATGAAAAATATAAAGCTCTTGGAGATAAAGAGGAAAAGGTATGGTTTGGTGGACGCTTAGGTGAATATAAATATTATGATATGGATAAAGTTATTGAATCTGCATTAAAATTTGTAAAGGAAAAATTATAGAAGAATTTGACCTCAAATTAATAATAATTATTTTATGAAGAGTCTGAGAAAATATTTCTCAGATTCTTTTTTTGTTTCATTAGGAAAGATATTGACCGCTTTGTTTAGTTAGGAAATTCTGGTCTTTCAGGCTGGACGAACTTTGCCTGGTAGGGTATAATTAAATCTGTATGCAATGAATCAGAAGGAGATAAAAATGAGTATTTTAGAATATAAAAATGAGACACAGCGTCAGATGCATTTTATGGATGAGATGAAAAAATGGGTGCAGGAAAAGACGGAAGAATTGGGACGTCCACTGACTTGTCATGTAACAACCTTTGGGTGTCAGATGAATGAAAAGGATTCTGAAAAACTACTTGGAATTTTGGAAACCATGGGTTATCAGGAAGTAGAAACAGAAGAGGCGGATTTACTGCTGTTTAATACCTGTACAGTCCGTGAAAATGCCAATACCAAACTTTATGGACATTTAGGACAGGTAAAAAAGATGAAGGAAAAAAATCCTCATATGATGATAGGATTATGCGGATGTATGATGCAGGAGCCGCATGTTATTGAGAAAATAAGAACAAGCTATCGTTTTGTTGACGTAATTTTTGGTACACATAATATTTTTAAATTGGCAGAGTTGTTAAAAGAGAGAGTTGACGCAGGAAGTCTGATCGTTGATATATGGAAAGATACTAATCAGATTGTGGAAGACTTACCAAGTGATCGTAAATTTTCTTTTAAATGTGGAGTAAATATCATGTATGGATGCAATAATTTTTGCAGTTATTGTATTGTTCCGTATGTAAGAGGCAGGGAACGTAGTCGTAAACCGGAAGATATTATCAAAGAAATAGAACAGGTAGTATCAGAAGGCGTGAAAGAAGTAATGCTTCTTGGACAGAATGTAAATTCTTATGGAAAAACTCTGGAAAAACCAATGACATTTGCTCAGCTGCTTGGTGAAATTGAAAAAGTTGAAGGACTTGAAAGAATTCGTTTTATGACACCTCATCCAAAAGATCTGTCAGATGAACTGATTGATGTAATGGCTCACTCAAAAAAAATATGCAGTCATATGCATCTGCCAATGCAGTCAGGAAGTACCCGATTGTTAAAAGAGATGAATCGCCATTATACAAAGGAAGAATATCTTAAACTGGCGCAGAAAATCAAAGACAGAATTCCTGGAGTATCTTTCACAACGGATATTATTGTTGGATTTCCGGGAGAAACAGAAGAAGATTTTGAAGATACTTTAGACGTTGTAAAAAAAGTAGGTTTTGATAGTGCTTATACTTATGTATATTCTAAGCGCACTGGTACTCCTGCAGCAACTATGGAGCATCAGGTGGATAAAGATGTCATCAAAGAACGGTTTGACCGACTTTTAGCATTGTTAAAGGAAACATCTGCAATAAATTGTAAGAAAAAAGTTGGAGCTATCGAAGAAGTTCTGGTGGAAGAGGAAAATACCCATGAGGATGGAATGATTACTGGTAGACTGGAAAATAATCTTCTGGTTCATTTTAAAGGATGTAAGGAGCAGATAGGATCAATTGTGAAAGTAAAACTTATGGAAGAAAAAGGCTTTTATTATATGGGAGAACAGGTGAATGGCTAAATTAACACCAATGATGCAACAGTATATGAAAATAAAAGAGGAAAATAAAGACTGCATACTGTTTTATCGTCTGGGGGATTTTTATGAAATGTTTTTTGATGATGCAATCACTGCATCCAGAGAACTGGAAATCACACTGACTGGAAAAAACTGCGGATTGGAAGAGCGGGCACCTATGTGCGGTGTTCCTTATCATGCGGCCGATTCCTATTTAAATAAGCTGGTGGAAAAGGGATATAAAGTTGGAATTTGTGAGCAGGTAGAAGATCCAAGTCAGGCAAAAGGAATCGTAAAAAGAGAAATAGTTAGAATTGTAACGCCAGGAACCAATATTTCCCAACAGAGCTTAGATGATGAAAAAAATAATTATCTAATGTGCATTTTTTGTAATGATGGAAGTTATGGAGTTTCACTGGTAGATATAACAACAGGAGATTTCCGTACCACGTCTATGGACAGTCTTTCTAAAGTGCAGGATGAAATTTTTAAATTTGCTCCTGCAGAAATTATTTGTAACGATGCATTTTTTATCAGCGGGATTGATCTGGATTATCTAAGAGATAAGATGTCTGTTATGATTTCCGGAATTGAACATTTCTATTTTGATGAAGATCAGGCAGTAGAGAGAATTAAAGAGCAGTTTAAGGTTGGAAATCTGGAAGGCCTTGGATTGAATGATTATCCTATGGGAATTATTGCGACAGGTGCTCTTCTTGGATATCTTCATGAAACTCAAAAAAGTTCTCTGGATCATCTTATGCATATTACACCTTATGAGACAAGTCAATTTATGATTATTGACAGTTCTAGCAGAAGAAATCTGGAGCTATGTGAGACATTGAGGGATAAGCAGAAAAAAGGGTCCCTCTTATGGGTCCTTGATAAAACAAAAACTGCAATGGGTGCCAGAATGTTGAGAAGTATGCTGGAACAGCCGCTTGTTGATAAGAGTAAAATAGAAGAGCGTTACGATGCTCTGACTTCGCTGACCAAGCAGGCAATTGTCAGAGAGGAGTTAAGAGAATATCTCAATCCTATTTATGACCTGGAACGTCTTATGACGAAAGTCAGCTATAAAACAGCCAATCCAAGAGATATGATAGCATTTAAGACTTCCCTTCGCTGGCTTACCCCTATTAAAACCATATTGGAAGAATGCAAAGATCCTTTGCTGACTCGTTTAAAAGAAAATCTGGATACATTGGAAGATATTTATCAGCTTCTGGAAGATTCTATTGTGGAAGAACCGCCAATTGCCATTAAGGAAGGTGGTATTATCAAAGATGGATTTAAAGAAGATATTGATAAATTGAAGAGGGCAAAAACAGAGGGAAAACAATGGCTGATTGACCTGGAAGAACGAGAGCGGAAGGCAACGGGAATAAAAAATCTTAAGATAAAATTCAATAAAGTATTCGGATATTATCTTGATGTAACTAATTCATATAAAAATCTGGTTCCTGATCACTATATTCGTAAACAGACTCTGGCAAACTCTGAACGTTATACAACAGAAGAACTGAATCAGCTTGCAGATACAATTCTCGGATCTGAAGATCGTCTGTATGCACTGGAATATGAGACTTTTGTGATTATTCGTGAAACACTTGCTGGAGAGATGGAACGAATTGCCCAAACAGCACATGTGATTGCTCAGATAGATGCGTTGGCATCACTAGCATATGTGGCAGAACGAAATCATTATGTCAGACCCAAATTAAATATTCGTGGAACTATTGATATAAAAGATGGAAGACATCCTGTGGTAGAACAGATGATTCAGAATGATATGTTCATCGCAAATGATACATATCTGGATAATCGAAAAAATCGAGTTTCTATCATTACAGGACCTAATATGGCAGGAAAATCAACCTATATGAGACAGAGTGCATTAATCGTGCTGATGGCACAGGTTGGCTCTTTTGTCCCGGCGGCAAAAGCAAATATTGGAATTGTTGATCGTATTTTCACAAGAGTTGGGGCATCTGATGATCTGGCTTCCGGACAAAGTACATTCATGGTCGAAATGAGTGAAGTTGCCAATATATTGAGAAATGCAACTAAAAATAGTTTATTGATTTTGGATGAAATAGGAAGAGGAACCAGTACGTATGATGGCCTGTCGATTGCATGGGCTGTAGTGGAATACATAAGTAATCCTAAATTATTAGGTGCAAAAACCTTGTTTGCAACTCATTATCATGAACTGACGGAATTGGAAGGAAAAATTGACAGTGTAAATAATTATTGTATCGCAGTAAAAGAACAGGGTGATAATATTGTCTTTCTGAGAAAGATTATAAAGGGTGGAGCAGATAAAAGTTATGGCGTGCAGGTGGCAAAACTTGCAGGGGTACCGGATGCCGTGATTCAAAGAGCGAAAGAAATATCCAGAGAATTAAGTGATCATGACATTGCATCTGCCGCACAGAATATTCAGCCTTATGGAGAGGCAGAACAGCTGTCCTTTTTCCAGCAAAGTGATGAACCGACAATGGAACATCCGTTTATGGCAGAATTGAGAGAAAAAGATTTGTCTGATATGACTCCGTTAGAAGCTCTGAATTATCTTTACCTTTTACAGGATAAGCTGAAAAATGAGGAATAATTATGGCAAAAATACAATTACTGGATCAAAAGACAATTGATAATATTGCAGCGGGAGAGGTTATTGAACGTCCTGCTTCTGTAGTAAAAGAGCTGGTGGAAAATTCTATTGACGCCAAGGCTAATGCTATAACTGTTGAAATCAAAGACGGTGGAATGACATTAATCAGAGTAACAGATAATGGATGTGGAATTCCAAAGGATCAGGTAAAAACTGCTTTTTTGCGCCATGCAACAAGTAAAATCCAATCTGTGGAAGATTTGATGACAGTTTCTTCTCTGGGATTTCGAGGGGAGGCTTTATCAAGTATCAGTGCAGTAGCTCAGGTTGAACTGGTTACCAAAACATCAGAAGGATTTAGTGGAGTATCTTATAAGATTTATGGTGGAGAAGAAGAAGGATTTTCTGATATCGGAGCGCCGGACGGAACAACATTTCTTGTGAAAAATCTCTTTTATAATACACCGGCAAGAAGAAAGTTCTTAAAAAGTGCTGCTACAGAAGCGGGTTATGTAGAACAGATCATGGTTCATATGGCATTAAGTCATCCGGAAGTATCTTTTAAATTCATTCATAATAATAAGAACAAGATATATACTTCAGGAAATGGGAATGTTAAGGATATCATATACCATATTTACGGAAGAGATATTGCGGGGGCATTGATTCCGGTCAATGGAGAGTCGGAAAATGTATCCTTATCGGGATTTGCAGGTAAGCCTTATATTTCCAGAGGAAATAGAAATTATGAAAGCTATTTTATCAATGGAAGATATATAAAAAGTTCATTAATATATAAAGCAGTAGAAGAAGCATATAAAACATTTACCATGACTCATAAATATCCTTTTGTATGTCTGGATATCAAAGTCCGTTCGGAATTACTGGATGTCAATGTCCATCCGACTAAAATGGAAATGCGTTTCCGAAATGGAAGCGAGATATATGATCTTTTAGTTGAGAAGATTAGAGAATGTCTCCTTTCCCAGGATCTGATCCCTCAAGTAGAAGTGGTAAAAGAAAAGAAGATTGAAAAGAAAACTGAATTATCCCAAAAGGATAAAACTACTTCTTCGATTCAAAAGATGCCAGAACCTTTTGAATCTGTCAGAAGAGCAAAGGAAGAACAAAAAAAATCAGTTTTTGCCGGTATAAATTATAATATTCAAAAACAATCCATTTCAGAAAATATGGAAAAAACTCCACCTGTTCAGATGACGTTGAATGAAACATCAATTTTAGAGGAGAAAGCCAGATCGGACAGAAGAGTTATTGGACAATTGTTTCAGACATACTGGCTGATTGAATTTGAAGATCAGTTATTTATCATGGATCAACATGCGGCACATGAGAAAGTTAATTATGAAAAGCTGATCAGGGATTTTAAAAATAAAGATATATACAGTCAGGGACTGGAACCACCAATGGTTATAACTGTTTCAATGACAGAAGCAGAAATATTATCGAAATATAAGGATGTTTTTGCACAACTTGGCTTTTCCATTGAGGCTTTTGGGGGAAATGAATTTTGTATCCGTGAGGTGCCGGCAAATTTATATGGCCTTGGTGAAAAAGATATTTTTATAGAACTTCTGGATTCTATAAGTAAGGAGCATGGAAATACAGGAATAGAAATGATTACCAATAAAATTGCTTCCATGGCTTGTAAAATGTCTGTAAAGGGGAATCAGAAAATGTCATCGTGGGAAGTTGAACATCTGCTGGATCAGCTGATGACTTTGGAAAATCCATATCAGTGTCCTCATGGCAGACCAACGATTATAAAAATGACTAAATATGAAATTGAAAAGAAGTTTAAGCGTATTATTTAGGAGGCGTATATGGAAGACAGAGAGTTGTTGAAAATGGCAGATCAGGCTAAAAAAAATGCTTATGCCCCTTATTCAAAGTTTCAGGTTGGAGCAGCATTGTTAACGAAAGATGGTCAGGTTTTTACCGGATGCAATGTAGAAAATTCTTCCTACGGAGCAGCTATTTGTGCAGAACGCTCTGTTGTGGTACAGGCAGTTAGCTTTGGAAAACAGGATTTTGAAGCTATTGCCATTGCATCAAATGGAGAAGGAACAGTATATCCATGTGGGATCTGCAGACAGGTTCTTCATGAATTTTGTCCGGATATTAAAGTTATATGTCAAAGCAACAATGGATATGAAGTTTATCGATTATCAGAATTAATGCCGAAAGGATTTTAATAAATGAAACCAATGGTAATTTTAACAGGACCAACTGCTGTGGGAAAAACAGAATTATCTATAGGACTTGCTCAAGCCATTGATGGAGAAATAATTTCTGCTGATTCCATGCAGGTTTATAAGAAAATGAATATAGGAACAGCCAAAATCCGACCAGAGGAAATGAAAGGAGTGCCACATTATTTAATAGATGAACTGGATCCGGCGGAAGAATTCCATGTGGAGAGATTTCAGCGAATGGCAAAAGATGCATTGAAAAAAATATATGCAAAAGGCAAGGTTCCATTGATTGTGGGAGGAACAGGATTTTATATACAAAGCTTGTTATATGATATAGATTTTACAAAGGAAGAATCAGACCATAGTTATCGGGAATCGCTGATTTGTAAAGCGGAAACAGAGGGAAAAGAAGTTTTACATAAAATGCTTTTTGAAATTGACCCGGTATCTGCCGGAAAAATTCATAAAAACAATGTAAAAAGAGTTATTCGGGCATTGGAATTTTATAAAATGAATGGATATCCTATATCCAAACATAATGAAGAAGAAGCCGGAAAACAATCACCTTATAATTTTGCTTATTTTGTTCTGAATGATAAAAGAGAAATATTATACGAAAGAATCAATCAAAGAGTGGATTTGATGGTTCAGGAAGGGCTGATTGAAGAGGTAAAAAACCTGAAACAGGAAGGATATGAGAAATCCATGGTTTCCATGCAGGGGATAGGATACAGACAGGTATTTGACTATCTGGAAGGGAATATGTCTCTGAAAGAGACCATAGAAAAAATAAAAAAAGATACCAGACATTTTGCTAAAAGGCAATTAACATGGTTTGGAAGAGAAAAGGAAGTAACTATGATTGATAAATCCCAATATCAGTCAGAGAAGGAAATATTACAAGATATATTAAAGACATTAAAAGAGAAAGGCATATATCATGGATAATTTAAAGAAATATTACCAGGAATTAGGTGTAGACGGAAAAGTTTATGATTTTGTAAATAAGATAGAAGATGGGTTAAAAGAACGTTTTGCAGAAATTGATGGAATCGCAGAATTAAATCAGCTGAAAATACTTAAGGCGTTCCAAAAATATAAAATTGCAGAAGTGCATTTAGGGGCAACAACCGGATATGGATATAACGATGCAGGAAGAGAGGCTTTGGAAGCTGTATATGCAGATGTATTTGGTACAGAAGATGCACTGGTTCGACCGCAGATTACATGTGGAACACATGCGTTAGGATTAGCGCTTTCAGCTAATTTACGTCCGGGAGATGAAATACTGGCTATTTCTGGAAAACCTTATGATACGTTGGAAGAAGTAATCGGAATCAGGGAATCAAAAGGATCCCTGGCAGAATATGGTATCACATATTCACAGGTGGATCTTCTTTCTGATGGAAGTTTTGATTATGAAGCTATAAAAAAAGCGATTAACAAGAATACAAAGCTGGTTCATATTCAGCGTTCTAAAGGATATGCCACAAGACCAACTTTATCTGTAAAGCAGATTGGTGAAGCAATTGAATTTATAAAAAAGACAGATAAGAATCTGATTGTAATGGTCGACAATTGTTATGGTGAATTTGTTGAAGAAACAGAGCCATCTAATGTAGGAGCGGATATGGTCGTAGGCTCTTTGATAAAAAATCCGGGTGGAGGTTTAGCACCAATTGGAGGATATATCTGTGGAAGAAAAGATCTGATCGAACAATGTTCTTATCGATTAACAACACCAGGGCTTGGAAAAGAAGTTGGGGCGACTCTTGGAGTAAACCGACAGTTTTTCCAGGGACTGTTTATGGCTCCGACTGTTGTAAATGCAGCAGTAAAAGGTGCGGTTTTTGCGGCGAATCTTTATGAAAAACTGGGATTTCGTGTAATTCCTGATGGAACGGAAAGCAGACATGATATTATCCAGGCAGTAGAATTAAATGATCCGGAAAAACTGATTGCTTTCTGTGAAGGAATTCAAAAAGCCTCTCCAATTGACAGTTATGTGACACCTGTACCATGGGATATGCCGGGATATGATAGTGAAGTTATTATGGCAGCGGGGACATTTGTATCAGGAGCGTCTATTGAATTAAGTGCAGATGGACCGATGAAAGAGCCATATGCAGTATACTTCCAGGGGGGACTTACCTATCCTCATGCAAAATATGGAATTATTATGTCATTACAGAGGATGGTAGAAAAAGGGTTGTTAGAAATTTGATAAAATACTAAGAAAATTTTAAGGAAAACCCCAGATGGTTTTCTATACATCCATTGGAACTTATGGTAATATTTATAGATGAGAAATGTTTTTGTGTTCTTTTCCGGTTGGAAAGGAATAGAAAATGAAGAAAAAACATCAAACCCTAAAAGAGATACCAGTATCTGAAAGACCTTATGAAAAATGTGAAAAGTATGGACCTGAAATGCTGTCTGATGCAGAGCTTCTTGCGGTGATTCTTAGGAATGGAACCAGAGATAAAACGGCAATTGAGCTAGCGAGAGAAATTATATCATTACATCCATATTATCAGGGAATTCTCGGTATTTTCCATTTGTCTCTGGAGGAATTAAAAAGGATTGATGGAATAGGAATTGTAAAAGCAGTGCAGGTTCAATGTATTGCTGAATTATCTAAACGTCTTTCTGCATCGAAAGCACAAGATAAGATTAGTTTCCATTCGCCTGGATCTATTGCAGACTATTATATGGAAAAGATGCGACACCTGAATCGTGAAAAGATGATTTTAATTTTTTTTAATGGGAAGAATAAGGTCATCAAAGAGCTAACGATTTCCGTTGGTACAGTAAATCAGACGGTGGCATCTCCAAGAGAGTTATTTGTAGAAGCATTTCGCTGTGAAGCAGTATCTGTTATCATGGTCCATAATCATCCGTCAGGTGATCCTACTCCAAGCAGACAGGATATTCTGACGACTAAGAGAATGAAAGAAATTGGAGAATTTGTCGGAATTCCACTGTCTGACCATATTATCATCGGAGATCATTCTTATGTGAGTTTTCGCGAAGAACAGATGATGTAAGGAGATTAATATGAAAAAAGGTCAGATAGGAATCGAATTGGGAACAAGAAATTTGAGAATTTGTATACAGGGCAAAGAACAGTTTCTTAAAATGAAGAATCTAATTGCAATGGATTGTTATGGAAAGATTTCTGCAATAGGAAATGAAGCTTTTCTGATGCTGGAGAAGGAACCGCGGGAGATTCAGATGATCGCGCCTGTTCATTGTGGTGTGATAGGGGATTATACCAATATGCGTCTTTTGCTTACTTCAGTATTTCGAAAGTATTTTCGCCATTTCCGAAAATATACGGTAAATGTTGCTATACCTGTAGATATTACAGGAGTTGAGAGAAGAGCATTTTCTGATTTAATATGGGAATCTGTACGACATTTGAGAGAAGTGCATCTTATTCCCAAACCGGTACTTGCTGCCATGGGAAATGGAATAGATGTTTCTAAACCCTCTGGAAATCTGATAGTTGATTTTGGCGCTGGAACAACAGAAATATCAGTTATTTCTTTGGGAGGAATTGTAAGCAGCCGTTTGATTCCTTTTGGGGGAAATCAGATTGATCAATGGCTTGTCCATCAGATGAAACGAGAGTATAATATAAATATTGGAAAGAAAAGTGCAGAACGTTTAAAAATGCAATATTCCAAATGTGAGAATGATAAATCTGTGATAATCAAAGGAAGGGATCTGGTCAGTGGATTACCTAGAAAAACCTGGGTTCCAGTACTTGCTGCAGAGAAGAAAGTCAGGGACTATATTCATGAAATAACCATGGAGACAAAAGCTCTGCTTGAGATTGTTCCACCGGAGCTTGCTTCAGATATTATGGCTCATGGTATATATACTTCAGGTGGTGGAGCAGCATTTTCCAAAGCAGAAAGCTGGATGGAAGAGGAATTGGGCATTCAGGTGCATAGCATGAAAGAACCAGAAGATAGTGTTATACGTGGCCTGAAGATACTCATTGATGAATGTAAATAATGAAACGAGGATAGTTGTATGAAGTTGCAAAGGAAAAAAATGAATTCAACCCATTATCTGGTGATTTTTATTGCTGTCTGCGGATTACTGATTGGTGTCAGTGTATTTGCAGGAGGTGTACTTACACCGGTTAAAAATGTTGTTACAATGATTCTGTCACCAATGCAGAAAGGTATTAATTCAGTGGGAAATTCGGTGTTTTCATGGAATGAAGATATTAAGACAAAAAAACAGCTGAAAGCTGAAAATGAACTGCTCCAGGAAAAACTTAATGCAATGAAGATGCAGAATCGGATTCTGCAGCAGGATCAGGTAGAGCTGGAGAGACTTCAGGACCTGCTTAAATTAAAGGCAAAATATAAAAAATATCACACTGTGGGTGCCAGAGTAATCAGTAAAGGTTCAGGAAACTGGTTTGAGATTTTTGCGATAGACAAAGGTAGTAAAGATGGAATCAAGAAAGATATGAACGTTATTGCAGATAACGGACTGGTAGGTATCGTATATGATGTAACATCTCATTCTGCGAAAGTAAGAACAATCATAAATGATACAAGTATGGTAAGTGCCATGTTTTTAAAAACAAAAGATAACTGTATCGTGAAAGGAAGTCTGGATACTATGGCAGACGGGTATCTGGAAGTTGTATATATTGATAAAGATGCAAAAGTGAAAAATGGGGATGAACTGGTTACTTCTTATATCAGTTCAAAATTTAATGAAGGTATCACCATTGGAAAAGTATCCGATATTAAACTGGATTCAACAAAGCTTACAAAAACAGCCAGAGTAACCCCGATTGTTGATTTTAAACATTTAAAAGAAGTTTTGGTAATTACGGATATTAAGAAGACAGAATCATTAGACGAAGGAACGAAAGAATAGCAGGTGAAATCAAATGAGTATAAAAAGAATTGTATTTTATATTATATCAGTGATTACCTGCTTCCTTTTGCAGACAACAGTTTTTGATTTTCTGAAACTGGCAGATGTAGTACCTAATATCTTATTGATTCTGACTGTTACCATGGGATTTATCCGAGGTAAAAAAGAGGGAATCGTAATCGGTTTTATATGCGGGTTATTGATTGATATTTTTTCAGGTGATGTTCTGGGACAGTATGCACTGGTTTATTTGTTGTTTGGATATGCCAATGGATGGTTTCATACACATTTTTATGAGGATGATATTTTACTTCCTATGGGGCTTCTGGCAGTAAATTCATTGGCTTACAGTGTTGTGATTTTCTTTTTCTTTTTTGCATTGAGAGGAAGATTTCATTTTTTCTCATATCTGTGGCACATTATGATTCCTGAAGCAGTTTATACAGCGATTGTGGCATTGGTAATTTATAAAATACTTTTGGCAATTGATGTTCGAATCAGCGATGGTGAAAAAAGGAGTATGTTCTAAATGTTACGAAAAGTTTATCAAAAAGCAGAAAAATTACTGGAAAATCGTCTGTTAGTCCTGACGGTTTTATTTGGAGTGCTTTTTTGTATTCTTGTTTACAGAGTTTTTATTCTCCAGATTGTTCAAGGGGAATCTCATAGACAGGATTTTACATATAAAGTTGAAAAGACAGTGAAGATTTCCGGGACAAGAGGAAATATCTATGACAGCAATGGAAAGCTGCTGGCTTATAATAAGCTTGTTTATACAGTGACATTTCAGAATGATAATGCATTTAAGACTCTTGCAGAAAAAAATGACACTTCTGAAAACTACGAAAAAAACCGTATTATTTATGAAGTGATTAAAATACTGGAAAGTAATGGAGATACATTTATCAATGATATCCCAATAGAAATTACAGGCAGTGGCAAGTTTCGTTTCACAGAAACCGGATCTCGGCTGGAAAAATTCAAAAGAGATGTATTCGGAATTGGTAAAGATACATCCGATTTATCAGCTTCTGAAAAAGAATTAAGAGAAAAACAGCTGAATGCATCAGCCAAAGAAGTGTTTGAATATTTAAGAAATGGAACTCTTGGTTCAGCAGGAACCGGAAAAATGTTTGACATTGATAAAAAGTATTCGAATAAAGATGCTCTGAAAATCATGTCTGTTCGTTATAGTGCTTTTTTAAGCAGGTATTCTCAATATATGAAGGTAACCATCGCCAGTGAAATCAGTAACAAGAGTATTGCGGAAATCGAGGAACGAAGTGGAAATTTACCGGGAATAGATATTTCTACAAAATCTATTCGTGTTTATAATAAAAGTGAGGCAATGTCCCATGTGGTAGGTTATACAGGAACGGTTAATACAGATGAACTGGAAGAGTACAATAAAGGAAAAAGCGAAGATGATAAGGATTATTATTCCATGGATGAAACTGTTGGAAAAGCCGGGATTGAGAAGGAACTGGAATCTTATCTTCATGGAGATAGTGGAAGTCAGACACTTATTGTAAATAATATTGGGAAAATTGTAGATACCACAAAGACGGTTAAGGCAGGGACAGGTAATAATGTAACGTTGTCAATAGACAGTGAACTTCAGGAATATGTGTATAATCTTCTGGAGAAAAAAATTGCCGGAATCGTTCTTTCAAAGTTGACACCTTCCGATAGTAAAGGAACAAATCGTGAGAATATTAAAATTCCAATTAAAGATACTTACTATGCATTGATTGGAAATGGAATCATTGATCTGGAAAATTTAAATGGCAATGATGCGACGCCTTATGAGAAGAAAATATATAAAAAGATTCAGAAATTAAAAGATTCAGCTATTGATTCAACAGTTGATATGATTATGAACAGTCACAAATCTTACAAGAGTGAAAGTGATGAAAGACAGGCATATGCAACTTATGTGTATAAATTGCTGACCAGTAAAAAGATTTTATTAAGCAGTTCAATTGATACTAAAGATAAGACATACCAGAAATGGAAAAATGAAAAAATAGGTTTGGGAGAATTTCTTCGATATGCAATAAATAAGGAATGGATTGATATTTCTAATCTGAGTATTAAAAGTAAATATAATGATACTGAAGAGATAATGAAAGCACTTGCATCATATATTGAAGATCAGTTGATAGAAGCAGATGATTTTGATATGACTGTTTGTGAACAAAAGATTGATACAGGAAAATTATCTGGAAGAGAAGTTTGTTTATTGCTGTATGAACAGGGAATTCTTAAGAAAAAAGGTGATAGTGATTATACAGGACTTAAGTCAGGTTCTTTGAGCAGTTATTCTTTTATTTACAATAAATTAAAGAAACTGGAGATTACACCTGCACAGCTGGGATTAGATCCTTGTTCTGGTTCTATAGTAATTACAGATTCAAAAACGGGAAAAGTTAAAGCAATGGTAAGTTACCCGGGATATGATAGTAACAGGCTTTCAAATGGAACAGATTCAGGATATTACAGACAGCTTGCCAATTCCACATCAACACCATTATATAATCAGGTGTTAAATCATAAAACTGCTCCAGGATCTACATTTAAACCATTGTCCGCTTTGGCGGGATTAAATGAAAAAGTGATTACTACCGGAACGACGATTAATTGTACCGGATTATATGATAAAATTACTCCAGCAGCTAAGTGCTGGAAATATCCGGACAAGCATGGTTCAAAAAATGTTTCAGGTGCAATAGAAGCATCTTGTAATTATTTCTTTTATGAGGTAGGATATCAATTAGGAAATAAATCTGGAACATACAGTAGTAAACAAGGACTTAAATATCTGGAGAAGTATGCAACGGAACTTGGATTAAATAAAAAATCAGGTATTGAGCTGGATGAAGCTTCACCTCAGGTGTCAGATGAGACATCTGTTCGTTCGGCTATCGGACAGGGGCGAAACAGTTTTACTCCAAGTCAGATTTCCAATTATGTGACGACTCTGTCAAACAGGGGTACAGTCTTCGATTTGAGTATTCTTGATAAGATTACAAATGATAATGGAAAAACCATAAAGAAATATAATGTAAAGAAAAAAGGAAAAGTAACATACAAAACAGAATACTGGGATGCAGTCCAATCCGGTATGCGTCGAGTAGTAACAGGAAAAGACAGTTCTGTAAGCAGTATTTTTAATGGAACAAAGGTTGAGATTGCAGGTAAAACCGGAACGGCACAGGAAGATAAGAAACGTCCAAACCATGCGTTATTCATTTCTTTTGCGCCATATAAAGATCCGGAAATTTCTGTAACTGTGGTAATACCGTATGGATATACATCTTCCAATGCAGCATCTGTAGCAAAAGATGTTTATGAATATTATTTTGCGGGAGATAAGAAAAAAGCACAGCTGGAGAAGAAAAATAATATTGCCACTGAGGCAGCTTCAAGTGTTGCAGGAGATTAAGGGAAAGGTGAGGGATTATATGAAAGATCCTGTATTATTAAAGGGAAATAATTATGGTCTGACAATTGTACTGGATTCAGAGATGGATTTTCGAAAATTAAAACAGGTCGTAAAAGAAAAGTTTATACAGGCAAAGGATTTTTTTAACAGTAAGAAGCAGATAGCTGTTAAAATTGAAGGGAGAAAACTCAATTCCATACAAATGAGAGAGTTGCTGGATATTATTTCAGAAAACAGTTCTTTAGAAATCGCATATATTATTGAAGATGATAAACTGGCAGATAACATTTTTAAAGAAACAATGGATCAATATATCCATTTAAAAGAAAAAAAGCAGGAAGAGGCTAATGTTACTTCTGGACAGTTTTATAAAGGAACCCTTCGATCAGGACAAAGTCTTGAATCAGATTCAAGTGTTGTTGTTGTGGGTGATGTTAATCCTGGAGCAACAGTGATGGCTAAAGGGAATGTGGTTATACTTGGTTGTGCTAAGGGGTATGTTTATGCAGGAACAGATGGAGATGAGAAATCATTTATAGCTGCGCTGGATATGCAGCCTATGCAGGTAAGGATAGGAAATATGATAGCCAGATGCTCTGATGAAGAAAAAGATAGGAAGAGAAAGAAATTTGGCAGAAGCAAAAATGACTCACAGATAATGGAAGCGCAGATTGCATTTGTTGAAGATGGAAAGATATATATTGAACCAATATCAAAAGCGCTTTTAAGTGAGATTACAGTTTAGTGAATGGAGGAAATAAAAATGAGTGAAGTTATTGTCATTACATCCGGAAAAGGTGGGGTAGGAAAAACTACAACAACAGCAAATGTTGGAACCGGTCTTGCTAAAGAAGGGAAAAAAGTAGTACTGATTGATACGGATATAGGACTTCGCAATCTGGATGTGGTTATGGGGCTGGAAAACAGAATTGTATATAATCTTGTAGATGTTGTTGAGGGTAACTGTCGTATGAAACAGGCATTGATCAAAGATAAAAAATATCCAAATTTATTTTTACTTCCTTCTGCACAGACAAGGGACAAGACTTCTGTTTCTCCGGAACAGATGGGAAAACTGGTGGAAGATTTGAAAGAAGAGTTTGATTATATCATTCTGGATTGTCCTGCAGGAATCGAGCAGGGATTTAAGAATGCTATATCTGGTGCAGACAGAGCTTTAGTGGTGACAACACCGGAAGTTTCTGCAATTCGTGACGCAGACCGGATCATTGGTCTGTTAGAAGCAAATGAAATACATAAGATTGATCTTGTAATCAATCGAATCCGTATGGATATGGTAAACCGTGGAGATATGCTTTCAAAAGATGATGTTCTTGATATTCTTGCAATTAATCTTATTGGAATTGTACCGGATGACGAAAATATTGTTATTTCCACAAATCAAGGGGAGCCACTGGTGGGAACTTCAACTCCGGCAGGTAAAGCTTATGAAAATATATGCAAACGTGTCCTGGGGGAAAATGTCCCTTTTATGGAAATTACTGGACCAACATTTTTCCAGAAGCTTGCCAGTGTATTTAAGAAATAAGGAAGGAAGCGAGGAATATGGGAATATTTGATAATTTTTTTAAGAAAAAAAGTTCAGGAGAAGTTGCAAAAGATCGTTTAAAACTTTTATTGGTTTCGGATCGTTCCAATTGTTCACCTGAAACTATGGAATTGATCAAAAATGATATTATCAAAGTAATTTCAAAATATATGGAAATTGATCCAGAGGGATTGGATATTCAGATTACGCAAAACAGTGAAGAATCGGAAGGACCGGCCTTATATGCCAATATTCCGATTCGAGAACTAAAGAAATAGCATGGAGTGAAAAATGTTTCGAAACTATCGACTGAAAAATTATAATTTTAAACTTATTTTGACAGTTTTAGTCCTTTCTGCCATGGGACTGGTATTTATTCATAGTGCAAATCCTTCTTTTGTAGTAAAACAGGCGTTGGGAATTGTGATGGGAATTATAGTTATTGTAGCTGTTTCTATGATTGATTTTCAGTTTTTTACAAGAAATTCAGAATTATTGTATATTTTGAATCTTGTATTATTGTTGGGGGTAAAATTTTTCGGAAAAGAAGTTAACAATGCAAAACGATGGTTTTCCTTAGGACCCCTGGGAACATTCCAGCCTTCAGAGTTGACAAAAATTATTATGATCATTGTAGTAGCTGTTTATCTCGTAAAGCATCAGTATGATTTAAATGAGCCAAAGGTACTTGGAAAACTTGCGTTATTATGTGCACCTCCTTTATATCTCATATTAAGTCAGCCTAATCTGTCTACTACACTTGATATTTGTTTTATTATTATTGCCATGGTGTTTGTGGCGGGGCTGGATTCAAAACTGATTATTAGAGTGCTTGCGATTGGAATTCCGCTTTTGGCAATCTTTTTATGGTATGTTCAGACGCCTGGACAGATATTGTTAAGACCTCATCAGGTGGAGAGAATTGTCTCTTTTCTTCATCCGGAAGATTATGCTGATTCAACAGCACTGCAGACAAGCAATTCTGTAATGGCAATAGGATCTGGAGGATTATTTGGAAAAGGATTTGGCAGCAGTACCATTTCTAATGTATCAGCCAGTGATGTAAATCTGGTTTCTGAACAGCAGACTGATTTTATTTTTTCTGCTGTCGGTGAAGAATTTGGTTTTGTGGGATGTATCGTCGTAATGGCGGTTCTCTTTATACTGGTTCTCCAGTGTATTGGGATTGCAAGAAAAGCAGATAATCTTATTGGAATGTATGTAGCAACGGGAGTTGCCAGTTATATGGGATTTCAGTCGTTTATTAATATTGGTGTTGCAACTGGAACATTGCCAAATACCGGATTGCCATTACCATTTATCAGTTACGGTTTAAGTTCGATACTTTCAGCTTCTATAGGAATAGGGCTGTTGTTAAATATTCATTTGCAAGGAAAAAGATATTAGGAGGTTAATATGAATGTAGGATTAGTTGCTCACGATGGAAAGAAAAATCTTATGCAGAATTTGTGTATTGCATATCAGGATATTTTAAGGAAACATAAGATTTATGCGACCAGTACTACTGGACGTGTCATTGAAGATGTGACAAATTTGAAAATTCATAAGCTTTTAATTGGCCATTTTGGCGGGATGCAGCAAATGGGTTCTAAGATTGCCAACAATGAAATAGACCTTCTGATTTTTCTTCAAGATCCTTCTAATAAAAAGAGGACACCTGATTTCTATAATGTATTAAATCTTTGTGATAAATATAATATTCCATGCGCCACAAATCTTCCTACAGCGGAAGTTTTGATCCTGGCGCTGGACAGAGGAGATTTAGATTGGAGGAATATGTACAAATAGACTGTCATCAGACGGTCTTTTTTTACAAAAAAACGTATATGAAGAAATTAGTTTGTATTTTTATGTCTGTCATTTTAATGACTCTTTCAGGTTGCCAGATATTTGGCAATGATGGAAGTTTAACAACTTCATATGAGAGCCATTACGAGAAGAATGAAACAGAAATTAAAGAAAAAACATTGGATACCATGTGGCAGTCAAAAGCTGCTCAGGTTGGAGTTGTTTCAAAAAAAGATGCAGATCATGTCACATATTCGAATGTAAAAGAAGCTTTGCTCGTAAATAATGAAACAAATGAAGTTCTGGTAGCGCAGAAAGTATTTGATCAGGCATTTCCTGCAAGTACAACAAAAATCATGACAGCGTTACTGACACTGGAAAATTGTGACTTGAATAAGATAGTGACTATAAAAAAAGATATTAAGTTTAAAGATGGAGCGGCAGTGGCATTGCATTTAAAAGCAGGCGATAAGATTACGGTGGAAGCATTATTAAATGCTTTGATTGTTATGTCCGCTAATGATGCAGCGATTGCTCTTGGAGAAGAAATTGCAGGAAGCGAAAAAGCATTTGTAAAAATGATGAATCAGAGAGCTAAAGAGCTGGGAGCTACTAATACGCATTTTGCCAATCCAAATGGATTGCATCTTGAAAATCATTATACCACTGCTTATGACCTGTATTTAATATTTAAAGAACTTACGAAACATAATGAATATTTTGATATTGCAGGAAAATCCAGCAGTTATATAGAATATACCAATAAGAAAAATCAGCTGCAGACATATGATATGGCAGCAACCAATCAGTATATACTTGGAAACTATACACTGCCTCATCAGGTATTTATGATTGGAGGAAAAACAGGAACAACAACACAGGCGGGTTCTTGTCTGATTATTTTAACCAAAAATAAAAAAGGTGAAGAATTTATTTCTGTTATATTAAAAGGAAAAGATAAATCTTCTCTCTATCATACGATGTCAAAGATTTTGTCAAAGGAAAATTAAAATGGAACGATATCAGACTTACAGTAGTCATTTGAAAAAAATATATGGAGAAAAAGTATATAAGCTTCCAGTAAATCTTCCTGTTTCCTGTCCCAATCGAATGGATGGAAATGGGTGTACTTTTTGTGGGGGTGTGGGAACCGGATTTGAAGCAATGAGTGCTATGGTTCCTGTAAATGAACAATTAATGACAACAAAAGAAAAAATAAAGCGACGTTATAAGGCAAAGAAATTTATTGCTTATTTTCAAAATTATACCAACACATTTCTTCCATTGTCTGATTTTAAAAAATATATAGAAGAGGCTGCGCAGGTTAAAGATATTGTCGGGATTTCTGTTTCAACAAGACCAGATTGTATCAACCGTGATTATCTTCAGGTACTTAGTGATATTTCAGATCAGTATAACATTAGAATCAGTATGGAATATGGTCTTCAGACTGTAAATTATCATACATTAAATCAGATAAATCGAGGCCATACTCTTGCGGAATATCTGGATGCTGTTCTGATGACAGCTTCATACAATTTTGAAATCTGTACTCATCTTATTTTAAATTTGCCGGGAGATTCTATGGAGGATGTTATAGAGACAGCTAAAATAGTCTCTGCACTCCCGGTACAGA
Source organism: Anaerostipes sp. 494a (assembly GCF_001940315.1). Classification (NCBI taxonomy): domain Bacteria; kingdom Bacillati; phylum Bacillota; class Clostridia; order Lachnospirales; family Lachnospiraceae; genus Anaerostipes; species Anaerostipes sp. 494a. The sequence goes on along the minus strand of NZ_MJIF01000001.1, from coordinate 720,403 downwards.
TTGTAAAACTTCATTCATTATATATTCCAAAAGGTTCAACATTGTATGAGGAATATGAACATGGTAAAATAACTTTATGCACAGAAGAAGAGTATTTAAACCGTTTGACAGAGTTTATCTGTCATGTTCGTAAGGATATGGTTATTGAGAGACTTTTCAGCAGAGTTCCAAAAGAGGATGCAAGTTTTTCTAACTGGGGAATCAGCTGGTGGAAACTTCGCGACATGTTTGACAGATTAATGGAAGATAAGGGGTATATTCAAGGTTGTAAGTGTAATTATCTCAATGGGGCAGCATTAGACCGATGGAGGATGGAGTAGATGGCAAGAAAAAGGGAAAAAGTTCGTTGGAATATCGGCATGATAGTTTTCTTGATAATTTTTATATATGTGATCATCAATGTGCTGATTTTTTTTGGAAAGAAGAAGCTGACAGTTTATAAAGTCACAGAGGATAGGATTACCAATACTTTTTCGCTTACAGGTATTGCAATAAGAAAGGAAGTATTATTAAAAGCATCACACAAAGGATATATTACATATTATGTGGAGGAAGGCAGGCGAATCAAAAAAAATGGAACAGTGTTTATTTTGGACAAAGAGGGAAAGGCACAGGATATTTTTGCGAAACAGCGTGAAGCTATGCATGATAGAGGAACAGTAACAGATGACAGTGAAGTTCGACAAAAGATTGTGGAGTATCAGTCTGTCTACGATGATAATCATTTTTCGGATGTATATGATCTGAAATATGATCTGAAGAATGTAATTTTAAATATTAGTGAATCATCTATGAAGAAAGTTGTAGATGCTGTAGGGGAAAAAATCGGATCAGAGGAATTTAAAACACAAAAGAGTCCTGCCAGTGGAATTGTAACATTTTATTCAGACAATTTTGATGGAAAAGAGCCTGATGATATAAGACAATCTGACTTTATACAGGATAATTATCGAAAAATAAAATATAACTCATCTGATAAAGTCAAAAAAAACAATGTGGTTGGAAGGGTCAGCGAAAGTGAAAACTGGACAGTGGTAGTTTCACTTACAAAATCTCAATATGATCAGTTGAAAAAAACAGATCGTGTAACAGTGAAATTTATGTTGGATCAGAATACAACTTCTGCAGATATTAATGTGAAGAAAATAAATAGTCAATATTATGGATACCTAAAATTTGATGATTGCTGTATTCGTTATATTAATGAACGGTATTTGGATCTTGATATTACGTTAGATTCTTATAAAGGGCTGAAGATTCCTAATACTGCTTTAGTAAAAAAGGAATTCTATCAGGTGCCAAACTCTTTCCTTTCTAAGGGAAATGATGGGAAACAGGAGGGATTTAGCGTTCGGACTACAAATGATAATGGTGAAGTTAAAGTTGAACAAAAGGATTATAAGATTTATAAAAAGACAGAGAAGTATTGTTATCTGGATCCTGAAGAAGTTGGAGAAAATATTATGCTTCAATCAATGGATTCGGATAAGACTTTTTTGATAGAAAAAACAAAATCGCTTTATGGAGTGTATTGTACAAATCAGGGATATGCAGATTTCAGACCGGTAGAACTGGTTATAAGAAAAGATAATTATTCCATTATTAAAGAGAATACAAAAAATGGGGTAGATCTTTATGATTTTATCGTATTAGACAGTACCACCATTAAGGAAAACCAAATTATATATTGACAAAGAAGGAAGTGGGAGAATGTTAATCGAAAACTACAATCAAGTAAAGAAAAATGTTGAACTGGCATGCAAAAGGGCAGGAAGGGATCCCAGAGAAGTTACTATTATTGCAGTCAGCAAAACGAAGCCTTTAAGTATGGTAGAAGAGCTCCGAAAAGATAAGGTAATGGATTTTGGTGAAAATAAGGTTCAGGAGCTGAAAGACAAATATGAGCAGATCAGCTGGCCGGTTCGCTGGCATTTGATTGGCCATCTTCAGACAAATAAAGTAAAATATATTGTTGATAAGGTTGCCCTGATTCATTCTGTAGATTCTGTAAAACTCGCAAGCCAGATTGATAAAGAGGCACAGAAACATAATGTAAAAGAAGTGCCTATTCTTATTCAGGTCAATTTTGCTGCAGAAGATACAAAATTTGGATTAGATCCTAAAGATGTATTTGATGTGGTTAATGAAATATCAAAACTCGAACATGTAAAGATTAAAGGGTTAATGCAGATAGCTCCTTTTGTTGAAAATCCAGAGGAAAATCGCCCTTATTTTGCTGCTATGAAACAATTATCTGTTGACATCAAAGAAAAAAACTTTAATAATGTAGATATGAGTATACTCTCAATGGGAATGACTAACGATTATGAAGTTGCGGTTGAGGAAGGTTCAACTATGATAAGGGTTGGAACAGGAATCTTTGGTGAGAGGAATTATAATATATAGCGGAGGAAAAGAAATGAAGGGTACGGTCGACAAATTACTAAATTTTATGAAGCTGACAGAAGATGAAGAGTATGATGAAGAATACGAAGAATATGAAGAAGATGATGAGGAAGAAGTAAGACCAGAGAAATTCTCATTTTTTAAGAAAAAAGAATCTGCAGCTGAAGAACCAGAGGTTGTCAGCCAGCCTGTTGAACCAAACAGAGAAGCAAAAAAACGTAGATTTACCAGTGCAGGAAGCAGTAAGGTGGTTTCGATGAATGGAAGAGGAGTAGAAGTGTATGTTATAAAACCTCAGGATTTTGCAGAGGCACAGACAGCAGCGGATCTTCTGAAAGAAGGAAGAACAGTTGTGATTAATCTGGAAGGCATAGAACTTACTGTTGCTCAGAGAAGTATTGATTTTATTGGTGGAGCAACATATGCGATCAACGGATCTCTTCAGGCTGTTTCCAGTAATATTTTTATTGCTGCACCAGATAGTATTGAAGTTAGTGGTGATTTAAAAAACGAGATTATGAATGAGAATACTATTTCTCCACAATTAAAGTAGGAAGTTATGAAGGAAGAAGAATTATTAAAAAAAAGACTTTCAGAACTTGCAGAAAAGGCATTTTCTCAAAATATATATACGTATACTCATTTCCTAAGTGAATATGAACAGAGTATTTATAAAGAAATGCAGAAGGAATTAGCATTTGTGGACTCTCATCTGGAGGGAGGACATGAGTATTATACCAGAGCTTTTGTAGTATTTGGTTCAGAGGATATGTTTGGATATGAAGGTGAGATTCCTTTGGCATGTGCCAAAGTCTCACCTCTTTTTGATAAATATGCTGAGAATCTGTCTCATCGAGATTATCTTGGTGCCATGATGAATCTTGGAATAGAAAGACATCAGACAGGTGATATTCTGGTAGATGGAAAGACTGCATATGTGTTTTGTTTTCGGCACATAGGTGAATTTCTTGAGGAAAATTTCACGAAAGTGCGACATACGCAGGTAAAAACAGAAATTATTCCCTGGAAGGAAATGGGATTTTTACAAAAATTTATGGAAAAAGAAGGATTTGTTGCATCCATGCGTCTCGATGCATTAATTTCCATGGCATTTGGAATTTCAAGAAAAGTCAGCGAAAGTCTTTACAAAAGTCAAAAAGTATTTTTGAACGGTAAAATACTGCAAAAGGGTGACCAAAAGATAAAACCAGGAGATGTAATATCAGTCAGAGGGTATGGTAAATTTCTGGTAAAGGAATTAGGAAAACAGTCCAAAAAAGGACGGCAGTTTGTAGTATTAAAGATCTTTAAATAGGAGGATAACATGATTACGCCGGTTGAAGTATTAGGGAAAGAAATAAAAAGAGGCTTTGGATATAAAGCAGTTGAAGTGGATGAATTCCTGGAAGAACTTGCCAGAGACTATGAAATCATTTATAAGGAGAACAATGAGCTTAAAGAGAAGGTGGCAGCTTTGACAGAAAACCTCAGTCACTATCGAACTATTGAGGAATCACTAAAAAAAGCACTTGTTCTAGCCGAAGAGACATCAAAGGAAACTATTGAAAATGCTTCTAAAACTGCCAAAATGATGGAGAATGAAGCTATTGCTAAATCAGATGAGATGATTCGTCAGGCTGAAAAAGAGGCAGAACACATCCGTACCAGTGCACAGGAGGATTTTCAGGAGGAAAAAGCTGAATTTCTCCAGCAGATTAATAATTATAAAAAATTGATACATAAACTGGAAAGTGATTACTGCAGTTATAAATCAAGAATACTGCAATTTATCAACGGACAGCTGGATATATTAAATAACCCGGTGTATGAAATGGAGTTTCAGGTAGCTGGAGAACAAGAGAAAGAACAGGATGAGGAATATGTGCAATTTGGAATTGAATCATAAAATAGAAATAAAGAATGAAGGAAAAAAGGCTTATGATATCTATTTGAAAGATTCTTTTGGTGATTTACTGGAAACAATGGATTTTATGGAATTGGAGAATCGTAAAGTTTGCATAGTAACAGAAAGTAATGTGGCTCCAATTTACTTAAAAGAGATGTATCAGAGGATTTCTTCAAAGGCAGCAAAAACGATAACTTTCAGTTTTTCTGCAGGAGAGGCCAACAAACAGTTAAGAACTATTGAATCTTTATATGAACATCTGATTAAACATCATTTTGATAGAAAGGATTTGCTGGTAGCGCTGGGCGGTGGAGTTGTAGGCGATATGACAGGTTTCGCAGCAGCAACGTATTTAAGGGGAATTGAATTTGTACAGATTCCAACTACTTTGCTATCTCAGGTTGATAGCAGTATTGGAGGAAAAACCGGAGTGGACTTTCTTCAGTACAAAAATATGGTTGGTGCGTTTCATCAGCCAAAGCTTGTTTATATTAATACTTCAACGTTAAAATCGCTACCAGAAAGGGAGTATTTTTCTGGTATGGGTGAGGTTATCAAACATGGTCTGATCAAAGACAGCAATTATTATCAATGGATTAAAAATCATGTTGAGAAAATTAAGGCAAGAGATGATGAAATTTTAAAAGAAATGATTTATAGAAGCTGTCTGATCAAAGGCGGAGTGGTGGAACGGGATCCAAAGGAAAAAGGAGAACGTGCACTTTTGAATTTTGGGCATACTTTGGGACATGCTATAGAAAAACTCAAGAATTTCACATGGCTTCATGGGGAATGTGTTGGTGTAGGATGTCAAATGGCTGCTATGATTTCAAAGATAAAAGGGAATATTACCTTACAGGAGATGGAAGATATCGGTCATGTATTTAAAGAGTTTGGCCTTTGGAAATCTATTGATGGATTATTGGCAGAAGATATTATCGCGGCAACAAAATCTGATAAAAAAATGGAAGGAAAACAGATTAAGTTTGTATTGCTGGACAAAATCGGGGAAGCCTATATTGATCGTAGTGTGACAGATGATGAAATGAAAGCAGTGTTAGATAAATGGAATTAAAGATGAAAAAGCATATAAGGATTTTTGGTGCAGTGGCAGGACTGGTGATGATAGACCAGATTTCAAAAATATGGGGATTAAATGAACTGAAAGATAAAAATGCTATTTCTGTGATTCCGGATATTTTTGAATTACGTTATTTGGAAAATCATGGAGCCGCTTTTGGAATTCTTCAAAATCAGCAATGGATATTTGCCATTATTACAATTATGGCACTGGCTGTATTAACCTGGATATATTTTAAATTGCCGGAAAACAGGAGATATTTGCCGTTAAAGGGATGCTATGTATTTTTGACAGCGGGAGCCATAGGGAACTTTATTGATCGTATGATGAATGGATATGTTATTGACTTTTTCTATTTTAAGCTGATTGATTTTCCTATTTTTAATGTGGCAGATATTTATGTGACAATATCTATGGCAGTTTTAATTGTTTTGCTGCTGTTTTACTATAAAGATAATGAACTGGATTTTTTAAGTCGGAAAGGGAAAGATGGAAGATAAGATAGAAATCATCATAGCAGATGAACAGTCAGGTAAAAGGCTGGATCTGGTATTAAGTGAGGAATGTCAGGAGTTTACCAGAAGCTATATTCAGAAGCTGTGTAAAGATAAAAAGGCTTTTGTAAACGAAAAAGTTTCCAAAGGAAATTATAAATGTAAAAAAGGTGATCGGATCAGTCTGATGATTCCAGAACCGGAGGAACTTTCCATAGAGCCAGAAGAGATGGAACTGGATATTGTTTATGAAGATCAGGATGTAATTCTTATAAATAAACCTAAGAACATGGTGGTCCATCCGGCGGCAGGTCATTATACAGGAACTCTTGTAAATGGACTCATGGCTCATTGTAAGGATGGATTATCTGGAATCAATGGAGTCTTAAGACCCGGGATTGTCCACAGGATTGATAAAGATACCACAGGAATTCTTATTGTATGCAAAAATGATATGGCACATAAGAGTATTGCAAAACAGCTGAAAGAACACTCTATAACACGAAAATATCATGCCATTGTATATGACAATATAAAGGAAGATGAAGGAACCATAAATGCTCCCGTTGGAAGAAGTCAAAGAGATAGAAAAAAGATGGCCGTTAATCCTGCTGGAAGACATGCAGTGACCCATTATAAGGTACTTCGTCGTTTAAAAAAAGGGTTCACGTATATTGAATGTCAATTGGAGACGGGAAGGACTCATCAGATTCGTGTCCATATGGCATCCATAAAACATCCTTTGCTGGGAGATGATGTATATGGACCTAAAAAACAAAAATATTCTCTGGAGGGACAATGTCTTCATGCAAAAGTTTTAGGCTTTATACATCCAAGAACGAAGAAATACATGGAATTTGAAGTTCCGTTACCAGATTATTTTAAAGAACTACTTGAAAAACTTGATTAGCAACAGGAGGAAAGCATAATGAAACTTGGATTTATCGGATGTGGAAATATGGCACAGGCCATGATTACAGGAATTTTAAAACAGCAGGTTGTTACAAAAGAAGAATTGATTGCCTCAGGACCTACAGCGTCTAAAATGGAGCAGGTAAAAGAGAAATTTGGTATTATTTCAACAACAGATAATCACAGAGTAGCATTAGAAGCAGATATACTGGTGTTGTCTGTTAAACCTCAAATGTATGAAACTGTGATTAAAGAAATAAAAGAAGATGTAAGAAAAGATCAGATTATTGTAACTATTGCAGCGGGAGTTACAATGAATCAGGTAGAAAGACAGTTTGGTCAGGAAATAAAGATTATTCGTACAATGCCTAATACTCCAGCTCTTGTGGGGGAAGCTATGGTGGGTATGTGTTGCAATGATTATGTGGAAAATGAAGAGTTCGAAAAAGTTCGCAGTTTGTTTGAAAGCTTCGGAAAAGTCGAAGAGGTTACAGAAAACCTGATGGATGCAGTGGTAGGTGTCAGCGGAAGTTCACCTGCATATGTATATATGTTTATCGAGGCTTTGGCAGATGCAGCAGTTATGCAGGGGATTCCGAGAAATAAGGCTTACACATTTGCTGCTCAATCAGTTTTAGGAAGTGCCAAAATGGTTCTTGAGACAGGAGAACATCCAGGAGCTTTAAAAGATGCTGTCTGTTCACCAGCAGGTACTACTATTGAGGCAGTCAGAGTTTTAGAAGAGAAGGGTATGCGTAGTGCTGTGATCGAAGCAGTAAATAGTGCCAGTGAAAAAAGCAAGGAAATGGGGAAATAACTGTTTACAATAAGATACATATATGATATATTATAAAAGTTGTTTGACCGATACTCAGATTTGGGCACTCCAACCCTTTCCTGGTATCTGGCGTCATAGGATAGATTTAAGGAGGAAGAAACATGATTTCAGCAGAAAAGAAAGCAGCTATCGTAGCAGAATACGGTAAAGATGCAAAAGACACAGGTTCACCAGAGGTTCAGGTTGCTATTTTAACAGCAAGAATTCAGGAACTTCAGGAACATTTTGACAAACATCCAAAAGATCATCATTCAAGAAGAGGTCTTTTAAAGATGGTTGGTAAAAGACGTAACTTATTAGCATACTTAAAGAGCAAAGATGTTGAAAGATATCGTTCATTAATCGAAAGATTAGGATTAAGAAGATAATTTTAAAAACAGGCACCTTTCTTCACATAGTGTGAGGAAAGGTGTTTTCTTTTGACAAAAACTATGATATACTTAATAAGTTATTGAGGCGTTTCCCGAGACTACTGAAAAGCCAGTTATCAGAATAGGGCAGCTGTTTTTTCAGTTGTTTCGGCGCCTTATGATAAATAATATATGTTTTTTAAAGGAGACGAAAAGATGACAAAGCAGTTTAGCATGGAGCTGGCAGGTCGTACTTTAATGGTTGAAGTAGGACGTGTTGCAGCACAGGCCAATGGTGCAGCATTTATGCATTATGGGGATACAGTTGTTTTATCTACAGCAACTGCATCTGAGAAACCAAGGGATGGAATTGACTTTTTTCCATTGAGTGTAGAGTATGAAGAAAAATTATATGCTGTAGGAAAGATTCCGGGAGGATATTTAAAGAGAGAAGGAAAACCTTCTGAAAATGCAATTCTTACAGATCGTGTAATCGACCGTCCTATGAGACCGTTATTCCCGAAAGATTATCGTAATGATGTTGCGTTAAATAATCTGGTAATGTCTGTTGATCCTGATTGCAGTCCTGAGCTTACAGCTATGCTTGGATCTGCAATTGCAACAGCTATTTCAGATATTCCGTTTGATGGACCAACAGCTTCAACAATGGTTGGTTTGGTAGATGGTGAGTTTGTAATTAACCCAACAGCAGCGCAGAAAGAAGTTTCTGACATGGCATTAACAGTAGCATCAACAAGAGAAAAAGTTATTATGATCGAAGCTGGAGCCAATGAAGTTCCGGAAGATGTTATGCTGGAAGCCATTTTTAAAGCTCATGAAGTAAATCAGGAGATTATTAAATTTATTGATACCATTGTAGCTGAATGTGGAAAAGAAAAGCATGATTATGAACATCATGTGGTTAATCCTGAAATGTATGATGACATGGTTGCATTTATTACACCAGAAGCAATGGAAGAAGCTGTATTTACAGATGATAAACAGACCAGAGAAGCTAATATTCGTGCAATTGAAGAAAAATTAGAAGAACGTTATGCCGAAAATGAAGAATGGCTAGAGCAGATTAGAGAAGCTGTATATGCATTCCAGAAAAAGACTGTTCGTAAAATGATCTTAAAGGATCAGAAACGTCCGGATGGTCGAGATATTAAACAGATTCGTCCACTACATGCAGAGGTCGATTGTCTGCCACGAGTTCATGGATCTGCAATGTTCCAGCGTGGACAGACTCAGGTTATGACAGTGACAACTTTAGGATCATTATCTGAAGCACAGCGTCTTGATGGAATTGATGTAACAGAGACAGGAAAGAGATATATGCATCATTATAATTTCCCATCATATTCTGTTGGGGAAACACGTCCTAGCAGAGGTCCTGGACGTCGTGAAATTGGACATGGAGCACTGGCAGAGAGAGCGCTGGTACCTGTTCTTCCAACTGAAGAGGAATTTCCTTATGCTATTCGTACAGTTTCTGAGATTATGGAATCAAATGGTTCAACTTCTCAGGGAAGTATTTGCGCATCTTCTTTATCACTGATGGCATCCGGTGTACCGATTAAAGCACCTGTAGCTGGTATTTCTGTTGGTCTTGTAACAGGAGAAACTGATGATGATTATATTATTCTCACAGATATTCAGGGACTGGAAGATTTCTTTGGAGATATGGACTTTAAGGTTGCAGGTACAGATAAGGGTATTACTGCCATTCAGATGGATATTAAAATCCATGGTTTGACAGAGCAGATTATTAGAGAAGCTATTGCAAGAACAAAAGAAGCAAGAACTTATATTCTTCATGAAGTTATGAATCCTGTTATTGGAACAGCAAGAGATCATGTAGGAAAATATGCACCAAAAATTTCTCAGTACACCATTGATCCTGAAAAGATTTCTGAAGTTATTGGAAAACAGGGTAAAACAATCAATGCAATTATTGACGAAACAGGTGTTAAGATTGATATTGATGAAAGCGGAAGAATTGATATTCTCAGTGAAGACCAGGCAATGATTGATAAAGCAATCAGTATTATCAAGTCAATTGTGGAACCATTAAATGTGGGAGATATCTATGAAGGTGAAGTTGTAAGAATCATGCCGTTTGGCGCATTTGTCCAGCTGTCTCCAAATAAAGATGGAATGGTTCATATATCCAAATTATCAAAAGAAAGAGTTGAAAAGGTTGAAGATGTGGTAAATATCGGAGACAAAGTGGCAGTAAAAGTGTTAGAGATTGATAAGATGGGAAGAATTAACCTGAAATTAGAAGAAAAAATTGATGATTAATTATTGAAAGGTAGAAGGAAGGATTTCTTGCAACAGAGAAACCTTCCTTTTTTCATTACATAGGAAATTCCTTTGAATTTCCTATGTAATAAAAAACGCTCCGCGCGGATGTGCAAAGGAAAGCAGTTAAAGCTGCTGCGCATCGGCACGCAAAGCGGAGCAAGTCCCTCATGATTGAGGGATACAGGGAGTTGATAGCGGACTTGTCCGCTTTGTTCTAAAATAGAAATTTGTTAATATATGCAGAAGGGAAAAATTTATGGAGAAAATAGTACTGGCATCGGCATCACCACGGAGAAAAGAATTATTTGAGCTGGCAGGGTTATCGTTTGATATTGTGCCCAGTCAGGTGGAAGAGGTGATTACTAAAGAAAAAACATGGGAAGTTGTCATGGAACTGGCATCACAAAAAGCATGGGATGTATGGAAACAAACGGGGGGAAAGCAAATCATTGTAGGAGCCGATACAGTTGTTGCCTATGATGGGAAGATTCTTGGAAAGCCAGAAGATAAAGAGGATGCAGCAAGGATGCTTTCCATGCTTAGTGGAAATACACATCAGGTGTATACAGGAGTATCGGTTATTTACAAGGAAAAGGAATGGAACTTTTATGAAGAAACAAAAGTTCAGTTTTATCCTTTGAACCAGAATGAAATTCAGACATATATTCAGACAGGAGAGCCGATGGATAAAGCAGGAGCTTATGGAATTCAGGGGAAAGCAGCACCGTTTATTAAAAGTATAGAAGGAGATTATTATAATGTAGTAGGTTTTCCGATTGGCCGATTTCTTCAGGAAATGAAGAAGGTGATGGGGTGCAGATAGAGTTATTTAAAAATGTTTTGTGGAATGTGAGTATTATTATAATCTTGGGTTTTTTTCTTGCTAAGACTTCAATTATTCGACATATGATGATTTCCTGGGAAACTGGTTTAAAAGAAAAAATGGAAGTGGCAGTCTTACTTGGAGGAATTGGAATAGTATCTACATATATGGGTGTCAATATACACGGAGCTATTGCAAATACACGTGTGATCGGAGTGATGTCAGCCGGTCTGATCGGAGGACCGGTTACCGGAACTGTGGCTGGTCTGATTGCCGGAATCCACAGATACCTTATAGATGTTGGCGGATTTACGTCTGTTGCCTGTATGGTATCCACCATTATAGGAGGAATGACAGGAGGTCTGTTTTATCATCATTTGAGACGTATAAGATTTTATCACTGCGAAATATTTTTTATTACCGTATTTGAAGAAATACTTCAGATGGTTATTATTCTGCTGTTTACAAAGCCTTTCGCAGATGCACTTTATCTGGTGAAAACGATTTTTGTACCAATGGTGCTTGTTAATTCTACAGGTGTTGTTTTATTTATAACAATGATGGAGTCAGGCTGCAATGAACAGGATCAGGTAAATGCCAGAAGTGTGAAGGATGTATTTCACATTGCACAGTTATGTCTGCCTTATCTGAGAAAAGGCTTATATGATAAAAAGGCATTGGAAAAAGTGTCAGAAATCGTTATATGTAATTCATCAGTATCAGGTGTTGCGATTGCCGATACGTCCAGGATCCTCACAGCATCCGGTATTGCAGTAAAGCTGAATGATGATTATTTGAAAATTCAAAAGTCAGGGCTGGCAAAAGTTTTTCTGCCTCAAAACAATAAAGAAAATCAAAAGTATTTCTGGTTTAGTACACCAATCCAAAAGGAAAATCAGATAGTTGGTACTTTGATTTTATGTAGTGAGAAAATACGATGGAATATAGAGCAAATGAAAGAATTCGCGATGGGTCTTTCCAGTATTTTTTCTACGCAGCTTGAATTATCCCAACTGGAATATGAGCAGAAATTAAGAAAACAAGCTGAGTATGGAGCACTGCAGAGTCAGATTAATCCGCATTTTTTATTTAATTCAATTAATACAATCAGTTCATTTTGCAGAAGGGATCCAGATAAGGCAAGAGAATTACTGATTGCTCTGGCAGAATGTTTCCGGAAGTCATTGAATCACCCGAATGCCATGGTAACTATTGAAGAAGAAATGGATCATGTCCATGCTTATTTGAAACTGGAAAAAGCAAGATTTGGAGATTCACTGGAAATTAATGAAGATATTCAGGAGAATCTGGAGGTAATGATTCCTTCATTTTCACTGCAGCCTATTGTAGAAAATGCTGTGAAGCATGGAGCAAGAAAAAGCAGGGAGGGGACTGGGAAAATATGGATTACAATAAAACGAAAGAAACAAGGGGTGGAAATTGCTGTTTGCGATAATGGACCGGGAATTGAGAAAGAAGTCATACAAAAGCTTTACAAAGGTGACATTGACAGCAGACATGTAGGTATGCAGAACGTATACCATCGTTTATTGAGCATATATGGAAATCAGTGTATATTTCAGATAATTTCTCATGAGACAGGAACAAAAATCAGTATTAAAATATTAAATGATTGAAATGAAGGAGGGAGTATTCATGAGAATATTGATTGTTGATGATGAAGAACCGGCAAGAAGTGAATTGAATTATGAAATAGAAAAAATCCTGCAGGAGGCAGTAATCGAAGAAGCATCCAGTGGCGGTGAAGCTTTACAAATGGCTGTTCAGAAAAAATATGATGTTGTTTTTGTGGATGTTCAGATGAATGATATTGAAGGAACTGTTATAGCCAGGACATTGAAAAAAATTGACTCTGAGGTGCAGATTATCATGGCAACAGCTTACGAAGATTATGCTGTTGAGGCTTTTGATATAGATGTAACAGATTATATTTTGAAACCTTTTGATCCGTCAAGAGTTAAACGTGCACTAGAACGTGCAGAACAAAATATTAAAAGAGAAACAAATTTTCAAGGGGAGGGAAATCACAGGATTGCTGTAATGGCTGATAAGAAAAACATTATAATTGATATTCGGAAAATTATTTACATTGAAACGGAACAGAGAAATTGTCTGATACATACAAAAAGAGAGCAGTACAAGGTATCTCAATCTATAGGATGGTTTGAACAAAAGTTAAGTCCAAGAGGTTTTTTTCGATGCCATAAAGGAATTTTAATTAATTTAAATTATGTAACAGAAATTGTAACATCTTTTCATAATGCAGTTAGCGTAAAAATGGAAGGAATGGGTGATTTGGAAATCCCGGTCAGCAGAAATAAAATCCATGAGTTGAAACAATTATTTTCTGCTTGATTTTTTTACATTTCGTGCACAAAAATTGACAGTTTATACCTCTATATATACAGATAAAACAAATAATATATATAAATTGCACAAAAAGCCGTACAATTAATAACAGAAAAAAGGAACCGTAAAAGGAAGTTTTGAAAGAAGAGGTGAAATATTATGATTACTTTTTTCATTGCATTACTGTTACTGATTGTAGGCTATCTTATCTATGGAAAGATAGTAGAAAAGAACTTTGGACCAGATGATCGGCAGACTCCATCTTTGAGAATACAGGATGGAATTGATTTTGTTCCAATGAAAACATGGCGTTGCTTTCTGATTCAGCTGTTAAATATTGCCGGACTTGGGCCGATTTTTGGCGCACTTCTTGGAGCTGAATGGGGACCTATCGTATATTTCTGGATTGTTTTAGGAACAATTTTTGCTGGTGGTGTGCATGATTATATGACTGGAATGATTTCTACCAGACATGATGGAGCCAGTGTTTCAGAAATTGTTGGAATTTATCTTGGCGGTGGAATGAAAAATGTCATGAGAGTTTTTTCTGTTATCCTTCTTGTTTTAGTAGGAACAGTCTTTGCTACGGGACCTGCAAATCTTCTGGCAATGCTTACACCAAAAACATTTGATGCAAAATTTTGGCTCGTAGTGGTACTTATATATTATTTTCTGGCGACATTACTTCCGATTGATAAAGTAATCGGAAAACTTTATCCGATTTTTGGTATCTGCCTGATTATTATGGCAATAGGCGTTGCTGGAGGGTTAATTGTAAAAGGATATCATTTACCGGAAATGACGCTTGCAAATCTTCATCCGGCACATCAGTCTATATGGCCTTTTATGTTCATAACAGTAGCCTGTGGTGCAATTTCAGGATTTCATGCAACACAATCACCAATGATTGCAAGATGTTATACCAGCGAAAAAGATGGAAGAAAGATATTTTACGGTGCAATGGTTTCTGAAGGTGTCATTGCATTGATCTGGGCAGCAGCAGGTGTAAGTTTTTATAACGGAACAGGAGGTTTGTCTGTAGCTCTTGCAAAATTAACACAAAATGGAGTTGTATATGAAATATGTCATACATTATTAGGGCCTGTTGGTGCCGTACTGGCAATGATCGGTGTTATTGCCTGTCCGATTTCTTCTGGAGATACTGCGTTTAGAAGTGCAAGATTAACATTATCTGATTGGTTTAAGATTGATCAGAAAGCTACAAAACCTAGATTAGCATTAAGTGTTCCTATTTTGGCAGTTGGTGCATTGTTATCACAGATTGATTTTCAGATTGTCTGGAGATATTTTTCATGGAGCAACCAGACGCTGGCAATGATTGCGTTGTGGGCAGCTTCCATGTATTTGGTTAAGAACGGAAAGATGTGGATCATGACGGTTATTCCGGCAACCTTTATGTCAGCAGTAACAGCTACATATATTATGATTGCTCCTGAGGGATTCCATTTATCTTCGAAGATCGGATATCCTGTTGGAATTATTTTTGCAGTTATATGTTTTGGAATTTTTTTATACAAAAAAAATAGAAAGAAATTATAAAAAGCTATGGAAAACCTTTGACGGCATCCCTGAATTTTTGATATGATACAAAATAGGAGAAAATTCCTATTAAAAAGAAAGGGATACAAAAATGGATAAAATAGCAATTGTAACAGATAGCAACAGCGGAATCACACAGCAGCAAGGGAAAGAACTGGGAATATCTGTGCTTCCAATGCCGTTTTATATTGATGAAGAATTATTTTATGAAGATATAACACTTACGCAGGAAGAGTTTTATAAAAAGCTTGCGGAAGATAGGGATATTAAAACTTCACAGCCAGCACCTGGAGATGTTATTGACTTATGGGAAAAGTTGTTGAATGATTATGATAAGATTGTGCATATTCCAATGTCCAGTGGGTTAAGTAGTTCCTGTGAAACAGCAATGATGCTGGCAGAGGATTATGATGGACGGGTTCAGGTAGTAAATAATCAGAGAATTTCCGTTACACAGAGGCAGTCAGTACTGGATGCTGTGAAACTGGCAGAGACAGGAAAATCTGCCGAAGAGATAAAAGATATTCTCGAAAAAGAAAAGTTTGACACGGGAATATATATTGTGGTTGATACCTTAAAGTATTTGAAAAAAGGTGGAAGAATTACACCTGGGGCAGCAGCCATAGGAACTGTTTTAAGTATTAAACCGGTTCTGCAGATCCATGGAGAGAAACTGGATGCTTTTGCTAAGACCCGTGGAGTTAAAATGGCCAAGAAAAAAATGATTGCTGCAATACGAAAAGAACTTGAGAAACGATTTCCAGATGGCAATTTTGCAGAGCATGCCTATTTAGAGGCTGCTTATACCGGTAATAAAGAGATTGCCATGGAATGGGCAAAGGAACTTCAGGAGGAATTCCCAGGAATGGAATTCCATATGGATCCATTGTCATTAAGTGTTGCATGCCATATTGGATATGGAGCACTGGCTGTTGCATGGACACATAAGATTAAATAAAAAATAAGTTAAAAATCCTTATGCATTATAGTATAAGGATTTTTTTTGTGTTAAGATAGCTCCGGATATCAATTTGGTCAAAGGTGAAGAAAGATGAATTTAAATAAAATATTGAATTTTTCCATGGAAATTGGAAAAGAAATGTTAATAGCGGGTGCTGGAGTGTCCAGAGTAGAAGATACCATTGAGCGGATCTGTAAGGCATATGGAGCCTGTGAGACCAACGTATTTTCCATTACTTCCAGTATCGTAACTTCCATTAAAGATGAAAATGGAACTGTCATAACACAGACAAAAAGAATCCGTAATTATCATACAGATTTTACAAAACTGGATCAGCTAAATTCTTTATCACGATATATGTGTCAGGAACTTCCAGAAATCGAAGAAATTGAAAGACGGCTGATAGAGATAAAAAATGGAGAAACAATTGGTTTTAAAAGAGAATTGATTGCCTCGGCAATGATCGCAGGTTTTTTTGCGCTTTTCTTCGGCGGAGGTATACAGGAAGGATTGGTTGCAGCTTTTACAGGAGCTTTCATAAAATCTTTTGAGCAGTATATGAATAAATTTACGATAAATTATATGTTTTTAAGATTTATGTCCTCATTTTTTGTAGCTTTATTAGCATGGACCATCGCACAGACAGGGGTTGCCAGTGATTTTGGAAAAGTTATCATTGGGAATATTATGTTCCTGGTTCCGGGAGTTGGATTTGTCAATGCTCTTCGAGATATGATAGGAGGAGATATCATGTCCGGAATCTTGCGTGTATGTGAATCTATCATGTTAACGATTTTTCTTGCCGGTGGTTCTTTTACAGCTTTGTTGATATTGGGAGGGATGTAGCAGATGGAAAAAGTAATATTGCAGATTATTGCAAGCTTTGCAGGAAGTGTTGGATTTGCCATGCTCTATAATCTTAGAGGAAAAAAGGTATGGACCTGTGGATTAGGCGGGATGGTATGCTGGATTTGTTATCTGATCATGGAGCAGATAACAAATAGTTTTTTCCTGATGAATATGGCAGCAGCTGTAGTAGCTATATTGTATGCAGAATTGATGGCAAGATTTTTAAAAACACCAGCAACCGTACATTTGATCAGTGCGATCATTCCGTTGGTTCCAGGAGGATATCTGTATTATGCAATGCAATATGCCATTGCAAAAAATGGAGTGATGTTTTATATTTATTCACAAAAAACAATTGTTGCAGCTGCAGCTATTGCCTGTGGTATTATGATGGCATCATCTCTTTGCAGACTTTTCATAGAAATGATTCATTTTTATAAAAATAAAATCATAGAGTAAAGAAAAAGAAAGAAAATGAAATATGGATGAAGATGAAAAACTGGAAAATCAGTTTAATCTGGCTTTGGACCTGAGCCCTGAGGAACGGGAAAAAACAATGGATCTGGATGTTGGTTATAATATGCAGGATAATGTATGGGAAGTAATTTTTCAGTATACAGGAAATCTCCAGGATATAAAGAGGGGACAGGGAATAAAAATAGAACCGTTAAGCAACGGATATGCTATTGGTTTTGTGCCGGAAGAGCAATTACAGGCTTTTGCTTCACTTCCTCAGATTGTATATGTGGAAAAGCCAAAAGCATTGCTGCTTTCACAGGAAAGAGGAATTGCAGCTTCTTGTCTTTTGCCTGTGAAAAGAGCACCATTATCTCTGACAGGAAGAGGGGTATATGTGGCGGTAATTGATACAGGAATTGATATATTTCATCCGGATTTTATAGACTCTGAGGGGAATACAAGGATTGCTGCTTTGTGGGACCAGACAATTCCAGGTAATCCTCCGGAGCCTTTTTCGTCAGGAACAATAGTTGAAAAAGAACAGATTAACCGAATTCTTCGTGGAACAGAACAGTGGAAAGTGATACCCGGAAATGATCCAGGAGGACACGGTACTCATGTGGCATCTATTTGTGCAGGGAATCAGGGCGTTGCTTCTTCATCAGAGCTTCTTGTTGTAAAACTTGGAAATTTAAATGAACGTGGATTTCCGAGGACATCTCAGCTGATGATGGCATTGGAATTTGTTATAGATTATGCTCAGAAGAGAGGGGTACCTGTTGCAGTAAATATCAGTTATGGAAATAATTATGGAGACCATAGAGGAGGATCACTGTTAGAAACATTTATAACGCAGATTTCAGGAAAATGGAAGAATACTATTTGTATTGGGACTGGAAATGAAGGAGATACCGGAAGACATAAAAGAGGAAAATTAAGTAAAGGTTCTGAAGAAATTATATTTAATATTGCTCCATATGAACAAAATATGAATCTGCAGTTATGGAAACATTTTGTGGATGATTTTTCGATAGTTCTTATGTCGCCATCGGGAACTGTTCATCAGATACAGAGACAGAACGGGAAAATGAGTTATGACTTTGGAAGTACACTGGTATATGTTTTTTACGGGACACCAACGCCTTATAACCAATGGCAGGAAATTTTTTTTGCTTTTGTGCCAAAAACAAAGGCAATGGAAAGCGGGCAATGGAAAATTCTTTTGTCACCGGAAAGACTGGTCAATGGAAGATATTATTTCTGGCTTCCTGTTTCCAGCGGGACTAATGCAGCAACAAGATTTTTGGAACCAAGTACGACTATGACGTTAACGATTCCATCAACAGCAGATAAAATCATTGCGGTGGGGGCCTATAATGTACAGTATGACTCCTATGCAGTCTTTTCTGGAAGAGGTGATGAGGAACTATGTGTAGAAAAACCTGATCTTGTGGCACCTGGGGTTGGAATCCTAGGAGCATCTCCTGGAGGTGGAGATACATTAATGTCCGGAACTTCCATGGCGACACCATTTGTAACAGGCTCTGCAGCTCTTTTGATGGAATGGGGGATTGTGAAAGAAAATGATTTATATTTGTATGGAGAAAAGGTAAAAGCATATTTTCATAGAGGAGCAAGAGCAATGAGAGGTTTTTCGGTATATCCCAATTCACAGGTGGGTTATGGGGCACTTTGTGTGGAGAAGAGTCTTCCAATCTAATTGCATTTGAAAAATGCAATTAAAAAAGTTCTTTTTTTGTGCTATACTTATCTACAAATGTTATAAGATATACAAAAAGCGGGAGAGTAATTATGAATAGTAAAATAAAAGGATTAATAATTGCAGGGATAATTTTTCTTTTGATTTTAACAGGTTTCTGTGGGTATGGATATATTTCACAGAAAATAACGGCAAATCAGGGAATTGAGCATTTAAACAAAAAAGAATACCAAAAAGCCTATGAAAAATTTTATCAGGCCTCAGAAAAATTTACATTATTATGGACAAAACAAAAAACCAATGTTTTATTTTATAAGGGAGAAGCATTGTATCAGCTGGAACGATATGATGATGCGGTTAAAGTTTATGATAAATTGATAAAAAAAGGGGAAAGCCGTGCCTATTCTTTTAAAGCATTTTGTTATGTAGGAAAAGGTCAGGAAGAGAAGGCAAAACAGATTTGTGATGAAGGTATCAAAGAGATACCTGACGCAGGAGATATTTACTGTACTAAGTATGCAATTTATGCAAAGCAGAAGAAATATAAAGAAGGATTAAATGTTCTTGAGACGGCATTGAAACAGGTTAATCTTAAAAATGAAGACGAAGTTATGTTTACACGAATCAGTGCATATGAATCTATGTTTCAGTATGATACAGCATATAAATATGCAAAAGAATATGTAAAGAAATATCCTAAAGATACTAGAGGAAAAAAAGAGCTGACTTTTCTTGAAACAAGATAAACCTATGGAGGGAAATATGCAAACAAAAATATCTGTTAGAGATCAAATCTTTTCTACATATGATAGTTTATATGATGCAGAAAAGAAGGTCGCAGATTATCTGATCAATCATCCATCAGAAGCAATAGAAATGTCGGTGTCTGAACTGGCAGCATGCTGTGAGGCCAGTCAGGCTACGATCGTACGTTTTTGTAAGAAAATCGGATGTAAGGGATTTCATCAGCTAAAAATAAAAATGGCGGGGGAACAAAGACAGCAGGAAGATCAGGTAATCTCCAATGAAATCAATTTAAATGATATGGAACAATCCATACAGAATATTCTGGGGAGTAAGATAGAAGAACTTAATGCTACGTTTCATAATTTTGATCCGCAGGAATTAAGAGAAATTATAGACATTATTTTACATGCAAATATGATAGAATTTGCTGCGATGGGAAATACTGTTCCTATTGCACTGGATGGGACTTATAAATTCAATCAGCTTGGTCTTAAAGCTGTAACTTCGACTATATGGGAAACTCAGGAGGCTTTTGCAAGGACCTTGCAGGAAGGAGATGTTTTGTTTGCTCTTTCGGCATCTGGAGCATCCAGAAGACTGATGAAAATTGTAAATATTGCTAAGGAAAATAACGTAAAGACTATTGGTATAACCAACCAGGGAAAATCCCCTTTGGCAGAAGAATGCGATTATACGATTCTCACAGCAACAAGAGAACATATTTTTTATGATCAGGTAAGCTTTACCAGAATGGCAGCCATGGCAGTTATAGATAGCTTGTTTTTATTTTTGTTTTCAACAAAATGTGATTCTTTTAAGAATGTAGCACTACATGAAGAGTCAGTGGCAGAGGATAAATTATAGATGGAAGAAATTATAAAAGAGTTTAAAGAAAAAGTTATATTAGTAGCGGTTGCAACTGAAGATGTTCACGATACGGAAGAATCGCTGGATGAACTGGCGGAATTGGTAAAGACGGCAGGGGCAGAAGTTGCAGCTAGAGTAATTCAAATAAGAGAAACTCCTCATCCCGGGACGTATATTGGAAAAGGGAAAGTGGATGAGGTTCAGGCATTACTGTTTGGAACAGATGCTACAGGAATTGTATGTGATGATGAGCTTTCACCGGCACAGATTAGTAATCTGGAAAGATTTTTGGATACAAAAGTCATGGATCGTACCTTGGTAATACTTGATATTTTTGCTAAAAGAGCATTTACCAGAGAAGGGAAGATTCAGGTAGAGCTGGCTCAGCTAAAATATAGAGCTTCCAAGCTTACAGGGCAGGGAACAGCGTTGTCAAGATTAGGTGGCGGAATTGGAACCAGAGGTCCGGGAGAAAAGAAACTGGAAATGGATCGTCGTCTGATTCGGACCAGGATTTCTCATTTAAAAGCTGAATTAAGGGCTGTTGTAAAACATCGCGAGGTCCAAAGGAAACAAAGACAGAGAAATCATATGCCGGTTGTGTGTATTGTTGGATATACCAATGCTGGAAAATCCACATTGCTCAATTATTATACAGATGCAGGTGTCCTGGAAGAAAATCAGCTATTTGCCACTTTGGATCCTACAACAAAAAATGTTTTACTGGATAGTGGACAGACAATTTTAATGACGGATACTGTTGGTTTTATCAGAAAGCTTCCACATCATCTGGTAGACGCCTTTAAAAGTACGTTGGAGGAAGCAAAATACAGTGATCTGATCGTACATGTTGTAGATGCTTCCAATCCGCAGAAGGACAAACAGATGGAAGCAGTATATGAAACATTGGAGCAGCTGGGAGCAAAAGATTCAACTGTAATTACGGCGTTTAACAAGATGGATTTGGTAGAAGAGGATGAGATCCTCAAAGATCCGATGGCGGAAGCCGTTGTAAAAATTTCTGGAAAAACAGGGGAAGGTACAGATATTCTTTTGGATGTTATTGAACAGATGCTGCAAAAGCAGAAATTGTATCTGGAAAAACTTTATGAATATAACGAAGCAGGGAAAATACAGATTATTCGAAATCATGGACAGTTGATAAAAGAAGAATACAGGGATGATGGAATTTATATTGAAGCCTATATTCCAAAAGAGATTCTTGGTGTTATTTAGGAGGATGAGTAAATGATAATTCAAAAGGTGATTAATAATAATGTGGTCAGCACTTTTGATACAAATAATAGAGAAGTAATCCTGATGGGAAAGGGAATAGGATTCCGAAAAAAAGCAGGAGATGAGCTGGATAAAAATAAGATTGAAAAAATATTTACTCTTGATCAGAGAGCAAATTCCCCATTTGTACAGGAGGTAATGGCGATTATTCAGGAATTTTATGAGATTCCGTTAAACCCGGAAAACCCTTCTTATCAGAGATTTGCAACTCATCTTGAGTATCTGGAATCAGGGATTCGGTCACAAAATTATGTGGTCGAAGAGGATGAAGAAGATGATGTAGAATTTTATGAAAGAAATCAGAAAAAATATCCGGAAGCCTATGTATGCAGTCAGAAAATCGTAGAGCATATTGAAGGACATTATCAGTGTAAGTTGTCAGCAGATGAGAAAATGTATCTAATTATTTATGTGAAAAGATTAATTCTGGAAATAGACCAGAAAGGACGAAATTTTATTGACTTATAACCATAGATTTGGTATTATTTATGTATTGAGATTGGATTGTGACTGGTAAGGCAGGCAAGACCTATTTAATAAGTGTTTTACATTTGTTAATAGGTCTTTTTTTGTGCTTTTTCATGTATACAATCTAAACACAAGATACATTATATTTTAAAGTAGAGAAGGAGAAGAATTATGGTATCAAAGAAATTTGTCATCGAAAATGAACAGGGATTACACATGAGACCAGCAGGAGTTCTTGCTAAAGCAGTTACTAAATTTGAATCTGATGTAACAATTGTATTCGAAGATAAGAAAATCAACGCAAAAAGCTTACTGAACATTATTGGTGCTTGTATCAAATGTGGTTCTGAAATCGAATTAGTATGTGAAGGTCCTGATGAAGAAGCAGCTCTTGCACATGCAACAGAATTAATCGAATCTGGATTAGGTGAATAAGAACAAATATTTGATAAAGGACAGGTGGCAATATGTATAAAGGTATAGGCGCATCTGCAGGAATCGGTATTGGTAAAGTCGTTGTAATCAAAGAACAGGAACTGGATTACAAAAAAGTTACTATTGAAGATACTGAAGCAGAAAAGAAACGTTTAAGTGATGCTATTGAAGTATTCATTGAAAAAACAACTGCATTAGTTGAAACAATGAAAGTCACAGCAGGTGAACAGGAAGCTGAGATTTTAGAAGGCCACATTCTGATGATTCAGGACCCAGCAATCGCAGAGCAGATTGAAGCCAAGATTGATGGCGAAAAAATCAATGCAGAAGCTGCAGTAGAAGAAGCATGTGATTTCTTTGCACAGATTTTTGCAATGGCAGAAGATGAATTAACACAGCAGAGAGCTTCTGACTTGGGAGATATCAAGACAAGATTGATCAAGATCTTACTTGGTATTGAAGAAGTTGATATCAGTGCAGTTCCAGCAGGAACAATTCTGGTAGCAGAAGATTTAACTCCATCTATGACAGCAGGAATTAAACCTGAAAATGTAGAAGGTGTTTTAACAGAAATCGGTGGTAAAACATCTCACTCTGCTATTATCTGCAGATCTATGGAAATTCCAGCGGTTCTTAGTATTGAAAATATTACAACTATCGTTAAAGACGGTGACGAAGTTGTATTAGATGGTGCTACTGGTGATGCATATGTAAAACCAGAAGCTTCTGTTGTAGAAGAATATAAGGCTAAGAAAGCAAAATATTTAGAAGAAAAAGCAGCTTTAGCTAAATTTGTTGGTCAGAAATCTCAGACTGCAGACGGACATGTTGTGGAACTGGTTGCAAATATTGGTGGACCAGAAGAAGCACCTGGTGTTTTAGAACGCGACGGAGAAGGTGTTGGTCTGTTTAGAACAGAATTCTTATTTATGGAAAGTAATGATGTTCCATCTGAAGAATCTCAGTTTGAAGCATACAAAAAAGTTGCAACAACTCTGGAAGGAAAACCAGTTATCATCCGTACATTAGATATTGGTGGAGACAAAGCTCTTCCATATCTTGGACTCCCAACTGAAGAGAATCCTTTCTTAGGATTCAGAGCAGTACGTTTCTGCTTAAAGAGACCGGATATCTATAAACCACAATTAAGAGCGCTGCTTCGTGCAAGTGCATTTGGTAAGATTCGTATCATGGTACCATTGGTAACATGTGTTGATGAGCTTCGTGCTGTAAAAGCTCTGATTGAAGAAATCAAAGCTGATTTGGATGCAGAAGGAATTGCATATGACAAAGACATTGAAGTCGGAGTTATGATGGAAACTGCTGCTGCAAGTTTAATTGCAGATATTCTTGCAAAAGAAGCAGATTTCTTCAGTATCGGAACTAATGACTTGACAGGTTATACAATGGCAGCTGACAGAGGTAATCCTGATGTTGCTTATCTGTACTCTGCATATAATCCAGCAGTTCTTCGTTCTATTAAGAACATTATTGGAGCTGCTAACAAAGAAGGAATTATGGCAGGTATGTGTGGAGAAGCAGCAAGTGATCCATTATTAGTTCCAGTATTACTGGCATTTGGATTAAATGAATTCTCTGTAAGTGCTACAGCAATTCTTGCAACAAGAAAAGTTATGTCTTTATGGACAATGGACGAATGTAAAGCATTAGCTGAAGAAGTAATGCAGTTAGATACAGAAGCCGAAGTTAAGGCATTATTAGAGGAAAGAGCAAGAAGCTAATATTAATTCTTCAAACAAAATGAAAAATATCTCCAGACATATTATATGGCTGGAGATATTTTTTGTTACTAAAGATCTTGTTACACTAAAATGTAACAAGTACTTTTTGAGCGAGTCTTGAATTATTCAGATTTATTTTTATATTTTCTAGAAGATACTCCCCGATTTTCTACAATGGTTGAAAATACAATGAATGTGTTGGTTTTACCGAAATGCTGAAGTTCGCCAATGAACAGATCAAGTTCCATGGTACTTGGAAAGGCTACTTTTATTAATACAGAATAGTTGCCGGTTACACAGTCGCATTCTAAAACGTTTGGATGTGCATCCAGATATGGATAAACTTCTGGTTTCTGTGAAGGGCTGATTTCCAAGTTTACATAAGCTTTGATATGATAGCCTAGTTTTAGAGGATTCACAATGGCTTGATATCCTGTCAAGATGCCATCTTTCTCCAGACGTTCAATTCTGGATGAAACAGCAGGAGAAGTTAGAAATACTTCTGAGGCAATAGCTTTTATAGGGGTTCGTGCATCCTTTTGAAGAATGCTGATGATTTTTCTGTCGATAGCGTCCATACGATGTCTCCTTTGCAAGTAAATAAAATATAAAGTCTTTTAAAGTATAATACAGTTTTTGGCTGATTTCAAATATCTTTCCTTAATTATTTTAAGTGTATACAAAATTTGTTTCAAATTATTAAGTGAATGTTATGAATTCAATTAAAATTATAATTCATGAGGAAAAAGTATTTACGGAAAAATTTTTCGATGATATGCTCGTTTACATGAAATGAAGACATAAACACAGTATACAGAAAAGAGGATATGATGATGTTAACGAGAATGGAAAGTGATTCAATTGGAACTTTAAATGTACCTAAAGAAGCATATTATGGTGTACAAAGTATGCGGGCAGCAGAAAATTTTCAAATCACTCACCAGCCTATGCATCCGGTTTTTATTGATTGTATTGTAAATATAAAAAAAGCAGCAGCAATTACCAACAGAAAAGCTGGAAAATTATCGGTTGAAATTGAAACAGCCATCGTGACCGCGTGTGATGAAATTTTAAAGGGAATGTTTCGGGATCAGTTTATTGTTGACGCAATTCAGGGAGGTGCAGGAACATCAGCAAATATGAATGTGAATGAAGTTATAGCCAACAGAGCAATTGAACTTCTGGGAGGAGAAAAGGGCGACTACAGCATTGTGCATCCAAATGATCATGTAAATATGTCTCAGTCAACTAATGATGTTATACCAACAGCGGGAAAGTTAACAATTCTGAAGATTTTGCCAGGGACCATCGACTGGCTGCGAAGACTTAAAGATATATTATTGATAAAAGCGACAGAGTTTGATGATGTTGTAAAAATGGGCAGGACACAGCTTCAAGATGCTGTACCAATGAAACTCGGACAGAGTTTTCATGCATATGCGACTGTTGTGGAAAGAGATATCCATCGATTGGAATCAGCTATGGAAGAAATGAAAACAGTGAATCTGGGAGGTACAGCTATAGGAACGGCGATTAATGTTGATTCATACTACTTATCCAATATTATCTATCAGTTAAATGTCATAACTGGAATGACATTGAGACAGTCAGAGGACCTCGTTGATGCAACCCAGAATTTGGATGGTTTTGTCACTGTCTCCAATGCATTAAAAACATGTGCAGTAAATTTATCAAAAATAGCCAATGATCTAAGACTATTGTCTTCCGGACCTAAGACAGGAATTGCAGAAATTCAGCTTCCGGCAAGACAGAATGGCTCATCTATTATGCCGGGAAAAGTAAATCCGGTCATACCGGAAGTGGTATCTCAGGTTGCATATCTGATAATTGGCCATGATTGTACAATTACAATGGCAGCAGAAGCCGGACAGCTGGAATTAAATGCTTTTGAGCCTGTACTTTTTTATCATTTATTTGAATCTGTAGATACTCTTGGAGAAGCAGTAAAAACTTTTGTGGAACATTGTATTGTGGGAATTACAGCAAATAAGAAACAGTGTAGAAAGTATGTTGAAGCAAGTGTAGGAATTTCTACTGCCCTTTGTCCGTATATTGGTTATAAAAAGGCAGCAGAAATTGCTAAGAAATCATTAAAAACTAATAAAACAGTTTCAGAACTGGTTTTAGAAAGTGGTTTAATAGAAAAAAACCAATTGATTCAGATTTTGAAGCCGGAAAATATGACGGAACCAAAATATGAAAATAATAGAATAAAAGCGGTTTCATAAATTTAAAAGATTCTCTTGTTGTTTAGGTGTCAGGTACTTTTTTAATAATGTATGCATTTTTTCCAGATCTCCATCACATTCGATGGAGATTTTTTCTGCCAGATCGTAACCAATGACAGGTACAAGCTGAGTGAGGGCAGACGTAACAGAATGAAGATGTTTTTCGCATCCTTTTTCACTGGCTGTAAGAGGGACAATACATTTTTCACGAAAAAGTGAGACGCCATTTGTGAGAAGTTCCAGGCTGGTTAACAAATTGTCAGCAATTAGAGGTAAAAAGGCATTTAATTCGAATTGTCCATTTGCTGCAGCAATAGAAATGGCAGAGTCATTTGCCATAACCTGAATTGCCACCTGACTGATCATTTCAGGAAGAACAGGATTTACTTTTCCTGGCATGATGGTGGAACCTTTTTGTAACGGTTTTAAATGGATTTCACCATATGGAGAGGAATTCATAAGACGAAGATCATTACTGATCTTCATAAGATTCACTGCAAGACCCTTTAGCAAACCGGATACTTCTACAAAAACGTCCTGATTTTGAGTTAAATCCATAGGATATTCTGCTCTGGATAAACCTATGCCTGTTATGTCTCTCAGATGCTCAATGACTCTGAATGTGTATTTTCGGTTGGCGTTGCTGCCTGTTCCTACAGCGGTTCCACCTAAATTTACCTGGCGGAGACGTTCTTCAACTTTATATATGCGCCATCGGTCTCTGGAAATAGCCTGGGCATAACATCCGAATTCATTCCCTAAGGTTATAGGAAGAGCATCTTGTAGCTGAGTTCTCCCCATTTTTTTTATGGAATCAAACATATTTTCTTTCTGCTGTAAACTTTCCTGAAGTTTTGAAACTTCTTTGCTTAGTTTACGAATCCATTGGATGGAGGCAATTCGTAACGCAGTTGGATAGATATCATTGGTAGACTGGAAACGATTGACATCATCTAGAGGATCAATTGTTATTATATGACCTGATAACTCCATCGCATGTTCTGCAAGAACTTCATTAACATTCATATGAGTTGATGTGCCGGCTCCACCTTGCAGAGGGTGAGTGATAAATGGCGACATATCATTCTTTGATAAAATATTCTGACAGGCACTGAGAATATAATCTGCTTTCTGGCTATCCATTAATTGGAGTTCTTTCATAGTATGTACTGCAGCGGATTTTACTGTTATGATAGCCTGAATCAAAGAAGGATGCACTGTACGGTCGTTTAATTTAAAGTTTTCATAGGCTTTTTGTGTTTCATTCATGTAAGTAACCTCCTTTGGATGATATTATACAGACAAGTCATGAAAATTTCTAGGATTTCTAAAGAAAATGATATATACTATCAAGAGGGAAAGGAGTGGGATTTTGAAGATAATTTTGTGTCTGGATGATCAAAATGGAATGATGTTCAATCATAGGCGGCAGAGTCAGGATAGAGCTTTGCGACAGTATATTAAAGAAATGACCATAGATGATAAAGTATGGATGAATAATTATTCCAGGGCATTATATCAGGATTTTTCTCATGCAGAAGTTTGCGAAGATTTTCTTTATCAGGCAGAACATGGAGATTACTGCATAGTAGAAGATCAGAAAATTGCTCCATTGAAGGATAAGATAGAAAAGCTCATCATATTTCGGTGGCAAAAGAAATATCCGGCTGATATGAAACTGGATTTGAATCTGGAAAGCTGGAATCTGATTGAACAGGAGGAGATAGAAGGATCTTCTCATTTAATTTTAAAACAAGTATATCAGTGAAAAGGAGAATTATAAAATGAGGTTGAAGAAACAGATTTATGCTGTAATCATGGCAGTATTACTGGCTGTTTTCATGACAGGATGCAGTGAAGTAGAAAGTCAGACAGGTAATCATCAGAATATTAATTCAGAGAAAACTATTTCGGAAAAAGATATTCCTGCTTATTCAGGAGAGATGACAATTGCGCTTAACAATAATGAACCAGATTTTTCAGAAGAGGAAATGACAAAAGATTCTTATGAATCCTACAGTAATCTGGATTCCGAGGGAAGATGTCAGACAGCCCAGGCATGTATCGGGAAGGATATTATGCCAACTAAGAAGCGTGAAGCTATTGGAATGATTAAACCAACAGGATGGCATACTGTAAAATATGATAGTGTGGATGGAAAATATTTATATAATCGGTGTCATTTAATCGCACACCAGTTAACTGGTGAAAATGCCAATGAAAAAAATCTGATTACAGGAACCAGATCTTTTAATGTGGACGGAATGCTGCCATATGAGGAAATGGTTGGCGATTATGTTCGTGAAACTGGTAATCATGTGCTTTATCGTGTGACTCCGGTTTTTGAAGGTGATAATCTGGTTGCTAAAGGGGTTCAGATGGAAGCTATGTCTGTGGAGGATAAAGGAAAAGATATTGAATTCAATGTATTCGTATATAATGTGCAGGATGGAGTAGATATAGATTATGAAACCGGAGAAAGCTCTCTTTCTTCGGAGAAAAGCAAAACGACAGATAATTCTTCAGTTGTTATTCGAGGGAATAAAAGATCTAAAGTTTATCACTGTCCTGGTCAGAAAGATTATGAGAATATGGCAGATTCCAAGTATCTTGTAATTTTTCATAGTGAGAAAGAGGCAAAAAAAGCAGGGTATCGTAAGGCACAGAGATAAGAAAAGGAGGAATGTAAATGAGTTTAAATCAGACACCAAGAGGTGATCGAATACATATTGCACTTTTAGGAAAGAGAAATGCAGGAAAATCTAGTCTTGTAAATGCTCTGACCAATCAGGAGCTTGCAATTGTATCAGATATAAAAGGAACTACAACAGATCCTGTATATAAGGCAATGGAACTTCTTCCTTTGGGTCCCGTTGTTATGATTGATACTCCAGGTCTGGATGACGAAGGAGAGCTGGGAGAAAAACGTGTAAAAAAAGCAAAAGAAGTATTAAACAAAGCAGATATTGCTTTAATCGTAGTAGATGCGGCACAGGGAATATCATCTTTTGAAAAACAGATGATAGAAATCATTGAGAAAAAGAATCTGCCTTATATTAAAGTTTACAATAAGATTGATCTTGGAATCATGCCATGGAAGGAGAATCATGCGATTTTTGTCAGTGCTGCTGATGGAACAGGAATTGAAGAATTAAAAGAGAACATAGGGAAGTTATTACCACAAGAGGAAGAAAAATTTCAGATTGTAGGAGATTTGATACAACCATCAGATTTTGTTGTATTGGTGGTGCCAATCGACAAAGCTGCTCCAAAGGGAAGGCTCATTTTACCACAGCAGCAGACGATTCGAGATATTCTGGAAGCGGATGCCACAGCAATCGTGGTAAAAGAATATGAGCTGAAAGAAACATTGGAAAATCTTGGAAAAAAACCAGCTTTGGTAATTACAGATTCCCAGGTGTTTTCAAAAGTTGCTGCGGATGTTCCAAAAGATATTCCACTTACATCATTTTCTATTCTTTTTGCACGGTATAAAGGAGATCTGGGAGAAGAAATAAAAGGGGTTAAAGTGTTAGACACCCTTAATGATGGAGCTAAGATTCTGATTGCAGAAGGATGTACCCATCACAGACAGTGTGATGATATAGGAACAGTCAAAATTCCAAGATGGCTTCGCCAGTATACAGGAAAAGATTTTAATTTTTATACCAGTAGCGGAAATTCATTTCCAGAGGATCTTGAGACTTATGATTTGGTGATTCACTGCGGAGGATGCACTTTAAACCGAAGGGAAATGAAAAGCCGGATTGCCCGTGTCAAGGCAGCAGGTGTTCCAATTGTAAATTATGGAGTGTTAATTGCAGCCATTCAGGGTATTTTGAAGAGAAGCTTAGAACCGTTTCCTCTTTACAAAGAAGAAGAATTTCAGTAGAATAAGAAAAGAATTTAATATAGAAAGTTCTAATTACAGAATTTTTAGAATAGGAGAAAACAATGAGCAAAGTAAGAACAAGATTTGCACCGAGTCCTACCGGAAGGATGCATGTTGGAAACTTAAGAACTGCCTTATATGCATATTTAATTGCACGTCATGCAGGTGGAGATTTTATTTTAAGAATTGAAGATACAGATCAGGTAAGACAGGTCGAGGGAGCAGAAGAGATTATTTATAATACTTTGGAAAAAGCTGGAATGAATCATGACGAGGGACCGGATAAGGATGGCGGAGTAGGTCCATATGTTCAGAGTGAACGTCAGGCACAGGGACTTTATCTGGAATATGCAAAAAAATTAATTGAAAAAGGGGAAGCATATTACTGTTTCTGTGATCAGGAACGTCTGGATACTTTAAAGGTTAAGTCAGGAGATGTGGTTATCAGTCATTATGATAAGCATTGTCTTGGACTGAGCAAAGAAGAGGTACAGGAAAAACTGGATGCAGGAGTTCCATATGTTATTCGCCAGAATAATCCGACAGAGGGAACAACATCTTTTGTGGATGAAATTTATGGAGAAATTACAGTAGATAACATTGAGCTGGATGATATGATTCTGATCAAATCAGATGGATATCCAACATATAATTTTGCTAATGTTGTAGATGACCATTTAATGGGAATTACTCATGTAGTTCGTGGAAATGAATATTTATCTTCCACACCAAAATACAATCGGCTTTACGATGCATTTGGATGGGAGAAGCCAGTCTATATCCATTGCCCGCTGATTACAGATGAGGATCATCATAAATTAAGCAAGAGAAAAGGACACTCTTCCTTTGAAGATTTACTGGATCAGGGATTTTTACCAGAAACAATCGTAAACTTTGTTGCACTTCTTGGATGGAGTCCAGGGGGCGAAAAAGAAATATTCTCATTAAAAGAACTGGAAGAAATCTTTGATTATACTCACATGTCCAAAACTCCTGCAGTTTTTGATACAAAGAAAATTGCATGGATGAATGGAGAATATATTAAAGCGATGGATTTTGATCGTTTTAAAGAGATGGCTATGCCATATGTTAAAGAAACCATCCATAGAGAGATGGATTTTGATAAGATCCTTTCAATGGTAAAAACAAGAATTGAATTGTTTACAGAGATTTCTGGACATATTGATTTCTTTGAAAAAGTTCCAGAATATGATATTTCCATGTATAAACATAAAAAGATGAAAACAACACCAGAATCTTCTTTGGATGTATTAAAGGAAATTCTTCCGGTTATTCAGGCACAGGAAGATTTTACAAATGATGCTCTGTATGAGATGCTTCTTGCTTTTGCTAAAGGTCATGAATATAAAAACGGGTATGTTATGTGGCCGGTTCGTACTGCAGTTTCCGGAAAGCAGATGACACCAGGAGGAGCTACAGAGTTAATGGAACTTCTTGGAAAAGAAGAATCTGTAAAACGTATACAGAAAGCAATTGGAAAACTGGAGGCAGAGATACCGTGTCAGGCTTAAGCAAAGCACAAAAGGAAGCCGTGGAACATAATAATGGTCCAATGATGGTTCTGGCAGGTCCAGGTTCAGGAAAAACCACTGTTATTACCAAAAGAGTTCAGTATCTGATTGAAAAATATCATATAAAACCAGAGCGAATTCTGGTTGTTACATTTACCAGGGCAGCTGCTGGAGAAATGAAAGAGAGGTTCCAAAGGGTGGCAGGAAAATTCCTGCCGGTTTCCTTTGGAACCTTTCATTCTGTATTCTTTACAATTCTAAAATATGCATATCATTATCAGGTGGATAATATATTGCCCGAACATAAGAAGTATGATTTGATTCGTGAGATTATATATAACAGACATTTAGAAATTGATGATGAAGGCGATTTTATCAGAGGGATCATACAGGAGATCAGTCTGGTGAAAAGTCAGATGCTTACATTGGAATATTATCATAGTACCAGCTGTTCAGATGATATTTTTCAATGGGTATTTAATGAATATGAGAAAATGCTGCATCAAAATCATTGGATTGATTTTGATGATATTCTCATATATACATATGAACTATTAAAAGAACGAGCAGATATAAGAAAGGCATGGCAGCAGAGATTTCAATATATATTAATAGATGAATTTCAAGACATTAATAAAATTCAGTATGAAATTGTCAAAATGATGATGGGAAAACAGAAAAATCTTTTTATTGTGGGAGATGATGATCAGTCAATTTATAAGTTTCGAGGTGCCCGTCCAGAGCTGATGCTTGGATTTCCAAAAGATTTTCCAGAAACAAAAAAGGTGATTTTAAATGTAAATTACCGTTCGGGAAAAGAAATCGTAGAATTTTCAGAATGCATCATAAAACACAATAAAAAACGTTTTCCAAAAGAGATGCAATCATATCGTGGAACTGAATATCCGGTGGAAATTCGCACATTTAAAGATCAAAGGGAAGAAAATAAGCATATTGTTTATACAATTAGAGAGGAAATGGCAAAACAGAAACCCCTTTCTCAGATAGCTATCCTAACAAGAACAAATCAGGGACCAAGATCGCTGATAAGTGCTTTAATGGCATACAATATTCCGTTTTATATGAAAGATACTGTTCCCAATCTATTTGATCACTGGATTTCCAGGAATATCATGGATTACATGAAACTGGCATTAGGGGATAGAAGACGAAGTACATTTTTACGGGTCATGAACCGTCCCAAGCGTTATATTAGCAGAGAACTACTGACAGAACCGGAAGTTTCTTTTGAAAGTCTTTTGGAGAAGGCAGAAGACAAACCATGGCTTGTAGAGTATATTGAAGAAATGCAGGAGGATATACGTATTTTATCAACCATGACGCCGGCAACTGCAATAACTTATATTCGAAAGTCCATTGGATATAATGCATATATAGCAGAATACGCACGCTTTCGAAAACTGCGTGAAGAAGAATTAATGCAGGTGCTGGAAGAGCTAAGTGATTCGGCTAGAGGATATGATACATATGAAGAATGGTTTGAATATATCCGGGAATTTACTGAAGAACTTAACCGTCAGTCAAAAAGCAACCAGGAGGAGAAAAAAGGCGTTGTTATTTGCACCATGCATGGCGCTAAAGGACTTGAATTTGACAGGGTATTTCTTCCTGATATAAATGAAGGTATTTTGCCTCATAAAAAGGCGATAAAAGAAGAGGATATAGAAGAAGAGCGAAGAATGTTTTATGTTGCAGTAACAAGAACAAAGAAAAATTTACATGTACTTTCTGTAAAAAAGATGTATAATAAAGATAGTAATGAATCAAGGTTCCTGACAGAACTTAATGAGTATAAAAATCAAAGGAGGAAGGAACATGATGGAAGATAGAGAGATACCAAGACCAGGTGAATTTTATCGGCATTTTAAAGATAAATTATATCAGATTGTTACAGTTGCAACACATACTGAGACGGAAGAGAAGCTGGTTATTTATCAGGCTCTTTATGGAGATTTTCAAATATATGCAAGACCTGTTTCCATGTTTTTAAGTGAAGTTGACCATAAAAAATATCCGGAGGTAAAAGCCAAATATCGTTTTGAAAAACTGGCTATGGATTCCTCAGCTGTAAAAGAAAAATCAAATATACATACATGGAAATCAGAAGAGGAAAAATTCAGTAATAAGATGAATGACAGACAAGACGCTGAAAGCAGTATAAAGCCGTTATCTGCTTTTTTAGATGCCTCAGACCATCAGGAAAAGCGAAATATATTGATCCAGTATAAGGAAGATCTGACCGAAGTGATGCTTGATTCTATGGGAATATCCATGGATTGTGTTTTAAATGGTAAAGGAAAAGAAGAAAAGTTTTATGAATTGGATAAGATTCTTCAGACAAAGATCCAATATGAAAAAAAGCCCCGATAATCAGGGCTGATGTGTAAGGAAGTAGGAGAAGAATACTTATGCTTCTTCATCTTCTTCATCAAGAATGGCATCCAGAGCATCTGTTACCATCTGGTATTCTTCATCGCTGTCAATGTTATCCAGACTGAAAGAATCCTCATCATCTGGAGAAGTTATATAACGATAAATAAGTAAAGCACTTTCTTCCTCATCACTTTCCAGATCTTCAATGGATACAAGGGCAATGTAATCCTGACCGTCTACTTCAAACAGACTGATAACAGCACAATCAAGGATAGATCCATCTTCCAGTTCCAGATGTAGGATAGGATTTTCTTCTTCTACGTAAACATCTTCTTCAAATTCGCTCATTATTACACCTCATTTCTTTTTTTTCACTATACTAAATATAGAAGAAAAAAGCAAGAAAAGTATCTGGTGTCGTCTATAATTGACAACATATTTTTTGTATGATACGATACGAGACGGTAGAGAAGAATTGACAAAAAAGATGACGGAAAAGAGATGACATGAAAAGAAGGAGAAGAAAATGGAAGAATACAAATTTTTGCTGGATTTTGCAATTATTCTGGCACTGACAAAGTCATTTAGTTTGATTTCAAGGAAGTTTAATATGCCGCCGGTAGTGGGAGCGTTGCTGGCAGGTATTATACTAGGGCCTGTTGTTTTAGATGTTGTAACACCTTCTGAGACAATACTGAATCTGGCGGAAGTCGGTGTGGTTGTATTGATGTTTGAAGCAGGTCTGGAAACAGACATTAACGAGTTGAAACGGAGTGGTCTATCTGCTTTTATTATTGCATTATGTGGAGTAATGGTTCCACTGATTATGGGTGCAGCAGTAACTTATGTCCTTGATAAGAATGTTATGGAATCTGTATTTATGGGTGTTGTGCTTACGGCAACTTCCGTAAGTATTACTGTAGAAACTTTGCAGGATATGGGAAAATTAAAAGGAAGAGTAGGAACTGCAATTCTTGGTGCAGCAATTATCGATGATATCTTGGGAATTATTCTTCTTTCAATGATGACAAGTGTGGGTAATTCTGGAAGTTTTAATCTTGGTTCTATTATGCTGATCATAGGAAAGATGGCAGCATTTTTCGCTATTGCAGGAATTGGAGGATTCTTTGTGGAGAAATTCTTTGAATGGATGGCTGGATACAAAGATCAGAGTGTTCAGAGAAACCGACGCAGAGTAGCTGTATTTGCTTTGGCATTTTGCTTCGGACTTGCATTCCTGGCAGAATTATTTGGAATTGCAGATATCACAGGTGCATATCTTGCAGGTATAATATTATGCAGAACACCACAAAATTATTATATACATAGAAAAATAGATATTATGTCTTATATGCTGGTGACACCGATTTTCTTTGCAAGTATAGGATTAAAAGTAGATGTTCATGGAATGAGCAATGCTCTGATTATATTTACCGTTATCCTTTGTGTAGCTGCAGTAGCTAGTAAAATATTAGGATGTGGTATTGGTGGATTATTATGTAGATATAATATCAGAGAATCTCTGCAGATTGGAGCAGGAATGGTATGTCGAGGAGAAGTGGCACTGATTGTTGCACAGAAGGGAATCGGAGTAGGATTATTATCTGAGACTTATTTTGCACCGGTTGTAATTATGGTATTGGTTACAACATTACTTTCACCAATTTTGTTAAAAGTTCTATTTACAGAATAGAGAAAAGAGGCTTAAACATGATAGAGACAGTGGTATCTGTAAAATTACCAATTGGGGAAATGTTAAAAATTAAAAAGAACTCTTTACTTCCAGATCAGATGAATGGACAAGAAAAAAGAATTTGTCTGGTATCAGGAATATATGGAGATGAACTTGGGGGACAGTATATCTGTGGACAGGTTATAAAAAGGATCAAAGAAGATTATTCTTTGCTGACAGGAATTGTTGATGTTTATCCGGCAATTAATCCATTGGGATTAGATGCACGAACCAGAGTTGTGCCTATTACTGATATAGATTATAGTACAGTTTTTCCCGGAGATATTAATGGAGGAATGGAAGAATATACAGCAGCAAAACTGATGGAAGATATGGAAGGTGCTGCCTGCTGTATTGATATTCATTCCAGTAATATTTTTCTTCAGGAACTGCCACAAGTGCGCCTTAATGATGACTTTGATGACAGACTATTGCATTTATCCAGGTTGATGAATACAAATCTGGTGTGGATTCATCCATCTGCAACAGTTAATGAAGGAAGTCTTGCGTACGCATTGAATAAAAAAGGGATACCGACTCTTGTAACAGAGTCCGGGGGAGCCTTTCGTATAAAATATGATTATTGTGAGCAGATTATTGATGGGATATTTACTATAATGAATGAGTTAGGAATATGGAAGGGAAAAGGCCATTCGAGAAAAAAGGTTCCTATTATAAAAGAAGATGAGATTTCCTATCTGAATTGTGAATCCAGTGGAATCTTTGTATCAAGAAAAAAACTAAATGAATATGTAAAACAGGGGGAAGTTATCGGGACTATAACTAATCCTTTATTTGGAGCTGTGGAAGAAGAGATAATTGCACCTGTAGAAGGTTTGATTATGACGTTACGAGAACATCCGGGAGTTACAGAAGGTTCTCTTGTGGCAAGAATTGCAGGAGGGAAGCATTTATGAAAAAAGAAATATTATACTCCGCAAGCAGCTATCTGAGAGACGACTTTAATATAGTAGCTTATCGTTTTGGGAAAAATGATGATATGTCTGAGCCGGCAGCCTGTATTGTAGGATCAATGAGAGGAAATGAATATCAGCAGATGTATATTTGCTCTTTATTGGTAAAGCGACTGAAAGAACTGGAAAACCACGGGGCAATTGTAGGTAATAATGAGATTCTGATTATACCATGTATTAATAATTTTTCCATGAATGTTGGGAAAAAATACTGGGTGTCAGATAATAGTGATATTAACAGGCAGTTTCCTGGAAATTTTGATGGTGAACCCACCAGCCGGCTGGCAGCTAATTTTTTTGATAAGGTAAAGGGTTTTCGTTATGGAATACATTTTCCATCTTTTTATCGAAAAGGTGATTTTATTCCTCATGTCAGAATGCCTTCTAC
Source organism: Anaerostipes sp. 494a (assembly GCF_001940315.1). Classification (NCBI taxonomy): domain Bacteria; kingdom Bacillati; phylum Bacillota; class Clostridia; order Lachnospirales; family Lachnospiraceae; genus Anaerostipes; species Anaerostipes sp. 494a. Next base: position 682,648 of record NZ_MJIF01000001.1, on the reverse strand, counting down.
GGGAAAAGAAAGCACCAGTCTTGCAAATTTGTTTGGACTTCCTTATGTAATTACAAGTAAACAAAGGAATTTTGATAAAACAACTTTAAATTATAACTGGCAGATTAATGGGACAGATGCTTTTTCTATATATTCGGGAGAAACAGGAAATATAGATGAAGTCCTGGCAAAACAAGCAGTATCTGCTGTTCTTCGGTTTTTGACCCGTATGGGAATTTTAAAATATAATTGTCATAATGGGTATATTGCGAGTATTATAGAAGAAGAGGATATGATTTTAATCAAAGCGGAAAGTGCAGGCTTTTTTCGAAGGTTTGCGGGAGTGAATGAAGAAATAAAACGTGGACAGTTGCTGGGAGAAATCTTAGATCCTTATGAGGGAACCATTTTGTCAGAGGTTCGAGCAAGTGTTGATGGAATTATCTTTTATGCATCGAACCAGCCAACAATATTAGAAAATGCGACAGCATTTCAAGTGATAAAGAAACTACATGAGTAAATATGGGAGGGAAACATGGGAAAAGTTAAAAGAGTCTATGTAGAAAAGAAAAAAGACTATGCAGTTAAAGCAAAAGAACTGTTGGAAGAACTACGGCAGTATCTGGGACTTGAAATCGAAGACATCCGTGTTCTGATTCGCTATGACATTGAGAATCTTTCAGATGCAAGTTATCAAAAAGCATTAGGAACGGTATTTAGTGAACCTCCGGTCGATGATGTTTATGAAGAAACATTTCCTTGCGGTGAGAATGAAGTATGTTTTAGTGTGGAATTTCTTCCTGGACAGTTTGACCAGAGAGCAGATTCAGCAGAACAATGTGTAAAACTTTTAAATGAAGATGAGGAAGCTGTCATTCGCAGTGCAACTACTTATGTAGTAAAAGGAAATTTAACTTCAGAGCAGTTGGAAGAGATAAAAAGTTATTGTATCAACCCTGTAGATTCCAGAGAAGCAGGGGAAGAAAAACCGGATACCCTGGTTATGGAATTTGATGAACCGGAAGATGTTAAGATTATTGAAGGTTTTCAGGGGATGGAAGAAGGAAAATTAAAAGAATTGTATGATTCACTGAATCTGGCAATGACATTTAAAGATTTTCTTCACATCCAGAATTATTTTGCGGGAGAAGAAAAAAGAGATCCGTCTATGACAGAAATTCGTGTGTTGGATACATATTGGTCTGATCACTGTCGTCATACAACTTTTTCCACAGAACTTACCAATATTGAATTTCAGGATGGATTTTATCGTGCACCTCTTCAGGATGCATATGATCAGTATATGGAAGATCATAAAAGTATTTTTGCAGGAAGAGATGATAAGTTTGTATGTCTGATGGATATGGCATTAATGGCCATGCGTCGTCTGAAAAAAGATGGAATGCTGGACAATATGGAAGAAAGTGATGAAATCAATGCATGTAGCATTGTTGTACCTGTTTCCATTGATGGTCAGGAAGAGGAAGAGTGGCTTATTAGTTTTAAAAATGAAACACATAACCACCCAACAGAAATTGAACCATTTGGTGGTGCTGCAACCTGTCTGGGAGGTGCTATCCGTGATCCTCTTTCTGGACGTTCTTATGTTTATCAGGCAATGCGTGTCACAGGAGCAGCAGATCCGACAGTTTCATTAAAGGAAACATTAAAGGGAAAACTTCCACAGAGAAAAATTGTTACAGGGGCAGCTCATGGTTACAGTTCTTATGGAAATCAGATTGGGCTGGCTACAGGAATGGTTAATGAAATCTATCATCCTGATTATGTGGCAAAACGTATGGAAATTGGTGCAGTTATGGGTGCGGCACCAAGAAAGAATGTAGTGCGTGAGAATTCTGATCCTGGTGATATTATTATTCTTCTTGGAGGAAGAACAGGTCGTGATGGATGTGGAGGAGCAACAGGCTCATCTAAAGTTCATACAGAAGAGTCTATAGAAACATGTGGTGCAGAAGTACAGAAAGGTAATCCTCCAACAGAACGTAAAATTCAGCGTTTATTCCGTAGAGAAGAAGTAAGCCGTCTGATTAAGAAATGTAATGACTTTGGTGCAGGTGGAGTATCTGTGGCAATTGGAGAACTTGCTGATGGATTAACAGTAAATCTGGACAAAGTACCTAAAAAATATGCCGGTCTTGATGGAACTGAATTGGCAATTTCTGAGTCTCAGGAACGTATGGCTGTTGTTGTAGATCCAAAGGATGTAGATAAATTCCTTGAATATTCTGCAGAAGAAAACCTGGAAGCTGTTGCAGTTGCTACTGTAACAGAAGAACCAAGGCTTGTTTTATCATGGAGAGGAAAGGAAATTGTTAATCTTTCCAGAGCATTCCTGGATACAAATGGTGCACATCAGGAAACTGAAGTATATGTTGAGATTCCTCATCGTGTGGAATCATACTTTAACCGAAAAGATGAAGCTGAATCTTTCAAAGAAATGTGTAAGAATGTATTATCTGATTTGAATGTATGTTCTCAGAAAGGTCTGGTTGAAATGTTCGACAGCTCTATCGGAGCAGCAACAGTAACCATGCCATATGGTGGAAAATATCAGTTGACACCAATTCAGACAATGATCGCAAAACTTCCGTTGTTAAAAGGTGAGTCTGATACGGTTACAATGATGAGTTATGGATTTGATCCGTATCTTTCCAAATGGAGTCCGTTCCATGGAGCTGTTTATGCGATTACAGAATCTATTGCAAAAATTGTTGCTTCTGGTGGAGATTATAGAGATATCCGTTTAACATTCCAGGAATACTTTAAACGTCTTGGTAATGATAAGGAACGTTGGGGACAGCCTGTTGCAGCACTGTTAGGTGCATATCAGGCACAGCTTGGATTTGGTCTTGCATCCATTGGAGGTAAAGACAGTATGTCAGGAACCTTTAATGATATTGATGTACCACCAACATTAGTATCTTTTGCAGTAGATGTTGCAAATGTAAAAAATGTTATTACTCCAGAATTGAAGAAACCTGGAAATAGACTGATACGCTTATGTATTCCAACGGATGCGTATAACCTTCCGGTTTACAGTGAAGTGAAGAAGATTTATAGACGAATTCATAAATTAATAAAACAGGGTGTTATTAAATCTGCTTATGCAATTGGCTCAGGCGGAACAATGGAAGCTGTTGCCAAGATGGCATTTGGTAACCACTTAGGAGTTATCTTTGATAGTGAAATCACGTTAGAAGATTTAACAGATCCTCATTTTGGCTCTTTTGTTGTTGAAACAGACACGAGGGATGTTCATAAACTTGGTATTCCAGGACTTTTGATTGGTGAAGTAACTAAAAAACATGAGTTTGTATTTGGAGATGAAGTGGTAACTCTTGAAGATGCACTGAATACATGGAAAAAACCATTAGAGAGTGTATTCCCAACAAAATCAGAAGGAAGTCAGGATACATTAAATATTTCCCGTACTTACAATAAAGGTAATATATATGTATGCAAGAATAAGGTTGCCAAACCAAATGTATTTATTCCTGTATTCCCAGGTACAAACTGTGAATATGATTCTGCACGAGCTTTTGAGCGTGCAGGAGCCAATGTAATTACAAAGGTATTTAAGAATCTGGATGCTCAGGGAATTCGTGATTCTGTAGAGGTATTCGAAAAAGCAATTAAAGAATCACAGATGATTATGTTCCCTGGTGGATTTAGTGCCGGTGATGAACCAGAAGGTTCAGCAAAATTCTTTGCAACAGCATTTAGAAATGAAAAGCTGAAAGAATCTGTTATGGATCTGTTAGAAAACAGAGATGGATTGGTTCTTGGTATCTGTAATGGATTCCAGGCACTGATTAAACTTGGTCTTGTTCCACAAGGAAAGATTGTAGAACAGACAGCAGACGCTCCAACATTAACTATGAACCGTATTGGACGACATATTTCAAAGATTGCATATACAAAAGTTGTATCTAATCTGTCTCCATGGTTTAACAAAGTAAATGTAGGAGATACATTTAGTATTCCTGTATCTCATGGAGAAGGACGTTTTGTAGCAAACTATGATGTTATTGAAGAACTTTTTGCAAATGGTCAGGTTGCAACACAGTATGTTGATTTAAGTGGAGATCCAACTATGGATGAAGATTATAATCCAAATGGTTCTTACTTTGCAATTGAAGGTATTACAAGTCCAGATGGAAGAGTTCTTGGAAAGATGGGACATTCTGAAAGACGTGATAGTTATGTTGGAATTAATATCTATGGAGATAAGGATCAGAAAATCTTTGAATCTGGTGTAGATTATTTTAGATAGAAAAAAAATAAGACCATGACTCTCAAATTGAAGTCATGGTCTTATTCATTACATAACATATTTCTTATTCAGTTTCAGTATGAGATTTTCTTTTCATGTGAATCGTTTCCATGCGATTTTTTTCAACATGATCAATCTGAAAAATAAACTGTTGATCTTCAGCGGTTTCCCCTTCTTCTGGGAGGTGATCCAGTAGTTCGATCATATAACCGCCAAGTGAATCGTAGTCTTCAGATGTAATATCAGTATCAATCAGATCATTTAGATCGTCCAGTTTCATGGAAGCATCTACAAGATAGGATCCATCATCCAGCTGCTGGAAACTGTTCATTTCATCTTGGTCATATTCATCACGGATTTCACCAAAAATTTCTTCTACAATATCTTCTAATGTAATAAGTCCAGCAGTAATTCCATATTCATCTAATACAATAGAGAAACTAACAGATTTTTCCCGCATTTGAGATAAAAGGCTGGAAACTTTTTGTGTTTCATAAGTAAAAAAAGGTTCTCTTAGAACATCTTTTAGCTGGAAAACTTCATCACGATGTTTTGTTCTGTAAAAATATACATCTTTTAAATATACGATGCCAACAACTTTATCTTTGCTTCCTTCGTAGACTGGGAGTCTGGAAAAACGTGCTTCTGTAAATGTTTCCATAACTTCATCATATGAGGAATCAATAGAGACGAAGGATACATCGATTCTTGGAATCATTATGTCTTTGGCAATTGCATCCTTAAAATCAAAAACATTGTTTAACATATCCTTTTCATCATCTTCAATAACCCCGTCTTCATGACTGACATCTACAATGGTGCGCAGCTCCCTCTCAGTCATAATTTGTTTGGATTGTTTAGAATCAATATGAAGCAGAATCAGCAGCCCTGTTGAAAGTTTATTGATGATAAAAACAACAGGAGTTAAAAGTCTGGTAATAAAATAAATGCTGGAAGCATAAGATAACGCAAGCTTTGTGTTCTTAATAGTTGCATAAGTCTTTGGTGTAATTTCACCAAAAATTAAAACAAGAACAGTCAAAATACCAGTTGCAATACCAGCTCCCATATTGCCGAAAATTTCAATGGCCAGGGTTGTAGATAAAGATGTAACAGATATATTTACAAGGTTATTTCCAACCAGAATGCTGGAAAGCATCTGACTGGGATTCTCGATAAGCTTCAAAACGGTTTCTGCCCGCTTATCACCATCTTCTGCTATTGCACGAACTGCATGCTGGTTAACTGTTGTTAAGGCAGTTTCTGCTGAAGAAAAATAAGCAGAAAGAGCTAATAAAATAATAATTCCTATAAGCTGGAATATGACACTGGGGTCCAAATTAAAATCCCTCCTAGATAAAATTAAAAAATTGTTTTCATGTTCAATTACCACAATTTTACGAAAGAAATTAAGACTTGTCAACTCTATTCAATCTGATACAATGTATATGTAAAGGAGATGGGCATATGAGATACTATTACGATTATAATTTTCCAATCGGAAGATTAACAATTGTGGATGACGGGCATGGCATATGTGGCATACATTTCCACACACAAGGAAGAGACGTCGGAATGAAAAGAGAAACCCCAAATATTCAGAATACTGCATATCAGCTGACGGAATATTTTGCTGGAGAGAGAACAGAATTTGATCTTCCCTTATCTTTTCATGGAACAGAATTTCAACAGAAGGTTTGGAAAGCATTGTGTGAGATACCTTACGGACAGACTTGTACATATAAGGATATTGCAGAGAAGATTGGAATTCCAAAGGGCTGCAGGGCGGTTGGAATGGCGAATAATCAGAATCCAATAGCTATAGTGGTGCCATGCCACAGAGTAATTGGAATTAATGGATCTTTAACTGGATATTCAGGAGGACTGGATTTAAAAGAATTTCTTTTAGAATTGGAACATGCACTTTAATCGTCTTTTCCAGGTGATTTATTAAGAGAAGGAGTATTATGTCTTGACATAATATTCCTTTTATTTATACAATAAGAAGTTGTGTATTATGAGCAGCAACGTTTCGGTTATTAATAAGATAAGAGGCAAAAAGGGAAAGAAAGATATGAAAGGGAAAAAAGAGAATATAGAAGAAAATAAAATGGGAACTATGCCGGTATCTAAGCTGGTAATTTCTATGTCATTTCCCATGATGATTTCAATGACTGTTCAGGCATTATATAATGTTGTAGATAGTATTTTTGTATCCAGATTAAGCGAGCATGCATTGACAGCAGTATCAATGGCATTCCCCATACAGAATTTGATGATTGCTGTTGTAGCAGGACTGGCTGTCGGAATTAATTCTCTTCTTTCCAGAAGTCTGGGAGAAGGGAATCAGGAAAAAGTAAATAGCTGTGCTGATCATGGGTTGTTTCTGGTGTCTATTGGTTATTTGATTTTTTTATGTACAGGTCTATTTTTGTCCATGGATTTATGGTAAAGCAAACAAATATTCCGACCATTGTTTAAGGAGGAACAATGTATCTGAGAATATGTTGTATCTGTTCCTTCGGACTTATGGGGCAGATGACTTTTGAAAGACTTCTTCAGTCTACAGGAAGAACTATTTATACTATGATTACTCAGGGAATGGGAGCACTGATCAATATTATTCTGGATCCTATTCTTATTTTTGGATATTTTGGTTTGCCTAAAATGGGAATAGCAGGAGCAGCAACTGCAACTGTTATTGGACAGAATGCAGCTTGGATTCTCGCTATGTTTTATTATGCAGTCCATCGGGTCTGTTATGCAGTTGGAATTATGGCAGTTGGATTGGTTATTATCCAAACGATACCTGGAAGGCTATTAATGCTGTTTGATGCTTCGGAAACGATGTTGCAGATTGGTGTTCCGGCCTTAAGAATTATTAGTCTGAGCTTTGTTTTTGCAGGATATTGCGTTATTTTATCAGGGGTATTTCAGGCTTTGGGAAATGGAATCTACAGTATGATGGTTTCTGTTGCAAGGCAGTTAATAGTATTGCTTCCAGTAGCATTTTTATTTTCAAGGATTGGGGAATTATCCATGGTTTGGTTTGCTTATCCAGTTGCAGAAATTGCTTCTGTGGCAGTAAGTACATTTTTTTACCGAAGAATTAATCATCATATAATACATTACATAAGATAGGAGAAAAAACATGGATTTTTTGACACTGTTGATTTTATCAGTAGGACTGGCAATGGATGCTTTTGCAGTATCGATTTGTAAAGGACTTGCTATGAAAAGGGCAACTATTGAAAAAGCTTCTGTGGTAGGATTGTGGTTTGGAGTTTTTCAGGCCGGAATGCCCGTTTTAGGATACTTATTAGGGACACAGTTCAAAGAGCAGATTACAAGGGTAGATCACTGGATTGCTTTTATCCTTCTGGGAATGATCGGAATGAATATGATAAAAGAAGCAGAATCTGAAGATGAAGAAGCAGATGATTCGCTGGCTGTTAAGGAAATGTTTCTTTTAGCAGTTGCCACCAGCATTGATGCTTTAGCTGTTGGAATCACGTTTGCTTTTTTAAAGGTAAATATTGTTGAAGCAGCTTCTACGATTGGAATCAGCACATTTGTTATATCTGCAGCAGGAGTAAAAATCGGGAATCTATTTGGGACAAAATATAAATCTAAAGCAGAACTGGCAGGAGGAGTAATTCTGATACTTTTAGGTATGAAGATTCTTTTGGAGCATTTAGGAGTGTTATAAAGAATTATAAAAAGATGAAAGATTTCCTTTCTTTTTTTCATAAAACGGTGTATGATAGGGATGCAGCACAATATGTTGTGTCTGAAGAATGAACTAATAACAATATTTGGTATAAAATATATGAGGTGGAAAATATGAATTCTGAAGTAAAAACGAAGATAATCAAACGAAATGGAGAAGAGGTAGAGTTTAATATTGAGAAAATCAGTAATGCCATAGGCAAAGCAAATAAAGAAGTGCCAAAGATTCATCAAATGAATAAATATCAGATTGTTGCCATTGCAGATAATGTTGCACAGCAGGTAAAAACATCTTCCCACGCGGTTAACGTGGAAGATATCCAGAATATGGTTGAAACAGGAATCATGGAGATGAGAGGTTATGAGGTAGCACAGAAATATGTGAGATACCGTTATAAGAGAGAAATCTCCAGAAAATCAAATACAACAGATGATGGAATTTTGTCATTGCTGGAGAACATAAACGAAGAGGTTAATCAGGAAAATTCTAATAAGAATCCAGTAATCAATTCAACGCAGAGAGATTATATGGCTGGAGAAGTCAGTAAGGATTTATCCAAACGTGTTCTGCTTCCAGATGAAATCGTCAAAGCTCATGAAGAAGGTATCATCCATTTTCATGATTCTGATTACTTTGCTCAGAAAGAACATAATTGCGATTTGATCAATTTGGAAGATATGCTCCAGAATGGGACAGTTATTAGTGAAACTATGATTGAAAAACCCCATTCATTTTTTACAGCATGTAATGTGACTACACAGATCGTTGCTCAGGTTGCAAGTAACCAATATGGAGGACAGTCATTTACACTTGCTCATCTTGCCCCATTTGTAGATATTAGTCGTAAGAAACTTCGTCAAAATGTTATTCGAGAAAGAAAAGCATCTGGTGAAAGCATGGATGAAACGATTATTGATAAGATTACTGAGATGCGTCTTTATGATGAAGTCAAACAGGGAATTCAAACTATTCAGTATCAGCTTGTTACATTGATGACATGTAATGGACAGGCACCATTTGTTACTGTTTTTATGTATCTGGATGAAGTGCCGGAAGGACAGATAAGAGACGATCTTGCACTTGTTATTGAAGAAGTGCTGAAACAGAGAATCCAGGGAGTAAAAAATGAAAAAGGTGTATGGATTACACCTGCCTTTCCAAAGCTGATTTATGCATTGGATGATGATAATATTACACCGGATTCAAAATACTGGTATTTAACAGAGCTGGCAGCCAAATGTACAGCAAAACGTATGGTTCCGGATTATATATCAGCAAAAGTAATGCGGCAGTTAAAACAGGGAGATGTGTATACCTGTATGGGATGCCGTTCTTTCCTTACAGTGGAAGATTCACAGAGAAATCCTGATGGAAGTCATAAATATTATGGACGTTTTAATCAGGGGGTTGTTACGATCAATCTTGTTGATGTGGCATGTTCTTCTTATGGAGATATGAGTAGATTCTGGGAAATTCTAGAAGAACGTCTGGAATTATGCCATCGTGCTTTAAGATGTCGCCATGAAAGGCTGTTAGGAACTGTTTCAGATGTTGCACCGATTTTATGGCAGCATGGAGCACTTGCACGTTTGAAAAAAGGAGAAAAAATTGACAAATTGTTATACAATGGATACTCAACTATTTCTCTTGGATACGCGGGTCTTTATGAAATGTGCGTCAGAATGACGGGTAAATCACACACTGATCCTGCTGGAAAAGAATTTGCATTAAAGGTAATGCAAAAACTTAATGATAAATGTAAAGAATGGAAAGAAGCAGAAAATATCAGTTATTCTGTATATGGAACTCCAATGGAATCTACCACATATAAATTTGCCAAGTGTCTTCAGAAACGATTTGGAATTATTGAAGGAGTTACAGATAAAAATTATATTACAAATAGTTATCATGTTCATGTAACGGAGGAAATCGATGCATTTACCAAATTGGAATTTGAATCAGAATTCCAGAAATTATCTCCGGGAGGAGCTATCAGTTATATTGAAGTCCCTAATATGCAGAATAATATTCAGGCAGTACTGACTGTCATGCAGTTTATTTATGATAATATTATGTATGCGGAATTAAATACTAAAAGCGATTATTGTGAAGTATGCGGTTATGATGGAGAAATTAAGATAGAGAAAGATGAATCCGGGAAATTAATTTGGAAATGTCCAAACTGTGGAAATACTGATCAGGATCATATGTTTGTTGCACGGCGGACATGTGGTTATATAGGAACTCAATTCTGGAATCAGGGTCGTACACAGGAAATAAAAGATAGAGTTCTTCATTTATAAAAGGTGATAATATGTATTATGGGAATATAAAAAAGTGTGATATTGCCAATGGACCAGGAGTTAGGGTCAGCCTTTTTGTATCAGGCTGTCGAAATTGCTGCCCTGGATGTTTTAATAGGGAAACCTGGGATTTTCAATATGGACAGCCTTACACACAAGAAACGGAAGATCAGATTATTAAAATGCTGAGACCTGATTATATTGAAGGATTTTCTCTTTTGGGAGGGGAACCATTTGAGGAAGAAAATCAGGAAGTTTTGTGTAAGCTGTTAAAGAAGATCAAGACCTTTTATCCAGATAAAACTGTATGGTGTTATACAGGATACACATTTGATTCTGATCTGCAGGAAGGTGGAAAAAAATATACAGAAAATACTAAAGAAATGCTATCATATATTGATATACTTGTAGATGGACAGTTTATTGAAGAAGAAAAAGATATTTCCCTGCAGTTTAGAGGGAGCAGAAATCAGAGGATTATAGAGATAAATAATTAGAAAAAGAAGTATTTTGCATGAAAATGTAGAATACTTCTTTTTTGTACTGAAAATATAGTAAAAATATGTTATCATTAACATAGATTTTGATTCTATGAGTTAAAGTAATAAAGTGAGGGTTATATCAGTGGTCCAAAGAATTGTCATATGCGATGATAATAAAAAAGAACTGGAGGATGCCGCAAGGCTTATTCGGGAATTTTTTGATGAAATAAAAAAAGATATAGAGATTACACAATATAGGAGTGGACAAAGTCTTGTTGAAGATTGCCAGAATGGGAAAATATATCCCGATATATTATTTATTGATATTGAAATGAATGGTCTGACGGGTATTGAAACTGTAAAGTACATTAATCAATCTATACCGCAATGTTCTGTGGTTTATATGACGAATTATCTGGAATATGCCACAGAAGTATATACTACGGATCATATATATTATGTAATGAAATATGAATTAAAGCAACGTCTTCCGGAAATCTACCAGAAATGGCTGCATTTAAATCAGGAATATAATGAAAAAGTTCAGATTCCAATAAAGAACAGTGGATTTGAAATTGTGCGATTAAAAGATATTTTATATGCAGAACGAAAGAACAGAATAACATATATTTTTACAGAGAAGAAGGTTATTCAGACAAAAATGAAGATAGTGGAACTGGAAGAAATTCTAGATGAGTCGAAGATTGTTCGATGTCATGCAAGTTTTATGGTTGGAATGTGTCATATCATAAGATTCCAGAGAGAAGAGATTCTTGTAAAGGATGGTACTAAAATTCCAGTCAGCCGCAGATATCAGAAAGAAGTACGTGAAAAGTATCTGCAGTGGTTCGAGTCACATTTATTCTAAATTTGCAATGAGAGTCAATATATGCAAAATTAGACAAAAAAATGACAAAACTGGAAAAGATTTTATAGATAAAGTGAAGTATAATATAAATGTGCGTCAGGGGAGGATAATTCATCAAAGGGGAATTAGAAAGTATAGATGCCACGGTACGGTATGTCATAAATCAATATGGTACAAGGATGTTTGTTTAGAGGATATTGTCTTGTGTAGGAGCGGAGACGATATCCCGGACAACATAAGTGAAATGTTAAAATGTTGCCGGAAGTTGTTGAGACTTCCGGCTTTTATCATTTAAAATGATCAGTAAGATGCTTTTTTTGCAAAAGATTGATCAATAAGTTTATCAAATGGAACATTTTCTTTTAACTCACCGGCATCTTTTAAAATATCCTGGAGCAGGTTGAAACCATCTTTGGAAAAATCTGGAGTTGTTTTATAAGTGTCCTGTTTTTTATAACGCTTTATGATCTTTGTCAGGTCGTTCTTGGATACATCAGGAAATTGATTGCCGATGACTTCTGCAATATCTTCTGGAGAATGTTTTTCGACATAGGATTGGCCTTTTGCAATGGCATTGGTAAAACCCTGAATGATATTCGGATTTTTTTTCAGGTAGCTTTTTTTGGCACAGTAGGCTGTATATGGTACAAATCCGCTTTCTACCCCAAGGGAAGAAACTACATATCCGGCACCTTGTTTTTCAAGAGCTGTTGCATTAGGTTCAAATTCTACAGTAAAATCACCAGTACCTCCTGCAAATGCCCCAGAGGTATTGGCAAAATCAATATTTTGAATTAGATTTACATCTTTTTCTGGATTTAACCCATTTTGTTTTAAAATATATTCAAGAATCATCTGTGGCATACCACCTTTTCTACCGCCAATTAAATTTTTTCCTTTTAAATCTGTCCAGTGAAAATCTTTGATTTTTTTTCTGGATACGAGAAAATTGCCGGCACGCTGGGTTAACTGAGCAAAACAGACAGCATAGTCTTTATTACCTTCATTATATTGATATATAGCAGCTTCCGGTCCCATAAAACCAATATCTGCATTATCAGAAATAACGGCAGTCATTGTTTTATCTGCACCAAAACCTGTATCAACTTTTAAATCTATTCCTTCTTCTTTAAAATATCCTTTTTCAATTGCAACATATTGAGGGGCATAAAAAATAGAGTGTGTAACTTCGTTTAAGGTGACTTTTGTCAGTTTGTCAGTTTTTTTATCCTTTGGATCACAGCCGGTAGAAAAGATACAGACTATGGAGACTGAAAGCAGTAATGCGAAGATTTTTCGAAATCTCATAAATGCTCCTTAAAATATACGTTGGTATAGTATATGAAGAAATAGAGTAAAATGTGAAAAGCTATTGAGTGGATATAGAAGAGATTATTAATTGTGTTTAACGGAGAAAAAAAGAGGAGCCGGAAGAATTAACTTCCGGCATTATGAAAAAGTATGAAAAAAAGTTTTAGCAAAGTTAGCAATGTATATTAGCTACTTGCTATAGTCATAGTTTAACCATAAAATGTGAAAAAAATGTGATAATAATTTGATAAAAATATGTTGTGAAATTTTTTTTTGAAAAATATATAAAATCTGAATTTCGTAAGTATAGTTGTTAAAAAATATTTATAGAATGAAAGAAAAAGGATGTTTCCATGATACATGTAACAGAAGCAGGAGAAACGATAGAATCTATTGCATATAGATATGGAGTATCTTCTCAAAGTATTATTTTCAACAATCAATTGAGGAATGAAAAACTGGTTATTGGGCAGGCGCTGTTAATTTTAATTCCGGAAATTGTATATGAAGTTTCTGCTGGGGATTCTTTGTTTTCTATCAGCCAGAAGTATGGAATTTCAATAAAACAAATTTTAAGAAATAATCTATGGATATTGCAGGATTCACTGCATCCAGGAGATGTACTGGTTATATCTTATGAGGAATCGAAGAAAGAAATTTTACAGATTATGGGATATGCATATCCGTTTATCTTAGAAGAAATATTAAATGAAATTCTTTTATATGTGGGAAAGCTGTTGATTTTTTCATATGGATTTACAAGAATGGGGGATCTTATACCTCCTCATGGAGAAGAACGTTTGATTCAGAAGGCAATTAAAATGGGTGTAGACCCGATTTTGGTTTTGACACCTTTCTCTGAAAATGGAACTTTTAGTAATCAACTAGTAAAGGCAGTAGTAGAAGATCTTCCCATGCAGGAACGATTGATTGAAAATCTTCTTTTAGAAGTGGAAAGTAAAAAATATAGAAGTGTAGATATAGATTTTGAGTATATTCTGGCAGAAAACCGAGATGGTTATGCTGCTTTTGTGAGAAATTTAAGGGAAGTTATGTCAGCAAAGGGATATCAGGTATCAGTGGCACTGGCACCGAAGATTTCGAAAAACCAGCCGGGATTGCTATATGAGGGAGTAGATTATAAGGCTTTAGGAGAGGCTGCAAATACTGTATTTTTAATGACTTACGAGTGGGGATATACATATGGGCCGCCTATGGCTGTGGCACCATTAAACAAAGTTCGTCAGGTTTTGGATTATGCAGTAACAGAAATACCAGAAGAAAAAATTTTAATGGGGATTCCAAATTATGGATATGACTGGCCATTGCCATATGAATCAGGTATTACAAAAGCAGAGACCATAGGAAATGTTCAGGCAGTAGAACGTGCACTGGAGTATGAGGCAGTCATAGAATTTGATGAAATAGCAAAATCTCCATATTTCCATTACAAGGCAGATAATATAGAACATGAAGTATGGTTTGAAGATGTAAGGAGTATTGAAGCAAAAATTCAGCTGATTACATCTTATGGTTTTTTGGGAGCAGGATACTGGAATCTGATGCGCCCTTTTCGTGCAAATTGGATGTATTTAAACAATATGTACATATTAGAATAAAAATCGTTGAAAAAAACAAAAAATACTTGCAAAAACAGTATATTTTCGATAAAGTATACATTGCGGATTAAAAATGATGAACATGGTTTTCAGAAAAATGAAAACAAAATCTCTGGAGAGTCTCATAAGTGAGCGCCGAAGGTGTACGGCTATAAGAAAGAACAGCCAATCTCTCAGGCAAAAGGACAGAGCTTTATAAGCAATGTAATGTGTAGATACTCTTTAGGGGCTGATGTTTTATCAGCTCTTTTTTTGCGTTGCGGCAACCGGGAAGACTTGAAAGTTATTTTATGCGTAAAAGAAGTTATCAGAAATATATTCGTATGATAAATTTTAATTTTTGGGAGGAAAAACAATGTTTAAAACATTAAATGATGCTCTGGTGAGCATTGACAACCTTGTTTGGGGGCTGCCCCTGATTATATTAATTTTGGCAACGGGAATTTTTCTAACGCTGCGTTTGAGAGGCCTTCAAGTGAAACATCTTGGAAAAGCATTGCATTATATTTTTCACAATGAAGAAGATGGAAAGGGAGAAGTAAGCAGTTTTGGAGCATTATGTACAGCACTTTCTGCAACCATTGGAACTGGAAATATCGTAGGATGTGCTACTGCAATTGTAGCAGGAGGTCCAGGAGCTTTATTCTGGATGTGGCTGGCTGCTTTTTTTGGAATGGCTACAAAATATGCGGAAGGAATGCTTGCTGTAAAATATCGTGAAATTGATGAAGATGGACATGCTTTAGGCGGACCATTTTACTACATTGAAAAAGGAATGGGAAAAAACTGGAAGTGGCTGGCAAAACTATTCTGTATCTTCGGTACCATGGTTGGTTTATTTGGAATTGGTACATTTACACAGGTGAATGGGATTACTACTGCTGTGCGAAATTTCTTTGATCCCAATAATGTACATACAGTGAAACTGTTTGGAATGGATTATTCATGGAGCATCATCATTGCAGGAATTATTCTAACTGTTTGTGTAGGAATGGTTGTTATTGGTGGAATTAAGCGTATTTCCAAAGTATCTGAAGTTATTGTGCCGTTTATGGCAGTTACATATATTACAATATGTCTTTTGGTCGTTGTAACACATCTTCCTCAGGTTCCGGGAGCTTTTGTGGAAATTGTTCAGTCTGCATTCGGATTAAGGGCAGCAGTTGGAGGAGCAATGGGAGCTATGATGGTTGCAATGCAGAAGGGAATTGCACGCGGGATTTTCTCAAATGAAGCAGGGCTTGGTTCTGCACCGATTGCAGCTGCTGCAGCTCAGACCAATGAACCTGTGCGTCAGGGATTGGTATCAATGACAGGAACGTTTATTGACACAATTGTTGTATGTACAATGACAGGTTTGACGATTGTGATTACCGGAAGCTGGAATGTTGGTCTGGATGGTGTTGATGTAACTACCAGAGCTTTTTCCTTGGGACTTCCGTTTCCTGAAAGAGTATCAACCTTCTTACTGATGATGTGTCTGGTATTTTTTGCATTTACGACTATTCTTGGATGGGACTATTATAGTGAACGTTGTCTGGAATATTTGACCAATGGAAAACAAATTTTTGTAACAGTATTCAAGTGGTTGTATATTCTGGCTGTATTTATTGGACCATTTATGACTCTGGAAGCAGTCTGGACAATTGCAGATATTTGTAATGGATTGATGGCATTTCCGAACCTGATTGCCTTGCTGGCTCTAAATGGAGATGTGGTATCGGAAACTAAAAGTTATTTTACGAGATTAAAAAATATAAAGGGATAAAATACTTCTTTACTTTAGCGTGCTGATGCTGTATATTTGGAATAGAAGCATAGAAAGGAAGTAAAAGCCAATGAGTAAGAAGATTAAGACAGAGGCTGTGAAAAGATTGTTTCAGGCTGTTTTAACGTTGGAGACAGAAGAAGAATGTTTTACATTTTTTGAGGATTTATGCACAGTAAATGAATTAGAATCGTTGGCCCAGAGATTTGAAGTTGCATCTATGCTGAGGGACAAGCATACTTATCTGGAAGTTGCAGAGAAGACAGGTGCCTCTACAGCAACTATCAGCAGGGTAAATCGTTCACTGAATTATGGAAGTGACGGCTACGATATGGTATTTAAAAAAATGAAGAAATAGGATTTTCCTATTTCTTCTTTTTTTCACCTTTTTTTCTGTTTTCCTCGGGCTGATACAGTTCATCAATCATTTTTTCAATGACTTGCTTTCGAAGATAAATATCATATCCCAGTAAAGCGATAAAAGAAAACTGTTGTAAAAATTTTTTTTCAGAGTCCTCAGAAATACCGGAAAATGTTTCCTGGGCTTTTTGGGCAGTATCTAAAATAGATTGCTTTATGGCCGTGGTATGATCGTGTTCTATGCTATATAATTCCTCATAAATTTTATAAAATGCATTCTTGTCCTTGCTGTCATAAAAATGTTCTGTGAGGGGATCTAAAATGGATTTAATATCAGATATTGACAGAAAATTTTTGAGATAATAAATATAAATCAAAAGAATTATATGGTTTTTAGAGTACTTCTTTTTGTAAGAAGGTGGTAAAAGCTGATTCTTTGAATAATTGTTTATCATTGTTTTTGTAAAAATTTTATCTGTATCAAATCGCTTTGTATTTAAAAGCTGTTCCTCAAGAAAAGTTGTAACCTGATCCATGTAAAGATCAATATTAGGAATATCTTCGGGCAGTACATAATCAAGTTTCATCCATTTTTCTAATTTGTTTTCGAATTCCATAGTCTTCTCCTTATTTCGTAATTACATTATACGGTTATTTAAACTATCTGACAAGAGCTCGATGCATTTTGACTACGGATATGATATACTAAAAATCATTCCAATTAGAATTTAGAAAGGGATAAAATTATGGGGAATTATGATACATTAAATGAACAGCAGAGAGAGGCTGTTTTTTGTACGGAAGGACCGTTATTGTTACTGGCAGGAGCGGGCTCCGGTAAAACAAGAGTACTCACTCACAGAATTGCTTATTTAATTGAGCAGGGAGTAAACCCGTATCATATAATGGCGATAACATTTACTAATAAAGCAGCAAGAGAAATGAGAGAACGAGTGGATAATCTGGTTGGATATGGAGCTGAACATATCTGGGTCAGTACATTTCATTCCACCTGTGTCAGAATCTTAAGACGCCATATTGATAAACTTGGTTATGGAAATAGCTTTACGATTTATGATGCTGATGATCAGAAATCTTTAATTAAAGATATTTGCAAACGTTTTAAAGTGGATACTAAACTGATGCCGGAAAGACGGATCATGAATGCAATTTCTTCTGCAAAAGATGAGTTTATTACACCTTCTGAATATGAAATGAAATATCAGTTTGATTTTAAAAAGAAAAAGATTGCGGAAATATACAAAGAGTATCAAAAACAGTTAAAATCTAATAATGCATTGGATTTTGATGATTTGCTGTTTAAAACTGTTGAACTGTTTCAGTTTCATCCGGAAATTTTAGATTATTATCAGGAAAGATTTCGTTATATAATGGTGGACGAGTATCAGGATACCAATACTATTCAGTTTCAGCTGATAAGCATGCTGGCAAGGAAATATCGTAATCTTTGTGTTGTAGGTGATGATGATCAGTCAATTTATAAATTTCGCGGTGCCAATGTTAAGAATATTCTGAATTTTGAGAATGTATTTCCTGATGCAGTTACAATAAAGCTTGAACAAAATTACAGGTCTACAAAAAATATCCTGAATGCTGCCAATGAGGTAATTGCCAACAATGAGGGAAGAAAAGAAAAAAAACTATGGACAGAGAATGAAGAAGGAGATTTAATTGAATTTCATCAGTATGGGACAGAATATGAAGAAGCAGGGCAGATTGTAAATAAAATAGAAGAATTATCCAATGATGGTTATGAATTTAAAAATATGGCTGTATTATACAGGACCAATGCTCAGTCCCGTGTATTTGAAGAGCGTTTTATGCTGAAAAATATTCCTTATAGAATTGTTGGAGGAACTAATTTCTATCAGAGAAAAGAAATAAAAGATATGATTTGTTATCTGAAAGCAGTTGACAATGGTATGGATGACCTGGCAGCAAAACGAATCATAAATGTTCCGCGTAGAGGAATTGGGGCCGCATCCATTGATAAAATTCAGACATATGCTATGGAACATAATATGGGATTTTTGGATGCCTGTTTTTCTGCGGCGGACATTACCACTTTAGGAAATGCTAAAAAGAAGATACAGACTTTTGCAGATTTAATAAGTGATTTCAGGAGAAAACAGCAGGAAAGTTCTCTGGAGGAATTGTTTCATTATATAATTGAGCAGACAGGTTATGTAGAAGGATTGAAAGCAGAAGGAACAGAGGAAGCAGAAGGAAGAATTGAAAATATCAATGAACTTCTAAATAAAATCGTAACTTATGAAAAAGAAGCTGAAGAATCGGATCTTTCTGGACTTTTGGAGGAAATAGCCCTTGTAGCTGATATTGATAATCTGGAAGAATCAGATAATAGAGTGGTACTGATGACATTACATAGTGCAAAAGGACTTGAATTTCCTTATGTATTTATTTGTGGTATGGAAGACGGTATTTTTCCAGGATATATGACGATCATGTCGGAAGATGAGGAAGAGATGGAGGAAGAACGTCGTTTATGTTATGTAGGTATTACCCGTGCCAAGGATAAATTGTTTTTGAGTGCCGCACAGAGAAGAATGATGCAGGGAAGAACACAATTTAATAAGGTGTCTCGTTTTGTAGATGAGATACCAAAAGAGCTCTTGAAACTGGATCAAGGAATTAATTTGAAAGATAAGCGTCCGGAAAAAGCTTTGTTTTCTTCTAACAGGAATCAAAAATTTAGAAAGCCCTATCAGGCAAAATCCTTTTCTTCTACACAGATAGAATCTCTATCTTACAATGTGGGAGACTATGTTAAGCACATGAAATTTGGATGTGGAAAAGTGACGGAAATTGTTTCTGGAGGTCGTGATTTTGAAGTAACAGTAGATTTTGAAAAATGTGGAGTAAAGAAAATGTTTGCCTCTTTTGCAAAATTGAAAAAAGTGGATGAAAATCATTAAAAAAGTTAGTAATGAAACAGAATAAGTGATATAATAAAAAAAACACATAAGAAAGGGTGAATGACATGAAAAATTTAGAGGAATTATTAAGTGTTGCCAAGGTATCCGATATGATCGGCAAGAAGGAGAAAGAAGAAAATAAGATTGTGTGGGCTCTTGCTATTATCGGTGCAATTGCAGCCGTAGCAGGAATTGCATATGCAGTTTATAAATATCTGACACCTGATTATATGGATGATTTTGATGAAGATTTCGATGATGATTTTGATGAAGATTTCTTCGATGATGAAGAACTTGATGTAACGGAAGATGACATTGACGAAGTAGAATAAAAAAGTCTGACAATAGAGCATCTGAAAAATCAGATGCTCTATTATATTTTTTTGACAGGAAAGCAGTTAAAACCGCATAAAATCGACATTTTTTATAAGTTATAAAAAAATTAAAAAAAATGTTGACATTTGCAGAGACCTTCTGTATAATAAATCTTGCTGTTGAGGAAAACAGTTAAACGAGAGAAAATCTCAGTGTAATTCCGGGGTGTGGCTCAGCTTGGCTAGAGCGCTTGATTTGGGATCAAGAGGTCGCAGGTTCGAATCCTGTCACCCCGATTATGCGGGTGTAGTTCAATGGTAGAACTCCAGCCTTCCAAGCTGATCACGTGGGTTCGATTCCCATCACCCGCTTTTTGAGTCTGTAGCTCAGCTGGATAGAGCAACGGCCTTCTAAGCCGTGGGTCGGGGGTTCGAATCCCTTCAGGCTCGTTTTTCTTTTTAAGAAAGAAATGAACAGATATTATGGTGGGTATAGCGCAGCTGGTTAGCGCGCCAGATTGTGGCTCTGGAGGCCGTGGGTTCGAATCCCATTACCCACCTTATATTTATGCTTATAGCAGTATTAAGGGTGTGTAGCTCAGGTGGTAGAGCACTTGACTTTTAATCAAGTTGTCCGGGGTTCGAATCCCCGCACGCTCACTTTTGGATTTATCCAAATGTGCGGATATGGCGGAATTGGCAGACGCGCTAGATTTAGGTTCTAGTGTCTTAGGACGTGCAGGTTCAACTCCTGTTATCCGCATTAAAAAAATAAAAAAAGTGTTGACAAATGATTCGAACTAGCGTATAATTAATTTTGTTGTGAGTGAAGAATAGTTAACACTTAAATATACCAACGGGGTGTGGCTCAGCTTGGCTAGAGCGCTTGATTTGGGATCAAGAGGTCGCAGGTTCGAATCCTGTCACCCCGATTATGCGGGTGTAGTTCAATGGTAGAACTCCAGCCTTCCAAGCTGATCACGTGGGTTCGATTCCCATCACCCGCTTTTTTTGAGTCTGTAGCTCAGCTGGATAGAGCAACGGCCTTCTAAGCCGTGGGTCGGGGGTTCGAATCCCTTCAGGCTCGTTTTTCTTTTTTTAGAAAGAAATGAAGAAGTATTACGGTGGGTATAGCGCAGCTGGTTAGCGCGCCAGATTGTGGCTCTGGAGGCCGTGGGTTCGAATCCCATTACCCACCTTTTTTTTATAAAATAATAATGGGCTATCGCCAAGCGGTAAGGCACAGCACTTTGACTGCTGCATTCGCTGGTTCGAATCCAGCTAGCCCAGTTTTAAGGGTGTGTAGCTCAGGTGGTAGAGCACTTGACTTTTAATCAAGTTGTCCGGGGTTCGAATCCCCGCACGCTCACTTGTATGTCAATTATTTTGAAAAAATGATTGACATATGAAAAATATTTGATTATTATATTTTCAAATAAAAGGGAGTAGCTGGCGCAGCAGGCGTTTGCGGTGTCGTCAAACTCGGCAGAATTTTTGCCCGTATCGTAATGAAACAGCGAGACTTTTATTGCATTTATTTAGATGCAATAAAGGTCTTTTTTTATTACATAGGAAATTCTTTTGAATTTCCTATGTAATAAATACCGATAACCGTTCAATAAAAAATAACAATATAGAAAGAAGGAGAAGTGTTTATGAAAGAGTTCTATCAACAGACGAAAACAGAAGTCCGAAAACAGCTCAATGGTTCTCTAAAACCGTTGACAGATGAACAAGTTAAAGCACATCAGGAGCAATATGGGAAAAATGAACTGGTGGAAGGAAAAAAGAAAAGCACATTTCAGATCTTTCTGGAACAATACAAAGATTTTCTTGTAGTTATCCTGATAGTTGCTGCGGTGATTTCCGGCTTTTTAGGTGATATTGAAAGTGCATTGGTTATTTTGATTGTTATTACAGTGAATGCGATTTTAGGGACCGTTCAAACTCTTAAGGCAGAACAGTCTCTTGCAGGGTTAAAAAAATTATCATCTCCAAGTGCAAAAGTTTTGCGTAACGGTCAGATTGTAAAAATTCCATCCAGAGATGTTACAGTTGGAGATGAAATCGTCCTTGAGGCAGGAGATCAGATACCGGCTGATGGACGTATTCTTACTAGTGCAAGTCTGAAAGTAGATGAAAGCGCATTGACTGGAGAAAGTGTTGCTGTTGATAAAGAAGATTTGGTTTTAGATGAAACAGTAGCATTAGGAGATCAGAAGAATATGCTGTTTTCTGGAAGCTTTGTAACATATGGGAGAGGTTCTTTCCTGGTGACAGCAACCGGAATGGAAACAGAAGTCGGGAAGATTGCGGCTTTATTAAAAAATACATCAGAAAAAAGAACTCCGTTGCAGGTGAATCTGGATCAGTTCGGACAAAAATTATCAATTATTATCATGGCTTTCTGTGCTCTTTTATTTGGAATCAATGTATGGCAGGGGAAACCAATAGGTGATGCATTTATGTTTGCAGTAGCTTTGGCTGTTGCCGCAATTCCTGAGGCATTAAGTTCTATAGTTACTATTGTTTTGTCATTTGGAACAAGAAAAATGGCAAAAGAAGGAGCAATTATAAGAAAGCTGCAGGCGGTTGAAGGTCTTGGAAGTGTATCTGTTATATGTTCTGATAAAACAGGAACGTTAACACAGAATAAAATGACTGTGGAACACTATTATGTAGAGAAAAAGTGTTATTCTGCGGATGTTCTGACAAAAGAAAATCCATTAATACAACAGTTGCTGAATGCAAGTATTTTATGTTCTGATGCAACAGTTATAGATGAAAAGGAAATCGGAGATCCTACAGAGACAGCTTTGATCAGTCTTGGAAATAGACTTGGAACAAATGCAGAGAAAATCAGGGGGAAATACCCGAGAATTTCAGAAGTTCCTTTTGATAGTGATCGAAAATTAATGTCAACTCTTCATAATCTGAATCAGGGACGAATTATGATTACGAAAGGTGCAGTGGATGTACTTTTAGATCGTCTTACGCAGATACAGATTAAAGGAAATGTCTGTCCGATTACAGAAGAAGATAAAAAAGAAATTCAGAGACAAAATCAGGAATTTTCAAAAAAAGGATTAAGGGTATTGGCTTTTGCTTATAAGAAAATGGATAGCATAGAAGAAATTACTGATGAAGATGAAACTGATTATATATTCCTAGGTCTCATCTCCATGATGGATCCTCCAAGAAAAGAATCCAAAATGGCAGTGGCTGAATGTATCAGGGCAGGAATGAAACCTGTCATGATTACAGGTGATCATAAGGTAACTGCCGCAGCCATTGCTAAACGAATTGGTATTCTGAAAGATGAAAAAGAAGCCTGTGAGGGAATGGAAATCGATGCTTTATCAGATGAAGAGTTGCAGGATTTTGTAGAAGGAATCTCTGTATACGCAAGAGTATCTCCGGAACATAAGATCCGTATTGTCCGTGCGTGGCAGGAAAAAGGGAATATTGTTGCAATGACGGGGGATGGAGTTAATGATGCTCCAGCATTGAAGCAGGCTGATATCGGTGTGGCAATGGGGATTACCGGAACTGAGGTATCAAAAGATGCATCTTCTATGATTTTGACAGATGATAATTTTGCCACCATCATTAAGGCTGTGGAAAATGGAAGGAATGTATATGAAAATATAAAACATTCAATCCAGTTTCTGCTATCTGGAAATTTTGGAGGGATTCTTGTGGTGTTGTATGCATCTGTTCTGGCTTTGCCGGTTCCATTTTCAGCAGTACATCTGCTGTTTATCAATTTGCTGACGGATAGTCTTCCTGCAATTGCTCTTGGACTGGAACCTCATACCGATAAGGTAATGGAACAAAAACCGCGACCGATGAATGAATCTATTCTTACAAAAGATTTTCTATTAAGAATCGGTATGGAAGGCTTTGTAATATCTGTTATGACAATGATTGCATATATGATTGGGTTAAGAATAGGGAATCCATTGCTTGCACGGACAATGGCGTTTGCCACATTGTGTATGTCACGCCTTGTACATGGTTATAACAGCAAATCAGATTCACCGGTTATTTTTACAAAAAGATTTTTAAATAATAAATATCTTGCAGGAGCATTTTTAGTCGGGACAATATTGATTACAACAGTTGTTATGGTGCCAGGATTGCATGCTATGTTTAAAGTACAGACATTGGGAATCTGGCAATTATTGATGGTATATGGTCTTGCATTTTTAAATCTTCCGATTATCCAGTGTTTAAAGGCCATCATATGCAGACTGAAAAAAGCATAGGAATAATAAATCCCCCATAAACCAGATCAGATATCTAATTTATGGGGGAAATTATTTAAGTATTACTTTGATTTTAATTATCGTTTGTTTTTTCATGATATAAAAAAGGTTTTATAGCTTCATCTAGTTTATCAATCTCTTTTTCACCATATATAGTTAACTTTAATGGGCCGTTTAATTCCAAACTGAAAATTCCCATAATAGATTTGGCATTAACAATATATCTTCCTGAGGCTAGGGTAATTTCAGAATCAAATCGAGCAATCATATCGGCAAAATCTTTAACGCTGTTAATCGAATCTAATAAAATTGTATAGTTCTTTTTCATGGGTAATCCTTCCTTTTCTTCATATTTTGTATTCATCCTACAATTTTCTTAAAAGAAAGTCAAATTCCTTTTGCCAATGAATCATTTATGGTAAAATATTATAATCGGAGGGACACAAAATGACAGAAAAGCAAAAGATGTTATTGGGAATTATGTATCATGCAGACGATGAGGCATTGATTGCGGAGAGAACTGCTGCAAAAAAACTAACTTACCAGTACAATCAGCTTCAGATTGATAACAAGGAACAACGAAAAAAAATCATAAAGCAATTAATTGGAAAAACAGGAAAGAATTTTCATTTAGAATCTCCGTTGTACTTTGATTATGGATACAGAACCCAAATTGGAGAAAATTTTTTCTCTAATTTTAATCTGACAATTCTGGATGGAGGAGGGGTTACCATTGGAAGCAATGTATACATTGCTCCTAACGTGAATATTTATACAGCACAACATCCAACAGATATAAAACGAAGGAATATGGGCTTGGAATGGGCCTTGCCTGTTACCATAGGAGATAATGTATGGATTGGTGGAAATGTGACTATTCTTCCGGGAGTAACTATAGGAGATAATGTCACTATAGGTGCAGGAAGTGTTGTAACAAAAGATATTCCGTCAGGGGTTGTTGCAGCAGGAAATCCATGTAAAGAGATACGGAAAATATAACAGAATATTCTATTTTTTTTGGATAAATAAAGCAGTGAAAAACTGCTTTATATTTTAAATAATTGTTAACCACTATTTAAAATAAGGTTGACAATATAACGAATCCTGTGTATACTTCAGAAAGCAGGGAGGAAATTACTATGAATAAACAAATAGTGGAAGAAATAACAGCAGGAAAAAGACTTGGACGTAAAGATGATTTATCTTTTTTGCTGGAGGGAGATTTAGAATGGTTATGTCAATGCGCAGATGAAGTAAGAAAATATTTTAAAGGTAATCAGGCTAATTTATGTACGATCATTAATGGGAAAAGTGGAAGATGTGGAGAGGATTGTAAATTTTGTGCACAGTCTCATTGCCATGATACGGGAGTTGAAAGTTATGGATTTCTTCAACCTGAAGTTATTAGAGAAGACTGTAAAAAGCAGGAAGAGAAGGGTGTTCATCGATATTCAATAGTTACAGCCGGACGAAGCCTTACAGGAAATGAGTTTGAAAAAGCTTTGGAAGCTTACCGTATGATTGCAGAAACCTGCGGAATTCATTTGTGTGCATCTCATGGCTTATTAACCCAAGAACAGTTTTATGAACTTTACAATAGTGGCGTAAAATATTATCATTGTAACCTGGAAACATCAAAAAGATTTTTTCCTTATATCTGTACAACACATACATGGGAAGAAAAGGTGGAGAATATAAAAAGAGCAAAAAAGGCAGGATTAAAAATTTGTTCTGGTGGAATCTTCGGAATGGGAGAAACCTGGCAGGATCGAATTGATATGGCGATTTCCCTGCAGGAGCTTGGTGTTGATTCTATACCTTTAAATATGCTGATTCCGATTAAGGGTACTATGTTAGAAAATAGAGAATCTTTATGTGAAGATGAAATATTAAGAATTATCGCTATTTTTCGTCTGATTAATCCGGAAGCTGATATACGGCTTGCAGCAGGAAGGCTGCTGATGGAACATTCCGGTAAAAGGGCATTTTTATCAGGAGCCAATGCAGCTCTAACTGGTGATATGCTCACAACCAGCGGAAATAATACAAAACAGGATATTGATATGCTGCTAGAGGCAGGATATACTATATAATCTGGCAAAAAATGAAAGGAAAAATATTATGGAAAAACATCAATTACAAACAAAGGATATTACAATCATTGGCTTAATGGCAGCATTGACATGCATCTTAGGACCCTTGTCAATAACGCTTCCATTTACACCGGTTCCTATTTCTTTTACGAACCTGGCTATTTATTTTATCGCAATGGTCATTGGATGGAAAAGAGGTACCATCAGTTATCTTGTATATCTGCTTCTAGGTGCAGTTGGACTTCCTGTTTTTTCAGCTTTCAGTGGTGGACTGGCAAAATTGGCAGGACCAACAGGTGGATATTTGATAGGTTTTATATTTATGGCAATTATTAGTGGATGGTTTGTTGAAAAATTTAATGGAAATCCAGTGGCATCAGTTATAGGAATGATTATTGGAACAGCTGTTACATATGCATTTGGCACTTTGTGGTTATGTTATCAGATGCATCTCACATTTATTCAGGGGCTTTATGAAGGAGTGATTCCTTATCTTCCAGGAGATTTTATTAAGATGATCATTGCTGTAATTTTGGGAAGTGCAGTTAAAAAAACTGTTGGCAAAATGGAAATGGCATCATAGAAAACCCAAAATGTCGGTTGACATTTCATTGGAAAAAGCATAAACTAATCATAGTCAAATGCTGAGAGCAGAATTAGTACCATTATTGGAACTGTCAGAGAGAAACTGTCACCGGCTGAAAGCAGTTTTGAGGAAAGATTTTGGGAATGCATCTGGGAGCAGACGAAACGAACAGTTAAAGTAGTTTCGTACGTTGCCGGCGTTAACGGATTTTTGAGAGGAAGCTTTTCACTGGTAGTGATAGAGCTTCTATAAAGAGTGGAACCGCGGATTACTTCGTCTCTTTTATGAGACGGAGTTTTTTTATTACATAGGAAATTCCCTTGAATTTCCTATGTAATAAAAAAAGCTCTGCGAAAACAGACTTGTCCGTGTTGTTCTTTTACCAGGAAAGACCTTGTTACGCTAAAGAGTAAAAGTCTTTCCATGAATATTATTAAGCAGAATTTGGGAGGTAATGTAATATGATGGGTTTTCGAAAGTTTGCGAAAAGCCAGTACGATACGATTAAAATGAGGGATCCGGCATTAAAGGAAGAAAAGGAAGTATTTCTGTATCCTTATGTAAAAGCACTTTATTGGTACCGCATTGCACATAAATTATATGAAAAAGGACATTTTTATACTGCACGAAAGATTTCACAGAAAATGGCACGAAAAACTGGGATTGAGATACATCCGGGTGCACAGATTGGAGAAGGATTTTTCATCGATCATGGTCATGGAGTTGTAATAGGAGAAACTACCATTATCGGGAATAATGTTACATTGTATCAGGGAGTTACTCTTGGAGGTACAGGTCATGAGACAGGAAAACGTCATCCGACGATTGAAGATAATGTAATGGTTAGTTCCGGAGCAAAGGTTTTAGGTTCTATTACAATTGGAGAAAACTCAAAGATTGGTGCGGGAAGTGTTGTTGTATCTGATGTACCGCCTAATTCAACGGTTGTCGGTGTACCTGGTAAGGTTATTAAGAGAGATGGCGAAAGAGTCAATCGTATACAAAGTTTTGATCTGGATCAGATGGATCTTCCAAATCCAATTGATCTGGATCTGGAAAAACTTGCGAAGGAAAATGCTGAATTACGTCAGGCATTGCAGACTTTTATTGCACATTGCGAAAAGTTTGAACATATAAGAAAGGAAAAATAACAGATGAAAATTTATAATACCCTAACAAGACAAAAAGAAGAATTTGTTCCAGTAAAACCAGGAAAGGTTGGTATGTATGTATGTGGGCCAACAGTATATAATTTTATCCATATTGGAAATGCCAGACCGATGATTATTTTTGATACTGTTCGACGTTATTTTGAGTACAAAGGATATGATGTGAATTATGTATCAAATTTTACAGATGTAGACGATAAGATCATTAAAAAAGCAAATGAAGAAGGCGTTAGTGCAATGGAGATTGCAGAACGTTATATTAAAGAATGCAAACAGGATATGGAAGGTCTGAATATTAAACCCGCAACACATCAGCCAAGAGCAACAGAAGAAATTGATGGCATGATTGCGATGATTCAGAAACTGATTGAAAAAGGTCATGCCTATGAGGTTGATGGAACTGTTTATTTTAAAACACGATCTTTTAAAGATTATGGAAAACTTTCAAAAAAGAATATTGATGATCTGGAAGCAGGGCATCGTGAGATTAAAGTAACTGGAGAGGAAGGAAAAAAAGATCCTCTTGATTTTGTGTTATGGAAGCCTAAAAAAGAAGGAGAAATTGCATGGAACTCTCCATGGGGAGAAGGTCGTCCGGGATGGCATATAGAATGCTCAGAAATGTCCAAAAAATATATTGGAGATACCATTGATATTCATGCAGGAGGAGAAGATTTGATTTTCCCTCATCACGAAAATGAAATTGCACAAAGTGAGGCATGTAATGGAGAATGTTTTTCAAAATATTGGATGCATAATGGATTTTTAAATATTGATAATAAAAAAATGTCCAAATCTGCAGGAAATTTCTTTACTGTAAGAGAAATCAGTGAGAAATATCCTTTACAGGTTATTCGATTTTTTATGTTAAGCGCACATTACCGTACTCCATTAAATTTCAGTGATACTCTGGTTGAAAGTGCGAAAACAGGTTTGGAAAGAATATTAAACGCAGTAGATATCTGTCGTGATGCGGCAGCGAAAAAAGACACTGATGATATTTCACCAGAAGCTTTGGAGCATCTGGATATTATAAAAGAACTTGTAAAGAAATTTGAAGATGCCATGGAAGATGATTTTAATACAGCAGATGCAGTGGCAGCAATTTTTGAAATTGTAAGAGAGTCCAATTCAACTGTGAAAAAATATGGATCAGCATATGCAGCTTCTGTTCTTAATACGTTTGAAACCTTATGCGGAGTATTGGGAATTGAAACAAAAAAAGAAGAGGAAATACTGGATGAGGAAATTGAAAAGCTGATCGAAGAACGTCAGCAGGCACGTAAAGAAAAGAATTTTGCACGTGCAGATGAAATACGTGATCAGCTCCTTGAACAGGGAATCGTATTAAAAGATACAAGAGAAGGTGTAAAATGGAGCAGAGCTTAGTTAAGAAGATACAAGGAAAACTGGACCTTTCAAATCTGGATCCTAAAAGTTATTCTCCACTTGGATTGGCATATATCGGTGATGCGATTTATGAAATTATTATTCGTACTATTGTGCTTGCAGATGGAAATATGAGTGTAAATAAGTATCATAAAAAATCCAGTAGTATGGCAAAAGCTTCAGCGCAGGCAGCATTATATAAAAAAATTGAAAAAAATCTTACAGAAGAAGAAGTGGCAGTTTACAAGCGAGGAAGAAATGCAAAGTCAGGTACTATTGCAAAGAATGCATCAATGATGGATTATCGTAAAGCCACAGGATTTGAAGCATTAATGGGGTACTTGTATTTAAATGGACAGATGGATCGTTTGATAGAACTGGTAGGAAAAGGTTTTGATTTGGGAGAGAAACATGAATCATAAAGAATATTTAATTGCAGGGCGTAATGCAGTGATTGAAGCATTACGAGCAAAAAAAACAATTGATAAGATATTTATTTTGGATGGTTGTCAGGATGGACCTATTCGAACTATTGTAAGAGAAGCAAAAAAAACAGATGCTATATTAAAGTTTGTGGATAAGGATCGTTTAAATCAATTGACAAATGAACATCATCAGGGCGTTGTTGCCATGGTAGCGGCATATGAGTATGCATCAATTGACGACTTGTTTGAAAAAGCAGAGGAAAAGGGAGAATCTCCTTTTTTCATTCTTCTTGATGGAATTGAAGATCCTCATAATCTTGGCGCAATTATCCGTACAGCTAATCTGGCAGGTGCCCACGGAGTTATTATTCCAAAACATCGTGCTGTTGGATTGACGCCAACAGTTGCAAAAACATCTGCTGGTGCAATCAATTATACACCAGTTGTAAAAGTAACAAATATCGCCAGGACAATGGAAGAGTTGAAAGAGCGTGGCATGTGGTTTGTGTGTGCCGATATGGATGGAGATACTATGTATGATCAAAATCTGACTGGATCTATAGGCTTGGTTATTGGAAATGAGGGATCAGGGGTGAGTCGTCTTGTTAAAGAAAAATGTGATTTTATCACATCAATCCCGATGAAAGGAGACATTGACTCCTTAAATGCATCAGTAGCAGCAGGAGTTCTTGCTTTTGAAATTGTCAGACAGCGGATGGGAAAATAAAAAATGAAAAAATATGATCAGTGTTTGGATCAGGAACTTTTAATTAAAATCAGAAGTGGTGATGATGAAGCCATGGAATACCTGATGGAAAAGTACCGGGGCCTGGTAAGAACTGAGGCAAGAAAGTTTTTTCTGACCGGTGGGGACGAAGAAGATTTGATTCAGGAAGGAATGATCGGATTGTTTAAGGCTGTCCGAAGTTATCAGGAAGAGAGAGATGCAGCATTTTCAACATTTGCAACGATTTGTGTACGCAGACAGATTTATTCTACTGTGACTGCATCAAATCGAAAAAAACATGGCCCGTTGAACAATTATATTTCTATTTTTGGCAGTTTTACAGAAGAAAATGGAAAGCTCAATGAAGTTTTGGAGGATTCGTTGGAAAATCCGGAAGAACTTTTGTTGAGAAAAGAGAAAATCCGGAATTATTATGATATAATAAATGAAAAGTTAAGTGATTATGAAAAACAGGTCATGGAGCATTATCTTAATGGTGATGATTATACCCAAATTGCCAAAAAACTGGGGCGGACGGATAAATCCATTGATAATGCCATTCAGAGGATTCGAAGAAAGTTAAATCAGGATTCTTAGGATGGAAAGGTAAGGGATGAGTATGGAAAATATTTATGTGATATCAGATCTTCATGGACAAGGGGCAGCATTTTTTCAGATGCTTGACAAAATAAATTTTTCCAGTCAGGATAAGATGTATATTATTGGAGACGTGATTGATCGTGGACCTGATGGTATCAAACTTCTTCAATTTATAAAAAATCAGGATAATATGGAACTGATGCTGGGAAACCATGAAGATATGATGTTAAAATCCTTTGCCAGGGAAACAAGTAAATTATGGATTGATACATGGATGTTTAATGGAGGAGGAACGACTCTTCGGGAATTTAAGAAGATGTCATTGGGAGAACAGGCGGAATGTCTTGCATATATTAAAAGTCTTCCTTTGTTTAAAATCCTGAATATAGGAGGAGTAGAGTATTTTCTTGTTCATGCAGGATTGGAGATGAAAAATGAATCATTGGAAGAGACCTGTATGAATCTGGATATAGATGATGCACTGTGGATTCGTGAGCCTTTCTTCAATTCAGATATTATACCTCCATTTTATATTATTTTTGGACACACACCTACGGGAGCATTGATCAGATATTGTCATACGTTGCCAGAGATTCAGCAGGAAAACGGTAAACAGTTTCATCTGGTATTCTGGAATAATAGAATAGGTATTGACTGTGGAGCTGCTTATGGAAAGAATCTTGGATGTCTGCGTTTAAATGATATGGAACAATTTTATGTAAAAATATATAAAGAGTAAAAAACTTTTGGAAACCCGTTGACATAAAGAAAAAAATATGATAAATTAGTCAACGGTTATGCTGCTGTGGCACAGGAGGTAGCGCACCTCATTGGTAGTGAGGAGGTCACGGGTTCAACTCCCGTCAGCAGCTTGAATGTATAGATGGCTGAAACATCGAATTTATGCGGTGTTTTGGTCATTTTTTATTACATAGGAAATTTCCTTGAATATTCTATGTAATAAAAAAGCTTGCGCAATTATTTGATTTTAAAAGGAAATAAATATATACTGTATTTGGGTTAAAGGAATAAGGATAGGGAATGAGGAAAAGGAGTAAAATATGATAAGAGTAAAGCTTAGAAAAATTCTCGTCTTTGTACTAGGATTGATTTTCCTTGTAAACCAGCCTGTTATGGCAGCAGAAAGCAGTGGGCAGATAGGAAGTACAACTACAGAGCAGGAACAAAGTATTCAGGTTCCAGATATGGATCCTTATGTAGAATCAATTGATGGAATAGAACATAAAAATAAAAAGAAAAAAGAAGAAACACAGAGAAATATTCAGGCACCAGAGAATACTGTTACGAAATCTTCGGTAATGACAGGTAAAATCAAGATAAAACTGTTAAACGATATTCGACAACTGGAAGCAGAAAAAAATAATCTTATACATGCAAAAGAAGTACATGATGCAATAAGCCGGCTATATCAAAAACTGGAATCAATTTCCAGAAAGGAAGCTTTTCCGCTGGAAATTCTTTTAACGGGTGTGGAAAAGAAAAATACAACATCTATTGATTATAATGTGAATAGAGAATTGTTTAAAGTTGCCATACTGAAAGATGATTACTTAAACTCCGTATTAAAGAAGTATACATTTGGGTTTCAGAGCGGACTTTCCGGTATTAACGCTATGAAAGAGGATCAGGTTATTCATTTGAAACCGTATCTGGATCGACAGTTTTTTGAAACAGGTCGAGGATTGAAGCAAAGAGAACAGACAATTCAGCAACTGAATCAAAAGATTGAAAAGAAAAAAAGGGATATTCGAAATCTGAAAGAGGGAGAAGACAGAGTATTTTGTCCGACCAATCTCCTGGAACCAAGCAATTTGTCTGTTGAAGAAATAGAATGGATGTTAAAGGGAACAGCTTTGGAACAGCTGGCTCCGGCATTTTATAAATGTGAAGATGTGTATGGTGTAAATGCAGTAGCGATTATGGGGATTGCTATTCATGAAAGTGCATGGGGTACCAGCAGGAGAGCGAGAGAAGATAATAACCTGACAGGATATGGAGTAACGTCAGATAGTGCAAAGGGAATAAATGCGCAAACTAAGGAACAGAATCTATTGATGACAGCTAAATTATTAAAAGAGAAATACCTGATTCCTGGAAGTGTCTATTACCATGAAAATCCAAGTCTTGTGGGAGTAAATTACCATTATTGTGTTGGCGATGAATGGGCAGCAGCAGTGACAAATTATGGATATAAACTAATGGATAAATTAGAGTAAAATCAAGGAAATAAATGGAAAATGAAAAAAATAATGAAAAAAGCAGTAATTATTTATCTGTGTATTATGATGATTGTTATATTTCCGCAGGAAGCCGTTGGAGCGACACCAGATTATTTTGAAAATCCCAATAATATTTACAAAAAATTTGAGAAGCAGATATATAACCAACAGTATCAGGTGAAATATGCTTTTTTAAAAGAAAGTGCTCCTGTGTATAGTGACTTATATGGTTCAGAAAAAATAGGGAGAGCTCCTAAATATTCCGGAGTTATGGTGGTTAGTGGAACAGATGCCTATGTCCAGGTAATCTTTGAGAAGAAAAAGGGCTATGGAATCGGGTGGATGAAACGTAAAAAATATAAGGAAATCTCAAGTTTATATAATGGTGCTGAAAAGCAGCTGTTGGCAGATGGAGCCTATATTTTTTATAATGTCAATTCAGATAATGATCTGGAGACTGTCTTGAAATTTCAGGGAAATCAACAGTATGTTATAAATTTTTCTGATGATAAGAATGATTTTTCTTTAAAACAATGGAAGTTAGTAAGAGAATATGATCATTTTTATATACAGGACGTAAAAACAGGAAAATATTTGTCAGAAAACCAGGAGAACCAAATTAAACTGGTAGGCTTGAAGCAAAATATAAGCAATAGGTTCGGAAAGACAGATGATCAAGGACCGGTAACATGTCAATGGAAAGTAAAAAGAAATGGGAAGAATGTAAAACCATACCGCAATTTTTTACAATATGATCCTGCCTGGGCAAGAAAAGATTATGGTAATGTGAGTGATTACAGTGGGAAAATGGCTGCAGCAGGTTGTGGAGTTGTTGCCATTACCAATGCAGTTTATGCCCTCAATGGACAATTTATTGATCCAATGCTTTTAGCAGATTATGCAGTGGAAAAAGAATATCGGATTATAGGATCAGGAACAGATGATGGAATATTCCAGGCAGCTGCCAGACAGTATGGTGATGCTTACGGATTCTATTATGTGGGAACAACGCATAGTACATTACGTATGAAAGATTATCTGAAAAGGGGTTGTGTAGCTGTTTCCCATGTACCGGGACATTATGTTACCATAGCAGATTTTAACCCCAAAAATAAGAAATATCTGGTTCTGGATTCTCATCCGATCCAGAAACGTCCAACGAATCCTTTTGGAAACTGGTTTTTAAAACATCGCCTGGAATCAGGTGGACTTGCATCATCAGGATACTATATTTATAGTCCGGTTAAAAATATGGACGATTATAAGAAAATTACAAATATAAATTTTTTTAAAAATATCTCCCTTTTTATACTTCCTATATGGTAAAAGGTACACCATGCCTTTTCCTTGACACTCCTCCTATTATGGTGATATAATTTAGCACATAAAAGCGTTGAAGTATCAACGTAGCACAGGGTATAGGAGGAAAAAAGTATGACCTTAAAAAAAGTGATAGCAGCGGGTATGACAGCAGTAATGGCAATGTCAGTATTGACAGGATGTTCAAAGAAAGATGACAGCAAAGATCAGAAGAAGATTGGAGTTGTTCAGTTAGTTGAACATGATGCTTTAGATGCTGCATACAAAGGGTTTA
The DNA here is from genome assembly GCF_001940315.1 of Anaerostipes sp. 494a. Taxonomy (NCBI): domain Bacteria; kingdom Bacillati; phylum Bacillota; class Clostridia; order Lachnospirales; family Lachnospiraceae; genus Anaerostipes; species Anaerostipes sp. 494a. The sequence goes on along the minus strand of NZ_MJIF01000001.1, from coordinate 647,572 downwards.
AGGAAGGATTGGAAGAAGCAGGATATAAAGATGGAGATAAGATCAAAATCGAATATAAGAATGCACAGAATGAGCAGTCAAATTGTCAGACAATTGCAGAACAGTTTGCAAATGACAAATGTGATCTTGTACTTGCAATTGCTACACCAGCAGCACAGGCAATGGCAAATGAAACAAAAGATATTCCTATTCTTGTAACAGCTGTTACAGATCCTAAGGATGCAAAACTGGTTAAATCCAACGAGAAACCAGGAACCAATGTTTCAGGAACATCTGATTTAACACCTGTAAAAGAACAGATGGGATTATTAAAAGAATTAGTGCCAGGTGCAAAAAAAGTTGCCATGTTATACTGTTCAGCTGAAGCAAATTCAAAATTCCAGGTAGAAATCGCAAAGAAAGAAGCCAAAAAACTTGATCTTCAATCTGTAGATGCAACAGTATCTGAATCCAGTGAAATTCGTCAGGTAGTAGAGTCTCTGAAAGGTAAAGTAGATGCAATCTACTCTCCAACAGATAACATGATCGCAGCTGGTATTAATACTGTATCTATGGTAGCAAATGAAGCTAAGATTCCTTTCATTGTCGGAGAAGAAGGAATGTGTGTAGGAGGCGGACTGGCAACTTATGGAGTAAATTACTACGAATTAGGTAAGCAGACTGCAGCTCAGGCTGTAAAAATCTTAGAAGGTAAGGCAGAACCAAAAGATATGCCGATTGAATATCAGGAAAATGCTGATCTTATCATCAATAAAGATACTGTAAAAAAATTAGGAATCAAAATTCCGGAAAAATTACAGAAAAAAGCAAAGATGGTTACAACACAGAAAAACACGGATAAAGAGTAATTTGATTCTGCTCTAAATGAATTACAAGGTGCCTTCTTAGAAAAAAGAAGGCACTTTTGTGTGTTGTCTGACATTATTTGGATACAACGAAATGGAGTATGAATATCGGTTTTACTGCTTATTAATATACGATTAATTGAGGTAAAAGAATATGAACTTAATTACAAATCTTTACAGTGCTCTTGCCCAGGGGACACTGTGGGGAATTATGGCTCTGGGTGTGTATATTACTTTTAGAATTATGGATATTGCAGATTTGTCCTGTGAAGGAAGCTTTGCATTGGGAGGATGTATTACAGCAATTTGTATTATAAAGGGAATCAATCCATTTTTAACATTACTGATTGCTATGGCAGGAGGAATGGTTGCAGGTCTGGCAACAGGAATATTACATACCAGACTTATGATTCCGGCAATTCTGGCAGGTATCTTAACAATGATTGCTTTATGGTCTGTTAATATTCGTGTTATGGGAGGGCCAAATGTATCTCTTCTTGGTGAAGATACTGTTTTTACAATTATTATGGATACTTTTGGTATTGATCAGACGTTGGCAACACTGATTGTGGGTATTGGAATTGGTATCATTGTGATTGCCATGTTATACTGGTTTTTCGGTACAGAAATAGGTTCAGCACTTCGAGCTACAGGAAATAATGAATATATGGTTCGTGCTTTAGGCGGAAATACAGATACTACAAAAGCTATTGCACTTATTATTTCCAATGGAATGATTGCTGTTTCTGGAGCATTAGTTGCACAAAATCAGGGATATGGCGATATCAAAATGGGAACAGGTGCAATCGTTATTGGTCTGGCTTCCATTGTAATCGGAGAAGTTATTTTTGGAAAACGTTTTAATTTCGCATATATTTTAGGGTCTATTATCGGAGGTTCCATTGTATATCGAATGATTATTTCTCTGGTACTTCATTTAGGATTAAGTACAGATGATATGAAACTGTTTACGGCGATTATCGTTGCACTTTCACTTGGAATTCCTGCAATAAAAGCGAAATATTCACAGCGAAGAATACCAGCATAGAAGAAAGGATTATGTATATGTTAGAAATAAGAAATGTCCATAAGACCTTTAATAAAGGAACAATAAATGAAAAAAAGGCACTAAATGGTGTAGAACTGCATCTGGATCCAGGAGACTTTGTAACGATCATTGGTGGAAACGGTGCAGGAAAATCAACAATGTTAAATATGATTTCAGGAGTATATCCTATTGATCAGGGAACCATTATCTTAGATGGAAAAGATATTTCTGATCTTCCTGAATATAAAAGAGCATATATGCTGGGAAGAGTATTTCAGGATCCTATGATGGGAACAGCAGCGGGAATGGAAATTCAGGAAAATATGGCTATGGCATATCGTCGTGGTAAAAAAAGAGGTTTAAGCTGGGGAATTACCAAGAAAGAAAAGAAAATATTTAAAGAGAAACTGATGATGCTTGATCTGGGGCTGGAAGATCGTATGACATCTAAAGTTGGTTTGTTATCAGGAGGACAGAGACAGGCATTGACACTCCTTATGGCAACATTACGGAAACCTAGCCTGTTGCTTTTGGACGAGCATACAGCAGCATTAGATCCTAAAACTGCAAAAAAAGTTTTGGATATCACCCAGAAGATTGTTGAAAAAGATAATTTGACAACTTTGATGGTAACCCATAACATGAAAGATGCCATTCATATTGGAAATCGTTTGATCATGATGAGTGATGGTAAAGTTATTTATGATGTTAAAGGTGAAGAAAAGAAAAATCTAAAAGTAGCTGATCTTTTGAAGAAATTTGAAGAAGTCAGTGGCGAGGCATTTGCAAATGATAGAATGTTATTATCATAAAGAATAAGAAAAGAGGAAAAATATGAGTGATTTTAGAATGGAGACAAAATGTATCCAGTCCGGATGGACACCAAAAAAAGGAGAACCAAGAGTTCTTCCAATTTATCAGAGTACAACATTTAAATATGATACCAGCGATCAGATGGGACGTTTGTTTGACTTGGAAGACTCTGGATATTTTTATACAAGACTTCAGAATCCTACAAATGATGCAGTAGCATCTAAGATTTGTGATCTTGAAGGTGGAGTAGCAGCTATGCTGACATCTTCTGGACAGGCAGCAAATTTTTATGCCATTATGAATATTTGTGAAGCCGGGGATCATATCGTATGTTCTTCTGCAATTTATGGTGGTACATATAATTTATTTGCCCATACAATTCGCAAGATGGGAGTAGAGGCAACTTTTGTGGAGCCGAATGTAAGTGAGGATGAATTAAATGCAGCTTTTAAAGAAAATACAAAGGCAGTATTTGGGGAAACTATTTCTAATCCATCACTGGATGTACTGGATTTTGAAAAGTTTGTCAAAGCTGCACATGATCATCAGGTTCCGATGATTGTTGATAATACTTTTGCAACACCTATTAACTGCCGTCCGTTTGAATGGGGAGTAGATATTGTTACCCACTCCACAACAAAATATATGGATGGACATGCAGCATGCGTAGGTGGAGCTATTGTTGACAGTGGTAATTTTGACTGGGAAGCATATGGAGATAAGTTTGCATGTCTGACAGAACCGGATGAAACATATCATGGAGTTGTATATACACAAAAATTTGGAAAAGGTGCATATATTACAAAAGCTACGGTACAATTGATGCGAGATCTTGGGTCTATTCAGTCTCCTCAAAATGCATTTTTACTCAATCTTGGTCTGGAGACATTGCATTTGCGGGTACCAAGACATTGTGAAAATGCAAAGAAGGTTGCAGAGTATTTATTAAACCATGAAAAAGTTGCATGGGTTCATACACCTGCCTTGGAAAGTGATAAAAATTATGAATTAGCTCAGAAATATATGCCAAATGGCACATGTGGCGTTATCACTTTTGGATTAAAAGGTGGAAGAGATGCATCTATTAAAATGATGGATAGCTTGAAAATGGTTGCAATTGTAACACATGTGGCGGATGCAAGAAGTTGTGTGCTTCATCCTGCAAGTCATACTCATCGTCAGATGAATGAACAGGAACTTCTGGAAGCAGGAGTTCAGCCTGATCTGATTCGATTCAGTGTTGGTATTGAAAATGCAGACGATATTATTGCTGATGTTGAGCAGGCTTTGGCAAATATATAAATAATTGTAGAAAAAGCTTGACTTTTTTTGAAAAATCTTCATAATAGATAGAGGTAGCTTAATTGTTACCTTTATCATATGGCTCCATGGTCAAGAGGTTAAGACGTGACCCTCTCAAGGTCGAGTCACGGGTTCGATTCCCGTTGGAGTCATTATAAAACCTGCGTTTTTACGTGGGTTTTTTCTTTTTTCTATTTTATTTTGAAATCTAAAGGCAGTTTATAAAAGGAGGAAAGGGCAGTTTTATGAAAAATGCAGTATTCTTTGATATTGATGGGACTTTATGGGATGAAGATATGATTGTGCCTGAAAGCACTGTTACAGCAGTGAAGAAACTCAGGGAAGATGGAAATTATGCGTTTTTATGCAGTGGGAGAAGTCGGGCAGCTATTCAATCTCAGAAATTGTTTGATATTGGATTTGATGGAATGGTTGCAGGATGTGGAACATATTTTGAATATGAAAATCGAGAGATTTTTAATAAAAAAATGAAATATGATGAATTGAAAGAAATCATCTGTATTTTTAAGGAATGCCGGATGCCGTTTATTTTTGAAGGGAGTCGTTATTTATATACAGATGTGGAAGCTTTTGGTGGAGATGCATATATTGAATACTTAAAAAAAGAATTAGGAGAAAATCTAAAACCTCTAGATGCACTAAATGAAAAGAGTGTAGTCAATAAGATGTGTGGTATTTGTAATCTGGAAAAGAAAGATAAATTTCAGAAAGAAATGAGAAATTATTGTGATGTTATTTTTCATACAGATACTATTATAGAAATGGTGCCTAAAGGCTTTTCGAAAGCAACGGGAATTAAAAAAGTATGTGAATTGCTTGATATTTCCCATAGTAACACATATGCATTTGGAGACAGTGCCAATGATGTTGATATGTTAAATTATGTGCAATTTGGTATTGCTATGGGAAATGCATCAAAGGAAGCGAAGGATGCGTCTGATTATGTTACATCTTCGATTAGTGAAAATGGAATTAAGAATGGATTAAAACATTTTCACCTGATTTAATATCTTGATAAAACTATTTGTTTGGAAGTATAATGTGAATGAAAGTGAGGTTTTATGATGAAATTTAAATTTGATGTACATACACATACTGTAGCAAGTGGACATGCATACGGAACCGTTAGTGAAATGGCAAAGGCAGCAGCAGATCATGGACTGGAGCTTCTTGGAATAACAGAACATGCTAAAGGTATTCCTGGTACATGTGATGATATTTATTTTATGAATATGCGCATTATACCAAGAAAAATGTTTGGTATTGAATTAATGTTTGGTTCGGAAATCAATATTCTGGATAGTAATGGAACATTAAGTATGAGTTCAGAACTAATTGATCGCTGTCTGGATATTCGAATTGCAGGAATTCATGATTTATGCTATGAAGTTGGTACAGTTGCACAAAATACCAATGCTTATGTGAAGGCAATTGAGAATCCTCAGATTGATATTATCAGTCATCCAGATGATTCAAGAATACCGATTGATTATGAAACCATCGTTGATGCAGCAAAAGAAAATCATACATTACTTGAATTAAATAATAGTTCTTTGGACTGTCTGTCTTCTAGAGTAGGAGCGTGGGATAATCTTCAGATTATGCTGAGATTATGTGAAGAAAAAAAAGTACCTGTTATTGCTAATACAGACTCACATTTTACAGATGCAGTGGGGATTTTTGATCATGTTAGTGTTTTACTGGAAGAAACAAAATTTCCGGAGGAACTGGTTGTAAATCGTTCCGTTGAAGCATTAAAGGAACAGATTCAAAAACACAGGACCATCCGGAAAATTGGAAAACAGGTTTATGATAATTAGAAAAATATTAATGCAAGAATAACAGTTATAATACCGGAAATGCCAATGGCAATGCCACTCATTGCACCTTCTACATCGCCAAGTTCTACAGCTTTGGAAGTACCGACTGCATGGCTGCAGGCTCCAATAGATACACCGGCGATGGTTGCATTATCTATTCTGAAGATTTTGATTAGATAAGGACAAAGGATAGAACCAAGGATTCCTGTTATTACAACAGCAGCAACTGTAATAGAAGGAATTCCGGATAGCTGAGAGCTGATTTCCATGGCAATAGGTGTTGTAACGGATTTTGGCAGAAGTGAGAATCTAAGAGATTCATCAATCTGAAATAATTTACATAAAAAATGAACACTGAACGTGGAAGTCAGAGCACCTGCAAGACATCCTGTCAGTACAGGAATCAGGTTTTTCTTTAATAGCGGAAACTGTCGAAAGATGGATAATCCAAGAGCAGCAGTTGCAGGAGCAAGAAACATACTAATAAACTGTCCGCCTTCATTATATGTGTTAAAAGGAATAGAACAAAGCTTAAGCAGTAAAATCATAAATCCGATAGTTAAAAGGAGAGGATTTAAAATTGCAAGCTTTGTTTTTTTATTTATAAGCGAAAATAATTCAAAAATCATTACGGATAAACCGATGGAAAACAAAGGATTTTCCATGAATTCTTTTATAAGATTCATATTATTTACCTTCTTTCTTTTGTAATTTGATAACTAGTTTCATTGTATACGCAGTTGCAAGAAATGTAAAAATTGTAGTGATAAAACAAATAAACAAAAAAATAATCATTTTTCCTTTTAATAAATCATATTTTTCCATAATGGCAATACCGGCAGGAAGAAATAAAAAAGCCATATTTTGAAGAAGAAAATCTGCTGCATCTGAAATGTGTTCTTCTTTTAATATGTGAGATAGTAAAAAGAATAATACGAGAAACATACTCATGATAGTGCCTGGAAATGTAAATGGAAGGAGTTTTGCAAGAAAATCCCCTAAAATACAGATAAAAAATAAAATGCTCAATTGAAATAAGTGTTTCATTTGTGTTCCTTTCTAAGTAAATAGTAAATGTTGTGTTTGCAGAAAATATACAGGTCTTCATTATGATTAACGAAATCTTTTCCAGGGACAAATTTGGAATAACATTTATCTGCTGTTGCGGGAATTCTGATACTCTTATCTACCATTGATCCCATGGCTTTTGGAAGAACAATATCTTCTTCAGGCAAGTAATAATAGTCTTCTGGATTTGGATAATAATGTTTAAGTAATCCATTCTGGTAATAGCAGATAAAGGTGGCAGAAGTATCTTTGATTGATAAGTTCATACAATCCTTTTCTAATACTAAAGGTTTTGACCAGGGCTGTTTTAAAGATATACTAATTTCCAGACAATCTTCTTTCTGTTTACATCTGGTAATCTGAAATTCACCTTTTTCTAAAGAGAGATAACATGTCAGTGATGAGACTGATACTAAACCGGTTAAATCCTCTCTATTATGGAGTAAAAGCAGTTCTTTTAATTCAGTATTCCCCGTTTCCAGAAATGTCTGATAAGTTTTAATGATTTTTTTTCCTGTCAGATTATCATTTCGTATAATCCCTAAATAATTTTCTAAATCTTTTTGTCTGAATCTCTTCATTGGGAAAAGATGGCGAAAAGGTGAAAGAACCTGATAGAGATCTATGTGTTTCATATGATCCAGTGGATTATCCAAATGATATTCTCTGATTTTAGATTCTAAAAAAGGAAGATCAAATGTGGTTCCATTATAAGATATTAAAGTATCATAGGAAACAATATAATCAAGAAAATCTTTAAGAATCTCCTTTTGTGAAAAACCGTCTTTATTAAACCATTGCAGGATAGTACCATCAAAATGGCAGCAGCCAATGAGAGTAATTGCTGAAACATCAGGACTAAGACCGGTTGTTTCAATATCAAAAAATAAATATTTTTTTTCGTTAAACATAAAGATTTCCTCCTGCACATGCGTTTCTAATTATAGACTTATAAATTATATTTTGCAATCCCATAACAGCAATTCATAGTCCTTCAGACTGGACTCGCTTCGCTCGATAAGGTATAATACCTAGAATGGGTGAATTATATGCGAAGGAGGAACTGTTGTGATTTCATATATTAAGGGGATACTGGCGGCTGTTCATTCAGATGGTATTATTCTTGAAAATCAGGGGATAGGATATCGTTTGATGATGCCTATGAATATGGAGCGTTTTCCTGGGATTGGTCAAGAAATGAAAGTTTATACCCATATGCATGTAAGAGAAGATGATATTAGTCTTTTTGGTTTTCGTTCTAAAGAAGAGCTGGAGGCCTTTGAATTGCTGATAGGAGTTAATGGAATTGGTCCTAAAGTGGGATTATCGGTTCTTTCTACGTTAACTGTATATGAATTAAAGATAGCGGTCATGAGTGAAGATGTTAAAACGATTTCTACTACACCAGGTCTTGGACCTAAAGGTGCGAAAAAGCTGATTTTAGAGTTAAAAGATAAGCTGGATTTTGAAGAGATGGAAGAGGATGGGTCTGGTATGGAAATATTTCAGGAACCGGCAGATGAAAATGATTCTGTTATGGTTACTATTGAAGGACTTGTTAGTCTTGGATATTCTAAAACAGAAGCTGCGATGGCTGTGAAAAAAGTTGAGGACGCAGCATCCTATGAACCGGAGGAATTGTTAAAGAAGGCATTAAAAAATATCATGATATAGGTGGGAAATATGATGGATCGAGTGATTTCCACAGAATTAGTGGAGGAAGATATTACAATTGAAAATCATCTGCGTCCGCAGAAACTGACAGATTACATTGGACAGGAAAAAGTAAAGGAGAATCTGAAGATTTTTATTGAAGCAGCCAAAAGCCGTGGTGAGTCTTTAGATCATGTATTGTTTTATGGACCGCCAGGACTTGGGAAAACCACTCTTGCTGGAATCGTTGCCAATGAAATGGGGGTTCACCTAAAGGTAACCAGTGGACCTGCAATTGAAAAGCCGGGAGAAATCGCAGCATTACTTAATAATCTTCAGGAAGGTGATGTATTGTTTATCGATGAGATTCATCGTCTGAATCGCCAGGTAGAAGAAGTACTTTATCCGGCAATGGAGGATTATGCAATAGATATTTTGGTTGGAAAAGGACAGGCAGCCAGATCTATTCGTCTGGAACTGCCTAAATTTACTCTGGTTGGGGCTACAACCAGAGCTGGTATGCTGACAGCTCCTTTAAGAGATCGATTTGGTGTAGTAAATCGTCTGAATTTTTATAATAGTGAAGAGTTAAAGACGATTGTTCAAAGATCAGCTCAGGTACTTAATATTGAAATAGACCAGCAAGGGGCATTGGAAATAGCACGAAGATCGAGGGGAACGCCGAGACTTGCCAACAGGCTGTTAAAAAGGGTTAGAGATTTTGCGCAGGTAAAATACGATGGAAAGATCACACTGGAAGTGGCAGTTGATGCATTGAATCATTTAGAGGTTGATACAATGGGGTTGGATCAGACAGACCGTACATTATTGCTGACAATGATGGATACTTTTGAAGGAAAACCTGTCGGTTTAGATACATTGGCTGCAGCAATAGGTGAGGATTCAGGTACTATAGAGGATGTTTATGAACCGTATTTGATTCAAAATGGATTAATTCAGCGGACTCCAAGAGGAAGAATGCTGACCAGATGTGCATATGAACATTTTGGAAAAACCGTACCAGAAGGGAAATAAAAATGAAAAGAGAAATTGAGGTATTAGCACCTGCAGGTTCCATGGAATGCATGAAAGCAGCAATTGTAAACGGAGCGGATGCAGTATATCTTGGTGGAGAAATGTTTGGTGCAAGAGCATATGCTGGAAATTTTTCTCAGGAAGAATTATGTGAGGCTATTGATTATGCACACTTATTTGGAAAAAAGATATTTCTGACAATTAATACATTAGTAAAGGAAAAAGAACTCCCTTTATTGGTAGACTTCTTAAAGCCTTACTATGAACAAGGTCTGGATGCTGTTATTGTTCAGGATTTCGGAGTGTTTGCAACTGTTCGCAGACATTTTCCTGATTTGGAAATTCATGCCAGTACCCAGATGACAATTACAGGAATAAATGGTGCAAGATTAGTAAAAAAAATGGGAGCCAAAAGGGTCGTTCCAGCAAGAGAACTGTCGCTGGAAGAAATTAAAGAAATAAAAGATGATACAGGGCTGGATATGGAGTGCTTTGTTCATGGAGCTCTTTGTTATGGATACTCTGGACAGTGTTTTATGAGTAGTATGCTTGGAGGGAGAAGTGGAAATCGAGGCAGATGTGCAGGAACGTGTCGTTTGCCTTTTCAGATGAAAGGGAAAAAACATACAAAGAATTCGTATCCACTTAGTCTGAAAGATTTATGTACCATAGAGAATCTTCCGGAAATACTGAATCATGGAGTTGATTCTTTAAAAATTGAAGGACGAATGAAAGGTGCCAGATATGTAGGTGAAGTAACAAGGATTTACAGAAAATATGTAGATTTATATCTTTCAGGCAATACTTATATTGTAGAGGATCAAGACAAAAAAATCTTAATGGAATTGTTTAATCGTGGCGGATTTACCGATGGTTACTATGGTCAGTATCATGGCAGACAAATGATGAGTATGAAGCGTCCGGATCATCAGGGAATGCTTGTTGGGAAAATTAAAAAAATAAATAAAGGAAAACTTGCTTTTACTGCAAAAGAGGAAATACACAAGGGAGATATTATGGAATTAAGGATATCTTCTACAGAGAAGGTAGAATTGACCAGTCCATCAGATTGGGAAAAAGGAAGTTTTGTCACCCTAAATGGACAGAAAATGAAAAAACTGTATTGTGGTATGGAAATTTTCAGAACCAGAAATCAGCAGTTAACACAGAAGATTGATAAGAGTCTGAAATTAAAAAAGCAAGAAAATCTTAAGGGAAAAATCATACTTCATTCAGGCGAATGTGCTAAATTATGGATAGAAAATGGAAGAAAGGCTGTTTGTGCAGAAGGACCAATGATAGAAAAGGCTCAAAAACAGACAGCAGATAAACAGCAAATTATGAAACAGCTATCCAAAACAGGAGAAACTCATTATCATTTCACTGATTTACAGGTAGAAATGGATTCAGATATTTTTGTACCAGGTTCACTATTGAAAAAATTAAGAAGAGATGCTTTTGATGCATTAGATAAAAAGCAGATACAAGCATATCGACGAAGTTACAAAAAAACGGATGAAGAAGTAATCAGACAGCTGGGATCTTGTTATTCTGAGCCAGAGATTACGGTTTCTCTTGAAAATGTCAATCTTGTTCCGACTGTTTTAAAATATTCTAACGTACAGAATGTGTATCTGTCATGGATGAATCTAAAACAGAAGAAACAGCCAAAGCAGATTGTGGAACAGATATGTCAATCAGGAAAATCATGTTATATAATGCTACCTCAAATTGCAAGAAAGCAGCAGATGGAGGAAATTCAAAATAAAAAACGGCTGCTTTTTTCAAAAAATGTCAAAGGATTGGTGGTACGTAATATTGAGGAATTATCATGGCTTCTACAAGAGTCTTATAACGGGAAACTGGTGTTGGATTATATGGTATATGGATACAATAAAAAAGCAGTGGACACATTAATGAAAATGTATCCAGGTGAGGTTCGCATCACATATTCAGTGGAATGTAATCGACAGGAATTAAAGGATTTAGAATGTTACAATGGGGAACTGATTTTTTATGGTTATCTTCCGTTGATGGTTTCAGCCCAGTGTGTAAAAAATAATCTTCTAGGATGTGATCAGAAAGAAGAATGGTTAACCTTAACCGATCGATATCAAAAGGAGTTCTACGTTAAGACTTGTTGTAGCGACTGTATAAATGAAATCTATAATGGACAACCGATTTGGCTTGGAACAGAGCAGGAATTGGTGGAAGATCTGCAGCCAGAAGCATGTCGGTTTCATTTTACAAAAGAAACACCAGAGGAAGCAGATTATATTTTAAATACCATAGAAGAAATACAGAAAGGAAAAAATGTTTCTCCACTCAGTGATTATACAAAGGGTCATATGAATAGAGGAATTTTGTAGGTGAAGGTATGATACAGATTGTCACGGTCATTGCAAAATATTTAATTTTAATCATGTGTCTGGTTTATACATTATCCTGTTTTACTATGTTTAGACCTAAAAACAGGGAAAGACAGGGAGATCTTCTTGATAACCAGGTGATTTATATGTTTATTTTCCTGTTTCTGTGCTATGCAGTTTTATTTTTAAGAAGTTTTGATTTGAAAATTTTAATATTTTTTGCAGCTCAGGTCGTATTTTTTGAAATTATGATGATTTTATTTCCTAAAATCTATAAGCGATGTTCCAGACTGCTGATTAATAATACCTGTTTTTTGCTTGGAGTAGGATTTGTTATTTTAACAAGGTTATCATTTGAACTGGCCATGAAACAATTTGCTATTGCAGCGATAAGTCTTATTGTCACTTCACTTATTCCTTTAATGATGCAAAAAATATCGTTTTGGAGTAAACTGGGATGGTTTTATGCTATTGCAGGGTTTGTACTCCTTGCATCAGTTTTTGTAATAGGGGTTCAGAAAAATGGCTCCTATAATTGGGTTCGTATCGGACCTTTGGCGTTTCAGCCATCAGAATTTGTAAAAATTATATTTGTTTTCTTTTCGGCAGCACTGTTATCAAAGGCAAAAGAGTTTAGAGATTTAGTCAAAATAACTGTAATTGCTGCGTTATATGTCCTTGTTCTGGTAGTTGAAAAAGACTTAGGTGGAGCATTATTATATTTTGTAATATATCTTATGATGCTGTATGTTGCCACTGCAAAACCATCTTATCTGTTAGGAGGACTGGCGGCAGGCTCACTGGCAGCAGTGATTGCCAATCTTTTATTCTCTCATGTTCAGATTCGGGTGGCAGTCTGGAGAGATCCTTTTTCTATGATTGAAGGACGAGGAACACAGGTTTGTCAGTCTCTTTTTGCCATAGGTACAGGAGGATGGTTTGGCATGGGCCTTGGTATGGGGCGTCCATTTGATATACCGGTACGAGAATCAGATTTTATATTCTCGGTTATTAGCGAAGAATTCGGTGCGATTTTTGGACTATGTCTGATTTTTGTATTGATTAGCTGTTTCATATTATTTATGGATATTTCTACCAGAAGCAGAAAGTTATTTAATAAATTACTCTGCCTTGGATTTGGAGTATGTTTTCTGTTTCAGGTATTTTTAAGTATTGGTGGTGTTACAAAATTTATTCCATCAACAGGGGTTACCATTCCTTTGGTAAGCTATGGAGGAACTTCAGTTGTTAGTACATTGATTATTCTGAATATTATTCAGGGATTGCATATGTTAGCAGATAGCGAGGAAGAAGAACATGAACGTATTAAAGCGGAAGAAGCAAAAGAATATGGAAGAGAATCCGTTACAGAAAGACCAATGGGAAAAACCAGGAAAGAAAAGAAGAGCTAACCGTCAAATCTTGCAGATAACCTATATTTTTGTTGGATTATTTCTGGCACTGATTGGTTATATTATTCATTTTGTTGCAATTGACAGTAAAGAAGTTATCACGGACTCTCACAATCTGAGACTTCAGGAACTAGAAAAAACAGTTGTTCGCGGGAAAATCATCAGTAGTGATGGACAGGTACTTGCTCAGACTATTACAGAAAATGGTGAAGAAGTGAGAGATTATCCTTATGGTCGAATGTTTGCACATGTTGTTGGATACAATGATAAAGGGAAATCGGGGCTGGAATCAAAGTGTAACTTTGATCTGTTAACATCCAATGCAAATATTTTTTCACAGATTACAAGTAATTTAAGTGGACAAAAAAGTATTGGAGATAATGTATATACCACATTGGATACCAAAGTTCAAAAAGCTGCCTACAATGCTCTTCAGGGACAAAAAGGAGCAGTGGTAGCTATGGATCCGGAAAGTGGAAAGATATATGCCATGGTTTCTAAACCGGACTTTCGTCCGGGGCTGGTAAAGGAAAACTGGCAGGAATTAAATGAGAGTGAGAGTTCTCTTTTGTTAAATCGTGCAACTCAGGGACTTTATCCACCGGGATCCACCTTTAAAGTAGTAACAGCTTTGGAATATATGAGAGAACATGAAGACGATTATCAGGATTTCAGATATACATGTAATGGATCAACACAGGTAGGTGATCTGACTATTCATTGTTATGGAGGAGCAGTTCATGGAACAGTGGATTTGGAAGAAGCTATGGAGAAATCCTGTAATACTGCATTTGTGCATATGGCACAGTCTTTAAATAAAGGAAAATTTTCAGAACTGGCAAAAGATTTGATGTTTGATTCCAGAGTACCAATAAATTTACTGGCAAATAAAAGTCGTTTTTCTTTTAACAAGAATTCTGGTATCAATGAGTTGGCGCATACGGCAATTGGTCAGGGTGAGACATTGATTACACCTCTCCAGAATGCTATGGTCATGTGTGCAATTGCCAATAATGGTGTTATGATGCAGCCATATCTGTTGAATCAGGTAAAAAATATTGATGGTGGTGTAATTAAAGAGACAAAAACAAAAGAAATATCCAATCCTTTAACAGAAACAGAATGTACAAAGTTAAAGAAAATGCTTCGAAAGGTTATTACCCAGGGAACTGGAACCAGAGCTTATTCATCACAATATCTGGTTTATGGAAAAACAGGTTCTGCTGAATATAACAGTGCAAAGGATTCTCATGCATGGTTTATTGGATGTGCGGAGAAAAGCGGGAAAAAGATTGTTGTCAGTGTACTTGTGGAAGATGGTGATTCTGGAGGACGAGTTGCAGCACCAGTGGCTGATAAAGTTTTCCATGCTTTTTTTGACTGATGGACAGTTGAAATCATCTAATAATCACGGTATAATATTCTCAGAGATAAGGACACACATTGGTCAGAACCAAAAAGAATGTTCTGAAGACAGGAGGTTGTTATGACAAAGGCAACGAGCTGTGGTGGTGTCGTAATATTTAGAGGAAAGATTTTGCTGTTGTACAAAAGCTACAAGAACCGTTACGATGGCTGGGTACTTCCAAAAGGTACTGTTGAGAAAGGAGAAACACACGAGGAGACCGCTCTCAGGGAAGTAAAAGAAGAGACGGATGTGGATGCTTTGATTGTTAAATATGTTGGAAAAAGTGAATATTCTTTTTATTCTTTTCATGAACAGATTGTGAAAAGTGTTCACTGGTATTTAATGGAAGCGGGAAATTATCATTCCAAACCGCAGAAAGAAGAGTTTTTCGTGGACTCAGGGTACTACAAATTTCACGAGGCTTACCACTTATTAAAATTCCCAAATGAGAAGGAGATTTTGAAAGAAGCATATGAAGAATATAAAAGGTTAAAATCTTCTAACCGATGGGGAAGCAGATAGTATTATTAAGAAAACTGTTGTGAAGCAACTGACAGATCAGTTGTTTTACAGCAGTTTTTTTACATTGGGAAAGAACTTATCTGCCTTGTTTTTATTGACAAAATAGTACGAAAATTTTATAATCAAAGCACAAAATAAAATTTCGTATAAATACAAATGCATAAAATATATTTTTGTGTGTATAAAAAATTTTACCAGATACTAAACTGTAACATAAGATGTTAGAGGTATATGAATGAAACAACGAATTATGGGGATTTTTGTGGCATTTATAGTGATGACATCCACCTTTGTCTATGGAAATCAGCCAGAAGCAATTGTAACTTCTACGGTACCAACGCTATCTTTATCGGCAAAATCTGCGGTTGTGATGGAGGCAGGAAGCGGCACAATAATTTATGAGAAAGAAAAAGATAAAAAACTTCCGCCGGCGAGTGTAACCAAAGTTATGTCGTTGCTTTTAATATTTCAAGAAATCGACAGTGGGCGTCTGAAACTTGGAGATGAGGTAACGGTCAGTGAACATGCAGCATCTATGGGTGGATCACAGGTATTTTTAGAGCCTTCAGAAGTACAAAAAGTGGAAACACTGATTAAATGTGTGGTAATATCCAGTGCTAACGATGCAGTTGTTGCATTGGCAGAACATATCGCAGGAAGTGAGGAAGGTTTTGTTAAAAGAATGAATAAAGAAGCAAAAAAGCTTGGAATGAATCATACAACTTTTAAGAATGCCTGTGGTTTAGATGAGAAAGGTCATGTAACAACTGCATATGATATCGCACTTATGTCAAGAGAATTAACAACAAAGCATCCGGATATTTTCAAATATACAAAAATATGGATGGATTCTTTTACACATACCACAAGAAAAGGAACAAAGGAGTTTAGTCTTAGTAATACTAATAAGATGATTCGACAGTATAATGGATGCACGGGATTAAAAACAGGAAGTACCAGTGTTGCAAAATTCTGTCTTAGTGCAACTGCCACCAGAAATGGAGTAGATATGATCGCAGTGGTTATGGCAAGTGATGATTCAAAGGCAAGAATAAAAGATGCAAGTGCACTGCTAGATTATGGATTTGCTAATTGTCAGGTTGTTGAAGACACTATTTCAGCAAAAGAAATTGGGAAAATTCCAGTCATAAAAGGAAAAAAAGAGACAGTGTCCTATCCATCTGAAATTAAAACAAAAATTATAAATATTAAGGGTGATCAAAAGAAAATCAAAAAGGAGATAAAAATATATCCAATAACAGCTCCTGTAAAAAAAGGACAGAGGATTGGAATAATTATATATAAAAGAGGAGAAGATGTTCTAATTAAAAAGGATATCAAAGCTACTGAAAATGTGGAAAAGATGAACTACCTTAGTTGCCTTTTGAAAGTTGCAGAAAACTTTTTTTAAAACAATACACTAAATTTCTTCTGGCTGGAAAATGACAACATTAATTATTCTGTATTCGCTCATTATAATAAGCTCATGAAACAAAGAAACGCAGGTTTTTAAAGGAGGATTATAATGAGCGAATCTTGGTTAAAACTTGAAGGTAAGACAGTAATTGTTACTGGAGGTGCTTCTGGTATTGGAAAAGCAGTGGCACAGGGATTTCTGAATGTGGGAGCCAATGTGGTGATTTCTGACATGGCTCCTGAGGCTCCCGAAATGGATGAAGCAGAAGGAAAACTTCTGTATGTAAAGACTGACGTAACAAAAGTTGCAGATGTTGAGGCAATGGTTGAAAAAACAAAAGAAACATTTGGAACAATTGACGTGCTGATCAATAATGCAGGAATTAATATCCCTAGACTTCTGGTTGATCCAAAGGATCCGAAAGGACAGTATGAATTGGATGAAGCAGTTTGGGACAAAGTTTGTAATGTTAACTTAAAAGGTGTATTTTTTTGTGCACAGGCCGTTGGCAGAGTGCTGGTAGAAAAGGGAGAAGGAGTTATCATTAACATGTCTTCTGAAAGTGGTCTGGAAGGTTCTGAAGGACAAAGTGTATATGCAGCATCCAAAAATGCGGTAAATTCATTGACAAGATCTTGGGCGAAAGAACTTGGAAAACAGGGAGTCAGAGTTGTTGGAGTTGCACCTGGAATCATGGAAGCTACAGGTCTTCGTACAATAGCTTATGAATCTGCATTGGCATATACCAGAGGTATTACAGTAGACGACTTAAGAGCTGGATATGCAAAAACATCAACAACACCACTTGGGCGTTCAGGCAAACTTTCTGAAGTTGCAGATATGTGTGTATACCTGGCAAGTGAAAGAGCATCTTATGTTCATGGTGTTACAGTCAATGTTGCTGGAGGAAAAACCAGAGGATAAGAAATTTAACTGAAAGGATAAATATGAAGCTTTTTTTAGAAGAAAACAGAATATCATCAATTCTAAAAAATATTGAGATGCAGTCTGTTTGTAATGTGGAAACACTTGCAGGAAAGTTGAATGTGTCGTCAAAGACTATCCGAAATGATATTAAAGAATTGAATTGTCTTCTGGGAGGATATGCATGTATTAGCAGTCAAAAGGGTAATTATAAATTAATTGTTTTTGAGCAAAAAGGTTATAAAGAAATTCGAAACAAAATATATCAGCAGGATGATTTGTTTAATTCAGCACAGATCAGAATGGCTTATCTGTTCTGGCAGCTAATGGATGCTAAAGAACCATATCTTACAGATGATTTGTCTGAAGAGATGAAAGTTGCACGGACGACAACTATTGGTGACTTGAACAGGCTTCGTAAGATTATCGATAAATATCAGTTAAAGATTAAAGGAAAAGCTAATACAGGATTAACCTTGATTGGCGATGAACTGCAAATACGAATGTTCCTGATGGAAAATATTTATGAACAATTATATTTAAACTTTCCATTGGGACAAGTAGTAAGAGAAAAATTGTTTGAATTTCAAAAAAAGCTTTCTCTGGATGCTTTAGGATTTAGTTTTTTCTTCCGTTTTTTTGTTGTTATGATACATCGGATGGAAAGTGGACACCTAATAACCAATTTAGAAGATAAGTATTTGGAATTATATCAAAATCAGGCATATGAAATCGTAGATGATTTTTTAAATGAGATAGAAAAAGTTAAAGGCTATAGTATACCAAAAGAAGAAAGGATTTTTCTATGTATTTCAGTGGCGGGAATGAGAACACCGGCAAACATAAAAGAAATTGAACAAAGAATTAATATTTCAGAAGATGTGGCAGAACTTATTATTGAGATGCTCGACAGAATTAAGTCAGAAATGAATGTAACGGTAATTGCCAATGAATTGTTTGATGATTTTGTGTATCATGTTTTTTTCATGATCAACCGGTTAAAATATGGGTTTCATATACATAATTCAATGACAGATGATTTTAAAGACAAATACAGTGTTGCTTTTAAGATGGCAGAAATAGGGAAAGAGGTTATTGAGGAGAGAGAAGGCATTAAGATAACGGAAGATGAAATGGCTTTTCTTGCAGCATATTTCGGAGTATTTTTGATTGAGCAGGAACCAGAACAAAAGAGATGTAAGATTGCGATTGTTTGTGGTTCAGGTAAGATCATTGGAAGATTGTTAGAAATTCAGTTGAAAAAATTATTTGATGTAGAACCTGAATTTGAGTTTTTCTATAACGGAAATTTTCAGGAAGATAAAAATGATCCTTTTGATTTTGTGGTTACAACAACAGAAATTGATATGGATACAAAAGCTCCTGTTATTTTTATGGAAGAAGTATTTGATAAAGAATATATTCAAAGAAAATTTGAGAACATTAAATATCTGTCTGATGCAGGAAGAGATATCCGGAGAGGAATTGATTCTCTTTTCTTAAATCTATTAGATGATGGAAGCTTTTTTATACTGGATTCTCAAAAATCTTATGAAGAAAATGTTGATAGTATGGCTACAACTTTAATCATGCAGGGAGA
Source organism: Anaerostipes sp. 494a (assembly GCF_001940315.1). Taxonomy (NCBI): domain Bacteria; kingdom Bacillati; phylum Bacillota; class Clostridia; order Lachnospirales; family Lachnospiraceae; genus Anaerostipes; species Anaerostipes sp. 494a. Next base: position 628,315 of record NZ_MJIF01000001.1, on the reverse strand, counting down.
GCTTGATAAGGATTTTGCAGAAAGAATTCATCAGAGAGAACAGTATTCAACAATGATTTTAGATCAGTATGTTGCGTTCCCTCATACAAAGAATATGTTAAATAAATTAACATTGGCATTAGGTGTATTTCCGGAGAAACTTACCGATGAAGAATATAAAGATGTAAAATTGGTTATTATGCTGGGGATTCCGGAAGAAATGGAGAATGACATGGTTCTTGTAAGACTTTATGATGATATTCTGACCGTAACAAAGGATTATCATATAATAGAAAAAATTCAAACAATGAAAAGCTACAGAGAATTATTATTGTATATTGCAGAAGAAAATAATATTTTTAGATAATGAAAAAGGAGGAAGAAGATGTCTTATTTTATGATCGTTGCAGTTGGCTTTTTTGTCGCATTAATGCTGCAGTTTTTGCTGCAGATGATTCAGATGAAAAGTTTTAACAAATATTATAGTAAGCTTCGGAAAATGGGAAGGGTTGCTATTGGTAAAGCAAAAGGTGGATTTTATGCTGGTGCTATTGTCATGTTTGCAATCGATCAGGACGGAATGATACTGGATGGCTGTTTTATGAGAGGATTTACAATGTTGGCAAAATTTAAAGAATGGAGTTTCTTTAACGGAGTAAATGTTGGATCTATTAAAAAAGAACATTGTAGTACCATCGGAGTATCGTTAAGAAGAGCTGTCTTAGACGCTTCTTCCAATTATAACACGATTATGAGTGGAGGCGAAATCTTAGAAAAACCGGGACTTTTAACGAGAATCGGAGATAAAATCTACGGTATAAATAAGAAAAAAGCCTGAATGAAAGGAGTTATTTTATGAATGCTATTATAAAAGCTGCGTCAGGATTTATGGGATTATTCGATACAGGAGCTGAAACTTTTATCAGCTGGGTGTCTGGAATTGTGCCAAAAGTATTGCTGCTGTTAATTTTGATGAATACAATTATTGCATTAATTGGACAGGATCGTGTCAATAAATTCGCAAAAGTTTGTTCCAAAAATGTTATTTTAGCATATGGTGTTTTACCATTCATTTCAGCATTTATGCTGGGAAATCCTATGGCATTATCTATGGGAAAATTTTTACCGGAGAGAATGAAGCCAAGCTACTATGCTTCAGCATCTTATCATTGTCATACAAATAGCGGTATTTTTTCTCATATTAATCCAGGTGAAATCTTTATTTATCTGGGAATTGCTCAGGGAATTCAGACTCTTGGCCTGGATATGACAGAATTAGGACTGCGTTATATGCTGGTAGGTCTGGTAATGAACTTTTTCTCAGGATGGGCAACTGATTTTACAACAAAGATTGTTATGAAACAGCAGGGCATTGAATTAAGTAATGAATTGAAATAGGAGCAAATCGTATAGGAGGAAAACTATGTCAGAATATAGAGCAATTACAATCAAACAAGGTAGCGGAGGGTTTGGTGGACCTTTAACTGTAAAACCGCAAGAGGGAAAAGATGTATTATTATATATTACAGGGGGTGGAGCTGAACCAGATATTTTACAGAAAATCGTAGAATTAACAGGATGTCGACCTGTAAATGGATTTAAAACAACAGTTCCAGAAGAAGAAATTTTTCTTGTAATCATTGACTGTGGTGGAACCCTTCGTTGTGGAATTTATCCTCAGAAGAGAATTCCAACGATCAATATTAACCCTGTTGGAAAATCTGGTCCAATGGCTAAGTATATAACAGAAGATATTTATGTTTCTGGAGTAACAAATAAAGAAATAGTATCTGCAGATGGAGAAGCCGAACCAATAAAGGAAGCAGCGCCTGCAAAAGAAGAAAAAGAATTTAAATATAGTGCAGATAAAAAGGTATCTGAAACTATGGGTGGATCTTCAAATTCAAGTATTATTCAGAAAATCGGTATGGGCGCAGGAAAAGTAGTTGCAACCTTTAACAGTGCCGCTAAAGAATCTGTAAATACAGTGTTACATACAATTCTTCCATTTATGGGATTCGTATCTCTTCTGATTGGTATCATTCAGGGATCTGGATTTGGAAACTGGTTTGCAAAACTTTTGCAGCCATTATGCGGAAATATTATTGGTTTAGTAATTCTTGGATTTATTTGTTCTATTCCGTTTTTAAGCTGTCTCCTTGGACCAGGAGCTGTAATTGCTCAGATCGTTGGAACTTTGATCGGTGTTGAAATTGGAAAAGGAAATATTGATCCAAGTCTGGCACTTCCAGCGCTGTTTGCAATAAATACACAGTGTGCATGTGACTTTGTTCCAGTAGGACTTGGTCTTGCAGAAGCAGATCCGGAAACAGTAGAAGTTGGTGTTCCATCTGTATTATATTCAAGATTTATTACCGGTGTACCTAGAGTTTTGGTTGCTTTTGTAGCAAGTTTTGGACTTTATAGTAAATAATAAATTAAGTTAAAAGAAAGGAAAATAGTATGATGTATCAGGTAACGATTAAAGGAAAAGGAGCTATGGTTGATGCGTTTTGTGGCGAAGGTATCTTTGTTACATTTGGTGATAATGCTCCGGACACACTAAAAGATTTTTGTTATTCTATTGATGTGGCCCCGGTAAATGGAGAAGTAAAACCAGGCTGCAAACTTGTTATTGATGGAAAAGAATTTGAAATTGTCAAAGTCGGAGAAGTTGCAAATGAAAACCTTGCAAATTTAGGACATGTTACATATAACTTTAATGGAATTGATGGAGAATGTCTTCCAGGAACAATCTGTGTTGAAAAGGCAGAGCTTCCGGCTCTTGATATCGGAAGCACCATTGCAATCGTTGAATAGGCTATTTTCCTGACTTAAAAGAAAATAAACATCTTTTATAGGCTGATGTAAATGTAGATGAGTTTTAATTATCTACTTTTCATCAGCTTTTTTATTACATAGGAAATTCCTTTGAATTTTCTATATAATAAAATCAATCCGCCAGGGGCTATGGGTTGTATTTTTTTCATACATTTAGTACAATAACAAAAGACGAAAAATTTAAGAATGACATGAAAAGGAGTGTTTATGATTCCTTTATTAACAGTAGTTGCTGTAGTTTTTTTTGTATCCGTTGTTACGGTGATGGTAATTGTCAGTAACATCGAGAATAAAAAACTTACAGTGGAGAATTATACAATTTCATCTATTAAGATTCCCAGATCCTTTGATGGATTCAGGATTGTTTTCTTGACGGATTTGCATTGTAATGAATTTGGAACAGACAATTCACGATTGATCGCGAAAATTGATCAATGTTGCCCCAACTTGATTTTAGTAGGTGGTGATATGGTTGTTGGAAAAGAGAATCAGTCTACAGATGTTCCGTTGAGGCTGATGAGAAATCTGGCAGAAAAATATCTGGTTTATTATGCTGATGGGAATCATGAGATGAAACTGATGCGCAATGAAGAAATATTTGGCCTCCGGTATAAAGAATATGTTCATCAGCTGAAAGAGTATGGTGTCCAGCATATTTCCAATGAGACAATTGTATTGGAGCAGGATGGAGGATATATTTCACTGACAGCATTAGATCTGGACAAAAGGTTTTACCAGAGGTTCCGGATTCCAGATATGACCAGGGAAGATATAGTGGAAGTGATTGGGAAAGAACCGGATAGGTTATTTCGGATTCTTCTTGCACATAATCCAAACTATTTTAAAGCATATGCCCAGTGGGGAAGTGATGTTGTTCTTTCAGGACATTTTCATGGAGGAATGATTCGTATACCGGGCATTGGCGGAGTTATTTCGCCACAATTTCAGCTGTTTCCCAAATATGATGCAGGAGAATATCACCTGGGAGACAGTACAATGATTTTAAGTCGGGGACTTGGAAATCATTCTATTAAACTGCGCTTATTCAATAAACCGGAGATATCCTGCATTATATTAAAAAGACAGGAGAATGCAGATGGCAATTGATGTTAAATTGAATGTATTTGAGGGTCCTTTGGATCTTCTTCTTCATTTAATAGAGAAAAACAAAGTTGATATTTATGATATTCCCATTTCGGAAATTACAGAACAGTATTTAGATTATATCCGGGAGATGGAAGAGGAAGATCTGGATGTTATGAGTGAGTTTCTTGTGATGGCAGCGACACTTTTGAAAATCAAGGCCAAGATGCTTCTTCCTGTACAGGAAGAAGAAGGAGAAGAGGGCGATCCGAGAGAAGAACTTGTACGCAGATTGATAGAATATAAGATTTATAAATATGCAGCCTGTGAGCTTAATAAGCAAAAGGAAGAAGCCGGGAAAAGTTTCTTTAGAGAGCAGCAGATTCCCGAAGAGGTGGTTGCCTATCGGGAACCAATAGACCCTTCGCAGGTTATTGGAGATGTGACACTGGAAAAACTTGGGGAGATTTTTCAGTTTGTTATGCGAAAACGTGAGAATAAGGTGGATCCTATCCGAAGTAATTTTGGTGAAATCCAGCAGGAAGAGATTAAACTGGAAGATAAGATTTATCAGGTGGAAATGTTTATTATACAGCATGGAGAGATCAGCTTTTTGGAATTACTGGATAGTCAGAAATCTAAAGAAGAAGTTGTGGTAACATTTCTATCGATTTTAGAATTAATGAAAATGGGGAAAATCCATGCCAATCAGGATTGTATTGGTGGAGATATTATAATAAAGACATTGGAGTAATTGAAAGAATGAAGCAAAAACAGGGGATGATTGAAGGCATTTTATTTTCTATGGGAGGAACAGTGTCAAAAAAGCAGCTGCTAGATGCCCTTGAGATAAATGAAGATGTACTTACATATCTAATAGATCAATTGAAAAAAGAATATGAAAGACAAGAAAGAGGAATCCGGATTTTAGAGTTAAATGATGGATATCAGCTATGTACAAAAACGGAATATTATGAGCAGCTGATTAAAATAGTAAAACATCCTAAAAAACCGAAACTTACAGATGTTATGCTAGAAACATTATCAATCATTGCTTATAAGCAACCGGTGACCAAACAGGAAATAGAAGCTATTCGCGGTGTGAAATGTGATCATCCGGTGAATAAGCTTTTGGAATATAATTTAATCTGTGAGGCCGGACGCCTGGATGCTGTGGGACGTCCGATTCTTTTTAAAACAACAGAAGAATTTTTACGATGCTTTGGTGTGTCATCAGTGAAAGAACTTCCGGTTATCCAAAAAGATAAAGTGGAAGATTTTAAAATGGAGGCACAGGAAGAAGTGAAATATGCTTTGGAAGAAGCAGAAAATGAAATGATGGAGGAGAAGTAGTATGGGTAAAATGACAGGAAATGAGTTTTTGGTAAAAGCACTTCAGGAAGAAGGTGTTGAAAAAATATTTGGTTATCCGGGGGCATGCGTTATTGATATATTTGACGAAATATATAAGCAGGATCAGATAGAGCTGGTTCTTCCAAGACATGAGCAGGGATTGATCCATGCGGCTGACGGATATGCAAGATCAACAGGAAAAGTTGGAGTCTGTCTTGCAACCAGTGGTCCTGGTGCGACCAATCTTGTAACAGGTATTGCTACAGCCAATTATGACAGTGTTCCTCTTGTATGTTTTACCGGACAGGTTGCAACCAGTCTGATTGGAAATGATACTTTCCAGGAAGTTGATATTGTTGGAGTAACAAGAAATATTGCAAAATTTGTAATTGTGGTTCGTAAAAGAGAGGATCTTAACCGCCTGATTAAGGAAGCTTTTTATATTGCACGTTCAGGAAAACCAGGTCCTGTACTTCTGGATCTTCCGAAAGATGTTATGGCAGAGCTTGGAAGTGATGAATATCCAGAAGAAGTTAATATTCGTGGATATAAACCAAATACAAAGGTTCATCATGGACAGATTATGAGAGCTATGGAGATGATCTACAAGGCAAAGAAACCATTATTTTTAATTGGTGGTGGAGCGAAGATTTCAGGATCAGCAGAAGAAATGACAAAATTGATGGAAATGCTGAAAATTCCAGTTGTAACTACAATTATGGGAAGAGGAACAGTGCCTACAAATCATCCATTATATTTCGGTAACATTGGTATGCATGGAAATTATGCGGCAAATGAAGCTGTTAACAATTGTGATCTGCTGATCTCCATTGGTACAAGATTTAATGACCGTATTACCGGCAAGCTGGGAACCTTTGCTTCAAAAGCAAAAATTATTCATATTGACATTGATACTGCCGCTATTTCAAAAAATGTTACAGTTGATGTACCGATTGTAGGAGATGCTAAAGAAGCAATTGAACTAATGTTAAATGTTGCAGAAAACGAGTCTTCTTGTGATACAGAGCGATGGCTGGAGACGTTGGATAGCTGGAATAGAAAAAATCCTCTTGTGATGGAGGAAAAAGATAAACTGATACCAAAACAGATTATTGATGCAATTAACCAGTTTTATACGGAACCAATCGTAACAACAGATGTTGGACAGAATCAGATGTGGACAACTCAGTTTCTTCAATTGTTTGGACAACGTCAGATGCTAACATCCGGAGGTCTTGGTACAATGGGTTATGGATTGCCAGCGGCTATTGGTGCAGCTATTGGAAATCCAGGAAGAGAAGTTGTAGCTGTTTGTGGTGATGGTGGATTTCAGATGAATTCTCAGGAAATTGCAACAGCGGTAATCCAGGAACTACCTATTACAGTGTGTATTTTAAATAATGGATATCTTGGAATGGTGCGGCAGTGGCAGGATCTGTTTTACGGAAAGAAATACGCTGGTACATGTTTAAGAAGAAGAAAAAGCTGTGAACATTTCTGTGGCAATCGTAATGCAGAATGCCCTCCTTATACTCCGGATTTTGTAAAGCTGGCTGAAAGTTATGGTGCACAGGGAATTCGGGTATTTAATAAAGAGGAAATAATCCCTGCGTTTGAAAAAGCAAAAGAAAAGAAAGATGGTCCAACGATTATTGAATTTATTATAGAAGATGAAGAACTGGTTATGCCGATGGTAAAACCAAATGGATCAATTACAGATTTGATCATGAGTCGATAGGAGGGGAAAAGATGAAAAGAAAATGGTTATCTTTATTTGTTGAGAACCGTGTAGGTGTTCTTGCAAGAATTTCTGGTTTATTCTCAGGAAAATCATACAATATTCATAGTCTTACAGTTGGAGAGACAGAAGATCCAACTATGTCACGTATGACAATCTGTACAGATGCAGATGATAAAACATTTGAACAGATAAAAAAACAGCTCAACAGAAGTGTAGAAGTAATTAAGGTTATAGATTATACAGATGTTTCAATTAGAACCAAGGAGATTATGTATATAAAGGTAAAAGGAATTACTGAACGTCAAAGAGCTGAAATTTTTCAGATGGCAGAAGTCTTTCGTTTCCTGATCAAAGACATGGATAAAGATAGCGTATTAATAGAAGCAGTTCGTACCGAAACAAAAAATGATTCAATTTTAAAAGTATTTAAAGATCGTTTTACTAATATTGAAGTTGTACGCGGTGGTCCGGTTGCAATTGAATGCATCAGTATGCAGGATCGGTAAAAGAGAGCAGTTTTCTGCTCTTTTTTTATTACATAGAAAATTCTTTTGAATTTCCTATGTAATAAGAAATGTTCCGCACGGATGTGCAAAGGAAAGACTTTGTTACACTAAAATATATATTTGCATATGAAAAGATGTTTTGTTATTTTTTTCACGAAAATATTGCAGGAATTATGGACTAATGGGAGGAATTTATTAATTGATAAAAAAATATTTATCAATGAAAGCAAATTGTGTTAAAAAAAATACAATCTGGCATGAATGGTGTATACACTTAAAAACCGCGTTTTTATGCGATTTTTTTATATGTAAGATAATTCTTCGTAGCCTTTTCTTAAATTATTAATTGAAATGAAATAAAGATTGTGATACTATTAACATATCGGTGGTAATACCACCCCAGCACAATAATCATATTTATGGAGGAGAATTGATATGGCAAAGAAAGTAGTTATTGCGGGTGCATGTCGTACAGCTATTGGTAAAATGGGCGGAGCATTAAGCACAACTCCAGCACCAGTTTTAGGATCTATCGTTATTAAAGAAGCTCTTAACAGAGCAGGCGTTCCAGCTGATCAGGTTGATCATGTATATATGGGATGTGTAATCCAGGCAGGATTAGGGCAGAACGTAGCTCGTCAGGCATCCATTAAAGCAGGACTTCCAATCGAAGTACCAGCAGTTACAGTTAACGTTGTTTGTGGTTCAGGACTGAACTGTGTAAATATGGCTGCACAGATGATTCAGGCAGGAGATGCTGATATCGTTGTTGCAGGTGGAATGGAAAACATGTCAATGGCTCCATATGCATTAATGAATGCACGTTTTGGATATCGTATGAACAATGGAGTTGCTGTTGATACAATGGTAAATGACGCATTAACAGATGCATTTAACAACTACCATATGATGATTACAGCAGAAAATGTTGCAGAACAGTGGGATCTGAAACGTGAAGAATTAGATGCATTTGCAGCTTCATCTCAGCAGAAAGCTGTAGCAGCTCAGGAAAGCGGAAGATTTAAAGATGAAATCGTTCCAGTTGAAGTTAAATCAAGAAAGAAAACAATCATTGTTGATACAGATGAAGGACCAAGAGCAGGAACAACAGCAGAATCTTTATCAGGATTAAGATGCTGCTCAGGAAAACCTGATGGTGTTGTTACAGCTGGTAATGCATCAGGAATCAATGATGGTGCAGCAGCAGTTGTAGTAATGAGTGAAGAAAAAGCTAAAGAATTAGGAGTAACTCCTATGGCTACATATGTAACAGGAGCACTTGGTGGTGTTGATCCTAAGATCATGGGTGTTGGACCAGTTGCATCTACAACAAAAGCTTTAGCTAAAGCAGATTTAACAATTGATGATATGGATTTAATCGAAGCAAATGAAGCTTTTGCAACACAGTCTTTAGCAGTTGCAAGAGATCTGAAATTTGATATGAGTAAAGTAAACGTAAACGGTGGAGCTATTGCTCTTGGACATCCTGTAGGAGCTTCTGGATGCCGTATTCTTGTTACACTGCTTCATGAAATGCAGAAGAGAGACGCTAAGAAAGGTCTTGCTACTCTGTGTATCGGTGGTGGAATGGGTTGTACAACAATCGTTGAAAGAGACTAATTTCAGGAAAGGAGAATTCTAAGATGGAATTCGTTACATATGAACAGGATGGTTTTGTAGGTATTGTTACAATCAATCGTCCTAAAGCATTAAATGCATTAAATAGTACAGTATTAAAAGAAATCGAAGCAACATTTGACGCTATCGATTTAGATGCGACAAGAGCTGTCATCTTAACAGGTGCAGGAGAAAAATCTTTCGTAGCTGGTGCTGATATCGGAGAAATGAGCACATTAACAGTTGAAGAAGGAGAAGCTTTTGGTAAAGTAGGTAATGATGTATTCCGTAAGATCGAAACATTCCCTATTCCTGTAATTGCTGCAGTAAATGGATTTGCATTAGGTGGAGGATGTGAAATCTCCATGAGTTGTGATATCAGACTTTGCTCTGATAATGCAATCTTTGGACAGCCTGAGGTAGGTCTTGGAATTACACCTGGATTCGGTGGAACTCAGAGACTTGCACGTTTAGTAGGGGCTGGAAAAGCAAAAGAAATGATTTACACAGCATTCAATATCAAAGCTGACGAAGCATTAAGAATCGGTCTTGTAAATGCAGTATATCCACAGGCTGAATTAATGGATGCAGCTAAAAAGATGGCTGCTAAGATTGCTAAAAATGCACCAATTGCAGTTCGTGCATGTAAAAAAGCAATTAACGAAGGTTTAGATGTAGATATGGATCAGGCAATTGTTATTGAAGAAAAAGCTTTTGGAAGCTGTTTTGAAACAGAAGATCAGAAAGCTGGAATGGAAGCATTCTTAAATAAAACAAAAGTTGAAGGATTCAAAAATAAATAGTAAGTCATATGGTTAGGAAATTCCTGCCGGATATCCGGCAGGATAACCATTTTAAATTTTATTAATTTTCAGGAGGAATTACGATGAAAGTTGGAGTTATCGGTGCTGGAACAATGGGTGGCGGAATTGCCCAGGCATTTGCACAGACAGAAGGTTATGAAGTATGTCTTTGTGATATCAATGATGAATTTGCTGCAAACGGAAAAGCAAGAATTGCAAAAGGATTTGAAAAACGTGTTGCAAAAGGTAAAATGGATCAGGAAAAAGCTGATGCAATTTTAGCTAAAATTACAACTGGAACAAAAGAAATCTGTGGAGATTGTGATTTGATCGTAGAAGCTGCAATCGAAAACATGGAAATCAAAAAACAGACATTCAAAGAATTACAGGAAATCTGTAAACCAGAAGCAATCTTTGCTACAAATACATCTTCTTTATCTATTACAGAAATTGGTGCAGGACTGGATCGTCCAATGATCGGTATGCATTTCTTTAACCCAGCTCCAGTTATGAAGCTTGTTGAAGTTATTGCTGGTATCAATACACCACAGGAAACAGTAGATAAGATCATTGCAATTTCTGAAGAAATCGGAAAAACACCTGTACAGGTTGAAGAAGGTGCTGGATTCGTAGTAAACAGAATCTTAATCCCAATGGTAAACGAAGCAATCGGAATTTATGCTGATGGTGTTGCATCTGTTGAAGGTATTGATACAGCAATGAAACTTGGTGCAAATCATCCAATGGGACCTTTAGCTTTAGGTGATTTGATTGGATTAGATGTATGCCTGGCTATTATGGAAGTTCTTTATGCAGAATTTGGTGATCCAAAATATCGTCCTCATCCATTATTAAGAAAAATGGTTCGTGGAGGATTATTAGGACGTAAAACTGGTAAAGGATTCTATGATTACAGCAAGTAATTATGAAATTTATGGAGGAATAAAGAATGGATTTCACATTAAGTAAAAAACATGAAATGGCTAGAACTCTGTTCAAAGAGTTTGCTGAAAACGAAGTTAAGCCTCTTGCACAGGAAACTGATGAAAATGAACAGTTCCCAGTGGAAACTGTGAAAAAAATGGCTAAAAACGGCTTCATGGGTATTCCAGTTCCTAAAGAATATGGCGGACAGGGATGTGACCCTCTTACATACGTTATGTGTGTAGAAGAATTATCAAAAGTTTGTGGTACAACAGGTGTAGTTGTATCTGCTCATACTTCTTTATGTATCGATCCTATCATGACATATGGTACAGAAGAACAGAAACAGAAATATGTTCCAGATTTAGCTTCTGGTAAAAAATTAGGTGCTTTCGGTCTGACAGAACCTGGTGCTGGTACAGATGCTCAGGGACAGCAGACAAAAGCTGTTTTAGATGGTGATGAATGGGTAATTAACGGATCTAAATGTTTCATCACAAACGGTAGCTATGCAGACGTTTATATCGTAATCGCTGTAACAGGTGTAGTTGAAAAACGTGGAAGAAAGATGAAAGAAATCTCTGCATTCATCGTTGAAAAAGGAACACCAGGATTCACATTCGGAACAAAAGAAAAGAAAATGGGTATCCGTGGATCAGCTACATATGAATTAATCTTCGAAGACTGCCGTATTCCAAAAGAAAACCTGTTAGGAAAACAGGGAAGAGGATTTGGTATCGCAATGCATACTCTTGATGGTGGACGTATCGGTATCGCTTCTCAGGCTCTTGGACTTGCAGAAGGTGCTCTTGAAAGAACAATCGAATATGTAAAAGAAAGAAAACAGTTCGGACGTTCTATTGGACAGTTCCAGAATACACAGTTCCAGTTAGCTGACATGGCTACAAAAGTAGAAGCAGCTAAGAACTTAGTATACAAAGCTGCAATGGCAAAAGCTACACAGAAAGTTTACAGTGTAGAAGCTGCTATGGCTAAATTATATGCAGCAGAAGTTGCTATGGAAGTAACAACAAAAGCTGTTCAGTTACATGGTGGTTACGGATACATCAGAGAATACGATGTAGAACGTATGATGCGCGATGCTAAGATCACAGAAATCTACGAAGGAACATCTGAAGTTCAGCGTATGGTTATTTCTGGAAACTTATTGAAATAAGGAGGGTACATACCGTGAAGATAGTTGTTTGTGTAAAACAGGTACCAGATACAAAAGGTGGAGTTAAATTTAACCCAGATGGTACATTAGACAGAGGTGCAATGCTTACTATCATGAACCCAGATGACAAAGCTGGACTGGAAGCAGCACTTAGATTAAAAGAAGAACATGGAGCAGAAGTTACAGTTGTAACAATGGGACTTCCAAAAGCTGATGAAGTTCTTCGTGAAGCAATGGCAATGGGAGCTGACAAGGGAATCCTTGTAACAGACAGAGTTTTAGGAGGAGCTGATACATGGGCTACATCCACAACTCTTGCTGGTGCTATCAGAAACCTTGACTATGATCTGATCATCACAGGACGTCAGGCAATTGATGGAGATACTGCTCAGGTAGGACCACAGATTTCTGAACATCTTGATATCCCTGTAATCTCTTATGCAGAAGATATCAAAATTGAAGGAGACAGTGTTATCGTACAGCGTCAGTATGAAGACAGATATCATGTATTAAAAGCTAAAATGCCATGTCTGGTTACAGCATTAGCTGAATTAAATGAGCCACGTTACATGACACCAGGTGGAATCTTTGATGCATATGATGCAGAAGTAACTGTTTGGGGAAGAAAAGACCTGAAAGATGTAGATGATTCTAACATTGGTCTTGCTGGATCTCCTACTAAGATTGCAAAAGCATCTGACAAAGTAAGAAAAGGTGCTGGAGAAAAAGTTACACTTGATCCAGAAGAAGCAGTAGATTATATCATGGATAAATTAGCTGAAAAACATGTAATTTAGTAAAAAGGAAAAGTGGTGAATAAAATGGGTTTAGAAGAATATAGAGGAGTATTTGTCTTTGCACAGCAGGTAGACAACGAATTAAGCGGCATCGCTTTTGAATTACTTGGCAAAGCAAAAGACTTGGCAAAAGACTTAGATACAGACGTAACAGCTGTTCTGGTTGGTTCTGATGTAAAAGGACTGACAGGAGATCTTGCAAAATACGGTGCAGATAAAGTTATCGTAGTAGATGATCCAGAATTAAAAGAATACAGAACAGAACCATATACACATGCATTGGCATCTGTAATCAATGAATTCAAACCAGAAATCATGTTAGTAGGTGCAACAGCAATCGGACGTGACCTTGGACCTCGCGTATCTGCAAGAGTTCAGACAGGTCTGACAGCTGACTGTACAGTTCTTGAAATTGGTGATTTCCCATTAGTAGCAATCCCAGGAAAAGAACAGAAACACAATCAGTTATTAATGACTCGTCCAGCATTCGGTGGAAATACAATCGCAACAATCGCTTGTCCAGACAACCGTCCTCAGATGGCAACTGTACGTCCAGGTGTAATGCAGAAGATTGATCCGATCGAAGGAGCTGAAGCAGAAGTTATCGAATACAATCCAGGATTTACTCCAGATAACAAATATGTTGAAATCATGGAAGTTGTAAAATCTGTTTCTGAAACAGTTGACATTATGGATGCTAAGATTCTTGTATCTGGTGGACGTGGTGTTGGTGAAGAAGGATTCGGAATGTTAAAAGAACTGGCAGAAGTACTTGGAGGAGAAGTAAGCTGCTCTCGTGCTGTTGTAGATAACGGATGGCAGCCAAGAGATATCCAGGTAGGACAGACAGGAAAAACTGTACGTCCAAACGTATACTTCGCTATTGGTATTTCAGGAGCAATCCAGCACGTAGCAGGTATGGAAGAATCTGATATCATCATTGCAATTAACAAAGATGAAACTGCACCAATCTTTGATGTAGCTGATTATGGAATCGTTGGAGATTTAAATAAAATCGTTCCAGCACTTACAGAAAAGTTAAAAGCAGTTGTTAAATAATCAACTTTTTGAATTTAATCCTTATAGTCCTGCGGTTTTCCGCAGGACTATTTATTTATATTAAATAATAAAACATCTGGTATATAGTATGACCAGATATCTGCAAAACATAATCCAGTAAAATGATATAAAATATATTAATAAATGTTGCTGTTTAAGAACAGATAATTGACAAAAAGAGTTTAATATGATAGCATGATTAAGTAGAGATTTTCATATATATTCATTGGCAAACTTATTGAAAGATAAGGACGCAAAGCCATAAGGGTCTAAGGTTATTAACTATGACAGCCGGTTGCCACATTATTGATGATGTGAATGGATATTTATTATATCTTGATAAGGTAGCCATCACTAGGAGTAATCCAAGGGATGGATTTTTTTTACCAGGAAGGTAGAGAGATTTAATGATACCAAATGATAAGACTATGGCTGAGTGATCATATGGAATTTGTTTAATATTCCTCGGGTCCTAAATCTTTTTTTGAAGATGTTCTTAAGGGAACAGGCCATGAAGTATCTGTCACATTTCTACAAATAAGCGGGAGTTTAGGGGAATCAACCATATACATCGGGAAGCCATGGAGTAGGGAACCATGGCTTCTTCAATTGTTAATATGAATTATATGATTGCGTGTAAAAGATAAAAGGAGAGGTGTAAAATGATAAAAATACAGCGAGATGATATTATTATCAGGAAAGGTATTTTGCATATATTAGACAGTCATAATGGTTACCTTGGATTATCCAATGACTTGCTGGATATGGGGCCAGATTTAATGGAATTTGTCAGAGGTCATATTTTTAAGATTCTTGAAAGTGATGATACAAAAAAATGTCAATTTGATGGAAGTATCTCTCCAGTGCTGAGTCTTCTGGAGACTATGGAAGAAACCGATGATGAGAGTTTTGTTGAGGCAACTAGAGTATTAGCGGAAAATCTTTTTGATATTATGTGTGATAGCATAACTATTCCTGCTGCAGATTTATTGTGTGTAACATTTCAGGTGCAAAGTGTAGTTCATCTTGCGTTATTGAAGATGAATTATAAAGTAACATACATACATAAACAGGATGAAAATGATGTTAATGATATTGTAAAACAGAGGGTAATGCCGACAGATTCGGCAAAATTGACGGAAGCCGTGATTATTGATCTGATGGAGTATAAGGTAAAACTTGTTGAAAAGAAATATGAAATGTTAAATGGAGACAAGATTAACTATCTGTCAGAACGGTTTTTGCAATGTTATGCTGAAATGGCCCCAAAGAAAAAGTTTCAGATTTTAAATAAAGTAATTAATGACATTAATAATCGTTATCCTGAGGATGGTGTTGCAAAGCGTCTGGAAGCTAAGAGCCGATTAAGGAATGAATTTGAAGAAAATCAGGCATTTAAAGTCAGTGAGATTGGAGATAAGTTATTTGGAGATCATCAGGGAAAGAAGCAGGAATTTGATGAGAAAATTGAACGATATGAAATGCAATATGATACTTTTACAGTAGCAAAAGAGAATACTGTACGAAAGCTGGAATATCAGATGATAGAAACTGATACAGGAATTGAGATAAAGATTCCAATGGAAGAATATAATACAAAAGACAATATAGAAATTGTTGAAGAGCCTGGTGGTGGAAGTACCATTATTATTAAAAATATTGAACAAGTAAAAATAAAATAAGGATGATATCCATCCTTATTTTATTTTTACATGAATTTAAGAAAAATCCAGCTTATTTATGATGGATTTTAAAGTTTTTGCAGATTCTTCTAATTGTTTTTGCTCCTGATGATTTAATTCAATCTCAAGAACTTGTGCTGAGCCTGTGCGATTTACAATTGACGGGATACTAAGATATAAATCTTCAAGACCATACTGACCTGTTAACAGGCTTGAAACAGGAAGTACAGAATTTTTGTTTCTTATAATACTTTCGACAATGTGACCAATTGCCATGGCAACGCCATAATATGTGGCTCCTTTTTTGTCTATAATATGATAAGCACTGTTTTTAACATTTTGATAGATTTCATCCATAGCATCCTGATGATTGTAATATCCTCGTAATTCGCAAAAATCATGTATTGGAATCCCTGCTATATTAGCACCACTCCAAACGGCTAGTTCGCTATCTCCATGTTCTCCTATAATGAAAGCATGGATGCTATCTGTATCAACTTCCAGATGTTCACTGAGTAGATAGCGGAAACGGGCAGAATCAAGAACCGTTCCAGAGCCAAACACCCGATTACTTGGAAAACCGGACAGACGATATGCTGTGTAAGTAAGAATATCTACAGGATTCGCAACAATAAGAAGAATACCTTCATAGTTTCTTTTTGTAATTTCCGGGATAATGGATTTAAATATTTTTACATTTTTCTGGACAAGGTCTAGACGAGTTTCATTTGGTTTTTGGTTTGCACCAGCGGTAATGATGATAATAGAACAGTCGATAATGTCATCATAGGAACCAGAATAAATTTTTGCTGTATCAACATAAGGTCTTCCATGGCTTAAGTCCATGGCTTCACCTTGTGCTTTATTATGATCAACATCAATTAAAACCAGTTCACTGAATAATCCCTGGTGCATAAGACTAAAAGCGGTTGTTGCACCGACAAAACCACACCCTATGATGGCTGCTTTTCTTGAATTTAACATAAAGATGCCTCCTTTTCTCCATGTTATTATTATGAAAAAAAGGAGGCATAGATATACATAAAATATGTTTTGGGCTATTTAAGATTATTTGTTAGATCTTCTCCAGATGTTAGCAGCTTCAGCATCTTTGATCAGCTGATCTCTGAAATCAGGATGAGCAATACTGATTAATGCTTCAGCACGTTCCCATGTGGATAATCCTTTTAAGTTTACCATACCATACTCAGTGACAATGTAATGAGAATTTGCGCGTGTATCTGTAACAATAGAACCATTATGTAATGTAGGGAGAATTCTTGAGAATGTTTCTCCTTTTTTATTTGTGAATGTTGAAGATAAACATACAAAACTCTTTCCACCTTTAGATAAGTATGCACCCATTACAAAATCAAGCTGTCCGCCTGCACCACTGATTTGTCTAATTCCTGAAGATTCAGAACTAATCTGTCCATAAAGGTCAACATCAACAGCATTGTTAATGGAAATGAAATTGTCTAAAGATGATACAGTAGCAATACTGTTGGTATAATCAACAGGTGCACTCATGCAGGCAGGATTATTGTCAATATAGTCATAAAGTTTCTTTGTTCCTGCAGCAAATGCATATGTCTGACGATAACGGTCAATGTTTTTGTTTGCACCGGTTATTTTTCCCGCTTTTGCAATATCAACAAAAGCATCAACGTACATTTCGGTATGAACACCAAGATCTTTTAAGTCAGATTCAGCAATCATTGAACCAACAGCATTTGGCATACCACCAATACCTAACTGAAGGCAGGCACCATTAGGAATCTGTTCAACGATTAATTTAGCCACTGCCTTATCAACATCAGTAGCGGCTCCACCACCACCCATTTCAGCAATAGCAGGATTATCTCCTTCTACAATCATATCAACTTTTGAAATATGAACACCTTCTTCAAAACCACCAAGGCAGCGAGGCATATTTTCATTAACTTCTACAATAACACAGTCAGCTTTTTCAAGCATTGCAGCTAAATGAGATGCACTAGGTCCAAAATTGAAATATCCGTGCTCATCCATAGGAGCAACCTGCATCATTGCAACATTTGTTCTAGGAAGACAGTTGCGGTAATAACTTGGAAGTTCTGAATAACGAATTGGTGCATAGAAAGAGAATCCTTCGTTAATCCATTTTCTCTCCAGACCGGACATATGCCAGGAATTCCATGTAAAATGATCAGCAGGATTTTCAATCTGGGTAATTGCCAGAGGCCACATGATAATTCCACCGTGAATCTGAATATTTTCCAGTTCAGGCATACGTTCTGCAAGTGCTTTATCTAAAGCAACTGGTGTATTAACACACCACCCATATTCCAAACGATCTCCTGATTTAATAACTTTTACTGCTTCAGAAGCTGTAGTTAATTTCTTCTGATATTCTTGAGTAAATGACATAATGATTGTCCCTCCTAAATATAAAACAAAACTTTAAGTTTCTTTGATTAACCCAATATAATTATTTTAACATCATGGAAGATTAAAGACAAGTAAAATGTGAAAAATTTATCAATGTTCTAAAAAAAGAAACTGGAAAAAACTATGGTTATTTCAAGTTATTTGTATTATAATAATTTATTAGATTTAGGAGGTTAACTATGAAAGAGAAGAAATTAACATGGAAACACTATACAGGGATTGGTCTTGGTATTCTTGTAGTGATTTACTGCATAGTTGCTTTTTATTATAGCAAGAGTTTTGTGTGCGGAACAGAAATTAATGGTGTTGATGTATCAGGTCTTACAGTTAAAGAAGTTGTTGAAATCTTCGATAAAAAAGCAGAGACTTACAATCTTACAATAAAAGAACGAAAGAATCAAAAAGAAGTATTAACAAAGAATCAGATTCAGGCAAATTTTGAAGGGGCTGATGATATTCAGCTGATCAAAGACCAGCAGAATTCATTTATGTGGATTAAAGGTTTGCTGGGAGGGGAAAAATATAATGATGTTACAATGTTTTCCTATAATCAGAACACTTTCTTAAAAGCATACAAAAAGCTGAATTGTTTTAATGAGAAAAAGATTATAAAAATTGCAGATGCTAAACCGGTATACAAAGATGGTAAATTCATTATTCAAAAAGAAGAAGAAGGAACAGAGTTAAATCTGACACAGACGTCAAAGAAAGTGGATGAATATATTCGTGATGGAATCAGTACCATTGATCTTGAAAAGGAAAAATGTTATTACAATCCTGAATATACAAGCAAGAGTAAAGAAATTAAAGATCTTACAGAAAAAATGAATCAGGCAATTAAGGGAAGTATTACATACAAATTTGGAAAGAGGACAGTTGTACTTGATAAGAATACATATAATAAATGGATGAAGATTAAGAAAAATAAAGTAGAATATACCATTGATAAAAATTCAATGGAAAACTGGCTTTTGAAATTTATGTATAAATATAATACTCAGTATGGATGGCATAAATTTAAAACTCATGATGGGCGTGTTAAAAAAATTTATGGCGGCCCTTATGGATGGAGAATCAGTAAAGATAAGGAAGAAGCAGCAATTAAGAAGATGCTTCAAAATGGAACGAAAGAGACAAGAGAACCTTACTGGAGATCAAAGGGGAAAGTATACGATGGAATAAATGGTGATATTGGTGATACATATGTGGAAGTGGATATCAGCGCGCAGACTGTGTACTATTATAAAAATGGTAAACAGAAATTCGCAACTTCATGTGTAACAGGAAAGATGACAGCTGATCGTAAAACACCAGAATGTGTTGCATATATTCTTTACAAAGATCCTAGTGCAACATTAGTTGGTCAGGGATATAGTTCAGATGTAAAATACTGGATGCCGTTTATCGGAAATGTTGGATTCCATTCTGCACCATGGAGAAGTTCATTTGGTGGAAGTGAATATATTTCCAATGGATCTCATGGATGCGTAAATCTTCCTACGTATTCAGCATCAGCACTATATAATATGGTGGAAAAGGGAGACCCTGTTGTTGTATATTATTAATGGCAGTTAAGAAGAAAGGCTTCTCGAAAGAGAAGCTTTTTTGTTCTTTCACTAGATAGAAAAGGAGATAAAATGCGAATTACGATTACAGAATGGGTTCATAAAGTTTTGGATTCATATATTTCGCCAGGGGATATTTGCATAGATGCGACCATGGGGAAGGGCAATGATACCTTATTTTTATGCAGGAAGACGGGAAATGAAGGAAAGGTTATAGCGTTCGATATTCAGGAGGAAGCACTAAACCTTACAAAGGAAAAACTTGAACGTAATTTGGTAGAGGCAAGACTGATTCAAGATGGGCATGAAAATATGGGAAACTATGCTGAACCAGAAACGGTGCAATGTATAATGTTTAATCTGGGATATCTGCCAGGAGGAGATCATAGTCTGGCAACAAAGGCAGAAAGCAGTATCCAGGCATTTCAGGAAGGATTTCGTCTGTTAAAGACAGGTGGAATCATGAGTATTTGTATTTACAGCGGAGGAGACAGTGGATTTGAGGAGAGGGATCAGGTATTGGAATTTTTGAAAAATCTTGACGACCGACAATATTTTATTGTGCGACAGGATTTCTGCAATAAATCAAATTGTCCTCCAATGCCCGTATTTATTATAAAATTATAAGAATAATGAGATGATATTTTTCATATATCAGATATGAGATACTCTCTCATCAAAAAATATGAAGGTGCTTTTTGATGATGGAAGAAAGGAAGAAATATGAAAAAAATCATTTCATTTTTTTTAGTTATTTTTTTAACATTTTTTACTGTTAATCCTGTTGATGCAGATGATATCAGATTATATGCCAAGTCTGCAATTTTGATGGAAGTAGAAACTGAGGAAATTATGTATGGAAAATCAGAAAAGGTGTTTATGCAAAACGCAAGCACAACAAAGATTATGACATGTATATATATACTGAATCACTGTAATATAAATGACTGGGCAAAGGTATCTTCCAACGCAGCATCCCAGCCCAGAGTCAGGCTTGGTGTGCATGCAGGAGAGAAATATAGAGTAAAAGATATGCTATATGGCATGATGCTGGAATCATTTAATGATTGTGCAGTAGTACTTGCAGAGTATGCTGCAGGAAGTGTTGAAAATTTTTCAAAGAAGATAAATAGGGAAGCCACTAAAATGGGAGCGAAATCTACACATTTTGTTACCCCTAATGGATTGGATGCATCTAATGCTGAAGGTGCTCATGGTACAACGGCATATGATCTTGCAATAATTATGAGTAAATGTATAAAAAATCAGAGTTTTTTAAATATTACAAGGAAGGAAAGTTATTCATTTCAAGATAGTTCTGGAAAAAGGGAATTCACCTGTGTGAATCATAATGCATTACTGCGATCCATGGATGGGGTAATATCCGGAAAGACCGGATATACATCAAAAGCTGGTTATTGTTATGTAGGCGCAGTGGAAAAAGATGGAATAAAAATGATTGTGGTAGTTTTAGGAAGTGGATGGCCGCCTCATAAAAGCTATAAATGGAGCGATGTGAAAAGTTTGATAAATTATGGAACAAGTCAATATGAATATAGAAATGTTAAACCGGATATTAGCAAAATAAGGAAGATTCCTGTGAATCATGGCACAAAAAAATATGTTTCCGTCAGACTATCTGAGGATGAAGTCAAACTTTTTCTCAGGAAAAAAGATAAAATTGAAATCAGCTGTAAAATCATACCAAGTATAGATGCTCCGATAAAAAAGGGAGATGTCATAGGAAAAATACAATATAATAAGAACAAAAAATGTGTTCATGAGACTATGATCATTTCAAGGGAAAATATAGCAGGAAAAGATTATTGGTGGTATTTTGGAGAATTATTGAAAGACTTTATGATATAAGCAGACAGGAAATAGTTCCTGTCTGTATTTTTTTTCTATGATGTGATAAGATAAACAACAAAGAAAATGGAAAGGAGACAAAAATGTTATTTTTAGAATATCCCAAATGTTCAACCTGTAAAAAAGCAAAGAAATGGTTAGATGAAAATGGAAAAGAATATGAAGATCGACATATTGTGGAAAACAATCCTACAGCAGAGGAATTAAAACAATGGCATCAAAAAAGCGGTTTGCCACTGAAACGTTTTTTTAATACCAGTGGAATGAGATATAGAGAGCTTCAGTTAAAGAATCGTCTGCCTGAAATGTCTGAAGAGGAGCAGTATGATCTTCTGGCATCAGATGGAATGCTGGTGAAGAGACCACTGGTTATTGGTGATCATTTTGTTTTAGTAGGATTTAAGGAAAAAGAATGGGAGGAATTTTTGTAATGGACAGAAAAAATGCATGGACAACTTATGAAGGAAAAGATCTGGTGGAATTAACTGCACTGGCAGAAGATTATAAGGACTTTTTATCCAATGGGAAGACAGAAAGAGAATGTGTAGATCAGTCTGTCATACTTGCCCGAAAGGCTGGATATAAAAATCTGGATCAATGTATTGATGAAGGAACTGTTTTGAAACCAGGAGATAAGGTTTATCGTACCTGGATGGAAAAAGCAATTATTTTGTTTCAATTAGGACAAGACTCAATGGAGTCAGGAATGAATATTTTAGGTGCTCATATTGATTCTCCGCGATTGGATCTGAAACAGAATCCTTTATACGAAGATACAGAAATGGCACTTCTTGATACGCACTATTATGGTGGTGTGAAAAAATATCAATGGGTAACACTTCCTATGGCATTGCATGGAGTTGTAGTGAAAAAAGACGGAACAAAAGTTTCTGTATGTATTGGTGAAAAAGATGATGAACCAGTAGTTGGAATTACAGATCTTTTGGTTCATTTATCCGCTAAACAGATGGAGAAAAAGGCTAGTGTTGTTGTAGAAGGTGAAGACTTAAATGTACTGATTGGAAGCAGGCCTGCAAAAGATGAAGAAAAAGATGCAGTGAAAAAACAGATACTTGATCTTTTAAAAGAAGAATATAACATTGAAGAAGATGATTTCCTATCAGCAGAAATCGAGGTAGTACCTGCTGGAAAAGCAAGGGATTTTGGATTGGATCGAAGCATGATTATGTCTTATGGACAGGATGACAGAGTCTGTGCTTATACATCTCTGGCAGCAATGTTAAATGTGGAAGCGCCAAAGAGAACCGCATGCTGTATTTTAGTAGATAAAGAAGAAATCGGAAGTGTGGGAGCAACAGGAATGCATTCCAGATTTTTTGAAAATACAGTAGCTGAAATTCTTGCACTAACTGGACAATACAATGATCTTTTATTGAGAAGGACATTACAACATTCTTTTATGCTTTCTTCAGATGTTAGTGCAGCCTTTGATCCTAATTATCCGAGTGTAATGGAAAAGAAAAATGCAGCATATTTCGGGAAAGGACTGGTGTTGAATAAATATACAGGAGCAAGAGGTAAATCTGGTTCTAATGATGCAAGTCCAGAGTATATTGCAAAACTTCGTAAAATATTTGATGATCAGAAAGTAGCATTCCAAACGGCAGAGTTAGGAAAAGTTGATGCTGGAGGAGGAGGAACTATTGCTTATATTCCGGCAGCTTATGGGATGAATGTCATTGACTGTGGAGTAGCAGTATTAAATATGCATGCCCCTTGGGAAATTACAAGTAAATCTGATATTTATGAAGTGAAAAAAGGATATGAAGCTTTTTTGAAAAAATGTGAATAGATTAGAACCAGTAATGCCGCCGATAGATTAACCGGCGGCATTGTCTGTTTTGTTATTTTGCAGGTACAATTTCAATCCAGTAACCATCAGGGTCATTGATAAAATAAATTCCCATATCAGGATTTTCATAACAGATACATTGCATTTCTTTATGTTTTGTATGAAGTTCATCGTAATTATCAACGGCCATAGCCAGATGAAATTCCTCATCTCCCAGATTATATGGTTCTTTACGGTCTTTTAGCCAGGTCAGTTCAAGACGAAAATCAGTAATACCATCTCCTAGATAAACAAGTTTGAAACTTCCGTCAGAAGCATTTTTTTCACGAACAGGAGTAAGATTTAATGCTTCTTTATAAAATTTCAGACTTTTCTCCAGGTCTAAAACATTAAAATTGAAATGATTGAATGTGATCATAAAGACCTCCTTTATAAAATATAATTTTTTTAAAATAATAATATCACACTGTTTAGTATTTACAAGTCCAAATTAGGAATATATAATAGATAAAGAAATTTGGATAAAAATTAATATGAAAGGAAGATATATGAGAGATTTTATTATACGAAGTAAAAAGATCTGCGCATTGCTATTAGCTTTGGTTATGGCATTTGGCTTGGTATTTGTCACTCCAAAGACTCAGGTTAAGGCGGCAACGAAATATTGGATCAAGGTTAATAAGCAGGCAAACGTAGCTACTGTTTATCAGTTGAAAAGCGGAAAATATAAACCGGTAAAAGCTTTTCTGGTATCTTGTGGAGGATCTAATACTCCTGCAGGAACATTTTATACACCTGCCAAGTATCGCTGGCATACATTGGATGGTCCAAGTTATGGACAATATTGTACAAGAATCCATGGAGGAATATTATTCCATTCTGTCTGGTATTATTCCCATAGTAAGGCAAGTCAGTCAACAGTAGAATTTAATAAACTTGGGACAACAGCATCTCATGGATGTGTCAGATTGTCTGTTATAGATGCCAAATGGATTTATGATCATTGTGCACTGGGAACTAAAGTTACCATTTACAGCAGCAAGAATCCAGGCCCTCTTGGAAAACCAAAAGGGATTAAAGTTTCAACTGCAAGAAAAATGTACTGGGATCCAACAGATCCGGATAAAAATAATCCATACAATAAGCTGAAACCATCTATAACCATTTCTAAGAAAAAGAAAAAGACGGTTCAATATGGAGAAAAATACAGCATCAAGTCAGGTGTTACTGCAAAACAGAAGAACAAAGTTAGTTTAACAAGTAAAATCAAGTATTCTGTTAAAAAGTACAGCAGCAAGCAAAAGAAATATGTAAAAGCGAAATTCTCTACAAAGAGTCTTGGAACTTACAAGATTACATATAAAGTTACCAGCAAGGGTGGAACCACAGTATACAAAGACTTTAAAGTAAAAGTTGTAGATACGCGAGCTCCTATCATTACAGCTAAGAACCGTACACTTACGATTGGAAAGACGGTTCCAACCAATGCAGTATCTGGAGTTACAGCAAAACAGAGAAGCGGTGCATCAAGAACCGGTGCAATGAGCATTTATATTAAAACCCCAGGTGCTTCTAAGTACACAAAATTCTCTTCTTATAGTAAGGCAAAGGCTTATCAATTTAAGAAAGCAGGAAATTATTATATTAAGTACAAAGTAACCAATAAGTATAAGACTTCTGTTTATGCAGAGAAAACAATTAAAGTGGTTGTTAAATATGCTAATGCAACGCTGAATATAGAGAACCCAACAGTTTTTTATGATCAGGGATCAGTCTTACCTACAGTGGACGAAATAAAGCAGGATGCGGGAATTACAGCGTATGATTATGATGGAAAAACAAGTTTATATGGTAAAGTTACTATTTCTGATTTAGAATTATTATCTGACAAAATGAATATTCCTGGATCATATGAAGTGACAGTTTGTGTTACGGGATTAAATAAAGTTAAGATATCTAAAAAAATCAAAATCAGAATTGATATTAAGAAATCAGAACCGGTAACAGAACAACCGACAACAACGGAACAGACTGAAACAACGACAGCAGCAGAATAAAGAAAACAGGGACGTAATGCTTTAAGATTACGTCCTTTTTTCAATATTTTCCATGCCGTGCAGTTGACACATATTTTCAATATGATAAAATAAATTAGTTAGAAAAACTTATCAAAGCGATCAGACGTTTTTGAATAAATATATTACGGCTAGGAGGAACAAAAGTATGGCAACACCTTATAATCATAAGGCAATCGAACAAAAATGGAGAAAACGCTGGGAAGAAAATCCTGTTAATGTAAATGATGGGAAAAAACCTAAATATTATTGTCTGGATATGTTTCCATATCCATCAGGAAGCGGACTTCATGTAGGTCACTGGAGAGGATATGTAATCAGTGATGTATGGAGCCGTTACAAATTATTAAACGGTTATTACATTATTCATCCAATGGGATGGGATGCATTCGGACTTCCGGCAGAAAACTATGCAATCAAGATGGGAACCCACCCTCGTATTTCCACAGAAGCAAATATTAAAAATATCAAGCGTCAGATTAATGAAATCGCAGCTATTTATGACTGGGATATGGAAGTAAATACAACAGATCCTGATTTCTATAAATGGACACAGTGGATTTTCGTAAAGATGTTTAAAAAAGGTCTGGCATATGAAAAACAGATGCCAATCAACTGGTGCCCTTCATGTAAGACAGGTCTTGCAAATGAAGAAGTAGTCAATGGAAAATGTGAACGTTGTGGAGCAGATGTAACAAAGAAGAATTTAAGACAGTGGATGTTAAAGATTACTGCTTATGCAGATCGTCTGTTAGAAGATCTTAATAAACTTGACTGGCCGGAAAAAGTTAAAAAAATGCAGGCTGAATGGATTGGAAAGAGCCACGGTGCAGAAGTTGATTTTAAAGTTGATGGAACTGATGAGACAATCACAGTTTATACAACACGTCCAGATACATTACATGGTGCAACTTTTATGGTATTAGCTCCAGAACATGAACTTGCAAAAGGTCTGGCAACAGAAGAAACAAAAGATGCAGTTGAAGAATATATTTATCAGGCATCATTAAAATCTTCTGTAGATCGTATGCAGGATAAAGAAAAAACAGGTGTATTTACAGGAAGTTATGCTATCAATCCAATCAATGGAAAGAAAGTACCAATCTGGTTATCCGATTATGTACTGGCTGATTACGGTACAGGAGCAATCATGTGTGTACCTGCCCATGATGATCGTGACTTTGAATTTGCGAAAAAATTTGATATTCCGATTATTCAGGTTATTTCCAAAGATGGAAAAGAAATTGAAAATATGGAAGCAGCATATACAGATGCGTCTGGTGTAATGATCAATTCCGGTGAATGGAACGGAAGAGAATCAGCAGAACTGAAGGAAGAAGCTCCTGAAATTATCGAAGAAATGGGTGTTGGAAGAAAGACTACAAACTACAAGCTTCGTGACTGGGTATTCAGCCGTCAGCGTTACTGGGGTGAACCAATTCCGATTGTTCATTGTCCTGATTGTGGTGCGGTACCTGTACCAGAAGAAGAACTGCCTCTGGAATTACCAGAAGTTGAAAAATATGAACCAACAGGAACAGGAGAATCTCCGTTGGCAGATATTGAAGAATGGGTAAACTGTAAATGTCCTGTATGTGGCAAACCAGCGAAAAGAGAAACAAATACAATGCCTCAGTGGGCAGGATCTTCATGGTATTTCTTGAGATATATTGATAATAAGAATAATGAAGAATTAGTATCAAGAGAAAAAGCAGACAAGTATCTGCCGGTTGATATGTATATCGGTGGAGTTGAGCATGCAGTTTTACATCTTCTGTATTCAAGATTCTATACAAAGTTCCTGTATGATATTGGAGTTGTAGATTTTGATGAACCATTCCACAAATTATTTAATCAGGGAATGATTACTGGTAAGAATGGTATTAAGATGAGTAAATCCAAGGGTAATGTTGTGTCACCTGATGATCTGGTAAGAGATTACGGATGTGATTCATTACGTATGTATGAATTATTTGTGGGACCACCAGAACTGGATGCAGAATGGGACGAAAGAGGTATTGATGGTGTATATCGTTTCCTGACAAAATTCTATAAACTGGTAATGGATCAGAAAGACAAAGAAGTTACTGAAGATAAAGAACTGATCAAGGAACGTAACAAACTGATTTATGATATTACAACACGTTTAGATAACTTCAGCCTGAATACTGTTGTCAGTGGATTTATGGAACATACAAATACAATGACAGCAATGGCTAAGAAGAATGGAATTGATAAAGAAACTCTGGAAGCAGCTATTGTGCTTCTGGCACCATTTGCTCCTCATATTGCAGAAGAATTATGGGAGGCAATGGGACATGAAGAAAGCGTATTCGCTCAAACATGGCCAACATATGATGAAGAAGCAATGAAAGACGATGAAATTGAAATAGCTATTCAGATAAATGGAAAAGCCAGAGGAAAAGTTACTATTGGTGTAGATGAAGCAAAAGATTCTGTTCTTGCCAAAGCAAAAGAAGCTCTTGGAGATAAAATTACCGGAAATATCGTGAAAGAAATCTATGTACCAGGACGAATTGTAAATATTGTTGTAAAATAGAAAAAGTAAAAGACAGCACAGATATTTAATATTAATTGTCTGCGCTGTCTTTAAATTTTATTATCTTAAAATATAGGATTTTACTATGCCTCCTACTGGATTATATGATAAAGTTTCATCATAGAAATTAATAAATTGTTCCAGTTTAGCTGCAACAAATTTCTGTAAAATATCTGCAGAAGTAATATGTGATAAAAAATCAATCTGATCAAATGCTCGGCGGTATAATTCCTCTCCTCCGGTGAAATAGAAATCCGTTTTGGATCCGATGCGTTCAGCATAGTAGTTATATCCAATCTGATGATGTTCTATTCGATATTCACCTGCACGGATTTTACGTCCGATCAGAAAATTTACAGGATCTTTATTGGATGGATTGGTGCCCATTTTTATTAATAGTGTTTGAAAAAAATTCATATCAAGAGTGTGTTTCTGGTTTAAATAATCATAAACCAGATCTTCGATATTGATTTTTGTTGAAAAAAGTTTTGTAGAATTCTGAACCAGAATCTGGTTAGAACCAAATGTGACAGCAACTCCATTGGTAAAAGGAAATAGTTTTTCAGGATTTCGATTGATATCTTCTACTAACTTACCGTTATCTTCAATGGATGCTTTAGAATCTGCAACTGCAACTAATCCATCTTTAGCTTTAAAAATACCTGTAAATGACATAAGTTATTGTCTCCGTTTCTTTTGAATACATATTGAAAGTATACACTTGAGATTTGTTCTTTTCAAGAGAAACAATAGGATTGACCTGATTGAGAGTTAAAAGGATTTTATGATAAAATAGAAAACAAAAGAAAAAGAAAGAAGGGATTCATATGTGGTTTATATTTGCACTTATGTCTGCAATATTTGCAGCATTGACTTCGATTCTTGCCAAGGTTGGAATTGATGGTGTGAATTCTAATCTTGCAACAGCAGTTCGGACTGTTGTAGTTGTTATCATGGCATGGGGAATGGTTTTTCTGACCAATACACAGGGTGGAATTATGGGAATAAGTAGAAAAAGCTGGATATTTTTAATATTGTCCGGTCTGGCTACAGGCTCATCATGGCTGTGTTATTATAAGGCTTTACAGATTGGAGCAGCATCTAAGGTGGTAGCAGTTGATAAATTTAGTGTTGTGATTACACTGATTATGGCTGTTGTATTCTTACATGAGCAATTTACGTTAAAGTCATGTTTGGGAGCAATCTTAATTACTGCAGGAACATTGTTAATGATTATTTAAAATCTTATGTAGAAATGAGGAAATATAATGTATACATTTGAAAGCAGGATTCGATATAGTGAATTAGATCCATCAGGGAAATTATCGGTACCGGGAGTATTTAATTATTTTCAGGATTGCAGCTCTTTTCAGTCAGAAGAGCTGGGCGTAGGAGTGGATTATCTGGAACAAAAAGGAAAAACATGGGTGTTAAATGCATGGCAGGTTGTAATCAGGCAGTTGCCTTTGGAGTGTGATATTGTCAAGGTAAGTACATGGGCATCAGGATTTAATAAATTTCATGCCACAAGAAATTTTACACTAAAAACAAAAAATGGAGAAATACTGGCTTATGCCAATTCTATTTGGGTCTATGTGGATATGAAAACAGGAAGACCGGAAATTCCTTCTAAAGAAGAGGTTAATATATATCAGCCGGAAAAACCACTGGAAATGGATTATCAGTCCAGAAAGATTAAACTGCCAAAAGAATGGGAAAAACGAGAACCGTTAAGAGTTCAAAGGGACTGGATAGATAGTAATCATCATGTAAATAATAATGAGTATATTAAAATTGCATGTAATGAAATATCTGTAGAAGAAAAATACAGCCAGATTCGTGTGGAATATAAGAAGCAGGCGTTGGAAGGGGATGTTATATACCCTAAAACTGCAAAAGAAGATGGAAGAATAGTTGTAGCTTTATGTGATGAAAACGGAAAACCATATGCAGTAGTAGAATATCAATAAGGAATATATAAGCAGCGTTCAGGCAGAGGACTGTCTTGAATTCTGCTTTTTTTGTGCTTATAATAAAAAACGACAGAAAAAGCAATGGACCAAAAGGAGAAAACGATGGAGAAAAGAAAAATCACGATTTTAGGAGCTGGACATGTAGGAACCCACTGTGCATCAAGCTTAATGTTTAGAGGGCTTGCTGATGAAATTGTATTTATTGATACAGATGTTAAAAAGTCAGAAAGTCAGGCGCTGGATTTAAATGATATGGGGGCATGTTTAACAACAAAAACCATTGTGCGAGCCGGAAATTATGAGGATTTAGAGGATTCTCAGATTCTTGTCAATGCAGTTGGAAGAAGCCGTCGTCCCGGAGAAACAAGGTTGGATATGTTTGGTGACTCCATGGAACGCTTAAAAGATATTATTCCTAAAATAAAAGATGTGTCATTTAAAGGTATTCTGATCAGTATTACCAATCCGGCAGATGTGGTTGGAGAGTGCCTCAGAAAAAAACTCCATATGGAACGTTTTCGATGTTTTAGTACCGGGACCAGTTTGGACAGCCTTCGAATAAAACGAATTTTGGAGGAAAAAACAGGATATGATCGTAATTCCATTAGTGCTTTTTGTATGGGAGAACATGGAGATTCTCAGATGGTGCCACTATCTCATGTAACCATTGGAGGGAAACCATTTTATAAACTTATGGAAGAACATCCGGATACGATTGGTAAGATAACTTTGGAGGATCTTCAGCAGCAGGTACGTGAAGCGGGGATGACGGTTATTGAAGGGAAAAAGAGTACAGAATTTGGAATCGGCATTGCTTTTTGTGAAATTGTAAATGCTATTTTTCATGACCAGAAAAGAATCTGGCCATTATCTGTTCATTTGGAGGGCGAATATGGACAAAGAGATGTGGCAGCAGGTGTACCTGCAGTCATTGGAAGAAATGGTATTGAAGAAATTATTGAAATTGAATTAAATTCCAGTGAAAAGAAGGAATTTAATCACTCCTGTGATGTAGTTCGAGGGTATCTTTCACAGGCTGAATTGTTACTAGAATAAAGGAGGATTTCAAATGATTCAGGAAATTTCTTTAAAAGGGAAAAAGGCTCTGATTACTGGAGGAGCCACAGGGATTGGTTTCGCTATCGCAGAACAGATGTATGATGCAGGAGCTGATATTGTTATTGTAGGTCGCAGAGAAGAAAAATTGAAAGAAGCGTCTGCAAAACTTGGAGAACGATGTAGCTGGCATAAATTTGATGTAACTAATACAAAACAGCATGAAGAGTTTATTGAGATGGTGGAAAAAATATCAGCGATTGATATTCTTGTAAATAATGCCGGAATCAATATTAAAAAAGATTATTTTGATTTTAAATCAGAAGAATTCGATACGGTAGTTGAAACTCAGGCAAAAGCACCATTTATGTTATCACAAACAGTGGCAAAGCATATGAAAGAAAGAAGATCAGGGTGTATTATTTTTATTTCTTCTTTGGCTGCTATTCTTGGTATGCATCAGATACAGGCATATACTGTTTGTAAAAGTGGAATGAAAGGATTAGCCAGAAGTCTAGCACGTGATTTGGGTCCTTATGGTATTCGCGTGAATAGTCTGAATCCTGGCTTTGTATATACAGACATGCTGAAAAATACAAATTTAAAAACTCCAGAACGATTGAAAGAAATTGAAGACCGCACTCCGATGCGAGGTTTTACCCAGGAAAAGGATCTTGGTATGGCGGCGGCATTTCTGGCATCGGATGCAGCCAGGTTTATTACAGGAATTGATTTGGTTGTGGATGGAGGAATTAGCAGTTCTTTTTTGATTTAATCTACATAATAAAATTTCGAAGCATATCGATGCGTTGCTGTTCCTGAGGACTCATATTTGATTTCAGCGCATCGATGATGATGGCAGTTTCTTCATTTGTAAAAGACAGTCCTTGTTCAGACATGCGGCTGGAGGCAGCCATTAAATCAGGGAGAATCGTTTCCAGAGATTTTCCCTGACATTGTTTTATCAGAAGTTCCATAATTTCCAGTTTTCTTGGATCGATTTGTTTTAATGCCGGATGATTTTTCCATGATTGATTCATCATAATATAAACTCCTTTTATTTATTTAGAATTTGATTTAACTGGTCCATAAAATCTGTATTGGAAGACTTTTGTGTAGAAGAATTTGGAGTAGATGTGTTTCCAGACATTAGCATTGGCATAAGTTTGGAAAGAATGTCATTATCCTGATTAGATG
This sequence comes from Anaerostipes sp. 494a, assembly GCF_001940315.1. Taxonomy (NCBI): domain Bacteria; kingdom Bacillati; phylum Bacillota; class Clostridia; order Lachnospirales; family Lachnospiraceae; genus Anaerostipes; species Anaerostipes sp. 494a. Next base: position 596,215 of record NZ_MJIF01000001.1, on the reverse strand, counting down.
ACAGAGATGATGCCAAATTAGGATTGGAGTTAACAAAATTCTGATAGGTTTGATAAACTTTCATCAATTGCATCATTTGAAGCAATTGATCAATTTGAGCAGCAGTTTCTTTAGGTGCCCTTAATTTCATGGCGTTTAAAATCATCTCTATGGATGCATTGTTTTGATCCAGACCACAGGCAGATAAGGTTTGCTGATTATCAAATTCACTGGTGATCTTTAAAAGTTCGGTTAATTTGATATAGATAGCTGCTGTCTTTTTTAAACTGGAAGGAAGATAAGGAAGGGCGTCTTCCAGCATATTTGAAGAGTCATTTCGGAAAAAATGATCCCATGACTTGTTTTTTTGATCCATTTTTGTCACAACCTTAGGTTTTTCTCTCATATCCTATAGTATTAGGAGGTGAGAAAAAATATGAGTGAAATTTTTGTAGAAGAGGAAAATACAGTTTATGAGATGGATGAAGAATGTTTAAGAAAAAAACATCAGGAGATAGAGAGACAGAAAAAGAGCAGAAATAGTAACTGTAAATGTCAAAGTATAGAGAAATCTTCATGGTTAGTTTTACTGATTATTATTTTATGTTTTAGATAAATATTTCAGTCGGAGAAAATCTCCGACTGTTTTCAATTTCAAATCAGAGATTTTCTGATGAAATGCAAGGATATTGTTAAAAAGGAAAGGTGCCACCTGTTGGTGACACCCTTTTGTTAGTTTACTGCAGAAATTAGCATCCGCATCCACATCCATGTGAACTTCCAAAACCATTACCGCAGCAGCAGAGAAGGATGATGATCCAGATGATATTATCGCATCCGCATCCATCTCCTCCAAAGCCATCTCCGCATCCTCCACAGCAGAAAAGCAGGATGATCAAAAGAAGACATCCGTTTCCTCCGAATCCTGAACTACAGGAGCTTCCACAGCCGGTTGCAGCTAAATCACTCATGTTAAATCCTCCTAGATTTATTTACAGTTTATATTATTCGGAAAGGAAAAAGATGTGAATCCTTTTGTGAGTGTGCTATAATTCATTAAGTATATGAGAATTGGAAAATGGGAGGAGGAAGTTAATGGAATCCCTTATAGTTGATAAACTATTACAAAATATTAAGGAAAGACCGACATTGGTACATTGTATTACAAATTATGTTACAGCAAATGATGTGGCAAATGTTATCTTGGCCATTGGGGCATCCCCGATTATGGCGGAAGATATTCACGAGGTGGAAGAGATCACTGAGCATTGCACGTCTTTGGTTCTTAATATGGGTACGTTAAATAAAAATAAATTAGAAGCAATGATACTTGCCGGTAAAAGGGCAAATGTTCTGGGTCATCCTGTGATACTGGATCCTGTGGGAGCCGGAGCTTCGAAATTTCGGAGAGAAGCTGTACAAAGATTACTAAAAGAAGTAAAATTTTCAGTGATTCGAGGGAATGTTTCAGAAATTAAAACAGTGTGTGAAGGAACTGGAACTGCTTTAGGAGTAGATGTAAGTCAGGTAGATGCAACAGATGAAAAAAATATAGATGATCTGATTCACATTGGAAGAAAGTTATCAAAAGAAACTAATGCGGTGATTGTGGTTACTGGAGCTGTGGATTTAGTGGTAAATAAGGATAAGGCAGTAGTAATTTATAATGGAACCCCGGAAATGGCAAGGATTACCGGCACAGGATGTATGATGGATGGAATTCTGGGCAGTTTTGCAGGGGCAAATCAGGAGTATGTTTTTGAGGCTGCCGTAACATCTGTTATTACAATGGGGGTCAGTGGAGAATACGCACAGAAAAAAAGTAAAGGAACATCATCATTTCGAATGAATCTGATCGATGAAATAAGTAACATCACATCAAAAAAAATAGAAAGAGGTAATAAAATTGAAAGTAAATTCTGAAACAATGACTTTGTATGCTGTGACAGATGCAGCATGGACAGGTGATCAGACATTAATTGAACAGGTAAGAGAAGCACTTGAAGGAGGTATTTCTTTTCTGCAGCTTAGAGAAAAAAAACTGTCAGAAGAAGATTTTCTGAAAGAGGCGGTAGAAATCAAAAAACTTGCCGATCAGTATAAGGTTCCTTTCGTTATAAATGATAATATAGAAATAGCAAGAAAAGTTAATGCAGATGGAGTCCATGTGGGACAGGATGATATGCCAGTGGAAGAAGTAAGGAAATTATTAGGTGAAAATAAGATTATTGGAGTTTCAGCCCATAATGTGGAAGAAGCTATGAAAGCCGAAGAAGGTGGTGCAGATTATCTTGGTGTCGGAGCTGTTTGTGCAACGTCAACGAAAAGTGAGGCAACCGTTGTTACAATGGAAGAAATGAGTAAAATTTGTCAGTCGGTATCTATTCCAGTTGTTGCAATTGGTGGAATTAATAAAGATACGATTATGAAGTTAAAAGGAACAGGTGTAGATGGAGTGGCTGTTGTTTCTGGTATTTTCGGTGCAAAGAATATTAGAAAAGCTGCAAAAGAATTGTTAGAAATCACAAAAGAGATGAAATTAAAAGAAAAAAATATGTAAAAGATTCATATTTAAATTCATGGAAATTCGTGATATACTAAATAATTGTGTTATAAAGAAATGTTGAAGGATAAATTTAACAGGAGGATAAACCAATGATAAATTGGATGACAGGAGATGTCTTATCTATTACGGCTTTTATTGGAGTACTTGTTGCATTTGTAATGACTTGTATTTTAACATCAAAATTAAATAATTATTTACCAAAAGATATTGGACGAGATTTTGCCCACAACGGAAAATTATCTGCAGGAAAACCAAGAGGCGCAGGCATTATTTTTGTTTCTGTGTTTACAGTAGCAGCTCTTTTATTCGGAGAAATATCACCGGAAACAGTTATTTACCTGTTGCTTGTTTTTGTTGAAATGTTCACAGGTTTTATGGATGATGCAGCAGATGAGCCATGGAATGAATATAAAAAAGGAATTCTTGACTTTATGGTTGCGGCAGTTGTTGCATTAAATTATATTCATTTTAATGGTACCAGAATTGAAATTGCTACACTTGACATAGATGTGGTTCTTCATCCGGTAGTGTTTTTTGTTTTAACCATTATACTCGTGTGGGGGGCAATTAATGTAACCAATTGCTCCGATGGGGTAGATGGACTTTCTGGAACACTGACTATTATCACATTGATGACAATTTATGTGGTAAATGAAGTAACATTGAAACCACAGGGACTTTATTCAGAATTTTCTTATATAATATTATTATTTGTGGTTTGTATTCTTGGATATCTTTGGTACAATGCTACACCAAGTAAATTAATGATGGGAGATGCAGGTTCCCGTGCCATGGGAATTTTTATCAGTATTGCAGTTTTAAAAACAGGAAGTCCATTCCTGTTTCTGCTGGTAGCGGCGGTTCTGATTGTTGATGGTGGTCTTGGCTTAATTAAGGTAGCACTTCTTCGATTTTTAAAGATACATATTTTTAAGAATACGACTATGCCATTACATGATCATGTAAGGAAAACAATCGGGTGGTCTAATACACAGACTGTATTCCGTTTTGCTATTATTCAGATTGTTATTTCAATTGCAACAGTATATATGCTGATTATTTAATATTGGCAGAATCTGAATTTTCATAAAGAATTATAATAAAAAACACACGGTTTAAGTAAAACATCCAGAATAATTTTTTGAAGGATGATTACCTGTAGATCGTGTGCTTTTTTGTTCTGGACTTTTCTAATTTAAACTTTTATGTTATAATAACTAGAAACATTGCATTTTACCACAGGAGGAGAGAGACATGATTCAGTTATATTCAGAAGGTGCATATCTTGTAAATGGAACAACACTTGTAAAAGAGTCCGAAAAAGAACAGTTAAATCAGATTTTAGGAAATATTCCTGCAAAAGAAGAAGCAGCAAAGAACACAATTGCCTATGGCATTTTAAAAGATCATAATACATCGGGAAATATGGAAAAGCTTCAGATTAAGTTTGATAAGCTTACATCTCATGACATTACATTTGTAGGTATTATTCAGACTGCTAGAGCTTCAGGAATTGAAAAGTTCCCTGTTCCTTATGTATTAACAAACTGTCACAACAGCCTTTGTGCCGTTGGAGGTACTATTAATGAAGATGACCATATGTTTGGTCTGACAGCGGCTAAAAAATACGGTGGAATGTATGTGCCACCTCATCAGGCAGTTATTCATCAGTTTGCAAGAGAAATGCTTGCAGGCGGAGGTAAGATGATTCTTGGTTCTGACAGTCATACCCGTTATGGTGCTCTTGGTACAATGGCTATGGGTGAAGGTGGACCGGAACTGGTAAAACAGCTCTTAAACAGAACATATGATATCAATATGCCAGGCGTTGTTGGTATTTATCTGAAAGGTAAACCTGTAAAAGGTGTTGGACCTCAGGACGTTGCTCTTGCCATTATCGGTGCTGTATTCGAAAAAGGATATGTGAACAACAAGGTCATGGAATTTGTTGGACCTGGAGTTTCAAACTTAAGTGCCGATTTCCGTATTGGCGTGGATGTTATGACAACAGAAACAACATGTCTTTCTTCTATTTGGAGAACAGATGATGTGATTAAAGAATTTTATGAGATTCATGGTCGTGAAGAGGAATATAAAGAATTAAATCCTGGTTCTGTTGCATACTATGATGGAATCGTAGAAGTTGACCTGGATAAAGTAAAACCTATGATTGCTATGCCGTTCCATCCTAGTAATACATATACAATCGAAGAAGTGAATGCAAATCTGGAGGATATTCTTGCAGATGTTGAAAAACGTGCATTAGTCAGTCTGGATGGAGCAGTAGATTACTCTCTTCAGAGTAAGATTCGTGATGGAAAATTATACGTTGATCAGGGAATTATTGCAGGATGTGCCGGTGGTGGATATGAAAATATCTGTGCTGCAGCTAATATTCTGAAAGGTGCAAGTATCGGATCCAATGAATTTACATTAAGCGTTTATCCGGCAAGTACTCCTATTTATATGGAACTGGTTAAGAATGGAGCAGTTGCAGATCTTATGGCTACAGGAGCTATTGTAAAAACAGCATTCTGCGGACCATGCTTTGGAGCTGGAGATACTCCTGCAAATAATGCATTTAGTATCCGTCATTCTACAAGAAACTTCCCTAACAGAGAAGGATCTAAACTTCAGAGTGGACAAATTTCGTCTGTTGCATTGATGGATGCTCGTTCTATTGCGGCAACAGCAGCAAATCAGGGATATTTAACACCAGCTACAGATATTGAAGCAAGCGATTTTATTCCAAAATACCATTTTGATAAAACAATTTATGAAAATCGTGTATTTGACAGTAAAGGTGTTGCGGATCCATCTGTTGAAATTCAGTTTGGACCAAATATCAAAGACTGGCCGGAAATGTCTGCTTTGCCGGAAAATATGCTGTTAAAGGTTGTTTCTGAGATTCACGATCCTGTTACAACAACAGATGAACTGATTCCATCAGGAGAAACATCTTCTTATCGTTCAAATCCTTTGGGGCTTGCAGAATTTGCATTATCCAGAAAAGATCCTGCATATGTAGGTTTGGCAAAAGAAGTGCAGACTGCACAGAAAGCCATTGAAGCAGGAAAATGTCCGGCAGAAGTATTCCCTGAAGTAAAAGATATTATGGCAGCAGTAACAGAAAAATATCCGGATGTGGATAATACAAATCTGGGTATTGGAAGTACGATCTTTGCAGTAAAACCGGGAGATGGTTCTGCTCGTGAGCAGGCAGCATCCTGCCAGAAAGTATTAGGCGGATGGGCTAATATTGCAAATGAATATGCAACAAAGAGATATCGTTCAAATCTGATCAACTGGGGAATGGTTCCATTTACCATTGAGAGAGGAGAACTTCCGTTTAAGAACAAAGATTATATCTTTATTCCTGAAATTAAGAAAGCAATCGAAGATAAATTGACAGAAATTCCTGCTTTTGTAGTAAATGAAGGAATGAAAGAAATTACTTTGACACTCGGTGAATTAACCGATGATGAAAGAGAAATCATCCTGAAAGGATGTTTGATAAACTATTATAGAGATTAAGGAGTAAATTACAAATGACAGGTACGTTTTGGGCAATATTGCCACCGGTAATTGCCATTGTTTTGGCATTAATAACAAAGGAGGTATATTTATCCCTGATGATAGGGATCGCATCAGGTGCCCTTATGTACCATGGATTTCATCCAATTAAGGCAATGGACACAATCTTTACGATTATGTCCGGTAAGATTGGGGATAACTGTGATATACTGATTTTTCTCGTACTGCTTGGTATTTTGGTTGCTCTGATTACAAAATCAGGGGCATCCAGAGCCTATGGAAAATGGGCTTCCAGGGCAATCCGGACAAAAAGACAGGCACTGTTTGCAACAGTTTGTCTCGGGGTGGTAATTTTTGTTGATGATTATTTTAATTGTCTTACAGTAGGAACTGTTATGCGCCCGGTAACTGATAAATATAAAATTACGAGAGCAAAACTGGCATATGTTATTGATGCAACTGCAGCACCAGTGTGTATAATTGCACCAATATCCAGCTGGGCAGCGGCAGTTGGTTCTTCACTTCCGGAAGGATGTAATATTGATGGCTTTTCTTTGTTTATCAAAGCTATTCCATTTAATTATTATGCACTGCTTACATTGGCTTTTCTTATATTTATGATTATAACCAATGCTGATTATTCTAAGATGAAGCAGTATGAAATGACACATGAGACAGAAGAACTTGCAGTGAATAAAGAAGATGAAGTTCAGATTGTGGGACAGGGAAAAGTAATTGATCTAATTTTGCCTATTGCTTTTCTGATTTTATCCTGTATTACATTTATGCTATATACAGGTGGATTTTTTAAAGGGGCGTCTGTTGTTGATGCATTTGCCAATTGTTCCAGTGCAAGAAGTCTTGTACTTGGCTCGTTTCTTACATTGATTTTTACTTTTATTTTATATATTCCTAGGAAAATCATTGCTTTTGTTGACTATTGCGGAAGTTTTGTACAGGGATTTAAGGCTATGACATCAGCAATTATGATTTTGTGTCTTGCCTGGTCCCTGTCAGGAATTTGCAGTGAACAATATTTAAATATTCAGGGATTTGTTAAAACGGCGATTGGTGGAAGTACTATGGCGGTCGTTGTTATGCCATTGGCATTTTTCCTTATAGCGTTAGGTCTTGCCTTTGCAACAGGTACTTCATGGGGAACTTTTGGAATTCTTATTCCGATTTCTGTTACAATCTTAGGCGGAAATATGATGATGATGTCAGTCTGTGTTGGTTCTATTTTAGCAGGTGCGGTATGTGGAGATCATATTTCTCCAATTTCCGATACAACGATTTTATCATCCGCCGGAGCACAATGTAAGCATATTGATCATGTTTCGACACAGATGCCATATGCATTTACTGTTGCGGGATGTGCAGCAGCAGGATATGTAACGGCAGGTATAACATTAAATGGATTTATCGGACTTGCCGTTTCGGCAGTATTTCTTGCTTTGGTTATGGGAGTTATTTTATTTAAAAAAGATCGGGGATAGAGTATGAAAGAGATATACATCTGTCAGAAGGCCCAAAGAGCCATGGGTGAGATAGAAAAAGTGATCATAGGAAAAAGCAGGATTATTCGTCAGGTTATGACTGCTATTATTGCAAGCGGACATATTCTGATTGAAGATATTCCTGGAGTCGGTAAGACAACTCTGGCTTTGGCATTTTCAAAAGTGCTTGGATTGGATTACCAGAGAATTCAGTTTACTCCAGATGTCATGCCGGTGGATATTGTAGGGTTTTCTGTGTACAAGCCTGAAATAGGTTCATTTGAATATCAGAAGGGTGGGGCAATGACCAATTTGCTTTTGGCTGATGAAATCAACCGTACTTCACCTAAAACACAGTCAGCTCTTCTGGAGGCCATGGAAGAAGGAAAGATAACCGTCGATGGAATTACCAGAGAATTACCACAGCCTTATGTAGTTATTGCAACACAGAATCCAATTGGTTCCATCGGAACACATTCTCTTCCTGAATCTCAGATGGATCGCTTTATGATCCGTATTTCTATGGGTTATCCTGATTATGAAAGTGAAGTATCCATGTTAAAACAAGGAAGAGTCAATGTGGCAATTGATCAGATCATAGAAAAGATAACGGCAGAAGAGTTGATGGAAATTCGGCAGGAAGTTGAAGAAATATATGTTCATGAGGATATATATCGATATATTGTTACTCTTGCCAACGCCACAAGAAATTCCAGAAATCTTGATCTTGGCTTAAGTCCAAGAGGAACGATTGCTTTGCTTCGGATGGCCAAGGCGAATGCGTATCTCTCCAATCGCACATATTTGATTCCGGAAGACATTAAACAGGTGTTTTTTGTAACAGCCGGTCATCGTGTGATAAAAAGTAAAGAGGCTAAAATTCAGAGAAAGGCCAACGGAGATATATTAAAAGAAATTATGAAATCGGTTCCGTTACCAAAAGGGAACCAGTGAGGTAGATTATGTATTTCATTATAATGATACTTTGCATAATTTATTGGGTAATATATGGGAACTTGATTGGGGGATGTCTGACGGCATCCCTGTTTCTTGTTCTCTTTTTTTCTATCTGTTTTGCAAAACGGGAAAAGAATATTATTAATCTGTCGGTGGAACCAAAAGAACGGATCATTAGCGAAGAAGAAAAAATGGAAATGATAATAGAACTGACAGGAAAGCTTTTCCGAAATTCAAGATATTGTGAAGTAGAATACATTGTAGAATCTTCTTTAGGTAAAAAAAAGGAAAAAAGGAAATTTTGTTTTTTGTGGGGGAAAAGTGAAATAAGACCAGTTATCATAGATGAATTATGTACAGAATGTGATTTTTACAGAATTAGATTTACAGAATTGAAATGGAAAGATCTAACTGGTCTTTATGCAGTAAAAAAAACTATAAATAACGTCGAGGATTTTCTTGTGATGCCAAAAAAATTTTCTATGGAAAACATGAATAATCAATACCAGATGAAGGAAGAACAACAGAGTCCTTTTGAATACGACGGAATCAGAGCTTATCACCCTGGTGATAAGCTTTCAAGAATTCATTGGAAAATATTTGCAGGTAAAGGTGATTTGTTTGTAAGAGAGTCAGGAGAAGAAAAATCGGAAACAGCTAATATTGTATTGAGTCTTAGAAAAGTAAAGCAAAATCAGTATTCGGATTATTTTTCAACTTTTTATTCTGTTGCCCAGTTTTTCCTTGATTACAATATTCATTTAAATATTTATTTTGGTAATTCATTTATGAAATTGGAATCAATAGATCAATACGAAGAATTATTTACAAAAATTTTTTGTGAGGACTTATGGGTAGATAAGTGTACAGATGAAGCTGATGGATTACAGATATTTGTTTCAAAGGGTAGACAAACGGTTGAAGATTATGCATACGACATGGAGATATAAATGAAGATTAGTAAAAATGAAATAGCTGAATATATTATGTTTGCATTGATTTTTTTTGCAATGATTCAAAGTATTTTTGATGGATTTTCTATTAAACAGTATCACTGGATTCTGGCTTTTTCAGGTATGGCAGTTCTTTTGGTTTCTTGCATTTTGATGGATTATTTTTCATGGATTGTTCCGTGTTACATATTTTTAATTTCAGGAATGATCGCTTTGAAAAAATCAGAATTGCTTAATGGATTTCAGATTATAATTAACAAGATAGTTGATGCAATTAATCAGAATATGGATTTGGGATTTTATTATTATATTTCTGTTGATTTAGAGCATAGCAGAATTGATAGTGTGATTGCAATTATTTTCTTCTTTGTATGTGCGGGATTACTGATAGGACTTATGAGACGAAAACCTTTTCCTCTTTTTATTGTTACATGTATTTTTCAGATAATTATAATGATTATGGCCCCATATGGAGTAACTTCTCCTTTTTTGTTATTTCTTGGTGCATGGATAGGATATTATAATTTGAAAAATAATAAAGTATATTTTGGAATTATAATATTCAGTTTGTTTATACTGGCTGTGATTCCACTTTATTTTTATGAACAGATTTCAATTCCAAAAGAAACATCTGCAAAGCGATGGTCGCTATTAAAAATTCGAAAAGTGATGCAAGGTAATGATTATGAAGTGAATGGTGGAGTTGGAAATGGTAAGATTGGTGGAGTTGGGGCTGTTTCTCCATCGGGTGTCAAACTTTTTGAGGCTTCATCAGATGATGAAAATACGTTATATTTGAAAAGTTTCGTAAGTGGAGATTATCAAAATGGACAATGGATGAAGAAAAAGGAAGACACATTAATTTTTGCAGGAGAACCGGCAATAGGACTTCCGTTTTTGTTCCCGGAATTAAAGATTAATCAGTTAATGCCTTTAAAAAGTCAGAGAGAGTTATTTACAGGAGATTCCAATCTTAGTATCAAATATCAGAAAATAAATGATCATGCATTGCTGATACCGTATTATGCAGATTTGAATCAATTAAATGGAGAAATATCCGGTGACAGGATGATGACAAAAAATGTAGCAGAAAGCTCGTATAATGTCAGATATTATAGTGTGAAAAACTGGGATCTTTTAGTAAAACAGGAAGGAATGGTTCAAGAAGAACTGATTTTTGATTTAAAAGACACTGTTTTAGAAGAAAATTATTTTCGCGCTATGGAAGAATATCAGTGTTATATAGAAGAAAAATATCTGGATGTGCCCCAAAACATTAAAGAAAAACTTCAGAATAAATACTTAAACCAGATTTCTGGAAACAGCAAATATGAAATCATTGATAATGTTCGGACATTTTTAAAAGAAAATTATCAATATACCTATCGTCCTGGTTTGACACCTGATGGAAAGGATCCGGTTCTTTTCTTTCTAGATGAAAAGAAAAAAGGATTCTGTACCCAGTATGCTTCAGCAGCAGTCTTTCTCCTGCGAAGTGCTGGAGTTCCGGCAAGGTATGTGGAAGGTTATAAAATAAGAAAGGAACAATGGATTAACGGAAAAGCTCAGGTGACTGATTATGATGCTCATGCATGGGCAGAAGTTTATGTTACAAATGTGGGATGGATTCCGATAGATGTCACTGGTACATTCACTGGAGAAAAAAACTATCAGAGTTTACAAAAAAAAGAGGAAGAAACAAAGTTTATCAGGAGGTCAAAAAGAGAAATTATCAGTAATGTTAAGGATATTGTAACATTTATTTTGATAGCTGGTTGTATTACAGTTCTGCTTATTATAACTAAAATGTTACAAAAAAAATATCAGTGGAAAAAGTTAAATAATCGAGAGAAAATAATTTATTATGAAAGCAGACTAAACGATAAAAATGCTGCAAAACAAAGTAAAATGGTGAATAGACTTGCTTATGAAATCATTCAGAAAGCAAAATTCAGTCAGTTGGATATAACTGATGAAGAGGTAAGGTTTATGAAACGCTATGTGAATGTACAAAAAAAGAAATAAATATTACATAAATGTTACGAATGATGAAAAAAACTTAAAAAACTCTTGACAAATTATTGAGTTATAGTGTAGAATATTAAATGTTAAGAGAAACAAAAGAAACAAATTCTACAAGAATAACAATATATCAGGAGAAAGTATGAAACGATTATTTGCAAAAACATTAGTTTTGGTTATGATGGCGGCAGCAACTTTTACAATGACAGTACATACTAGTGAAGCAGATGCACAGGCAGCATCAAAAGGACAGAAAGTTGTTAATTATGCAAAGAAATTTGTTGGAAATAAGTATAAATATGGTGGTTCCAGTTTAACAAGAGGAACAGATTGTTCCGGATTTACAATGTCTGTATACCGTAAATTTGGGAAAAGACTTCCTCATTCATCCAGTGGACAGAGAAGTGTTGGTAAGAAGGTTAAAGGCGGATTGAAAAATGCTAAACCAGGAGATATCATTTGTTACAGCGGACATGTGGCGATTTATATTGGAAATAACAAAATTGTTCATGCTAGCAATTCTGCTCCATATCCAAGAGGTGGAATTAAAATTTCAAATAATGCAAGATACAGAAAGATTGTTACAGTCAGAAGAATTTTTTAATAAGAAGATAAAGAATGAAACCTTATAGACATGTTAATGTTTATAAGGTTTTCTCTTGCTTGACAGCATAAAGGTGAACATATTATAATTTTATAGAATACTTTGATATTTAAAATAAATGATTACAGTAAATGAAAGGGAGAATATTATGGTTATTAGTCCAAAAGTAAAAGATTTCTTATGTCTGACTGCTCATCCAGAAGGATGTAAAAAGAATGTTGAAAATCAGATTTCCTATGTCTGTTCAAAGAATTCAGCAATTCCTGGAACAGCAAAAAAAGTACTGGTTATCGGATGCTCTACCGGGTATGGACTTGCATCCAGAATCGTAGCAACTTTTGGATGTCATGCAGATACATTGGGAATTATGTTTGAAAGACCATCTAATGGAAAGAAGACCGCAACACCTGGATGGTATAATACAGCAGCATTTGAAGAATTTGCAGGAAAAGAAGGTTATTACGCAAAAACTATTAACGGAGATGCCTTTTCAAAAGAAATAAAGGATCTGACCATAGAGACGATTCGTAAGGATATGGGACAGGTTGACACTGTAATTTACAGTCTTGCCGCACCAAGAAGAACTGCACCGGACGGAATAACATACCGTTCTGTGTTAAAAACAACAGGAGAGGATTTTACCAATAAAAATCTGAATCTGAAAGACAATACCATTGGAATGAAGACGATTACTGCTGCAAATGAAGATGAAATTAATGCCACAGTTAAAGTTATGGGTGGTGAAGACTGGAAGCTTTGGATCGATGCATTAAGTGAAGCAGGAGTACTGGCAGAAAATGCTGTAACAGTAGCTTACTCCTACATTGGTTCTGAACTGACTTATCCGATTTATTTTGAAGGAACCATTGGTGCTGCTAAAAAGCATTTACATAAGACCGCAGATGAAATCTGTGATGATTATAAGGAACAGGGTGTGAAGGCTTATGTTTCTGTTAATAAGGGATTAGTTACTCAGGCAAGCTCAGCGATTCCAATTGTTCCATTATATATGTCTGTTCTCTATAAAGTAATGAAAGAAAAAAATGTCCATGAAGGATGTATCGAACAGATTGAAAGGCTGTTTGCTCAGAAAAAACTTCTGACAGATGCAGTGACAGATGAAAATGGATGGATTCGATTGGATGACTGGGAACTTAGAGATGATGTTCAGGAAGAAGTGAAAAGAAGATGGGAAGATCTTAATTCAGATAATGTAAAAGAAATGGCTGATATTGATGGATACTGGGAAGACTTCTATCAAATGTTTGGATTTGATGAAGAAGGTGTAGACTATGAAGCAGATGTTGATCCGGTAGTTCCGGTAGCAAGTATCGAAGGATAGATATGTCTACAGAAATCATTGTAACAAAAATCGACTATCAGATAGTCAGTGCATGGCTGGAAAATCATAAAATTGTTGAATTTCAATGTATATCATCCCAAGAAAAAAGTCTTGTTGGCAACATTTATATTGGCAAGGTTAAAAATATCGTAAAAAATATACGAGGAGCATTTGTTGAATTCCAAAAGGGAGAATTGGGTTACCTTCCTCTTCGTAATGATAAATTAAAGATAGATGATGAGATTCTGGTTCAGGTAAAAAGGGAAGCTACAGAGGAAAAAAGACCCATGCTTTCTGATCGGATTGAACTGACCGGAAAATATCTGGTGTTAACTTCTGATAAAACATCCATAGGTGTTTCTAATAAAATAAGGAAAAAGGAAACCAGACAGCAGCTGAAAATATTTACAGAATCGCTGGTGACAGATGATTTTGGATTTATATTAAGGACAAATGCTGCCAGGGTTTCAAAGGAAGCAGTTTTGGAAGAGGCTGCAATTCTCGCTGAAAGATATCAGGAAATAATAAGAAAAAAGCAGTATAGACAGCCGTTTGTATTGCTGGATACAAATCAGAATATGAAAGACTTGATTTTATTTGGAAAAGATATAAGTCAGATTGATAAAATTATTACTGATCAGACAGATATTGAGGATTTGTTTCTAAATGAAGAAATCTGTGTTGAAATATTATCAGAAGAAGCACATGATATTGAACGGCGTTATCGCTTGAAACATTTTTTAAAAGAAGCATTATCAAAAAAAATCTGGATGAAATCAGGCGGATTTCTCTATATTGAACAGACAGAAGCAATGGCGGTAATCGATGTTAATTCCGGGAAATCTATTGGAAAAGGAAATAAAGCAGATCATGTTCGTAAAATCAATATGGAGGCGGCTAAAGAGGCAGCCAGGCAGATCAGGCTGAGAAATTTATCAGGTATTATTGTTATTGATTTTATTGATATGGAATCTGAATATGATAAGGACACATTGCTGCGGGTGATGCAGGGATATCTTAATGAAGACTCCAAAAAAGCTGTTGCAGTCGATATAACAAAATTGGGATTAATGGAATTAACCAGAAAAAAAGAAAGAAATCCATTATTATGTCAAATAAATATTGACAAAATAGAGAAACTTTGATATTATAACAAGGTATGCCGCACAGCGAGGTATAAGCATGGAAATCACCATAGCTGGCGAGATTGATAATAGGAGGTGCCGTGATGTACGCAATTATCGCAACAGGTGGAAAACAGTATAAAGTAAGCGAAGGCGATGTGATCAAAGTTGAAAAACTTGACGCTGAAGTTGGAGCTAAAGTTACATTTGATAATGTACTTTTAGTTGGTGGAGATACTGTTAAAGTTGGAACACCTACCGTTGATGGTGCGAAAGTTGAAGCTTCTGTTGTAAGCGAAGGAAAAGACAAAAAAGTCATCGTTTACAAATATAAGAGAAAAACTGGATACCATAAGAAAAACGGACATAGACAATTATTTACACAGGTAAAAATCGATAGTATCGTTGGATAATATCCGGAGATAGAGTTATGACAAAGATAACATTCTATCAGAGTGAAGACGGATCTTTTTCTGGATTCGATTCACAGGACCATGCAGGATATGACGTTGAAGGACAAGATATTGTCTGTTCAGCGGTTTCTGCACTGGTAATAAATTTCGTTAACTCACTGGATCAGTTTACCGATGATAACTATCAGGTAGATGTGGATCAGGAGAATGCGAGAATTAACGTAGTATTTACGGAAAAACTTTCTGCCGAAGGAAGTTTGTTATTAAATTCACTGATTCTTGGTCTTAGTGGAATTGAGGAAGAGCAGGAACAGTATTTAGATGTAATTTTTAAGGAGGTGTAACAAAATGATGAAAATGAACCTTCAATTTTTCGCTCATAAAAAGGGAATGGGTTCTACAAAGAACGGTAGAGACTCAGAATCTAAGAGATTAGGTGCGAAAAGAGCTGACGGACAGTTTGTAAAAGCTGGTAATATTCTTTACAGACAGAGAGGAACAAAAATCCATCCAGGAGTTAACGTAGGACGTGGTGGAGATGATACATTATTTGCATTAGTAGATGGTATTGTACGTTTCGAAAGAAAAGGTAAAGATAAGAAACAGTGTTCTGTACATCCAGTTGCATAATCACAGTCGGATGTAGAGACAGAGACATGCAGCAATTACGGCTTCAAATTCATATTTGAGGCCGTTTTTTTCTCATAAATGGTTCTATAACGGGATTATTTATGAGGAAAAAACACATTGCGCTTTATACAGGATAGGAAGGAAAAACAATGTTTGCAGATAGAGCTAATATTATTATCAGATCTGGAAAAGGCGGAAATGGGCATGTCAGTTTTCGCCGGGAACTTTATGTGCCTAACGGTGGACCTGATGGCGGAGATGGCGGACGTGGTGGAGATGTTATTTTCGTTGTTGATGAAGGAATGAATACTTTATCCGACTATCGTCACAGAAGAAAATTTAAAGCTGGTGATGGTCAGGAAGGCGGTAGAAGAAGATGTCATGGTGCTGATGGTGCAGACATCGTTTTAAAAGTTCCACCGGGAACTATTGTAAAAGAGAAAGAATCAGGAAAAGTTATTCTTGATATGTCCAATAAAAAAGAACCTGTTGTTTTATTAAAAGGTGGACGTGGCGGAAAGGGAAATCAGCATTATGCAACTCCTACCATGCAGGCGCCTAAATACGCTCAGCCAGGTGGTAAAGCTCAGGAAATTGAGGTTATGCTGGAGTTAAAAGTTATTGCTGACGTAGGGCTTGTAGGTTTTCCTAATGTTGGTAAATCTACATTTCTGTCCAGAGTTACCAATGCAAATCCAAAGATTGCAAATTATCATTTTACCACATTAAATCCAAATCTCGGGGTAGTAGATATGGGACAGGGAAAAGGATTTGTTATTGCAGATATTCCTGGTATTATCGAAGGAGCTTCAGAAGGTGTTGGTCTTGGATTTGAATTCCTGAGACATATTGAACGTACAAAGGTGATGGTGCATATGGTTGATGCTGCATCTGTTGAAGGAAGGGATCCGATTGCAGATATTTATGCAATTACAGATGAATTGAAGAAGTATAATGCAGATATTCTTGATCGTCCACAGGTTATTGCAGCAAACAAAATGGATGCGATGACAGAAGAAGATAAGGAAACAGTTCTAGATCTTTTAAAAGAGGAATTTGAGCCAAAAGGAATTAAAGTATTTCCAATCTCAGCAGTGAGTGGTATTGGATTGAAAGAATTATTATGGCATATTCAGGGAATGCTGGATGAACTTCCGGAAGGAGCCACGGAATTTGAACAGGAATATGAATTAAATTTTGCTGAAGAGGAAGGCGGAATTATAATTGAAAATCCGGAAGAAGGAGTATTTACTGTGGAAGGGCCTAAAGTCGAAAGAATGCTTGGCTACACAAACCTTGAATCTGAGAGAGGATTTGACTTCTTCCAGAAATTTATGAGAGAAAATGGTGTTATTGAACGTCTGACAGAAATGGGAATCGAAGAAGGAGACACGGTTCGTCTGTTTGATCTGGAGTTTGATTATTATAAATAATGAGAAATAATGGAGGGAAAAATGACAAGCAAACAAAGAGCATATTTAAAAAGTCTTGCCATGAAGCTTGATCCTATTTATAACATAGGAAAAGGAAGTATTTCACCTGAACTTGTTGCAGGAGTAAGAGATGCACTGGAGGCCAGAGAACTTGTAAAAATTGGAGTTCTGCAGAACTGCATGGATGATCCCAAAGATCTGGCTGAAATTCTTGCAGAAAGAACCAGATCCCAGGTGGTACAGGTAATTGGAAAGAAAATTGTATTATATAAGGAATCCAAAAAGCATAAAAGAATTGAACTTCCAAAGGTAAAAAAATAATTACTGGAGGCATTTATGAAAAAAATAGGGATACTTGGAGGAACATTTAATCCTATACATTTTGGACATTTGATTTTAGGACAATCAGCAAAAGAGGAATTCGGACTGGATAAGATTCTTGTAATGCCAACCAAAAATCCTGCATATAAAACCATTTCAGGAAGCGTTACGGAGCAGAACCGAACAGATATGATAAAACTGGCGATTAAAGATTTTCCTTTTTTTGAATTTAGTGATTTGGAGTTACGACGGGAAGGTACCACATATACTGTTGATACACTGAAAGAACTGACAAAACAAAATCCTGATAGTAAATATTATTTTATTATGGGAGCGGATTCATTGTATCAGATTGAGACATGGAAAGACCCGGATCAGATTTTTAGTATGGCAAATATACTTGTTGCTACAAGAAACGATTCAAGAAGTGCACTGGATGCTCAGATTGATTATCTTGAAGATAAATATGATGGAAAAATTTATCATTTAAATAGTCCAAGTATTGAAATTTCCTCTCACGAAATAAGGAAAAGAAATATTGCCGGTCAGAGCATTCATTTTTTCCTGCCGGAAAGTATCATTGGTTATATAGAAAGAAATGGATTATATGAGCACAAATAAAATAGAAGAAAAACTTTCGAAGGAATTAAAACCGGAAAGATATCGACATACACTTGGTGTTGCCTATACAGCGGCATCTATGGCAATGGTGTTTGACATAGATATTCACAAGGCATACAGGGCAGGATTGCTTCACGACTGTGCAAAAGGATATTCTATAGCACAGCAGAAAGATCTATGTGAAAAATATGGAATTTTGATAGATCAAACTTATAAGGACAGTCCTCAGCTGATACATTCTGCATTGGCTCCTTATGTTGCAAGAGAATATTATGGAGAACAGGATCCGGAGATTTTAAATGCAATAGAATGCCATACTACAGGAAAACCAGCAATGAGTATTCTGGAGAAAATTGTTTTTATTGCAGATTATATGGAACCTAATCGTAAAGATATACCTGGATTAAAAGAAGTTCGAAAACTGGCTTTTTTAGATTTAGATGTATGTGTATTTCAGATTCTTGAAAATACAATTGGTTATCTGAATGATATAGGCCAGTCTATTGGTGGCAGTACCATGGAGACCTATGAGTATTACAAATCAATAAATGACGGAAAAAAAGCATAAGGAGATTATAATGGAACAGGCATTAAATATGGTTAAAATTGCTTATCAGGCACTGGATGATAAGTTGGGTGAAGATATTAAGGTTATTGATATTCGTGGAATTTCTACAATTGCAGATTATTTTATTATTGCAGATGGTAGTAATAAAAATCAGGTACAGGCAATGGTAGATAATGTTCAGGAAGAACTTGAAAAAGCAGGATATTCCATGAAACAAATGGAAGGATACAGAGATGGAAGCTGGGTGCTTCTTGATTTTCATGATATTATTATTCATGTATTTGATAGGGAAAATCGTCTTTTTTATGATTTAGAGAGAATATGGAAAGACGGAGTGGAAGTAAATATTGAAGAAATAGGAGAATAATAACCTATAAGTAAAAGCCTCAGATATCTGAAATACAGATGTCTGAGGCTTTAATATTATATCAGATGAGGGATGACTCCCGCCTCTGTAGGCGGTGAGCAACAATTATGTATCAGTGGCGGGTTTCAATCCCCCATCTGATATACGCTCCGCGAGGATGCGCAGGAATTCGGATTGGAAGTATGTCTGCTATGCAGACCCGAATTCCGCGCCAAGACTCGCGAGCGAGTCTTGAATTATTTCATAGAGCGATATAGACCAACAACTATTCCGATTATGGAAACTTCCTGAACGATAATGGGATCCATAAAATCGTTTTCAGGTTGTAATCGATAAAATCCATCTTCTTTATAAAAAGTTTTTACAGTGGCAGAGTCTTCAATCAGGGCAACAACAATATCACCATTAGATGCAGTTGACTGCTGTTCAACAATTACCATATCTCCATCTAAAATGCCGGCATTGATCATGCTTTCACCTTTTACATGAAGCATAAAGGTTTTTTTGTTGCTGACGAATTCAGGCTGCATTGGAAAATAATCTTCGATATTTTCAACGGCGAGAATAGGTTCGCCTGCAGTAATAGTACCGACAATCGGGATATGAACAATTTCACGTCGGGATAAATTAAAATCGTCATCAATTATTTCAATAGCACGAGGCTTTGTTGGATCTCTGCGAATATATCCTTTACGTTCCAGTGTCTCAAGATGAGAATGGACAGAAGATGTAGATCTTAAATGTACTGCTTCGCATATTTCACGAACAGCAGGCGGATAACCTTTTTCTAATATACGTTGTTTGATAAATTCAAGAATCTGCTGCTGTTTATCACTTAACTGTTCTCTTGACATAATATATCCTCCATTAAATTCTTATCAATATAATACCATAATAATAGTATCAAAACAAGTGTTCCCGAACAAATTTTCGAAATAGCATTGACAAACGGATGTTCGAATTGTATAATAAAGCTACAAACAAATGTTCGATACGAGTGGAGGGATACAGATGAGAATCAATAAAGGAAGAATTATTTTATTTATCATATTAATAGCTATTGCTTTGTTTATATCGGGAGTATTGTTCACGAGAAGCAGATCTGTTGTTGATGCGAAAGATCGCCGTGAGAAAAGATTTACAAGTATTCAGGTTGAGAAAGGAGATTCCTTGTGGTCTATTGCAGAAGAGCATATTAGCGATGAATATGAATCTATGGATCAATATATAGATGAAGTATGTGAGACAAATCATATTTATGATCAGGTTATAACAGAAGATATGTATCTGGTTATTCCCTATTATATAGATATCTAGAAGCAAAACGGGTGAATTACTTTCATAAGAAAAATAAAACCTTCTCTATTGTTTAATTATCCACAGTTATAATCAAAGGGATATTTTAAGAGAAGGTTTTTTGTGAATTATGTTATAAACAATCAAACTATACCGGGTGTTAATCGTTTGTTTTGGTATCTACGGAAGAATTCAACAATTCCGTTATAAACTGTTTTTCATAATTAGATAATTTTCTGTAATAAATCTGGCAGTAAAATATTATTAAAAAGAATGAATGATAGCATTGTAGAGATTGTATCCAATTGTAGATGATCTGGAATTAATGCGGTTAGCTTCTGTACTATTTGTAATAAATCCCATTTCAACCAAAGCAGTGGTCATAGATGGACCATTTAAAACAGCGAGGTCTGTTCGATACTTTAATCCACGGTTGTAAGAGCTGTTGCTGGAGTAACCCATACCATTCAGTGCATATGATTGAACGGTGTTAGCATATGTTTTATAGTTCTTATATAATGTTTCGGTTCCTTTTGCGGAAGCAGAAGCAGAATTAATATGTACACTTAAAAATCGATCAGCCTTTACTTCATTTGCCATGGTATATCGATATGAAAGGCTTGGATACCAGTCAGATAATCTAGTGTAATAAACCTTATATGTAGAATTTCCATCAAAGTATTTTTTTATATTTTGTACAATTTTTAATGTCATGTTTTTCTCGTAATATCCATTTCCGACAGCACCGGAATCAGAGCCGCCATGACCTGCATCTACAACGATTACACGTTGAAACATACTTTTTGGAGCTGCATATTTTACATATATATAGGAAGAAGTTTGTGTGACACTAAATCCTTTAATAGTAGCTGTCTTTAAATTAATATATGTATTGCCACCACTATAAGAAACACTATATGATAGACTGTCTTGAATAGTTCGATTGTTAGTGGCAGAAAAATGAGTTTTATAATTCCCCTGGATAATTAACTGAAGCCGCTTGTTCCAATAATCATCATTTGCTGTTATTTTGGATGCGGATAGTCCTGATGGTTTCTTTATTCGAATAGAATAATTGCTGGATGAAGCTGTTATTTTTGTATAAGGATTTATAATGGAACTTGAACTTGAACTTGAACTTGAACTTGAACTGGTATTATTACTGGCAGACGAAGCTGTTTTTGAAATAACTCCAGATAAAAGTCTATTATTCCAGCTATAATTTAATCCTAATTTTTTGGAAATAATTTCTCCCGGTACCATTATGTAATTGGTCATGCGGTTATAATAATATACTTTTCTTGGTGCGGCAGGAAGAGAGAAAGCTTTTCCATTTAAATAAGCTGTTTTTTTATCCAATGTCATAGTAATGGTGTTGGATCCTCTTTTAATTGTAATTTTTTTTGTTTTACTTGAATAAGAATATTTTGTTCCTAAGTATGAATATTTTCCATAAATCCAGTATGCGGAATATAGAGATGTGGATCCATCAAGGAAGCCTGGCATATTCGTAGGAATCACAGTTGAATTATATCGTGCCTGAACTACCTTTTTTTGATAAATTTTTCCAGTACTGCAATATTTGACTTTAATATAGTTTCCAGGATTTACTGAAGATTTAGAGTAAAAATTACCGATTCGTTTACTGTTTTTCCAATAGTATCCTAATCCCAGATATTTTGCAGAAAATTCTCCAGGAACATAAATATAATTTTTTTTGTTTCTATATGAATAGACTTTTCGTGCAGGTGCAGGAAGGACCTTTTTTACTCCGTTTACATAAGCATATTTGCTGTCTAAAGTGAAGGTAATTGTATTTAATCCACGTTTAAGTATAATCTTCTTATTCTTCGAAGAATAAGAATAAGAAGTACCGAGAGTTTTGGTCTGTTTAAAAATATAATATGCTGAATACATAGATGTGTTAGATTCTATATATCCAGGTGCACGAGTTTTAATTGTTGTTCCAGTCCATGCGGCACCAATGGATTTTTTTTGTTGTTTCTTTCCGGCAATTCTAAGTGTATAAGTATTGCCGGTAACTGCATAGTCATAAGCGGATGCAGAAAGAAAATTGCCTGTTATGAATAGAAAAACAATAAAAATAAATACTGCTTTTTTTGATCGCATATATAATCTCCTTTCTTTTACAAAATTGTATCATAAATGTAATATATTCGCAATAAAAATGAAAAAAGCCGTATCAAAAGATACGACTTGTCTGAATAATTTATTTAAAAAGAATTACACAATGCCAGATACAATTTGTTTCCAATAATGCTTGTACGAGAATTAATACGGTTGGCTTCTGTGCTGTTTGTGATAAATCCCATTTCTACAAGAGCAGTTGTCATGTTTGGACCATTTAATACAGCAAGATCAGAACGATATTTTAAACCGCGATCAAAAGATCCTTTTTTGGTATATCCCATACCCTGCAATGCATAATCTTGTATATTGGAAGCATAGGTTTTATAAGTTTTATATAGTGTTTCTGTTCCTTTTGCAGAAGGAGAAGCAGAATTAATATGTACACTTAAAAATCGATCAGCTTTTACCTCATTTGCCATCTTATATCTGTAGGAAAGGCTTGGATACCAGTCAGATAACCTGGTGTAATATACTTTATATGTGGAATTGTTATCAAAGTTTTTCTTCATACTTTGTACAATTTTTAATGTCATGTTTTTCTCATAATATCCACTTCCAACAGCACCGGAATCAGAGCCGCCATGCCCGGCATCTACAACAATTACACGTTGAAACATACTTTTTGGAGCCGCATATTTCACATAGATATACGAAGCTGTTTGTGTGATGCTGAATCCTTTAATAGTAGAGGTTTTCAAATCAATATATGTTTTTCCGTTACTGTAAGATACACTGTAAGTAAGGGAATCCTTAATAGTACGATTTGAGGCAGAAGAAAAGTGTGTCTTATAATTTCCGGAAATAATCAGTCTTAATCGTTTATTCCAATAATCATCATCGGATGTTATATTGGAACTGTTCAGTCCAGAAGGCTTTTTTATTCGAATTGAATAATTCGTAGATGAAGCGGTAATCTTAGAGACAGGTACTATTGAATTGGATGATGAAGTACTATTATTTAAATTTGTAGTAGTGTTAGATGAAGTAGTAGTCTTTTTTGTAATCAATCCACATAACAGTCTGTTATTCCAGGTATAGTTCAGTCCCAGCTTTTTGGAAAGAATTTCACCAGGAACCATGATATAATTTTTTTTCTTTGCCACATAGCGGATTTTACGAGGTGCTGCAGGGAGAGTGAATTTCTTTCCGTTTAATGTAGCAGTTTTACTATTTAGTTTCATGATAATTGTATTGGAGCCGCGTTTTAGAACAACAGAATTATTTTTACTATTATATGTATATTTGGTGCCCAGAGATGTACAACGTCCAAAAATCCAGTATGCAGAATATAATGAAGTAGATCCTTCAATAAAACCAGGCATATTGGTTTTTATAATAGAATTATTATATCTTGCATCAATTGCTTTTTTAGAATAATATTTTTTGTTATGTGTATATTGGATTTTGTAATACTGACCAGCTTTTATAGAAGCAAATGTTTGACAGCAGCTGCTGAACATCATACTGACAGCAAGTCCCATACAAATAATTTTTTTTTGATACATAAAATGTCTCCCCTTTTTATAAATTATAAAAATATTATATTATAATTTTTGTGAGAATTCAACGAAATGAAGATTTTACCAATACTTTCATGAAAAATTGTTTCCATTCTGAAATTAAATGTGGTATTCTATTATATAAGCACGATTTTTAGGGAATTTTGTTAAATTAACTAAACAATCGAGTATTCCTGAATTAAATATCAAGGAGTAAGAAATGAAAGCACATGATGACTTTAAGCAAGGCCTGATTGATGGAATTCCAATAGGTCTTGCATATGTAGCAGTCTCATTTGCATTTGGAATTGCAGGTGTGGCAAAGGGAATTCCAGTATGGGCAGTGACTTTGATTTCGGCAACATGTCTGACGTCAGCCGGACAATTTGCGGCGATTATTTCTATGACTGCAGGGGGATCCCTTGTTGAATTGATTTTGTCCCAGTTTATTATTAATTTAAGATATTCTATTATGTCTATAGCAATAGGACAAAAATTGATTGAGAAAGCTAATATCTGGAATCGCATTTCCATGGCATTTGGAGTAACAGATGAGATTTTTGCTGTTTCCTGTGGACGACCAGGAGAAATCACCCCCAAATATTTTTATGCATTGATGACGATTCCATGGATTAGTTGGACACTTGGTACTTTTCTTGGCGCAACAGCAAGTAGAATTTTACCGGTTGTTATCAGGAATGCATTAGGGATTGCAATATATGGAATGCTGATAGGTATTATAATTCCACCTGCTAAAAAGGATCGAAACATTTTAATTGTAATTATTATTTCCATGGTAATAAGCCTGGCTTTCCATTATGTGAAAGCTTTATCTTTTATTTCCAGTGGATTTTCTATTATCATATGTACTTTGATTGCAGCGACAATTGGAGCAGCAGTTTTTCCGGTAGAACAGGAGGATGATTATGAACATAACTAAATTGCTGGTTTATATTATTGTTACTGCAGTTTCTACTTATTTAATAAGGATGATTCCCTTGGTTGCTATCCAGAAAAAGATTCAAAATCGGTTTTTTCGATCGTTTTTATATTATGTACCATATGCAGTATTAGCTGCTATGATTATGCCGGCGGTGTTTTATGCAACTGGAGATTATAAGTCATCTGTAGTAGGATTTATTGTAGCAATGATATTTGCATATTTTGAAAAGAATATTGTGACAGTGGCATGCGTAAGCTGTATTGCAGCTTTTCTGACACTGGTGTTTTAATTTTATTAGGAAAAACCTTGTTTACATTAAAGTGGACTTAATAATATATAAATTATGCGGAATTATCCGCTTAATATAAGGAGGACAATATGAATTGTAATTTAGCGGTCATTAAAGGTGACGGAATTGGACCAGAAATTGTTACCGAAGCAATGAATGTTTTGGATGCTGTCGGAAAGAAATATGGTCATACATTTTCTTATGAACAGATTTTGATGGGTGGAGCTTCCATTGATGTACATGGTAAGCCATTAACAGAAGAAGCATTGGAAATTGCTAGAAACAGTGATGCAGTGTTAATGGGATCTATTGGTGGAAATACAAGTACCTCTCCATGGTATAAACTTCCGGCTGATTTAAGACCAGAAGCAGGATTGCTTGCACTTCGTAAGGCTTTAGGATTATTTGCAAATATAAGACCTGCATATTTATATGAAGAATTAAAAAAAGCATGTCCTTTACGAGATGAAGTGATTGGTGATGGATTTGATATGGTAATTATGCGAGAACTGACTGGTGGTCTTTATTTTGGAGAAAGGCATACCGAGGAAGTGGATGGCATCAGAGTAGCTACAGATACCCTGACATACAGTGAAGAAGAAATTCGCAGAATTGCAATTAAAGCATTTGATATTGCAAGAAAAAGAAAAAAACATGTAATCAGTGTGGATAAAGCTAATGTTTTGGATTCTTCCAGATTATGGAGAAGTGTTGTTGAAGAAGTTGCAAAAGATTATGAAGATGTTACATATGAACATATGCTGGTAGATAATTGTGCTATGCAGCTTGTAAATAATCCAAAACAGTTTGATGTTATCTTGACAGAAAATATGTTTGGCGATATTTTATCAGATGAAGCAAGTATGATTACAGGTTCTATAGGTATGCTTTCATCTGCAAGTCTTGCTGAAGGTAAATTTGGATTATATGAACCTAGTCATGGCTCAGCACCAGATATTGCAGGACAGGATATAGCCAATCCAATAGCGACAATCTTATCAGCGGCCATGATGCTTCGATATTCTTTTGATCTAGATAAAGAAGCAGAAGAAATTGAAAACGCTGTTAAAGAAGTACTTTCTGATGGATATCGTACAGTGGATATTATGTCAGAAGGTATGAAACAGGTTGGCTGTAAAGAAATGGGTCAGTTAATTATTGAAAAAATCAAATAAATACAGGAGATGGTGATAGAAAATGGAGAGGGAGTTTTTTTCTTCTTTCTGTTTTCCATCACAATAGGAGGTAGTTATGGGTAATACTTACACAGAAGGAGATGCATTTGCACCTCAGAGATCTTTATTTAATGCCTTAGGGTACACAAAAGAAGAAATGAAAAAACCATTGGTTGGGATTGTCAGTTCATACAACGAAATTGTTCCTGGTCATATGAATATTGACAAGATTGTAGAAGCTGTTAAAATGGGTGTAGCAATGGCAGGTGGAACACCAGTTGTTTTCCCGGCAATTGCAGTATGTGATGGAATCGCCATGGGACATGTTGGAATGAAATATTCTCTGGTAACTCGTGATCTGATTGCTGACTCCACAGAATGTATGGCACTTGCACATCAGTTCGATGCACTGGTAATGGTACCAAACTGTGATAAAAATGTTCCGGGGCTTCTTATGGCTGCGGCTCGTGTCAATGTACCTACAGTGTTCGTCAGTGGCGGACCAATGCTCGCGGGACACGTAAAAGGAAAGAAAACAAGCTTATCTAGTATGTTCGAAGCAGTAGGTTCTTATGCAGCAGGAACCATCACAAAAGATGAGCTGGATGAATTTGAAAATAAAACATGTCCAACATGTGGATCTTGTTCTGGGATGTATACAGCCAATTCCATGAACTGTCTGACAGAAGTACTTGGAATGGGACTTCGTGGAAATGGAACAATTCCAGCAGTATATTCTGAAAGAATCCGTCTGGCAAAACATGCAGGTATGAAGGTTATGGAATTGCTTGAAAAGAATATCAGACCAAGAGATATTTTAACAGAAGAAGCATTTGAAAATGCATTAACTGTTGATATGGCACTTGGATGCAGTACAAACAGTATGTTACATCTGCCGGCAATTGCACATGAAGCAGGGATTGATCTTGATCTGGATAAAGCAAATGCAATCAGTGCAAAGACTCCTAATTTATGTCATCTTGCACCTGCAGGACATACTTATATGGAAGATTTAAATGAAGCAGGTGGTGTTTATGCCGTAATGAATGAATTAAATAAAAAGAATCTGCTTCATACAGATCTGATTACAGTAACAGGAAAAACTGTAAAAGAAAACATTGAAGGATGTGTTAACAGAAATCCAGAAATTATTCGTCCTATAGATCATCCATACAGTGAAACTGGTGGAATTGCAGTATTAAAAGGAAATCTGGCACCAGATTCAGGTGTTGTAAAACGTTCTGCTGTTGCACCTGAAATGCTGAAGATGGAAGGACCAGCCAGAGTATTTGACTGTGAAGAAGATGCAATTAAAGCCATTAAAGGTGGAGAAATCCATCCAGGTGACGTCGTAGTTATTCGTTACGAAGGACCAAAGGGTGGACCTGGTATGCGTGAAATGTTAAATCCAACTTCTGCTATTATGGGTATGGGATTAGGTTCCAGTGTTGCTCTTATTACAGATGGACGTTTTTCAGGAGCATCCAGAGGTGCATGTATTGGACATGTTTCTCCAGAGGCAGCAGTAGGAGGACCTATTGCATTAGTTGAAGAAGGAGATATTATTGCAATCGATATTGATGCAAATACATTAAATCTTAAAGTATCAGATGAGGAATTAAAAGAGCGTAAAGAAAAATGGCAGCCACGAACACCAAAGGTTACGACCGGATATTTAGCCAGATATGCATCTTTAGTTACCTCAGGAAATCGTGGTGCAATATTAGAAATCAATAAATAGAAAGAAGGTCAACAAATGAAACAATTGACTGGTGCTCAGATTGTTTTAGAATGTTTAAAGGAGCAGGGAGTTGATACTGTTTTTGGGTATCCTGGTGGTGCTATTTTAAATATTTACGATGAATTATATAAACAGAAAGAGGATTTTACACATATTTTAACTTCCCATGAGCAGGGAGCTTCTCATGCGGCAGACGGATATGCAAGATCAACAGGAAAAGTCGGAGTATGTTTTGCAACTTCTGGTCCTGGAGCCACAAATACAGTAACAGGAATTGCAACAGCGTATATGGATTCAGTACCTATGGTGGTCATTACCTGTAATGTTGGAGTGAGTCTCCTTGGAAAAGACAGCTTTCAGGAAGTGGATATTTCAGGAATAACACTACCTATTACAAAGCACAATTTTATTGTAAAAGATGTACATGACCTGGCAGATACTATTCGAAGAGCTTTTCGTATTGCAGAATCAGGTAGACCAGGACCGGTGTTGATTGATATTCCAAAAGATGTTACAGCGGCTAAAGCAATGTATGAAAAAGTTGTTCCTGCTAAGATCATCAGATCCAGTGAACATATTCGTGAGCTGGATATCCAGACTGCAATTCAGATGATTGAAGAAGCAAAAAAACCTTTTGTTCTTGTTGGTGGTGGTGCGGTTATTTCAGATGCAGCCGATGAAGTTAATGAATTCGTAGAGAAAGTACATTGTCCTGTTTGTGATACACTTATGGGAAAAGGTGCTTTTGATGGAACAAATGCATTATATACTGGAATGATCGGAATGCACGGAACCAAAGCCTCCAATCTTGGAGTGTCGGAAGCAGATCTTCTGATTGCTATTGGTACAAGATTCAGTGATCGTGTTTTAGGAAATCCAAATACATTTGCAAAGAATGCGACAATTTTACAGATTGATATTGATCCGGTTGAAATTAATAAGAATATTATGACAAACGCTTATATTGTGGGCGATATTAAAGCGGTACTGACCGTTATGAATCGACGTCTGACTCAGCAGAATCATAATGCCTGGGTAAAAAAAGTTATGGAGTATAAAGTAAAATATCCATTAACCTATGATAAGGGAAGATTAACTTGTCCTCAGATTATCGAAAAGATTTATGAGAGAACAAAGGGTGACGCTATTATCACAACAGAAGTTGGACAGCATCAGATGTGGGCAGCACAGTTTTTTAAATATGATAAACCTAGAAAATTTTTAACTTCTGGAGGCTTAGGAACCATGGGATATGGTTTAGGCGCCAGTCTTGGAGCTAAAATGGGAAATCCTGACAAGACGGTCATTAATATTGCTGGGGATGGATGTTTCCGAATGAATTTAAATGAACTGGCAACAGCTTCCAGATATAATATTCCAATTATAGAGGTTATTATCAATAATAGTGTACTTGGAATGGTCAGACAATGGCAGGATTTATTCTATGAAGAGCGTTATTCTTATACGACTTTTGAGGATCCTGTTGATTTTGTGAAAGTTTCAGAGGGATTTGGCGTTATTGCTAAAAAAGTTACAAATATGGAAGAATTTGAATATGCATTTGAAGATGCACTGGATGCAGGAAGACCTGTTGTGCTTGATTGTCATATTGATTTAGATGATAAAGTATGGCCAATGGTTAATCCGGGAGGATCTATTGAAGATGCATTTGATAAAGCGGATCTTGAGGAGAGGGAAGCAAATTAATAAATAAGAAGTTTTATAATAAAAGGAGAGAATGATGTCAAGAGTTTATAATTTTTCAGCAGGACCTGCAGTTCTGCCAGAAGAAGTACTGAAAGAAGCAGCAGAAGAAATGTTAGATTATAGAGGATGTGGAATGTCTGTAATGGAAATGAGCCACAGATCTAAAATGTTTGCAGATATTATTGAAACTGCAGAAGCAGATTTGAGAGAACTGATGAATATTCCGGATAATTACAAAGTATTATTCCTTCAGGGAGGAGCTTCTCAGCAATTTTCTGCAATTCCTATGAATCTTATGAAAAACAAAGTTGCAGATTTCATTATTACAGGACAGTGGGCAAAAAAAGCATACCAGGAAGCAAGCAGATATGGAAAAGCTAATATTTTAGCATCATCAGAAGATAAAACATTTTCATATATTCCAGATTGCAGTGATCTTCCTGTTTCAGAAGATGCAGATTATGTATATGTATGTTATAATAATACAATTTATGGAACAAAATACTGGAATCTTCCAAATACAAAAGGAAAAATTCTTGTAGCTGATATGTCTTCCTGCATTTTATCTGAACCAGTGAATGTTGAAGATTTTGGTGTCATTTACTTTGGAGTGCAGAAAAATGTTGGACCAGCCGGAGTTGTTGTATGTATTATTCGTGAAGATCTGATTACAGATGATGTTCTTCCTGGAACACCAACCATGTTAAAATGGAAAACTCAGGCAGATGCCAATTCTTTATATAATACACCTCCATGTTATGGTATTTATATCTGTGGAAAGGTATTTAAATGGCTGAAAGATCAGGGTGGACTGGAAGCAATGCAGAAACGCAATGAAGAAAAAGCAAAAATCTTATATGATTTCCTTGATCAGAGCGAATTATTTAGAGGAACTGTTGAAAAGAAAGATCGTTCTCTGATGAATGTTCCATTTGTAACAGGGGATAAAGATTTAGATGCTAAATTTGTTGCAGAAGCAAAAGAAGCTGGATTTGAAAACCTGAAAGGTCATAGAACAGTTGGTGGAATGCGTGCAAGTATTTACAATGCTATGCCTAAAGAGGGTGTTGAAAAATTAGTTGCATTTATGAAAAAATTTGAAGAAGAGAACAAATAAGGAGAAGTCATGTATACAGTAAAATGTTTAAATCCTATTTCTAAACAGGGATTGGATTTGTTTACAAGTGAGTTTGAAGTTGTTGAAGATTTAAGTGCGGCAGATGCGGTTTTGGTAAGAAGTGCCAAAATGCATGATCTGGAAGTACCAGAAAGTATGATTGCTGTTGCAAGAGCAGGTGCCGGTGTTAATAATATTCCTTTAGAAGAATATGCCGAAAAAGGTATTACTGTATTCAATACACCAGGTGCAAATGCAAATGGTGTAAAGGAATTAGTTGTTGCGGGTCTTTTACTTGCTTCTCGTGATATTATCGGAGGATACAACTGGGTAAAAGAAAATGCAAAAACTGAAGATTTAGGCAAGGTTGTTGAAAAACAGAAAAAAGCTTATGCAGGTAATGAATTAAAAGGTAAGAGTATCGGTGTCATCGGTCTTGGAGCAATTGGTGTATTGGTTGCAAATATTTGTAATCGCCTTGGAATGAAAGTATATGGATATGACCCATATGTATCTGTTCGTTCAGCATGGAGTCTTTCACGGATGGTTAATCATAGCAGCTCTTTAGATGAAATTTTTTCTAAATGTGATTATATTACAATTCATGTTCCTTGTATTGATTCTACAAGAGGAATGATTAACAAGGAAGCAATTTACAAAATGAAAGACGGTGTAAAAATCCTTAATTTTGCCAGAGGAGAACTGGTTGAAGATGAGGCAATGATTGAAGGACTTGCATCAGGTAAAGTCAGCAAGTATGTAACAGACTTCCCAAATGAAACTATCGCAGGGGTAGATGGAGTTATCACAATTCCACATCTTGGAGCATCTACAGAGGAATCAGAAGATAATTGTGCAGAAATGGCAGTTGATCAGTTAATGAATTATCTGGAAAATGGTAATATTATTAATTCTGTAAATTATCCAAACTGCGATTTAGGCGATAAGGAAGTGGCAGCAAGAATTACAGTTCATCATAAAAATCTTCCAAATATGATTGGTCAGTTGACTGCTATTCTTGCAGGGGAAAACTATAATATTGAAAATATGTTAAATAAATCAAGGGGTGACTGGGCATATTCTATGCTCGATGTTGAGAAAAAACCTTCAAAAGAAATCATTGAAAAAATGAAGAATATTGATGGTGTAGTTCGTGTGAGAGTATTATAGGAGAGAAAAAATGATTGAAAAATTACAGGTAGGTATTCTGGGTGCAACAGGAATGGTTGGACAGAGATTCATTGCACTTTTGGAAAATCATCCATGGTTTGAAGTGAAAACATTGGCAGCAAGTCCACGTTCTGCTGGAAAGACATATGAAGAAGCAGTAGGCGGACGATGGAAAATGGATACTCCAATGCCGGAAGCAGTAAAAAATATTATAGTAAAAAATGTAAATGAAGTTGAGGAAGTTGCATCTTCTGTTGATTTTGTATTTAGTGCAGTTGATATGTCTAAAGAAGAAATTAAAAAAATCGAAGAAGAGTATGCTAAAACAGAAACACCAGTTGTTTCTAACAATAGTGCTCATCGATGGACACCTGATGTTCCAATGGTAGTACCTGAAATCAATCCAGAACATTTTGAAGTTATTGAAAGTCAGAAGAAACGTCTTGGAACAACAAAAGGTTTTGTGGCTGTTAAACCAAATTGTTCTATCCAAAGTTATGCACCTGTACTGACTGCATGGAAAGAATTTGAGCCATATGAAGTTGTTGCAACTACTTATCAGGCAATTTCAGGGGCAGGAAAAACATTTAAAGACTGGCCTGAAATGAATGGAAATATTATTCCATACATTGGAGGAGAAGAAGAAAAAAGTGAACAGGAACCGCTTCGTTTATGGGGACATATTGAAGATGGTGTTATCGTAAAAGCAGAATCTCCAGTTATTACAACACAGTGTATCCGCGTGCCGGTATTAAATGGTCATACAGCAGCTGTATTTGTTAAATTCAGAAAGAAGCCAACAAAAGAGCAGCTGATTGAAAAATTAGTGAACTTTAGCGGTTTACCTCAGGAACTTGATTTACCAAGTGCACCAAAACAGATGATTCAGTATATCGAAGAAGATAATCGTCCACAGGTAACCATGGATGTTGATTATGAAAATGGAATGGGTGTTTCTGTTGGTCGTTTACGCGAAGATACAGTTTACGATTATAAATTTGTAGGATTATCTCACAATACTGTTCGTGGAGCAGCAGGTGGAGCTGTTTTATGTGCTGAAACATTAAAGGCAAAAGGATATATTACGAAAAAATAATTTTTAAATGCAGATGAGAACGGAGATTCTGGAAACGGAAGCTCCGTTTTTTTAACAAATATAAAATACTATAAAACACAAGAGGAGCATAAGAATGTTATTAAAAGCAAATGTAGACTGGAGTCGATTATTGGAAAAATATATTGATGCTGGGTTAGGACTTGCAGGGAAAATTGTTGTAGCATTTTTAATGGTTATCATTGGCTTTAAACTGATTAAACTATTGATAACGATTATAAAAACTACATTAGAAAAAAGTGAAATTGACTATGGAGTGATTTCATTTTCCTGTTCTTTCATAAAAATTGCCTTACGTGCTGTTGTTATTTTTATGGCGGTAGCGCATATGGGTATAGAAGTAAGCTCTTTCATTGCTATTCTGGGTTCTGCTGGTGTTGCAGTTGGTCTGGCATTGCAGGGAAGTCTGTCTAACATTGCAGGAGGCGTTTTGTTACTTGTATTAAAACCATTTCAGGTAGGTGATTATATTGTAGTTGATGGTACCGGATGTGAAGGTGTGGTTGCTGCAATGGATATTTTTTATACGAAATTGAAGACGGTTGATAATCGAGTGATTGTGATTCCTAATGGAACATTAAGTAATTCTAATTTAATCAATAATACAAATCAGGATCGTCGTCTGATTGATATAACGGTAGGTGTCAGCTATGATACAGATATAAGAAAAGCAAAAGAAATTTTATCTGACATTGTTGAGCAGGAAAAGAAAATCATGGATCAGGAAGGAGTCGATATTTTTGTCAGCAGTTTAGATGACAGTGCAGTTACATTAGGAGTTCGCTGCTGGGTTCCAACGCAGGAATATATATCTGCAAAATGGAGATTAAATGAACAAATTAAATTGCGATTTGATGAGGAAGGAATTGAAATTCCATATCAGAAACTCGATGTGTGTATTAAATCAGAAATAGATTCTATACAAGAGTAAAATGAAAATATGAGAAAAGGCTTATGAAAAAAATATCATAAGCCTTTTTTCTTATTTTCTCTTTTCTATATAATTTTCAATGATAGTTTTTATTTTTTGTGCATACATTAAAATCCAGCTTTGTTTTACATAAATGAAAATACCTGTTACGGCAAGAAATATAAGAGGAATAATAATTTTCAGTAAAGATGTCCAATAGCTGGCAGCACTGCTTCCCTGATAAGATACTTTAAAATGATCTCCGGTTAATTGATACTGGTATAAATCCCGGACAGTTTCGTCAGAATGAATCAGTTCAGATGCCTGCCGGCTGGAAAGGTTCTGTGATATAGTACTTTTTACCTGTTTTTTTGGTGTTACAGATACTTTAACAGATTGCTGATGATTTACAGATACAAATGTATAAGTTCCATGAATTTGTTTATTTCCAGAAGAAAAGGCAATTGTATCTTCAAAATATGTCATATTACCCCGGAAAAAGGAGTTTTTTACAGAAGCATTCATGAAAGAGTCATGAAAAATACTGGAAATATCGTCATTACAATCTTTAACAGTTCCAGATTGTATCATTGAAAGTACCATTATTTGATCTTCTTTGACTAAGGATACATTAGAAATTGTTTTCCCGGAAAAAGCTTTTTTTAATTTGGATAATTGGCGTTTATTGCTACCTGCATCAAAAGTAAAGGAAATTTTACGACGGATATCTTTTTCGCTTTTCCATACCGTAATAATATTATAATTTATAATCTGCTGTTTTTGTCTGGATGAAAACTGGAGAGTTTTTGTATTCACAGAAGAATCCAGTATTTTCTTTTTATTGAAAGTAAAGGTGACAGGAACTGTTCCAGACTTTTGAACAAAATTGGAAAAGTCCATGGATTCTTTATAATCATAGTCAAAAGAAAAAGGATTACCGGATTTACATTGAACATTATAAGTTCCAGACCATTGTTTTGAATGAAAGATTTCTCTGGTTTTTGCGGCAAGATCCATGAAATTGTCTTCAGAAAACGAAATTATCAATATTTTTCCGTCTTTCCAGTTGGACCATGTTGTATTTTCATTGTCAAAGTAAGATTGAATTTTTCCGGAATTCTGATCTAAAGTTTTTTTGGGAATGTACAATGCAATCTTTCGTGAAAGCTGTCCATTTCTTTTTACTTCGGTATCGATGTGAATGGAAGAAAGTTCAGCATATTGCATTTCATCAATAGAAATTTTATCTTCCGTTTCATAAGTCTTTCCAGAAAATGAAATTGTTGTTTCTTTCAAATTCCACAATTCATCTACAGATTGTTTATCAACATATTTTTTCTCATATAAGGCTGTATAAAGCCATGCCATTAAATCTTTAGATGAAAAATTTTCTTTGTAAATCAATCCTTGTACAAATGGAGAATCACCGTATTGATAGGTAATCTCTGGTGCAAAATTAAGGATTGCTTCTGTTTTTTCTTTATAGTCTTTTAAAGATGAAAACGTCAACGTAAATGTGTAGATTTTCTGACTATCCCTGGAAGATTTTTTATAGCTGAGCTGGGATGGACAGGAATTTTTGATAAGCAGATCTAAATCCTCTTCAGTCCCTTGAAAGAAACGGGTGAAATCATTGGAAGAAAAGGTACAAGACATGATTCTTGTACCTGAAAAATTTTTATTAAGTTTTACTTTGCTTGTAAGTTCTATGCCGCATCCACATAAAAAAGTTAAGGATAGAAGAAATGCTGCAAGAAGACATCTTTTTTTCATAAAGACTCCTTATTTATTTTAAATCAGTCAGATATGTTTCGTTTAGTGCGATAACTTTTTCCATTGCATCATGGCCAGGGGCACCAATGGTATTACGCTTTTCAACACAGGTCTTCATACTGATTGCTTCATAGATATCTTCCTCAAATACCGGACTGATTGCTTTATACTCTATAAGAGGTAATTCGTCCAGAGAAATATTTTTCTCGATACAAAGAAGAACAAGCTGTCCAACGATTCCATGGGCATCACGGAAAGGAACACCATGGTTTACAAGATAGTCGGCAGCATCAGTAGCATTAGTGAAACCGTTTTTCGCACTAGATTCCATATTAGAATAGTTGAAAGTCATGGTTTTCATCATACCATTAAACAGAGAAATACATCCTTTTACTGTATCAATAGCATCGAATGTTAATTCCTTGTCCTCCTGCATATCTTTGTTATAAGCAAGAGGAATACCTTTCATAGTGGTCAGAATTGTAGTTAGAGCACCATAAACTCTGCCGGTTTTTCCACGGACCAGTTCTGCAATGTCAGGATTTTTTTTCTGAGGCATGATACTGCTTCCGGTACTGAACCCATCATCAATGGAAACAAACTGATATTCATTGGAATTCCAGATGATGATTTCTTCACTGAAACGGCTTAAATGCATCATAATGGTAGACAATGCAGAAAGGAGCTCAATAACATAATCACGGTCAGACACAGAATCCATACTGTTTAATGTAGGTCCGTAAAAACCGAGCAGTTGTGCAGTCTGTTCTCTGTCCAGAGGGTAAGTGGTTCCTGCAAGAGCACCAGAACCTAAAGGACAGTAATTCATTCTGTCATAGATATCACACAGGCGGCTGTAATCCCTTTTGAACATTTCCATATAAGCTCCTACATGATGTGCAAGGGTAACAGGCTGTGCTTTCTGAAGATGGGTAAAACCTGGCATAAAAGCATCAATATTTTCTTTCATAATATTATGAAGGGTTACCATCAGATCTTTTACAAGACCTTTGATTTCTACGATTTCATCTCGTGTATACAGTTTCATATCCAGTGCAACCTGGTCGTTACGGCTGCGTCCTGTATGAAGTTTTTTACCTACATCCCCGATACGGTCAATTAAGTTTGCTTCAACAAAACTATGGATATCTTCATATTCGCTGGTGATTTCAACTGCACCTGTCTCAATATCATTTAAAATACTATGTAATCCATCAATGATCTGATCTCGTTCCGCATCTGTAAGAACGCCAACGCTGGCAAGCATTGTTACATGAGCAATACTTCCCTGAATATCCTGTTTATAAAATTTCTGATCAAAAGAGATTGATGCATTAAAGTTGTAAACTAACTGGTCAGTTTCCTTTGTAAAACGACCACCCCATAATTGTGCCATAAATAAAATCCTCTTTTCTGTATATTTATTTTATGATTTACATCATTTTTATGGTTGAAAGAACATCTGAAAAATAAATGTACTTACTTTCACTATTTTACACGAAATAGAAGGTGTTTACCATATTTTTTTGATTTTCTTAAGAATATAAGTAAATGAAAAAGTGCAAAATATAATTTAGTTGGAGAAAATCGGGTATAGGAGAGAAAATGGAAAAAAAACTTGAAATCGAAAAACATGTGATTTTGTTTGCAATTGGTGGAATGGCATATTTCTTTTTGGAAATTTTAGTTAGAGGATATTCACATTACTCGATGTTTCTTTGTGGAGGCGCCTGTTTCCTTTGCTGCGGTCTTTTAAATGAAAATGTAAAAATAGAAATGAGTTTTATTAGTCAGATGGTACTGTCATCCTTGATTATTACAACATTAGAATTTATTACTGGACTAATTGTGAATGTCTGGCTGAAAATGGACATATGGGATTATTCACATCTGCCATATAATTTCATGGGGCAGATATGCCTGCTTTATACTGTATTATGGTTTCTGGTATCAGGTATCGCCATTGTGCTGGATGATTATTTGCGATATAAATTGTTCCAGGAAGAAAAACCTCATTATAAAATCTTATAAACATATGGCACAAATATGGTTTACAATTTATATGATAAGAAAAACCACCAGCGGTCAAAAAATGACTTCTAGTGGTTTTTGCTATTAAAAAAGTTTGAGTTGTTAACTATTTATCTTCCTT
Organism: Anaerostipes sp. 494a; assembly: GCF_001940315.1. Lineage (NCBI taxonomy): Bacteria > Bacillati > Bacillota > Clostridia > Lachnospirales > Lachnospiraceae > Anaerostipes > Anaerostipes sp. 494a. The sequence continues at coordinate 558,248 of NZ_MJIF01000001.1, read as the reverse complement.
TAATGCCTGCATTTTCATTGCACGAACTTTTAATGGAAGTCCGAATAATGTGATAAATCCTTCTGCATCATGATGATCATATAAGTCACCAGTTGTAAAAGATGCGAGAGATTCACTATATAAAGAATATGGAGAAGTAGTACCGGCTTTGATAATGTTACCTTTATACAGTTTGAATTTTACTTCACCAGTTACATATTCCTGTGTTGACTCAACAAAAGCCTGAACTGCTTCACGAAGAGGAGTAAACCATTTACCTTCATAAACGATCTGAGCAAGTTTGTTTGCCATATCTTTTTTTACTTCCATTGTAGCACGATCTAAAACCAGTTCTTCCAGCTGATCATGAGCTTCCATCAGGATGGTTCCACCTGGAGTTTCGTATACACCACGGGATTTCATACCAACAACACGGTTTTCAACGATATCTACGATACCGATACCATGTTTTCCACCTAATTCATTTAATTTACGGATAATATCAGAAACTTTCATTTCTTCACCATTAATAGAAGTAGGTACACCCTTTTCAAAGGTCATGGTTACATATTCACCTTCATCTGGTGCCTTTTCAGGAGAAACTCCTAATACTAATAAATGGTCATAGTCTGGTTCATTTGCAGGATCTTCTAATTCCAGACCTTCATGGCTGATGTGCCATAAGTTACGGTCACGGCTGTAACTCTGATCAGCAGAGAATGGAAGATCGATTCCATGAGCTTTGCAATATTCGATTTCAGATTCACGAGAATCCATATTCCATTTGTCATCTCTCCATGCAGCAATGATTTTTAAATCTGGAGCAAGTGCTTTGATACCTAATTCAAAACGAATCTGGTCATTACCTTTTCCTGTTGCTCCATGGCAGATAGCAGAAGCACCTTCTTTACGTGCAATATCAACCAATGCTTTTGCAATACCTGGACGAGCCATAGAAGTACCAAGTAAATATTTGTTTTCATAGACTGCACCAGCCTGTACACATGGAACAATATAATCATCACAGAATTCATCAGTAATATCAACAATATATAATTTAGAAGCGCCTGAATATTTTGCTCTTTCTTCCAGACCATCTAATTCTTCTTCCTGTCCACAGTCAACACAGCAGCAGATAACTTCATAATCATAATTTTCTTTTAACCATGGAATAATTGCTGTTGTATCAAGTCCGCCTGAATATGCTAAAATAACCTTTTCTTTCATCTTAAATATGTCCTCCTAAATGTGTTATCTAATCACTGATTAATAATATACGTTATATTCTTACGTTTTGCAAGGGGTTTTTTACATTTTCAATGAATATTCACGAAAGAAATATGCATAAAACAAAAAATATATGTATATTTATACAAAAGTGTTGCATATTTTAAAATGGAGTTGTATACTAAATTGCATGACTTTAAATTTACATATAATATAGAAGATGAAAGAGGAGTTTAAGATGATAAAAGCAGGAATTATCGGATCCACAGGATATGCGGGGCAGGAGCTGGTAAGATTATTGACCCAGCATAAAGATGCAGAAGTTGTCTGGTATGGATCCAGAAGTTACATAGATCAGAAATATTATGATGTTTTTCATAATATGTTCCAGATTGTTGATGATAAATGTCTGGATGATAATATGGATGAACTTGCAGAAAAGGTTGATGTAATATTTACGGCAACACCTCAGGGACTGTGCAGCTCTTTAGTATCAGAAGAAGTGTTATCTAAAGTAAAAATTATTGATTTAAGTGCGGATTTTCGTATAAAAGATGTAAATCGATATGAAGAATGGTATGGAATCAAGCATCAGAGTCCTGAGTTTATAGATGAGGCAGTATATGGCCTTTGTGAAATAAATAGAAAAGATGTGGCTAAAGCTCGATTGATCGCAAACCCTGGATGCTATCCAACATGCTCTACACTGTCAATCTATCCAATGGCAAAAGAAGGATTGATTGATATGAATTCAGTTATTATTGATGCAAAATCAGGTACATCAGGAGCAGGTCGAGGAGCAAAAGTAAATAATCTGTACTGTGAAGTCAATGAAAATATTAAAGCATATGGTGTTGCAACCCATAGACACACACCGGAAATTGAAGATCAGTTAAGCTATGCATCTGGAGAAAAAGTTTTATTAAACTTTACTCCTCATCTTGTACCAATGAATCGTGGAATTCTTGTTACAGCATATGCGACATTAAAGAAAGATGTATCATATGAGGAAGTAAAAGCAATTTACGATTCCTATTATAAAGATGAATATTTCGTAAGAGTACTGGACAAAGATGTCTGCCCTGAAACACGATGGGTAGAAGGCAGTAATTATGTAGATGTAAACTTCAAAATCGATCAGAGAACAAACAGAATCATTATGATGGGAGCTATGGATAATCTTGTGAAAGGTGCGGCAGGACAGGCGGTACAGAATATGAACATTATGTTTGGATTGAAAGAAACAGAGGGTCTGGAACTGGTACCAATGTTCCCATAGAAATATAATATTTATCAGATCCGATTTGTAAGAATAGTTTGTGTCAAAGAGAAGATAGAATATGAAAGAGGATATGGATAAAGAAAGGAAAAGAAACCTATGAAAGTGATAGAAGGTGGGGTTACTTCCCCGAAGGGATTTCTGGCAGCAGGTCTTCGTGTGGGAATTAAATCTGGAAAAACAAATAAAGATATGGCAATGATTTTTAGTGAACAGCCGGCTGCTATTGCAGGTACCTTTACAAAGAATATCGTAAAAGCGGCACCTGTCTTGTGGGGGCAGAAGATTGTTGCAGAGCAGGAAAACGTAAGAGCGGCTGTGGTAAATACAGGAATCGCAAATGCATGTACCGGAACACAGGGATATGGAAATGTAGAAAAAGAAGCAGAACTGGTTGCGGAACTTCTGAAAATCAAACCAGAGGAAGTTGTTGTTGGATCTACAGGGGTCATTGGTCAGCAACTGCCTATGGAGATCATTGAGGATGGCATCAAGAAGCTGGTTCCAGAGCTAAAGCATGACAGGGAAAGCAGTAAGGATGCTTCCTGGGCTATTCTTACAACAGATACAAAACCGAAAGAAGCAGCAGTTGTTGTTGAGGTTGCAGGAAAAGAAGTGACGATTGCAGGAATGTGTAAAGGATCAGGAATGATTCATCCGAATATGGGTACAATGCTTGGTTTTATTACAACAGATGCGAATATTGAAAAATCACTGCTTTTGGAATTGCAGAGAGAATTGATTGAGGATACTTTTAATATGATTTCCGTAGATGGAGATACATCTACCAATGATACTGTATTTGTTATGGCAAATGGTATGGCTGAAAATGCGAAAATTACAGAGAAAAATGCAGATTATAATGCATTTAAGGAAGGTCTTTTATATGTAAATCAGGCATTGGCCAAGCAGATTGCAGCAGATGGTGAAGGATGTACCAGATTATTTGAAGTTCATGTGGCAGGTGCGGATACAAAAGAAAATGCTAAGATTCTTAGTAAATCTGTGGTCACATCCAGTCTTACAAAAGCAGCTATTTATGGAAAAGATGCCAACTGGGGAAGAATTCTTTGTGCGCTAGGTTATTCAGGAGTTGAATTTGATCCTGAAAAGGTTGATATTACTTTAAAAAGTGAAGCAGGCTCTGTTGATATTGTAAAAGATGGAATAGCCACAGATTATTCTGAGGACTACGCAACAGAAATTCTTTCAGGAGATGTGGTAACAGCAGATATTGATGTACATAATGGAAATAAAGAAGCAACTGCATGGGGATGTGATCTGACACATGATTATGTCAGCATCAATGCAGACTATAGATCATAAAAAGGAGAAAAAAGATGACTCAGAAACAGTTAAATGTAATTGAAGAATCCCAGGAAAAAGCGAAAGTTTTAATTGAAGCATTACCATATATCCGTAGATTTAATAACTGCTATGTTGTTGTAAAATACGGCGGAAGTGCAATGAAAGACAAAGAATTACAAAAAAGTGTGATTCGTGATGTGGCACTGTTAAAACTGATTGGTATGAAACCTATTATCGTACACGGTGGAGGAAAAGAAATCAGTAAGTGGGTACGTATGTCTGGAAAAGAACCTGAATTTTATCATGGTTTACGTGTAACTGATAAAGAAACTATGGAAGTGGCAGAAATGGTACTTTTTAAAGTGAATCAGCAGCTTGTTGCCATGATGGCAGAAATGGGTGTAAAAGCAGTTGGATTATCAGGAAAAGATGCGGAAATGATTCGTGTCAAGAAAAAAGAGATGCCAGGAAAAGATCTGGGATATGTTGGAGAAGTAACAGAAGTTAATACAGAACTTCTGGAAGCATTGATTGAAGATGATTTTGTCCCTGTAATTTCCCCAATCGGACTGGGTGAAAATTATGAAGGATATAATATTAATGCAGATGATACTGCATGTGCAGTTGCCACTGCATTAAACGCAGAAAAACTGGTATTTTTAACTGATATAGAAGGTGTATTTGTTGATCCTGAAGATAAATCAACTTTAATTTCTGAAATGGATCTGGCACAGGCAAGAGAGTTTATTGACAATGGGGTTGTTGGAGGAGGAATGCTTCCAAAACTGAACAACTGTATTGATGCGATTGAGAATGGTGTTGCAAGAGTCCATATTCTGGATGGACGTGTTCACAACTGTCTGTTGCTGGAATTTTTCACAGAAAAAGGTATTGGAACAGCTATTTTGAAAGAACCGTTATTTGATAAACCATTATTTTAATTAGGAGGAATTATGACACAAAAGGATTATATGAACCAGGGAGAACAGTACATATTAAAAACATATAATCGTTTTCCAGTGGTTTTTGAAAAAGGAGAAGGAGTCTATTTATATGATGTGGATCATAAGAAATATTTAGACTTTGGTGCTGGAATTGCAGTGTTTGCATTGGGTTATGGAAATCAGGCTTATAATAATGCGTTAAAAGATCAGATTGACAAACTGATTCATACTTCCAATTTATATTATAATATTCCTGCAGTAGAAGCAGCAAAAAAAATTGTGGAAGCTTCTAAGATGGAAAAAGTATTTTTTACCAATAGTGGGACAGAGGCAATTGAAGGAGCTTTGAAGGTTGCAAGAAAATATGCATATAATAAAGATAATTCTAAAGATTATGAATTTATTGCAATGAATCATTCTTTCCATGGAAGAAGCCAGGGAGCATTATCGGTTACAGGAAATGCACATTATCAGGATGGATTTGTGCCAGAGCAGTTCCGTGCAGTATTTGCAGAGTATAATAATCTGGAAGATGTGGTTTCAAAAATTACAGATAAGACATGTGGAATTATTTGTGAGGTCGTACAAGGTGAAGGGGGAATTTATCCTGCTGATCCAGAGTTCCTTGAAGGATTAAGAAAAGTCTGTGATGAAAAAGATATTCTTCTGATTTTTGATGAAGTGCAATGTGGAATGGGTCGATGCGGATCCATGTTTGCACATGATCTTTATGGTGTAAAACCTGATGTACTTGCCGTGGCAAAGGCATTAGGATGCGGAGTTCCGGTTGGTGCATTTGTTGTGAATAAAAAAGCAGATGGTGCACTGGTTCCTGGGGATCATGGTACAACTTATGGAGGCAATCCATTGGCTTGTGCAGCAGTGAATGCAGTGTTTGACCAGTTTGAAGAATTGAAGATTCCAGAACATGCAAGGGAAATCGGTTCTTATCTTTTTGAAAAACTGGAAGAGCTGAAAGACTCATATGATTTTATTACGGCACATCGTGGTATTGCATTGATGCAGGGGCTTGAATTTGCACCTGAAAAACCGGTAGGTGAAATTGTTAAAAAAGCTTTGGAAAAAGGGTTGATTCTTATTTCGGCAGGAAATAATGTAATCCGATTTGTTCCGCCGCTTGTTATTGAAAAAGAACATGTGGATGAAATGATAGAAATCCTGAAAGAAAGTTTTGAATAAAGAGAAATGAATAGAAAAAATCTTCATGGAAAAACTAATGGATATGAAAAAAGTCTGAGTTTAGAAATGGAGGTTTTTTTTATGTTTGGATTTATTATTGCATTGATTTCCGGAATGTTAATGAGTATACAAGGGGTCTTTAATACGGAAGTAACAAAACAAAGCAGTATATGGACAGCAAGTACATTTGTGCAATTTACAGGATTTCTCGCATGTATTCTGATTTGGCTGTTTACGGAAAGAGATCAAAGCTTTATGATGCTTGCCAAAGTATCACCTAAATATCTTTTATTGGGAGGAATTTTTGGTGCAGGTATAACATTTACAGTCATAAAAAGTGTTGCTGCACTTGGACCGGCACAGTCTGCCATGATGATTGTGTCATCACAGATTATTGCTTCCTATCTGATTGAAGTGTTTGGACTGTTTGGGGTTGAAAAGTCCGGCTTTCAATGGATGAAAATAGCAGGAGTTGTTTTGTTCGTAGCAGGTATTATAATATTTAAATGGAAATCTTAAATATCACTTGTAAAGTAATATTATTTTAGTTACAATAATAGATAGATTTTCATGTTCCGAACTCTTTGTAATGACCGGGAGGTTTATGTTGTTAAAAAGAGTCCAGATAGTTATTGTTTTACTGTCGTTTTTCACTCTTTTGACAGGGTGCGCGGATACGTCAGATGTAAAGATTCGACAGGAGAAGACGACAGCGGCCAGTTCGTCTGTGCAGGAATCGAAGATTTATGTCTATATCTGCGGTCAGGTGAAGCAGCCAGGAGTATATCGTTTTCCTAAGGATGCAAGGATTGTGTCAGCTGTAGAAGCAGCAGGAGGATTTACTTCAAAGGCCTCAATAGAAAGCATTAATCAGGCAGAAAAGATGAAAGACGGACAGCAGATTTATGTACCATCAAAGAAAGAGACCAGTAAGAGTGTACCAGAAAAACAGGGAAATATAGAGACATCCAAATCTGGAAAGATCGATATTAATACTGCAGGAAAGGAAGAATTGATGACATTGCCTGGAATAGGAGAATCCAAGGCACAGTCCATCATTTCATATAGAGAGGAACATGGTCCTTTTTCAAATGCCGAAGATATTATGAAAATCCAGGGGATAAAAGAGGGAATCTATGATAAATTAAAAGACAAAATAACAATTTAAAATATATAGAGGTGTGAAAAATGAGAAAGGTATTAGTTGTTGATGATGAAAAATCAATCGTTAAAGGACTTAAATTCAGCCTTGAGCAAGATGAAATGCAGGTTGATTGTGCCTACGATGGTGAAGAAGCATTGGCAATGGCCAAAGAAAAAAAGTATGATATTATCCTTTTGGATGTTATGCTTCCGGGATTAACAGGATTTGAAGTGTGTCAGGCAATTCGTGAATTTTCTAATGTTCCAATTATGATGCTGACAGCTAAGGGTGAGGATATGGATAAGATCCTTGGATTGGAATATGGTGCGGATGATTATATTACAAAACCATTTAACATTCTTGAGGTGAAAGCCAGAATCAAGGCGATTATGCGTCGAAGTGCACATCATGATGCCCATGTGGAAGAATCACCAAAAGTTATAGAGTCAAGAGGTCTGAAGATTGACTGCGAGAGTCGGAGAGTTCATATTCATGGTAAAGAGGTGAATTTGACAGCAAAAGAATTTGATTTGCTGGAATTATTAGTGTTTCATCCAAACAAGGTATATAGCAGAGAAGATTTGCTAAATACTGTATGGGGATATGATTATCCGGGAGATGCAAGAACTGTCGATGTGCATATACGTAGACTGAGAGAAAAGATTGAAGTTAATCCAGGTGTACCGGATTATGTACATACAAAGTGGGGGGTAGGTTACTATTTTCAAGCGTAAGAAGGACAGGTTCGCCTTCTTACATAGTATGCAGTTTATCGTATTAATTGCGGTATTTTCTCTATCCGTGTTTATTTCATTATTATTTAGCAAATTCTTAAATGACGGTTATAGTGAAAAAGTACTGGATCAGAAGATAGATCATATTGAAAACCAGTGTAAATGGCTGGGCAATCAGGTAGTTGGAGTTGATTTTATTTTAGATGGCAGCTCCAACTCTCTTTCTACGCAAACAGACCAGCTGGCTGCCAGTATGAACGGGCGAATCATAGTCATAAAAAGTAATTATAAAATCATAAAAGATACTCATACAGATTTTCAGGACAGATATTTTTTGAATAAGGATATTCTGAAGATTATGGATGGTAAAAAGAAACGTATTGTCAGAGAAAAAGGCGATTATGCAGAAGTCATGGTTCCTATTGTGTCAGAGGCAGAAGGTAGAGATGATGTTTTAGGAGCAGTAATCTGTACTGTTCCTCAGAAGGATATTATGGCTGCAATTTCTGACATGAGCGAAAGAAGGAATATGCTTTTGGTTGCATTTATTATCTTCGGGTTGTCTTTTTCTGTAGTTTTAAGTTATTTGCTTACAAGAGATTTTCGTAAGATTCAGAAAGATGTTGACTATATTGCTGCAGGTCATGAAGATGCTTCTGTCGGGGAGTCAGGTTTTACTGAAGTCCAGGAAATTGTACATCGTTTTAACGAGATTTTGTCCAGGATGCAGACCTTAGAGGATTCCAGGCAGGAATTTGTATCCAATGTATCTCACGAGCTGAAGACACCAATGACATCTATGAAAGTTCTGGCGGATTCACTTCTTCAGCAGGGTGATCAGGTTCCGGTTGAATTGTATCGGGAATTTATGGAAGATATTGTTGCGGAAATTGACAGGGAGAATGTGATTATTTCAGACCTGCTGTCGCTTGTTAAAATGGATAAAAAAGCAGCAAAACTGGAGATTTCAAATGTGAATATCAATGAACTGCTGGAAATTATCATGAAACGATTGAAACCTATTGCAAAGCAGCGTAATATCGAGCTGATTTTTGAAAGTTTTCGACCGGTAACAGCAGAAATCGATGAAGTAAAATTGACACTGGCACTTTCTAATATTATAGAAAACGGAATCAAGTATAATAAAGATGATGGATGGATACGTGTGACACTGAATGCTGATCATAAATATTTTTATGTGAAGGTAGCTGATTCAGGTGTCGGTATTCCGGAAGATTGTCAGGACAAAGTTTTTGACAGATTCTTCCGTGTTGACAAAGCAAGATCCAGAGATACCGGAGGAACGGGACTCGGTCTTGCCATTGCTCATAATGCTGTACTGATGCACAATGGTGAAATCAAACTTTACAGCAAGGTGGGAGAGGGAACAACATTTACCTTTAGAATTCCTTTAAAATACAACGTATAGGAGGATGACATCATGATGAAAAAGAAAAAAATTATAGCTTTTTTGTGCTGTCTTTGTCTAATGTTTGTATTTTCGGGATGTCGGTCAGAGAAGAAAACAAAGAAAACAGATAAGCAAGAAGGAGTGGCTGTTTACTATACTGATAAAGACTGTACTCGTTTAATTTCTGTGAAAAAGAAAATTTCATCTACAGATAATCGACAGCAAAAAGTGGAACTTCTCTTAAAAGAGATGCAGACCAACCGTAAAGACAGCATGTATAAATCAGCAATTCCCAAAAGAGTAATTATGAACAACGTGACAGTCAGCAGTAATGTTGTTTCTATTGATTTTTCAACGGGATATAAGAAAATTGCGGAAAACGAAGATTTAATTTGTCGTGCAGGGATTGTTTATACACTGACTCAGCTGGAGGATATTAATTATGTGTCTTTTTCTGTTTCCGGGAAAGCTATGCTGGATACGGATGGAAAAGCTATTGGAGCTTTAGGACGTGACAGTTTTGTCTTTGGTGAACTGCCAATGAAATGATTTTATGAAAAACAGACCGATGGTTTTAATATTTGCCGGATGTATGACCGGTGTGGCCGCTGTGTGGAATGAAATGTCCATAACAGCGGTTTTTTATTTTCTTTTGTCAGCTATCGTTTTCGCTGTTCTTATCAGAAAAAGTAAAAATTATCTGTTAATCATTGCCGGTCTGTGTCTGGGATTATCAGTCATGGGAATGCAGAAATATTCGGCACAGAAGGAATGGATGAAAGTCTTAAATGAACAGCAGAATTATTATCAGTCAGAAGTTATTAAAGTGACAAATAGAGACAAAGGTCTCACCTGCCTTTTAAAACGGCAGGGATATGAAGGGAAAATTCTCCTTTATTATTCCGGGGATGAAGATATTTATCCTGGAGATAAAATAGGCGTATGGGGGTCTCTGGAATTTTGGGAGAACAGTTCTAATCCTGGAGAGTTTTCGTTGAAAAACTATTATCTTAGCAAGGGAATTTATTTCACATCTTTTTCAGATCATATTCAAATCTTAAATTACAGTTCCGGTGGAATGGAATACTATTTTATGAAGTGCCGGCAGTATTTCAAGGATCAAATTCAAAAACAGTACTCTAAAGATACGATTCCGTTAGTACAGGGGATGCTTCTTGGAGATAAATCAGAAATTTCGGATGTCCAGAAAGATGAATTCAGAGAAAGTGGATTGATTCATTTATTAGCAGTCTCAGGGCTTCATATTTCCATGGCAGGAAGAAGTATTTATAATATTCTCCGAAAAATGGGAATCAACTTTCTTATAAGCAGTTTTGTAGGATTTTTAACGGCAGGATTTTATTGTATCCTTACAGGACTTTCTGTTTCAGCAATTCGTGCATGGATTATGCTAGGAGTATATTTTCTGGCACAAATAACAGGGAGACCATATGATCTTCTATCAGCAGGTGCTTTTGCAGGTATTTTATTACTGCTGAAAAGACCGTTTTATATTTTGGATACAGGATTTTTATTATCATTTACAGCTGTTTTTACTATCGGATCTATTCAGCAGATGGAAAATCAATATAAAAATTATGTTCAGAAATTTCTAAATAGTGTAAAGTTTCCGTTGTATATTCAGATGGGAATGTTGCCAATGATGATTTACATTCAGTATGAATCGCCGGTTTTATCATTTCTTTCCAATTGTGTGGCAATACCTGTTGCATCTATGGCATTTGAAATTGCTGTATGTTTCTTGTGGGTACCATATGTTCCTATACATCGAGTATCAGATACAATGTTCCGTTTTGTAATCTGGTTATCAAGGCTGAAATATGGAATGATTACTGTCGGAAAAGTACCATTGTTTTGGGTGTTTATTTATTATGGAATATTAGGCATTATAATCAATGGAAATTTAAAAAAGAATTTTACTTTTAAAATGATTGGGATTTATTCAGGAATCCTTATTCTTCTGATAACACCAATGATCCGTATGCCGGCAATTGTTTTCATGGATATTGGGCAAGGGGATTGTGTGATGATGAATACAAAAGGCGGCATGGTAGTGATAGATGGTGGAAGTTCAAGTAAGGATCATGTTGGGAAGTATCAGATGTTACCATGTCTGAAATATTATGGGTATCGTAAAGTGAAAATTGCAGTTATAACACATTTGGATTCAGATCATTATTCTGGGATTCTGGAATTACTGGAAATGGGGAAAATAGAATACCTTGGACTTCCTGCGGTGCCGAAAGATCAAAATTACATGAAAATAGAAAAAATAGCTGAAAGAATGAATGCCAAAGTATTTTATTTATCAAAAGGAAATAAGATATCTGGTCAGGATTTTTATCTGGATATCATTCACCCTCAAAAGAATAGTTCTCTAGAGAAAAATGCAGCTTCACTGGTGATGCAAGGAGAAGTATTTGGATATAAAATTTTACTTACCGGGGATGTGGAAAAAGAAGGAGAAAAAGTACTGAAGGAAGAAGGACTTAAAAATACAGAGATAGTAAAAATTGCACATCATGGCTCAAAAAATTCTACCTCTAAGGAATTTCTGGATATTGTAAAGCCTTTGACAGGGATTATTTCATGTGGAAAAAATAACAGATATGGACACCCTCATCAGGAGGTGATGAAAAGATTAAAGGAATATCATATAAAGATTCGAAGAACGGATCAAGAAGGTGCAGTTATAATAAAAGGACGAAATTAGATGCTGAAAAATACTATAATATATGATAACATACTATTACAAAAGTTGAAGTGAGTGAATGAAATGAAAAAAATATTAGAACATATTAAAACAAATACATATCCGAAATTCTATCTGTTCTATGGTAGTGAGAAGTATATGGTATCTCAGATGAAGGAACAGCTTAAAAATGCTCTAGTTTCCAAGGAAGATACCATGAATTACTCATATTTTGAAGGAAAAAAAACAGACTCCCTGGAGGTGGCAGAGCTGGCTAAAACACTTCCTTTTTTCAGTGATCACAGGTTGATCATTCTGGATCAGACGGGACTTGGGAAAAAGACAGATGATAAATTCCTGGAACAATTGAAGGAATGTGCTGATACAACAGTTATGATTTTTATTGAAGATGATGTGGATAAAAGATCCAAAATTTACAAGTATTTATCAAAAGAAGGGCATGTTGTATCTTTCGAGGCGGCAAGTGATAAAGACCTGGCTAAATGGATTCAGTCACTGCTGAAAAGAGAACAGAAACAGATGTCTTCTCCTGTACTTCGCAGCTTTTTGTATCGATGTGGTTCTGATATGTTTACTTTAAAAAATGAATTGGAAAAACTGGTTTCGTATACAGATGACAGAACTGAAATAACACAGAAAGATTTGGATGCATTAACATCTTCTCAAACAACAAACCAGATTTTTGTTATGCTGGAGGCCATTGCCCGAAAACAAAGGGATAAGGTATTGACTTTGTATTATGATCTTATTGAGTTAAAGGAATCACCTTTTGGTATTTTGGCTCTTCTGGTAAGACAGTGTAATCAGTTGCTGCAGGTTAAGGATCTTGAAAGCAGGGGACAGAACAATAGTACAATTGCAAAGAAAATAAAAGTACCGCCATTTGTTGTTGGAAAATTAAAAGAGCAGGCAAAATTGTTTCGAATGGATACTTTATATCAGATGGTGGAAGCTTGTGCAAAAACCGATGAACAGATTAAGAGTGGTATTATCAGCGATAGAGTTGGAGTAGAGCTATTATTAATTGAATTTAGCCAATAGGAGAAATGTTCAAATTGTAAGAGTTGGGTTGAAGTATGCAAGGAAAGCTAGAGAAATCAGGGATGAAATAAAAAAAGAAGAGCTGACGGTTGCTCTTCTTTTTTTATATATATAATCTGAAATTAAGCTACTTTGTTTACAGCTTTTGTTAAACGAGAAATTTTTCTTGCAGCTGTGTTTTTGTGGAAAATTCCTTTAGAAGCTGCTTTGTTGATTTCTGAAATGCATGCTGTTAATGCTGCATCAGCTGCTGCTTTATCTCCAACTGCGATAGCTGCGTCAACTTTTTTAATGTAAGTTTTAACTTTAGTTTTGATTGCTTTGTTTCTAGCTGTCTTTGTTTCGATAACTTTAATTCTTTTTTTTGCTGATTTAATGTTTGCCAATGTGGGCACCTCCAATATAAAAAACTTTATAATATCTATTCGTTTCGGTATTCGTCTACAGCGAGACACGGTTAAGCCATAGACAAACATACTGTTATATTTTATAGAAGAAAGTAAATTTTGTCAATAAGAAAAACTAAAAATCACATATTTTTTTGAAAAAGTACAATACTAACAAAAAAGGAGAAGAGTATGCAAAACCGTACAGATTTGGCACTGGAATTAAAAGAGGATATGACAGAAGAATCTTTGTTATCAGGAGTGGCAGTAAAGACGAGAATTGATACTGCCAATCATATGAAAGAAACAAAGATCATTATCAAGAATAAAAAAGGTGAAGAAGCTTTGGGAAAGCCTATAGGGCAGTATATTACCATTGAAGCAAAAAATCTTTCGCGAAATGATGGTGATTTTCATCGTGAAATGAGTAAGGCGTTATGTGACAATTTGAAGGAAATGATTCCAAGAAATGCCAAGGTACTGGTGGCAGGACTTGGAAATGCTGGCGTAACAGCAGATTCTCTTGGACCTAAGGTGGTAGAACAGCTTTATGTAACAAGACATTTAAAGAAAGAGGGACTGTTAAATTCGGCTATGGAATTAAGTGCTATTGCTCCTGGTGTGATGGCGCAGACTGGAATTGAAACAAGCGAAATTTTAGAGGCACTGGTTGATAAAACAAAACCTGATTATGTGATAGCCATTGATGCACTGGCTGCTAGAAGTTCATATAGGTTAAATCGTACAATACAAATTAGTGATACAGGAATTGCACCTGGCTCCGGGGTAGGGAATCACCGCAATGAAATTACAAGAAGAACTGTAGGAATTCCGGTTCTTGCAGTAGGAGTTCCTACGGTAATATCGGTTCCTGCAATTATTAATGATCTATTAGAAGAAGAAAATCAGGAAAAAGCTTACCAGAGACTGGATGAAGAATTTATATCTATGCATGTGACTCCTAAAAATATAGATGAGTCCATGAGAAGAATCAGCTATACCATTTCTGAAGGAATTAACCAATTACTGCATATTCATGGAAATTATGAATAGAATGAAAATATGGATAAAAAAAGGAAGTTAGTTACAATTTTTTCTCTGATGTGTATCATAATAATTTTTTTTATAAAAGTGTTCGCTCATCAGGAATTTATATCAGAGGTGATAAATGGGTTCTACCATTGTCTTGAAAGGGAAATGTTTCCAGTGCTTTATAAAAAAGAGCAGTCCCTGTATGGAGACGTATTGTCCGAAATTATTGCCATGTATAAGGAAGAGGCTGCACCTGTACTTCAATTTAGTGAAGATTATAAAAAAACATCCGGGCTGGATCTGGTATCAGAAAATTATTATTATTTTGAAGACGATGAGGAAACGGATGGTCACGTAGAGGAGGTTGAGACATCCGGCAAAAAATTTCATATAAAAAATTGGGAAAATTCTCAGTATTTGCGAAAGTACATTTATCAGATTGACAGTACGACAACCGTTACAAATAGTGAGATAAATGGAAAACAATTAATGAATATGGATTTAAGTCTGAAAAAAACCTCGTCTCCTCAGGTCCTTATTTATCATACTCATGGAAGCGAGCAGTATAAAGACAGCAGGCCAGGGAAAAAAAGTGATACAGTAATAGGTGTAGGTGATGCGCTGGCTCAAAATCTAAAAAAGAAAGGTATCAGTGTAATACATGATCGAAGGATTTATGATATGCAAAATGGAAAAGAAGAGCGTTCCAGAGCATATAATTATGCAGCAGTATCTATTGAAAAATATTTAAAAAAATATCCTGAAATACAGGTTATCATTGATCTTCACAGAGATGGAGTGAAAGAAAGCACAAAACTTATTACTACTCAAAATGGCAGAAAAATGGCACAGATTATGTTTTTTAATGGAATTAGCCGTACTGCAAGTAATGGTGATATAAAGTATTTAAAAAATATAAATAAGAAAAAAAATCTTGCATTTAGTTTGCAGCTTCAGGCACAGGCAGCAAGGAAATATCCAGGATTCACGAGAAAAATATATATTAAAGGATATCGATATAATCTGCATTATCGAGGAAGAAGTCTTCTTGTAGAGGTTGGAGCACAAAACAATACAGTAAAGCAGGCAAAAGCATCTATGAGTTTACTTGCTGAATTATTAAATGATGTGTTATACTAAATAAGTTAACGCCATTCACGGCAGGTACGCCGGGGCGTACTTGATTTATTTAGGAGGAACATATGGCTATAGATCAGAGTAAGATTCGAAATTTTTGTATTATTGCACATATAGATCATGGGAAATCGACGTTAGCTGATCGTATTATTCAGATGACGGGAACATTAACCGATCGAGAAATGCAGGAACAGGTTCTGGATAATATGGATCTGGAAAGAGAAAGAGGAATTACAATTAAGTCTCAGGCAGTACGTATTGTATATAAGGCTGATGATGGAGAAGAATATATCTTTAATCTTATTGATACTCCGGGACATGTTGATTTTAACTATGAAGTATCTCGAAGCCTTGCAGCATGTGAAGGTGCTATTTTAGTTGTTGATGCGGCGCAGGGAATAGAGGCACAGACACTGGCAAATGTTTATCTGGCATTGGACCATGATCTGGAGATTATGCCTGTTATCAATAAAATAGATTTACCAAGTGCAGATCCAGAGAGAGTTAAAGCTGAAATTGAAGATGTTATTGGAATTGATGCCGAAGATGCTCCATTGGTATCAGCGAAAAGCGGGCTGAATGTGGAGCAGGTTCTTGAACAGATTGTAACAAAAATTCCAGCTCCAAAAGGAGATTCAAAGGGACCTTTGCAGGGATTGATTTTTGATAGTATTTATGATGCATACAAAGGGGTTATTATTTTCACACGAATTAAGGAAGGGACAATTAAAGCAGGAACCAAGATGAAAATGATGGCCACAGGTGCATCTGCAGAAGTTGTAGAAGTAGGTACCTTTGGTGCAGGACAGTTTATTCCATGTGATGAGTTAACAGCAGGAATGGTAGGGTATGTGACGGCAAGT
This sequence comes from Anaerostipes sp. 494a, assembly GCF_001940315.1. Lineage (NCBI taxonomy): Bacteria > Bacillati > Bacillota > Clostridia > Lachnospirales > Lachnospiraceae > Anaerostipes > Anaerostipes sp. 494a. Next base: position 541,829 of record NZ_MJIF01000001.1, on the reverse strand, counting down.
CTTAAAGATGTACAGGGAACCAGAGTGGGTGATACCATTACTGACTTGAATGATCCATGTGCAGAGCCGTTGCCTGGATACAAAAAGGTCAATCCAATGGTTTACTGTGGATTATATCCAACAGATGGAGCAAAATATCCGGATTTAAGAGATGCATTGGAAAAGCTTCAGTTAAATGATGCTGCACTTCAGTTTGAACCGGAAACTTCCATTGCACTTGGATTTGGATTCCGATGTGGATTTTTAGGATTACTACATCTGGAAATCATTCAGGAACGTCTGGAGAGAGAATATAATCTGGATCTGGTGACTACAGCACCAGGTGTTATTTACCGTGTATATAAGACAGATGGAACGATGATTGAATTGACTAATCCATCCAATCTGCCGGATCCATCAGAGATTGATCATATGGAGGAACCGATTGTTACGGCTGAAATCATGGTGACTTCTGAGTTTGTTGGTGCCATTATGGGACTTTGCCAGGAACGAAGAGGTGTATATCTTGGAATGGAATATATGGAAGAAACGAGAGCGCTTCTTCGATATGAACTGCCTTTAAATGAGATTATTTATGATTTCTTTGATGCTTTAAAATCACGTTCCAGAGGATATGCCTCTCTGGATTATGAAATGAAGGGTTATGAAACAGCCAGACTGGTGAAATTGGATATTCTCATAAATAAAGAAGAAGTGGATGCTTTATCTTTTATTGTTCACGAAGATACTGCTTATGAACGTGGAAGAAAGATGTGTTCAAAATTAAAAGAAGAAATACCAAGACATTTATTTGAAATACCTATTCAGGCAGCTATTGGAAGCAAAATTATTGCCCGTGAAACGGTGAAGGCAATGAGAAAAGACGTTCTTGCAAAATGTTATGGAGGAGATATTTCAAGAAAAAGAAAGCTGTTGGAAAAACAGAAGAAAGGAAAGAAGAGAATGCGTCAGGTTGGAAGTGTAGAAATTCCACAGGAAGCATTTATGAGTGTGTTAAAACTGGATGAAGACTAAAGAATTGGAATTATATGTTCATATTCCTTTTTGTATACAAAAATGCAATTATTGTGATTTTTGTTCTTTTCAGGCATCAGAAACTACAGTCAAGTTATATATGGAAAAGCTTTATCAGGAACTGGAACAATGGGGCAATCATTTGGACGGCGACAGAAAGATTTCTACAATTTTTATTGGAGGAGGGACCCCATCTTCCATTGATGCAGTTTATATTCAGAAATTGTGTCAGATTATCAGACAATCCTTTTCTGTCATGGAAAATGCAGAAGTTACCATAGAAGCTAATCCAGGAACGGTAGATGCTGAAAAATTAAGAATGTATTATGATGCGGGAATTAGTAGAATCAGTTTTGGACTTCAAAGTACAAGGCAGGAAGAACTTTCTTATCTTGGAAGAATTCATACTTATGAGGAGTTTCTTGAAAGCTATTATGATGCACGAAAAGCCGGGTTTGAGAATATTAATGTAGATCTGATGAGTGCAATTCCAAAACAAACGATAAAATCTTATGAGGAAACACTTAGAAATGTAGCAGAATTGAAGCCTGAGCATATTTCTGCATATAGTCTGATCATTGAAGAGGGAACAAGGTTTGCACAAGATGAATCTATTGGATTATATTTGCCGTCAGAAGAAGACGAAGTTTCCATGTACAAGATGACTGGAGAAATTCTTGTAGAGTATGGTTATGAAAAGTATGAGATATCTAACTATGCCAAGCCGGGCTATGAGTGTATACATAATCTGGGTTACTGGTCACAGATTCCTTATCTGGGAGTAGGACTTAATGCAGCTTCATATCTGGATGAAAAACGTTTTGAAAATTCTTTTTCTATGAATGAATATCTGGCAACCGATTATTTTCCAAAAGTGTTTGAAGAAACCAAACCCTTAACCTTGGAAGCACAAATAGAAGAATTTATGTTTTTGGGGCTTCGTAAAACCAAAGGGGTATCAAGAACAGAATTTAGGCAAAAATTCCATCAGCCTATGAATTATTTTTATAGGAATGTAATAGAGAAAGCCATAGGCTGCGGATGGATGAAAGAAAAGGATGATATGTTATCATTGACGGAAAAAGGAATTCTTATCAGCAATCAGGTATTGTGTGAATTCCTGTTATAGGTCTAATAATTTTTTTAGATTGATTTTCCCCCAGCCCTGATGGTGTCTGGGGGTTTTTAATTGGTCGCAATTGTTTTTTAATTTTAGTTTTGCGTCTTTATTGGTGTAATATGGATATTTTTCGATTAAAAGTGCCATTGCACCGGAAACCACAGGGGTTGCCATTGAAGTACCGCTTTTTATAGTGTAGTGGTTGTTGATACTGCAGGAATAAATATTTGTTCCTGGTGCTACAACATCAGGTTTCATAACACAAGAACGAGTTGGTCCTCTTCCGGAATAGTGACTGGAAAAACGGTAATTACCTATGATTTTCATAAAGTCATCGCTGGAACCAACGGTGATGATTTTTCTGCTGTTTCCGGGAATAGAGATACTCTGAGGACCTGGACCGTGATTGCCTCCGGCAATACAAACGATAAGACCATCATCCCATAATTGATCCACATAGCGAAGAATCTCTCTGGAAGATTCATCTTCGTTGGTTTGCGCAGTGCCTATGGAGATGTTTACGATTCGAATATCATAACTCTGATAGTTTGTATGAATCCAATCCAGACCGCGGATAAAAGCGGATGGAATACCATTTCCAAAAGAATTTAAAACTTTTAATGAGATAATGTGTGATTTCGGAGCAATCCCAAGAATATCATTGCCATAAGGACAGGAAGAAGCTGCTATTCCGGTAATATGAGTACCATGTCCATTGTCGTCATAGTATTTGGTTTTATGATTAACAAAGTCAATAAATGCAGCAATACGATGATCAGCTGGAGCAAAGTCTTTATGGGGAAAAAGACCGGTATCCAGAAAAGCAATACCGATTCCTTTTCCCATAAGACCCTGTTTATGAGCAAGATCTGCATGAATTTGTTCTGAGATGGATTGTAACATAGATTTCTCCCTACTGTTATATTATAGAATACGTACAGCAGAGAAAAAGGATACATCAGATGTGGGGTGAGAAAATTAATTAAAACCGATAAATTTTCTCGCGGCTTTGTATATACCAATGGTTGTTTTTCTTCCGCCTCTTCCTGGAAGATTTACTGCATAGCCAACAATGCTGTGGCGAATTTTACGATAAAGAGATTTATCTTTATCATATAGATATTTCCATAATTCTTTCTTCATCTGAATATGCTCCGGCTTGCCTGATTTCAAGGCAATAATAGAAGAAATACACATGATGATAGACAGATAATGCCGCATATAACGGGCAAGAGGTTTGGTGGTGATGTTGAAACCAGCCATATAATCAATCATGATTTTTGTAACTAAAAACTGCTGATCGATTCTCTTAATCATATTTATTTCGTTTACAGACTGATCATCTCGACCGATAAAATAGCGGTAGAAATTTACATCCAGATAATACATGTTTTTTACATATGGAAGTGGTTTATATACATAAATGTTGTCAACATAAAATGTATGTTCTGGAAGTTTTAGCTGGCATTCCCGAAGCAGTGCTGTACGATAAATAACAGAATGCATAAGAATATACTGTCCAATAGGAAATCGTTTTACATCATTCCAGCAGAATACTTTATTGTGAGGAATGGCATGACGATAATGGATAACAGTTTTTTTTCTGGCACCCTGTTTTTCGTAAACATAGTTTGCAAGAAGCATGTCAAGAACAGTTCCTTTTTCATAGAAACTAGATAAAGTATCCATGATTTTGTCATAGGCTGCCTGATTAACCCAGTCATCGCTGTCTACAACTTTTAAGTATATGCCGGTGGCATTGGCAATTCCGGCATTGACTGCGCCGCCGTGTCCTTTATTCTCCTGGTGGATGGCACGGCAAATAGTAGGATATTTTCTCTGATATTCATCTGCAATTGCTGCAGTATGATCAGAAGAACCATCATTAACGATTAAAATTTCAACATTTTCGCCACCTGGTAAAAGTGTGTCAATGCAGTGACGCATATATTCCTGAGAGTTATAGCAAGGTACTACAAAGGATAATAATTTCATGATAACCTCCATATAATTATTATGATTTCTCTAATTATACCCCTTTTTACAAAATTAGCAAAGGGTTTCCCATTCTTCATACAATTCTTCCAGAGAATCAGTAATAGAAGCCTGCTCATTACCGAGCTCCATTAGTTTTGCAACATCTGTAGCAATTTCTGGCAGTGCCATTTGTTCTTCAATCTCAGACTGGCGTTCTTCTAGCTGTGTGATTTGTTCTTCGACTTTTTTTAGGCGATTTTCCTTTTTCCGCTGTTTTGCCTGAAGTTCTTTCTGCTGCTGCCAGTCAAGCTTGGATTCCGTGATTTCTTCTGCCGGGTTATTATCTGCAGTAATAATGGCTTCTTTTTCTTTTTGTTTTAAATAATCCTGATAATTACCAGTATAAGATGTCAATCCGCTATCAGAAATTTCAAGAATACGGGTAGATGTTTTGTTAATAAAATAGCGATCATGAGAAACGTAAAAAATTGTTCCTGTATAAGCGTTCATGGCAGATTCCAATATTTCTTTTGAATGGATATCCAAATGGTTTGTAGGCTCGTCCAGAATCAGAAAATTGGCATGAGAAAGCATTAGTTTTGCCAGAGATACACGCCCTTTTTCTCCTCCGCTTAAAGAAGATATCGGTCGAAAAACATCTTCTCCATAAAACAGAAATGCTGCCAGAGTATTTCGTATTTTTGTATTTGTAAGGTCTGGATATGAGTCGGATATTTCATCAAAAATTGTTTTTGAATCGTCCAGGTTATCTTGAGCCTGGTCATAATATCCGATAGATACACCAGCCCCAAGCTGAATCAGACCACTGTTTTTACTGATCTTTTTACATATGATTTTCAATAATGTTGTTTTTCCAGTACCATTTGGTCCGATCAGAGCAACACGTTCACCTCTAAAAATATTACAGCTGATATGATCAAACAGAGGCTTTGAGCCGAATGATTTTTTCACATCTTTTAATGTCAGAACATCATTACCGCTGATTACTTCAGGTTCAATGATAAGACGCATATCAGAATTATATTCCATTGGTTTCTCAAGAATTTCCATCTTATTTAAGGCTTTTTCGCGACTTTCAGCACGTCGAATGGATTTTTCGCGATTAAATTGCTTTAGTTTTTTGATAACTTCCTGCTGGTGTTTAATTTCCTGCTGCTGATTTTCATATTCCTTTTGGCGGATAGCTTTGATCTGATCTCGTTTTTGAATAAATTGAGAATAATTTCCATCAAAAAGCATAGATTTTCCCAGTTCGATTTCCATAACTTTGTTGACAATCTTGTCAAGAAAATAGCGGTCATGGGATACGATAATCACCGCTCCGTTATAATGGGACAGGTAATTTTCCAGCCATCGAATGGATTCTACATCCAGATGATTGGTAGGCTCGTCCAGTAATAAAACATCAGGATTTTTCAATAGAAGTTTTCCGAGGGCTACACGTGTCATTTGCCCTCCTGATAATGTACTGATCTGTTTCTGGAAATCTTCTTCACAAAATCCAAGTCCTTTTAAAATCCCGGTAATTTCACTTTTGTATGCAAATCCATTTAACTGTTCAAAACGATGGGTGGCATTGGTATATTGTTTCATTTTCTGCTCAAGTTCTTCACCACTTAAATGTTGCATTTCGTGTTCGCATGTTCGCATTTCATGGTCCAGTTCAATTATTTCCTGCTTTACGGAAAGCAGTTCATCAAAGATTGTATGGTGAAAGCTATGATTCTGATGCTGTGCCAGATATCCTAGAGATGTATCTTTTTTCATGGATACTTCTCCGTCATCTGCACTTATTTCTCCAACGAGAATTTTTAATAATGTGGATTTTCCTGCACCGTTATATCCGATAATCGCCAGTCGGTCATTTTCATTTAAGTGGAATGAAATATTCTGTAAAACAGGTTTTTCGACAAATGTTTTACAAATATTCTGGCATGATAAAATCATAAGTCAATAACTCCTTCTATTATATAAAATATTATTTTCAATGAAGACACTAGAATTCAGAATATCATATTTTCATATAAAATGGAATAATTTTCATTTGGAAACTAATGAGAAAGATTGACAGTTATTAGACAATCTTATATAATTAAAATAGAAATAAAGTTTGGAGGAAATAAAATGGGAAATACAAATAAAAATATTTCATCAGCTGTAATAAAACGTCTTCCAAGATATTTCCGATATCTTGGTGCATTAAAGGCAAAAAATATTACCAGAATTTCTTCTAAGGAACTGAGTGAACGTATGATGGTAACAGCATCTCAGATACGCCAGGATTTAAATAATTTTGGAGGATTTGGACAACAGGGCTACGGATATAATGTGGAAAATCTGTACACCGAAATTGGAAAAATTTTAGGGCTGGATAAGAGAAATGATATGATCATTGTCGGAGCAGGAAACCTGGGACAGGCCCTTGCGAATTATCAGTCATTCAATGAAGATTATGGATACAAAGTAATGGCGTTATTTGATGTCAATCCAAAACTGATAGGTATTTCTGTTCGTGGAGTTAAAGTGCTGGATATTGATGATATGGAAGATTATATCAAACACCATAATATCAAGATTGCAGCATTGACACTTCCAAAAGACCAGGCTCCAAGTATAGCTAAAAAGATGGTTGAATGGGGTATTCGAGGATTTTGGAACTTCGCTCCAGTGGATTTGCATCTTCCGGAAAATGTTACAGTAGAAAATGTACATCTTGCTGAAAGTTTAATGACATTGACTTACAATATACATAATCGGGAAGAGAATGGAGAGTAAGAAAGATGATTGTCGGGATAGGAACAGATCTGGTAGAAATCAGCAGGATTCAGAAAATGATCTCAAGGCATAAAACTCTGAATCGAATATTTACGACAAATGAATTATCCGATGCAAATAATAATGCTACGACTTTAGCTGGTAATTTTGCTGTAAAGGAAGCCGTTTCCAAAGTATTTGGGACCGGCTTTTTCGGTGTAGAAGCAAATGAGATAGAAGTACTTAGAGATCATAAAGGTAAACCATATGTAAAATTGTATGGACAGGCAGAAAAAATGGCGGAAAATCTTAAAATTGAAAAAATTCATATTTCCATTACAAATACAGGGAAATATACACAGGCATTTGCGATAGGAGAGTGCTTATGAAATATGTTTTGACAAATAAAGAAATGCAGGATATTGATAGAAAAACTATTGATCAAATAGGAATTCCGGGCTTAGTGTTAATGGAGAGAGCTTCAGAGGCTGTGGCAAATGTGGTGAAAGAATATGCGAAAAAAGAAAGTCGTATTTTGATAATTGCAGGTACAGGAAATAATGGAGGAGATGCACTGGCTGCGGCAAGGATTCTCCTTGAACAGAAATATAGGATAGATTTTACTATTGTTGGAAATGTAGAAAAGGCTTCAAAAGATTTAAAACTGCAACTTTCAATTTTAGAAAATCTAGGATTTTATCCTGTTGATGATGTGAAATATGAAAAATATGATTTTTTGGTTGAAGGAATCTTTGGTGTGGGTCTATCAAGAGAAGTAGGAGGCATTTTCAAAGAGGTAATTCAACAGATTAATCAGTCTGGAAAGAAAGTTATTTCCATTGATATTCCTTCTGGAATCAGCGGAGACAGCGGGAAAGTTCTTGGCTGTGCAGTGAATGCTGATGTAACAGTGACATTTGGAGGATTAAAAAGAGGTCATTTGCTGTATCCGGGCAAAGATTATTGTGGTATTACAAAACTGGTATCTATTGGATTTCATGATCAGACCATACAAGAATATGCAAGTGCCTTTACATTTGCGGATGAAAGGAATATAATGCCGCCGAGGGCCAATGATTCCAATAAAGGAACTTATGGTAAAATCCTTATGATAACAGGTAATGAAACCATGTCAGGAGCAGCGGCTTTTGCAGGAGAAGCTGCTTTAAGAATGGGAGCCGGACTGGTAAAGATTCTTTCTGACGAATCAAACCGAGGAATATTACAAACAAGGCTGCCAGAGTGCCTTTTTGGAACAAGAAACCAGCTGAAAGAATCTTTGGAATGGTGTGACTGTATTTTGTTTGGACCGGGAATCGGGGTATCAGAACAGACCAGAGATATGCTACAGTATATAATGGAGCATGGGAAAAAGCCATTGATCATCGATGCAGATGGGTTGAATACTATCAGCAGGTATCAAATGGATGTACAATATGAATACGGTCTTATTTTGACACCTCATCTTATGGAAGGTGCCAGACTGTTGTCAAAGCCGCTGGAAGAAATAAAAAAAGATATCTGTCAGGCAGCAGAGGACATTGCCCGAAAGTACCATGGAACGGCTGTGTTAAAAGATGCAGCAACAGTAGTGACAGAAAAATCTCATTTGCTATATATCAATCAAAGTGGAAATCATGGAATGGCAACAGGCGGAAGCGGAGATGTTCTGGCTGGAATGATTGCCGGGCTTCTTGGTTCTGGAATGTCTTCCTATGAGGCAGCCATAAAGGGTGTGTATCTTCATGGACTTGCAGGAAATGCCGCAAGAGATGAAAAGGGTCCATATAGCATGATAGCGTCAGATATTTTAAAACACATAAAAGATGTAACAGGAGGAGAATATGAATCAGTATTACCGGGTGCATGCAGTTATCGATCTGGATGCAATCTGCAATAATATAAACGAAGTAAAAAGAGTAATAGGACCAGATGTAAAAGTTATGCCAGTTATTAAAGCTGACGGATATGGACATGGAGCAGTGCCTATTGCAAAAGCCTTAAATGAAATTGGTGTAGATGCATTTGCAGTTGCCATCATTGAAGAAGGAATTACTCTTAGAAATCATGGAATTAAACAGCCTATCGTAATTTTAGGATATACCTCTGAGTATCAATATGGTGCTTTGATTCAATATGAAATCCAGCCAACGGTATTTTGTTATGAAATGGCAGAATCCTTGTCAAAAATAGCAGTTGCACTGGGAAAAGATGCAAAAGTGCATATTAAACTTGATACTGGAATGAATCGCATTGGATTTAAGCCTACAAAAGAATCTCTGGAAACTGTTATAAAGATCTCTAAGCTTCCTAATATTAAAATTGAAGGTATTTTTACACATTTTGCCTGTGCAGATGAAGAAAATAAGGATTCTGCAAAAAAACAAAAAGCTGAATATGATAAATTTATAGGGTGGCTGGAAGAACAGAATATTGATATTCCGGTTAAACATGTTTCCAACAGCGCTTCCATTATTGATATGGATCAGTGGAGAATGGATATGGTACGTTCAGGTATTATTACCTATGGTTTATATCCGTCAGAAGAAGTGGCTAAGGATGTCTTAAATTTAAAACCGGCTATGTCCTTAAAGACACATATTGTACATGTAAAGGAAGTGGAACCTGGTGAAGGAGTCAGCTATAATCATACGTTTATTACAAAAAGAAAAACAAAGATTGCTACAATTCCAGTTGGATATGCGGATGGATATCCAAGAGCTTTGTCTTCCAAAGGACGGGTTTTGATACATGGACAGTATGCTCCGATTATCGGAAGAATCTGTATGGATCAGTTTATGGTAGATGTAACAGATATTGAAGGAGTATCTGTTATGGATGATGTCACCTTAGTTGGAAATGATGGCGAAAACCATATTTCTGTTGAAGAAGTTGCAAATATGGCAGGATCATTCAACTATGAATTTGTTTGTGGCATAAGTAAGAGAGTACCAAGAGTCTATATTCAGAACGGTGAGATGAAAGAAGCCATCGAATATATGTAAGAATATGTCGATTGGTTCCGGTATTAAAGATTTTTTAAAATCAAAAGTTTTTTTTGAATACTTTTGAAAGAAAAGAGAATACTCTTCATAAAATAATAAAAAGAAAGAAATGGAGAGTGTGATAGCTTATGGTAATTAAGCGAGGAGATATATTTTATGCTGATTTGAGACCTGTTATCGGATCTGAACAAGGTGGAATTCGCCCAGTAATCATTTTGCAGAATGATGCCGGAAACAGGTACAGCCCAACGGTAATTTGCGCAGCCATTACAAGTAAGATGAATAAGGCAAAGCTACCAACTCATGTGCCGCTGGACTGCAGAAGATGTCAGCTGGAAAAGGATTCGGTCATTCTGCTGGAACAAATTCGAACAATAGATAAAAGCAGACTTCGGGAAAAGGTCTGTCACCTGAGCTGTTCTTTTTTGGACCAGGTGGATCGAGCATTACGAATCAGTCTGAGTCTTGATACATAATGTGGGAACATTGACCTTTTTCTGCGAAAATGGTATATTTATCTAAGTCTTACTTTTGGTAACCGATACCAAAAATTAATTTTTCGCAAGAAGGAGAAAATAATTATGGGAGAAATGAATGCCTCGATGCTATTGATTTTGATACTGGCAGCTGCAGTAATAGGATTTGCACTGGGGTGTATTTTTTGGAAGCAAAAAGACAGTTTAAAAGAACAAAAAAAGAAAGTAAAAGCTTCTGAACAGGAACATGACGAAGAAGAGGATAATGAATTTGAAGAAGAAATCATGAATATTGTCAATGAAGGTCATGAGCAGGGGGCAATTCTGGAAGATGAAGCAAAAATGATAACAAATATTTTTGAATTTGGAGATAAGGATGTCACAGATGTAATGACATCAAGAAAGAAGATTTCAGCAATTGATGTTTCCATGCCTATTGAAAAGGCTTTAAACTATATGATTGATGAACCTTATTCCAGATACCCATTGTATGAAGATGATATTGATAATATCATTGGAGTTTTATATTTAAAAGATGTTATGGATGCATATTTAAATAAAAGAAAAGAAAAGCTTTCTGAGATTGCCAGGGAGCCATTTTATGTGCATCAAACCATGAATTTGTCTGATTTATTCCAGGAAATGCAGACAAAGAAAATTCACATGGCTATTATTATCGATGAATACAGCCAGACCGAAGGAATTGTATCTATGGAGGATATGCTGGAGGTTATTGTAGGAAATATTTTGGATGAGTATGATGTTGAGGATAAGGATATTACCAAGCTTGGATGGGCGGATCTTTATCTTATGCGAGGAAGCACTCGACTGGAAGAAGTTGAAGAATTATTAAATATAGAATTTCATACAGATGATATTGAAACACTAAATGGCTTTTTAATTGATCAGCTGGGACATTTACCAGAAGACAATGAAGAAATAGAAATCATTTACGAAGGATATTCATTCAAATCTGTAGATATCCATGAAAAAATGATTAAACAGGTAAAAGTAGAAAAAAGGAAAAGGAAGGAAGATACAGATGTCAGGACACAGTAAATTTGCAAACATTAAGCACAAAAAAGAAAAAAATGATGCAAAGAAAGGAAAAATCTTTACAGTAATCGGTAGAGAAATTGCTGTTGCAGTAAAAGAAGGAGGACCAGATCCAGATAATAACAGCAGACTTCGTGATGTAATTGCAAAGGCAAAAGCAAATAATATGCCAAATGACACTATCGAACGTGGAATTAAAAAAGCAGCAGGAGATGCTGATTCTGTTAATTATGAACAGATTACATATGAAGGATACGGACCAAGCGGAGTAGCTATTATCGTTGCAACATTAACAGATAATAAAAACCGTACAGCTTCAAACGTTAGAAATGCTTTTACAAAAGGAAATGGAAATGTAGGAACACCAGGATGTGTATCTTATATGTTTGAGAAAAAAGGACAGATCATTATTGACAAAGAAGAATGCGAAATGGAATCAGATGATTTAATGATGATCGCACTGGATGCAGGAGCAGAAGATTTTGTTGAAGAAGAAGACAGTTTTGAAGTATTAACAACACCAGATGATTTCAGCACTGTACGTGAAGCATTAGAAGCAGAAGGAATTCCGATGGCAGATGCCAATGTAACCATGATTCCAGGAACAATGGTAGAATTAACCAGTGAAGAAGACATCAAAAACATCCAGAAGACACTGGATTTACTTGATGAAGACGACGACGTTCAGGAAGTATATCACAACTGGGACGAGTAATTTTGCGCAAGCAGAACACGAAGTGTTGTATTTGCAGGCAAAATTACGAGGAACCATAATTGATTTCCTGTCTCGGTGTACCGAGCACTGCGAAGCAGGGGAGCGAAGCGAACAGGAAATCAAGAATCGGGGAAGTTAAAAAATTAGCTCATAATCAGGTGTGCTTTGCACACCTGATTTTTGCATGGTATATCAGATGAGGGATGACTCCCGCCTCTGTAGGCGGTGAGCAACAATTATGTATCAGTGGTGGGTTTCAATCCCCCATCTGATATACGCTCCGCGAGGATGCGCAGGAATTCGGATTGGAAGTATGTCTGCTATGCAGACCCGAATTCCGCGCCAAGACTCGCGAGCGAGTCTTGAATAATTGGAATATCATGAAGATTATTTTTGATATAAATATTTTATGAAAGTATTAAAATTATGATAATATATGAAAGGATTCTAAAATAAGTATAAACTCTATTGATTTAGTTATATACTAACGGTATAATTGCAAAAGAAGTTAAAGAAAGAAGGAAACGATTATGTACTACCCATATGGTTTTTATTTTGATAAAACGTATATTTTAATCATTATTGGTGCTGTTATCTGTATGATTGCATCCTCTAAAATGAATTCAACATTTCGCAGATATTCAAGAGTGAGATGTCATTGTGGATTAACAGGTTCTCAGGCGGCAGAAAGAATATTAAACCAGGCAGGTATTTATGATGTTTCTGTGGAAAGAGTAAGAGGAAATCTTACAGATCATTATGATCCAAGAAGTAAGACTCTTCGTCTTTCAGACGTAACATACGGTTCTGATTCCATTGCTGCTATTGGAGTTGCAGCTCATGAATGTGGTCATGCCATACAGCATCAGAAAGGTTATGTTCCGTTAACGGTTAGAGGTGCATTGGTTCCTATTGTTAATATTGGATCTAATTTGTCATGGGTTTTTATTATTGCAGGAATCTTTTTGAGTATGAATCAGACATTGATTAATGTTGGAATTATTTTATTTTCATTTGCAGTTATTTTTCAGTTGATTACGCTCCCGGTAGAATTTAATGCATCAGGAAGAGCTTTAAAAATTTTAGGTAATACAGGGATTATGTATGGTGAGGAAGTTGATCAGACAAGAAAAGTATTATCAGCGGCAGCATTAACTTATGTGGCAGGAGCAGCATCAGCATTGCTGAGTTTGTTAAGACTGGTACTTCTGTTTGGAGGAAATGACAGGGATTAACAATTAATCTGAAATGGAAAGTAAATTGTGGTAATAATGGAATGGAAAAGTGGATTTGTCCACTGAATTCTCTGTAAAATAAAGCTGTAATGTCATTGGATATTGCAGCTTTCGATTTATTACAGAAAAACAGGATAAGGAAATTATGGGAAAAAAATATTATGCAGTAAAAGCAGGAAGAACTCCTGGGATTTATGAAACATGGGATGAGTGTAAGGCGCAGACATCTGGCTTTAAAGGTGCTCGTTATAAAAGTTTTAAAACTTTGGATGAAGCAAGAGAATTTATGAATATAGATTCTCATAAACAGATGATAATAGATGATGATACTTTAATTGCTTATGTGGATGGGAGTTTTGATCAGACAGTAAAAGCATTTTCCTATGGAATGGTTCTTTTATATAAAGGAAATGAAAAATATTTTGCCGAGAAATATAATGATCAAGATCTTGCAACCATGCGAAATGTAGCTGGAGAAATTAAAGGAGCCCAGTCTGCTATGACATATGCACTGGAGAATGGATTTCAAAAAATTGCCATTTATTATGATTATGAAGGTATTGAGAAATGGTGTATCGGGGAATGGAAAACAAACAAAGAGGGTACACGTGCTTATCGGGAGTTTTATCAGGAAATAGAAAAGAAACTGCAGGTAAAATTTATAAAAGTTAAAGGGCATTCCAATGACAAGTATAATGATATGGCAGATATGTTGGCAAAATCAGCACTGGGTATTGGAGATGGAAGTTTTGTGCCAGGAGAAGGTCCATTGTGGTTAAAGAAAAAGGACTTGCAAAATAATTAGAGTTATTGTAATATAATATAGCTTATGTACCAGTAACTCAGTGGATAGAGTGGCAGCCTCCGAAGCTGTTGGCCGCGGGTTCGACTCCCGCCTGGTGCATTATAAAACCCACGTTTTTACGTGGGTTTTTTATTTTGCCTCTATGTGACAGGAACAGCAAACAAACCGATTTGAGGTGGATGATAGGTAAATGCCATAAAGCATAGCATGACAACAAATACAACGATGCATAATAGTGAAATACAATACTTTCTTTTATAAGACTTTGTGATTTTATAAATAGAATAAAAAGCAAATATCGAACTTAATGCAAACGTTGTGATGTCCAGAATAAAAAGGTTGTATCCCAGAATTCCGGTATACGTATAAAATATAACTGGAATCAGGAATGTTCCAATTAAAATTCCCAGGGATAAAGAGGCAAAAATACAGGGATAATATTTACTTAGTTTTCTGTACATAAAAAGGGAATAGACTAACATTGGAAAAAATACTAATTTCATGTGTTCCCATGTTGATTCATTTACAGGACAGAAGAAACCTACTATAAAGTTTTTTCCGCTCCAGTCATAAATAAAGTGAGAAAGGGTTCCGGTAATTAAAACAAAAATTATGCCGATAATTGTATACTTTTTTAATTGATTCATAGTAATCACCTCATTTCAGAATATGTAATAAATGTTATTTTATTCATTTAGGGTAAAGTAACCAGGAAATCTGCCATGAAAATTCAGACTGGTGTAATATCCAGATTGTGAAGTAACTGAGTATTTAAAACAACAAAATGGGGAAGAATGTGTTATAAATACAACTTGTTAAATTAAGGAGAAATATATGGTAATCGTAATTGCATTTTTAGCAGGAACATTTTTTGGAGCAACGGCCATTATCTGCTGGGCGTTGTGTGCGATACAAAAAAATCCTCATCTTTAGATTAAAAAGATTAATAGTAATGAAAGAGGAGACAGATTATGATTCATCCGTCTCCTTAGATTCGCAAAATGCTCTTTGTGCCGATAGAGTTGCAAGGGTATCATCTAGCTGTGCAAAAAATGCTGCCATTAGGTCAATTTCTTCAGAGGTTTTTCCATCGGTAATGGAGCAGGCAAGTGCAGAAATAGCCACAACTAAATTGCAAGATTCCATAAAATCACCTCACTGTGCTGTATGATGAATTAGACTGACATTTTATTTATTTCAGACTAGGCAGTGCTACATACATTACAGCCTGCCGGTGACGATTATATATGTTTACCAGCAGGCTGTACGGATTAAAAGTACGTTGACACTTTAATGTTTTTTGAAATCAATAGGACTTTCAATCACTGTTGCAACCTGAAATTCATGCTTGTGACCATCTTCTTCTTCCGTAAAATCCTTAAGGAAGTGTACGTGTTTGCCATTACCAACATTAATGGCACCAGAAGTTTTTCCACAAAACTCATGAAAATGTTCATCAGAAAAGTCAGTATGAAATTTAACTTCGTGAAAATGATCACGTTTGTCGTTTGTGTATATGGCTTCTCCAGATACTGTGCAGAATCTATGATTGTGACAGTCATCACATTCATTAAAAATCTTGGTGCTGCCGGTTATTTCATGGACATGTTTCTGTTTTCTGCAGTCATATGGTTTAGTGTACATTGCAAATCTCCTTTTTTTATGATATGACATAGAAAATAGAAATGTGAGATAAAAGATGATTGTTAAGAAATCTTAAGGAAAAATATAAATGATACAACCGGTTCTGAAATATAATCAAAACCGGTTGAAGATGGAATTATTCACCACCAGGACCATCATGGCGAGGGATTTCATCCGGAATCACATTTGTTGCGTTGGTTTTCTTTGGGAGATCAATTTCCGGGATGCTGTCATCATCATATCCGTCATTGGAAGATGGGTCCACTGGTGGAAGGTTTTTCTTCTTTTCCATATGCATACACTCCTTTCAAGAGTAGTATGTGCAGAGGTGATGAGATTTATTAAGTTAGATTTGAGCTGAGACAGTAAAATGGCAGTTCTGTACAAAATATGCTGGAAAGACTGGACATTAGTCTGCTAAACACATTAAAATAGAATACATGCAATTTTTTAATGATTTATTTTAAAGAGGAGGAATAATTATGGAGCATATTTCAGAGATTCAGGTAAGATATGCGGAAACGGATCAGATGGGAATCGCACATCACAGTAATTATCCCATCTGGTTTGAAGTAGCGCGTACAGATTTTATCAAAGCTGCAGGAATTACATATACGGATGTTGAAAAACAGGGAATTATTACGCCGCTGACCAGTCTTGAATGTCAGTATAAAATAGCTGCATTATATGAAGACTGTCTTCAGATACATGCAAAGCTTACTAGATTAACACCGGTAAGACTGGAATTTTCTTATGAAGTAACACGAGGAAATGACCTGATTGCAACAGGAAAAACAACTCATGGAATGGTGTCTAAAGATTTAAAACCAGTCAATGTAAAAAAAGAACACCCGGAAATTTACCGGATGTTTGAGGCTGCATTAGAGCAGGCTTAACTGTTCAATTAAAATTAAACGCATCAGCTGGTGGGGAAAGGTCATATGACTAAAACTCAGTTTCAGTTTACCACGGGAAATGACTTCTTTTGATAATCCAAGAGAACCTCCAATGATAAAGGTAACGCAGGATATGGAGTCATGTTTTAACTGCTGCCATTTCTGATGGAATTCTTCTGTGGAAAGGGATTTTCCTTCAATACATAATGGAATTACATAACTGTCCGAAGGAATTCTCGAAAGAATGCGTTTTCCTTCGGTTTCTTTTATTTTTAATTCTTCCTTTTCACTGGCATGATCCGGGGTTTTTTCGTCTGGCAGTTCTATAATCTCAAAATCATATTTTTTTTGGATGATTTTAGAGTATGATGTAATAAGGTTTTTTAAATAGGTTTCTTTTAATTTACCTACACAAATAATCTGAAGTTTCATAGTAATCTCCTGGGTTGATTTAAAAATGGTATAATATCTATTATAATCTCTATGTTATATTTTTCTCTGCTTAATGTCAATTTAACTATTTATGTTTGCCTTTATTTTGAAAAATGATATAATATAGAGAAATCTCAGGTGATATTTCCACAGACTGGAGGAATTATTTTGAAATTGAAAAGATCAACTGTTGTTATCATCGTGTTAAGCTGGGTTTTGTTTTTTGTGGCATGTTTTTGCTTGCTTATGAAAATGGACCAGATTCATACAGAAGAGATTACAAATGAAAAAATATTCCAGGAAGGAAATACAAAAGAGAATATTACATTGGAACAAGATACAGAAGAGAAAAAAGAAGATGATTTTGCAGATGTAAAAGCATTTATGAAAGAATACTATCATTATATCCAAAGCGATAATGTCCAAGCATTAAAAAGTATGGTGGAAGATACCAGTCAGCTGCTTCAGAAACAGGAAAGTCTGAGCAAATATGTAGAAGAGTATCAAAATCTTTCATATTATGTGGAACAGGGAGCAGATGAATCTTCTTTTATTGTATATGTTACATATCAGATAAAGATAAAGGATATTGACACTCCTGCACCTGGTATGACACCATATTATCTTGTGAAAAAAGGTGATTCTTTTATGATTTATAATAATGAGGATCATTATACAGACGAGATGATAAATGCCAAAAATAAAAGTCTTAATCATCAGAACGTCAGACAGTTGACGGATAAAATGAATAAGGAATATGAGAGGGCAGTAAAAAAAGACAATAAGCTAAAGGATTTTTTGAAGGAAAGCCAGTAATTATGATGAAATTTAATATTTATATACTTCAGAAAAAAGCAGAACCTGTGTATCAGCAGGCCATGGATGAATATTTAAAAAGGCTGCAGGCATATGGAAATGTTTCTGTAAATTATATAAAGAATGACAAGCAAATGAAGAAGAACGTAGAAAAAGGCGGAAAGAAATTCCTTGTTGTACCA
This sequence comes from Anaerostipes sp. 494a, assembly GCF_001940315.1. Taxonomy (NCBI): domain Bacteria; kingdom Bacillati; phylum Bacillota; class Clostridia; order Lachnospirales; family Lachnospiraceae; genus Anaerostipes; species Anaerostipes sp. 494a. The sequence goes on along the minus strand of NZ_MJIF01000001.1, from coordinate 523,681 downwards.
GGGAAAAAAAGTAAAACAAGTCCTGAATTTGCAGAGACAATCAAAGATTTATCCGTACAGGGAGAATCAGAACTTAATTTTTATATTGGAAATATATCTGAGCCATTAGAGCAATTGAACATCTCATCTTTTTCTATGAATACGTCATTAACTGTCGTTGTATTGCTGGAACAGATTTACAGGGCTTACCGCATTATAAACAATCAACCATATCATAAATAAGGAGACCATCATGGAATTTAAGACACCAACGCTGGAAGATAAAAAAGAACTGGATTATTATTTGTTAAAGGATTCGACAAGAAGCTGTGATTTCAATTCTGCAAACATTATTTTATGGAATAGTTTTTATAAATGTCAGTATACGATTATTGAGAACTGTGTTGTAGTAAAAACGGATGAAGAAGGGACATCCTTTTCCTATCCGATGGGAAATGGAGATAAGAAAAAAGCAGTTGAAACTATCATGAAATATTGTAAAGAAAAAGAAATTCCTTTTATTATGCATGGAATTACCCATGAAGCAGAAGAGGAAATGATAGCTATGTTTGGGGATATTTTTAAAGTGGAATATGACCGGGATGAAGCAGATTATATATATGAAAGAGAAAGTCTTGCAACATTGAAAGGGAAAAAACTGCATGGAAAAAGAAATCACATTAACCGGTTTAAGGAAAATCATCAGTGGTCTTATGAAAAACTGAATGATGAGAATCAGCTGGAAGCAATCACGATGTTAATGGAATGGAAAATGCAGAATTGTTCACCGGAAGATGTTGAAAAACATGAAGAAGTATGTGTGTCTAAAAATAGTCTGATCTACTATAAAGAGTTTGGACTGACAGGAGGAATTCTTCGTGCAGATGGTAAAATTGTGGGATTTTCTCTTGGAGAACCGGCATTGAATCCGGACACCTTTGTGGTTCATATAGAAAAAGCTTTTGCAAATGTTCAGGGAGCATATCCTATGATCAATCAGCAGTTCGTTATACACGAAATGGAAGGTTATAAATATGTTAACAGAGAGGAAGATCTTGGTGAAGAAGGTCTTCGTAAAGCAAAGATGTCATATCGACCTGCATATATGCTTGAAAAAGGTTTTTTGAGATTTAAGTAAAGTCTTATTAACATATAATACAAAATAATAAGTAAATTAATTGACACTAAGAGTCTAAAAATGTAGAATTAAATTATAAGCTTTTAGGAGGAAATTGCTATGAGACATTTGATTGATCCAATGGATTTAAGTATGGAAGATATCGATCGCCTGTTAAATCTGGCGGATGATATCTCTGGTAATCCTGAAAAATATCAGGAGGTGTGTAAGCATAAGAAACTTGCTACATTATTCTTTGAACCAAGTACAAGAACAAGATTGAGCTTTGAAGCAGCAATGTTGGAATTAGGCGGTAGCGTACTTGGTTTTTCTTCTGCGGATTCATCTTCAGCAGCAAAAGGGGAAAGTATTGCGGATACTGCCAGAACAGTAGCTTGTTATGCGGATATCATTGCTATGAGACATCCAAAAGAAGGGGCACCATATGTTGCATCACAGTTTGTCGATATACCTATAATTAATGCGGGGGACGGGGGTCATAATCATCCGACACAGACATTAACCGACCTGCTTACAATCCATAGAGAAAAAGGACGTCTGAATAATTTTACCATCGGGTTCTGCGGGGACTTGAAGTTTGGGCGTACAGTTCATTCCTTGATTAAGGCACTATCAAGATATGATAATATTAATTATGTTATGATTTCACCGGAAGAACTTCAGATACCGGAATATCTTAAAAAGGATGTTTTTGAGAAAAAGGGGATTTCCTTCAGGGAAGTTGAGCGTATGGAAGATGTAATGCCAGAACTTGACATTATCTATATGACTAGAGTTCAGAGAGAACGTTTCTTTAATGAAGCAGATTATGTTCGTCTAAAAGATAGTTATATTCTGGATTTGGATAAATTGAAGAATGCAAAAAAAGATTTATCAATTCTTCATCCGTTGCCTCGTGTAAATGAAATATCTGTAAAAGTTGACAGCGATCCTAGAGCATGTTACTTCAGACAGGCATTAAATGGAAAACATGTAAGAATGGCTTTGATTATGGATTTGTTGGGGGTAAGTGTAGATGAACATTGATAGTATAAAAAATGGAATTGTATTAGATCATATTACTGCTGGTCGTGGAATGGAGATTTATAAGAGTCTCGGGTTGGACAAACTTGATTGCAGTATTGCAATTATCAAAAATGTTAAGAGCAGTAAGATGGGAAAGAAAGATATTATTAAAATTTCCGATAATTTTGAAGTTAATTTCGATGTACTTGGATATATTGATCCGGAAGTAACAGTTTGTGTTATTGAAAATGGTGGAGTAAAATCAAAACATAAAGTTGAACTTCCACAGACGATAAAAAATATTGCTAAATGCAAAAATCCAAGATGTATCACATCAATTGAGCAGGAAATCGATCATGTGTTCAAATTAGTCGATAAAGAAAAACAGATTTATCGTTGTATTTATTGTGAGTCAAAATTGAAAAAGAACTAAAAGGCAAAGAGGGTTTTACATGGAACAGGAGAACAAAACAAGCATAAACAGGGTGAAAAAAGACATCAGCAGTCCAAAGAGTTTTACTCCGCCGGAGGAGCTAAAAGAACAGCTGATCTCGACTATGAAGGATATTTATGAAGAAGAAGATGTGGAAAAGGTAAGGGAAGCTTATGATGTGGCATACAAGGCACATGATGGGCAGAAGCGAAAGTCTGGCGAACCATATATCATTCATCCTATTTGTGTTGCCATTATTCTTGCCGAACTTGAACTTGATAAGGAAACAGTTATGGCAGGGCTGCTCCATGATGTTGTAGAAGATACGGAAACCACTTATGAAGATATCGTTAGTCAGTTTGGCGAAGAAGTTGCATTACTGGTTGATGGTGTAACTAAATTGGGACAGTTGAGCTATTCTAAGGATAAAATAGAAGTGCAGGCAGAAAATCTAAGAAAGATGTTTCTGGCTATGGCAAAAGATATCAGGGTCATTCTGATAAAATTGGCTGACCGTCTTCATAATATGCGTACCATGCAGTTTATGCGGCCGGAAAAACAAAAAGAAAAATCCAGAGAGACCATGGACATTTATGCACCAATTGCCCATCGGCTTGGAATTTCCAAAATTAAAGTGGAACTGGATGATTTGTCATTAAGATATTTAAAACCAGATGTATATGAAGAGCTGGAACGTTCACTTAATTCGAGAAAAGAAGAGAGAGAAGCATTTATTAAAGAAATCGTTGAAGAAGTGGGCGGGCATATTGAGAGAGCAGGAATTAAAGCCGAGATTGATGGCCGCGTAAAACATTTTTTTAGTATATATAAAAAAATGGTTAATCAGAAAAAGACTATTGATCAGATTTATGATTTATTTGCGGTAAGAATCAAAGTGGATACGGTAAAAGACTGTTATGCGGCGCTAGGTGTTATTCATGAAATGTATAAGCCGATTCCTGGAAGATTTAAGGATTATATAGCTATGCCGAAGCAGAATATGTATCAATCTTTGCATACTACATTGATTGGACCGGAAGGACATCCTTTTGAAATTCAGATTCGAACTTTTGAGATGCATAGAGTGGCTGAATATGGTATTGCTGCCCACTGGAAATATAAAGAAAATAAAAATACTCCAGGTTTAAATAAAGAAGAAGAAAAATTAAGCTGGCTTCGAGAAGTTTTGGAATGGCAGAGAGATATGGATGACAATAAGGAATTTCTCAGCCTGTTAAAGACAAATCTGGATTTATTTGCAGAACAGGTGTATTGCTTTACACCGAATGGAGATGTGAAGAATCTGGCAAATGGTTCCACACCAATTGATTTTGCATATTCTATTCATAGTGCAGTCGGAAATAAGATGGTTGGAGCCAGAGTAAATGGAAAGCAGGTTCCGTTTGAATATAAACTCCAAAACGGAGATCGGGTAGAGATTATTACATCACAGAATTCAAAGGGACCAAGCAGAGACTGGCTTAACATCGTAAAATCTGCTCAGGCACGAAGTAAAATCAATCAATGGTTTAAACACCAGTTTAAAGAAGAAAATATTATACGAGGCAAAGAACTTCTGGAAAAATATTGTAAAAGTAAAAGTATTAATCTGCCGAAGCTTATGAAGCCTGAGTATATAAAGAAAGTTCAGCTGAAATATGGCTTCAAAGACTGGGATTCTGTTTGCGCCGCAGTGGGCCATGGAGGTCTGAAGGAAGGCCAGGTCATCAATAAGATGCTGGATGAAGACCATAAGATGCAGAAACGTACTATTACAGATGAGCAGGTGTTTGAAAAAACATTGGATTCTTCTTCAGTTGAAAAGGAAAAAGAGGGTAAATCTAAAGGAGGAATTGTTGTAAAAGGCACCCATGATGTAGCAGTGCGTTTCTCCAAATGCTGTAACCCTGTTCCGGGAGATGAGATTGTTGGATTTATTACCAGAGGAAGAGGAATATCCATTCATCGTACTGACTGTGTAAATCTCCTGAGTATGTCTGAGACAGACAGAGCCAGGCTTATTGAAGCGGAATGGCAGGTCAGTGAAGGTGATTCAACACAGACATATACAACAGAAATTAATATTTATGCTAATAATCGAAAAGGACTTCTTGCAGATGTGTCTCGTATTTTCCTTGAGCTTGATATTGATATTATTACGATCAATGTATCAAACAATAAAAAAGGAAGGGCAACTTTAAGTATGTCATTTGATATAACAGGAGTAAGTCAGCTGAATCGGATTATTGCAAAAATCAGAAATATTGAAGGTGTAATAGACATAGAACGAACGGCAGGATAGGTGAAGAAAATGAGCGAACATTTAAAATTGATTAGTGTTTGTCTGGGACAGATGCAGACAAACTGTTATATAATTGAAAATACAGAGACAAAAGAAGCATTTGTTTTTGATCCGGGAGATCAGGGAGACAGAATTATGGATTTTCTGAAAAAGGAAGGAGTTTCTCTGGCAGGAGTATGTCTGACACATGCTCATTTTGATCATATCATGGCTTTGCCATATTTAATGCAGCAAAAAGATGATTTGCCAATTTATATTCATGAGGATGAAGAGGAAATATTAGAAAATCCTGATCTGAATCTTTCATCTATGATGGGGATGAATCTTTCATTTAAGGCAAATCATTTTGTAAAAGATGGAGACAAAATAGAAATTCTTGGTACAAAAGTTACATGTATTCATGTACCGGGACATACTAAAGGTGGAGTGTGTTATTATTTTGAAGATGATGAGTGGCTGATTTCCGGTGATACATTATTCCAGCAAAGTATTGGAAGAACTGATTTTCCTACAGGAGATTTTCAGGCTTTGATTCATGGAATCCGGACAAAATTATTTAAGCTTCCATTTGAGACACAGGTTTTTTCAGGACATACGCCACCAACAACTATTGGAGAGGAAAACAGGAGTAATCCTTTTTTGATATAAGAATATGATTGGATTAATTCAAAACGAAACAATATATGAATATGATTTGAGAAGTTTAATATTGGCTTTTATGTTAGGTGAGAAGATAGAATTAACGGATTCCGTTGATTCTATCTATGATTTTATTCTGAGAGTTTCCTATCAGACAGATGTAACGCATTTGACATTATATAAAAAAGGAATTAAAGTTTCCCGGGAACTGATTCCAGGTGATTATAAAGATAAGAAGTCCTTTAAGAACAGAATTAAAAGAGGAGTATATCTTTTATTGTCAGAAGAATTAAAAAGAGAGCTGCCATGGGGAACACTAACAGGTATTCGTCCAACTAAGATTGTTTTTGACGGCTTTGAACAGGGAAAGTCCCGGAAACAGATCATAGAAAATTTCCAGACAGAATATCTGGCATCACAAGAAAAAGCTTCTTTATGCACAGAAGTAGCTGCAAAGGAACGGAAATTGCTGGAAACTTTTCCATACAAGGATGGATATAGTTTATATGTGGGAATTCCTTTTTGTCCAAGTACCTGTTTGTATTGTTCTTTTACTTCATATCCTGTAAAAACCTTTCAGAGCAGAGTAAATGGATATCTGGAAGCCTTGTTGAAAGAGGCAGCTTTTGTCAAAGAACGATATAAGTGGAAGAAGCTGCAGACAATGTATATTGGAGGAGGTACACCTACTTCACTTTCTGCATCAGAGCTTGACTATTTATTGGACAGGTTAAATAAGTATTTCCCGTTTTCAGAGTTGCTGGAACTGACGGTGGAAGCAGGTCGTCCGGATAGTATTACCAAAGAAAAGCTTCAGGTACTGAAAAGGTATGGAGTAACAAGAATTAGTATCAATCCGCAGACCATGAATGATAAAACATTAAAGCTGATTGGGAGAAATCATTCTGTAAAGGATGTAAAAGAGAAATTTTATCTGGCAAGAGAAGTCGGTTTTCATAATATTAATATGGATATTATTTGCGGGCTGCCAGAGGAAGGAATTGAAGAGCTGGAAACCACCTGTCAGGAAATTAAAAAGTTGGATCCGGAGAGTCTTACAGTACATTCACTAGCGGTAAAACGTACTTCAAAACTGAATCATATGAGAGACGAATATCATTTTGGAGCTACAGAAGAAATGGTTTCATTTGCAAATCATTGTGCCGGAGAAATGAATATGAGTCCTTATTATATGTATCGGCAGAAAAATATTCCAGGTAATTTAGAAAATGTAGGCTTTTCAAAAAAATCAAAAGAATGTTTATACAATATTTTGATTATGGAGGAATTACATGATATTATAGCAATTGGTGCAGGTACTTCATCTAAGATTATCAATCAGAAACTGAACTCAATTTCAAGAATTGAAAATCTGAAAGATGTAATTCGCTATACTGCACGAATTGATGAGATGATTCATAGAAAAGAAGAAAAGATGAACCTCAGACAGGAGTTGTAAGTATTATGGCAGTCAAATATGGAAAAACAGATATTGAGACACCTATTCAGGCAGAATTAAGTGATTACATCAGTCATGGAATTGTTGTTAGTAATCTGGCATATCTTGTGGGATGTGAGATGGGACTTGATGAAAAAACCTGTTATGATCTTGCTGTAGCGGGAATGGTACATGATATTGGAAAGGTCCGTCTTAATTTTTATATGAATGAAAAGGAAGAAGACATTCTGGCTGTAGATGAAACAAGATATATGAGAATGCATCCATCCATCGGATATGCAATGCTGATTGAGTATGGATATAATCAGACAGTACTGGATGCTGTTCTTTATCACCATGAGCATTATGATGGAACTGGTTATCCTCATAATATCAGAGGAAAGAATATACCGCTGGTAGGTAGGATTATGCACGTCTGTGATATTTTTGGAGCACTGATTTCCAACAGAGATTACAGAAAAGGTTTTGATGTGGAAACAGCACTGGATATTATTATTGATGATGTAAAAAATTTTGATATGAAAGTATTTCTGGCATTTCAGAGAGTTGCTTTTTCTGAAAAAATGGAGAAAGTAATTGAAAAAGGAAATCTGGAAGAAATAGAGGAGGAAAATGAATCATGATTACACAGGCACCAAGAGGAACAAAAGACTGGTTTGGAAAGGAAATGGATCAGCGCACATATTTGGAAAACATGTTTAAAGAATTGTGTGCTTCTTATAATATTCATGAAATAATTACACCGGTATTCGAACATACAGTACTATTTCAGAGAAGTGTGGGCGAAACTACTGATGTTGTTCAAAAAGAAATGTATACATTTGAGGATAAAGGAAAACGCAGTATCACATTAAAGCCAGAGGGAACAGCAGGGGCAATTCGTGCATATCTTGAGCATGGAATGCAAAATGAACCGCAGCCAATTAAAATGTTTTATGTTACACCTGCATTTCGTTATGAAAAACCTCAGAGTGGTCGTTTAAGACAGCATCATCAGTTTGGAATAGAGTTTGTAGGATCTCAAAGTCCATTGGCCGAGGTTGAACTAATTACATTAGTCTCTTCTTTTATCAAAAAAATCGGTTTAAAAGATGCGAAACTTCATATTAACAGTATTGGATGTGAAAAATGTCGTGCAGATTACAATAAAGCTCTGCTGGCATACCTGAAGGAGCATGAAGAACAGTTATGTCCAACATGTCGTGAAAGAATGGAAAAAAATCCATTGCGTGTTATAGACTGTAAAGTACCGGAATGTAAGGAAATCGTAAAAGATGCACCAAGAACTATTGATTATCTGGATGAAGAGTGCAGAAATCATTTTGAAGAATTGAAATCTCTTTTAGAAAGTCTTGAGATTCCTTATGAGGTTGATACAGGAATTGTCCGCGGGTTAGATTATTATACAAAGACAGTGTTTGAGTTTGTCAATGAAGATGGCTTCACATTATGTGGCGGTGGCCGTTATGATAATCTTGTTCATGAAATTGATGGAAAAGTTTCTATGCCGTCTGTTGGTTTTGGAATGGGCGTGGAGAGAATCATTTATTTCCTGGAAGAAGAAGGTGTTGATCTTCCATGTCATAGAGATATTGATCTGTATGTTGGAATCCTTGGTGACCAGGCTAAGGCAAAAGCATATAAAATCGTTACCGGACTTCGTAACAAAGGATATGTAGTTGAAACAGATTATCTTTCTAGAAGCGTAAAAGCGCAGATGAAATATGCAAATAAAATTCATGCCAAAAATACGATTATTATTGGAGAGGATGAACTTGAAAAGAACCAGGGACAGGTTAAAAATATGGAAACAGGGGAAAATGTTCAGGTTTCTCTGGATGATATTCAAAGCTGTCTGGATTAAAAGTAAAACAATAACTGTCTTTCGTGACATTTAACAAAAAATCATTTATAATAATATAGTTAAGTGAAAGGAGGTAGCAAAGCGTGAGCGAATATGCAATAGTAGCACCAGAGGATTTTGATCAGAGTGCATTTCGATTAATTGGAAAGGAATGGATGCTTGTTACTGCGAAGAATCAGGAAGGAAAAGTTAATACCATGACCGCATCCTGGGGAGGATTTGGTGTAATGTGGGGAAAGAACGTTGCGGTGACTGTGATTAGACCACAGCGTTATACAAAAGAATTCATTGATCAGTCCGACTCTTTTACATTATCATTTTATGATGATACATTTAAGAAAGATTTATCATATCTTGGAAGTGTTTCAGGAAAGGATGAAGATAAGATTTCTAAGACCCGTCTGACACCAACAGATGCAAATGGCATTCCATATTTTGAAGAAGCTAAGATTGTTTTAATCTGTAAGAAATTATATGCACATCAGATGGATCCGGCAGGATTTGTTGAAGCAGGAGCTAATCTGGATGATGAATGGTATCCAGGTAAGGATTATCATGTCATGTACGTAGCAGAAATCGAACAGATTTTAGTTAGACAGGATTCATAAAGTTTAAATCTAAAGGCAGAACTACAAAAGGTTCTGCCTTTACTTGCAGTAAAATACTTATCTGTGCTATAATGACTGACAGTGAATTATGAAGGAGGAAATATCATGGCAGAATCAATGTCAGGTTTATCCAGATCCCATCGATGTACAGAAGTAAGCAATCAGCTTGTTGGAACAGAAGTCACTGTTATGGGATGGGTACAGAAAAGAAGAAATTTAGGAAGTCTTATTTTTATAGATTTAAGAGATCGTTCCGGCATATTGCAGCTGGTTTTTGATCAGGAAACCCTTTCTGCAGAAGATTATGAAAAAGCTAATTCATTAAGAAGTGAGTTTGTAGTTGCGGCAGTAGGTACTGTTCAAAAGAGAAGTGCGGCAATCAATGAAAATTTGAAAACAGGGGATATTGAAGTTAAGGTACATACCTTGAGAATTCTCTCTGAATCCGAAACTCCTCCGTTTCCAATTGATGCAGATAAAACTGTGAAAGATGAATTGAGATTAAAATATCGTTATTTGGATCTTCGCAGACCAAATCTTCAGAAAAATCTTATGATTCGTAATAATGTTACACGAATTGTACGTAATTTTCTTGCAGATGAAGGATTTTTAGAAATTGAAACACCGATTCTCGGGAAAAGTACTCCAGAAGGAGCAAGAGATTATCTTGTGCCGAGTCGTGTTCACCCAGGAAATTTTTATGGACTGCCTCAATCCCCTCAGCTGTTTAAGCAGCTTTTGATGTGTTCAGGATTTGACAGATATTACCAGATTGCAAAGTGTTTCCGTGATGAAGATTTACGTGCAGATCGTCAGCCGGAATTTACGCAGATTGACATGGAACTTTCATTTGTCGATGTAGATGATGTAATAGATGTTAATGAACGTCTGATGCAGAAGGTATTCAAGGAAGTTCTCGATATTGATATTGAACTTCCAATGAAGCGTCTTACATATAAGGAGGCTATGGATCGATTTGGATCTGATAAACCGGATACACGTTTCGGAATGGAACTTGTTAATGTTTCAGATACAGTGTCTGGATGTGACTTTATGGTATTTAAAGGAGCTCTGGAAAATGGAGGTTCCGTACGTGGATTAAATGCAAAAGGTTTAGGAGATCTTGGAAGAAAGAAAATTGATGCCTTTGTTGACTTTGCAAAAGATTTTGGTGCAAAAGGACTGGCATATATTCAGCTTAAGACAGATGGAACTGTAAAATCTTCTTTTGCTAAATTTATGAAAGAAGAAGAAATGGATGCACTGATTCAGGCAATGGATGGACAGGCAGGAGATTTACTGTTGTTTGCAGCAGATAAAGATAAGGTAGTCTTTGATGTTTTAGGAAATCTTCGTCTTGAAATTGGTAAAAAATATGATATGATAGATGAAACACTATATAATTTCCTGTGGGTAACAGAATTCCCTCTGTTGGAGTGGAGTGAAGAACAGAACCGGTATACAGCAATGCATCATCCGTTTACTATGCCATTTGAAGAAGATCTTGAATTTATTGATTCTGATCCGGGCAAAGTCCGTGCAAAGGCGTATGATATTGTTTTAAATGGTACAGAGCTTGGAGGAGGTTCTATCAGAATCCATCAGGATGATATACAGGAAAAAATGTTTGAGGCTCTTGGATTTACCAAGGAAGATGCATACAGTCGATTTGGTTTCCTGTTGGATGCATTTAAATATGGTGTACCACCTCATGCAGGACTTGCATATGGTTTGGATCGACTGGTTATGTGGCTGACCGGAGAAGACAGTATCCGTGATGTCATTGCATTCCCGAAAGTTAAAGATGCGTCATGTCTTATGACAGAAGCACCGGGAGCTGTGGATGAAGTACAGTTGGAAGAGCTTGGAATTCAGCTCTCTAGCGAAGAAGAGGAGAAATAAGATGGAGAAAATGTTATTTAGTGGTGTTCAGTCTAATTCTGATGTTGCACTGATTGCAATTAAAGGAATTAAGAATCAGCCAGGGATTGCAGCGAAAGTATTTGGATCAATTGCTGAGGAACACATTAATGTGGAGCTGATTCTTCAGTCTATTGGACGAGGAGATAAAAAAGATATCTCTTTTGTTGTAGGTAAAGATGACGCACAGGCAGCTGTTGATACTCTGAAAAAAGCTTTTTCAGAAGATGATTATGATGAAATCGTATGTGATACAGCAGTTGGAATCGTATCTATTGTTGGTGCAGGTATGATGTCCAATTCTGGAGCAGCTTCAAAAATGTTTGAAGCATTGTATAATAAAGGAATCAATATTAAGATGATTTATACATCTGAAATTAAAATTACAGTATTGATTAAAGAAAGTCGTGTAGAACGTGCAGTTGAAGCATTAAAAGAACAATTCCAGGAATAATAGGAAAGTACGAAAGGAGAACACAGATGTTTGATTTTAGTGAAGTAAAAAATTATGACAGCGAAGTAGCAGCAGCAATGGAAGATGAACTCACGAGACAGAGAAGTAATCTGGAACTGATTGCCTCTGAAAATCTGGTGTCCAAAGCAGTTATGGCAGCAATGGGAAGCCATTTAACAAACAAGTATGCTGAAGGGTATCCTGGAAAACGTTATTATGGTGGATGCGAATACGTAGATGTTGTAGAAAACCTTGCAAGAGAACGTGCAAAAAAATTATTTGGATGTGAATATGTAAATGTTCAGCCTCATTCTGGAGCACAGGCAAATATGGCAGTATTTTTTGCAGTTATGAATCTTGGTGATACTTATATGGGTATGAGTCTGGATCATGGCGGACATTTAACACATGGAAGTCCTGTCAACATGTCTGGTAAAAACTATCATTGTGTACCATATGGTGTTAATGATGAAGGATTCATTGATTACGATGAAGTTGAAAGAATCGCACTGGAATGTAAACCTAAGATGATTATTGCCGGAGCAAGTGCTTATGCAAGAGCTATTGATTTTAAGCGTTTCCGTGAGATTGCAGACAAAGTTGGAGCTGTTTTAATGGTAGATATGGCTCATATTGCAGGGCTTGTAGCTGCAGGATATCATCAGAGCCCGATTCCATATGCACATGTAACAACAACCACAACTCATAAAACATTAAGAGGACCACGTGGTGGTATGATTATGTGTAGTAATGAAGTTAATGAAAAATATAACTTTAACAAAGCAATATTCCCTGGAATTCAAGGTGGACCGCTGATGCATGTTATTGCAGCAAAGGCAGTATCTTTTAAAGAAGCATTATCAGATGAATATAAAACATATATTGGACAGGTTGTAAAAAATGCAGATGCCTTGGCTAAAGCATTAATCGCAGAAGGATTTGATATCGTTTCTGGAGGAACAGACAACCATTTGATGCTTGTTGACCTGAAAAAATATGATCTGACTGGAAAAGAAGCAGAAAAAGTTCTGGATTCTGTTCATATTACATGTAATAAGAATACAGTACCAAATGATCCAAAATCTCCATTTGTAACATCTGGATTACGTCTTGGAACACCAGCAGTTACAACAAGAGGATTGAAGGAAGAAGATATGGCAGTGATTGCCAAAGCCATTCGTCTGACATTATTAGATAAGAAGCTGGATGAAGCAGCAGCAATGGTAAAAGATCTGACAGATAAATATCCATTATATGAATAGGAAAGAAGCGGATAAAACGCTGTAATGACCTATAGAGCAAAAAACGGGAATTCCTTAAAAGAACTTTCCGTTTTTTTCTATATTTTTAGACAAAATATAGAAAAAATATCCATTGCATTAGTCATCAATATGAGTTAGAATAATACCTATCGGATTTTTACTAAGTTTTTACATTGTGGAGGAGTTCATAAAATGAAGAAAAAACAAAAGCTGATGATTGCCTGTGGAATAGTGGCTCTATTTATTGCTATTGCAGCAGGAGTACATATATATTATCTGGATCGTTGGTTTCCGGGAAGTACATTTAATCAGGTAGATGTATCAGGAATGACATACGAGGAGTCTGTAAGAGAAATTAAAGAATCTGTTGCAGATTATAAATTAAAAATAAAAGCAAGAAATAAAGGAAGTCTGACAGTTTCAGGAAAAGATATTGAACTTGCATTTACATCAGAAGAAGTTTTAAAAAAAATGTTTGACGGTCAGCACGAAAAAAGTGTGATTGTTTCATTTTTTGATAGTGGTGATGAAACATCTGTGAATGCAGTTTCATATTCAGAAAAAAAATTAAACAATATATTAAAATCTTCCCAGATTTTTAAGGGAAGTGATCAGTATAAGATTATAAAACCACAGGATGCGACTATTGTTTACTCAGAGAAGAAAAAGTATGGAGTCATTCAGAAAGAAAATGAAGGAAATCAGCTGGATGAAGCACAATTTCTTTCTGCCGGAAAACAGGCAGTTGAATCTCTGTCAGAGAATATAAATCTAACAGATGAGAAAAAATATCCTAATGTTTATAAAAAACCTGGATTATATGAAGATGATAAAGAACTAAAGGATATGCAGGAAACGTATAATCAGATTCTTCTTCACTGGATTCAGTGGGATATGGGTAATAATGTTACAGAAACATTAGGACCAGATACATTAAAAAACTGTATTAAGATTGATACTCAAAAGCACACAGTGAAAATCAGCAAAAAAGCAGTTGAAAAATGGATTGAATCATTTTGCCTTAAATATAAGACACAGGGAATTACAAGAACATTTAAAACCCATTCCGGTAAAAAAATTAAGATCAGTGGCGGTGATTACGGATGGAGAATAGATTACGATAAGGTTATTAAACAGGTGTTAAAGATCCTGAAAAAAGCTCCTGACACGAAAGCTATAGAAGCCTATAAGAAGAAGCCATCTGCGGATAATGAAAAAGCACTGATAACTTCATTAAAGCCTGTATATAGTCACAAAGGTTATCGGATGGATTATCAGAATAAGCAGAATGACTGGGATACCAAGAACTATAGTGAAGTGGATCTTTCAGCTCAGCAGGTTTATGTATATAGAAATGGAAAAATGGTATTTAGCTGTATTTGTATTACCGGTAAGGCAACTCCTGACAGAATAACAAGGACAGGAGTTTATGATATTAAAGAAAAGAAGCTGACCAAAACTTTAACAGGAGCAGATTACAGTGTAGAAACAAAATACTGGACCAGAATCATGTGGACTGGAACAGGATACCATTACAGCAGTCGAGGCGACTGGGGCAGATGGTCTACTACATATTATAAAACTGCAGGATCCCATGGATGTGTAAATCTCACATTGGAAAATGCTGAAGCAATCTATCGTTTGACAAAGATTGGTGATCCGGTCTTTATTCATTATTAAAAAAATAAGTACCAGAGGATTATAGAGTCCTTCTGGTACTTTGTTTTTACATAGGAAATTGTTTTGAATTCCATACTTTATAAAATTCTCTGGGAGTGTATCCAAGAACTTTTTTAAATGTCTCAGAAAAATAGCTGCTTCCAGAAAATCCAACTTCTTTTGCAATCACTGTCATTGATTTTTCGTGAGCTAAAATTAGGGGGAAACTTTTCCATATTCGAAGACGAATCAAATAGTCAACAGGACTGTAGGGAAGGATTCGCTGGAATATGCGGCTACATTCACTGTTACTCAAAGAACAGGAAGCAGCTATATCTGCTAAAGTATGTTTTTGGGAATAAGTTTCATCCAGGTACTGCATCATTATTTTTATGCGTTGAATATCTTTTTGGTCTTTTTTAGCCATAGGTGACAGAGAGGAAATATTTTGAAGAATATAATAAAATATTTCTGGGACAAAGTGCTGGATTTTTAATTCATAGCCAAAATTTTTTGTCTCGCATATAGCTGTTATTTTTTTTAGTAATTCCAGAATATATTTCTGCCATGGAATTCTTGGAATTAGAGGAATATGGGAAAATGAAGGATTTTCAGAAATCGGTAAAATGTATTTCTGATAAATGCTATCACTTTCATTTTGATAAAGCATGTGCTTTCCAACACATATGGAAAGAAAACAACAATTATATTTCTGATAGGACATGGCATAGTGAATTTGTCCGGCATTGATAAACAATCCTTCTCCTTTGGAGATGATATAACCTTTCTGATTAATATGGAACTCTAATTTACCGGAACACACAAAAATAAATTCAAAATCCTCCTGCCAATGGGGAAATATAATTTTTCCGGGAAGCGTTTGGATATCATATATGTTTCCTTCAAAAGAAAATGTTTCAGAAGGAACAGATCTATCGTTGAAATCAAATTTAACCGGATGTTGTTTAATTTGCTTCATGAAAACACCTCATAATAAAATTGAATTAGTAACCTAATTCTTCACCAACTAAGATGATCTTAATTCGATCTTTCATAGCTGCACTTTGACGTCTTGTGACTACAATCTGGCTGCAAATACAGCTATCTCCATAGCAGTCACCGCATCGTCCATTGAGAGAACAAGGAGTCTCCAGTCCCAGACGAATGGTATTTGGAGGTGAAGCAAAGTTTCTGACACGGGCAACTCCATCTTCTACATTGTTTACCACTTTATTCATTCCGATAACCATGATAATGTGTTTCGGACCATAGATTAGAGAGGCAACCCTGTTTCCGGTTCCGTCAATGTTAATCAGTTCTCCGTCTAAAGTAATAGCATTGCTACTCATCAGATAATAATCAGATAACACTGATTTGCTAAAAATTTCACGTTGTTCATCATAATTTTTTGCAACGGAACGATCAATGATCTTATAATCTCCAGAAGTAACAGCATCCATTAAGCCTAGCTCTATTATACTCTCAGATCCTCCCCATGATACAACAGACCCTTTTTCTATGTAAGATAATGCCTGCTTCAGGGCATCTTTTTTTGTAGCACAATAGACACCTTGAATATTCCGTTTTTTCAGGTTTTTGATAATGGTTGCGGCTTTACGCTCATTTGCTTTTTGTAAACTCATATAATCATCCTTTCTTGATTTATGTTGTTATTTAGTATATCATAAACAGAGTCTGCATGAACAGGATTTGCAGAAATTTTTCGAAGGCAGGTATTGTTTTGAAATCACTATTTATAACAGAAAAACCCAGTGTAGCCAGAGAATTTGCTGCTGCACTAAATATAAATGCACAAAATAAAGATGGTTACATGGAAGGGGAGAAGGCAGTGATTACATGGTGTGTCGGTCATCTGGTTACAATGTCTTATCCGGATAAATATGATCCTGCATTGAAAAAATGGGATTTAGAGACGATTCCTTTCATACCCAAAGAATTTAAATATGAAATTATTCCTTCTGTAAAGAAGCAGTTTGATATTGTAAGTATGCTTTTAAATCGAAAAGATATTGACACTATATATGTTTGTACTGACTCTGGACGTGAAGGAGAATATATTTACAGGCTGGTGGAGCAGGAAGCAAAGGTCGAAAATAAAATAAGGAAAAGAGTGTGGATTGATTCTCAGACAAAAGAAGAGGTAATCCGAGGAGTCAGAGAAGCAAAAGATCTCAGTGAATATGATAATCTTGCATCTGCGGCTTATTTAAGAGCCAAAGAAGATTATCTTATGGGAATAAATTTTTCCAGGGTTCTGACATTAAAATACGGATGGACTTTGGGAAATTATCTTAATCAGAAGAAGAGCCTGGTAGTCGCAGTGGGACGTGTTATGACTTGTGTTCTTGGGATGATCGTAAAAAGAGAACGAGAAATAAGAAATTTTGTTCCAACATCTTTTTATCGGGTGATTGCACATTTGAACTGTCAGGGCTTTGAAGTGGAAGCTGAATGGAAGGCAGTGAAAGGTTCAAGATACTATGAATCTTCCAAGCTGTATAAGGATAATGGATTTTTAGACAAGAAAGAAGCCCGGGATTTTATTGAGTTTTTGGAGGATGGATCTAATGGAGAAACCATTGTGAAATCATCCACCAGGCGTACAGAAAAGAAAAATCCCCCATTATTATATAATCTGGCTGAACTTCAGAATCAGTGTTCCAAAATGTTCAAATTGAGTCCCGATGAAACATTAAAGATCGTACAAGAGCTGTATGAAAGAAAACTTGTTACCTACCCGAGAACCGATGCAAGAGTATTATCCACTGCTGTTAGCAAAGAAATATATAAGAATATAAAAGGACTGACCGGTTATGCACCGTTAAGTACATATGCATCTGAGATTCTGGAACAAAAAATATATCAGGGTATCAGTAGAACAAAATATGTAGATGATAAAAAAATAACAGATCATTATGCAATTATTCCTACTGGTCAGGCTATATCCGGGCTGGGAAGTATTTCACAGCTTGGACAGAAAGTATATGATGTAATCGTCAGGAGATTTTTAAGTATTTTTATGCCGCCTGCAGTATATACAAAGATTAAATTGGAAACAGAAACAAAAGGAGAAACATTTTTCGCTAATTTTAAAATATTGAAAGATCCTGGTTATTTAAAAGTTGCAGGAACGGGAAATTCTAAAAAAGAGGATGGTTTGACCCAGGAGCAGATGGATGCAATTACATCCTTAAAAAAAGGAGGGAAACTTCCTGTAAAAAGTTATAAAATTAAAAATGGAACAACAACTCCACCTAAACGATATAATTCCGGATCTCTGATTCTTGCAATGGAAAATGCAGGACAGCTGATCGAAGATGAAGATCTCAGGGAACAGATAAAAGGAAGCGGAATAGGAACAAGTGCAACAAGAGCAGAAATTGTGAAAAAACTGATCACTAATAAATATATTGCATTGAACAAAAAGACTCAGATCGTGACTCCTACATTGACAGGAGAAATGATCGTAAATGTTGTCAGTGCTTCCATTGGGTCATTGCTGAATCCGGAATTAACAGCCAGCTGGGAAAAAGGGTTAACGTATGTTGCAGAAGGAACTGTCACAGAAGAAGAATATATGGAGAAACTGGACAGATTTGTATCCCAGAAAACTAATATCGTAAAACAAAATAATTATCAGTATCAATTGAGACAGTCATTTGATCAGATTGCTCCATATTACAAAAAAAATAAATAAGATTCGTTATAAGAGAACAGGCATATAAGATGTTTGTTCTTTTTATTATGCATATTTTTAATGCTTTTCCATATATTTGATTATACAGATTATTTGGAGGTGTATATGAAAGAAGGTTCTGAGATATTTCAGATACTTCCGTTGAAAATCAGGGAAAGCTTCATAAATTCCAATATAGATTTTTCAAAATTACAGGAAGTAAGATTAAGAATCAATCAGCCGGTAATCGTTAAGTATGACGGATGCGAAATATTTCTATCTGAGAAAAATGGTTTTACAAATGAAAAGAATAAAAGATATATTTTTTTAATAGAAGATTTAAGACAAACATTAGAATACATAAGCAGCTATTCATTGTATGCATATGAAGAGCAAATTAAACAGGGGTTTATAACTGTTCGTGGTGGACATAGAGTGGGACTGTCAGGAAGTGCAGTCATTGATCGTGGAAGAGTAAAAAATCTGAAGTATATTTCAAGTCTTAATATCCGTGTGGCTCATCAGGTAAAAAATTGCGCATTACCGATTTACAAAGGATGCAGTAAGAACGGGAAAATACTTCCAACTCTGATTTTATCGCCCCCCGGGTGCGGGAAAACAACATTATTAAGAGATTTAATCCGCCTCATATCCCTGCATGGACAAACTGTAGGAGTGGCAGATGAAAGAAGTGAGATTGGTGCCTCCTATCAGGGAATTCCTCAAAATGATCTTGGAATACGTACGGATATTATGGACGGATGCAGAAAAGATGAAGGTATGAATATGCTGATTCGGTCTATGGCTCCAGAAGTTATTGCAGTAGATGAAGTTGGGAGTAAAGAAGATGTGGAAGCATTGATTTTCTGTGCATTTCGCGGGTGCACTATGCTTGCAACTGCTCATGGAAAAAGTCGGGAATCATTGTTGAGAAATCCTTACATGAAAGAGATTTCCGATAAAAAAATGTTTCAAAGATACGTTTTGCTGGACAATCTTGGGAAACCGGGAACTGTAAAAAAAATATTAGATGAAAACGGGGTTGAATTAAATGATTAAGATAATAGGTGCCTGTATGATTATTGCTTCGGGAATATCTTTTGGATTTATTAAAGCAGCAAAGGAACAAAAAAAACTGGAGCAGGGAATTGCATTAAAAAGAATGTTATATCTTCTGCAGGGAGAAATCAGATATGGATTTACACCTCTTCCAGAAGCTATTCGAGCGATTTCAAAAAAAACAGTACAGGAGTTTGCTCCCTTTCTACAAAATGCCGCAGACAGGATGGATACACATTCAGAAGATTCTTTTGCATCAATATGGAAAAATTCTATGGAAGAGAATCTGTCTCCGATAATCTTAGAAAAAAGTTTTATGGAACCAATACTGACAATGGGAGAAACAATAGGATACCTGGATAAAGAAATGCAGTTAAAGACCATCAGTTTTGCAATAGAGCAGGTGGAAGATATTATTTTGCAGATAAAGGAGCAGGTAATAAGAAATTGTAAAATGTATCGTTCTTTTGGAATATCCTTTAGTCTCTTAATCGTAATAATACTTTTATGAACAAAAAATTTTTTATGTCTGGGAGGAAAAAATGAGTGTAAATATTATTTTTCGAATTGCAGCAGTTGGTATTCTTGTAACTATTCTGGTTCAGGTATTAAAACATTCAGGGAGGGATGAACAGGCGTTTTTAATTACTCTTGCAGGGCTGATCCTAGTATTGTCCTGGGTGATTCCTTATATTTATGATTTATTTGAAAGTGTTCAAACCCTTTTTACGATTTCTTAAAAAGGAGGTAGAAGATGATACAGGCAGCTCTTTTCGGAATTATTGCCAGTATTGCAATATTAAAATTAAAAAGCATAAGGCCGGAAATCGCACTTGCTCTTGGAATAGCAGCGAGTTTGATACTGGCACTTTATGGTCTGAAGGAAATGAAACAGATTTTAAATGTTTTCGAGACCATTCGAGCATATTCAGGAATTCCCAAAAGTTATTTTCAGATACTGCTGAAATTAATAGGCATATCATTTCTGTGTGAATTTACATCTGACATATGTAAAGATTCTGGACAGACTACCATTGGAAAGCAGATAGAATTTATTGGAAAGATGTCCATTCTTATTGTAAGTATTCCGATTTTTCAGGCCTTGTTGGAAACCATTCAAAAACTGATAGGGAATGGAAAATGAGAATCAGGGTTATTATTCTTTTGATTATATCTGGTATGATTTTTCAGATTCCGGTTTATGGAAAGGAAACAGAATTAAATCAAGATTCGTTAAATGGTGTTGAGAAAGTACTGAGAGAAGAGGAAAGTGATATTTCTTATACGCAAATCGTAAAGCAGCTTATGCAGGGAAAACTTAAAAGTGTATTGAAACTTATCGGAAAAGAACTTTTTGGAAAGATTAGAAATTCTGTAATGATGAATTATCGGTTTTTAAGACAGATTATCATTGTTGCGATGATTGCAGCAGTATTTAAAAATCTTTCAGATGCTTTTTTTCAGGGAAGTACAGGAAAAACTGCTTTTTATGTGACATATGTTATTTTTGTTGGACTTATGTCAGATTCTTTTTATTTTCTTAATAAAACAGCTGTAAATTTTGTTGAAATGATGATTGATTATATGAAGGGAATGATTACGGCTTATTCTATGGCAATAGTATCAACAACAGGTGTATCAACATCTACAGCTATATATGAATTTTATCTAATGATGATTTATGGAATATCTTTATTAACCAATTCTGTTATTTTTCCAATGATAAGAATTTTATTTGTTTTAAAAATAATTAATCATATTTCAGATGAAGAGCATTTTTCAAGACTTTGTAAAACTTTGGAATGGGGAATTGGACTTGCTTTAAAAAGTTTTCTGTCTATTGTACTTGGAATACAAATGATTCAGTCAATGCTTCTTCCGGCAATTGATTCATTAAGGAATAATACGTTAAAAAAAGGTTTTTCTGCAATACCGGGGATAGGAGGGGGAATCGCAACTGTAATGTCAACCATTCTTGGCTCAGCGGTGGTGATAAAAAATAGTATCGGGGCAGCTGGAATTTTAATTTTGGTAGTTCTAACAGTGCCACCCATTCTTCAGATAGGAGGGGTTGTAATTTCATATGTGGCAGCGGGGGTGTTATTGCAGCCGATTTCGGATAAAAGGATAACAGGTGCAATAGATGCAATAATTCAAAGTGGAAAACTGATGCTTCGCATGATTATAACAATAATGGTATTGTTTATTTTGTCCATAGTAATCATTGCGTTTTCAACCAATGTCAATTACTACACCGGTTAAATGGAAAGGAGTGACTGAATGGAAACGGTCAGATCTATTGTATTTTTTTGCATATTATCAACTCTGGTTGAACAGCTGGTTGATGGAACCGGCTATAAACCGTATGTAAATCTGGTGATAGGATTTATGTTACTGTCTTTAATGATTCGTCCGATACTTTCTTTTACAGGGAATGATAAACTGGTGGAAACTGCTTTGTTTAAAATATCAGAAGAACAATCGAATATATCTTTTCAGAGTGATGCTTTAGAAGAGAAAGAAAAACAACTGGAAGCAGAGATGGAAAAAATTTTAAAAAGCAAAAAAATTCAGATTGAGTCAATAAAAATACAAATAGATCAAAAAGATGAAATCAAAGAAATATATATTAAAACAGGACAGGCAAAAAAAGACGAAAAGATGATAAAAACCATACTTTTAGAATTCTATAATGTGAAAGAATCTAATATAAATATAAGTGAGTAGAGGAAATATGATTGATAAAAACAGGCTGCAGAAATTCATAGAGACCATAGGAATGAAAAAAGCAGTACTTTTATTTGTGCTGGGACTATTTTTCATTTTTTTAAGTTTCCCATCTTCAGAAAAAAAGCAAAATACAAAAACAACTCAGATAACACAAGAAAGTGATTCTACAGATTTATATATAAAAAAACAGGAAAAAAGACTGGTAAAAGCTTTAAGTCATGTGGAAGGTGTTGGTAAGGTGAAAGTCATGATTACAGTAAAATCTTCAAAAGAGGCAGTTATTAATAAAGATAGCCCTTATGAAGAAAGTTCAAATGAAAATGAAAAAACCATAAAGGAAGGTGAAGAAACTGTTTTAATAGAAGAAAATGGAGAAAAAATTCCATATGTATTAAAAGAAGTAGAGCCTGAAGTTGAAGGGGTGGTCGTTGTTGCACAGGGAGGAGGAAATGATATTGTAAATCAGAATATTGTTGAAGCAGTGTCAGTTTTATTTCATATTTCTTCTTATAAAGTTAAAGTCTTAAAAATGGGGGATTCATAATGAAAAAGATAATCAGAAAAAATCAAATGATCATTATGACACTTGCAGTTATTATAGCAGTTGCAGGTTATGTAAATTATAGTGGAAAATACGAATCGGTTTCAAAATCAAAAACCAAAACAGTATCGAACACAGTAAAGGAAACTTCCGGACAGGTAAAAGATGATATCACAGACATAGGAGAAGCTGTGCTTACCAATGCCCAGGTTAGTAATTATGTAGCTAAAGCAAAATTGGAACGAGAACAGACTCATAGTAAAGCAAAGGATACATTGGAAGAAATTATTAATGATAAAACTGTAAAAGACAGTGTAAAACAGGATGCTGTAGACAAACTATCTTCTTTGGCAGAGCAAATGGAAATGGAGACTGCAACGGAAAATCTTCTGGGAGCAAAAGGATTTTTAAATTCGATCGTAACAATCAGTAATGGAAATGTAGATGTTTTAGTTAATAAGAAAAATCTGTCAAAAATAGAAAGAAGCCAGATAGAGGATATCGTAGTTCGAAAAACAGGTTTTCAAATGGAAGATATAGTTATTACATCCATTAAAACGGATGATTAAATAAAAAATGTTTATAAGATACCAACAATACATAAAATAAGTTTGAATAAAAAATACATTTTTGATATAATCAATTAAAGAGTATGTGAAAGTACAGGAGGCTTCTTATGGAAAATAAAAGTAGTTATAAGATAAAAGAGAAGGGGTTGCTGGGAGAAGTTAAAATTGCAGATGATGTTATAGCAATTATTGCCGCGTTGGCAGCAACAGAGGTGACAGGTGTTGCAAGAATGTCTGGTAATATTACAAATGAACTTGTAAGCAAGCTTGGTATGAATAAACTGTCTAAAGGAGTTCGTGTTTCTGTTGAGAATAATCAGGTAGATGTAGATCTGGCATTGGAACTGGATTATGGTGTAAGCATTCCTGCAATTTCAACAAAAGTACAGGATCGTGTAAAAACGGCTATTGAGAATATGACAGGTCTTCAGGTTAATTCTGTAAATGTAAGAGTTGCAGGAGTTGCAATGGAAGATGAATAAAAACTTTGTAGAAGTAGTTAGTTAAAACAGACGGGACTGTTGGTTCAGTTCCGTCTTTGTATCGTAGAAAGGAAATCAAATGACAAGAAGTGAAGTAAGAGAACATATTTTCAGAATTCTGTTCTCAGTAGAATTTTGTGAAATCGATGAATTTAAAGACCAGGTAGATTTATATTTTCAGGGGCATGCAAATATAAATAAAAAAAATCAGAATGAAATATATGATAAGGTTTTAGATTTAATAGCGCATCTGGATGCTATTGATCAGGAAATTGGGAAACATGCAAAGGCATGGAATTTGTCCAGATTAGGAAAAGCAGAATTATCAATTTTACGTCTGGCAGTCTATGAAATAATTATGGATGAGGATGTTCCTCAGAAAGTCGCAATCAATGAAGCTGTTGAGCTGGCTAAAAAGTATTGTAATGAAAAGGCAGCTCCTTTTATCAATGGAATCCTTGGAAGGGTCGGAACGAAGGAAGATGAAGAGTAGAGTTTTCTCTGTCACACAAATTAATTCTTATATAAAGAGAATGTTTCAAAGCGATTATGCTTTAAGAAAAATTTCTATAAAAGGTCAGGTGTCCAACTGTAAATATCATTCGTCAGGACATATTTACTTTTCCTTAAAAGATGAGGGAAGTCAGATATCCTGCGTAATGTTTGCCAATTCCAGATTTCAGGGACTGAAATTTGATATGGAAGATGGACAGGAAGTGATTGTCAGTGGAAATATCAGTGTGTATGAACGTAATGGAAGTTATCAGCTGTATGCAGATGAAATCCGTCTGGACGGAATTGGGGAGTTATATATTATTTATGAACAATTAAAACAAAAATTGTATGAAGAAGGATTGTTTGACCATGAAATAAAAAAGCCGATTCCTTCAAATCCCAAAAGAATTGGAATTGTAACGGCAAAAACAGGAGCAGCCATTCATGATATCATCAGTACAGCGAAAAGAAGGAATCCTTATGTTCAGCTGATTTTATACCCGGCAAAAGTTCAGGGGGATGGAGCAGCCCAAACCATTGTAAAGGGAATAAAGGCGTTGGACCGGTTAAATGTTGATACCATTATCATTGGTCGAGGCGGTGGCTCCATCGAAGATTTATGGGCATTTAATGAGGAAATAGTCGCCAGAGCCATTTATGAAGCGAAAACACCGATCATTTCTGGAACAGGTCATGAAGTGGACACTACTATTGCAGATTATGCGGCAGATTTAAGGGCAGCCACACCAACGGCAGCCTGTGAACTGGCAGTACCGGATATCAGGGAAATTGTCGATGGAATCCAGAATCGTGCCTATACGTTAGACACCTTATTAAAACAGGTATTGCGGCGATATCAGTTAAAATTAAAGCAATATCAGTTAATAATTGCCGGATATGATCCTAAATTTCAACTACAGGAGCAGAAAATGCGGCTGGCAGAGCTGGAAGAAAAGCTTACAATCAGAATGAAAGAAACGATGACCTGGTATAAGCATCAGCTGGAATTATATGCAGGACGTCTCCACGGGGCATCTCCTACAGCAAAGCTGATCAATGGATTTGGATACCTGGAGGATGAAGAAGGAATTCCTTTGACTTCATCTGAAAAAGTAAAAAAGGGAGATCATATCTCGGTAACGGTATCTGATGGTTTGATAAAAACAGTGGTAGAAGATATAATACCATATCAAATGGAAGAAATCTCTTTATAAGAAGGAAGACAATGACAGAAGAACAGTGGATGAAACAGCTGTGGGAAAGGCTTTCCAGGTCATCATTCCGCAGCCGTTTCCATTTAAAAGAGAAAGAGAAGCAATATATCAAGGAAAAAGGTATGGAGAAGATTCGAAATCACGCAGAGGATTTTGTCAGTCAGAGACTTGCGCCAGCAAATCTCCCAAATGATGGGAAGCAGACTCCTATGCGTGGTCATCCTGTTTTTATTGCTCAGCATGCGACGGCAACTTGCTGCCGTGGATGTCTTCAGAAATGGCATAAGATCCGTTCAGGAAGAGAACTGACTCCAAGGCAGCAGGAATATATTGTGGATGTAATTATGCAATGGATTGATAAAGAAATGAAAAGAGTAAGTATGTAGGAAATATAAAATCTGATGATTGCATACTTATTTTTTTGACTTTTTTGTAGCTTAGAAATTTAGATGCCTCCATAGATAAAGATGGCGATGGTAAGAAAAAAGAATTGGCAGATATAATTTTAAATTGTTGTATCTGCTTTTTTCTATGCTATAATAAAACGGAATATAATTATTAGAAAAATAAGGAGAATCTTATGGCAAAGAAAGAATTTAATATAGATCAGGGATTTGAACAACTGGATCAGATTATAGAAAAGCTTGGAAGCGATGAGATTAAGCTTTCTGATGCAGTAAAATTATACTCAGAAGGTGTTACAGTCGTAAAAAAATGCAAAGATTCATTAGATAAGGTAGAAAAAGAATTAATCATATTAGATGAAAACGGAGAGGAACATGAGCTTTAAAGAAGGAATGAAAGAAAGAGTCTGTCATATTGAGCAGATTTTAGATCAGTATCTTCCACAGCCGGAAGGACTGCAACAGACTGTGCTGACAGCAATGAATACTACAGTGAAAGCAGGTGGAAAAAGGCTTCGTCCAATGCTTATGGAAGAAACGTATCATATGTTTGGTGGAGAAAGTAAAATCATTGAGCCTTTTATGGCAGCTATTGAGATGATTCATACATATTCTCTGATTCACGATGATCTTCCTGCTTTGGATAATGATGATTACCGTAGAGGACAAAAAACCTGTCATATTGTATACGGAGAAGATATGGCCATTCTTGCAGGAGATGCCTTGTTAAATTATGCCTATGAAACAGCAGCGAAAGCATTTGATATGGCAGAAGGTGATGAAGTATTTCGTGTGATTGATGCCGTAAAGATTTTATCTTCCAAACCGGGGATATATGGAATGATCGGCGGGCAGGTTGCCGATGTGGAACTGGAAGGTACACCGCTTACCATGGATCAGATCCTCTTCATTCATAAAAATAAAACTTCTGCGCTCATTGAGACTTGTATGATGATCGGGGCCATTCTTGCAGGAGCTAAAGCAGATGCTGTAGCACAGATGGAGCTTTGTGGGGAATTCATTGGTCTGGCATTTCAGATTCAGGATGATATTCTGGATTTGATTGGAGATGAAAAAGAAATTGGGAAACCAGTAGGAAGTGATGAAAAAAATCACAAGGTGACCTATGTAACTTTGAAAGGATTGGAACAGTCAAAGAAAGACGTCAAAGATATTTCCATGAAAGCGGTTGATATTTTAAAAAATTATGATGAAGAGAACGGATATCTGACACAACTGGTTGAATACCTGATCAACCGCACATACTAAAAGAATAAAATACCCGGAGATCTGGGGAGGAGTTAGGATGTTAGAGAAAATTAATCAGCCAAATGATATAAAAAATATAAATCCGGATGACTATAGAATACTGGCAAAAGAAATCAGACGATTTTTACTTCAAAATGTCAGTAAGACAGGGGGACATCTGGCATCAAATCTTGGTATCGTTGAGCTTACCATGGCTTTACATCTTGTACTGGATTTTCCTAAAGACCAGCTGATTTTTGATGTGGGACATCAGTCTTATGTGCATAAAATATTAACAGGAAGAAAAGACGGATTCAGTCATTTAAGACAATTCCATGGAATGAGCGGATTCCCCAAAAGAAAAGAAAGTAATTGTGATGCTTTTCATAGTGGACATAGTTCCATGTCTTTATCGGCAGCTTTGGGACTTGCAGCAGCACGAGATGCCCATCATACAGATGAGACCATTGTAGCTGTGATCGGTGATGGTGCCCTGTCCGGAGGAATGGCATATGAAGCGTTGAATAATATGTCACGGCTTAGAAGAGAAAAGAAAAATCTGATTATTATCTTGAATGATAACAAAATGTCCATTGCTGAGAATGTAGGAGGAATGTCAGCATATCTTGACAGAGTTCGTACTCAGCAGGGGTATGTGGAATTTAAAGGAAATCTGGAACAATCATTGTTAAAGGTTCCGGGAATTGGAAAACCTGTAACATTATTTTTGAAAAAAGCAAAAGATTCTATTAAACAGTTGTTTGTTCCAGGAATGTTTTTTGAAGATATGGGATTAACTTATACCGGTCCTATCGATGGACATAATATACCATTACTGGTGGAGATTCTTCAGAGAGCAAAACGACTACCTGAACCAATTATTATTCATGTGGTAACAAAAAAAGGAAAGGGATATCGTCTGGCAGAGGAAAATCCGGCAAAATTCCATGGAATTAGTTCCTTTTCTTTAAAGACCGGAGAGGTATTATCCAAAAACAGTGGACCATCCAATACAGATATTTTTTCTGATACATTAGTAGAGGCTGCCAGGGAAGATGATATGATTACAGCAGTGACAGCAGCCATGCCGGATGGGACAGGTCTCCAGAAATTTGCAGATATATTTCCAGAGCGTTTTTTTGATGTGGGGATTGCAGAAGAACATGCGGTAACATTTTGTGCCGGGATGGCAGCAAATGGCTTAAAACCAGTGTTTGCTGTATATTCAACATTTTTACAGAGGGGATTTGATCAGGTCCTTCATGATACAGCATTGGGAAATTATCCAGTGATTTTTGGACTGGATCGTTCCGGACTGGTTGGGGCAGATGGAGAAACACATCAGGGAGTATTTGATATTCCTTATCTGTCACTGATTCCTAATATGACAATTATGGCTCCGATCAACGGAAAAGAATTAAGAGAGATGCTGTTAAAAGCATTAAAAGAAGCAAAAGGACCAACAGCAATCAAATATTCCCGTGGAGAGGCTGAACATTTATATGAGGATTCTTTTGATGAAATCACATATGGAAAAGGTCAGATTTTGAAAGATGGAAAAGATGCTGTTATTATCAGTGTTGGAAACATGATTTCAGAAACTGATAAAGCTGAAAAAATACTGAGAGAAAAAGGACTTGATGTTGGTTTGGTGAATCCAAGGTTTGTAAAACCAATGGATGAAACCCTGCTGGATCAGCTGGCAGAAAAGTACTCTTTAATCGTGACGGTGGAAGAAGGCATGTTAAATGGTGGATTTGGTGCAATGGTTATGCAATATTTGTATCAGAAGGGATATTCTGGTAAGATAAGAAATATTGGAATTAAAGATCAGTTTGTTGAACATGGTTCAGTAAAAGAACTTCGTCATATGCTAGGGATTGATGGAGAAAACATTGCATCATCCATAGAAAAATGGATAAAGGAATAGGAAATGAAAGAACGTTTAGATGTATTATTAGTAAAAAAAGGACTGGCCACATCCAGAGAGAAAGCAAAAGCGATTATTATGTCTGGGATTGTTTTTGTGGATGGGCAAAGAGAAGATAAAGCAGGCTCTACTTTTGATGAGAGTAAGGAAATTGTAATAAAGGGTAAGACATTGAAATATGTCAGCAGAGGCGGATTAAAACTTGAAAAGGCAATGAAGAACTTTGATATTCAATTGGAAGGTAAAGTGTGTATGGATGTAGGGGCATCTACTGGAGGATTTACACATTGCATGCTGTTAAATGGAGCTGTAAAAGTTTATTCGGTGGATGTTGGACATGGGCAACTTGACTGGAGTCTTAGAAACGATGAGCGTGTAGTATGCATGGAACGAACCAATATGAGATATGTGACCGAGGAGGATATAGATGAACTGGCTTCTTTTGTATCCATTGATGTATCTTTTATTTCTTTGACCAAAATTCTGCCTGCAGTATATCGTATTCTGGAAAACGGAGGACAGGTTGTTGCGCTGATCAAACCCCAGTTTGAAGCAGGCAGAGAAAAGGTAGGAAAAAAAGGAGTTGTAAGGGATCCTAAAGTTCATGAAGAAGTGATTGAAAAAATATGCAGTTACGCTTCTTCTAACGGGTTTAAACTATTACACCTGGATTATTCTCCAATCAAAGGACCAGAAGGAAATATTGAGTATCTGCTTCATATGCAGAAAACAGAAACTATGGAAAATGCACACGATCTTGAGAAACAGATTATGAAAGTGGTAGAAGCATCTCATCAGGATTTAGCTAAAAACAAGGAATAGACATGAAGAATTTTTTAATTTTAACCAATGAAAAGAAAGATCCAGGGCTTAGAATTTCAAAGAGTATTCAGGAATATATTGGGAAATCAGGTGGCACAAGCTATCGGATGTGTGATTTTAACAGGGATATTCAGGAGAATATTGGATGTATAACAAAGGATACAGAGTGCGTGATCGTTCTAGGTGGTGATGGTACCATGCTCCATGCAGCCCGGCTTGTTGTGAAACACGATTTACCGATGGTTGGAGTGAATCTGGGGACTCTTGGTTTTTTAACAGAAATTGAACTGGAAAAATTATATCAGGGACTGGACTGCCTCTTACATGATAATTTCATCATTGAGCAGCGAATGATGCTGGATGGAGGAGTTATTCACAACAATGAATTAACCTATCATCATTCTGCATTAAATGATGTTGTTATTTCTAGAAGCGGGTTTTCCAGGATTATTTCTTATCGCATCATAGTTAATGGGAAACTTTTGGATATATATCCTGCAGATGGAGTTATTATTTCTACTCCAACCGGGTCTACAGGGTATAATCTATCTGCGGGGGGACCAGTGGTAAATCCAAGTGCCAGTGTAATTTTATTAACTCCAATATGTCCACACACAATGAGTGCCAAAAGTATTGTTCTTTCACAGCAGGATGAGATTGAGATTTATATAGAAAATGTCAGTGAAAGTCAGCTGGAGGAAGCATATGTTACGTTTGATGGGCAGGTTGCCCAGAAACTTCATCCAGGAGATGTATTGAAAGTAAAAACTTCCTATAAGATTGCCAAGGTAATCAAGTTAGAAGGAGATAGTTTTTATAAAACGCTAAGAATGAAAGTTGGGGGAAGCAATGAAGAAGAAGAGGCAGGATGCAATCATAGAATTAATACAGAAATATCCGATTGAAACACAGGAAGAATTGCTCTCAAGGCTGAACCATCTGGGATTTAAAACAACACAGGCTACTATTTCAAGAGACATAAGAGAGCTGCAGCTGACAAAACGTCCAGCAGCTAATGGGAAACAGACTTATAGTTTGATTAATCAGAATGATAAGACTGCTAAGAGGTATCAGAGGATATTGTCAGAAGCAATCATATCAATGGAACTTGCTGAAAATATGCTGGTGGTAAAGACTGTTTCCGGTATGGCTATGGCATCTGCGGCAGCATTGGATTCTTTAGAGATTACTGGAATGGTTGGGACGATTGCCGGGGATGATACTATTATGTGTGTTATGAAAGATAAAAATATTGGAAAATCAGCTATTGCAGAAATAAAACAATGGACAAAGAATACAGAAGAATAAACAGAAAGGCAATTTATGTTACAGTATTTACATGTTAAAAATCTGGCTTTAATTGATGAGGTTGAGATTTCTTTCAATGAACATCTGAATATCCTTACAGGAGAAACTGGAGCAGGAAAGTCAATTTTAATTGGTTCCATAGAGAGTGCGTTAGGTAAAAAAGTATCAAAGGATATGATTCGTCCTGGTTCAAAAGAAGCTGTCATTGAATTGTTATTTTGGACCGATGATCAGAAAATTATTCATGAAATTGAAAGTTTTGATCTGACGGTTGAAGAAGGACAGATTTTTATAAAAAGGGTAATAAACGAAAAAAGAAGTATAAATAAGATTAATGATAGTACCGTAACGTTAAATACATTAAGGGAAGTATCACATCGTTTGTTTGATCTTCATGGGCAGCAGGAACATCAGACTCTTTTGAAAGAAAAAAATCATTTGGCAATGCTGGATCATTTTCTGGGAACAAAAGAAAAACAGGCTTTAGATAATTGTAAAAAGTTTTATAAAAAAATTTCTGATATTTCCAGAGAAATAGATGAATTAGCAATGGATGATCAACAGAGACTAAGGGAAATTGGTTTTCTTGAGCATGAAATTCATGAAATTCAGGGAGTTAATCTGGTAAAAGGTGAGGATGAAGAATTAGAACAGATTTATCGGAAAATGGTTCATAGCAGGGAAATCGCAGCCTCTTGTGATGTTGCAGCACGCTTGACTGGTTACGAGGAAGATATATCCATAGGAAATCAGTTAACGGAAAGTATTCGAAAGCTTCAGGAAGTCAGTCATCTTGATAAAGAGGTCATGGGATATTATGAACAACTGCTCCAGATAGAAGATTTGTTAAGCGGATTTCATCAGGAGATTACAGGATATATGGACCAGATGGAGTTTGATGAACAGACGTATTTTGAAACAGAGGAACGATTGAACATTATTAACGGATTAAAAGATAAATATGGTTCAACTATAGATGCTGTTTTACAATATGAGAATAATGCAATGGAGCGTCTTGAGGTTCTTCAGGATGCAGAAAATAGAATAGAGGAACTGAAGAGAAAGAGACATAAAGCAGAAGAAGCCTATAATGCAGAAGCATTGAGATTGTCTTTGGCAAGAAAAACAATTGCTAAAAAGCTACAAAAGGATATAACGGATGCTTTAGAAGATTTGAATTTTTTATCTGTTGTTTTTGAGATTCAGGTCACTGAAGAAGCGCAGATAACACCAGAAGGTATAAATAAAATCTGCTTTATGATTTCTACAAATCCAGGACTTCCTCTTCGTCCGGTTCAAGAGGTTGCTTCAGGAGGAGAATTGTCGAGAATAATGCTGGCTATGAAATCTGTCCTTGCCCAGGTTGATAATGTTGGAACGTTGATTTTTGATGAAATAGATACAGGAATCAGCGGAGAAACAGCAAATCGTGTGGCAAAAAAAATGGCAGTTATTTCAAGAAATCATCAAGTGATTGCAATCACGCATTTGCCTCAGATTGCAGCAATGGCAGACAGTCATTATTTTATTGAAAAGCATTCAGATCAAAATAAAACAACAACAGTTATAAGAGAGCTGAAAGAGCAGGAGTCTCTTGAAGAAATTTCCAGAATGATCAGTGGTAATGAGCGTACAGCAACATCATTAAATAACGCACAGGAAATGAAAAGTTTAGCAAATGACGCAAAATTATACTGATTTTTAATATGATAATTTACACATAATAAAAAGGATGTATCACAAAAGAAGATACGTCCTTTTTTAGGAGGTAAATTTATGCGGAAATATTATTATCGTAAAATACTGGTTTTGCTTTTTTTTGTAAATCTGATCGTAATTGCAGCAGCATATTTTAAATATTGTAAGAATCAGATTCCTTCGGTTATTCATATTCACCGTGGAACCAAGACTTGTTTACAATATGATGTTCCTGCAACAGCAACAGTCAACAGGCAGACAATTAAACTTAATGAGCCTTTTGTTGTAGAAGAAGAAAAAACAGGACATTATGAAATGCAGGCAAGTTTGTTTGGAAAAATCCCTTTGAAAAAAATTCATGTTTATGTCTCCTCGACTAAAAAAGTAACTCCAAGCGGAAAAGTAATTGGAATATATGTAGAAACAAAAGGGTTACTTGTACTGGAAACTGATTCATTTACAGGAATTGATGGAGCAAATCATTCTCCGGGAAACAACAAGCTTTATAAAGGTGATTACATTCTTACTCTCAATGGAAAGACAGTACAGACTAAAGTTGAATTTATGAAAATGATAAATGAATGTGAAGGCAATGAGATAACGTTGATGGTCAGGAGAAAAAATAAAAAAATTAGAATTAAAGTGAAACCAGTCATGGCATCAACAGATCATCAATATAAAATAGGAGTGTGGGTCCGGGATAATACCCAGGGTATAGGAACACTGACTTACACTCAGAAAAGCAGTTTTGGAGGTTTGGGACATGGTATCTGCGATATGGATACAGGAGAATTAATGGATATTAAAGGCGGTTTACTTCTAGAACCTCAGATTGACACGATTGTTAAGGGAAAATCCGGGTCACCGGGTGAAATAGTTGGAACATTATATTATAAAGAGGAAAATGTGATAGGTTCTATTGAAAAGAATACGGATGAGGGAATTTATGGAAGTTTAGCAGATACAAAAAGTAAAGAATATCCTATAGGTTACAAACAGGATATAAAAAAGGGAAAAGCCTATATTATTTCAGACATAAGTGGAACAAAAGAAAAATATGAAATAATGATTCGAAAAATTAATCATGCTGAAAATCAGGGAACAAAAGGAATGGAAATAGAGATTACAGATGAAAAGCTTTTAAAACTTACCAATGGAATTGTTCAGGGAATGTCTGGTTCGCCGATTATCCAGAATGGGAAATTGATTGGAGCCATAACACATGTTTTTGTTAATGAACCAGCTAGAGGATATGGAATTTTTATCGAAAATATGCTGGATAATCTTGTAGAATAATCTTCTTTATTGTATAATTTAATCATTTCTATCACAAGAGAGGAGATGTTTAATGGCACACTTAAAGTTTGATGTAAAAGTACTGGAAGATTTTTGTAATGAGGCATTTTTGAAATTTGGATTTTCAATGGATGAAAGTAAAATCATTACAGATGTTTTATTAATGTCTGATATTTATGGAATTGAGTCTCACGGAATGCAGAGATTATCAAGATATCACAAAGGAATTGAAAATGGTCTGATTAAAGTTGATGCAAAACCAGAAGTGGTATTTGAAACTCCGGTATCAGCAGTTATTGATGGACATGATGGTATGGGGCAGCTAATCGGTAATAAAGCAATGAAAATCGCAATTGAAAAAGCAAAAACAACAGGAATGGCAATTGTCAGTGTCCGTAATTCCAATCATTATGGAATTGCAGGATATTATGCAAAGATGGCATGTGATCAGGGATTAATTGGTATGTCATTTACAAACTCAGAGGCTATTATGGTTCCGACTTTTGCAAGAAAAGCTATGCTGGGAAGTAATCCTATAGCTATTGCAATGCCGGCAGATCCATATCCGTTTTTCTTTGATGCGTCAACAACAGTTGTAACCAGAGGAAAGCTGGAAATGTATCGAAAAGCGGAAAAACCACTTCCAGATGGATGGGCACTTGATAAAGACGGAAATCCATCCAATGATGCACCGGATGTCCTGGGTAATATTTTAAGCAAGGCTGGTGGCGGAATTATGCCGCTGGGAGGAAGTGAAGAGCTGACTGGAAGCCATAAGGGTTACGGTTATGGAATGATTTGTGAAATTTTCTGTTCTATCTTGTCACAGGGATTGACATCAAATCATACACATATAAATGGAAAGGGTGGAACCTGTCATGGATTTATTGCAATCAATCCAGCAGTTTTTGGTGACACTGAAGCAATCAAAGAGAATTTTTCAAGATTTTTACAGGAGTTAAGAGATACACCAAAGGCAGAAGGACATGATAAAGTCTATACTCACGGTGAAAAAGAAATACTTGCAATTGAAAGAACAAAAACAGAAGGTGTAGCTGTTGATGTGAAGACTGTGCAGGAAATGAAACAGATGAGTGATTATCTTAACATGGATTTCGAAAAATATTTTGGCAGTATAGAGTTTGGAGACAAAGAATACCGCAGTATTTATTAAATTATCCATTCGGGAATAAAGACGAAGAGCCTTCTTCGTCTTTATTTTATACCGAGAGACTCTGCTACACTAGCGCATAAAAGTTACTTGTGATTAGGGAATATAGGGAGTTGATAGCGGACTTGCCGCTTGGTACCATGTATAGAAAACTATATTTGACAATCAAATACTTTATTCGACAGATTTTTGCCTTGCTGTAAAATATTGTTCTCAAAAAGTGTTGAATCATTTGGTTTTTGACAAAAACTTGCGACGGATAGTGGGTTGTTTGTAAAGATAAATAAAATATATAATTATCTTGTCACATGGAAAGCCGTCGTTTTCTGTGTGAAGTTATCTTTATTTTAATCATAAAAACAGAATTGGAGGACTTTAAATGGAAAAGATTAACGTGGCAATAGCAGATGATAATCAAAGGATGGTTGAAATGATGACCAGACTGTTAGAGCAGGAAGATGATATAAATGTAGTTGGAAGTACAGATAATGGTGAAGATGTATTAGAAATCATTAAGGAGAAACAGCCGGATGTAGTATTGCTTGATATCATAATGCCAAAATTAGATGGAATAGGAGTTTTGGAAAAATTAAATGAAGAGCCGGTGAATAAAAAACCTGAAATTATAATGGTATCTGCTATGGGGCAGGAAAATGTATGTGAAGAGGCCATGGAGCTTGGGGCATCTTATTATATCTTAAAGCCATTTGATTCCAGAATGATGATACGAAAGATCAAGCAGATAAAAAATGGGCAGAATCATTCTAAACCTTTTGTTTCTGTAAGAGAGCAGCAAAAAGGAATTACAGAAAATCAGCTGGAAATCATCGTGACCAACATGATCCACGAAATAGGAGTCCCGGCACATATTAAAGGTTATCAGTATCTAAGAGATTCCATTATGCTTGCAATTTACGATATGGATATTCTCAATTCCATTACCAAACAGCTATATCCTGCGATTGCAGAAAAATTTCAAACAACATCCAGCAGAGTTGAGAGAGCTATTCGACATGCCATTGAAGTTGCCTGGGGAAGAGGAAAGATGGATACTATTGATGCCTTATTCGGCTACACAGTACATGCAGGAAAAGGAAAACCAACAAATTCAGAGTTTATTGCATTAATTGCTGACAAAATCAGATTGGAATATGGGAATCAGATAAATCAGTAGAATAGAGATAGATATTAATGAGTGGTTAGGTGAATTTTGCCAGAGGAGGATAAAATAATATGGATAGGAAACTAAAGGTTTTAATTGCAGATAGTAATCAGACAGAAACAGAAAAACTTGCAGAGGAACTTTCTCAAAGTCTTGAAGTTGTGGCGACCGTGTTTGATGGAGTAATGGCATTGGAGTCCATCAGGAGATTGTGTCCGGATGTCGTGGTTATAGATATTATGCTTCCGGTAATCGATGGTTTAGGGGTAATAGAAAAATGTAGAGAAGATTTAAAAAATGAAAAAATGCCATCATTTATAGTGACAACCTGTATTGGAAATCAGAAGCTTATTGAATGTATTAATCATATGGATATAGATTACTGTATCATGAAACCATTTCAAACAGAGATACTTCGTCATCGAATCGAACAGATTACCAGATTGCACTATGTAAATCAGCAGATTCAATATGGACAGATGGAGGTAAAAGCAGATCAGGGACTAATAGTTTCTAATCAATATGATATTCGTCAGGATGTGACTAAAATTATAAGAGATTTGGGTATTCCTGCCCATATTAAAGGATATCAATATATAAGAGAAGGAATAATAATGGCTATTGAAGACGTAAATATGATGAATTACATAACAAAGCTTCTATATCCATCTATTGCTAAAAAGTATAAGACAACCTCAAGCAGTGTTGAAAGAGCTATTCGACATGCCATTGAAGTTGCCTGGAATCGAGGAAAAGTGGAACTTCTGGAGGAAATGTTTGGTTATACCATTAGTGCTGGAAAGGGAAAACCAACAAATTCAGAATTTATCGCACTGATAGCAGATAAGCTTAGACTGGATTACCAGATACACGCATCATAAAACGAATAAAAAGGATAGAGCAAATAAAATGTTGCTCTATCCTTTTTATTAGAAAAGACATTGTTATCCTAAAGTGCAAAAGTCTTTCCATGAAAATTGAAGCAGTTTCGTTTTTTATGAATTAGCCTCAGTGATTCCCTGGATGTCGGGAATGCACATCATGGAGTAATTTGTATGATAAATGACAAATCCGGGTTTTGCTTTCGGAGGCTTTTTCAGTTCTTTTCGCTGAATGTAATCAATTTCGACTTTTGGAGCCTGGCGGCCTTTTGAATAGTATGCAGCAAGACGACCGGCTTCTTCGAAAGTTGCATCAGGTAAGGTATCAGCTTGTTCTTTACGGACGATTACATGGGAACCTGCCATATTTTTAGCATGGAACCACCAGTCTCCTCCATTGGCAAATTTAAAAGTTAATTCATCGTTTTGATAATTATTTTTTCCAACATACATATGAAATCCATCAGAAGAAATATAATGAAGAGGCTTTGATTTTCCAGGACGTTTATTTCCTTTTTTTCCGTGGCTTTTAATATATCCGTAATCTGTTAGTTCATCTTTGATAATAGATAAATCTTTTTCATCCTCAGAAAGAATCAAAGATGCCATAATGGAATCCAGATGATCCATATCAGATTTTGTTTCGAGAATCAGTTCTGAAAGTGCTTCGTATGTCCGCTTTAATTTATTATATTTTGCGAAATATTTTTGGGAATTATCCAAAGGTGTTTTCGTCGGATCTAAAGGAATCGTAACCTCTTCGTTTGTATAGTAATTCATACATGTAAGAGATTTAGCCTCAGGTTCAAGACCATATCCGTATGTCTGAATGAGCTCACCATATATTTTGAATTTGTCACGCTTCTCTGTATCTTTAAGCTGGCGAATCTGAAGATCATATTTTTTACTTGTTCTTTCTAATGCAGTTTGAACAATTTTTCTTAAGTCTGCAGATTTCTGTTTCATTCGGGTGAATTTTTCTTTCTCAGCATAATATCCAATCAAAACATCAAATATGGAATCAAACTTCTTCTGAGTACAATCTGAAAAAGATGTTAAACAGATACATGAGAATTCTTTTGGTTCTTCTCCGGAATATATGATATTGGGCGTATATGCATGATCTTCTATTAAAGTATTAAGTTTGACCAGTTGACCGTATAGTCCGGCCATAGCATCTTCTGTAAGAGAATCTGTAGAAGCATTTCCATCCAGACCGGATCGAAAACAGATTTCATTGGCAATCAGTGGGCTCATTCCGGTAATTGAAGTATATAGCGCTTTACAAAGATTCAAAGGTTTTGACAGGATGTTCTGATAATAATAATCATAAGTTAAACTGCTTAGGGGTATTTTTCCCTTAGAAGGAGGGAAAGTATATATTCTCCCGGGAAGTACTTCACGAACAGAGCTGATATTGGCTGAAATATGTTTAATACTGTCCAAAATCATATTTTGCTGATCTACAAAAATAATATTGCTGTGTTTTCCCATGATCTCGATGACAAGTCGCTTTTGGCAAAGATCTCCCAGCTCGTCAAGATGCTCAACAGTAATTTCAATAATTCTTTCGAAATTCGGCTGTTTAATGGATACAATACGGCCATTGCTGATATGTTTTCTTAAAAGCATGCAGAAATTAGGTGCCTGCATAGGATTCGATTTTGATTCTCTTGACAGGTAAACTAAAGGAAGAGAAGCACTTGCAGATAAATGCAGACGTTTTGTATCTCTGTCTTTCTTTATTACTAGAGTTATTTCGTCAGCTTCCGGCTGATAAATTTTATAAATTCTTCCACCGATAATCTGTTGATTCAATTCGGTTACTATATTTGAAATGACAAATCCATCAAATGCCATAACTTACCTCCTGATTGTAGAATTTTTGTTCGTCCACAATTATAACAGATAGAAAGAAAAGTATAAAGGGAAACCATTTAAAGGTTTAAGTTGTATATGGATAAAAAATGTAAAAATGATAAAAAGTGTGTTAAAATAAATGAAAAATAATCAATGAAAGGATTTGGTATTATTATGATAACTATAGGAAGAAATGATCCATGCTGGTGTGGAAGTGGAAAAAAATATAAAAAATGCCATAGTCATTTTGATGAAAAAATTCAGGAGATGAAGCAAGAAGGGTATATTGTACCGCCTCATAAGATAATCAAAACTCCAGAACAGATACAGGGAATTCGTGAAAGCGGGAAAATTAATATTGCGGTGTTGGATTATGTAGCAGAACATATAAAGGAAGGTATTTCAACCCAGCAGATCGATGACTGGGTATATGAGCAGACTACATCCAGAGGAGCTATTCCTGCACCACTTAATTATGAAGGATTTCCAAAAAGTGTATGTACATCTGTAAATGAACAGGTTTGCCATGGAATTCCTTCAGAGGATGTCATTTTAAAAGAAGGAGATATCATAAATGTTGATGTATCAACGATTTACCATGGATATTTCTCAGATTCTTCACGCATGTTTTGTATTGGAAAAGTTTCAGAAGAGAAGAAGAAACTAGTAGATGTCACAAAGGAATGTATAGAAATAGGTTTAAAGAATGTAAAACCATGGGGTCTTCTTGGCGATATGGGACATGCAGTGCATGAACATGCAATAAAAAACGGATATTCAGTTGTAAAAGAAATTGGTGGACATGGTGTTGGAATTGAATTTCATGAAGATCCCTATGTCAGTTATGTTTCAAGAGAAGGAACAGGTATGGTTATGGCACCAGGAATGATATTTACCATTGAACCTATGGTAAATATGGGGACAGACAAAATTTTTGTGGATGATGAAGATGACTGGACGATTTATACAGATGATGGAAAACCTTCTGCTCAATGGGAGGTGCAGGTTCTGGTAACAGAAGATGGATATGAAATTCTGGCATATTAATAAGGAGCGGTATGATGAATCTGATTGAAATTCATGGTGTAACCAAAGATTATGGAAATGGAAAAGGAATTTTCAATGTAACTTTCCGGGAGTATTTATCATAATTCTTACTAATCGGCTGATTGTAAAATATGTGGATCAGGCTCCATGGTATATCTGCTGTCAGGTCCTGATAAGAGAAGAAAAATTGCAATGACCCAGCAGTTTGTACTGATATTTTTTACTTTACTGCTTGTTTTTTATGTGACAGCACTTATAATAATTACAGGACAGATAATGTTTCCGGGAGAATTGGATATTAACGGATTTATACGTTTAAATGTTGGATGGATAGGATTACTGTTGTTTTTTGGAGGAATGTGCTTTGCATCTTCTTGTATTTTTAATGACTCTAAAAATGCATCAGGGGTGAGTTTTGCTATTGTGATTTATTCCATTCTTGTTCAGATGGTGTCACAGGTTGGAGAAAAATCTGTATATTTAATATTTTTAATTAGGAGGTCTTTTTATGAGTGATCAGTTTATAACATTAAAAATAGACAAAAAGAAACATATTGCATTAATTGCTCATGATGGAATGAAACATTCACTGATACAGTGGTGTGAAGAGCATAAAGAAATATTACAAAAACATTCTCTTTGTGGAACAGGGACAACTGCCAGAATGGTTTCTATGAAAACAGGTCTTTCTGTGAAAGGTTATAACAGCGGACCTCTTGGAGGGGATCAGCAGATAGGAGCACAGATTGTGGAAGGAAAGGTGGATCTTGTCATCTTCTTTTCTGATCCATTAACAGCACAGCCTCATGATCCTGATGTAAAGGCATTACTTAGGATTGCACAAGTGTATGATATTCCCATTGCAAACAATAAAGCAACAGCAGATTTCCTGATTACATCAAAATATATGGATGAAGAATACCAGCATCAGGTGATGGATTTTCAAAAAAATGTTGCAGAACGTGCAGCAAAGCTATAAAAAAGTCTATGTCGGGGAATGTTTTTGCATTTTCCGGCACTTCTTTATATAATACAAGGACAGAATGAAATCAAGGAGGCTAAGTTATGCTGAATAAAGATAAAAAAACCTGGGAGGATCGTAAACATTTTCTGTGGTGGCCTATTACTTTTACAAAATACCGCATTGAAAATGGAAGAATCTATTTAACAACCGGATTATTTTCAACCAAAGAAGAAGAGTGTCTCTTATATCGTATTATGGATATAACATTTGAAAGAACTCTGGGAAATAAAATCTGTGGTACAGGTACGATTCGAATGACAACAAAGGATGCATCCAGTCCGGTTATTTTACTGGAAAATATTGCTGACTCAAAAAATGTAAAAGACACACTGAGTCAGTGGGTGGAAGAAGAACGAGAAGCAAAAAGGGTTACAGGAAGAGATATGTACGGTGCAAGCAGTCATCTGGATGAGTATGATGGAGATTTATAAGATATCACCATAAAACTTTTAGAAAACAGAGATAGTTGACAAAGAAGAAAATGCTTGTTAGAATACTAGATAGTTTTGTGTGTTAGCGAATTAGCACTTTAATTCGATAAAGTATCAAGGAGAAATAGAAGATGAACAAAAAGAGAGTTCATACACCTGAAGGTGTAAGAGATGTTTATGGAATAGAATGCAGACAGAGAATTAAACTGAAGGAGAAGTTAAACAAGGTTTTTGCTTTGTATGGTTATGAAAATATCCGTACTCCGGGTTTTGAATTCTTTGATGTATTTAACAGTGAAAAAGGTACAGTTTCTTCCAGGGAAATGTACAAATTTTTTGACAGAGAAGGAAATACTCTGGTTCTGCGTCCTGATGTTACGCCTTCTATTGCAAGGTGCGTGGCAAAATATTTTAGTGAAGAGAAAATGGGAATCCGTCTCTCATATGCAGGGAATGTTTTCTTAAACAATTCCAGCTATCAGTTAAAATTAAAAGAAACATGCCAGCTGGGAGCAGAGCTGGTAAATGATGACTCTGCACAGGCTGACAGTGAAGTGATTGCAATGGCAGTGGATTGTTTTCTGGCATCAGGATTAAAAGATTTCCGTATATCAATCGGAGAAGTAGAATTTTTCCAGGGGCTGACGGAGTCTATTTGTGATGAAGATATAAAAAATGAATTGAGAGATTTTATTCTTAACAAGAATTATTTTGGATTGATGGAATATGTGGAGAATCTGGATATTCCTGAAAAGGTAAAATCTGTATTTTTAAGGTTCAATGAGTTAAATGGAGATGTGACGATTCTTAATCAGGCAGAAGAGATGGTTGAAAATGAAACTTCAAAAAAAGCTTTGGCACGTCTTCGTAATGTTTATGAAATTTTAAAATTATATGGAAAAGAAAAATATATAAGTTTTGATCTTGGTATGCTTAATCGCCACAATTACTATACAGGGATTATTTTCAAAGGATATACTTATGGAACAGGTGATGCCGTTCTGAAAGGTGGCCGCTATGATAATCTGATAGAGCAGTTTGGGAAAAAGGCACCTTCTGTAGGGTTTGCCATAGTGCTTGATGAATTGATGATGGCTTTAAGCCGACAGGAAATTCCTATGGAAGCAAGACATACAGATGTGATGATTGTATATAGCGAAGATTTAATAAAGGATGCAATTTTGAAAGCCAAAGAACTTCGTAAACAGGGAAAGACAGTTATTTTAGAAAGAAAAAATACTGCCTGCAGCAAAGATGATTATCAAAAATTTGCAAAAGATCATCATCTTGGTGAAATTTTATATTTTATTTAGAAAGGACATAGGATAGATGAGATATATTACATTTGCTTTGGCGAAAGGCCGGCTTGCTAAAAAAACATTATCTTTGCTGGAACAGATTGGTATTACCTGTGAAGAGATGAAAGATGAGAAAACACGAAAACTGATTTTTGTGAATGAAGAACTGAAATTAAAGTTTTTCCTTTCAAAAGCCAGTGATGTTCCTACATATGTGGAATATGGTGCAGCCGATATTGGGGTTGTGGGAAAGGATACCATTCTTGAAGAAGGAAGAAATCTCTATGAAGTGCTGGATTTGAAATTCGGTGCATGTAAAATGTGCGTTTGCGGGCCTAAAGAGGCTAAGAAGTATTTAAATGGTAACGAGATTATTCGCGTTGCATCAAAATATCCGCATATTGCGAAAGAATATTTTAATAATCAGAAACTTCAGACAGTTGAAATTGTGAAATTAAATGGTTCTGTTGAATTAGCACCAATTGTGGGACTTTCTGAAGTTATTGTTGATATTGTTGAAACCGGAACCACGTTAAAGGAAAACGGTCTGGAAGTACTGGAGGAAGTATGTCCGTTGTCTGCAAGAATGGTGGTAAACCAGGTAAGCCAGAAAATGGAACAGGAAAGAATCAGTAAAATCATATTTGAATTAAAGAAATTATTAGACGAGAAGAAATAGGGGGCACATATGAGAATTGTAAAAGTAAATCAGGATTCCATAGATAATATTTTATCTGACTTGTTAAAGAGAAGTCCAAATCACTATGATGGATTTCAGGAAAAAGTTG
Source organism: Anaerostipes sp. 494a (assembly GCF_001940315.1). Taxonomy (NCBI): domain Bacteria; kingdom Bacillati; phylum Bacillota; class Clostridia; order Lachnospirales; family Lachnospiraceae; genus Anaerostipes; species Anaerostipes sp. 494a. The sequence continues at coordinate 479,804 of NZ_MJIF01000001.1, read as the reverse complement.
ATGGGATTATTGCCAATGTAAAAGAGAATGGCGATCAGGCTGTGTTTGATTACACCAGACAGTTTGATGGTGCAGACATTCATGCGGATAATATACTGGTAACAGAAGAAGAAATAAAAGAAGCATATGAGCAGGTTGATGACAAGCTTATTGAGGTTATTCGAAAAGCAATAAAAAATATCAGAGATTTCCATGAAAAGCAGCTTCAGAACAGCTGGTTTGAAACAAGAGAAGATGGAGTTATGCTGGGACAAAAAGTGACTCCTATGGAAAGCTGCGGGGTTTATGTTCCTGGTGGAAAAGCGGTATATCCGTCTTCTGTATTGATGAATATTGTTCCTGCACATGTAGCAGGTGTTAAAAATATCATTATGACAACACCGCCTGGAAAAGATGGGAAAGTAACTGCCAATACACTTGTTGCTGCAAAGGAAGCAGGTGCCACTGCAGTATATAAAGTTGGCGGAGCGCAGGCTATTGCGGCTCTGGCCTTTGGAACAGAATCTATTCCTAAAGTTGATAAAATTGTAGGACCAGGTAATATTTTCGTTGCACTGGCAAAAAAAGCTGTCTATGGAAATGTCAGTATCGATTCAATTGCAGGACCTAGCGAGATTCTTGTTTTGGCTGATGATAGTGCTAATCCAAGATATGTTGCAGCAGATCTGCTTTCTCAGGCTGAACATGATGAGATGGCCAGTGCAATTCTGGTGACAACAAGTGAAGAACTGGCACAGAAAGTATCAGATGAAATTGATGGATTTTTAAATGAACTTTCCAGAAAAGAAATTATGGAAAAATCCCTGGAATCTTTTGGATATATCCTTATTGCCAAGGATATGAAAGAAGCTGTGGATGTGGCCAATGCCATTGCGTCTGAACATATGGAAATAATGACGGAAAATCCATTTGATGTTATGACAAGAGTGAAAAATGCAGGTGCGATCTTTATTGGACAATATAGCTGCGAACCACTTGGAGATTATTTTGCAGGACCAAACCATGTACTTCCAACCAATGGAACAGCAAAATTTTTCTCACCATTAAGTGTGGATGATTTTATTAAGAAGTCAAGTGTGATATATTATTCAAGAGAAGCATTGGAGCCGGTTCACAAAGATATTGAATTTTTTGCAAATCAGGAGAAATTAACAGCTCATGCAAACTCAATGAAAGTTAGATTTGAAAATGAACAGGAAGGATAGAATTTATGAATAGAAGTGCATCCCTTGAAAGGAATACCAGCGAAACAAAAATCAAACTAACATTAAATCTGGATGGAAATGGAAAAACGAATATTCATACAGGTGTGGGTTTTTTTGATCATATGTTAAATAGTTTTGCCCGTCATGGTTTTTTTAATCTTGATGTGCAGGTGGAAGGGGATCTTTGGGTTGACTGCCATCATACTATTGAAGATGTTGGAATTGTACTTGGAGAAGCCATCAAAAAGGCAGTTGGAGATAAGAAAGGAATAAAACGTTATGGCTCTTTTATGCTTCCAATGGATGAAACTTTGATGCTTTGTGCCATAGATTTGTCTGGAAGACCGTATTTTAACATGGATTGTGAGTTTACGGTTGATCGTGTTGGAGAATTTGATACAGAGATGGTAAAAGAATTTTTCTATGCGATTTCGTATAGCAGTGCCATGAATTTATATTTGAAAAAACTGGATGGCGAAAACAATCATCACATTATTGAAGCAGCATTTAAAGCATTTGCAAAGGCATTAGATGAGGCAACTATGATGGATCCAAGAATTACGGATGTGCTATCCACGAAAGGAGCATTATAAAATGAGCAAAATTACAATGATTCCATGTGTTGATATAACCAGACCGGTGGAGTCTGCAAAACATTATAATCATACCGGAGCAGATGCTATTGCATATTATGATAAAGAAGTGTCCATTGACACTATCAAGGCAATCAAAGAAGTAATAGATGTACCGTTATATGCAGGCGGCGGCATCAAAGATCTGGAGGATGTTAAAAAAGTTTTATATGCAGGGGCTGATAAAATCTGCCTTGGGGCTACAGTTCTTGTTGATAAAGATATCGTAAAGAAAGCATCTGATCGTTTTGGAAAAAGTCAGGTTATTGTTTCCATGGATTTGGAACAGATGGATGCACCAGATGAATTTGCAAAAGAAATGGAGCGCCTTGGGGCAGGAGAATTATTACTTTTAGCCAATCATGGGTATGATAAAACTGAAGAAGCAGTGAAAGCAGTTAAAAGTCAGGTGACTCTTCCTGTTATTGTAAGTGTGGCTTCTACAGATGATATTGTGGAAACATTGGAAGTGACAAATGCAGAAAGTATTTCTATTCATGATGCCGGCACATTTTCAGTCCTTGGTGTGAAAAAGGAATTACAGGCTCAGGGTGTTGATGTTCAGACTTTTGAAAGTCCGATTCCTTTTGAAGAATTTAAGCTAAACAGTGACGGAATGTTGACTGTAGTTACACAAGATTATAAAACAAACGAAGTTTTAATGGTTGCATATATGACAAAAGAGGCATTTGAGCAAACCATTGAAACTGGAGTTATGACATATTACAGCAGAAGTCGTAAAGAATTATGGGTCAAAGGAGATACATCCGGTCATTATCAGTATGTAAAATCGCTAACTATAGATTGTGATAAGGATACGTTGCTGGCAAAAGTCAGACAGGTTGGAAATGCCTGTCATACAGGTAGTTATTCCTGTTTCTTTACAGATTTAATAAAGAAAGATTTTAAAGATGATAATCCAATGAATGTATTTCAGGATGTATATGATGTTATTATGGATCGCAAAGCTCATCCTAAGGAAGGATCATATACCAATTACCTCTTTGATAAAGGAATTGATAAAATCCTTAAAAAAGTTGGAGAAGAATGTACAGAGATCGTTATTGCAGCTAAGAATCCGGACCCTGAAGAAATGAAATATGAAATTTCAGATTTCCTGTATCATCTGATGGTTCTGATGGCAGAAAGAGGTATGACCTGGGAACAGGTAACCAATGAACTTATGGAAAGAAAATAATTGTCTTTCACTGTATGATTTGATATAATCATCTTTATAAGATAAGGAGGCATGATATGACAGCATTTTTATCAGAGCTAGTCTCATATGGAATAAAGTTTATTTTCCTTTTGGCAGTGTCTGTTGGGGGAGCATTCTTTGGCAGATATCTTGCGGCAAAGAAAAAGAGAAATAAAGCATAACCTGTGACAGGCTTGAACTTATTTATTATTTCATTAGGAAAAACCTTGCTACGCTAAAGCGTAATAGTCCCTCATGATAGAGGATTACAGGGAGTTAACAGCGGACTTGTCCGCTTTGTTCTGGAAATGGAAGAAGACCTTATTTAAGGTTTTCTTTTATTTCGTAAAATGAATTCTTATGAACAGAAGAAAGCTATCACATGATGTCTGGAGATATAGAACTTAACATTAGGAGGACAAATAATTGAAAGCATACGGAGTGAATGAACTCAGAAAGATGTATCTTGAGTTTTTTGAGAGTAAAGATCATTTGGCATTGAAGAGTTTTTCTCTGGTACCAAAAAATGATAACAGTTTACTGTTGATTAATGCGGGAATGGCGCCATTAAAACCATATTTTACAGGACAGGAAGTACCACCAAGAAAAAGAGTTACAACCTGTCAGAAGTGTATTCGTACCGGAGATATTGAAAATGTTGGAAAAACAGCAAGACATGGTACATTTTTTGAAATGCTTGGGAATTTCTCTTTTGGAGATTATTTTAAACATGAAGCTATTGCCTGGTCATGGGAATTTTTAACAGAAGTAATCGGACTTGATCCGGATAGATTATATCCTTCTGTCTATCAGGATGATGATGAAGCATTTGAAATCTGGGAAAAAGAAATCGGGATTGCACCAGAGCGTATTTTCCGTTTTGGAAAAGAAGATAATTTCTGGGAACATGGAGCAGGACCTTGTGGACCATGTTCTGAAATTTACTATGACCGTGGAGAAAAATACGGATGTGGTAAACCTGATTGTACTGTAGGATGTGACTGTGACCGTTACATGGAAGTGTGGAATAACGTATTTACTCAGTTTGATAATGACGGACATAATAATTACACAGAATTGGAAAATAAGAATATTGATACAGGAATGGGTCTTGAACGTCTGGCGGTTGTGGTACAGGAAGTGGATTCTATTTTTGATGTAGATTCCATCAAAGCCATTCGTGATAAGATCTGTCAGGTGGCAGGAGTAGTCTATGGTGAAGATTATGATACAGACGTGTCTGTACGTGTTATCACAGACCATATTCGTTCTGCAACTTTCATGCTTTCTGATGGAATTATGCCTTCCAATGAAGGACGTGGATATGTGCTGCGCAGACTGATTCGTCGTGCAGCAAGACATGGCAGACTTCTTGGCATCAATCACTTATTCCTGACAGATATCAGTAAAGTAGTCATTCAGGAATCCAAAGATGGTTATCCGGAACTGGAAGAAAAAGCTGAATTTATCTTTAATCACCTATCTCAGGAAGAAAAACAGTTTAATAAGACAATCGATCAGGGACTTTCTATTCTTGCAGATATGGAAAAATCTATGGAAGCAGAAGGAAAGAAAGAACTGCCTGGAAGTGATGCATTTAAATTGTATGATACCTATGGATTCCCGCTGGATTTAACAATTGAGATTCTTGAAGAAAAAGGATTTACAGTTGATCAGGATGGTTTTGAGAAAGAAATGCAGATTCAGAGAGAAACTGCCAGAAAAGCAAGAAAAGTTACCAATTATATGGGCGCAGATGTTACAGTTTATGAGCAGCTGGATCCTGCAATGACATCTATTTTCCTTGGATATGATGCATTAACCTGTGATGGTACCATTACAGCTATGACAACTGATAAAGAAGTGGTAGAGGAATTATCAAAAGGTCAGGTAGGAACAATCGTTGCAGATCAGACAACTTTTTATGCTACCAGTGGTGGTCAGGAAGCAGACAAAGGTGTGATTTTAAGTGACAATGCATCTTTTGAAGTAGAAGATGTTATCAAACTTTCCGGTGGTAAAATCGGACATGTGGGACATGTAGTTGAAGGAACCTTTAAAATGGGTGATAAGGTTGTATTCAATGTAGATGAAAAGAACCGTAAACTGGCACAAAAGAATCACAGTGCAACTCATCTTCTTCAGAAAGCCTTACGTGAAGTTCTGGGAACTCATGTAGAACAGGCAGGTTCTTTAAATAATGCAAAGCATTTAAGATTTGACTTTACACATTTTTCACCAATGACTGATGAAGAGATTAAAAAAGTAGAAGAAATCGTTAACAGTAAAATTGCAGAAAATCTCCCAGTTAGTACGAAGGTTATGTCTATGGAAGATGCAAAGAAAACAGGTGCTATGGCACTGTTTGGTGAAAAATACGGAGATGAGGTAAGAGTTGTCTCTATGGGAGACTTTTCTGTAGAACTTTGTGGTGGTACTCATGTAAGTAATACAGGTACAATTACAGCATTTAAGATTTTATCAGAAAGCGGAGTAGCATCCGGAGTACGTCGAATTGAAGCTATTACAGATCAGGGCGTTTTTGATTATTATGATAAAATTGAAGAAGAGCTGAATATGGCAGCTACCATGTTAAAATCAACTCCTGCAGGATTAATGAAGAGAATTGAGGCTTTGCTTGCAGAAGTAAAAGAGTTAAAAAGTGAAAATGAATCTCTTAAGAGCAAACTTGCAAAAGATGCTTTAGGAGATGTTATGGATCAGGTAACAGAGGTCAATGGAGTAAAACTTCTTGCAACAGCGGTAGAAGATGTAGATATGAATGGACTTCGGGAACTGGGAGATAACCTGAAAGAAAAACTGGGTGATGGAGTCATTGTTCTGGCGTCATCTAAAGGTGGCAAAGTATTCCTTGTTGCAATGGTGACAGATGGAGCACAGAAGGAAGGTGCTCATGCAGGAAATCTGATTAAAGAAATTGCAGGATGTGTTGGCGGAGGCGGCGGAGGTCGTCCTAATATGGCACAGGCAGGAGGAAAAAATCCAGCAGGAATTCAGGATGCTGTGGCAAAAGTAAAAGAAGTTTTAGAAAGTCAAATTTCCTAGTTGACGAAATGCAAAAATATGGTATAATAGTCTAGTGCAAGAAAATAATACCCAAACAGTCCTATGCACAAGTACAAGACTGGAGGGGAGGTCAGGAATAAGAATGTCTAACGTAATCGTTAAAGAAAATGAATCTTTAGATAGCGCTCTTCGCAGATTTAAGAGAAACTGTGCTAAAGCAGGAATTCAGCAGGAAATCCGCAAAAGAGAACATTACGAAAAGCCAAGTGTAAGACGTAAGAAAAAGTCTGAAGCTGCTCGTAAGAGAAAATCTAAATAATGAATGGATGATAAAGCATCATTTACTGTAATAGGTATATGATGCTTTTTTTCTGCATATATTTAACCAAATGCCGCAGGAGAAGATTTTATGAGAAAAAAAACCAAAGAAGCTATTGTTCAAGGTCTTTCCCTGCCAAGAGATGTGATATTTGGAGATTTTATTATAACAGTTACAGGAAATAGAGAAATTTTTGTTGAAAATTATAAGGGGATATTAGCATATGAAGATGACCAGATTATGGTTCAGGGAAATCATGTGGCTCTTCGTATTTATGGAAAAGAACTTGTCATTGATTATTATTCACAGAATGGAATGAAAATTACTGGTAGAATTGAACGATTGGAATATGTGTAAAGGGAGAAAATAATTGGAAAAGATTTTACACTTTTTGTTTGGATGTCTTTATTATGAAATATCAGGACAGAATGTAGAAAGATTTCTAAATCTTTGTGCAAAAAATGATATTGTTTTATGGGATTTAAAGCCAGATGAAAAAGGGTATTGCTTTTATGTTCGGAAAAGTGCCAGTTCTTCAGTTCAGAATCTGGCTCAAAAGACACATACTGTTTTGAAAAATTGTGGGGGAACTGGACTCCCTTTTTTTTTACTGGAACACAGAAAGCGTAAAGCATTCTTTTTTTCAGTATCAATGGGTTTGTTTTTGATTTTTCTGTTAAGTCAGTTTATATGGGAGATTACTGTTTCAGGAAGTGAAATTTATTCAGAAAATGATATTTTAAAATATGTAACATCCAATTACTATAAACCCGGAACTTACAAAAAGAAAATAGATTGTAATCAGCTGGAAGATCGTTTAAGAGAAGATTATGAGGATATAGCCTGGGTGTCATGCTCTCTTCAGGGAACACAACTTCATATTGAAATAAAAGAAACTTTGGATCGAGAAACAAAACAAAACTCTAAAAAGCCATGTGATATTGTGGCAAACAAAGATGGAATTATTACTAAATTGTCAGTGAAAAGCGGGACACCACTGGTATCAGCAGGCGATCGAATAAAAAAAGGGACCACATTGATTTCTGGATTAATCTATTATTATAGTGATGATTTTCAGGTTACAGAAACTGATAAAATTACAGCGGATGGAGAAATCTACATGAAAACCAGAGAAGCATATAAAGAAACCATTCCAGAAGATTATTATGAAAAGAAAATTGTAAAGACTAAACATTATATAAAAAGTATTTATATGGGATCATACCATTTAAATTTTCCTAAAAAGAAAAAGGATATTCATACAAATATTATAGAAAAAAGATATCCATTAAAAATTGGGAGTTCTTTTTATCTTCCGGCAGGATTTTATCTTCAAACCATGCAATCATATCAGTCAGTGATGAAGAAAAATAGCAAAAAGCAGGCTGAAATGAAACTAAAAAGCAGGTTGAATGGTTTTTTGAAGAAAAAAGAAAATATGGGTATCAAAATTCTTCATCAGGAGATTTGTTACAAGAAAAAAGGAAATGGATATACAGCAGAAGGGTATATTATTCAGGAAGAAAAAGTCGGGAAAATCAGGAATATTAAGGCTTTAACGAAGAAGCAGGAAGAAAAGATCATGCCTACCACTGCATCCCAGTAGTTGAAAAACTTTGATGCTAATGGTAAAATACCATAAGAATATAGGGAAAGGAGCAGCATGAATGAATCCTATAGAGATAGAAATGAATTTTCCTGCAGAACACGGCGGAAATGTGTTTGGGCAGTTTGACGTATACATGAAAAAAATAGAAAAAACACTACACGTCAGTCTGATTCTTAGAGGTGATAAACTTAAATGTATCGGAAGTCAGCAGGCAGTAAACCACGCTGTTTCAGTGATTGAAGAGCTATTGGAGCTGTCCAGGAGAGGAAATGCTATCACAGAACAAAATGTTAATTATGCATTATCTTTATCTATGGATGATCAGCCTGCACATCTAATTGGACTTGATAAGGACGTAATCTGTCATACAATTCAGGGAAAGGCGGTAAAGCCAAAAACTCTGGGGCAAAAGAAGTATGTGGAGCAGATAAAAGATAAAATGATTACTTTTGGAGTAGGTCCTGCCGGAACAGGAAAAACATATCTTGCAATGGCAATGGCAATTACAGCTTTTAAAAATGATGAAGTGAATAGAATTATTCTTACAAGGCCAGCCATTGAAGCAGGAGAAAAATTAGGATTTCTTCCTGGTGATCTTCAAAGCAAAGTTGACCCATATCTTCGGCCTCTATATGATGCATTATATGAGATTCTGGGAGCAGATGCATTTATGAAAAATATGGAAAAGGGATTAATCGAGGTGGCACCTTTAGCCTATATGAGAGGACGTACACTGGATAATGCTTATATTATTTTGGATGAAGCACAGAATACAACTCCGGCTCAGATGAAGATGTTCCTCACAAGAATTGGTTTCGGATCCAAGGCTATCATAACAGGAGATATGACCCAGAAAGATCTGCCATTTGACAGTATTTCAGGTTTAGAGGAAGCGCTTCAGGTATTGGGAAAAGTAAAAGATATAGGAATTTCTCACTTAACCAATAAAGATGTCGTACGTCATCCGCTGGTACAGCAGATTGTTGCTGCCTATGATAAATATGAGGAAGCAAAAGAATCACGAAAAAATAAAAGTAGTCGGAAGAAAACAAAAGACAGGTAGATTATGAGTATAATATTAGAAAATGAATATCAGGGTAAAATTGATATTCCTTATGAAAAAATTGCACATGAAGTAATTGAGGCAGCTATAGATTATGTTGACTGTCCTTATGAATGTGAAGTTAATGTATTATTAGTTGATAATGATACCATTCATCAGATCAATAAAGAACAAAGAGAAATTGACAGACCGACAGATGTATTATCATTTCCGATGGCAGATTATCCGGCACCGGGGGACTTTTCAGAAATTGAAGAAGATGATATGCTGTTTCATCCCGAAACCGGGGAGTTTCTTCTTGGAGATATTGTGATATCAATGGATAAAGTATGGGAGCAGGCAGATGCATACGGTCACAGTAGAGAAAGAGAATATGCTTTTCTGATTGCCCACAGTATGCTGCATTTGTTTGGATATGACCATATGGAAGAAGATGAACGAAAAGAGATGGAGGAAAAGCAGGAAGAAATTCTTGTAAAAACCCGATATACAAGAGATGAAAGAGGTTTAGTATGAGTAAGAGCAGAAAAAATTCATTTTTAGTCCAGGGAATGATTTTAGCAGGAGCATCCATAGTTTGCCGTATCATTGGATTATTATATCGCAGCCCTCTGTTTAGCATTATTGGCGAAGAGGGAATGGGATATTATAGCTTTGCTTATAATATTTATAATATTATCCTGCTGATTGCATCTTTTAGTATTCCGCTGGCTGTATCAAAAGCAATTGCTGCAAGATTAGCCAAGCGTGAATATATTAATGCACAACGTATTTTTCGCGGAGCTTTGATTTATGCGGTTATAGTAGGTGGTGCTGCCTCTTTGATAGCGTATTTTGGAGCACCTTATTTTGTAGGACACCAGAAGGGAGCACAGCTGGCACTGCAAACCATATCACCGACCATATTCTTTTCTGGAATTCTTGGCGTATTTCGCGGATACTTCCAAGGACATAATACTATGGTTCCTACTTCGATTTCGCAGATCATTGAGCAGATTTTAAATGCTATTTTCAGTATTTTAATGGCTTATGTATTAATTTTACCATATCTGCCATCAAAAGAAATTACCTATCAGATTGCCAGACATGGTGCTGCCGGAAGTGCCATTGGTACCGAAGTAGGGGTTTTAACAGGACTTGTATTCTGCGTGATTGTGTACAAGCTATATCAGCCGAAAATCAAAATACAGATGCGTCATGATCGGACAAAATATGTAGAATCTTATGGAAATGTACTAAAAATTCTACTGCTGACCATTACACCTGTTATTTTTAGCACTGCCATTTATAATTGCAGTGCAACCATAGACCAGACCATTTTTAGTAATATTATGGCAGGAAAAGGTATGGTGCCCAAAACAGTTTCTTCTGTATACGGTATTTTTGCAGGGCAGTACAATGTATTGATCAATGTTCCTGTAGCTATGGCTTCCGCTTTATCCAATGCCATTGTTCCAAATGTGTCTGGTGCATATGCTTTGGGAAAAACCGATAAAATGAATGATAGCATTCAGATGGCAATTAAAGTTACTATGATGATAGCTATTCCATGTGCTGTCGGGCTTGGAGTTTTAAATGGACCAATCAATGGACTGCTTTTTGGTGCAAAATACGGAAAAGGACTTGGTGCAAATATGTTAAGAGTAGGGGCTGTATCTGTTATCTTCTATTGCTTATCGACCCTCACCAATGGAATTCTTCAAGGTATGGGAAAAATGAAAGTTCCAGTAAGACATGCGGCAATATCAGTTGTTGTGAATATTGTTGTTTTGTGGGCGCTATTAAGTTTTACAAACTGCAAAACTTATGGATTGGTATTTGCAACAATGGCATTTTCTTTTGTAATGTGCATTTTAAATGCATTGTCCATTAAAAAATATACAGGTTTTAAACAGGAATTTTCTAAAACCTTTATTAAACCGGGAATTGGTGCAATTATAATGGGGGTTGTAGTTGGTATCGTTCGTTTTGTACTAATGAAAGTTCTTCCATTTGGACGTCTGGGCTTTGCTGTTTGTCTGGTAATTGCAATTCCGGTGGGAGTCATTGTATACTTTGCTGCAATCATTGGAATGAAAGTATTTACGGAAGAAGAACTACGTAATGTGCCAAAAGGACATTTGATTATTAAATTTGCAAAAAAACTAAAATTATTATAAAGGAAATAAAACACGTTTCTAAATTGTAATATTCAGAAAAACGTAAGATTTATTACAATAAATAGTATGTTTTCCCAGATAAAATGGTATTACTAGATAAGGAAAAATAATTGCCAGGACGTTAGATGATGTCCGAAGGGGGATAGTATGATGAAGAAACGTGTTATTTATTTAAGTTTTGTATTAATAAGCCTGTTTGCGATCGTTTTCTTGTCCTTTTTTTATCTGCCGGAATTAATATTAAGGGAACGTATCCATATCAAGATCTATTTAACTGTAAATGGAAAAGAGTGTGATACCATATCGACTTTATTTCTTAGAAGTCAATTTGAGGGGGAAAAGTCAGATAATGAATTTGTTGTAAAAGAAAAAGACGGAGCATACTATTTCGATTTATCTGGAAGAAAGCAGGGAAATTATAATATCAAATTTCAATGCGATTCAGATACTTATCAGGGGAATTTTAAAAAAGTCCCTATTCTTGGAATCAGTTATGACAAATTAAAGAGCTGGTATGTTTCAAATATTGAATGTAATATTGATTTACGAAAAGAAGATGGCAAATGGATTGCAGCCTACGATGTTGATTATACGGAATTGGGACGTGGAAATAAGAATTCCTATATAGTTCGAGATAATAAAGTTCTTATAAACGGAGGCAATTCTCTGATTTGCTTTGGAATATAGTATAGTACAATGGTGTGTGGAAGTGGGTAGAATGAAAATATTTCACTTCCCTTTTTGTATATTTTATATTATTTGGGGGGACACTTAAGCAAAAGGAGTGTTTCTATGAATAAAATTAATCGATTTTTACTTATATATATGCTTGTAATTACAGGCCTTTGCGGATATATGTATTATGTGGCTTTTTACCGGAAAGATATGGAAAAGGAAAAATTAATTCATCAGGTTCAATCTACTATAACTCAACAGGAAAAAGAAGAAAAGAAAATTGAAAAAAAGGCAAAAACAACTTATGGGCTGGATGTAAGAGATGGGAATCTGGTAGTAATCAATAATCAGACAAAAGAAGTATTTGAATATACAGATTTGAAAAAGGATGAACTGCCTCAGGATGTTTTAAAACTTTTAAAGGGGAAAAAAATATTTAGAACCCGTGAAGAAGTGTATCATTTTCTTGAGTCTTGCAGCAGTTAGCATTATAATAAAACGTAATAGACATAAATGGGAGGAAATAAATGAAGTATGATGTAATAATTACAGGTGGAGGTGCATCTGGAATGATGGCTGCGATTTCAGCAGCGTCCAATGGAAACAGAGTGCTTCTTTTAGAACGAATGGATAAGCTGGGAAAAAAAATCCTTGCTACAGGTAATGGAAGATGTAATCTTTCCAATGATCATATGGATCAGATGTCATATCGAGGAAATCTTCCGCATTTTCCATACGGAATGCTAGAGATGTTTGGTCTGCCGGAACTAATCCGTTTTTTTGAATCACTGGGAATGCTGATGACTCAACAGAACGGATATTATTACCCGGCATCTTTTCAGGCTTCCACTGTTGTAGATGTTCTGACTGCCAAAATAAACAGTTTAGCAATTGATGTTATAACAGGGTTTGAGGTCCAAAAAGCAGAGAAAATTAAAGATACATTTTATGTCTATGGCAACGAAAAAACTTTTCAGGGGAAAAATCTGATTCTTGCCACGGGAGGATGTGCCCAGGAGAAGCTTGGAAGCAACGGAAGTGGTTATAAGCTTGCAAAAGGATTTCATCACAGAATCACAGACACCTTTCCTGCACTGGTTGCATTAGAAGGAAAGGGAAATTATTTTTCGTTGATTTCCGGGGTAAGGAATGTGTGCAGACTCAAAGTTTTTGCCAATAACGAATTGATTGCAGAGGAATATGGAGAAGTTCAGTTTACTAAATATGGAATATCAGGGATACCTGTTTTTCAGATCAGTCGGTTTGCCATCGATGCACTGAGGAGGAGAAAAAAGGTTAAAATTTTTCTAGATCTCATGCCGGATCAAATGACCCTGCAGGAAACGGCAAGGCTGTTTTTAAAGAACTGTCAGTATAAGACAGTAGAAGAGTTTTTTCAGGGATTTTTAAATAAGAAGCTGGTTTTTGGGATTTTGAAACGTTTAAATGTCTCACCTGATAAATCTGTAAAGAAAATGACGGAAGATGAGTTTCATCGTATTATAGGAATGATACAGTCGTTTGAAATTGAAATCATCGGTTATAAAGGCTTTGATATGGCTCAGGTTACCGCTGGAGGTGTATCAACAAAGGAAATTATCCAGGGAACTCTGGAATCAAAAATATTGAAAGGACTATATGTAACTGGTGAACTGCTGGATGTAGATGGCACGTGCGGGGGATATAATCTGCAATGGGCATTTACATCCGGATTTATTGCAGGAAGCCAGATAGGAAAAATATGATCAGAATCAATCAGATAAAGCTGCCGGTAAATCATAGTAAGGGGCAGCTGGAACAAAAAATTAAAAAGGTATTACATAATATTCAGATTAAGAGCTGGACTATTCAAAAGAAATCCATTGATGCCAGAAAAAAGGATGCTATTTTATATGTTTATGCTGTTGATGTGGAGATGGGGCATGAACAGGAAACATTATTTTTAAAGAAAAATAAAAATCGAAATATTATCAAGGTTCAGCAAAAAAAATATTGTTTTCCGGTAAATAAAAGAAAAACAAAAAATCCACCTGTAGTGATCGGTATGGGACCTGCAGGTCTTTTTGCAGCTCTTATGCTTGCGCGATCAGGAATGAATCCTGTTGTACTGGAACGAGGACAGTCTGTGGAGCAAAGAACAGCTGATGTGGAACATTTTTGGAAAACAGGAAAGTTAAATACTGAATCAAATGTTCAGTTTGGAGAAGGAGGAGCCGGTACTTTTTCTGATGGAAAACTGAACACACTGGTCAAGGATAAATTTGGAAGAAATCATTTTGTTCTGGAAACATTTGTTGAGTTTGGTGCTCCTGAGGAAATATTATATGAAAACAAACCACATATTGGAACAGATTTATTATGTCATGTTGTTGCCAATATGAGACATGAAATAGAGAGACTGGGAGGACGGGTGCGTTTTGGGGCTAAAGTTTCCGATTTTATAATAGATAAGGATGTTATTAAAGGGGTTATTATAAATGGTCGCGAAAAAGTACCTGCAGATGCTGTCATACTTGCACCAGGACATAGTGCCAGAGATACTTTCTATACTCTTCTGGAAAAGGGAATGAATATGACTGCCAAGGCATTTGCCATGGGTGTCAGAGTAGAGCATCCGAGAGAGATGATCAATCAGTCGCAGTATGGTGATGATTATGAAAGGCATGATCTTCCTACCGCATCTTATAAGCTTACATACCATGCACAAAATGGAAGAAGTGTTTATTCATTTTGTATGTGTCCAGGAGGCTTTGTTGTAAATGCGTCTTCTGAGGAAGGGCATTTAACTGTAAACGGGATGAGTAATCATGATCGTATGGGATCCAATTCCAACAGTGCCATTATTGTGAGTGTTACTCCAGATGATTTTGGTAATAACAGTCCCCTTGCAGGCGTGGAATTTCAGAGAAAATGGGAAGAAAAAGCTTTTCAGGCAGGAAACGGGAAAATACCGGTACAGCTTTTAGAAGATTTTAGAAAAAACAGGATTTCTCAAGAATATGGGGAGATTCTTCCAAATTCCAAAGGAGAAACCATTTTTGCGAATATAAGAGAATGTCTTCCAGAAGAAGTGTCAGAGGCTATCTGTGAGGGTATGGAATATTTTCAGAGGAAGATTCAGGGATTTAACAGAAATGATACTGTTTTATCGGGAATTGAAGCCAGAACTTCTTCACCGGTACGTATGGAAAGATCCAAAGACTATCAAAGTAATATCAGAGGATTATATCCCTGTGGTGAAGGAGCAGGATATGCAGGAGGAATTACTTCTGCAGCAATGGATGGAATAAAGGTTGCAGAAGCATTGGTAAACAGTGTAAAATACCTTTAAATGCAGGTTACAAGGAGAGAAAGATGAACTATCGTGAAAAACTCAGAGATAAAAAACGAATTGTAGTAAAAGTGGGAACTTCTTCTTTAATTCACAAAAGCACTGGAAATATTAATCTGTTTCGTCTGGAAAAACTGGTCAGAGTGCTGACAGATTTACATAATAGTGGGAAAGACGTTATACTTGTTTCTTCCGGGGCAATTGGTGTAGGATTTAAAGCATTGGGATTATCAGGACGACCAGAGTCATTGCCGATGAAACAGGCATGTTCTGCAGTTGGACAGGGGCAGCTGATGATGATTTATCAGAAACTTTTTGCAGAATATAATCAGGGATCTGCACAGATTCTTATTACAAAAGAAACAATGCTTAATGATGAAAGAAGACGCAATGCAAAAAATACATTTGAGCAGCTGCTTAAACTGGGTGTGATTCCAATCGTAAATGAAAATGATACGGTTTCAACTGAAGAAATTGAATTTGGAGATAATGATACATTATCTGCAGTGGTAACAGCTGTGGTACAGGGTGATCTTTTAATTCTTCTAACAGATATAGATGGATTATATACTGACGATCCCCATAAAAATCCGGAGGCAGAATTGATTTCTGAGGTTCCGGTAATCAATGATACAATTGAAAACATGGCAAAAGGAGCAGTGACAAAGGTTGGAACCGGCGGAATGGCTACGAAGATTGCCGCGGCTAATATTGTAACAGATGCCGGAGCAGATATGATCATTTTAAATAGTGACAATTTGAATAATGTAAATAAAGTGATGGCTGGAAATAATCTTGGGACTTTATTCCTGGCTCATAAAAGAGAAGATTTTAATTTTAAGACATATCTGACAGAAAGACCATATTTTAAGAAAGGCTGAGAAATGGACGAGAAGAAAATTCAAAGAATCAATGAATTATATCATTTGGAAAAATCTGTAGGATTAACTGCAGAGCAAAAAAAAGAACAGAAGAAACTGCGGGCAGAATATATTCAGTCTGTTCGTGCTAATTTAAGAGGGCAGTTAAATAATATCAGTATCCAAAATGAAGATGGCACTATTACGCCACTTCGCCCTAAAGGAAAACATTAAGAGGAGGAAAATTATGTTAGAGCAGTTAGGTAAACAGGCAAAAGAAGCAGCAGCGATTCTTGCAATAGCCGGGACACAGGAAAAAAACAGCGTTTTAAAAGAAGCAGCGAAAAGTCTTGTGGAAAATCATGATTATATTCTTTTGGAAAATGCAAAAGATGTAAAAGCTGCAAGAGAAAATGGAATGACAGAAGCGTTAGTTGACCGTCTGACTCTGACGGCAGAACGTATTGCAGGAATGGCAGAAGGACTTCGCCAGGTATCTGATCTGGGAGATCCTATTGGAGCGGTAGAACATATGCAGCGAACTCCAAATGGTCTTCTAATAGGAAAAAAGGTAGTCCCATTGGGGGTTGTAGGTATTATTTATGAATCCAGACCAAACGTTACAGCTGATGCATTTGCCCTTTGCTTTAAAACAGGAAATGCATGTCTGCTTCGCGGAGGCAGTGATGCATTGAATTCTAATCTTGCCATTACAAATGTGATTCAGAAGACACTGGAAATATGTGGAATGCCAAAGTACAGTATTCAGCTTCTTACGGATACCAGCAGGGAAACTGCCACAAAAATGATGCAGTTAAATGAATATCTTGATGTTCTGATTCCAAGAGGTGGAGCCGGGCTTATACAGGCGGTGGTAAAAAACAGCACAGTTCCGGTTATTGAGACTGGAACAGGAAACTGTCATGTTTATGTAGATGAATTTGCACAAAAAGATATGGCGGTAAAAATAATCGTGAATGCTAAAACCCAGAGATTAGGAACATGTAATACATGCGAGTCACTGGTTTTACATAAAAATATTGTTAAGAGTCATGGACCGGCTATTATCGAGGCGTTGCTGGAAAAAGGAGTTCAGATTCGAGGCGACAAAGAGATTTGTGCATTAAATTCATCTGTGATTTCCGCTGTGGAAGAAGACTGGGGAACAGAATATCTGGATGCAATCATTTCAGTTAAGACAGTGAATGATTTTGATGAGGCAATTGCTCATATCAATCATTATAATACTGGACATTCAGAAGCAATCGTGACAGATTCCTACCAGAATGCGCAGGCATTTCTTGAAAAAATTGATGCAGCAGCGGTATATGTCAATGCTTCAACACGTTTTACTGATGGTTTTGAATTTGGTTTTGGTGCTGAAATCGGAATCAGTACCCAGAAAATACATGCACGCGGACCAATGGGATTAAATGCTTTAACTACAACAAAATTTATTATTTATGGTAATGGACAGATTAGAAAATAAAACTATTGAAAAATTTTTTAAATTGTGTTATATTTCCATATGTGCAAAGGAGTTTTCATGTTTCTAGGTGGAAACTCTTTTTGTTTTGGGAAATAATTCCAAAAAATATGGGATTAAAACCACAATCAGATATCATAAGAAGTTTATCGAAAAGAAAAGAAAATTGTTTGAAATCCAGTACATTTGTTGATTTTCCTTAAGAAAAAACTTATGATATAGTTTAATGGAAAAATAATGAATAAGAAAGGAAGGCTTAAAATGGCATTGTTTACATTTAGCGGTGGAGTTCATCCGGATGATGGAAAAGAATATGCAAAAGATTCACCTATCACCGAATATCTGCCAAAAGGAGATGTTGTTTTACCTGTAGGCCAGCACATTGGCGCCCCTGCGAAACCAATCGTAAACAAGGGTGACAAAGTACTTGTAGGTCAGAAGGTTGCAGAAGCTGGTGGATTTGTATCTGCAAATATTTTCAGCTCTGTTTCAGGAACAGTAAAAGCAATTGAACCGAGAATTACTCCAGCAGGAGCGAAAGTAAACTCAATTGTAATCGAAAATGACGGAGAATTTAAAGAGGTTGCGTTCGAGACAAAACCTTATGAATCCATGTCAAAAGAAGAAGTACTTGGAGCAATCAAAGAAGCAGGAATTGTTGGACTTGGGGGTGCTGGATTCCCTACACATGTAAAACTTGCTCCAAAAGATCCAGAGGCAATTGAATATATTATCGTAAATGGTGCAGAGTGTGAACCTTATATTACCGGAGATTACCGTATTATGATGGAAACACCTGAATTATTGATCGAAGGATTGAATATTGTCCTGGATATGTTCCCTAAAGCAAAGGGAATTATCGGAATCGAAGATAATAAAAAAGATGCAATTGCAAAAGTAGAAGCACTTGTAAAAGGAGATTCACGTATCAGTGTTGCCTCATTAAAGACAAAATATCCTCAGGGAGCAGAACGTTCTCTGATTTATGCAACAACAGGAAGAAGTATTAATTCAAGTATGCTTCCAGCTGATGCAGGATGTATCGTTGATAACGTTGCAACAATCGTAGCAATTAAAGAAGCAGTTAAAGATGGTAAACCATTATACCAGCGTTTAGTAACTGTAACAGGAGATGCAATTGCAAATCCAAGCAACTTTATGGTTCGTACAGGTACAAATGTCAATGAACTGATTGAAGCTGCCGGTGGATTTAAAGTTCAGCCGGAAAAGATTATCTCCGGAGGACCTATGATGGGTATGGCAATGTTTACTACAGATGTTCCTGCAGTCAAGACATTTTCATCATTCCTTGCACTTTCAAAGGATGAGGTTGCTGCCAATGAGCCAAGTAACTGTATCAGATGTGGCCGCTGTGTCAGAGTCTGTCCACAGAAACTGATGCCAGCAAAATTATCTGTTCTTGCAGACAACAACCAGTTTGATGAATTTGAAAAGCTCTATGGAGCAGAATGTGTAGAATGTGGATGCTGTTCCTACATTTGTCCTGCAAAACGTAATCTTGCACAGTCAATGAAAACAGGACGTAAACAGGTATTAGCAAACCGTAGAAAGAAATAAAGGAGAGATACATATGAGCGAATCATTATATCATGTGTCTGCCAACCCTCATGTAAGAGATAATGGCTCAACACAGAAGATTATGCTGGATGTAATAATTGCATTATTACCCGCTACTATTTTTGGTATCTATATCTTTGGTGTTCCTGCGGCAATTACAATTGCAATTACGGTTGTTACTTGTGTTGTAGCAGAATATGCATACCAGAAACTTATGAAACAGCCGGTGACTATCAGTGATCTTAGTGCTGTTCTTACCGGATTATTACTTGCGTTAAACCTGCCTGCAGAAGTTCCTTTCTGGCTTCCAATCTTAGGTGGTATTTTTGCAATCATTGTCGTAAAACAGCTTTTCGGTGGCTTAGGACAGAATTTCATGAACCCTGCACTTGGTGCAAGATGTTTCCTGATGATTTCCTTTGCTGCAAGAATGACAACATTTACATATGACGGTGTGACAACAGCAACACCTATGGCAGCATTAAAAGCAGGAAAAACTGTAGACGTATTAAAATTATTTGAAGGGTTCATTCCAGGTACTATTGGAGAGACTTCTGCAATACTGCTGATTATTGGAGGAATTTATCTTGTTATCCGTAAAGTTATTTCTCCAATCATTCCATGTGTCTATATCGCAACAGTAGCAGTGTTTGTGGCGCTGTTTGGAGGACATGGACTGGATATTAACTTTATTGCTTCTCACTTATTTGGTGGAGGACTTATGTTAGGTGCTATCTTTATGGCAACAGACTACGTAACATCCCCGATTACAGATAAGGGAAAAGTAATCTATGCATTACTTCTCGGTATTCTTACCGGAACATTCCGTCTGTTTGGACCAATGTCTGAAGGAGTATCATATTCCATCATTATTGCGAACTTACTTGTTCCGTTGATTGAGAAAGTAACCGTTCCTACTCCATTTGGAATCGTTAAAGCAAAAGGAGGTAAGAGCAATGAATAAGAATCTGATTACAGATTGTATCAAATTATGTGTTATCACTCTGATTGCCGGTCTCCTTCTTGGATTTGTATATAACATTACAAAAGCTCCGATTGCAGCCCAGGAAGAAAAGACAAAACAGGAAGCTTATAAAGCAGTATTTGCTGATGCAGCAAAATTTGAAAATGTGAAGTTAGATCAGAAAGAAGTTGCGAAAGTATTAAAAGCAAATGATCTTGGTCAGAACACAATCAGTGAAGCAGCAAAAGCAGTAGACAGCAATGGAAAAGAACTTGGTTATGTATTTTCTGTCACAAATCCGGAAGGATATGGCGGAAATGTATCATTATCTGTTGGTGTTCGTAATGATGGAACAGTAAATGGATATGAAACATTATCTATTAGTGAAACAGCCGGACTTGGTATGAAAGCTACAGAAGATGAGTTCAAAAGTAATTTCAAAAATAAAAAAGCAGATAAATTTGAAGTTGTAAAAGATGGTTCTGGAAAAAATGATGATGCAAAAGTTGATGCTATCAGTGGTGCAACAATTACAAGCCGTGCTGTAACAAGCGGTGTCAACAGCTGTGTTGCATATGCAAAGAGCCTGAAGGGAGGTAAGTAAGATGAAACCAAATCCAATAGAACGTTTGATTAATGGTATCGTAAAAGAAAACCCAACCTTCGTATTAATGTTAGGTATGTGTCCGACACTTGCTGTAACAACATCAGCAATCAATGGTGCAGGAATGGGCTTATCAACAACAGCTGTATTAATGTTTTCCAATCTGATTATTTCAGCATTAAGAAATATAATTCCAGACAGAGTCAGAATTCCAGGATATATTGTTGTTATCGCTTCCCTGGTAACAATTGTTCAGTTTTTACTTCAGGGTTATGTGCCATCTGTAAATGCAGCATTGGGACTTTACATTCCTCTGATCGTAGTTAACTGTATCATCCTTGGACGTGCTGAATCATTTGCAGCAAAAAATGGTCCTATTGTATCATTTTTTGATGGACTTGGAATGGGACTTGGTTTTACTATTGCATTGACATTAATCGGTGCTTTCCGTGAATTACTGGGAGCAGGACAGATTTTTGGAATGCAGGTTATGCCAGCATCCTATGAACCAATTACAATCTTTATTCTTGCTCCAGGAGCATTCTTTGTATTAGCTTGTCTGGTTGCAGCTCAGAATAAGATCAGAAGTAAAAAACCTGGAAAGAAAGCACCTGCATCTACAGGATGTGGAGATTGTGCCAACTGTGGAAATAGTGCATGTGGCTCCAGAAGCTTTTTTGATACAACAGTCGATGATAAATAAGGAGGATTATTATGAAGGATTTATTGTTAATTGCCATTGGGTCCGCCCTGGTAAATAACGTCGTATTAAGCCAGTTCCTTGGTTTGTGTCCTTTCCTTGGAGTTTCTAAAAAAGTTGAAACTGCTGGCGGAATGGGTGCAGCGGTCATCTTCGTTATTACCATCGCATCAGCCGTAACTAATTTAATTTATTCGTTTATTTTAGTTCCAACAGGACTGGAATATCTGCAGACTATCGTATTTATTCTGGTAATTGCAGCATTAGTACAGTTCGTAGAATTAGTATTGAAAAAATCCATGCCGGCATTGTATGAAGCATTGGGAGTATATCTTCCTCTGATTACAACAAACTGTGCTGTACTTGGTGTGGCTTTAACTAATGTGCAGAACAGCTATAGTTTTGTTACCAGTGTTGTAAATGGTATTGGTACTTCCATTGGATTTACCGTTGCTATCGTAATCCTGGCTGGTATTCGTGAAAGAATGGAACATAATAATATACCGGAATCTTTTAAAGGAATGCCAATTACTCTTGTAACTGCAGGGTTGATGGCAATTGCTTTCTTTGGATTCTCAGGAATCATATAGGAGGTAGTAGGAATGGACGTTACAGCAATTATTCTTGCGGCCGTCGTTGTAGGAGGAACTGGACTGGTAATTGCCATCTTACTTGGAATTGCCTCTGAGAAATTTAAAGTTCCTGTTGACGAAAAAGAAGTCGCAATCAGAGCAGAACTTCCTGGAAACAACTGTGGTGGATGTGGCTATGCAGGTTGTGATGGCCTTGCAAAAGCAATCGCAAATGGTGAAGCACCGGTTAACGGATGTCCTGTTGGTGGACCAGCAGCTGCAGAAAAAATCAGTGCAATCATGGGAGTTGAAGCAGGAGAATTTGTAAAGAAAGTGGCATTTGTAAAATGTGCCGGAACTTGTGAAAAAGCAGCTGATAAATATAAGTATAGTGGAACACAGAGCTGTATTGAAGCTATGACAGTGCCAGGTGCGGGACCAAAAGCCTGCGAATATGGATGTCTTGGTTTTGGAAGCTGTGCAAATGTTTGCCCGGAAGATGCAATTTCTATTGTAAACGGAATTGCTTATATTGACAAAGAAGCATGTGTTGCATGTGGTAAATGTACAGAAATCTGTCCGAAAGGATTGATTGAGCTTGTACCATATGATAAAAAATGTAAAGTACAATGTAGTTCTAAAGACTTTGGAAAAGCCGTTATGTCTGTATGTAAGGCCGGATGTATCGGTTGTAAAGCCTGTGAAAAGGCTTGTAAACTGGGAGCTATTACCGTTGAAAATAATATTGCCAAGATCGATTATGACAAATGTGTTGGATGCGGATTATGTGCAAATAAATGTCCAAAGGGCATTATTACAGGAAAAAAAGAAGTTAAGAAAGAAGCCTAGACTTTTGAGATGTCTGGGTGCACAAGACAGGGAGAATTTTCTTCCTGTCTTTTTGTATAAGATGCTTTGGTTTTGAATATAAATGAAAAAAAGGTGTTTTTATGAATTTTCTTGAGCTGCGGCAAAAGGATGTAATCAATTGTAAGACTGGAGAAAGACTTGGTTTTGTGATTGATCTGGAATTTGAGCTTGAAAACGGATGTATATGCTTTTTAATTGTTCCAAAAGCGGAAAAACTAATCCGTTGCTTTGGAAAAAATCAGATATATAGAATACCATATAAAAAAATTGTCAAAATTGGGCATGATACAATTCTTGTAGATATAAATGAAAAAGAATGTTTGAAGTAGAATATAAAAAATGTTATACTGCAAGCAAAAGAAACGGAGGTAGCGAAAGATGAAGTGTCCATATTGTGGAAGTGAAAGTTCCAGAGTTATTGATTCAAGACCAGCGGACGATAATAATGCCATTCGTCGGAGAAGACAATGTGATGACTGCAGTAAACGTTTTACCACATATGAAAAGATTGAAACAGAGCCATTATCAGTAATCAAAAAGGATAAAACAAGGCAGTTATATGATAGAAACAAGATACGTCATGGAATTGTTCAGTCATGTCATAAATTACCTATTTCCATGGCTCAGATTGATCAGGCAGTGGATGAGATTGAGACAAAGATTTTTAACCTGGGATTCAGGGAAGTTGAAACATCTCTTATAGGAGAAATTGTCATGGACAAAATCAAAGATCTGGATGAAGTGGCATATGTGCGTTTTGCTGCAATCTATCGCGAATTTAAAGATGTAAATACTTTTATGAATGAATTAAAGAAGCTCTTGAAATAATTTCCAATTATGGTATGATAATCCTATCATTTTGGAAAACCTTCCTGAGAAGAAGGAGTCAGTTATGATTTATCAGGAAGTGCAAAGTGGCATTGTTTCAGGTGTCACGGGACATTTAATTCATGTAGAAGTTGAAATCAGAAATGGTCTTCCCTATTTTACTATGGTAGGCTATTTATCCAAGGAAGCCGCAGAGGCACGAGAGCGAGTTGCCTCTGCACTTCGATCTATCGGGCATCCATTGCCATCTATGAAAATCACAGTTAATTTATCCCCTGCAAATATCAGAAAAAGCGGCACAGCATTTGATTTTCCCATTGCTGTAGCCTTTTTAGCATGTCTGGGCTTAATACCATCCGATCAATTACATAACTTTTGTGTGCTTGGAGAACTGGGTCTTAATGGGAGAATTCATGGTGTTGGAAATTGTCTTCCCATTATTTTAGAAGCAAGGAAGCAGGGAATAAAGAAATTTTTTGTTGCAGAAGATGATCGAGATTCTCTGGATTCCATTGAAGGAATTGAAATATTTTATATGAAAACTTTGGAAAATGTCATAGACTTTTTTCATGGAAAACTTAAAAAGAATCATTTCAAAAGAAAGATAGAATGGGAGAACAGAGAGTATCCTGAAGACTATATTGATATAAAAGGTCAGGAACATTTAAAACGTGCCATTGAGATCGCAGTGACCGGAAAACATCATATGTTAATTGCAGGGTCACCAGGTTCAGGCAAGACAATGGCAGTAAAAAGAATTCCTTCTATATTATATCCATTAACAGATGATGAGAGATTGGAAGTACAAAGTATATATGATGCAACAGGTGTTCCAAGGAATATCATGGATACAGACAGGCCTTTTCGAATTCCACATTCATCTATTTCTAAGGCTGCTTTTACAGGAGGAGGGAAAAATCCAAAGGCAGGAGAAATTACACTTGCGCATCTGGGAATTTTATTTTTAGATGAAATGATGGATTTTCGGACTGAATGTCTGGAAGCTTTAAAGCAGCCATTGGAAGATAATGAGATTATTATGAATCGTCTTGGGAAAAACTACATATTTCCAGCGGATTTTCAATTAATTGGTATCATGAATCCGTGTCCTTGCGGATATGGACTGGAAGAAGGAAAATGCAGGTGTTCTTACTACGAAAAACGGAGATATCTGAAGAAATTATCAGGGCCTCTTCTGGATAGGTTTGATATGATATTATCTGCAGTGGAAGAAAAGACAGCTATAGAAATTAATCAAAGTGAATCATCGAAAACCATAAAGAACAGAATTGTTGAAAATGTAAATAAAGAGAAACAGCTGCTAAGAAAAACAGGATATTCTTTTTTTAGTGAAATAAAAGCTTTTGATATGAAGAAACTATGTAATATATCAAAAGATGGAGAAGCTCTGATTTGTAATATTTACAAAGATGGAAAGATTTCTAAGAGGGGTGTTGACAAAATAAAAAAGTTATCAATGACCATTGCACTTATGGATGACCAGGAACAAATTCAGCCATATCATATCATAGAGGCTTTATCTTATCGAAATGATAGCTTTTTAAAAGAGGTGCTTGGCGATGACAGATAAATTATATTGGTATTGGTTTTCAGCTTTGTCTGGTATCAGTTCCGTAAAACAGCATCAGCTCATGGAGATTTTCTGTCATCCCAGAGAATTATTTTTGGTAAAACCTAATATAATAGAAGAAAAGTTTTCAAAAAGCCAACTGGAGACATTTATAAAAACAAGAAATATATCTTTTATTCAAGAACAATATGAGCAATTAGAAAAACAGGAAATTATATGTACTATGTTTCAGGAAGCGACATACCCGTCGCGTCTAAAAAAAATCTACGATTTTCCTTATGTATTTTTTCAAAAAGGACAACCTTATAAAGAAAAGTCTCTTAATATAGCAATCGTTGGTACAAGGTTTCCTACATCTTATGGAATAGAAATTGCCAGGAGATTTGCTAAGGAGCTGGCATCTTATAACGTTGGGGTCATAAGTGGACTTGCAAAGGGAATCGATGGAGCAGCTCATAGAGGAGCAATGTCTCAAACCGGAATGACAACAGGTATTCTTGGGTGTGGAATTGATAAAATTTATCCAAAAGATAATTATCAGTTATTTCATGAAATGTATTTAACCCAAACAGTCCTATCAGAATATCCACCTGGAGTACCTCCATATTCATGGAATTTTCCAAAAAGGAACAGACTGATCAGTGGATTAAGTGACGGAGTTGTTGTTGTAGAAGCTGAGAAAAAAAGCGGTTCATTGATTACAGCAGACTGTGGACTGGAACAAAATAAAGAGATATTTGCAGTGCCGGGACCGGTTACACAAAAAAAGCATGAGGGTTGTCATAGATTGATAAAAGAAGGTGCAAAGCTAACAGAATCTGTTGAAGATATTCTGACAGAATTCCCGGATTTCACAAAATATTCAGGAAATTTCAGTCAATTTATGGGAAAATGTCTTGCGGTTACAGAAAAAAAGGTGTATGATGTGTTAGATTTGTATCCGAAACATTTAAATGAAATCGTATATTTATCAGGGCTATCATTTGAAAAAACCCTGGAAGTATTGTTTCATTTGGAATCGGATGGCTATGTGAAACAGGTACACCATAATATATATATAAGATGTGAGATGCCAACTGTTTAGAAGGAGGCATTCTTGAATAAAAATCTTAGCAAGGGGTAAGTATAATATGCCAAAATATCTAGTAATCGTTGAATCACCAGCGAAAGCAAAAACAATTAAAAAATTTCTTGGTAAGAATTACGAGGTAATTGCATCAAACGGACATGTCAGGGATCTTCCGAAAAGTACCTTGGGAATTGATCTGGAAAATGATTTTGAACCAAAGTATATTACCATCAGAGGAAAGGGAGAGGTACTGGCAACTCTTCGTAAAGCGGTGAAAAAAGCTGATAAAGTTTATCTTGCAACTGACCCGGACCGTGAGGGAGAGGCTATTTCCTGGCATTTATATCATGCATTAAAGCTTGAGAATAAAAACTGCAGTAGAATTACCTTTAATGAAATAACAAAAAATGCAGTAAAAGATTCTATCAAACATGCCCGAGAGATTGATATGAATCTTGTAGATGCCCAGCAGGCGAGAAGAGTATTGGACCGTATTGTTGGATATCAAATCAGTCCTATTTTATGGGCTAAGATCAAAAGGGGGCTCAGTGCAGGAAGAGTGCAGTCTGTAGCACTTCGTTTGATTTGTGACCGGGAAGAAGAAATCAGTCTTTTTATTCCTCAGGAATACTGGTCATTGGATGCTTTACTGGATATGAAAGGCAGTAAAAAACCTTTAGTTGCAAAATTTACAGGAACAAAGGATAAGAAGCTTGAGATACACAGTAAAGAAGAACTTGATAGAATTCTGAATGACCTGAACGGAAAAGATTTCAAGGTGGATTCGGTCAAAGTCACTGAACGTTTAAAGAAAAATCCTCTTCCTTTCACTACAAGTACTTTACAGCAGGATGCTTCCAGCAAGTTGAATTTTCCAACTCAGAAGACCATGAGGATTGCTCAGCAGCTGTATGAAGGTATAGACATTAAAGGAAAAGGAACCGTTGGTCTTATAACTTATCTTCGTACAGATTCCACACGTATTTCTGAAGAAGCAGATACCAATGCAAAAGAGTATATAGCAAAAACATATGGTGAAGCATATGTTGGTAATGGAAATATATCTAAGAAAAACGATAAAAAGGTTCAGGATGCCCATGAAGCTATCCGTCCAACCTATATGGAGAATTCTCCTGCAAGTATAAAAGATCAGCTGTCCAGAGATCAGTTTCGTCTGTATCAGCTGATTTGGAACCGATTTATTGCAAGCCGTATGGCACCTGCAAAGTATGAAAATACTTCAGTAAAAATCAGTGCAGGTGAATATCGTTTTTCAGCATCAGCTTCAAAAATTGTTTTTGATGGATATTTATCTGTTTATAATATAAATAATGAGAAATCTGAAGGAAATGTTATGTTAAAATCCATTGATGAAGATACACAGCTGTCATTAAATGATTTTGAAAGCAAGCAGCATTTTACTCAGCCGCCAGCACATTATACAGAAGCTTCCCTGGTTAAAACTTTAGAAGAACTGGGAATCGGTCGTCCAAGTACCTATGCACCAACTATTTCAACCATTGTTGCAAGACGTTATGTTGTAAAAGAAAAGAAAAATCTTTATGTAACAGAACTTGGAGAAGCCGTAAACTCAATGATGAAAAAAGCATTTTCTTCGATTGTAGATGTGAATTTTACGGCAATGATGGAAGGCCTTCTTGACATGGTAGAAGAAGGAAAAGTTCATTGGAAATCTATTATTGAGAACTTCTACCCTGATTTTAACATTGCTGTAAAAAATGCAGAGAAAGAACTGGAAAAAGTTGATATTGCAGATGAAGTTACAGATGTTATCTGTGATCAGTGCGGAAGAAACATGGTAGTAAAATATGGTCCATATGGTAAATTTCTTGCCTGCCCGGGATTTCCTGAATGCAGAAATACAAAACCGCATTTTGAAAAAGTAGGAGTACCATGCCCGATCTGTGGCGGTGAAGTTGTTCTAAAGAAAACGAAAAAAGGCCGCAAATATTATGGATGCGAAAATAATCCGGAATGTGATTTTATCTCATGGCAGAAGCCATCTACTGTAAAATGTGAGCGTTGTGGAAGTTATATGATTGAAAAAGGCAAGAAGCTTGTTTGTTCAAACAAAGAATGTGGTTATGTATGTAACCGTCCAGATGAAGAAGAGGTTTCTAAAGAAGTTTCCGCCAAATAAGGAGAGTATATAAAATGAGTAGTATACAGTTATTAGATAAAACAAGAAAAATCAATAAACTGTTGCATAACAATAATTCCCAAAAAGTGGTTTTTAACGACATTTGTAAAGTGCTGACAGAAGTTATGGATTCCAATGTTCTTGTAATCAGTAAAAAAGGGAAAATTCTTGGAAAAAACGAGGAACCTCATATTGAGGTGCTTCATCAGCTGATTTCAGGAAATGTAAAGGATTATGTGGATCATTATCTGAATGAGAGACTGCTGACAATTCTATCAACAAATGAAAATGTCAGCTTGTCAACTCTGGGCTTTGAATCAGATATTGATGATTATTTTGCAATCATTGCTCCAATTGATATTGCAGGAGAAAGATTTGGTACATTGTTTATGTATCGCCAGAATAAACAGTATTCTATTGATGATATTATTCTTGCAGAATATGGAACAACCGTGGTTGGACTTGAGATGCTTCGTTCCGTCAGTGAGGAGATGGAAATGGAGCGCAGAAAGAAACATATTGTTGATTCAGCAATCAGTACTTTATCTTTTACAGAACATAAAGCAGTCATACATATTTTAGAAGAGCTGGATGGAAATGAAGGTATTCTGGTGGCAAGTAAGATTGCGGACCGGTTTGGAATTACAAGATCTGTTGTAGTTAATGCACTGCGTAAACTTGAAAGTGCCGGTGTTATTGAGACAAGATCTTCTGGAATGAAAGGAACATACATAAAGGTAACCAATGATTTCGTATTTGATGAAATCACAAAACAAAGATAATGATGTTATCAGACAGGAAAATACTTGCAATTAAGCAGAAGGTCTGATATACTGTCATAGGTAAAAATAAACACGCTGTTGGAATTTCGGTAAGTGCCGACAGGTTTGCCGAAACGATGAAAGCAGCGGAAGCACAAACTAAAGGAGATTTTATAATGAGCGTAATTTCAATGAAACAGTTACTTGAAGCAGGTGTTCATTTCGGACATCAGACAAGAAGATGGAACCCTAAAATGGCACCATACATCTACACAGAACGTAACGGAATCCATATTATCGATTTACAGAAATCTGTTGGAATGGTTGACGATGCATACAATGCAGTAAAAGACTGTGTAGCTCAGGGTGGAAAAATTCTGTTTGTAGGTACAAAAAAACAGGCACAGGATTCTATCCAGGCAGAAGCTGAACGTTGTGGAATGTTCTACGTTAACAACAGATGGTTAGGTGGAATGATGACCAACTTCAAGACAATTGAATCAAGAATTGCAAGACTTAAGAAAATCAAAGAAATGGAAGAAGACGGAACATTTGATGTACTTCCAAAGAAAGAAGTTTTAGAACTTAACAAAGAAAAAGACAAATTACAGAAGAACTTAGGCGGAATCGAAGAAATGGGTGGACTTCCAGACATGATCTTTGTTGTAGACCCTAAGAAAGAAAGTATCTGTGTTCAGGAAGCACATACTTTAGGAATTCCTCTTGTTGGAATCGCAGATACAAACAGCGATCCTGAAGAATTAGATTATATCATCCCAGGAAATGATGATGCTATTCGTGCAGTAAAACTGATTACATCTGCAATGGCTGATGCTGTTATTGAAGCTAACCAGGGAATTGATGCTGAAGCTGAAGAAGCTGCAGAAGAAGAATAATTTTAATTTGTTTAGGAGGAAGAAATCATGGCTATTACAGCAGCAATGGTAAAAGAATTAAGAGAAATGACCGGTGCAGGTATGATGGATTGTAAGAAAGCTCTTACAAAAACAGAAGGAGATATGGATGCAGCGGTAGAATTTTTAAGAGAAAACGGTCTTGCTAAAGCAGCTAAAAAAGCTGGACGTATTGCAGCAGAAGGATTAGTTGCAGTTGCAATGTCTGATGATGCAAAAGAAGCAGCAATTGTTGAAGTTAACTCTGAAACAGACTTTGTTGCTAAGAACGAAACATTCCAGGCATATGTTGCAGAAGTTGCAGATCAGGCTCTTACAACTGGTGCAGCAGATCTTGAAGGATTCATGGCAGAAGAATCTAAAGCAGAAGCTGGAAAAACTGTAAAAGAAGCATTAGACGGAAAAATCGCTGTAATTGGTGAAAACTTAAATATCCGCAGATTCAGCAAAGTTGCAGCTGAAGATGGATTTGTTGCTTCTTATATTCACGCTGGTGGAAAAATTGGTGTATTAGTTGAAGTTGCTACAGATGTAGTAAATGACGAAATCAAAGAAATGGGTAAAAACGTTGCAATGCAGGTTGCAGCTATTGCTCCTAAATACACAAGCAGAGATGAAGTTTCTAAAGACTATATCGATCATGAAACAGAAATCTTAAAAGTTCAGGCTATGAATGAAAACCCAGACAAACCAGAAAACATCATCGAAAAGATGATCATTGGTCGTCTGAACAAAGAATTAAAAGAAGTATGTCTTTTAGATCAGGTTTACGTTAAAGCAGAAGATGGAAAACAGGCTGTTGGAAAATATGTACAGCAGGTTGCTAAAGCTAACAATGCTAACGTAACAATCAAAGGATTCGTTCGTTTCGAAACAGGTGAAGGAATCGAAAAGAAAGAAGAAAACTTCGCTGAAGAAGTTGCAAAACAGATGCAGTAACTCATAAATATATATAATTTTATGTATATATCGTAGAAACCACGTATTTAAGCCATTTTTAAAGCTTTTTAATCAATATATGGCATATACGATGCTATCATAAACTATCATATATTATCATAAGTTATTGATCACTTTTTGGTCAAATTTTGGTCAGTGTTTTTGGTCAAATCTAAAAATGGTACCCTTCTGCAAAGTTGACCAAAAATGTAACTTTCAAATATAATTATAATAAACTTATGTATTTCATTAACTAAATATTATATTTAACTATTAAGGTAGATACTGATTGTGTCTGCCTTAATTTTTTTTGCCCATTGTTAATCTAAAACATACAAATATCAACTAAAAATAAAATCGTAAAAAATGGGATAAGAGATAAAAGGGGTTTGCGTGATACTATGTTGATTTAAGACGGCACGAAGGGCAGATGCATTTTCCTGACGCTCTTCGTTTGCGTGATACTATGTTGATTTAAGACCAAACAGAGGAAGATAATAGGGTTTAAATTTTGTATAGATTTTACAATAATAGACATTAGATTATACAGTACAGTGGTAATATATAAAAGAATTTTTATATCATGGTCAGTCTATACGCTGGAAAAATTAAAGTGGAGGCAAAATAGGTGGGAAAAAATCAAAACAAGAAAGATAAACTTACAAAGCTTGAAATATCCTGGATATTATATGATGTTGGAAATTCGGCATTTACAATGCTGGCTTGCGCACTGATACCGATTTGGTTTAAGAAATTAGCAATGGGTAATGGGAATGGTCAGATAACATCGGATCAGGCAACAGCATATTGGGCACTTATTGCATCGGCAGTGACGATTATTACGGCAATACTTGGACCGATACTTGGAGCTTTTATGGATTTTAAGGGTAAGAAAAAGAAATTCTTTGTAGCTTCAGTTGCTATCGGTGCGGTGACATGTTTGTTAACAGGGTTTGTCACATCATGGATTATGTTTGCTGCTGTCTATGTGATAAGTAGAATTGCTTATTCTATATCACTGTTGGTATATGATGCAATGCTTGGAGATGTTACTACGGAGGATCGTCTGGATGTTGTCTCAACCTACGGATTTGGATGGGGATATCTTGGATCGTGTATCCCGTTTTTGATTGCTTTGGCAGCTTATATTATGGGACCTGATATACTTGATATTATTTCAAACGGTCTGTCTATGTTAATAGGCTTTGGAATTACAGCAATATGGCGGTTTGTTGTAACCATCCATTGATAAAAAATTATCGTCAGATTCATTATACGGAAAGGGAAAAAGGCGTTGTAAAAAATGCTCTTTCAAGAGTTGGAAACACCATTCAAAACATATGTTTTGAAGATAAAAAGGTTCTATTTTTTCTTATTGCATTTTTCTTATATATTGACGGTGTTGAAACAATTATAGATAATTGCGTAAATATTGGAACAGATCTGGGATTGGACACAGTGGGTCAAGTAGTAACGCTTGTTGGAACACAGATAGTTGCATTTTCTTTTTCCATGTTATTTGTAAGACTGACTCAAAAATACAAAACAGTAACACTTATTAAGATTTGCATTCTTGGATATTTATGCATATGTTTATATGCACTTATTTTACACAGTTTAATCGGATTTGCGATACTTGCTTTGGCAGTAGGTATGTTTCAAGGATCAATACAGGCCTTATCAAGAAGCTATTATACAAAAATAATACCTGCAGATAAATCAGGGGAATATTTTGGTATTTATGATATTTTTTCCAAAGGGGCTTCGTTCCTTGGTTCGGCCGTTTTGGGTTTTGTAAAGTTAGTAGGAGGCACTATAAATATTGCTGTTGCTTCGCTGGCAGTATTTTTTATTTTAGGATATGTATTTATGCAGATTACAGAGAAAACTCCAGGAAAGAAAACTAGTATATAAGGAGATGATGGTTTTATGAAAATCTGGGCACATAGAGGTTGTAGTTTACGTTATCCGGAGAATACATTACTTGCTTTTGAAAAAGCGGCTAATCTGGATGGACTTGAAGGAATAGAACTTGATGTACAGATGTCCAAAGACGGAGGGTTAGTCATTATACATGATGAACAACTGGATAGAACAACGGATGGAACTGGGTTTGTAAAAGACTATACGCTGTCGGAATTAAAGAAATTTCATATTAAAACGATAAATAATGAATTATCTGAAACAATTCCAACATTAAATGAGGTTATGGAGCTGTTACAGAAAAAAAGAGTAAAACTTAATATAGAGCTAAAAAACAGTAAAGTCATGTATCACGGAATGGAAGAGAAGGTCATTAATGTTATTAATAAATATGGATTTGAAGATCGAGTCGTATACTCTAGTTTTTATGCAAAGTCCCTTGAACAGATTAGAAAACTGCTTCCTAAAGCAGAGATTGGAATCTTGGATACAAAAGCATCAGATTGTATCTATAAAATGAACGGTAAATGCGGGGCCAATGCAATTCATCCATATGCCGGTGCCATAGATTTAGATAGAAAAGATCTTGAGGATATCAATGTAAGAGCATGGCTGACGGAAGATTTGTATCCGGAAAAACAGACAGGGAAAGTAATAGAGATAAGAAAACTAGAGGAGGCTGGTATTACAGATGTTTTTCTGAATGAGCCAGAGATGTATTTGTAATGAGTGATTTTGAAAAGAAAATGGAAAAAGTGGTGTATCCATACATTACAAAGCGGTGTGAGGAGCAATATTTTTATAATGCTGATAGATCACATCTCAGATATAAGCATTATAAAGTCGAGTTTTCGCATAGGAGCATACTTGTGATTCATGGATTTAGTGAATTTCTTGAAAAATACGATGAGATCAGTTATTCCTTTATGAAAGCAAGATGACAGAAAGACAGAGATATTATTATGAGAAGAGATTGGATGATACATTGTTTCAGACATGGGGTGCATCCTATGGATGGATAAAAGCTGCCGGAGAAAATACAAGAGATATTACATTCATATCTAGATTAAGAGTAAAAATGTTAATACTTATTGCTGAGTGTGATGATATGGTTGTACCAAAAGAAACAATGAAATATGCAATACGACAGGATAACACAAAATATGTATTGTTTCATGAGGGAAAGCATGAATTGTTTAATGATACGGAAGAAACTATTGAAAAATTTTGGAATGAAATATTTGGGTTTCTAGAACAAGAATAAAAAAGGAGAGGTATAGCATATTGATTTTATAGTTGTGAGATGAATTGTACAATATACAAGAGAATACTTAATCTTATACAAGGGCTGTGATATACTACATATAGAAAAAGGATGAGGGATGTTATTGTGGAATTAAGTATGCGGAAGAGGCAAAATTAAAATATGAGGAATACATGGAGGCAGGACTGAAAATGTTTCCACCTTTTAAAGGGTATGGAATAAAGACTATACAGTTTGCTATTGATGAGCCGGAGCTTTACCGGATTCATTTCATGTGCCAATGTGATATGTTTACTTCGGATTTTTTTAATGAAAGGGTGGAGATAGAAAAAATTTTGCCTTATGTCAGAGATAGCTTGGAGTTAAATAATCAGGATGCCAGGTGGCTTATTACCAACATGGTAATCTATACACTTGGAATCGGCTCTCTTTTGGTAAATAGCACCTGTATTATGTCTGTTGAAGAAATAAGCAGGAGTCTGGGCAGTGTGTGCAGAGGGCTGATGATGCAGCTAGAGGCTCCAGAGGATGAACGTGTGGAAACCATACCGGATCAAAACATAAAGGAATTAGGAAGGATTGAAGAATATGTTAAAGGAAAGAAAAACATGATCATTGGTTATAATGCTGACAGGGAAATGTTTCAAATACGTCTCGATGCTGTATTGTACTTTGAAGCAGTGGGAGAAAAAGTTTTTGCTTATACGAAGCAGCATGTGTATGAGATCAGGCAGCGACTTTACCAGGTAGAGGAACAAGTAAAACCGTTTGCATTTATCAGGGCATCAAAATCATTGCTGGTAAGTATAAAAAAGATTTCATCTGTGATACCGGAATCGGGTGGAAGAGGCAGATTAAGAATGATGAATGGAGAGACTATTATAGCCAGTCGAGCATATTACAAAGAAATAATAGATACATTAAAGGATCCTGTGTTGTAATGCAGGATCTTTTTTTGCATGTTATCGTACGTATCATGCATCTCATCGTCACTTTATAGAAACAGGATAGGAATCGTGTTATTGTTACCATAATGATAAATTATACAAAGGAGACAAAATATGAAAGATTTTTTTATGGCAGCATATCCATGGATTATCACCGGACTCTGTGTTGTGGTGATGGCAGCTCAGATGATCAGAAAGAGAAGCAAGATTGAATTTGGAGGAAATGACAATGCCTGAATATATTCTCAAAAGGAGAGTATCATGGAAGCCGATTCTCATTGGTGCCATTGGATTTATTGTATCCGCAAGAGTGCTGGAGCTTGAGGTTCATATGTTTTGCATTGTATTAGATACACCGGTTTCACGTTTTATAGTAGAGGCGTCGTGGCAACGCCTATGAGAATATGTATGGCTTAATTGCCATGCGCTGTTCTCATGAAGCCCCCACTTCTATAAGTGGGGGTAGTTCACGTGATAGAAAGAATCCTGTGTATGGCGATACATATCTCATTGACATTAATTGTTTTTTATGGAATCAAAGAAAAGATAAGGGCTAAATGGCATAAAGAGCCGTTCTACCCTTATTTACTTTCCTGCATGGATCATATGGCATATCTAGTGCTGATACTGCCAAGAGCTTTTTTATTAATTATTTTTATCTGAAATCTGCTCCATTGCTTTTCTAAACTGGAAAAAGAACAAAATTGCAGTAAAGGTAACAGCAATGGCATCTGCAATAGGTTCAGCCATATATACGGCAATTGTTTGATTGGCTGTATATAAGTGTGGCATCAGATAAATAAGCGGAAGCAAAAGGATGAATTTTCTTGTTACTGCTACAATAATTGATGCTTTTGCATTTCCAAGAGAAGTAAAAGTCATCTGACATGCAATCTGGATACCAAATAGGAACATAGATGCCACATAGATTCTGAGAGCAGTTTTTGTAAATACAATTAAAGCTGGGTCAGAGGTAAACATGGATACAAAAACCTGAGGGAACAGCATAATGCACAGCCAGAGTAAAGTGGAATAAATCAAACTGGATTTTAGAAGCATATGATAGGTCCCTTTTACACGGTCTTTATTTTTTGCTCCATAGTTGTAGCTCATAATAGGCTGGGCACCCTGTCCAAGACCCTGAAGAGGTAGCATTGCAAATTGCATAACACTGGTTAAAATCGTCATGGCACCAACGGCAATGTCACCGCCATATTTTAATAGAGAAGAATTAAAGCAGACGGAGATAACACTTTCGCTGGCCTGCATAATAAAGGTGGCAAGACCAAGGGCAAGACAAGGAAGGATGATTTTTGCACGTAATCGGAGATTCGCTTTCCGGATCTTTAAAATTGTTTTTTTGCCTGACAGGAAAGAAACAACCCAGATACAGGAAATTGCCTGGGAGGTAATCGTTGCCAGTGCTGCACCACGCACACCCAGATGGAATCCATAGATGAAAATAGGATCTAGGATGATATTGCAAATTGCTCCGATCAGTACAGAAAGCATACCGGTTTTTGCAAACCCCTGTGTGGTAATAAAAGCATTCATTCCAAGTGTCAGTTCTACGAAAATCGTTCCAACAGCATAGATATTCATGTATGCAACAGCATAGTCAATGGTGTTTTCACTGGCACCGAAGGTCAACAGAAGGTTTCTGCTGAAAAGAAGAAGGAATACAGTCAGAGCCAGAGAAATCAGAATCTGAAGAGTAAAACAGTTTCCCAGTGTTTTTTCAGCAGATTCATTATCGTTTTTTCCCATAAAAATAGAGGCTCTAGGAGCACCGCCATATCCAACTAAAGCAGCAAAAGCTGATACAATCATAATAATAGGCATGCATACACCAACACCGGTCAGGGCCAGAGCACCATCTCCTGGGATATGACCGATGTAAATACGGTCTACGATGTTATAAAGCATATTGATGAGCTGAGCTGCCAAAGTTGGAACAGCCAGTTTAAATAAAAGTTTTCCAATTGGTTCTGTACCTAAAAAGTTTTTGTTGTCATTCATGGTGAGATGTTTTCCTTTCTAAATCATTTTTTATATTATTCATAATCTTGTCTGTTATTAATATATATTGTTCATATTCTTCAGAAGTCACACCAGAAAAAATCTGATCCAGAAAAGTTTTCTTTGCTTTTTCTACTTGCTCCACCAGAGGAAGTGCCTCTGAAGTTAGAGAAAGATGAATCTTTCTTCGGTCTTTTTCATCCGGATGGCGTATCAGCATTGATTTTTTGATTAGGGATTCCACAGCCTGTGATACATTTCCCTTGCTCAGCATTCTTAACTCTACAATATCTGCAGCCGTATCTTTTCCAGGATTATTGTGAAGAAAGCTGATGATCGTAATTTCAATCTGGGTAAGCCCGTAGCTTTTGCAGGCTTCTTTCAGATTGAGATCATATAATTTAATTGTTTTTCGTAGCGACATAAGATAATCTGTTGCTCGTTGCATGATACCACTCCTTAAAAGTTCTAAAAAGAACAGTTCTTAATAATACTATTGTAAAATTAATAAAGAAAAAGTCAAGAGAAAATATGACTTGACTTCCATATCTTACGCTTGTAAGATATAGATATTAAAAGAAAGAGATAAAATTAGTTGTTTTGCAGATTTAAATCTTACATATGTGAGATTTAAAGAGAAATGGAGGTCATAATGAAAAGAAAAAACAGATATAGGAGAGTAGTATTTTTATCGATTATAATACTAATAGCTGGTGCTTTCCTATGTATTTATCAAAAAAAGTACAAATATCAAGGAAGATTATTTTATAGGAAAAAATAAGAAAAGCAAAGAAACGGGGATATGATATTCCAATCAAGGATAAAGAAAAGAAAGAATCAGAACAGGATTGTAAAAAAGCCATGGAACTTACAAAAGATCTTTATAAAACTGCAGATAAAGGAACAGCATTGAATGTAGTTTTATCTGATGAGACTGTTTTAAAGATGCAGAATAAAATTAAAAATGCACAATGTCCGGTAACTACAACGGTATTGTATTCTGATATGAAAAATTATCAGGATATGGATCGTTTTCTTAGGAAGTCCCTAAAGGGAGAAAAAGGTTCAATTGATGTGGTATAAAAAAAGTTGACACCCCATTCTCAAGGATTTGATATATAATCAAGAGAATAAGGAGTGAACAAAAATGGCAGAAAACAGGAAATATGATCATGAATACAAAGTACAGGCAGTGAAACTTGCAAAGGAAATCGGACAAGCTAAGGCAGCCAAAGAGCTTGGGGTTCCCAAGAATACCATGTATGGCTGGGTAAGAGCCAACCGGCTTGGCAATCTTGATCTGGGAGCAGGCTCACAGACTCCACAAAGCGCCATGACACTTAATGAGGAACTTATCCGTCTTCGCCAGCAGGTGAAAGAACTGGAGAAAGAGAACCGTCGTTTAAAGAAGGAAAACGACTTTCTAGAGGAAGCCAGCGCTTTTTTCGCTGCGAGCCGTCTGAAGTCAGCAAAAACGAAAGAATGAAGTTTATTGCCTTAAAAACGAAAGACGGCGAATGGAAGGGGAATATCTCCTTTTGCTGTAGGGTTCTGCATGTCAGCAGGCAGGGATTTTATCAGTATCTTGCGAATAAAGACCGACCATGGAAGTATCAGCCGCTGGCAGATGCTATGATAGAAATCTATAAGGAAGACGAATGCAATGACACCTATGGGCGAATCCGGATGTACCAGGCATTGATCCTGAAACAGCCTGAAAATGTTGATATCCCAAGTGAACGCACTGTTTATCGTGTCATGGAAGAGATTGGTCTGAAGCATTATCCCAGACGGAAACCGAACGGGATTACGAAAGAAGACCGGGAAGCCAGGAAGTCAGAGGATCTCTTAAAACGTGATTTCAGTTCGGAGGAGCCGCTGACCAAATGTGTAACAGACATAACAGAGATCAAAGCCAGCGATGGAAAGCTATATGTTTCCGCTGTTTTTGACTGTTTCGATTCCAGTGTGATCGGACTGGCAATGGATACAAACATGAAAGCCCCGTTATGTGTACAAACACTGGAAAATGCCAGCAAAGCCTATCCGGATCTGCGGGGAGCAATCATCCACAGTGACAGAGGGAGCCAGTATACCAGCCGGATTTACCGGGAAGCGATCTATAAATATGGCATTCAGCAAAGCATGAACAGAGCAGGTGGAAGATGCCATGACAATGCCCGCTGCGAAAGCATGTGGGCCAGAATGAAATCCGAACGGTTATATGACCGTTATGATACGGAGAAGATGACTACAGATGAACTGAAAACACTAATCTGGAGATATTTCATGAGCTACTGGAATAACCGGAGAATCTGTTCTGCTAATGGTGGTTTGCTTCCGATGATTAAGCGTCAACAGTACTATGATTCATTACGGGAGGCAGCATAGGTTGAACATCCTTGAGAAAAAAGTGTAAACCAATATTGACAATATCAGAATGAGACTCAAGTATGTTGTTAAAAGCAATATACTTGAGTCTTTTTTGTTTCATTAGGAAAGATTTTGTTATGCTAAAGCGTAAAAGTCTTTCCATGAAATAAAAAAATTCCGCGCGGATGTGCAAAAGAAAGTAGTATAAAACAAGATAATTTAAAGGAAGTGAGATTAATTATGCAAAAGATGATTCAAAATGTACCTATGGCGATTGTTGTTTTGATAGTAGGTTTTATTTTTTGGTAAAGGGAGCTGATTTTTTTGTAGAAGGGAGTTCAGGTGTAGCAAAAAGACTTAAGGTTCCATCTGTTATAATCGGATTAACCATTGTAGCAATGGGAACTTCCCTTCCAGAACTTGTAACATCTGTAGTTGCAGCTAGAAAAAATGAAGTGGATATGGCACTGGGAAATGCAATCGGTTCTAATATATTCAACATATTAATGGTGATTGGAATAACAGGAGCCATCAGTCCTATTGAATTTATAACAGAAAACATAATTGATATTTCTGTACTTTTTGTATTTAGTATCATAGTGTGGTGCCTGGGATGGAAAAATAAAGGACTTAAACGCAAAGAAGGTATATGCATGATAGCGTTATATGCAATATATATGTTTTACATATGTATACGGTAATTTTAATGAAGATAGGAGATACGAAAGATGAAATGGAATATGTTATTTTTCTTTAATAGTGTACTGCTAGGTGTCGGGCTTGCGATGGATGCTTTTTCAGTGTCGCTTGCAAACGGATTAAATGAACCAACAATGAAAAAGAAAAAGATGTGCGGAGTTGCAGGAATATTTGCTCTTTTTCAGGCAATAATGCCAATGATTGGATGGATATGTGTATATACAATTATTCAATATTTTAAGGTATTTGAAAGTTTTATTCCTTGGATTGCACTGATTTTACTGCTTTTTGTTGGTGGTAAAATGCTTTGGGAAGGAATCAAGAGTAAAAATAAAGAAATCGAAAAACCAGAGGTTGGGCTGACTGCCCTTTTTGTACAAGGTGTGGCAACATCAATAGATGCATTATCTGTTGGATTTACCATTGCAGAATATAGTCTATCTATGGCAATTGTATGTGTCGTTATTATTGCAATCGTGACCTTTGTAATCTGTATAACAGGATTAATAATTGGTAAGAAATTTGGAACAAAATTTTCAAATAGAGCAACCATATTTGGAGGTGTGATATTAATAGTAATAGGTCTGGAAATATTTATAACGGGTGTTTTATAGAAAATTATAATATTGACTGCGTAAGAGATGACATATATTTTAGACACATTTATGTGAAAAATTCACCTATCTGTTTCAGTGGAATTTTATTATAATAAGAACATAAAAAGATGGTCTATTATAATAGAAGAAATGAAATGGAGGAGTAAGAGATTATGAAAAAAGGCGGAAATATTTTACTGGGTGTTATTTTGATTATTATTGGATGCATTTTAGCACTGAATATATTTGGTATTACAAATATTGAACTGTTCTTTGATGGCTGGTGGACTTTCTTTATTATCATACCTTGTGTGATCGGATTGTTTAATGAACATGAAAAAACAGGAAATATTATTGGCATTTGTATCGGGGTATTTTTGCTTCTATGCTGTCAGGATGTTTTGGATTTTGATCTGATGTGGAAGCTGCTGTTCCCTGTTGTTATTATTATCGTAGGTCTCAAACTGATTTTTGGCGGGATGTTTGATAAAAGAAGAACGGAAGCAATGAACAAAGTAAATAGAGATAAAATGAAAACCGAAGCAGCTGTATTTTCAAGTGCAAATTTAAATTATGATAATGAGATTTTTCATGGGGCAGAGATAAATGCTGTTTTTGGCGGTGCAAAATGTGATCTTAGAGGGGCTGTGATTCAAGAAGATGTAGTGATTCAGGCATCTGCGATTTTTGGCGGAATTGATATTTATGTACCTGAAAATGTCAATGTGAAGGTTACTTCAAATTCTCTTTTTGGAGGTGTCTCCAATAAACACATGAATATTAGAACAGAAGGAACTGTAACAATTTATATA
This sequence comes from Anaerostipes sp. 494a, assembly GCF_001940315.1. Lineage (NCBI taxonomy): Bacteria > Bacillati > Bacillota > Clostridia > Lachnospirales > Lachnospiraceae > Anaerostipes > Anaerostipes sp. 494a. The sequence continues at coordinate 438,056 of NZ_MJIF01000001.1, read as the reverse complement.
AATGCTACCTGCATGTTCGGAGGAGTTGATATCAAATGACAAGTATTCAAAAAATTATAAAATATTGTGCCATCGCCTTTGCTGTCTTTTTAACAGTAAGCATTATTGGTGGAATCGTTGGAGCAATTTCATCTGTATCGTTTTTTGTTGGTGATGATATTTCTGGTGATATGCAGAAATATTCAATCAGTGGAAATATAAAGAACCTTGATCTTGATATTAATGCTTCATCCTTGAAAATTGTGTGTGGAGATAGATTTGGTGTGGAAAGCAATCATAAAGATCTGTTGGTGAGAGAAAAAGAAGGAAAACTTTCTATTTCTGAAGAGAAAATGGGATTAAGAAACTATGCAAAAGCTAAACTGATTGTGACAATACCGGAAAATTCTATATTTGAAGATGTGGCTATTTCCACAGGAGCAGGTAAAGTATCTGTGGATACACTGTGTGCGAATACGATATATCTTAATTTTGGTGCAGGTGAAGTTGATATAAAACATCTAAGTGCTTTATCCAGAGCAAAAATTGATGGAGGAGCAGGAGAACTTACAATAAGAGGCGGTGAGCTTCACAATTTAAATATGGATATGGGTATCGGTGAACTTAATCTTGAAAGCAGACTCACGGGAAAATCCAAACTTGATTATGGAATAGGTGAAACGAAGCTTTCTCTCATTGGAAAAAAAGAGGATTATCAGATAGAACTTGATAAAGGAATTGGCAGTGCAAACCTTGATGGGAAAGCAATGTCAGATGATAGTATATATGGAGACGGTGAAAATAGAATCTCTATTGACGGAGGTATCGGTTCTATAAAAATCCTATTTAAGAACTAAGGTGATAACTTATGCTGGGAGGAAGTTTATGATTCGAATGGAAATTGCCTGCTTTTTAATATTAGGATTTATTGCATTTATCTATTTTCTGGCAGGGCAAAAGCATACATCATTACATAAGACCTTTTCAATGATTCTGATTGTAGCATTAGTACATCTGGTATCAGATGCATCTACTGTTTATACAGTGAATCATTTGGATTGTGTACCAGTATGGCTCAATGATATTCTGCACCGTTTTTTTATAGGAACTATGGTTGTGGTTGTATATCTCTTTTACCGGTATATATCTTTTTTAATTGAAGAAGAGACGGGTAAAAAAATGCGATTGATCTGGCTGGCAAATATTGTTCTTTTTCTGGCCGAGGTTGGAGCAATGGTTTTACCGGTACATTATGCAGTAACCTCCCAGGGAAACTATTCCGATGGGATTCATGTATCCGTGATTTATATAAGTGTGACCTTCTATCTTACTCTGTGTTTAGGCATACTTGTTTTTTACTGGAAGCAGATCAATAAAAAGAAGAAATGGATGATTATGGCGGCTCTGATTGTTGAATTATGTGTATCGGTTGTTCAGGCTATGTTTCCAACAAGCTTAATTAGTGGAATGGGTATTACGCTGATGATCTTGTCTTTTTATCTGACTCTGGAAAATCCGGATATTCTTCGGGGAGAGCTGACAGAACAGAAGTTATCCATGCTGTATCTGAAAAGTCAGATTAATCCGCATTTTTTATACAATACACTGGACACCATACGTATTCAGGCAGAGCTAAATCATGACAAGGAAACAGCGGAACAATTAATGCATCTGGTGGATTTTTTCAGATTGAGTGTAAAGGTCGACAGACAAATGGTATCGTTGGAAGAGGAGCTGGAACTTTTGGATGCTTATCTGGAACTGATGTGCTATCGTTATCCAGAACTTAAAGTAAGTTATGATATTGCACCTCAAACTGGAGAGGTGATGGTGCCAAACTTTATTTTACAGCCACTGGTGGAGAATAGTCTTCTCCACGGCCTTAAAAATAAAGGATATCATGGTGAATTAAAGATTATTGCAAAAGAGCATCAGGGAGAGTTTCCTGCTATAGAAATACAGATTGCAGATTCGGGGAGTGGATTTGATAAAGCAACAAAAGAAAAAATACAAGATATGTTGATACATTACAGGGAAAAGGAACAGAAACTGGAAGGAAACAGCATCGGTGTTCTCAATGTACAGAAGAGAATAAAACTTCTTTGCGGAAAAGAATACGGTCTTTGGTATACAGAAAATGAAAACGGTGGAGCAACAGCTCATATGCTGCTCCCTATGAATGGAAGGTGAAGCTGTGAAGAAGTTGAATGTATTATTAGTGGATGATGAAATCAAAATCAGAGAAGGATTTAAGAAGCTGTTTGACTGGGAAAAACATGGATGTGAAGTTGTAGGAGAAGCAGCAGATGGAATGGAAGCAATCAATCAGATTGAACTTTTAAAACCGGATATTGTGATTATGGATATCAATATTCCAATCATGAATGGGCTTAAAGTAATAGAGCTGAGCCGAATGAAATATCCATCTATGGCATTTGTTATTGTATCCGGTTATGATGATTTCGCTTATTGTCAGCAGGCATTACGTCTGCAGATAACGGATTACATCTTAAAACCAGTCAATTTTGAAGAATTCGGGACATGTATTGACCGATTAAAAATGGCATTCTATAAGTCTAAGATTCATGTGGAAGAGGAGAACCATGGACAGGATATGAGAATGATTGTTCATATTACAAAACATTTGCAGGAACATCTGGATGAGGAAATCAGCCTTACATATTTGGCGGAACAGTTTCATTTGAGTGCACAGTATATCAGTCAGTTGTTTAAGAATGAAATCGGAGTGAATTTTCTCGCATATCTTACGAACCTTCGTATGGAGAAGGCAAGAAAACTTCTAGCGACCACTGCTATGCCTATTGCAGAAGTTGCGGGTTCCGTAGGGTATAATGATTATAGAGCTTTTACCAAAGTCTTTAAGAAAAACGAGGGCATGACTCCATTACAGTATCGTAGAGAATTTTATGAAGGAACAATATTCTGATAAGGAAAATCGGCAATTAAATCATATTTTTCTGTAAAAAAACGAAAATACCTGTTGACTCTCCCTTTAGAGGAGGCCACAAAATAGGGTTTGTAACGAGGAGGTGAATGTTAGATGATGAAAATCGGTGAATTTTCAAAACTATCCCATCTTACAGTGAAAGCACTCAGATTTTATGAGAAAGAAGGCCTTCTGATACCGGCATCGATTGATTCGTGGAACGGATATCGGTTTTATGAAACTAGTCAGCTGAAGAGTGCTGCAAAGATCAAGTCATATAGACAACTTGGTTTTTCCATTAATGAGATACGGGATATATTAAATGGCAAAGATACGAGAAGTATCTTTACAGAAAAAGCAAAAGCATTGCAGACACAAAAAGATGACATTGAAATTCGCCTCTCCATAATCAATCATATTTTGGAGGAAGAAGAGATGAAGTATCAGGTTACAGAAAAAATAATTCCAGCAGCAATCGTTTATTACGCAGAAACAGTTCTGAATAGGTATTCCGACAGCATACAGTGGATTCCTACAGTTGGAGAAGAATGCAGAAAACTGAATCCGAATTTAAAATGTACAGAACCACCGTATGAGTTTTGTGAGTATCCAGATGGTGAACATAAGGAAACAGATATCCAGATTAGACACAGTGAAGCCGTTGTAAGTCGTGGCGTAGAAAGTGAAAACATTAAGTTTCGTGAAATTCCGGAAACAAAGGTCATTAGTATTTTCCATAAGGGTGCATATGACCAGATTGGTGAAGCTTATGCGTATATTATGAAATATGCAGAAGAGAATGGATACGAAGTGTCTGGTCTTGCCCGCGAGTGTTACATCGACGGAATTTGGAATAAGGAGTCAGTAGAAGACTGGCTGACAGAGATTCAGCTTCCAGTGAAATAACGAGATAGATCATGTTAAAATAATTCACATACGAATTCAATTTATGTTAAAAGTACTGGTGGAAACTAGTACTTTTTTTCATTACAATAAACATGAAAGATATGAAAAATATGATTTATAAAAAAGAAAAGAGGTATTTTTATGATAGCAGAAAATATCCAGTTATTAAGAAAACGAGCAGGATTGACCCAGGAAGAGGTGGCAGATATTGCTGGAACGAGCAGACAGACATTTTCAAAATGGGAAACGGGTGAAAGCGTACCAGATGTGCTTGCCTGCGACAAGATGGCAAATGCATTTGGGGTAACACTGGATGATTTGCTTCATTATGATGAAAAGGCAAATCTTTTACCATTTCCGCCAAAAGGAAAGCACTTGTTTGGAACTGTTACAGTGGGAACCAGAGGGCAGATTGTTCTACCAAAAAAAGCACGAGAGATTTTTCATATTGAAGGAGGTGATTCCATTGTTGTGTTAGGAGATGAAACACAGGGAATTGCTTTACTAAAAGCAGAAGAAATGATGGAATTTATTCAAAAGGCCTTAAAAAAGGGAAATGAGGAGATGTGATTTTATGAGAAAACTATATTTAGATAATATTCGCTGGATTACGATTCTTCTGGTTGTGATTTTCCATAGTTTTTACTATTACAATAATATTGATGTTGTCAATATTACTTTACACTTTTTTCTCAAGGATATTCGACCTATGCTGCCTCCTGCAATGAATCATAGTATTGCTGTCTCTTAATCATAGGGGGTAAACCTCCATTAGCAGAACAGATTCTCCTATTGTTCCAATAACTGATGAAGTATCTCCAGATAAGTGTTTTTAATTGTTCTACTGTCATTGTAGTAGTGTTGTAGCGTCCATAGAATAATTCCTCTTTAAATCTTGCCCACATGCTTTCGCATCTGGCATTGTCATGACATCGGCCGCCTGCACTGTTCATGCTTTGCAGAATGCCATATTTATTGATTGCTTTACGGTATAATTCGCTTGTGTACTGTGTTCCTCTGTCGCTGTGAAGGATTGCACCACAAAGTGCCGGATATGCTTTAACAGCATTTTCAAGTGTCTGCTCGCACAGGGTTGCTTTCATGTTTGTATCCATGGCTAACCCCAATACTGCTAGATCATAACAGTCAAAGATGGCAGAAACATAGAGTTTTCCATCAGCGGCTTTTATTTCTGTCATATCAGTTACACATTTTTCAAGCGGTTTTTTTGCTGTAAAGTCGCGTTTTATTAAATCATCTGATTTACGGGCTTTTTTGTCCGCTTTGGTAATGCCGTTTGGCTTGCGTTTTGGTTTATGATTAAGACCAATTTCTTCCATGACGCGATAAACAGTTCTCTCGCTTGGAATATGAACTCCATCGGGCTGTTTAAGCTGTAATGCCTGATACATACGGATTCTTCCATAAGTATCATTGCATTCATCTTCGTTGCAGATATCCAGCATAGCATCTGCTAGTGACTGATATTTCCATGGAGCAACCTTTGTTTTCAGATAATGATTGAATGCCTGCCTGGAAACTTTGAGAGCCTTACAATAGAAAGAAATTTTACCCTTAATCCTGCCGTCATCCGTTTTGAGTGCAATAAACATTAGTCTCTGTTTTTTGCGGACTTCCGACGGCTGGCTGCGAAAAAAGCACTAGCTTCTTCAAGGAATTCGTTTTCTTCCTTTAAATGACGAATTTCTTTATCCTGTTCCTTAACACGCTTTCTAAGCTCGATAAGTTCATCGTTAAGGGATAATGCTGCCTTAGGTGAGTGGACAGCTTCATTTGCGCTGAGTCGCCCTTCTTTGAAGGCTTTTATCCAACAGTAAATAGTTCCATCAGGAACACCTAATTCTTTCGCTGCTTTATGCCCACCTATTTCCTGAGCAAGCTTTACAGCCTGTGCTTTAAATTCGTTGTCATAAGATTTTTGCGTACGTTTTGCTGACATAATAATTCACTCCTTATTCTCTACTGATTATATATCAAAATCCTTGAGAATAGGGTGTCAACTTTTTTTATACCACATCATTGGATTTTCGGTGTAAGAAAGAACAGACCAGATAAGAAAACGAATAATAGTTTAATCATGACAAGGAGGAAAAACCTATGAAAATCGTAATTATCAATGGACAGAATCATAAGGGCAGCACTCGTATGGTTGCTCGTGAACTGGCAGAAAAAGTTGGAGGAGAGATTAAAGAGTTTTTCCTGCCGAGGGATTTTGATGAGCCATGTCTCGGATGCTGGACTTGTTTCAAAAAAGACATGAACCACTGCCCGCACTATGAGAAATTGCGACCTATTACAAAGTCTATGGAAGAAGCAGATCTGATTATTCTGGCAAGTCCCGTCTATGTGTTTCATGCTACCGGTCAGATGATGTCGTTTCTTGATCACTATGGCACTCGCTGGATGGTACACCGGCCAAACGAAAAGATGTTTTACAAGCAGGGTGTCTGCATTTCAACTGCAGCAGGCGGAGGAATGAAGAGCACAAATAAGGATATGGGTGACAGTCTTGTATTTTGGGGACTGTCTCATGTGTACCGTTTGGGTATTGGAGTACAGGCAACAAAGCCTGCTGAAATTCCACAAAGAATTCAATCAAAAATTCATAAGAAGACCGATCAATTGGCAAAGAAAATACGAAAAAATAAAGGAAAATCTGGTGTGACACTGAAAGGTCGCTTTTGGTTTTATCTGGTTCGGCTGATGCACAAAGCATCTTCTGACCATATGAACCCGGACTATTCCTACTGGGAAGAACGTGGGTGGCATGGAAATAGGCGACCTTGGAAATAGATTCTACAGGAAGAAAAATACCTGGAATGTTTTCCATTTAATTTATTGTTCTATTATGCTATAATGAGAACTAAAAAATGAACTTGAAAGGACATCGGATAATTTTGAATAAGAATAATACAAAATATAAAATCAGTGATGACGTTGTTTCCTTAGATGAATTGAAAAGAAAATTTAAAAAGGAAAGAAGGCATTACTATATTTTTCTAATTCTAGTGATTTTTTCTCTTGTCTATTTCTTTAATGCAGCAGTAGATTTTAATGTTTTATATTTATTCATGGCAATTCTATTATCTGGATTGGCTATTTTGGTGCATCAAAGTTACAAAAAGCGAAATCAGAAAACAGGGCATTGTTCTGCTGATTCTATTTCTTACCTGAAAAGTTATATGACCAATATAGCAAGAGAACAATCAATAGCATTTTTCTTGGCTTAACAATATTTATCTATTTTGCTGTCTTTATTATCGGATTAAAACAAAATTCTAAAACATCTGAAATATTAGAGTTTGTTTATACGAATCTATTTTATGTGGAAATTATTTTTCTGATTTTCGGAAAAAACCTTCTGTTAACCAGGTGGCTTGGCAATATGATTCAAGATGCCAAAGTAAAAAAATTCTATCAGCACCTTAAAAGAATTATTGTCTTATCCGTTTTTTATTGGATGATTTTTTTGCTTCTTATTATCGTATTTCAGAACGCGTACTATGCTAATGTCTTTCTTATTGCCGCTGTTCTCTATGCCATAGGAATACTGGTTTATAATTTAATATATCGTAAGAAGATTGTTTATCACAATCTTGTAATCAATAAAAAAAGAGCAATTATTTATTTCGTAATTATCTTTATTTTTAGTGGATATCAATTTATGCAAAGAGATTTTTGGCTAACACAACCATATATTAATTCTGTTCCCAATATATATGATAAGGCAAATAAAATCGAATATAATGAGGAAACGGGAGTCTATACAATAACCAACGATAATAAAGATGATTTTAAAATATTGCAATTAACGGATATTCATTTAGGGGGTAGTGTTTTCTCGTACAGGAAGGATATGAAAGCACTAAAAGCTGTATATGAACTGATTGACCATACAGATCCTGATTTTGTAATAGTAACTGGAGATCTAACTTTTCCAATGGGAATCATGATACAGAATCTATTGCCACTTATTCGGAACAAGATTTAAATTCTCTATATGAAGCTTTATCTTATAAGACTTCTAAAAATTTGTTATATCCTTACAGACAGCCTCACGTTACGGGTAGAAATAATCAATTAATTGAATTTAGAAATGTGGATGGTTCTTTCAATCAGGCAATTTTCCTAATAGATTCCAATGCTTATACAGAGGGATCAATCAATAGCTATGATTATATTCATGATGATCAAGTAGATTGGTATCAGGAAAATATAAAAAGATTAGAAAAGCAAGAAAGAAAAGCTATTTCTTCTATGTTATTTTTCCATATCCCGCTGCAGCAATATCGTACAGCTTATGAATTGTATGAAAAGGGCAGTAAGGAAGTAACTTACTATTTTGGGTCAAATGATGAGAAAATGATAAATAAAGTATGTGCTTCTAATTATCCGAGTAAGATTTTTGACACAGCTTTAAAACTGGGAAGTACGAAGGCATTTTTCTGTGGACATGATCACTATAATAATATGTCTTTAGAATATAAAGGAATCAGATTAACTTATGGCATGAGTATTGATTACCTTGCTATGCCGGGAATTGAGAATGATACAAAGCAAAGAGGCGGAACATTAATCACGGTTCATAAGGATAGCAGTTATGACATTGAACAAATTCCTCTTACTTCGATTGAAAAACAATAAGATGAACCCTAATTTCCTAATATGTCAAAAAATGATACGGATTGCAGATTTATGGCTATGCCAGCCTATATTGGCGGAAAATTTGATATGGCGGGTATGAAGTGGTATGGGGGAAAACAAGAAAGTAAGGTTCTGATATGGAAAGCAGACTTGCAATTTATAAATTATTTTTTTGATTTTAATGTTACTAAAACAATAAATTTAATCATGACTATGTTATAATAGACATGTAAAAATAGTAATTATTTATGGATGATATTGGAAGAGGGGACTAAAGAGAATGAAAAAGAAAAGATCTCCGCTGTATAAGAGTTTTGGATATGCATTTGAAGGGATTGGAAGAACTATCCATGAAGAACGAAATATAAAGATTCACCTTACTGTGGTGGTACTGGTTATTCTGTTTGGAATTCTTCTTTCAATTTCGGAAATAGAGTGGCTGATTTGTTTTTTACTTTTCGGGCTGGTCATTAGCCTTGAACTTGTAAATACAGCAGTTGAAGCAGTGGTTGATCTGGTCACCGAAGAAAGAAAGCCTCTTGCAAAAAAGGCAAAGGATGCAGCAGCGGGGGCAGTTCTTTTTTCTGCAATGATTGCAGCAGGCATTGGATTTAAAATTTTTATACCAAAGCTGTTGGAAATATTACGTTTTTAAGGAGGTCATGATTATGTCAAAGATTAATTTGGGTGAAGAAGTAAAGAAATTATTGCTTGCAGGTATTGGCGCAGCAGCTACGACTGTGGAAAAATCAGAAGAAATTCTAGATGATTTAATACGCAAGGGAGAGCTGACCGTGGAACAGGGAAAAATCCTAAATCAGGAATTGAAACGTACTGTCCGTGAAACAACACAGAAAAAAGATAAAGAGGATGTGCAGGATAAGGAAGTTGATTTCGAAGAGTTTGTCAAGAGTCTGTCACCGGAAGAATTCTCAAAATTAAAGGAGCAGATGAGCCGTGCTGAAAACGAATGATTCAGTCAGAAATGAATCTGGAAGCCGCTTGCCTGAGATGACTGCCATTTTACGGAAATACAAGATTATGCAGGGGATAAATCCGGAAAAGCTGCGACAGATACTGGAGGAGCTTGGACCTACTTATATCAAACTTGGACAGATTATGGCACTGCACTCAGACATTCTTCCGAAAAGTTACTGTGAAGAACTTATGAAGCTGAATTCCAATGTACCTCCCATGCCTTTTCATATGGTAGAGGAAGTGCTGGAAGAGGCATATGGCTGCAGATCCCAGGAAATCTTCTCTTTTATTGAAGAAAAGACGCTCGGTTCAGCATCAATCGCCCAGGTTCACCGGGCAAAGCTGAAGACTGGTGAGAATGTGATTATAAAAGTTCAGAGAAAAGGGATCCATGATACCATGTCCCGTGATATTGGTCTTTTAAAACATGCAGCCAGACTGATTATGCCAGTGGCAGGAGTTGCAACGGGATTAAAGGATCTTGTGGATCCGCAGATGGTTCTGGATGAACTCTGGCAGACGGCACAGGAGGAAATGGACTTCCTTACAGAAGCTTCCAATATGGAGGAATTTTGCAGAAATAATGCAGGAGTGGCATATGCTGGATGTCCAAAACTGTTTAAAGAGTATACTACAAGCCATGTGCTTGTTATGGAATACATCGACGGTTTATCAATCGATGATGTTGATGGCCTGAAAGAAAATGGTTATGATCTAGATGAGGTAGGGCGGAAATTTATCAATCATTTTATTAAGCAAGTGATGGATGATGGATTTTTTCATGCGGATCCACATCCTGGAAATGTGAAAATTCATGACGGGAAAATTATCTGGATTGATATGGGCATGATGGGACGGCTGAGTGAAAAAGACCGAAAGATTATGGGAGAAGGCGTACGAAGTGTGGCCAGACATGATGTTCAGGGGATTGTGAATGCAGTTCTTGGATTCGGATCCTATAGAGGGACACCAGACCGGGAGCGGCTATATCATGATGTTAGACAGTTTCTTGATGATTATGGTACAGTTTCCATGGGTGGAGTCAATCTGCCAGAGATTCTGGGAGAACTGATGGAAATCATGAAGAAAAATCATATCAGTATGCCTCATGGAATGACGATGCTTGCCAGAGGGCTTGCACATATGGAAGGAGTTTTATCTGTAATCAGTCCAGAGCTGAACATGGTTGACATTGCCATATCACGTTTTATGGAAGATTATCTACAGCAGATAGATTGGAAAAAAGAACTGGAAAAGAATGGAAAGAAATTGTATCGGGCTGTTTCAAAAGGAGCTGATATCCCTTCTCTAACTGCAGATGTCCTGAATGATTTCGTAAAAGGAAGGACAGAAGTAAATCTGAATTTAAAAGCGTCCTTGGAGTTTAGAATGCTGATTGACCGGGCTGTGCGCAATACTGTAATCGGGCTGTGTGTAGCTGCACTGCTGATCAGTTCCAGTGTAATCTGCATGACAGACATGAATCCGAAAATTTTACACATTCCTGTCCTTGGATTTGTTGGATATGTTGTGGCTCTTCTTATTGCTGTATTCTTTACGTTACGGTATTTTGCCAGAAAACTAAAATATAAAAAACTATAAGAAAAGGAATATAAAAACAGATTGGAAAAAGTAAGTATTTTTCTTTCTCTACAGGGCTGTGAACTATCTGATTTATAATCGGCTGGTGCACAGCTTCTTTTATTTCTGCTTTGAAAAGTAAATTCTTCTTGATGTTAGTATAAATTAGTGGACACGAAAAGTTCCATACAGTAAAATTTATCGTAGAAAAGATGTCTTAACAATAAGATTCTAATCAATCTAAAATGCTGCACAGACATCACCTATATTCATACATGACGGCCGAATTAATAGTTAAAGCTGTTTAAAATGCTTGTCTGAATGTATCTGGCCCATCAGGGATTATCCTGCATAGCAATCTAGGACTCAGTATACAAGAGGACAATTTCAATAAATATGAACGTGATTTTTCTACTTATTATGGTGGGAGAAGTAGTTCAAAATATGCTATTATCATGGATAGCGAACGATGGATGATAAAGTTTCCTAAGAATGACATATATCAGGATGCACTGGGTACTGGAGTTTCTTTTTTTACAGATGAAAATGATAAGAACATTCATCCTTTTCAGTATATTGAGAGCATGCAGAATCCGGATTGTACAAAAGCACTACTTCGTTTTGCGGAACATATTGATATGAAGAAGATAGAACAGCTTATTGAAGAGATTCCTGAAAATATTGATGAAATCTTTGTAATAACAGATGCTCAAAACAATATTATAAAGCAGTTTTTCATATGATGCTGGAAAAAGGTATTTTCCCTATCATAAAAAAGATGCATCGGGGGTTTATGCTTTAATAATGGAAGATCAGAGATATATCCATTGCACGGTATGTAAAGAGGCATTTTTCATGAGCACATATATTTCGGAACTTTTTCAGCACAGAACGAAACTGCTCCAGACAGATAAAAAGTTATGTAGAAAATGATAATTTGATTCCTCCAATGGCAGGGAGATATGCTGGATTCCTTGTATGAGAAATTCAATATTGCCCACCCTGCAGATTATATCGGTCATTTCTTATCGGTCAGTGATATCGTTGTCCTCAATGAAGCTGGTATAAATTCGTAAATATTGGTTTTGAAGTAAAGCTTGAAGCTGACTAGATTGATATGGTTGGCTTTAGGCTATTTTTTATGTGTAATTATCGGGAATGTCGCCTGTTATGCGACCAAGAAATGAGCAAACACTATTATGATAATTGAAAATAGATGTGTAATTTACAGATGTGGTTTATAATGAATGTACTATGTATAGAGAGGAAGTCGAAAAAATGGCAAATGAAAAACTGATGGAAGAAGTTGGAAAGTATATAGATAAATACTATGAACCAGAAAATGATGATATTAAAATGGATAAAGAAATGAAATCTATATTTGATAAGATTACTAACTTTCGCAAAAGACGTGGAAAAGATAAAAAGGTAAAGAATCTACAAGACTCTCAGGCTGATTATGAACTGGATGTATCAGCACCAAAAGAATTTGACTCATCCAGTATGAAGAAAACAAAAATTACTAAAGGAATGTCCCAGACCATATCGACAAACCGAAATATTGATGACCTTATGAGTCAGATGGAAGAGACATTTTCTCAAAGATTACTCCGTATGATCGATGAGAGGGGAATGACAGATTCTGAAGTTTATACAAAGGCCTATGTGGATCGGAGACATTTCTCGAAAATTCGCAAAGATGTCTACTATACACCAAATAAAAAAACAGTACTGGCATTTACCATAGCATTAGAACTGTCGTTGGATGAAGCTAAGGATTTACTTCGAAGTGCAGGATTTGCTTTGTCTAGAAGTTCCAAGATGGACATCATTGTGGCATATTTCCTGCAGAATAAAATATACGATATGTTTGAAATCAATGATGTGCTGTATGCTTATGGACAACCAGTATTTGGGTAATAAAAAGAGGGCGAAATACAATGTCGCCTGCTATGCGACCAACTCAGTTGGTTCTGTATATAAAATGTGATTATAAATGATTGAAGGAGGTAATCACATGAATACAGGATTAACTGAGTTGGTTTTTGTTTTGGATAGAAGTGGTTCTATGGGGGGACTGGAGAGCGATACGATCGGTGGTTTCAACGGGATGATAGCCAGACAGAAAGCAGAAGGGAACAAGGTAAATGTGACGACGGTGTTGTTTGATGATGAAGTAGAGATTATTCACGATAGATTTCTGATTGAGATTATCGAACCTCTAACGGAAAAAGAGTATTATGTGCGAGGGTGTACGGCTCTTTTGGATGCTGTGGGTGCTGCTATCGAAAAAATTGATAATGTCCAGAAACATCTGCCAGAAGCCCACAAAGCAGTAAAAGTTATATTTGTCATTACCACGGATGGTCTGGAAAATTCTAGTGAGAATTATACCTACGAGCAAATTCGGAAAATGATCAGTGCAAAGAAAGAGTGCGGATGGGAATTTCTATTCCTTGGCGCGAATATTGACGCTGAAAGAGAGGCAGAAAAGATTGGTATCGCCCGTAACCGCTCTGTGACTTATGAAAATGATCCGGAGGGTGTTGCCATCAATTTTAAAGCAGTGGGTAGGGCGGTATCCAAAGCAGTACAGGCAGAAAACATGGAAGATGTGTTTGACGGTGACTGGTCAGAGGAAATTGTAAAACATAAGAGAAATAGTCAGGGAGGAAAGTAATTATGGCAATCATGGAATGCCCGAATTGTGGCGAACAGGTATCAGACAAGGCAAAAAAATGTATGCATTGTGGAGAAATCCTGATTCCAGAAGAAAAAAGATACTGTCAGGAATGTGGGATAGAATTGGAAGATGGAGTGGATGTATGTCCGAAATGTGGATGCCCCGTAGAAAATATAGAAAACAGTGAAACAGCACCGCAACAGGTGGAAGTGACTGGCGTAAAGATAGATGGAAAATCAAAGAAAATAATAGCGATTGTGGCAATGGCGTTATTGATGGCTGCATTGATTGCAGTTTCTGTTGTACAGGGGCAAAAGAAAAAAGAAGCGGAAGACGCAGCAAAGAGAATCAAAGAGTATTCTTCCAATCTGGAACTTGTAACGTATTCTATGATTTCTGGAGCTGGAGATGCGGAAAAATGTGGAAATCTAATCAAAAAGGTATGGTATAACGCAATTTATGAAGAACGGAATGATTCTACAGATAAATATACTAGACCGAATGGTTATTTTGTATCAGATTTTAACGATGCATTACAGAATTTATACTCAGATTCTTCATTCAGTCTTCAGGTAAGTGGTATCGAGGATAATCAGGATACGGTAAATACTCAGATGAAAAAGCTGAAAAATCCGCCAGATGAATATGAGGATGCATACGAAGCCGTTACGGAGTTGTATGATGCGTATCTCACTTTGACAAATCTAGCAATAGATCCTACGGGTAGTCTGCAGACATTTTCATCCAATTTTAATAATGCAGATTCGGAAACAGTAAAGTGTTATGATGCGATAAAAATGTATCTGGAAGATTAAAACGAAGAATTTTGTATTTCTGTATAGACACTTTTATGAGGAGTCTAGAACGGCGTTATTTTAGACCGTTTTAGACTCCTTAGTTCCTTATTTACCAGAATATCAGTTTTGAATTATTACTCAAAACGGTAAAAAAATCCCCGAACGCAAAAAATATTGTATTCATTGTAATAACCTTATGATATACTATTTACAGTAACTTATTTGTAGCCCATAGACGTAAATATAAGTGTTTATAACAGATTATAAGGAGAAGATATGGCAGTATCTTATAAGAAATTATTTAAAATGCTGATTGATTGGGATATGAAGAAAAAAGACTTCAGAGAATTGACTGGTGTGAGTGCCAATACTGTCAGTAAATTGGCAAATGGGGATAATGTAACCGTAATAGAAAAAATCTGTAGGGGTCTGAATTGTACGATTGATAATATATGTGAATTCCTGCCGGATGAAACAAAGGCTAATGAGAAAAATATACGGAGGAATGAGAATGAATAGAAATCAGTATAGTGCAGGTGCAGTAAAACACTCCTTCTGGTTTATGGAATTTCGCAAAATTATGGTTGGATTTTATTATGGAAAAAATCCTAAAACTATGTAGCAGGACACGGTCATGCAACATAAGGTTTGGATACAGAGGAAAGGATTTATTGGCGATAACAAGATTCTATACGACACATAAAATATATGAAAGTATGATTAAAATCACAGAAATTGATAAGGTTCTTCGAGAGAATATGGAATGCGAAAGATTTGATAAGGGTGTTTAATTTTATTGAAAGCAAACCCCAAATGTTGACATCATCAAAAATTACTCCTTGTTAGTGAGTATGTAAAAATGTCTAAAACTGTATCAGAGATATTTTCTTATGTAAATGAGATGATTAATAAATATGGTTTAGATGATGAACAGGCTTTAGCCGAGTGTCCGGAAGAAAAATTGGAGATAATAAACGTATTGCTGAAAGATGATATGGAGATATTGTCAATCGGGGAAAAACGTATTAATTATGAAAACTTTCGAGTAGATGAGAATGTGGCTTATGATTTAATGACAGATTTTCGCTATATGAGGCCAGCTGCTTCTTCTTTAGATGGGGTAAGGTATCCGGCACGTTTGTGGAAATTAGTGTTATTGAAAACGTGTAAATTGTTATGGGAAAAAATTATAGTATTTTTTAGAATTTTGTGGATGATAAATTTATGCAGGAAAAACCAGAACTTATTTTTCAAGAGATAAAGAAACTATGTGGAAGCCGAGTTGGTTAATGGAACAAAAATATTTGTGGAAACCAATTTGAGTGCAAATAGTATTCGCGATTTGATTGTAAGAATGTTGGATAAATATAGAATTCCTCATGCCACTTATCAGATTTACCTTAGTAAGGATTTAAATCCTCTCCACATAGAAGAGGATAAGCTTAATGATATCAGTACAAAAGATACATTAACAACGAAAGTATTAGATATGCAAGAAATTTGTGACGATTATAATTATAAGACTGAAAGGTGTATGAATGAGAGTTCGCCGTATTTTATTATGGAGTGTTGTAAAAAAGAGAACTGTTCTTATATTCAACAAAACCAAGTGATACATGATGAATAAGAAGTCCATTGTACGTGAAATGATTGGAACACATACATTGATGTATCAAGGGTTTACAAGTAGTTATACTGCTAAATTTGTGATTAAAAAAAGATTGTATGTATGTGGAAAATGCAAACCGTGCTTCGAGCGAGGAAAGGCGATATTTTTAGGATATTAGTCCCATTAGATGATGAGCATTTGTTTGATTTTATTTGATGAGTGTCCGAAAGTGTGATGAAGAATAAGATTATAACATCTCGTCAAGTATAGGAATTATTGCAAGTTAGGCAGAGGTGTGTAAGAGTTATTATTGACCTTAAGAAAAAGGTAATTATATGATTGGTTAATATTAAAACATCTTTTTGGGGGATACGAATGAGATCATTTATAATTTTTGAATTAATAAAAAAGATAAAAACAATTTTTTGGCATTCAACAGAAAAAAAGGTAAAAGATAGTAGGCAGTTGGCGGTTTCAAAAGAAGTTTTCTCAGACAATGATTCTGGTGTATCTCAAAATATTGAGTCTGATTCGACATTTATTGTAAAAAATGAAACCGTGTTACCAGAAGACGATAATATTATGTTGCTAGAGACTGATATGGATGACTGTGCTTCTGAAACTCCTATAGAATCTTTTGAAATTCAAAAAAACTCGGATGTAATAGAACTAGAAAAGTTGCTTTCGTCAGAAAACGTTGTAGGTGATGCAGAGGCGATGGTTAGTGAGAAAGCGGATCTTGATGAGGAAGTCATTGCTAAGTCAAATACAGATTTAATTGAGGAAGATTTTCACAAGGACGAAGAGAAAACGCTGGATGAAGTACTTGTAGATAAAAATGTATCTACTTACAGTAGAAAAGAATTGGAGAAAATGTATCAGGATGAAATTAAACTTATTGTACATCCACTCAATTCTATTAATCTAAAACTTCTTCATATGGTGGAGGATAAAAATGAGTATACGCATCTTCGAAATCGCATTTTGCAAGAATTTTTGGATGTTAAACTGCTGTGTGAGATAGAGATTAATGATAAAGAGTATGAAATTCTATGTGATTATTTTAAAAAACAATATTTATTTATAAGACGGGATGTTGGACATTCGATAATTGATGTTTTATTTTCAGTTGCCCTGGTTCAAATTGGAATACGAAATTACGATGGGAATTTCTGGAAACATATTGCAAAAGTTCTCTGGGATAAGGACGATAAAAATATTCCAGTCAATCAGAGAACATGGATTGGCGGTACTTTCACGGAAACAATGATGGGATTTGGGAAGCCTATATTTAAGGAAACAGAATATGTAACTAATATTATGATGCATTGTTTTGTGGCTGATAAGTTCTTACCGAAATTTTTCGAATATTTGTTCCAGTATTATAATTTGGATATGGAACGTGATATTTCATCT
The DNA here is from genome assembly GCF_001940315.1 of Anaerostipes sp. 494a. Lineage (NCBI taxonomy): Bacteria > Bacillati > Bacillota > Clostridia > Lachnospirales > Lachnospiraceae > Anaerostipes > Anaerostipes sp. 494a. The sequence continues at coordinate 420,495 of NZ_MJIF01000001.1, read as the reverse complement.
GGAGTCGAAGAAGAAAGTAGGTATATTTGTGACAGCATAAAAAATCCATATGCAAAAAGGAAACAGTTTTTGTCAAATTATTTGTATTTGACTGTAAGAGGAAATCAAATATATTGTCAAAAGTTGATAGGAAGCCTATTAAAATTGATTGATCAAAGCTTTTGGGATGAATACATAGAAGAAGTTGATAATTGTAGAATTATTGATAATTTTGAAAAGTGGAAATTAGAAACGAACTATTTTCGAGATGAAAAAAGAAAATTGCGGAATAGTATAGCCGCTAATAAAAGGATAAAAAATTTCAGGTCCCCACATTTGGTATGTGATATGGAATCTATAAAATTCCAGGTTATTTTACCTGCACAGAATTTGCCTATTGATATAGGAGATGTTCAGGTGGAATGGCAAATAAACAGTAAAAAATGCAGGACAGTTCCATGTGATATCCAAGAGGGTTATTTGGGTAAAAAAACAAAGGAAATAGCGATACCGATTGAAAACAATGAAATTTTCTCTCCTTTTAAGTTTACATTATTTGTAAACAATCAAGAAGTTCGAAATTTTGTGTGGAAAAAGCATATTCTGAATTTTTTTCATGCAGAAGGAGAATGGATCAAGGGAGAGAATTTGCCGGAAGGAATGATTTATGCATTTGCAGAAGCAGGGACACAGATCGAGGCAGATGGATTATTAAATGTTTCTGTTCGTCAGGGATTAAATTTTTATGAATTTAATCTGACTGCTGGAGATCTGATTAGTGTAGCAGGTGGTGAGAATTATTATGTAGGAGAAATTCAATCTACAGGATTATTGAACGAATACAAAATAGATGGAATGCTTTTTGAAAATGAGGGAAAGAAAGTATCAGTTTATAACAGACTTCCGACTTTGATCATTGATGTTGAAGATAATAAGTTTAATGGGACAGCTGTCATCATCAATGATAAAATAACAAAGCTTTCAGAAAAAAAATTCTTTCGTATTAGTCATGGAAAGCAAGATAGCAGGAAATTTTACTATATTGATTTAAAATCAATGGAAGGAATCTGCGAGGGCATAAATAAAATAGTAATAGATTTTCCAGCAAGTACCAGAAAAATTTGTTGCGAATTTGGTTATTTTCCAGAGTTTAAGTATATGTTTGAGGATGCACCATACATATATATGAACCGTGGAACATTATCGTTCAATAGAAAACTGGAAAAGGGAATGATTTTTGCAAATTCAGAAGAAGAAAATCAGAAATATGATTTTGAGTTAGATGTTATAAAATCAAACTGTCTTGTTATGCCTGTACAGTTCAAGAAGGGTATCGTGGACGCAGAGTTTAAAGTGCCTGTCTTTTTGTATAGCTGGGATAAAGAAATATGGTCGTTGCAAAGGGCAAGGGACATTTGGCATTCAGAGATGAGGGATACAGTGTATATAAATTATCCTGCGACTCGAATTGCATTAAGTATACGAGGGCGAGAGGAAGATAAACCATATATTGTGTTCAATAGAAATTTAGAAGATTTGTTTGAGTGTGATCTTACAAAATTAAAAACTTATCTGGACAAGAATAAAATGATGCAGACTATTACGATGGTATGCCAAGGAAATGAGTATGATGTTTTACGTATTGTTATGAGGAGTTTTCTAAAATCTGCCTTATTGGAGGTTGATTATGAAAAAGATTGTGTCTTGGGTACATTTGATATTATCGGAAAAGGAGAATATTATGTAGATATATTATGTGAGAAAGAATTACTGGTGGAAAAGAGATATATTGACGGAAATGCTATAGAATTAAACATTCCAATTCGTTCAGCAATGTATATGGTTAGGGTATATGAGATAGAAGGAGATGAGTTTTCTTTTGATGAAGAATATACTCTTATCGGGGAAAATACAGTTAAATTGGTTGACCCGAAAGAATTAGAAGGTACATGCATTAGACTCAATAGCATTATTTTAGCAAATAATCAAGATCAACATTTGGAATTAAGTTATGAATATATGTTTTTTGTTAAAAAAAGAGTTAGTGGTCACAAATACTTGGGGATGATGGTGGAGCTATTTCACAAGAACAATATTAAGAATGCGTCAGTTGTTATGATTGACATTCCGAATTTGAATGTAGCAACATGCATGACGATAGTGTTTGTTGATAATAAAGATGGTGATGAGTATGAATTTTTGTATGATAGTTATTCTAAGCGAATTGTTGAGAATGAGAATCCGAGGTACAGCAAATCGGAGGCATACAGAAGGTACGAGCATGTTCTGTACAGTGATGCATATTTGTGGAATGTGCAGTTTATAGAAAAAAATAAAGATATTATGGATAAGGGATATGGTTGGATTAAAAACCATCAGACCATTAAAGAAAATAGAAGTATTTGGAAAAAAGATCTCATATTTGAAGATATACCTATTGATTAGTTAAGTATGAGATTGCAGATACAATTATTTAAAAAATCTAGTATTGATATATTGCAACAGCTATAATAGCTTATAGAAAGAATCAATATTATAGATTAGAAATTTTGAATTAAGAGATACACAGGAAATCAAAAAAAAATGAAAGAACAAGGAGCGTAAGCATAATTCTTGAGAAAGAGGTTATACTAATGAAATTTTCCCCTATAAAGGCCTCAGAAGAAATAACAAAAAAATATAAGAGATACCTAAGAACTATTTTTGAAATAGCAGATGAAGAGTATTCTGCACAGTTCAAACAGGAATTGGAAGCAAAAGAGAGTTTTGCAAAGGGACCTTACTTAGATGTGGTTGATTCATTTAAAAAAGGAAGAACCTTAAAACAGTTGATAGAAAGTGGACTTCTTCCAGAATCATTCCAAGAGTGTGGTTTTATTATGGACCGGCCACTTTATTTGCATCAAGAAGAGGCAATAAAAAGATGTGCAGAAGGAAAAAATATTGTTGTTTCTACTGGTACTGGATCAGGTAAAACAGAAAGCTTTTTAATCCCAATTTTGAGAGAGTTAACTTTAGAAGATGAGAACGGCACATTATCTTCGGGTGTACGTGCACTGATTATTTATCCAATGAATGCCTTGGCAAATGACCAAATGGAACGTTTGCGTGAGGTATTATACAATTATCCGCAAATCACTTATGGAAGTTACACAGGTCAGACAAAAAATGACTATTCCAAAGCATTACAGGAATACCGTATGTTAAATGATGGGAAAAGCCCACTTAAAAACGAATTGATTAGCAGAGAACAGATGATAGATAATCCTCCGAACATTCTAATTACAAATTATGCAATGTTGGAGTATTTAATGATAAGACCAAAGGAAAACTCTTTTTTTGAGGGAATATATGCCAATCATTGGAAATTTATTGTATTAGATGAGGCACATATTTATAATGGATCGACAGGAATTGAAGTTTCTATGCTTCTAAGAAGATTAAAAAGTAGTATTCCTGTGAAAAAGTTGCAGTATATTCTTACAAGTGCAACGCTTGGAAATGAAAATCAGAATCCAGAAGTAGCTGAATTTGCATCCAGGCTCTGCGATAGTGTATTCAATGAGAATGACGTTATCCGTGCTACTCGTCAACAACCGGAAAAAATGATGGAGGCAATATTAAAAAGAAATATATCAGATTATGAAAATTTGGCGAAAGCTATTATTGAAGAAGATAAAGATCGTATTTCACAAGAGATTGTCGCATTAGGCGGGAAATGTTTAGGAAATTTGCATAGTGATGTTTATGATTTGTTACTTTGTGATTCAAATTATTGGGATATTCGCGTATTGTTAGAAAAGAAGCCACAAACAATATATTATTTGGCAAATGCTATGGGTTGTGAAAATCATCATATAGAAAATTATGTGACAGTTGCGGCATATGCTATAAAGAACAACGCACAGTTATTTGATGCCAAATATCATATGTTTATAAAAGCCTGCGACAGTGCCTTTGTAACACTTGGTAAATCCAAAAAGTTAATGCTTACCAGAAATCGTCAAGTGTTTGAACATGGACTGGAATATGCTGTGTTTGAAATAGCAGTATGTACTTTCTGTCATTCTGTATATCTGATAGGAAGAGTGGATGCACAGGGATATTTTGTTCAAAAAAGTATGAATGACAGTGTTGATGATAAGGAGATATTATATCTGGGAAATACCATATCGGATGAAGATGATGAAAATAGTTTTGAAAAAATGAAGTTAAAGGTCGAGGAGTATAAACTATGTTCTCGTTGCGGGAAGCTAATGCCTCTCAATGCCTCTTCAAGTGAAAAGTGTGAGCATACAAATCATGATTTTATAAAAGTCTTTCGCGTTCAAAAAAAAGGAAAAGTGTTGACTAAATGTGTAGCTTGTGAAAATGTGAATACGAAGGGAATTTTAAGACAATTTTTTGCTGGACAGGAGGCTGTAACAAGTGTCCTAGGAACAGCATTATTTGAGGAACTTCCATCTTATAAGATCATGAAAGAAAAAATTGTGATGGATCAGAATGAATTTTCGTTTGATGATGAAGAGACAGAAGATACATATATAGTGAAAAAAGAAGAGGAAAGTGCAAAACAGTTTATTGCTTTTTCGGACAGTAGACAAGCAGCAGCATTCTATGCAAGTTACCTTGAAAAAACATATACTACGATTTTGTATAAACGGTTGATTGTAGAGGCTTTGCGAAAAACAGAATTTTCTGGAAATTTGCAACAGTTTGCTGGAGTTTTACAGGCAGAATTTGAGAACAATCATATATTAACCGATGAAGGAATGTCTGCTGAAAAGGAAGCCTGGAAAGCTATCTTGAATGAGATGGTAAACAATTATTCAGAAAATGCATTGCAAAATCTTGGATTTTATGAAATGACAGTTTCCAAGGATTTGTGTCCGGGAATGCAGAAAATGGATTTGTCCCAGACAGATGTTGCAAATCTTATAAATATTTTTATACAAAGTATGATGCAGGATGCAGCGATTGCATATCCCATTTTATTGAATCAGGTAGATAAGGAGTTTTTTACCTACAATGGACATGAGGGAGGCTTTACGCTATCGGATTCATCTAAGAATAAACGGTGCAGCTCTTTTTTGCCATCCAAAAGTGGAAGGAGCAATAAACGGATTGATTTTGTTGAAAAATTATTTGCGATAATTGTTCCAGATAAGACTAGAGATGATGCACGAAATTTCCTTGAGAGCTTTTGGAACTTAATGATAAAAAAAGAAATTATTATAAATGAGGGAGTCGAGTATAAAGTCAATGTAAAAAAAATACACTTGCATTCAAAAGTAAAATTTTACCGTTGTCCAGTGTGCAAAAAGATTACCCCGTATAATATAAAAAATATTTGTCCAACATACAAATGCAATGGAATACTTCAGGAAATTGATTTGAAATCTGCGCTTAATGATAATCATTATTATAGAATGTACCAGGATATGGAAATAAGATCGTTAAGGGTGGTAGAGCATACAGCGCAGTTAAGTAAGGAAAAAGCATATCATTACCAAAATCTATTTAAAGAAAAAAAGATAGATGTCTTGAGTTGTTCAACTACCTTTGAAATGGGGGTTGATGTTGGAAGCTTAGAGACTGTATTTATGCGTAATATGCCTCCATCGCCGGCTAATTATGCACAGCGTGCGGGGCGGGCAGGCCGAAGTATTAAATCAGTAGCATATGCTCTTACATTTTGTAACAAAGGGAATCATGACTTTATGTATTTTAACCAACCTGAATCCATGATTCGTGGCAATGTTAAACCGCCGGTATTTAAAGTGGAAAATGATAAGATTGGAATTAGACATGTATTTGCTTCAGCATTTGCCTTTTTCTGGAAGAAATATCCAGATTACTTTTCGACAGTTGAAACACTTATTGAAAAAAAGGATGGAGTTAGTGGATTAGAAAGGTTGAAAGAGTATCTGGATACCCAACCGGATAATTTAAAAAAATTCCTGATAGAGTTTCTACCGGAAGAACTGATAAATAAGTATGATGTAGAACATTTTGGATGGGTGCTGAAATTATTAGAAGAAAAGGGAGCTCTCACCAGAGCGGTAAATGATTATACATATGAAATTAATATTTTGGAAAAATCTTTACAGGAAGCGTTAATATCTGGTGGAAAAGTGGATTACTTGCGTTATCGCATCAATAATTATAAAAAAGAAAGTGTTCTTTCTTTTTTGTCAAGAAAAAGCATATTACCAAAGTACGGTTTTCCAATTGACACCGTTGAACTTGCAATCTGGGATTCAAAATCAAAAAACAAATTGGATCTAGATCTTCAAAGAGATCTTGCAATGGCAATATCAGAGTATGCTCCAGGATCGCAAATTGTAGCAGATGGAAATTTGATTACAAGCCATTACATAAAGAAAGTTCCCAATATGGATTGGAGACGTTTCGACTATATTTATTGTGATTGTAAAACTTTGAATATTGAGCCACATATTGAGCATAGAGACGAGGAGCATTTGCAGTATTGTCGTGTCTGTGGTGAAAAACTTTCAAAAGATCTCATGGGAACATTTATTGTACCTGAATTTGGATTTGAAGCTGGAAAAGTGGAAAAGGCTGGATTAATAAGACCACAGAGAACCTTCAATAGTGAGGTGGCTTATGTTGGTTATCGTAACGATATTCAATATGATCATTTCAAAAAAGGGAATAGAGAATATGAGATAGCATATAGCCAAAATGACGAAATGGCAGTATTAAACCAATCTAATTTTTATGTCTGTAATACATGCGGATATGCACATTTGTCAAGCAAAGGCTTTCGGACGATATATCCAAAGGAGCATCGCAAATTAAATGGAATGAAATGTGAAAATAAGAATCTTCACAAATATGCGCTGGGTTATCGTTTTGAGACTGATGTGATACAGATTCGTTTTTGCTGGCCACAGATTACATTGTATGAACAGGCTGTATCTATTTTGTATGGGATTATGAAAGGTACATGTTCTTACCTAAGCATAGAAGAGAACGATATTGCAGGGTGTTTGCGCTATTTTTATAATAAGGCAACGAGAAGTGGAAATTTTATGATTATATTATATGATAAGACCCCAGGAGGAGCTGGACATGTAAAAAGATTGAATAATCCTCACATTTTTGAGAAGGTTCTCAGTGAGACAAGACGCATTGTGAGAGGATGTACTTGTGGTGGAGCAATGATGGATACTGCATGCTATCAGTGTTTGAAAAGTTACTCCAATCAGAGAGTTCATGATATTTTGCAGAGGCGATACGTCTTAGAATTTCTTGATGATTTCTTTGATGACAATTTAAGCTCTATCAAAACATTTGAAACGTTGACGGCATCTAATCCGCAAGGGATGATAACAGTCGGTGTTTTACAAGATGAGGATAAAGGATTTGACTTCAAGTTTGAACAATTATTAGAAAGCTTTTCTTCACAATTAACAGAGAAACGGCGGTTTATTGGGATTATGAAAGATTTGTTAAATGATTATCCTAAACAATTAAATTTGATGATTGCTTTATATAAAATGAATATTCACGAAGAAATCGAACATATTGCTGAAATAAATGATATATTTACTTATCGTTTTGAAAAGCGGATGGTCGATGAACTGGGGATTAGCAAAGAAAATGCTATATGGGCAGTTTCAACGTGGTGCGTAACCTATGGAAAGATATTAAACAAACTTTGATTGGTGACTTTAGTCTGTTGAGTGCTGGAGTGTTCTTCAGAAGGAGAATGCTCCGGCACGAAATAATAAACCACCAGCTCTGCTGGTGGAGCACGATTTTGGCTTTAGCCGTATATAAAAAACCTCCAATGTTCTATAATTTGTGTGGGTCTCAAACCGCACAAAAGAACAAAGGAGGAATATCCAAATGGATAAGAAAACATTATCACATACAAAGTGGGAATGCAAATATCATATTGTATTTGCACCAAAATATAGAAGACAGATTGTATATGGGAATATCAGGGAAGATGTAGGAAGAATTCTAGGAATACTCTGTAAAAGAAAAGGTGTCGAAATCATAGAGGCAGAATGTTGTATAGATCATATTCATATGTTTGTGAGAATTCCACCCAATTTAAGTATTTCATCTTTTATGGGATATTTAAAAGGAAAAAGTTCTCTAATGATATTCGATCGACATGCGAATTTAAAATATAAATATGGAAATCGAAAATTCTGGTGCAGGGGGTATTATGTAGATACAGTAGGAAAGAATGCGAAAAAAATACAAGAATATATAAAGAATCAACTGCAGGATGATCAAGCATATGATCAGTTAAGTCTAAAAGAATATATTGACCCGTTTACGGGTGAGCCAGTAATAAAAGGCAAATAGGAAATCCTTTAAGGATTAGCCATGTAAATATGGTGCGGTTGAGGCTTTTTATTCGAGAGGTCTTTGAGACCTAAGCAGGTAAAAGTCCCTTACAGGGACAGAGCAAACCTCCACTTGTCAGTGGAGGTTATGATTGCAATCTGTTGTGCAGCTTTAGGAAAACCAACTCTTAGCAGTCTGGCAGTACTTGGTGAGATCAGCATCAGAGGAACGCTGATAAAGGTGGAAGAACTGGCAAATGTACTACAGGTATGTCTGGATAGTGGGGCAAAGAAAGTATTGCTTCCGATTACTTCTGCAGGAGATATTGGAACGGTGCCTTCCGATCTTGTAGGTGCATTTAGCTTAATCTTTTACTCTACTCCACAGGAGGCAGTGTTTAAAGAACTTGGAGTGGAATAAGTAATGAGAGGTGGTGAGCCTGTTGTTTGAACAGGATTTTGAAATAATGCTGCGAAAGTATGAATCATCACTGGATGATAAAAAAAGATTTACAGCTCTTGTAAAAGACCTGTTCCCAGATCAGGCGAAAAATGTAAATCTGCTTTTGATGGCATATAACATGGGGATTGCCCAGGATATTCAGAGTATAGCAAGAATCAATAATACGTTTGCATATCGGTATGTGAAGCGGCTGATGGATGATTATGGACTTAGCCGGGTAAATGTAGACTGGATTGTATCTGTATGGTGCTCCTGTTATGGAGATAAGGTTTTAGGAAAGATATGCGACATTTCGGTGCAAAGGCAGGGAACAGGACCAGCGATAAAAGAGGAACAGCCGACCTCTGGCAAACAGTATGGAGATCTTTTTACATATTGCAGAAGTAGTCATAGCGCTGGTCTGGCAGTAACTGGCTTCCGGGGAGACAATAAACGGACGGTTATTTTTCAGAATAAGTCGGGTAATACACCGGTAATCGAAATTGCAGATAATAGTTTCACCAAGGAAGTGGTGGAAGAAGTAATTTTGACAGAAGGGATTGCCTATATTGGAAGAAGTGCATTTGCAGAATGTAACCGGCTTCATCAGGCAGTGCTTCCGGTTTCCATGAAAGAAATTGGAGATGCGGCCTTTTCAGAGTGTCCAAACTTTAAATCGATTTCCTTACCGATGCAGTTGGAACGTATTGGCGAAGCTGCATTTAAGGGAAGCGGACTAAAAACACTAGCTATCCCTAAGAGCGTGTATTGGATTGGAGATTGTATTTTAGCAGAGTGTTTGGAATTAGAGAATATTTCTATTCCAGAGAATGTGGATCGGATACCGAATCGTATGTTTGAAGGATGTAGCACTTAAAAAAGGTAGTTTTGAGTGATCAGTTAAATGAGATTGGAGACAGGGCATTCTTTGGATGCGGTTCTCTTGATTTGCTGATTATTCCAGACAGTGTAACTAAAATTGGGCAGGATGCATTTACCGGAACGAATAAGCAGTTTATTATTCAATGTTCCTTTGGCTCTTATGCAGAGGAATATGCTAGAAAGAATAAGATCAAATATCAGCTCGTATAAGATGTCGCCTGTGATGCGGCCATACTGAATAAAACAAGCAGTAGGATAAGAGGAAAGAGGTGAGGTGTATGGGATTTTTCGATGCCCTGTTTGGAAATAAAAATCAGATTCCGACAGTTACATCTATTCTTCCGGCAGCGGCAAAGAACGAGATCATGTCCGGAAGACTTCCAATCCTGAATACAGATCAGTTGTTCCTGAAACGTGGTGAAAAGATTCATTTTATTGACAAAGCGGTCAATCTGGAAGAAAAAACGGTGAAGCAGTATCGCCATTATGGGCACAGCAGTCCTGGATTGTTTAAAGGGACAAGATGGAGTTCTGGTCAGGGAAAAACCATTGAACATACAGAGCTGGTGCAGCACCGGGGAATTCTGTACATAACCAACCAGAGGATCGTATTTCAGGCTAAGGAATGGGGATTTGATAAGACGTATCGTTATCTCACAGCAATTACACCATATAGTAATGCCTGTGAGATGCAATTTGGAAATAAAAGTTATTGCTTGGTAGTTGCAGACGGAAATGTATTGTATCAGGCATTACAGTTGATAAAGCAGAGGAGGCAGATACCGTAATGGAAGGACAGTTAAAAAATGGAACCATCCTCACATCAGAATGTGGGAATAAATATGAAATTGTAAGCCTTCTGGGAGCTGGCGGTCAGGGGGAAGTGTATGATGTGACATGCGGTGGTAGTCATTATGCACTGAAATGGTATTTCAAAGGGAGTGCCACAGCCAGACAGAAGAAAATCCTGGAAACCATCGTTGCAAAAGGCTCTCCGGATCCGTGTTTTCTGTGGCCCATGGAGATGATTGTCCCGGCCCATGGAGAACTATTTGGATATGTAATGCCTCTTAGACCAAAGAATTATAAGAGCATTGTGGATCTGATGAAGAAGAGAGTTAATCCATCTTTCTATACACTTTGCAGGACGGCGTTTAATCTGACCAGAGGATACCAGAAATTACATGCTATGGGAGCAAAATATCAGGATATTTCATTTGGTAATCTGTTTTTCAATCCGGATAATGGTGATGTGCTGATTTGTGATAATGACAATGTTTCTTTCGATAACAGCAAGCCGGGCGGAGTACTTGGCACACCTGGTTTTATGGCTCCGGAAATTGTTCGGGGAGAGAAAAGACCATCGAAGGATACAGATCGGTACTCTTTGTCTGTATTGCTGTTTTACCTTTTTATGGTTAATCATCCCCTGGAAGGAAAGCTGGAAGCAAGTATCAAATGCATGGATATGGCTGCCAGAGTGAAGCTGTATGGAACGGATCCTGTTTTCATTTTTGATCCGAATAATAAGTCTAACAGACCAGTAAAAGGAATCCATGACAATGCTAATATTTATTGGCCATTATATCCGGAAAAGCTCCGTCAGATGTTTACAAAAGCCTTTACGGTAGGATTGAATGAGCCAAGCAAACGTATCACAGAGCCTGAATGGATGACTTTGTTTTCCAATATGATGAGTGGGATGCTGCGTTGTTCCTGTGGGGCACAGCTCTTTTATGATGAAGACCTGGAGGCGAAAGGGGCAGCTCATATCTGTTGGAATTGTCAAAATGCTGTTCCGGTACCGAAAAAACTTATTGTTGGGAAGAACCGTGTATTGTTGCATCAGGATACAAAGTTACTGCATCATCATGTGTATGAGGACTTCGATATGGATACGATAGTGGGAAGTGTGGTACAGAATCCAAAGAATCCAGCCCTTTGGGGAATCCGAAATGAAGACAAAGTGAACTGGACATATCAGAAGGTAGATGGAACGCAGATACCGGTGGAACCTGGGCGGACAGCAGGTATTGTAAAAGGAGTAAAAATTATTTTCCCGCAGACAACGGGTGAATTTAGATAAGGATCGATGAAGGAGGATAAGATTATGCAGGAATTACAAAGACCAGGTGGAGAACTGGCAACAAGACCGATCCATTTCTTTTGGGTAGTGGATTGTTCTGGTTCGATGTATGGAGAAAAAATAGGGATTGTGAATAATACCATTCAGGAATGTATTCCAGAGATGAGAAATTCCGCCGATAATAACCCAAATGCACAGCTGTTGATCCGGTCACTTCAGTTTTCGTCTGGAGCAAGCTGGATTACAACCAGTCCTGTGCCGGTGGAAAATTACGGTTGGGAGGATATGGAAGCAAGTGGCCTGACAGAACTTGGAAAGGCGTTTGATCTTCTTGCTGCACAGCTTTCGATACCTCCAATGCCGGCAAGAGCATTACCACCAGTTATTGTACTTCTTTCTGATGGTCAGCCGACAGATGATTATAAGAAAAGCTTGGAAAACTTAAAAGGAATGCCATGGTTTCGCAAAGCAGTGAAGATTGCGATTTCTATCGGGCAGGATGCGGACGATGACGTTCTGATTGAGTTTACCGGAAATAAAGAGCTTGTTCTTCAAGCAAATAATGCAACTGCACTTGCAAAGATGATCAAATGGGCATCTACTACAGCATCTATGGTATCTGCACCGTCCAGTAAACCGATGAATTCAGTACCAGTATCTGCACCAGCAGCATTTGTATCGGCTTCAGTACCTGCAGATGATCCGTTTGCACCTGCGAATAATGGGGCACCATTAGTGCTTGATATGAGTAATATCCCCAATCCGGATGATTTTGATGAGGGAGCCGTTTGGTAAAGGACAAGGAGGAATTGGATGAAGCGCTATTTATGTGACGGAATCGTCAAAGGTGCTACACACCAGAGAAATGGATTGCCCTGCCAGGACAGTAAAAAAATCGTTGAAATATCGGATGATATTGTAATTATTGGAGTTGCGGATGGTCATGGAAGCGATAAATGTCCAAGAAGTGACAGAGGTTCGGTCATTGCGGTAAATACATTCTGTGAAGTGATGAAAAACTATTTGCAAAGTTACGGAACAGATGAAAATGGTTTGTCGAATCTGATTACATTTCTAAATCGGGAAGGTGATATGCGATTTGCGCAGGATATTTGTGAAGAATGGCAGGCAAGAGTAAAGCACTCTTATTACAAAAATAAAGTGGAAGGTCTCGTGGATGAAGATGGTAATATCAAATGGTCGTCAGTTTATTCGCTCTATGGTACAACACTGTTAGGAGTACTGATTACGAATTCTTTTGTTTTTTCGTTTCAGATTGGAGATGGTGATATCAATCTAGTTACGGAAGATGGTGTTTTTGCATTGGTGGAATCAGAAAAGTTTTTGGGCACAGAGACACACTCTTTGTCAAAACCAGATGCATGGCGGAAAGCGGTTACTTCTGTAAGACGAAGAGATGGAGAAGAGGAAACGTCCTGTATGTATATGCTTTCTACAGATGGATTTGCAAACAGCTATACTACAGATACGGAGTTTCAGAAAACCTGCAGCGATTATCTGGAGATGCTCCAGACACATGGAGCACAGATTGTACAGGCCAATTTAAAAAAATGGCTAGTTGAAACCAGTGAACTTGGATGTGGTGATGATATTACTGTTATCATGGCATATTTTAGTAAAGAGTAAATGAGAGAAGGTGTTCTGGTGATTGTAGACCGCTATTATTATCACCAACTGAATAAACAGGATCAGGCAGTATATCGTGCGTTTTATGATGGAGTAATGGCACACCAGGACATCATTCCTATACCAGTAAAAGGAAACTTTCCAAAGGAAACGTTTGAACGAATTTTCGAGGCAGTGACGAAAGATAATCCGCTGATTTATTATTTGAATCAGTCAGCCTGTAGCTTGGCAAGCGATGTGTTCGGACATAATGCAATTTGTCCACAATATTTTTTTTCAAAAGAAAAGGTAAAGGATTATAACCGAAAGATAGAAAAAGAAGTTAACCGGCTTGCTGCTGAATTGAAACTGACTGAAGGATCAGACTACGAAAAAGAAATGAAAGTCCATGATTGGATGTGCAGAAATATTTCATATGATATGGATGGTGCGGATCAGAGCAAACCTGTGAGAATGATAGCATCTCATAATATTGTAGGAGTATTCGCCCATCATCTGGCACAATGTGAAGGAATAGCAAAGGCGGTTAAGGTATTGCTAAATGCAGTTGATGTCAAATGCATTGTTGTGTTTGGCGATGCACTCAAAAATGGAAAGAGAGTTCCACACGCATGGAATTTGGTAAATATTGAGGGTCATCCGTATCATTTGGATGTAACGTGGGATATCGGTGCTATTGGATCATCTTTTCAGAGGATTCCGTATGATTATTTTAATGTGACCGATCAATTGATTGAGAAAGAACATAAAGCGGATACTCGCTTACCGGAGTGTTCTTTTATGCAACATAATTTTTTTACAGCAAATAAAATGACATTTCGGATGAAAAAACGACTGTTGTCATATATTGATAAAGCACTGCAAGGAGGATGTACAGAGTTTTACTTTCGGTTAGATGGAAGAAGAAAAGCTTCTAATGTAGAGGAAGAAATCTATAATTTGATATCTGTATTTTTTTCTGAACAAGAAATTACAGGAAAAAGAGTAAAACGGATTGTAAATGACAAAATAGGAACTTGCTGGATAAAGATTTATTGAGGAAAAGTATATCTTTAAAATAGTATTCTATGCTATCGGCTTCTTTTTGATTACCGTGCTGTTCCAGTATCTGTTACATAGAGTAGTAAAAAATAAGAGTTCATGATTGGTTCTCTCGCATAACATCATAGGTGTTTTTGCTAAGCAAAAGGCACAATGTGAGGAGAAATTGAAAAAGTTGTAGAGCAAGAACAGACAAAATTTTATTTTCGGATGGATGGTGTGTTTATGAAAATGAGAAGGTCAGAACTTACAGGAATTGTTGCAAAGATTGCAGCAGGAAGGATGAGTAGAACAGTCAAAGTTCAGCAGGTTCCTAATGAATATGTGGGAACTTACTGGATTAGAATATACTAAGTATTGGAGAGTGAATTTTATGTGGCATACAACAGAACTTGTGAAGATATTTGAAAAAATGACAGATGCATATGGATATGATATATATCAGAATAGAAAGTTATGTGTCGCATTATGTAATGATTTATTTGTCGATTATTCAGTTGAAAAGAATATTATGCAGATGCTTTTTCAAGCAGGTCTTGGAGAGGCTATGAAAGGAGTCCCATTTAAGAATGAAAGAGAGCTTAAAATGGGACTTTCTAATATCGATAAGTTTTTGGTGGCACAGGGAATAGAAATTAGTGTCAGAGAAAATATATTAGAAGTTATGCGATTGGCATTTATGGATAAGGAAGTCAATTCTAATGTCAAGAGTGCATATCAGCCTGTAATTTCTAAAAACTTTAATGATTCACATTTTAAGATGACATTGCCAGTGATTAAAGAATTTACAGACAGAGTGGATGCATCATTTAAATTCATATATGTCAACAAGGGTGAAGAGGTAGACACAGTATTAGAAAAGTGTATTATAACTGATAAATTCGGGAAAATCCATTCTTCAAGGATGGATTATGAATTATTAACACATAATAAGTCAAAGAATGTAACAATCAGTATTCCTGTAGAAGATAAAAAGATATATTTTGCTGGAGCAAATATTGAATTTATATTTTTATGCAGTAATCATAAAATGATTACAACTTCGTACAAGATTAATAATTCTAAAATAAGTATGTTGAATCAGGTAGCAATTTGTCAGATGACGGAAGCAGAATATAATAGAACGATTGATATTGTCGGTTTACTTCTTAAGACAATGGATAGTGTGGTTAAGCCAGTGATAAAGACAATAGCAGAGAGCAGTACTTACTCAGCAACGAATGAGCAACCAGCTTATACATCTTCGGATATTAAGGAATATTCCGATGCATTGAGAAGAGAAATTCACTATCTCAAGCTTGGTAAAGGTAAGAGATATAAGATTGTAAATGGTGTTAAACTGAATAGAAGTGATAAAGGAATCTATACTTATTCATTTGAGATGGAGACTGAATTGCATCTGCCAGATGATGCACCTATCGTTGTGGAAACTTCTGGTGGTCTTAGGGCTGTCGGAACCGTACTCTTATGTGAAGATTTTCAGATGACTTTATTATTGGATAGCGATCTGAATGATAAAGTAAGTTCTGCTCATTTGATGGTAGAACCATGGAAATTGCTTGAAGCCTTAAATAAGAGAATGACTTCTCTTAATCCAAATGTCAATAAACTCGCAATTAAAATTATGGAACAAGGACCTGCTTTATCAACTGATACAGATATTGCAGGTGTACCAAAAGGACAGGATGCAGTAGAAAGAAAATTGGAGACAGATGATATCGTGACAGTATGGGGACCTCCAGGAACTGGTAAAACATATACTATGGCGAAGATTGCAAAGAAGTATATTGCAAAGAATAAGTCAGTACTTATTGTGTCTCATAGTAATGTATCAGTGGATGGTGTAATCAAAAAAGTCGTGGGAATGCTTAATACAGACATGCAGTCATATCTTGAAGATGGAAAAATTTTGCGTTTTGGTTATGTAAGAGATGATGAACTTTCGCAGAATTCGTATGCTACTTCATTCAATTATACACTCAGTAAGAGCGATAGTTATGCGAGGCAGCTTGAACATTTGAATGCCAAAAGAGATGAACTTCGTGCTCAGAATAGTACAAAGTCAAGAGAGTACAATAACATTGAGCTTAAAATAAAGGATCTTCGTAGTGAGATAAGAAAAGAAGAGAGAAAATATGTGCAGAGAGCACAGGTGATTGGAACGACAATTTCAAGAGCAACGGTTGATCCGATGTTTGAGAAAAGACAGTTTGACCTTGTAATGTTTGATGAGGTCTCAATGGCATATGTACCACAGGTGATCTCGGCAGCGGCACTTGCCAGAGAAAAATTTATGTGTGTAGGTGACTTTAGGCAGCTTGCACCGATTTCGCAGTGTCCGGATGCGCATGTGTTACAGGTAGATATATTCTCATACTTGCAGATTGTGGATGGCAAGGGAAATATGTACTGGCACCCTTGGCTTGTCATGCTTAATGAACAAAGACGTATGGCACCAGCAATTTCAGAGTTCCCTAATAAATTCATTTATAACAAGCTGTTGAAAAATCATCCAAGTGTATTACATAAAGAGGATGCCGTTATTAAGAGTGAACCATTACCAGGAGATGCAATGAATCTTGTTAACCTTGCAGGAACATATTGTGCAGCTGATAAGAATACCGATGGTTCCAGATTTAATATCCTAAGTGCAATTATATCTTTTTCAACTGCGGTGAAGGCAGAACAAAATAACATAGAAGCAGTCGGAATTATTACTCCTTACGCAGCACAAACCAGATTAATAAGGGCAATGATTAAAGATTATTATACAAAGGGAACAACAATAGTAAGCTGCGCAACAGTTCATCAGTTCCAAGGTTCTGAATCAGATGTTATTGTGTTTGATGCAGTTGAGAGTTACCCAAAGAGTGCAGTTGGCTATTTGATGGGAAAAAATCCTAATCAGGTCGTTCGATTGATTAATGTAGCTATCACACGAGGTAAGGGAAAGGTGATAACAGTTGCAAACGAAAGATTTTGGGGGAATGTATTCAAGGGTACGAACCACGTATTCTATAAATTGCTACAGCATATAAAGAATGGAAAACATCATGTGATTGAGAACTATGATAAAACTCTTCAGCCATATATTGAGTCGATAACTCCGGACAGGATGATTAATATATTTATGAATGAACAGGATGCTATTTCTATGTTCGAGCAGGATATGAGGAAGGCAAAATGGCAAGTTGTAATATCTCTTCCTAGTGGAGAATTGAGAGAAACGGAAAATCAGATTTTTGAAATGTTGGATGATGCAGACAGTAGGGGAATTGATATTCTGATGAAGTCCAATGAGTACGCAAATCTTCCGAAACAGTGGAAAGAGTATTGCTGGGGAACAGAGAATGCGACATTCCCATTGATTATAATTGATGATGAGCTTGCATGGTATGGACTTCCTACAGCAAAATGGAAATTCCAAGTGGACAAGACTACTTCAATGATGACTGTTGTACATACTATGGTTAGAATCAAAGGAAAGAATACTATTGAGATGATTAAGGCACTGACAGAATTAGAAACTATTGTAGTAGGTCAGAATACAAAAAAACTAGTAAAGAAAAAGGGAATATTAGTTACAAAACCTATGGTAGCAAGTAGCGGTGGAAGTGTTGATAGTGGCTCAATGGCAAATTATGGACTTGGAAAATTTGTCGAAGAAAAAGAATTTTGCCCTGCATGTAAGAGTCATATGGTGCTTGCAAAAAATGTAAGGGGAACGGCATATCTGAAATGCTCCAATAAAGCTTGTAAAGAGACAAAATATCTTACGGTTGATTTAATGAATTGGTATATTAATTCACATAATGTAAAATGTCCGAAAAAAGATGGTGGCGAGTTAAAAGGTGGTTTAGGCAAGTATGGACCATATATCAGATGTAATTGCGGACACTTTTTGAAGCCAGATGAGATTTAGCGGAAGGCGGTAGGCTATGCTTGAGATTATTTTATATGTAGTAGGATTTTTTATCAGTACTATCCTTTTTGCAATAGCTGTTATTTAAAGTACGTAAAAATCATAATCAGGGAAGTTTCGCAATATGGGTTGGAACTAGAGCGATTATTGTAATTTGCGTAATTGGCTTAATGACTAAGAACATCAATTATTTTGCAGCATTACTGGGATTTGTTGTAGGTGATGAAGTAGGTAAGCAGGTTGGTTGGTAATAGAAATCGCTTATATGGAAAGCAGGTGACAATATGGTGGAAAATAATAAATTACCAGATACACTCTGGCACATGGTATCTGTTCTTTGAGAAAAATTCAAAAACTCTGTAGAAACCATATCCGATATATGTATCTTCTCGATGGTATGAAGGCAACTTCAGTCGAAATGAACTGACAGAATCAATAGAACTGATTTTTATGGATGTGAATGCATATATTTTGGAAAAGGATTATGTTGACTTAGATTATGCCTATATTGATAGGAAAAAATCGAAGCTAATGTAAACCACTATACCTGAGTATGGAACAGATTCTGTACAAAGAACCGAGAAAAAGTCTTTCACAAGATATCTCATTTGATCTATGTCATGAAGCTACTTTTGTTTTTGGCTGTGACCACAGAAAAAGCATTCAGCTGTATAAGAATAAATATGGAAGAACCGAAGAAATCTATGAATGAGAATCGTGCGAACGTTCTTTACATAAAAGAGAATGCAGCCCTAAGACATCAGGCAACAGAACGATTCGTATGAATCAGGAACTTACTTCTATTTATCAGGAAGTAATTATGAATCTTGAATCTGTATATGGGGTATTTTTAAGAATGAATCGCAGTATACAAGCGGAGGGAACATTTGGTGTTTTAAAATGGAATAAGTCTTACAAAAGATTATTTCGCAGAGGAAAGAAAAACGTAATTCTGGAACTTACACTGATTTCTCGTGGTTTTAATCGTTATAAATATCATAATAAAAAGTAACGTAAAGAATCAGTTGCTTAAAATCAAAGTATTATCCATACAGGTTCATTAAGTGCCCTTTTTTTGTTAGGAGAATCAGCATTTACCTTTTACAATTATATTTCTTGATATCCCGAAACTAAGCGCTTTCGATAACTAAAATGTTGACTGTACGTTACGTGCAGTTATAACATGAAGGAGAGAATAATATGAATGCGAAGACATTGAGTAAGATATGTAAAAAACTATGTGTGACAATACTGAATTGATTAAATCAATGTCTGAGTTGATAGGTGAAAGTTAATATTGTAATATATACATAAATGATAAATCGGAAGAATGCATTGTAAATTTCGTTCGGAAAGTTAAGGATGAATTAAGGGAAGGAGACTAAAGAAAATGAAAGTACATGATTGGATATCAAAGAAAATAGTGAAGAAAGTTCTAATGGTGATAGTTTGTCTGGTAATAGCATTACTATCAATATTTGTAGTTGCAAAATACACAACAAATCCGGAGAGTTACAAGAATACAATTCAGTCAATTGATGAGAAAAAGGCAACGGTAATGGGAGTGACCGCCACAGCGGCAGCGGTGTCAACAGGTCTGGCTGCTATACCGGGAGATGCGACAACTCCAATTGCAAATCAGATTATGGATATCAGTTCGTATCTGTTGATTGTGGTGTGTGCATTAGTACTAGAAAAATCGTTGCTGACAGTATTGGGGTTTTTAGCATTTAAAATTTTGGTTCCATTTGCTTGTGTATTGTTCGCTATTTCAATCTTTACAAAGCGCTCATTACTAAAAGTGTTAGGGATAAAATTTGTGGTATTTGCATTTGTGATTGCAACTATTATCCCGTTTAGTTTAAAGATTAGTGATATGATATATGAAACAAATGAGACTATGTTGACGGAGCTGACAGAGAAAACTAAAGAGATAGAAAAGTCAAAGAAGGAAGAGAAAGAAAGTAAAAAATGGTGGGAGATTTTTACCGATAAAATTGAAAAGGGAGCATCAGATGCCAGTGAAAAAGCAAAACAGATTTTGAATAGTTTTATTGATACAATGGCTTTATTTATAATTGCATATTGTGCAATTCCAGTTATTGTATTTCTAGTAGTGATTTGGTTTGTCAAGTTTCTGTTCAATATAACAATTCCAGTTCCTTTGAAGGGAAAAATGCAAGGATTAAACAAAATAGAAAAAGAAAATCTATGTAAAGAAAACTAATATAAGTTTTTTTCTTCTTGATAATGCTTAAGTTGAATTGGAAATAAACAGATAACAATTCCGTATTCAAGCAAGCATTTTTAACAAAGAAATCATGTTGATGTTGAAGTTGTGATAATGTATTAACTGGCGGATTTTGCTTTTAATGAATGAAAAAAATTTAATATCATGAAACGATTGAAACCTTTGTGCCTGGTAGAAATTAGCGGATGCAGGGGTTTTATTTTATGTATTTTCGTTGAATTGTGGACTCGCGAAAAAAACATTTCTTTTTATGGAAGAGTGGGAAATGTAGCTTGCTTTTCTAATATAAAAGTCTTTGACTGCACGTAATGTGCAGTTATAGAGTGGAAATGGAAGATATGGATTATATGAAAATACGGGAAATCTGTGAAACACTTGAGATATCCAGGAGAGCGCTTCAAGGATATGAGAAAGCAGGACTTGTAACTACGACAGGTCGAAATAAGTATGGACATTTATTTTATGATGATACTGCTAAATTGAGAATTACACCAATAAAGTTTTATCAACAGTTAGGATTTACAATTAAAGAAATCACAGTCATCATTGATGCATCAAGCATTGTGATAAATGCCGCTCTCGAACAAAAAGTGGAGAAATTGAGACAAGAGAAGGAAGAAATAAATGATCTAATTGATAGGGTAAATCAAATGATTGATAGATTGACGAACGAAAATAGCAGAAAAAAAGAGCTGGAAAAACTTGATTGACTGACAATGTTTGCTTTATGAGTATCGTTTTTTATATTTACTACACCATTACTACACCATTTTTTGAGATTTTCATGTAATGATATGTAATGATATATAACGATATGTAAAGATATAAATATTTTTCTTTTTAGCAGGTTGTGTTATTTTTAACAATGTGCTAAAATAAAATTGTTATTTTTAATACTGAAAGGAGTTTCAACATGATTTATTCACATGAAGTAGAACAAATGTGTACAGTAGCTCAGGGTGTAAACCATGGAGCTGCACCAATTCCTGAAGAAGCAAAATGGGTGAAAGCAAAAGATGTAACTGACATCTCAGGATTGACACATGGTATTGGTTGGTGTGCACCTCAGCAGGGAGGATGTAAATTAACTCTTAACGTTAAAGAAGGTATCATTCAGGAAGCATTAGTAGAAACAATCGGATGTTCAGGAATGACACATTCAGCTGCTATGGCATCTGAAATCTTACCAGGAAGAACAATCTTAGAAGCATTAAATACAGACTTAGTTTGTGATGCTATCAATACAGCAATGAGAGAATTATTCTTACAGATCGTATACGGAAGAACTCAGAGTGCATTCTCTGAAGAAGGACTTCCAATTGGTGCTGGACTTGAAGACTTAGGTAAAGGATTAAGATCTCAGGTTGGTACAATGTACGGAACACTCAAAAAAGGTCCTCGTTACCTTGAAATGGCTGAAGGATACGTTACAGGTATTGCTCTTGATGCTGACGATGAAATTATTGGATACCAGTTTATTAACTTTGGTAGAATGATGGACTTCATCAAAGCTGGAGACGATGCTCAGACAGCAATGGACAAGGCCAAAGGTCAGTATGGACGCGTTGATGACGCTGTTAAGATTATTGATCCAAGAAAGGAATAGGAGGTAGCGAATAATGGCTTTATTTGAATCATATGAAAGAAGAGAAAAACAGATTCTTGCTGTTTTAAAAGAGTATGGAATCAATTCTATCGAAGAAGCTGCTGAAATTACAAAAGCTGCTGGATTAGATGTTTATGCTCAGGTTGAAGGAATTCAGCCAATCTGTTTCGAAAATGCAAAATGGGCTTACACAGTAGGTGCTGCTATCGCAATCAAAAAAGATTGTAGAAGAGCTGCAGATGCTGCTGCTGCTATCGGTGAAGGTCTTCAGGCTTT
This sequence comes from Anaerostipes sp. 494a, assembly GCF_001940315.1. Lineage (NCBI taxonomy): Bacteria > Bacillati > Bacillota > Clostridia > Lachnospirales > Lachnospiraceae > Anaerostipes > Anaerostipes sp. 494a. The sequence goes on along the minus strand of NZ_MJIF01000001.1, from coordinate 398,036 downwards.
CTGTATTCCTGGATCTGTAGCTGACCAGCGTAAAGTAGGTCTTGGACATGGTAACTTAGGAAAGATGCTTCTTGAAGAAGAAACAGAATGTTTTGCATTCTTAGCAGGACATGAATCTTTCGCAGCTGCTGAAGGAGCTATCGGAATCGCTGAAAAAGCTAACAAAGTTCGTCAGAAACCTTTAAGAGTTATCTTAAACGGATTAGGAAAAGATGCTGCTCAGATCATTTCCAGAATTAACGGATTTACATATGTTGAAACTGAAATGGACTACTACACAGGAGAAGTTAAAGAAGTATTCAGAAAATCTTATTCTGAAGGATTAAGAGCTAAGGTTAACTGCTATGGTGCTAATGATGTAACAGAAGGTGTTGCAATCATGCACAAAGAAGGTGTAGACGTATCTATCACAGGTAACTCTACAAACCCAACTCGTTTCCAGCACCCAGTTGCAGGTACATACAAAAAAGAATGTATCGAACAGGGTAAAAAATACTTCTCTGTAGCTTCTGGTGGTGGTACAGGACGTACACTTCATCCAGATAACATGGCTGCAGGACCAGCTTCTTACGGAATGACAGATACTATGGGACGTATGCATAGTGATGCTCAGTTCGCAGGATCTTCTTCAGTACCAGCCCATGTAGAAATGATGGGATTAATCGGTATGGGTAACAACCCAATGGTTGGTGCTACAGTAGCTGTTGCAGTATCCATTGAAGAAGCTGCTAAAGCAGGTAAATTCTAAGAAACCGCTAAAATTCGTGGTTTTTTTGGAACGATAAAAGTAGTAAAAAGTAGCGAAAAGTAGATCGTTACTACAACATTGCTACAACTCGTTGCTACAAGTGAATAAACAAAAAAAGAGTTAAGAATGTATATCATATCTTAGCTCTTTTTTTTGTATAAATTTATGTGATTTTCATGATTTCTGCCATTAAGCATTCTGGCTTCCTTTTAGTGAAGGTGCAAAAAATACACCCTATCCATTTGTAATTTGTGTAGGATGTATGATATAATTCTAGTTGCGAAGTAGGACTATATCAACATCCTTGGTTGATAGGTTCCGTCGCCCAGCTATGCTGGGTGGTTTTTTATTTTGATTTATTAACTTTTGCAGAAAAACAAGTTAATAACAAACCTTACATGCTCGCTTTTTAGGGCATTTAGATTTTGAACAGCTATAAATTGTACGAGAACGACTCAATGTAGGACAATTTTTAGTACAATGATACACGGATCCGTTTGGTACCCAATAAACAGTTCCACCCTTGTTAGATTTCTTAGCTGAAGAAGACTTCTTTTTTGCAGATACTTTAATTGTGCATGTTGCTTTTTTGCCAGATTTCATCGTAACTGTAATTTTTGCAGTCCCCTTCTTTTTGGCCTTAATTTTTCCTGATTTATATACAGTAACAACTTTTTTATTGCTAGATTTCCATTTCTTTGCAGAATCACCTTTGGCATATTTTAATTTTAATTTATAAGTTTTTCCTGCTTTTATCTTTACGGTCTTTTTAGTAAATTTAACAAAAGGTTTTAATTTTTGGATTGTAGCTGTTTGTGTTGTGTAGCAATACCAGCATTCGCGTTCTTTCAATCCTGTTTTGTAGATGGTGGCACTTTTTACAACATACCAATCGTCCCAGTCATGATTTCCTGTGGCGGGAATGTCTCTGGTTTGAGTTTCATAGCAATTATAGCAGTAACGGGATTCTTCTCCTGTATCTCCGCATGTTGCTTCATAATCTGTGGACCAGTTGCTCCAATTATGTTCACAGGTGTCTCGTCTGCCTGAACTGGCATTACAGGTAATAGTAATGCAAATGTTAGTAGAATACATAGTAGTTTCTTTTTCATACTTTTTCCTCCATTGTAATTGTAAAAAATATAATTAATTGGTATAATATAATTTGTTTATAGATGGAGGATTATTCTCTGCTATTTTTGCCGCCTGGTTGCCGCCGGGCGGTTTTCTATTTCATTTAAGTAAATCTTTTAATCCGAATGTAGTCTTGTTATAAACTTTATTATATGCAGACTTTTTTGGATCTTTTATCCAGCCAGTTCCTTTTTTCCCATATCCAGGAATAACAGCCCTTTTAATTGCGCGTTTGGCTTTAGCTGTAGTTCTTGCCTTAATGGATTTTTTTAAACTTGGCTTCCTCATTCCAAATTTCATAATTGCACAACCCCTTTCATGGTCAAAATTATCAATATTGAATTTAGCTTAAATTTTTAATATTATGTCGGTAATATTCTAAAATATCTACATTTTGAATATCATCGTAATCACCGCGTTCGATATGCTCTATTTCATGTTGTGTAGATATACGCTTCTGTTCAAAGCTTAGGCAAGAATTTAAAACGATTGCATAATTTTCTAATCCATCTGGCATAACAAAACTTTTTATCTTTGCTGGCATATCTTTGTAAATTACGATTATATTTTCATATGTCAAATAAAATCACTCCAACGTAATTTACGCTGGCTGTCCAAAAGTACGGACATCTAGTCATCACCCTTCATTCTCTTTACCATTTCAATTACAAATTTTAAATCTTCCGGAGAAGCGTTCTTTGATGCATCAAATAAAATTCGTAAATCTGGATTTTCGTATATTTCTTGAGCAATTTGTTTTGTTTCGTTGTTTAGATAATAAGTTGATGCATTTTCGTCCTTTTCTTCTATTAAATCAGAACGATTAATTTCAAAATACTTAGCTAGAGCATCAACTTTATCCATTCGCGGTAATCTTGTTCCATTGCACCAAGCCGATACAGAAGATTTGTTAAATCCTAAATCATTAATTAAATCCATTTGATCTTTTTCATTGAGTTCCATGTACTTTGTTAAGTTTTTTGAAAAAATATCTTTATAATAATCGTTCCCCATATGTTCACCTCTTTCTTTGAGATAAATAACTTATTTAAAGCATACTACTTTAAGTAGAAAAGGACAATATAAATTGTAAAAATAATCTACAAAATGTATTGATATCTACTTTTTATATAATTACAATATCTACAAAAAGTTGAGAAAAGTGGTAAACATTTGAAAGCAATACAGGTTAGTTTAGCTACAGCAATAGTAAATGCTGAACTAGTACAGGAAAAAGTAGCTGAAAAAAAGGAGGTTACAAGGGCCGCGATTATATCTTGGGAAAAAGGAAAAATTGTTCCATGGATTCCAGAAATGGAGATGTTAAGTAGAATCTATAGGATTCTGCAAGACAATATTTTTTACCATGCTACTCTACAAAGAGTAGAGTTAAGGCAAATCAGAGATAAATAAAAAAATCAAAGGAAGGAGGGATGTAGATGTGAAAGTACTAAAAAGTATTTTAGAAGAGTTGGTGTTGAAAAACTTTTGCTAAAGCTGTTCAGAAAGCCATTTATGACATAGTTCAAGCAAACGAGTAGACATTAGATAATTCTGAACGCCGATTTTATTTCCAAAACCTTCAATAGAGATTCAATTAAGAGGATTGGTTGAATAACCAGGAAGTGAGAAAGATGAAATATATAGATGACAAAATTAGTAATAGTCGGGGTTCTTATTCTGGAAATAATTGTACTTATTAAAGCATGGAAGAGCATAAAAGAAGATCCCTTAAGAGAAATAAAAAGAGATCTTCTGATTCAAGAAGTACTGATATATGGTCCCAGGTTCGAGTCCTGGATGGTCCATTTTTTAGATATTAAAAAGAAAAAGCCCGATAGAGACTGGTTGCGACAGGCACTGACGGACTTAATCATCGGGATAATCTTATTGATTATCCACAAGCTATTACATTAGCCAAGGAGAGCGAAAGCTCTTCTTGTAAAAATAGTATAACACAAAAAACTTATCTGTGTAAATTATGTTATATAAGTTATGCATATTTTTTGTTGCGATTGTCATTCTAATTGTATGAACATAGAAATAAATGTGAGTCGCCTAAATGAGCCGTCTTCTATAGAACAGACATTTTTTTCAATCTGTTCCATGCCTGGTAAAGCATATCTTCTGTAATCGGATAAGGATAATGGTTGACATCAGACATGAAAGGAATCCGTGTAATCGTTTCTCTAAATTCATCCGGTGTGATATCAATCTCAGAAAGTTTTGTCTGGAGACCAAGTTGTTTATTGAGCTTATATATTTTGAGAAATTCTTCCTCTTGTTCATCACAGAGTAGCGCAAATAATACTCCAAATCCAACGACTTCACCATGGAGATGCTTTTCCTCTATGACAGGGTACTTGGTCAAAGCATAGAAAATCGCATGGGCAAGACCACTGTTATAATCAGGTGTAAAGTCACGGGTCAAGAAAATGGAAGCAATTCCGGTTGTGACAACGATTGCCAGAACTACTTGCTCAAGAGCATAACTGCAGATTTGTTTGCGATGATCTTCAAGTGCCTGGGGTCTCGCAATTGCAGCTGTAACTGCAATGTTATATAAATATAAAGACCGTTCGGATGGTTTTTTGTTTATTGTAGGAACCGTTTTAGGAGGTGCATATGAATATTTCTGCAGTGTCTTTACCGAGATGATATTTGGTACTGTGTTCTGGGATTACAGCAAGATTCCTTTTAATCTTGGAGGCAGGATTAATCTACTATACTGCTTTTTTTGGGGAATTGCAGCTGTGGTCTGGATCAAACATCTTTATCCGTTCTTTTCTAAAATAATAGAGAAGCTTCCTTTATCATGGGGAAAAATCTTCACATGGATATTGATTCTATTTATGAGTTGTAATATTGTAGTTTCATGTATGGCTTTAGCAGGATCTGCTCAAAGAAAGGATGGAATTCAGGCAAGTGACAGCTGGCAGATGTGGGTGGATGAACATTATAATGATGAGCGTCTGGAAAGAATTTATCCAAATGCTAAATCTGTAAAATAAAATACTAAAGATGGTATAAATCAAAAGAAGGGATATTCTTTTTACTTCATAAAATTAGAATTGTAATCTGTAAATCCACATGCTATAATCCAGATAACTTATATTTTAAACTACATAATAGAGACCAAACATACAGTTATTTATATAAGTATTGTTATTGTATTTGGTTTTGACCATGAATAGTTGTGATATAAAAACTAATGAAGGACAATAAAAGGAGACAGAATATGAATATAATCAAATTAGTTTTAAGAACATTATGTGCTCTGGTTATCATATTTATAATTGGAATGACAACTGGAATAATAACAAATGAAATGATCATACCGATTATTACCGGAGCAGGAATCGGATTAGGTTTTTATATTATTTATAATAATAAAAAATAATTTAAAACTCAGAGTTGTCTGTCAGATTTTTGGCATAATGAATGATATCAAGATTATGCTCTGTTAGAAAAAGATTAAGTTTTGTAATATTCCATTGTTTCTGGTTAATATGAAGCATAATGGCAGCATCTCTTGGAACTTTTGAATATAATTCACCTAATTGTGCAATTCTTAACGCATGTTGCGTTGTATTTAAATCCATATTCGCACCAAGACAAAGGGCAAGGAGATAATCCCTGGAGGGATGAGGCTTCTTGCCATTTAATATTTCATGGGCATAACTTTGAGATATGCCGCTATTTCTAATAATCTCTGCAGGTGTTATATTATTTTGAGAAATATAGCAGGAAAAAAATTCCTGTAAATCTGGAGCAGCAGATAATTCTTTTAGATAAGATGGAAAGGAAGCTAAAGTTGCAGATTTTAATCTGTGATTCAGTTGTTCTGTTGATGGATTTGACATGATGATTACCTCGCATTTTTCTTTTATCTTTTGTTATGATACAATAGGTGAAGTAATTATACAAGAGTGATAGGGGATTGTTTTATGACAATAGAAGAGGAATACCAATTATCATGTTATGATGAACTAACACCATTGGATGAATCAGGGAAAGTGTATTTGGTAAAACAAAAAGATACAGGAGAAATTTTTGTAAAGAAAACAACAAGCTGGTATTCAAAAGAAGTTTATCAGCAGATAATGGGCAATCATATAAAAGGAATTCCAGAAGTTTATCATATTTATTGTGATCAAGCCAATGCCATTATTATTGAGGAATATATTCATGGACGGAATCTAGAACAATTTTTGAAAAACGAAGGTCCCTTAGATGAAGATACGGCAGCAAAACTGATGTTAGATCTTTGCAAAATCCTAGATCAGATTCATCATTTAGAAGTTTCGGTGATTCATAGAGATATAAAGCCTCTAAATATTATGATAAGTAATGAAGGAACTTTATATTTAATTGATTTTAATGCTGCTAGAAACTATGAACCAGGGCAAAGCAGAGATACAGAATTACTAGGAACAGAAGAGTATGCAGCTCCTGAGCAGTATGGTTTTGGACAGTCTGATGCACGTTCAGATATATATGCGGCTGGAATTACATTTCACAGGATGATGACTGGTAAATTTCCGCATGAAAAAGCACCATCTGGTAAATATAGGAAGATTATAGAAAAATGTATAAAACTTGATGTAAATTCAAGATACCAGGATGTGAGGGAATTGCAGAAAGATATTCAAATATCCATGGGGATTATGAAGAAAAAAAGAAATATTTTGAATTTTCCAGGTTTTAGATCAGGTCATCCAGTAAAAATGATTTCTGCTGTTTTCGGATACTTTTTTCTTGGATGGTTCTGTTTTACCATAGAACTTACAGATGTAGCAGGTAATATATTGACAGGAAAAACATTGTGGTTACAACGAAGTGCCCTTTTCTTGTGTTTTTTTATTTCCATTCTCTTTTGTTCGGATTATATGGATATAAAAACAATAATCCTTGGGAAATGGAAAGATAAAAAACCATGGAGCTGGCTGCTGCAGATACTGATTGTATTCCTGATTGTATTTATTTTTGCAGGTATAATGTCTATAATGGAATAATACATCATAAATATGGAGCAAGTTTATCAACAGGAAAAAATATTTACATAAAAGTACAAAAACCAGGAAGGAATAGGTGATACATTATGGATTATAAGATCACAGGTTATGAACCGGAAAAATTATTTCATTTTTTTGAAGAAATCAGTGCAATTCCACGTGGATCTGAAAACGAAAAGGAAATCAGTGATTATCTTGTCAAATTTGCCCAGGAGAGAGGATTATGGTATCATCAGGATTCATTTTATAATGTGATTATCAAAAAAGAAGGAAGTAAAGGAAAAGAAAATCTTCCGGCAGTTATGCTTCAGGGGCATATTGATATGGTATGTGAAAAAAATTCTGATGTAGACCATGATTTCCTTAAGGACGGATTAGATTTAATGATAAAAGATGGAAATCTGATGGCAAAAGGAACAACTCTTGGTGCCGATAACGGTGTTGCCGTTGCATTGATGTTAATGGTTATGGATGATGATAATATCGTACACCCGCCATTAGAGTGCGTATTTACAACACAGGAAGAAATTGGTCTTAATGGAGCAGCATTTCTGGACAAATCTTTGATCCATGCCAGAACAATGATTAATATGGATTCTGAGGAAGAAGGAATTGCAACAGTTAGCTGTGCCGGAGGATTACGTATCAATTGTTCAAAGAATGTAGAGACAGAATCCTTAGAAGGAATACTGCTACAGATATCTATAGATCACCTGACGGGTGGACATTCGGGTTCAGATATTGGTAAAGGACGGGAGAATGCTAATCTTTTAATGGCTAGAATATTATATAGATTACTAAAAGATACGGATGGGAATATTGTCAGTATTAATGGCGGTAATAAGGATAATGCTATTCCAAGAAAATGTGATGCAGTTCTAATCTATACAGATTATCAGGAAGCTGCAAAAGCCGAAAAACTGGCATTGGATATGGCAGAAATAATAACAAAAGAAGTTATTGCCAGCGAACCGGATTTTTCCTGCAAAATATCATTAAAAAAAGGGAAGGCAGCAGCTCTTTCTAAAAAAGATGGAACAGATGCGGTCAATGCCATGTATCTGGCTCCGAATGGAGTTCAAAAAAGAAATATGACAATGGATGGATTTATTGAAACTTCTTCCAATATGGGGATTGTAGCAACTTCAAAAAATTCTGTTACAATAGTTTTTTCTCCAAGATCTTCTGTAGCTTCTTTAATGGACAATATGAAGCAGAAGATTATATTACTGGCAGATATATTCGGATTTCAATGTGATTTCATGGGGGAATATCCTGGATGGAGTTATGTTGATAAATCTCCGATTCGAGAGATTTTTAAAGAAAGTTATAAAGAATTATTTCATGAAGAATTGAAAATAGAAGCGATTCATGCAGGACTGGAGTGTGGTCTGTTTTCGGATGCCCTTCCAGGATTGGATGCCATAGCAGTCGGTCCGGCCATCTACGAATGTCATACTCCAAAAGAATGCCTTCCGCTGGACTCCTTTGAACGTTTTTATAAATTGTTAAAAGAAGTATTAAAACGATTGACAGAATGCTTATAATAGCTGAAAAAGTAAGGGTTAGAAGATGAGACTTAATTTAAAAATACCTCCTGTGGGACAGAGAATCGTACGTTCTGTATGTGCTGTAATATTATGTTTTGCTGTCTATTTTTGTATGGGAAAGACAGGAATTCCTTTTTATTCGGCATTAGCCGTGCTGCAATGTATTCAGCCCTACCATGGTAGCAGTATGAAGATGGCAAGAAAAAGAACCATAGGAACTTTTATAGGAGCTTTTTGGGGACTGATTGTAATCATAATAGAAGTATATGGGCTTCAACTCTGGAGTTTTGGAAGTTTTTTCTACTATTTAATGATTTCATTTTTTACAGGAGTTGTTTTATATACTACAGTTTTATTAGAATGTAAAAATGCATCATATTTTTCCTGTGTGGTTTTTCTGAGCATTACAGTTATGCATATTTTTGATAAAAATCCTTTTTTATTCGTGCTTGACAGAGTATGGGACACCTTGCTTGGTGTGGTAATTGCCATATTAGTTAACTCTTTCCATCTTCCGCGGGAAAAGAGGAGAGATGTGCTGTTTGTTTCAGGGGTGGATGACACAATACTGACGAAGAATGATGAATTAACACCATTTAGTAAAGTGGAATTAAACCGAATGATTGAACAAGGTGCTATGTTTACAGTGTCAACTATTCGTACTCCAGCGTCTGTAAGAGAATCGTTAGACGGGGTGAATTTAAAACTTCCAATCATTGCAATGAATGGAGCAGTTCTATATGATATAGAAAATAATTCATACCTTATGTCTTATCATATGACATATGAACAAGCTAAAAGAATTATAGATATTATGAAAGAAGAGCATGTAGCATATTTTACAAATGTAGTAATCGATGATTCTCTGATTATTTATTATGAAGAACTAAACAATGAAGCAGTATTGAAAATTTATCAGCAAATGAAAAAATCACCTTTTCGTAATTATATTAAACATTCTTTACCTAAAGGTGAAAATGTAGTTTATTTTACGATCATAGATGAAAGAGGCAAGATTGAAAAGCTGCATCAGAGACTTTTGGAGCAGCAATGGATAAACGAGTATAGAATTGTAATGTATGATTCTGTGGATTATCCAGGATATACTTATATTAAGCTGTATCATCGTGATGCAACACGAGAGCATATGCTGGAGAGACTTTTAGAAATACTGGATATACATAAGGTAGTCACTTTTGGAAGTCTGAAAGAGAAATATGATGTATATGTGGAAGATTCAGATCGGAATATTATGGTGAAAAAGCTAAAAAGAAACTTTGAACCGGTAAAAAGAGTTTTCAATAAACCAGAAGTAAAATATTAAAAATTAATATTATTTGAATTAGGCCTGTCTAAAACAATATCCTTTTTTTCTTTCCATTGTTGTAACAGCCGTTATATTTTTTTACGCTGTCAGCGGAACAGGAAGAAAATCATATTTGATATGATTATCAGGAATAAATACACAGGAGGAGATATATGAAAAAGGAGAAAACAGGCACAAAACTATGCAGACATTGTAAAAGCGAGATACCGGCGGGAGCCAAAGTTTGTCCTAACTGCAGGAAAAAGCAAGGAGGAAAACTTAAATGGATTTTGTTGACACTGATTGTAATCATTGTTGCTTTAAGTTTTATAGGAGGAGAAGAAGAAAAGCCTAAGAAAACTTCATATAAAATAGGGGAAACAGCAACACAGAATGATATTGAGATTACATTAAAAAGTGTGAAGACTTCACGAGGGGAAGAATATAACAAGCCAGATAAAAATAAGATATTTATGGTATGTGAATTCCAGATTGATAATAAATCTGATCATGATATTGCCATAAGTTCAGAATTAAATTTTGAGGCATATATAGATGATTATTCATTAAATCAGGATTTTATGGCCCTTTCTTTAGATGAGTTTCAAGAGAAAAATCAGCTAGATGGAGATCTTAGTGCAGGTAAAAAAATGAATGGTATTATTGCTTACCAGGTACCTAAAGATTGGAAACAGTTAGAAATAAAAGTACAGCCTGATTTCTGGGATGAAAAGATCAAATTTGTAAAAAAAAGATAGTAGTATAAAAGATAGTAGTATAGTAGTAAAAAAGCAGATATCAAGCTTCTAAAGTCTGATAATCTGCTTTTTTGCAAATGAATTATTCTTCACATTTTAATACATTATTGTAAAAACTATTCATTTCCCTTTTTGTTGCAAAAGTTGCCACATACATCTGGTTTCCCATGGCTCCTGAAAAAACATCAGGAATGCGGTCTACCATTTTCATATGCTCTCCGTATTTATTCATAATATCTTCGTGGGTCATTACAAATTTCTTACCATCTCTTAATCCTGCAAATGCACAATAAGAGTGGTTTCCGACAGGAAGAGTGGATTTATTGAAAGCAATCATATCTGCCCAGATTTTGTATACATTTGTGCTGTGAGCAAAATTGATCATGTCTGGAGTGAATCCTCCACATGGACGCATGTTAACTTCCAAAGCCACAATATCACCTTTTTTCCCCATTCCTTCATGATCTTCCAAAAGACGGAAAAATTCAAAGTGTATAAAACGGCTTTTTACACCAAAACTTTTCACTGTTGCGCGTCCTGCTTTTCTTGTGTCAGCAGGAAGCTTATTTACGATATAATAAATGGAATTGTCAGCATTATTTACAATATCCATAACAGACATTGGAGTTACATTTCCTGTTTCAAACATAGGATTACCATCAGCGTCAATAATGGCATCGTAAGAATTTATTTCAGCATTAATAAATTCTTCCATAATATATTGAACATTTTCCTGTTTTATTTCAAAAAATGAAGCTAATTCACTGTCATTACTGATTTTATATGTATCAGCAGCACCAACACCATTGTCTGGTTTTGTAATAACTGGGTATCCCACTTTTTTAATAAATTTCTTGCAGTTCTCAATGGTATCAACCAAATGATAACGAGCTACAGGAATTCCTGCTTTTATGTAGAATTCCTTCATTTTGGATTTGAATTTGATGCGAGGAATATCTTCTTCCTGGAACCCGCTTGTGATATGATATGCAGTACGAAGTTTTGCATCCCGCTCCAGCCAGTATTCATTATTGGATTCTAACCAGTCGATTGGTCCATATTTATGAATAAAGAATGCAACAGCACGATATACTTCATCATAATTTTCAAGACTATCTACTTTGTAATACTCATTCAGGCTTTCCTTTAAGTCATTGCTTAAATCATCATAAGGCTGATCTCCAATTCCAAGTACATTTAATCCATTGTTTTTTAGTTCTTTACAAAACTGCCAGTAGTTTGTAGGAAAATTTGGAGAGATAAAAATAAAGTTTTTCATATATACCTTCTTTCTAAAAATCATTGAAATTTAATCATTAAGTAAATAAGGGACAAAATATGTTACCTGTTTATACCACCAGTCCCAATCATGGTTTACATCAAATCCCCAGAAATCTACCCATGTATGGATTCCTTTATCTGCAAAAATAGAAGCAAGCTGTCGGGTTGTTTCAGGTTCTTCCCATGCACCCTGACCGACGCAAATGATGGATTTCCCGGAATTATATTTTTCAATATAAGGATGATCTGGTGACATATTTCCAAGATAGTGAACAGGGGAGTTGTTGTAAACCATTTCATCCATATATCCATCCCATCCATAATCAGCTGTGTAAATACCGCTTAAAGCAAGAAGTCCATCAAAAATATCAGGAAAGCGATAGTAAAGATTTACAGCATGTGTTGCACCAAGGCTGCAGCCAAATGCAATAATACCAGGATAGCCGTCCCATCCGTTTCGCTGGTTAACAGTTGCACGCATGAAAGGAACCATTTCATCAACAATGTATTTGATCCACTGCTCATAACGATCAATCCTCCAGTGAGGATCTCCGCTTTTGTTTGACCAGGTTTCTTCATCAATAGTGTCAATGGAAAATACCATGACCTGTCCAGATTCAATCCATGGTGACCAGACATCGGTCATTTTAAAATTTTCAAAATCATAAAAATGCCCATCCTGACAAGGAATAAATAAGACTGGACGTCCTCCATGTCCATATACTTTACATTCCATATCTCGATTCAGTGCAGGGCTGTACTGTTTAAAATAATGAATTTCCATAAAAACCTCCAATTTTTCTTGTTAGTATAATAATGTATGCATAAAAAACGGAATTTGCTGTTCCCAGCTGGCTTCGCAATGATCACCACCAGGAACGATCCGGCTGTTTAACAAAACACCACAGTGTAAAAGATTTCTCGCTATTTTTTCATAAATCAGCAACATATTATCATGATGATTCAGTTCATTGGAACCATAATCCATATAAAGAACAGTATCCGGCTGGATCATGGAATTTTTTATAAGCGAAATAATCTTTTTTGGTGCTGTCCATAAAGAAGGGGACAGTGCTGCTGCTTTGGAAAAAACATTGTTGTATTCCATTAAAGCGTATAAACTCATAAGTCCGCCCATAGAACTTCCGGCAATATATGTATGCTCTCTGTCAGGAATTGTTCGGAAACGGGAATCAATATCTTTTTTAAAATCATTAATCAGCCACTCCATTGTCAGTTTTCCAAGACCGGTTATTTTACCAAAATTAGAATCCTTGAATGTGAAGGGCGAGTATTCCCGCAGACGCCCGTTATCCGGACTATGATTGCATTCTACAGCTGCAACGATTAACTGGGTGCTGGTCTGATCCATGTATTCTTTCATTCCCCAGCATTTGCCGTAAGTTGCATCAGAATCAAAAAAAACATTGTGTCCGTCAAACATGTAGAGTACAGGATAGTGCCTTTCTGGATTATCGTTATAAGATTCTGGAAGGTATATGTATGCACTGCGCGGTTCTGCTCCAGTTAGTTCCGGAATAGTAATATCCCATTTGTAAATCATAATTTTCTCCAATTCTATGTATATTTACCAATACACATCTTATTAATTTCTATTGGTAAATATAGCATAGAAGCCCCTGAATATCAAGTTTTTGGGAATTTATGGATAATTAATTTTCACTTTTTTGATTCTTATGAATACGAAAAAAATATAGTAGATATTTAAACGAATACAGGTATAATAAAAGTAAGCATCTGATTTTATGGAATATTAATTACGAAAAGATATAAAAGCAGATTTTTTAAAGAGAGGTATATAAAATGTTTATTAGACAAAATAATCGTGAACTTGGAATAGACTGGAAAACTTTTTATGGAAATGTATTTGCCCTGGTAGTTCCTATGGCATTGCAGAATTTAATCAATGTGGGAGTGACCGCTGCGGATGTTATGATGCTTGGAAAAGTTGGAGAAAAAGTACTGTCAGGTTCTTCGCTTGCAGGGCAGGTTCAATATATTATGGTACTGTTTCTTTTTGGACTGACTTCAGGAGCGACGGTCCTAACTGCCCAGTATTGGGGAAAAGGGGATAAAAAGACCATTGAGAAAATTTTAGGAATGGGAATCCGTGCAGCTGTTACTATTACCCTGATTTTTACAATTGCAGCATTGACCATTCCAGGGTTACTTATGAAAATTTTCACAAGTGATCCTCTGGTAATTACAGAAGGAATCAAGTATTTAAAAATCGTTGCTTTTTCTTATGTTATGATGGGCATTACACAGGTTTATCTGTATATTATGCGCAGTGTTGAAAGAGTAGTTGTTGCAACGGTAGTATATCTGATATCTTTAATATGTAATGTAATTCTTAATGGGATTTTTATTTTCGGATTGTTTGGATGTCCGGCGATGGGTATCCGTGGCGCAGCTTTAGCAACACTGATTTCCAGAATCTTGGAACTTTTTCTGGTATTTATTTATGCAAAAAAATTTAACCGGGATATTTTATTTCGGTTCAGATATTTTCTTCATCTGGATTCTGTGCTGTTAAAAGACTTTCTGAAATATGCACTTCCTGTAGTTTTAAATGAAGTTATGTGGGGAATGGGAACTGCAGCCAATACCGCCATTCTTGGACATATGGGAAGTGCAGCCGTAGCAGCAAATTCTGTTGCACAGGTTGCAAGGCAGCTGGCAACAGTTGTTGCATTTGGACTGGCAAGTGCAACAGCAATTTATCTTGGAAAAACCATTGGAGAGCAGAAACCTGAACATGCCAAAGCCTATGCACAGCGATTCTTGGTTTTAAGTGTTCTAATGGGACTTATAGGTGGAGGAATGATTCTGATAGCAGCTCCTGTTGCCACATCTCTCCTTGCATTGACACCAATGGCAAAAGAATATTTAAGATTCATGTTTTTTGTTATGTCTTATTTTGTTGTGGCACAGGCTTTTAATACAACAATGATTGTTGGAACTTTTCGTTCAGGAGGAGATACTCGTTTTGGACTTATTCTAGATATGTCAACAATGTGGGGATGCTCTATTTTATTTGGCGCACTGGCAGCTTTTGTATTTCATGCAAGTGTACCTGTGGTATATGTGATTTTAATGAGTGATGAATTAATCAAAGTGCCAGTTACATGGATAAGATTCAAAAGCTACAAGTGGCTGAGAAATGTAACAAGAGACATGGCAGAAGGAGTGTAGATATGGAAACAGAAGTAAAATTAACAAAACTGGCCCAGTGTGCAGGATGTGGCGCAAAAGTAGGAGCAGGAACTCTTGCCAGATTGCTTCAGGATATTCCCACCAGATATGATGAACGACTGATTGTGGGATATGACAAAAGTGATGATGCTTCTGTATATGTGATCAATGACGAGACGGCCCTGGTACAGACCATCGATTTTTTCCCTCCTATTGTAGATGATCCGGAATTGTTTGGTGAGATTGCTGCTGCCAATTCCATTAGCGATATTTATGCTATGGGAGGTGACCCCAAATTGGCATTAAACGTCATGTGTGTCACAAAAGAAATGGACCAGAAGTCTATTCAGAGCATATTGCGAGGTGGATACAAAAAAGCCTATGAAGCAGGTGTTATTATTACAGGAGGACATACCATTCAGGATCAGGAGCCGAAATATGGGCTATCTGTATCTGGTTTTGTACATCCAGAGAAAGTGCTTACTAATGCAGGGGCAAAACCTGGAGATGTTTTAATTTTAACCAAGCCTTTAGGTGTGGGAATTCTGACTACAGCTGCAAAAGCTGAATTTATTGATATGAAAATCATGGATAAAATTTATAAACAAATGGCAACATTAAATAAGAAGGCCCGAGATATTATGGTGAAATTCCATCCTCACAGCTGTACAGATGTTACTGGATTTGGCCTTCTGGGACATGGATATGAAATGGCTCAGGGAAGTGGTGTAACGATTCACTTTATGGCAGATCAGATACCATATCACTCAGAAGCTTTTGAAATGGCGCTGATGGGCATGATACCTGAAGGTGCTTATAGAAATCGTAAATATGCCCAGAGTGGAGTGACATTTTCCCCAAATATTTCAGAAGCTATGCAGGATATTCTTTATGATCCGCAGACCTCAGGAGGGTTGATGATAGCAGTACCAGAAGATGAGGCTAAAGACATGCTGAGACAGCTGCAAAGTGAAATACCTTGTGCCAGGATTATTGGTTATGTAACCCCGGAAGAAGGAAATAGTATTAAAGTTGAGTAGAAAAAATATCTCTATAAATCGCTTAAAGAAATTTCTATGTTATAATAAAGTCAGTTTCATATAAAAAATGCCCTGTGAAAGGGTTATTTTTTAAAAGTCGTTACTCTCACTTAAGAATAACCATTCAGGAGGTATTATGAAAGATCAGTTTCAAAGAGAAATCGATTATATTAGGATTTCGATTACAGATCGATGTAATCTTTGCTGCAGATACTGCAGGCCGGATCATATAGATCATTTATCCCACAATGATATTTTAACATATGAAGAGATTCTTACCTTATGTAGAATTTTTGTAAAACTTGGTATTCATAAATTTAAAATTACCGGTGGAGAACCTTTAGTAAGAAAAGATTGCATTTCTTTTATCAGGCAGTTGAAAAAACTTCCTGGAGTATCTTCTGTAACCTTAACGACCAATGGTATAAAGTTGAAAGATTCTATAAAAGAATTAGCAGAGTCAGAAATTGATGGTGTGAATGTAAGCCTGGATTCACTGAATTCACAAACCTATAAAAAGATTACCGGAACAGATGTGGTTGAAATTGTAAAAGATGCTATCATTGCTGCATCAGAAGCAGGACTTTCGGTGAAGATTAATACGGTACTGGAATCAGAAACTTCTATGGAGGATATATGGGCTTTTATAGATTTTGTAAAAAACCACAGAGTTCCTGTTCGATTTATTGAACGTATGCCAATGGGATTTGAATATGAAGATTTTTCAATTCTGGATAAAGAAGCGATTTTAACAAAAATTATTAAAAAAGGTATACGGATTGAAAAAATTTCAGATACTTCCTCTATTGGAAATGGTCCTGCAACGTATTATAAATTAGATGGGTACGATGGATTGATTGGATTCATAGAAGCACTTCATGGTAAGTTTTGTCATATGTGCAACCGGATCAGGCTTACTTCTGCCGGTCAGTTAAAACCGTGTCTGTATTATCCGGAAACTTTGAATTTGCGGGATATGATTCGAAATAAATATGATGAAGATGAAATGATGCAGGAAATTAAAAAGGCAATTTATGAAAAACCAAAATCACATGATTTTGAAAAGGAACCTTCTGAAGTTAATATGTCTTCCATTGGAGGATAATGAAAGGATAGATTATGGGCGAATTAACACACTTTGATCAACAGGGAAATGCAATAATGGTTGATGTTACAAATAAAAACGAAACTGTGAGAACTGCGGTTGCTGTAGGGAAAATTCAGGTTAGCCAGGAAGTTTTTACGAAAATTAAAGAAGGAAAAATTGGAAAGGGAGATGTTCTTGGAACTGCAAGGATAGCAGGAATTATGGCGGCAAAAAAGACATTTGAATTGATTCCCCTGTGTCATATTCTAATGCTGACAAAATGTACCGTTGACTTTGAAATGATGGAGAAAGACCTGGAAATTCAGGCAAAATGCACAGTAAAAACCACAGGAAAAACAGGAGTTGAAATGGAAGCATTAACAGGAGTTCAAATAGCTTTACTTACAATTTACGATATGTGCAAAGCTGTGGATAAATCAATGATGATAAATGAAATTCATTTATTGAAAAAAACAGGAGGAAAGAGTGGTGATTTTCAATGGAAGGAATCGTAAGAGCTGTGTGCATCAGTGACAAGCGAGGAACAGCAAAAAGAAATGTTCAGACAGTAAAGCTGATAAAAGATTATGGAATTGATAAAGATGCTCATGCAGGACATTGGCATCGGCAGGTTAGTCTGCTAAGTTATGATAAAGTAGAAGAATTTAATAACAAAGGGGGAAATGCAGCAGAGGGTGCCTTTGGTGAAAATATTCTAGTGGAAGGTATTGATTTTAAACATCTTCCTGTGGGAACGATTTTGAAATGTAAAGATGTGATTCTTCGGATGACACAAATTGGAAAAGAATGTCATAATCATTGCGAAATATATAAAAGAGTAGGAGATTGTATTATGCCAAGAGAAGGGGTGTTTGCGGAAGTTTTGTCTGGTGGAAGTATTTCCACAGGAGATCATATGTATGTGGAACTGCCTGCTGCGGATACACCTTTAACCGCAGCAGTAATTACCCTTAGTGACAAGGGTGCTGCAGGATTAAGGAAAGATACCAGCGGTCCTAAGGCAGCTGAAATTTTAACACTGGAAGGTTATCATGTGGTGGAGCAGATTCTCCTTCCTGACCAAAAAGAATTGATTGAAAAACAGCTGATTCGATTGTGTGACAGTCGTCAGGTAAATCTTATTCTTACAACAGGAGGAACAGGATTTTCTGAAAGAGATTGCACACCGGAAGCAACTATGGCAGTGGCAGAGCGAAATGTTCCTGGAATTGCAGAGGCTATCCGTGCAGGGTCCATGAGCATAACTAAAAGAGCTATGCTATCCAGAGGAGTATCTGTTATTCGAAAACAGACATTGATTATTAATCTTCCCGGAAGCGAAAAAGCAGTGGAAGAAAGCTTGTCTTTTATCATTAGTGAATTGGAACATGGACTTAATATTTTAAGGGGAACAGTATCTGAATGCGGAAATCATTCTAAAGGAGTTTAAAAATGGATACATCACCAATCTGGATATCTATGAAAACATCTATAGTGACAATCTTTATTACATTTTTTCTGGGAATTTTGGCTGCAAGATGGGTTTTATGTCGAAAAAGTGAAAAGACTAAAGTAATATTGGATGGGATTTTAACCATGCCACTGGTATTGCCTCCAACAGTAGCCGGATTTTTTCTTTTATATATTTTTGGCTCTTATGGACCTGTTGGGAAATTTTTTTACCACAATTTACATATTAAGATTGCATTCTCCTGGGGTGCGACAGTCCTGGCAGCAGTTGTTATTTCTTTTCCATTGATGTATCGTTCTGCCAGAGGAGCATTGGAGCAGATTGATAAAGATTTAATTTATGCAGCGCGAACACTTGGAATGGGCGAATGGACAATTTTCTGGAAAATCATGATTCCCAATGGCTTGCCCGGTATTATTTCCGGAGGTGTTCTGGCATTTGCCAGAGGGCTGGGAGAATTTGGGGCTACAGCTATGATTGCAGGAAACATTCCAGGAAGAACACGAACATTGCCATTGGCAGTTTATGCAGAGGTTGCTGCAGGAAATATGGATCTTGCATATCAGTATGTGCTGGTGATTATAATTATTAGTTTTGTTATGGTAATGGCAATGAATATTTATTTATTTTTAGAAAAGAAAAAACAGGAAAAATGAGAGGAAAATCTATGGGGCTTGTAGTCAGCATTGAAAAAATTTTAAAAGAATTTACTCTAAAAGCCCAATTAAAAGCTGATGCAGAGTGTTTAGGGCTGATGGGACCATCTGGTAGTGGAAAAAGCATGACTTTAAAATGCATTGCCGGAATTGAAACACCAGACAAAGGGAAAATAATCTTAGATGGAAAAGTATTATTTGATTCGGATAAGAACATTAATTTGACACCACAGGAAAGAAAAATAGGATACCTTTTTCAGGGATATGCATTATTTCCCAATATGACTGTGGAGGAAAATATACATACAGGATTGAAAGCGAGAAAAATGTCAAAGCAGGAAATAGAGAACAGGACAATGGAGATGTTAAAACGCTTTCATATTGAAGAATTACAGAATCGTTACCCAAGGCAGCTATCCGGGGGACAAAAGCAAAGAGCAGCTCTTGCCAGATTAATGGCATATGAACCGGAAGTTATATTGCTAGATGAGCCATTTTCAGCATTAGATGAAGATTTACGGGAAGAACTGCAGCATGAAATCCGAAATATGCTTGCAGATTTTCATAGACCTTCCATATTGGTAAGTCATAACAGCAAAGAAATTAATAATCTCTGTAATAAGAAATATCAAATCATAAGGGGTCAGATACAATAAATCAATATCATTTGAAAGTGAGGTAAAAAAGATGAAAGGTAAAAAGTTATTTGCAGGATTACTGGCAGCCGTTATGGCTTGTAGTGTTGGAGGATGCGGTTCAAAAGAAACAGCGAAGAAAAAGGAGACAGTTACATTATCTCTTGCAGTAGCGGCAAGTCTTGAAAAATGTTATACGGAAAAGCTAATCCCCATGTTTGAAAAAGAAAATGAAGGTATTAAGGTTGAAGGAAGTTATGACAGCTCAGGAAAACTGCAGACTCAGATTGAACAGGGAATGGAGGCAGATGTTTTCATGTCAGCAGCCACCGAACAAATGGATCAGCTGGTAAAAGAAGATTACATAGCAAAAAATGATGTTGTAAATCTGCTGGAAAACAAACTGGTATTAATCGTACCAAAAGAAGGGAATGTAAAAATCACATCTTATGAAGATATAACAAAAGCAGAAACCATTGCCATCGGTGATCCTAAAAGTGTTTCTGCCGGACAATATGCTCAGGAGGTTTTTAAAAATCTTAAAAACTGGGATCAGGTTCAGAAAAAGGCAAGCCTCGGTACCAACGTAACAGAGGTATTAAACTGGGTAGCAAAAGGAAGTGCTGACTGTGGAGTTGTATATGCAACAGATGCAGCAAGTACAAAGGATGTAAAAGTCATAGCAGAAGCTTCAGACAAGATGTTAAAAACACCTGTTATTTATCCTGTTGCTTCATTGAAAAACAGCAAACATAAGGATGCGGCAGACAAATTTGTAGAATTTTTGCAATCCAAAGAAGCATTAGAAGTATTTGAGGATTATGGCTTTACCATTCAAAAATAGGAGGGATATTTTTTGAAATTAATTGACACAAAAAATGCAGAGGGTGCTGTTCTTTGTCATGATATGACGCAGATTATCAAAGGAGTTACAAAAGATGCAAGATTTCGAAAAGGACATGTGGTAACCAAAGAAGATATTCCAGTACTTTTATCTCTGGGAAAAGATCATTTATATGTATGGGAACCAGGAGAAAATATGCTACATGAAAATGATGCCGCCAGAATTCTTTGTGATATCTGTAAAAATGATGGTATGATAGAATCTGAGGTTAAAGAAGGAAAAATTGAACTGTCTGCTGCATATGACGGTCTTTTCAAAATCAGGAAAGAAAAGCTTCTACAGATAAATTCCTATGGGCAGATGATGATAGCTGCCCGTCATGGGAATACACCAGTAAAAAAAGGAGACAAACTGGCAGGTACCCGCATTATTCCACTTGTGATTGAGAAAGAAAAAATGGATGATGTAAAAAAACTGGCAGGTAATCAGCCGATTCTATCATTGTTGCCATATAAACCTAAAAAAGCAGCTGTCATTACTACAGGAAATGA
Organism: Anaerostipes sp. 494a; assembly: GCF_001940315.1. Lineage (NCBI taxonomy): Bacteria > Bacillati > Bacillota > Clostridia > Lachnospirales > Lachnospiraceae > Anaerostipes > Anaerostipes sp. 494a. Next base: position 376,744 of record NZ_MJIF01000001.1, on the reverse strand, counting down.
GGTGTTTTATGGAAGAATCGAAGATACGTTTACTCCTGTCGTCATACAAAAAATAGAAGAGTATGGTGCAAAAGTATTCCATCATGTAAAACTTCCAGATAATCATGAAAAGGTGACAGAAGCTATTTTAAAGGCAATAGAAGATGGTGCAGAGATGGTATTATGTACCGGCGGAATGAGTGTAGACCCTGATGACAGAACACCTCTTGCCATTAAAAATACAGGTGCTCAGGTGGTTTCTTATGGATCACCTGTATTGCCGGGAGCTATGTTTATGCTGGCATATACAAAAGAGAATATACCAATCATAGGACTTCCTGGATGCGTAATGTATGCAAAACGAACAATCTTTGATCTGGTCCTTCCTAGAATTATGGCAGATGATCCGGTAACGTCCAGTGAACTGGCAGCTCTTGGAGAAGGTGGTCTATGTCTTAACTGTAACATATGCACTTATCCTAATTGTGGATTCGGAAAAGGATGGTAAAAAATGAAACAATATCTGCCTCAACAGTTTGATGTTAAATTAAGGGTATTTAAGGAAGAACCTGATTTTGGAAAAGGTGTTACTCAGCTTTTAGCACTGATAGAGCAAAAAGGTTCTCTTTCTGCTGCCTATAATGAGATGGGAATGGCTGCCAGTAAAGCATGGAAAATTTTAAATCGGGCAGAACATGATCTGGGTGTACGTTTGGTAGAACGAAAAGCTGGAGGAAAAAAGGGCGGCTATTCAACTTTGACACCGGAGGGAAAGGATATGATGGAAAGATATATGGCTTTTCAAAAAGAAGTTGAGAAAGCAGCACAAGAAGCCTTTCATAAGTATTTTCGTGAAGATAGGATAGAAATATGAGAGAGAAAACAAAAAAGCTGGTGGTAACTTTTGAAACTACCACAGGCGCCATAAAAATGGAAACTCTTTGTAAAGAACATAATATTTCAGGCAGACTGATACCTGTGCCAAAACAAATCACGGCAGGATGTGGAATGGCATGGTGTACAGAACCTGAAAAAGAAAAAAATCTGAAAGAATTTATGTTAAAACAAAAGATTATTTGGGAAGGAATTTATACTGTATTGATTTAAAAGGAGAAAAATAGCATGAAAAAAGTAGATGCAAGAGGACTGGTATGTCCGTTACCAGTAGTTAATACAAAAAAGGCATTAGATGAGATAAATGGTGAAACTCAGATAGAGATTTTAGTCGATAATGAAATCGCAGTGCAAAATGTAACCAAATTTGCAAATGGCAAAAATTTAAATGTATTCAGTGAAAAGGCAGGGGAAAAGGAATATCGAATTTTAATTACCTTGTCGGAAGATACTTATGATCATGGACCTGAAAAGCAAAATAATGAAGAGATTTCCTGTTATCCTGATGGACGTAGAGAAAATCTTGTGGTCATACTATCTTCAAATAAGATGGGAGAAGGAGAAGATGAACTGGGAAAAACACTGATGAAAGCATTTATTTTTGCTTTGACAAAGCAGGATATACTCCCTAAAACAATTCTTTTATACAATTCAGGGGCTTTTCTATCCTGTGAAGGATCTGACTCTCTGGAAGATTTGAAAAGTCTTGAAGCAGAAGGTGTTGAAATATTCACCTGTGGAACGTGCCTGAATTATTATGAACTGACCAAAAAGCTTTCTGTTGGTTCTGTCAGCAATATGTATGATATTGTAGAAATGATGGAAAGCGCAGATAAAATTATTAAACCATAGGAGATAAAAAATGAAAAATCTGGTTGTTGTAAGAGGTGGCGGAGATATTGCAACCGGTACCATTTACAAGCTGGTAAAAAGTGGATTTCGTGTATTGGTACTGGAGATTGATTCTCCATCGGCAATCCGAAGGAATGTAGCTTTTTCAGAAGCTGTATATGAGGGAAAATGGCGGGTTGAGGACATGACCTGTTATCGGGCAGAAAATCTGAAAGAAGCATATAGGATCATGGATTGTGGAAATCCCGCATTACTGGTGGATCCCCATGGAAAATGTATCGAAGAAATAAAACCAATGGCTGTTATCGATGGAATTCTTGCAAAAAGAAATCTTGGAACCAGCAGGGAAATGGCACCTGTTACCATTGGTCTGGGGCCTGGGTTTACAGCAGGAAAAGATGTGGATGCAGTCATTGAAACCATGAGAGGCCATAAACTTGGACGAGTGATATATAAAGGATCTGCAATTCCCAATACGGGAATTCCCGGAAATATTGCAGGAGTCAGTAAAGAGCGTGTAATACATTCGCCGGCAGAAGGAATTCTTCGAAATATCCATCATATAACAGATATGGTGGAAAAAGGAGAATCCATCGCATGGATTGAAACAAAAAACGGAAATGTACAGGTGCCTGCAACCATTGATGGATTATTAAGAGGTTTAATCCGTGATGGATACCCGGTTGCAAAGGGATTTAAAATTGCTGATATTGATCCAAGAGCAGAAGAATACGATAATTGTTTTACTATTTCTGATAAGGCACGTTGCATAGCTGGAGGAGTTTTAGAGGCTTTGTTATCTCTTCAGATGGAAAAATGTACTCATTTGGATCAATCTTCACAGGTTTATGCTGATTGTGCAGCAACCAGTATCCATAAACCCCTACAGGTAAAGGAAGCCATGGAGCGTGCCATGGAGTATGGAAACGCAGGACGTGGAGTTCATGAATCTGCTTTGAAATCTGCAAGAAGTATTTATAAAGCAAGAGAGATTCTCTGTGATTTTTTTGATGCAGATTCTCCTGAGCAGGTTGTCTTTACCAGCGGAGTTACAGAAAGTCTTAATATAGCGATAAAAGGGTTGATTAATCCAGAGGATCAGGTAATTACCACATGGATGGAACATAATAGTGTGCTAAGACCTTTATATGAAATGGAACAAAAAGGCACAGAAATAACGATTACAAATCCGGTGCTTGAGGATATTAAGAAAGCTGTTGGGGAAAAAACAAAAGCTTTGGTCATGACACATGGATCCAATGTAACGGGAGAAGTTTTTGATATTGAAAATATTGGAAAATTCTGCCGGGAAAAAGGTATTTTGTTTATCGTAGACTGTGCCCAGACTGCTGGTATATTCCCTGTATCTATGAAAAAAGATTTTATAGATGTATTATGCTTTACAGGACATAAAGGTCTGCTGGGACCACAGGGAATCGGTGGCATGTGTGTAAGAACCGGTCTGAACATACGACCGCTCATAACTGGCGGAAGTGGAGTACAATCTTTTTCAAAAACTCATCCTGTACAAATGCCGACAGCACTGGAAGCTGGAACATTAAATGGACCTGGAATTGCAGGAATAACAGCTGGAATTGAGTATATCTATGAAAACGGTATGGATATTATTCGCCAGAAAGAACAGAAAAATATAAGACAGTTTTATGAGATGATAAAAGATGAAGAAAAAATTCAAATTTATGGAACAGATAATTTAACAGATTTTAAAAAACGGACAGCTATTCTTTCATGTAACATTAAAGGGATTGATTCTTCTGCAGTCAGCGATGAACTGATGCAGAGATTTAAAATTGAAACGAGATCTGGTGCACATTGTGCTCCATTAGTTCATAAATATTTCCATACAGAGGAACAAGGTATGGTCAGGTTTAGTTTTGGACATGATACAACATCCAATCAAATTAGATATGCTGCAGATATGCTAAAATTGCTGGCACGGGAATAAGGAGGACAATATGATAATTGCAGTAGTAGGATCTGGAGGGAAAACAACCAGAATTCATAATCTTGCAGAAGAATATATAAAACAGGAGAAAACAGTATTTGTAACAACTACAACCCATATGTTAAAAGAAGAGGATACCCTGATTACAGATTCATTAGATGTAATCCAAAGAGAACTGGAGACAAAAGGGTATTGTATGGCAGGTACCTGTACTTCCAACGGAAAAATAGGACCTTTACCTGAGAAATTATTGAAAGAGGTTAATCAGATTGCAGATGTTGTTCTTATAGAAGCAGACGGGTCAAAAGGACTTCCAATAAAATTCCCTGGAGAAAATGAACCTGTTATTCCAGAAGAAATTGATGAGATCCATGTAGTTACCGGTCTTTCAGCACTGGATAAGATGTTTGGAAAAGTGAGTCACAGGTTATCTCTGGTAAAAGAATGTCTTAAGATTTCAGAAGAAACTTTGGTTGAACCTAAACATTTACAACAGCTGGCAATGGAAGGATATGTGAAACCTTTAAGAAAAAAATATCCAGAAGTAAAAGTAAAAATCTGTCCCGGTCAGGTAAATACTCTTTATGAGAAAATTGTGGCTGAATTCTTACGGGAGGAAAAGGATGTGTCAGTTATTCAGAAAGAATGGTTTCAGCTGCAGCCACAGCTTATTATTTTTGGAGGAGGTCATGTATCCGGTAAACTTTTAAAACTGGCAAAGTTTCTTGGTTTTTATACGGTGGTTATCGATGACAGAGAGGAATTTGCAAATATTTTAAATCTTCCGGAAGCGGATGAAATATACTGTTGTGAATTTGATCAGGTTGAGAATGTATTGCCATATGGAGACTGGAATTATTATGTAGTAGTAACCCGTGGACATGCGGCAGATCGAATCTGCGTAGAAAAAGTTTTAAATCGCTCTTATGAATATCTGGGAATGATTGGAAGTAAGAAAAAAGTAACAACAACTTTTGAGGCGTTAAAAAAGGATGGATTTTCTCAGGAACAGATAAAAACCATTCATGCACCTATTGGACTGAAAATTGGTGCAAGGACACCAGAAGAAATTGCTGTCAGTATTGCCGCTGAGCTGATTCAATGTAAAAATCTTGGAACAATCAGTACTATGACAAAAGAACTTTTAGAGACAGATCAAAATGGACTTCTGTGTGTTATCACAAATAAATCAGGTTCTTCACCAAGGGGAGTCGGAAGTATGATGTTAGTTACTTCCGATGGAATTATTGGAAGTATAGGAGGAGGTATTCTGGAAAAAACAGTAATAGAAGAGGCAAAAAGCAAAAAAACTATTTGCAAAGAAACATATGATCTATCCAATTCGGAAAGTGCTAAATTAGGTATGATTTGTGGAGGGAAAAACGAAATATTGTTTATTCCGATTCATGAATAAGGGGGCGTTGCAAAATAGATGAGTAATGGGATAATAAAGCTGATAACGAAGTATGCCTTATCTTATGGAGATGATCCGCATGATACAAGTATGATACGATATGGAAATTCTTTGTATCATCGAACAGGTAGTTCTTTGTATAAAAAAAGTAAAAAATATATTAAATTTGGTACAATGTTGGTTTCTGCTAGAAAGGAGAATTAATTCGAAAAGTTAATTCTCCTAAGGGCAAATACACTGCTAATATATATAATGGAACAGGAGGGGCGACTGTTGATGATTCCGTAATTGTAGAAGTAGAAGAAAAATTAACAAAAAAGAAAATGAATATACACAGAGATGTTTATGATTATAGGCATAAATAATGTTTTATTCAATTTATATGTATTCTTCATATTCAATATTAAAGGTTCATTAAGAGCATTGTGTTAAAATGCGGGTATAAATACGGCAAAAATCCGGCGAAAGAACCGCTGCGCGGTTTCTTAGCCGGATTTTTTAATAAAAAGCATAGCTCCTTGCTTTCTATTACTTTCTTAATTGTTTTTTGGAACAAGAATGACTTCTTCACCGGCTTTCTTTCTCTGATACCATTCTGCAGTTGCTGTCATAACAACGTCAGAAGAAGAGTTCAGAGCAGTTTCTACAGAGTCCTGAATAACTCCGATAATAAATCCAACACCGACGGTCTGCATTGCAACATCATTTGGAATTCCAAATAAAGAACATGCCAATGGAATCAGAAGCAGAGAACCACCGGCAACTCCAGATGCACCACAGGCAGAGATAGCAGATAAGACACTCAAGATAAATGCTGTTGGTAAATCTACAGAAATTCCCAAAGTATGTGCGGTTGCGAGAGTCATAACTGTAATGGTAATTGCCGCTCCATCCATGTTAATGGTTGATCCCAGAGGGATAGAAACAGAATAATTATCTTTATTTAATCCAAGACGCTCGCACAAAGCCATATTCATTGGAATATTGGCAGCAGAACTTCGTGTAAAGAATGCAGTCAGACCACTTTCTTTTAAACATTTGAATACCAATGGATATGGATTTTTACGAAGTAATACAAATACCAGTGCCGGATTTGTAACAAATACAGTAAACAGCATACATCCAACAAGTAAAGCTAAAAGAGTTCCATAGTTTTTGAAAATACCCAGTCCGTTGGTAGATACGGTATTGAATACCAAACCTAAAATACCAAACGGAGCACAGGAAATAATCCAGTGAACTGCCTTTGTAACTGCCTCGGCAGCATCTTGTAAAAACTGTTTTGTTCCAGTGGAAGCATGCTTAAATGCCATTCCTAAAATAACAGCCCAGAACAAAATACCAATATAATTTGCGTTTACCAGAGAATCAACAGGGTTTGATACGATGTTTAATAACAGATTTTTTAATACTTCTCCGATGCCGCTTGGTGGTGCAACTTCAGTTGCAGCAGCCTTGGTTAAGATAATTGTCTGTGGAAAGACAAAACTTCCAATAACAGCAACCAGTGCTCCAATTAAAGTTGTTGTCATGTAAAGTATCATAACGGTTCTCATATTCTTTGCAGCACCTTTTTTTGCGTTTGCCAAAGAGGACATAACCAGGAAGAACACCAGGATTGGAGCCACTGCACGAAGTGCACCTACAAATAAATCTCCCAGAATTGTAAGTACCGTTGCCTTTGGTGCAACAATTCCAAGAATGGCACCAATAATCAGACCAATTACTATTCGGGTAATCAGCCCTAAGCTATTCCATTTTGCTATTATGCTTTTCATTATTTTTCTCCTTCATTTTATTTTGTTATTTTTTATATAGCTATAACCAACATGTTACCCATTATAGTTTTTTAAGTCATTAACGTCAATAAAAAAAATGTCTTTTTAACAAAGAAATCTGTATTTGAATGACGGACAAGAAATTGTATATAGAGTAATAGCTATATTTTCCACTTGCTTTCCATTTGAAACAGTAATATAATATCGGTATATCGAACAGATGTTCTAGTTTTAAAAAGGAGGCGTAAGGATTGAAGCAGCATCTGTATTTATGTATTGATCTGAAAAGTTTTTATGCATCTGTAGAATGTGTAGAACGCAGGATGGATGCCATGACGACAAATCTTGTTGTTGCTGACCCCAAACGCGGGAATGGAACCATATGTCTGGCAGTGTCACCTTCTATGAAAGCATTAGGAGTACGGAATCGCTGCAGAGTGTTCGAAATTCCAAAGAATATCAATTATATTACGGCACCACCCCAGATGCAGAAATACATTGATTATTCTGCAGGAATCTATGGTATTTATTTAAAGTACATTGCCAAAGAAGATATTCATGTTTATTCCATAGATGAAGCTTTTCTTGATGTGACCGATTATCTGGACTTCTATCATGTTTCAGCAAAGGAGCTTGCTGTTATGATCATGGATGATATTAAAGATTCTTTCGGGATTACAGCATCATGCGGAATAGGAACCAATTTATATCTGTGCAAGATTGCATTGGACATTACGGCGAAACATGTAAAAGACAACATTGGATTTCTCAATGAAAAGATTTATCGTGAAACTTTATGGAATCACAGACCTATTACAGATTTCTGGAGAGTTGGTCCGGGAACAGCACAGAGACTTGCGAATATGGGAATTGAAACCATGGGGGATATTACCAGGGCCGATGAGCGCAGTTTGTATAAGATTTTTGGAGTTGATGCAGAATTGCTGATTGATCACGCCTGGGGAAGGGAACCTACAACTATTTCTGATATTAAAGCTTACAAACCAAAGGAGAATTCATTATCCAGCGGACAGGTACTGATGGAAGATTATAAATATGAAGATGGGCTGCTGATTGTTAAAGAGATGGTAGATAGTCTGTGCCTTGAATTGGTGGATAGATGTCTGGTAACAGATACCATCGGGCTTCATGTAGGATATTCAAAAAAATATGCAATGAAGTCTGTCCAGTGTTCCAGCAAAATCCCTGTTATAACCAGTTCTGTAAGAATCCTGATGAAGTATTTTGTAAAGTTATATCAACAGCATGTGAATCCCTGCATACCTGTTCGAAGAATTACCATTGCATTTCAAAATGTGCGCAATGATATTTATGAACAATACAGTTTTTTCATGAACCCGGCATTGGAGGAAAAAGATCAGCAGATACAAAAGACAGTTTTGCAGATACAGAAAAAATATGGAAAGGATGCACTTTTCAAAGGTATGAATCTTCAGGAGAAAAGTACAGCCTTTATTAGAAATCATCAAATCGGAGGGCATAACAGTGGGCTATAAAAGATACGCAGACCGTGCGAAACAATTCGCTTCTTTTGATGCACTGAAAGGATTCAGAGAAGCACTAAAAAAAGAGGAACAGTTAATGGAGCAAAAGTCAGAAACAACTGTCCAGCGAATTAAAATAGAAGATAGTTATAAAAACAGACAGAATAACCAATAAATTTAGATAAAAAAGATAATATTGTTATAAAATCAGTAGGCTACATCTACAAGAAAAAGACCTTGAGGAGGTGCTGTGATTCCTGCATCTTTTCTGTTTTTACTGTCAAATACTTTTAGAATATCTTCCGGTTCCATAGTTCCAGCCCCGATTTCTACTAAAGTTCCGGTAAGAATACGGACCATGTTGTGGAGAAAGCCATTTCCCTTATAGGTAATCTGGATTTCACGTTCTGTCTGTTTGATCATAATGGAATATATTTCACGAATGGTAGATTTTTTTGTCTTCTTCAATGAGGAAAATCCTTTAAAATCATGACTTCCAATAAGAAGAGAGGAAGCTTTTTTCATTCGTTGGATATTTAGAGAATCCGGAAAATTCCAGAGATATTTTCGATCAAATACATGAGGAATGCCAGGAAGTGCTATACGATACAGATAAGTTTTAGATTTAGCATTTAACCGGCTGTGAAAACGTTGGGAAACATTAGATACTTCTAGAATACCAATATCTTTTGGAAGATAGGAATCCAGATAATTCTTAATATCCTGACAGGGTAAGGTGCATTCTGTATGAAAATTTGCAACCTGTCCATATGCATGAACACCAGCATCTGTTCGTCCGGATCCTGTGATCTGTATTTCTTCTCCTGTCATTTTGCTTAGAACTGTTTCCAGTTTTCCCTGTATGGTATTGGCATTGGAATCACCTCCGAGACGCTGCCAGCCTTGGTAGCGTGAACCGTCATATTCTATGGTTAATCTGATATTTCGTGTCATAATATTCTTCCTTCTTATTGATTTTTTTATGATGTCATCTTATCATAATATATGTTATTGGTAAAGCAAGTACAGTGGCATCCGGAGTTTATTTATAAACAAAAGAAAGATATACAAAGATTATTTTAGATTTTTGTGGAGTCATGTATTGAAAATTAGAGATATAGAGATTAGGGGATGAAATCATTGAAAGTAGCAGTTTTTAGTTGTCGACCGGATGAGAAAGAATTTTTTAATGAGTATGCAAGGAAATTTCATGTAGAATTATCCATAACATCGGAACCACCAACCTTAGAGAATCTTCAAGTCGTTGAAAATTGTCAGGCAGCCAGTGTCATTACCACACCAATTGGCAAAGAATTATTAGATGCATGGAAAATGCGTGGAATTCGTACGATTTCTACCAGAACCGTGGGATATGATCATATTGATCTGGATTATGCAAGAAAGCTGGGAATTACAATATCCAATGTCAGTTATACACCACATACGGTGGCAGAATATACGGTTATGACTATTTTAATGACGATTCGAAAAATGAAAACAATTCTGACCAGATATCAGGTTCAGGATTATTCCTTATTGGAAGTCCGTGGAAGAGAGTTAAGAAATATGACCGTTGGAGTTGTAGGAATCGGTAAAATCGGTGAAATGGTAATTCAGAATCTTAGTGGTTTTGGATGTAAAATTTTAGCTTATGATCCTTATGAAAAAGAATCTGTTAAACATTATGCGGATTATGTGGATTTAGATGGGATATGGAAAAGTTCAGATATCATCACTTTCCATACTCCAGCGGTGGAAAGTACATATCATATGGTAAATCAGGAATCACTGAAAAAAATGAAAAAAGGAGTCATGCTGATTAACATGGCACGAGGTTCCCTGATTGATACAGATGCTTTGGTAGAGGCGTTAGAATCAGGGAAAGTTGCAGCAGCGGCTTTGGATGTTATTGAAAATGAAGGAAAAATTTATTATAAAGATTATAAGTATACGGTAACTGCCAATCATGATATGGCAATTTTAAGTACAATGCCCAATGTTCTAATGACACCACATACGGCATTTTTTACCGATGAAGCAGTTAGTGATATGATTGAATATTCTCTGGAAAGCTGTAAGGCAGAAATTATGGGAGCAAATAATCCAAGAAGGATTATATAGTCCAGAAAGTGAACTACCCATCCCCTAAAGGGAATGGGCTTCTGTTAAATAGTTTGATGTGATATGGTCACAAAAGCAAACAGACTGTCTATGGGATTAGCAAAAGACCATCATATAGATGCTTGTGTAATAGCAATAGGATTAAATCCAATCCATATCAAAGCAAACCGGCTGTATGTAAAGAAATGTATATCGAAAGGCGACTATCAGCAAACAAAAGGGATTCGCTCAGAACAAACGATTACTACGGGTAAGATATGTGGATTTCGAAAATTTGACAAGGTGAAGTATTTTGGGAAAGAATATTTTATAAAAACAAATAATAAAATAAAGTCATAATAAAAACAAGCGATGTAACATAAAGTCATGAAGCATCGCTTGTTTTTATATTATAGGATTTTATCAAGTAAATAGACTTTGTTGAATGGGAAGGAGAAGTAATATCCATCGACAAAATCTTCTGTATAAGAAATGACTTCTTTGGCAATAGATATTCCGACAGATTCTCCTTCTTCTCTGGTACCGTTTTCCGGATAACGGTTTACAATTTCATCGGTAACAGCAATTCCGGCAATTTCATTTTTCATAAATAATGCATTTCGTCGGCTGATCAATGGCATAATACCGCACAGGATTCTTGCTCCGGTTTCTTTTTTGATCGTATGGATGCGGTCAGCTTCGGCTTTGGAGAATACCGGCTGTGTAAAGAAGAATTCTGCGCCTGCATCTATTTTTCGTCTGACTCGTTTGATTTCTACTTCCAGATTTGGCCGTCCCTGATTGATAGCACCTCCATAGACAATCGAATGATTTGTAAAAATTTCCTCATTCATATCTTTGATAATGTTCATAAGTCCGACGGCATCAAAGTTAAAAACACCTTTGACTGTTTGTCTTATGACCACCGGAATAGGGTCACCGGTAATAACCAGCATATTGTCTATATCGTTAATTTGTGCCCCCATTAAAAGAGAACGTATGGCAATAGCATTTTTATCCCGGCAGCAGATATGAGGCATAACATTTAAATTGGTTTCCCGTTTGACTTTTTCTGCCATAAGGACAGAATCAATACGGGTACGTCCAGAAGGTGAATCTGGGAAGGTAACAACATCTACACCGGATTTTTTCAAAATATGAGCAGCATCCATTATTTTTTCATCATCGACATTAGCTGGAGGAGCCAGCTCTACAGCAATTAGTTTTTTCTTTTTCAACGAGCCATCCGGATTACAGAAGAAACCATGTTTTATCATTTGTTTTTCCGGCGATTTGTTTTGTGCTGTGGAAGTTTTTTTGGGGTTTTGGGCAATATCTAGAATTGCAGATAATTTTTGAATATAGTCTGGATTGGTACCACAGCATCCTCCAACAATATCCATTCCTTTTTCTGCCATCTCCTGGACTTTTAAGACAAAATAATGTTGATTATCTGTAAATTGCATATGATTCCGAATCAGTTTTGGATATCCGGCATTAGGCAGAGCAATTGCAAATTTCCCATGATCTAAATTTATTTTATCTAAAATCTGTGCCATGTGTCCGGGACCCACACCGCAATTTAATCCTACGGCATCTATTTCATCAACGCAGGAAGCTTCCTGAATTAATCTTCGGGCACTTAAACCGGAATTGCTGTAACCAAACTGATTGACACTAAACTGTACCATGATAAATAAATCTTTATGTTTTATCTTTTGAATCACAGGAAGAATTTGTTCCATATCAGCAAAGGTTTCAAATGATAAGATATCAACACCTTCTTCCAGAAACGTTTTTGCAATTTCCAGATATTGCTCCTGGGCATATTGATAATTTGGAATTGGACCAATATCACCTGCAATGTAAACAGTATGTTCTGATTCCTGAATTGCATCATTTGCAATTTTTACAGCAGCACGGATATTTTCTTTGACTTTTTGCAAGTCCGTCTGCAGTAATAAAGTATTTGCGGCAAATGTATTGGTACGAATGAGCCTGGCTCCAGCATTTATGTAAGATCTATGGATGTCCAGAACTCTGTCCGGATGTGTGATATTTGCAGTTTCCGGGATTTCCTGAGTAGAGTACTTATTTGAATAATAGGTTCCAAAAGCACCATCGGTAATCAGTTTATGATGCTTTAAATATTCCTGAATCGTCATTTGTAAGATTTTCCTTTCATGTTTATCATCCAAAATATTTTAGCACAAAGAAAGTTGAAAATTAAGTAAATCATGCTAGAATAATTTTATAATAAAGATGATAAGAATCATATAAGGGAGATATTTATGTCTAATATTATAGAAATAACTGATTTTACCGCAAAAGAACTTGACATTTATGCAAGATTTACCGAAGCACAGCTTTTAAATCGTCATGAACCGGAAAAGGGGATATTTATCGCAGAAAGTCCCAAAGTCATTGAAACTGCATTGGATGCCGGATGTGTTCCTATTTCGTTTTTATGTGAACGGAAACATTTAGAAACCCAGGCAAAGACTTTGATTGAACGATGCGGTGACATCCCTGTTTATACAGCAGAATTTGATATATTGACCAGACTTACCGGTTTCAAATTAACCCGCGGCATGTTATGTGCCATGTATCGTCCTAAATTACCAACGGTAGAACAGGTATGCAAAAATGCAAGGCGTATCGTTGTTTTAGAAAATGTCATGAATCCTACCAATGTAGGAGCGATTTTCCGTTCTGCTGCTGCATTGAATATGGATGGAATTTTACTGACAAAAGGCTGCAGTAATCCGTTATATCGACGATCAATCAGAGTCAGCATGGGAACGGTATTCCAGATTCCCTGGACTTTTTTTGACGAACAATCTATATGGCCGGAAGATGGGATTCACCTGCTGAATAATATGAATTTTAAAACTGCAGCCATGGCGCTGAGTGATCATTCGGTTCCAATTAATGATCCAGAAGTTATGTCTGAAGAAAAGCTGGCGATTATTCTTGGAACAGAAGGAGATGGACTGGTCTCCGATACCATTGCTAATTGTGATTATACCATTCGGATACCAATGTCTCATGGTGTAGATTCGCTGAATGTAGCAGCAGCAAGTGCAGTTGCGTTCTGGCAGCTAGGTTTTGTAAAATAGTAAACCAGAATAATAAAAAGGACATTGAATATTAAATAATTCATGCTAGAATAGTTTTATGAGCATAAAAAATATCATTAATAAGCAAAGACAATTTTATAACAAAGGAAAAACAAATTCCTACGAATTTCGAATCAGGGCCTTAAATCGTTTGGAATATGGGATTCATAAGTATGAGAAGCAGTTCTATAAAGCACTAAGACAAGATCTGAATAAATCCCCTTATGAATCTTATATGACAGAGATTGCTATGGTGCTCAATGAAATTCGTTATGTAAAGAAACATCTAAAATCATGGATGAAACCAAAATCAGTTAAAACACCGTTGGCTCAATTCCCGGCAAAAAGCTTTATTATATCCGAGCCGTACGGAGTTGTCTTGATTATGTCTCCATGGAATTATCCGTTACTTTTGACACTGGAACCATTGATAGGAGCTATCGGGGCGGGAAACTGCTGTATTTTAAAGCCATCAGAGTATTCTCAAAATACATCCAAGGTAATAGAGAATATGATAGAGGACATATTTCCAGAGAGTTTTGTAACAGTGGTCACTGGTGGACAGAAGGAAAGTCAGGAGTTGCTGAATCAGAAGTTTGATTATATTTTCTTTACTGGAAGTGTAGCCGTTGGAAAATTAGTCATGGAGAAATCTTCTGTAAATCTGACACCAGTTACTTTAGAATTGGGCGGTAAGAGTCCCTGTATTGTGGATGAAACAGCAAATCTAAAATTGGCTGCTAAGCGGATTGTATTTGGGAAATATCTGAATGCAGGGCAGACATGTGTCGCTCCGGATTATATCCTGGTGAATCAAAAAGTGGAAAAAGAGCTTATTGTCTATTTAAGATATTGGATTCATAAAATGTATGGCGCCAACCCGTTGACGAATTCTGATTATCCAAGAATTATAAATTCCAGACATTATCAACGAATTATCAGACTTATGAAAAGCGGCTTTATAGTGGAAGGTGGTTATGGAGATGGTTTGACCAGAAAAATTGCACCTACAATACTTACCCGGATAGAGAAGGACTCTGCTATCATGAAGGAGGAAATTTTTGGTCCAGTACTTCCTATTCTTTCATACAATAAAATTCAGGAAGTAAAAAAATACTTGAGATCACAGCCAAAACCTCTGGCATTATATCTTTTTACTAAAAACAAAAAAATGGAAAAAGATATTATGGAGCATATTCCATTTGGTGGCGGATGTATCAATGATACAATCATTCATCTGGCATCTTCTGAATTAGGATTTGGTGGTGTTGGAGAAAGTGGTATGGGTGCTTACCATGGTAAATCTAGCTTTGATACATTCAGTCACAAAAAGAGCATCGTCAGGAAATCACAAAAATTTGATGTGCCGGTAAGATATCAGCCTTACGGAAAAATCAAAGAATGGACCATGCGCCATTTGATAAAATATTAAAAATTACAAAGGAGAAAATAAAATGATTGATTTTAAAAGTGTATTGCCAGGAGTAAAAATTGTAAAAGAGGATGAAACAGGGAAAGAAGAAGAACTGTTTATTTCTCAGAATGATAAAATTATAGTAGAAACATTAAACGGAAGAAAAATCAAAGGAGATTTTATGCAGATTGAGTATGCACGCTATACAGAAGAAGATGATATTGTATTTGTGCATAAAGATGAAAATGGAGAAAATGAAGGGATTCCATTTGATACAATAGCTGATATCTGTAAACTGTAATTATATAGTAGTATTTAATATCAATTGATTTTTGTTAAAAAGAGGGCGCTTTTGCCCTCTTTTTTGTTTTTAAATCCTATATGTTTTATAAATTTTTCCATCTAAATTTTTCCATAAGATTTCTTCATCATTGAAAAGAATATATCCATTTGGAGTATCTTCTTTTGGAATGGAGACAGAGCCTGGATTGATATAGAGAAAATCATCATATTCTTTGCAGCAGGATACATGGGTATGTCCGTTTAAAAGAATATCTCCCGAATGAAGTTTTGGTGGATGCTGTGGATTATAAATATGTCCGTGAGTAGCAAATATCATATGATGTTCGTGAAATAAAATGCAGGAATCACTCATAATAGGAAATTCAAGAACCATCTGATCAACTTCCGCTTCACAATTCCCTCTGACACAGATAATTTGCTGACAATGTGTATTTAGCATGGAAATTACTTCCTTAGGCTGATAATCTCTGGGAAGATCGTTTCTCGGGCCATGATATAAAAGATCTCCTAAAAGCAAAAGCTTATCAGGTGTTTCTTTTTCAAAAGCAGCCATTAGTTTTTGGCAATAATAGGCAGAACCATGAATATCCGATGCAATCATAAGTCTCATAAATTTCACCTCTTCTGTAGATTATTTTTATAATTTCTATTATTATAATAAAGATTATAAAAAAATACCAGTTTAGGAAGGGAAATAACAATGAAACGACTTGTTTTAGCTGAAAAACCATCTGTTGCAAGGGATATTGCAAGGGTACTGGGATGTAATAACCAATCACATAGTTATATTGAAGGGAAGAACTACATTGTCACATGGGCACTGGGACATCTCGTATCTCTGGCTGATCCTGAACAGTATGGTAATGAATACAAAACCTGGAATTTGGAAACTTTGCCTATGATGCCAAAGCATTGGAAGCTTACAGTATTACGTCAGACATCAAAACAGTTTCAGGCAGTGAAAAAGCTGATATTAAGAAATGACATTTCTGATATCGTTATTGCGACAGATGCCGGAAGAGAGGGTGAACTGGTGGCAAGATGGATTTTGCAGATGTCTGGTAATAAGAAACCAATTTATCGTTTATGGATATCTTCTGTAACAGACAAGGCAATCAAGGATGGGTTTGCCCATTTAAAAAACGGAAAAGATTATGATGCGCTTTTTCGTGCAGCACGATCACGTGCAGAGGCAGACTGGCTTGTTGGAATCAATGCAACCAGAGCTTTAACCTGCAAATATAATGCACAGCTATCCTGTGGTCGTGTCCAAACTCCAACATTGGCAATGATTGAAGAACGTGAAAAGGAAATCCGGACTTTTAAACCAGAGATATATTATGGATGGAAAGTGACAGCCTCTGGTATGAGCTTTATATGGGAAAATTCCAATGGAAATCAAAGAATATTTGATAAAAAGAAATCAGAAGAGATTGGCAAAGTATTAAAAAGCGGTAATCTAACTGTAAAAGAAGTCAGTCGGAAAGAGAAGAAATCCTATGGACCAGAGCTGTATGATCTGACTACCTTGCAAAAAGAGGCAAGCAGAAAATATGGATTTTCACCAAAACAGACTTTAAATCTTATGCAGTCTCTTTATGAACATCATAAAGTTCTGACTTATCCAAGAACAGATTCCAGGTATCTGACCAGTGACATGACAGATACCTTAAAAGAAAGAATAAAAGCATGTGGTGTTGGTCCATACAAAAAAGCAGCAGCAAAATTAATGAGAAAAGATATAAAATCTAATAAACGTTTTATAAATAATGCAAAGGTATCTGATCATCATGCAATCATTCCTACTGAACAATATGTGCAGTTATCTTCCATGTCGGCAGATGAAAGGAAAATATATGATATGGTAGTAAAAAGATTTATGGCTGTTCTTATGGAACCTTCAATTTCTGAGCAGATTCAGATTTATGGAGAAATCCAGGGACAACGTCTTCGGTCAAAAGTAATATTAATGAAAAATCCTGGATGGAAGGAACTTTATCAGGAAGAAGAAAAAGATGGAAATATCATTACCGAAATTCCGGAACTTCCAGCCAAAGGAAAACAGTATATAGTAGGTTCAATTTTAATGACAGAGGGTA
Source organism: Anaerostipes sp. 494a (assembly GCF_001940315.1). Lineage (NCBI taxonomy): Bacteria > Bacillati > Bacillota > Clostridia > Lachnospirales > Lachnospiraceae > Anaerostipes > Anaerostipes sp. 494a. The sequence goes on along the minus strand of NZ_MJIF01000001.1, from coordinate 359,321 downwards.
AAACAAATGCACCTGCCAGGTATACAGAAGGAACATTAATTGATCAGATGGATAAAAAAGGACTGGGAACTGTTGCCACCAGAGCGGATATCATTGATAAATTATTTCGAAGTTATTTATTAGAAAAGAAGGGTAACGATATTATTATTACTTCTAAAGGGAAGCAGCTTCTTGAGCTGGTGCCAGATGATTTGAAAAAAGCTGATCTGACGGCAGATTGGGAACAGAAGCTTACAGCAATTTCCAAAGGAAAAGAAAATGATCAGAAATTCATGAAAGAAATCAGGAATTATACAGAAGCATTGATCCAGGACATTAAATCATCTGATGGAAAATTCCGCCATGATAATGTAACCCGTCATAAGTGTCCGGAATGCGGGAAATTCCTTCTCTCAGTTCAAGGAAAACATGGAAAACTTCTGGTTTGTCAGGATCGAAACTGCGGATATAAAAAAACCGTGTCTAAAACAACTAATGCTCGCTGTCCTGTTTGTCATAAGAAGATGGAACTGGTAGGAGAAGGAGATAATAAGAAATTTGTTTGTATATGTGGACACAAAGAAAAATTATCTGCATTCCAGGAACGAAAGAAAAAAGAAGGAGCTGGAATGAGCAGGAAAGAAGTAAATCGCTATCTGAAAAAACAGCAAAAAGAGTCAGAAGCACCAATTAATAATGCATTTGCGGAAGCTCTTTCAAAAATAAAATTTTAAAAAATTTATTCAAATCCCCTTTTGGTTTTGCGAAAGGGGATTTTTTTGTGTCATGATTCAAAAATGTCACCATTTCATGTCACTATTTTATACAGACAAAATTGCTATATCAATTAGTTGTGCAGATGCGAACATATATATATAATTATACATGAAAGGGGTGGAAATAATTGAAAAAAAAATCCGGATTAACCCAGAGACAAAAAATGATCATTGAAATACTGGCTCAGTTTACAGCAGATAATCCCGTAACAGTTCAAGCTATTTCGGAGAAGTTAAAACTCAGCTCACGTACAATTCTAAGAGAGATGAATCAAATCGATGCATGGTTTGAAGAAAATGATTTTCATCTTGTAAAAAAACCTAGAGTAGGTCTTTATGTAGACGAGGATAAGGAAACGAGACAATTCCTTCAGGAACTTCTTCAGATGGATCAGAATCAGTCTGGTTATACGAAAAGTCAACGCCAGGATAGGATTTTACTGGAAATTTTGTCAGAAAACCAACCATTAAAATATTTTTATTTTACATCCCTTTTTCATATTTCAGATGGAACACTTACTAATGATTTGGATGAGATAGAACAATGGATAAATCATTATAATCTGAGACTGTATAGAAAAGCAGGAATCGGAATCTATTGGGAAGGCAAAGAAGAAGATTTCCGCCAGACGGTTATCATTCTTTTAAGAAGAATGCTGACAAATAAACATTTAAAAAGCTTGCTGGACAATGATGAAATTCCAGAAGAAAAATTATTTCATGGATTAAGTGAACAGATTTTACAGGAAGTACAGCTGATTATCAGAGAGACTCAAAATGTTTTGCATATTCAGTATACTGAACGATCAGAAATTCATTTATCCTTATATTTTATTCTTACGATTTGCCGGATCAGCAGAGGATGGGAAATCAGGGAAGACGGAAAAGATTTATTGTCCATGATGCACCTTCCAGAATGTCAGGTTGCTAATTGGATTGGCAGTAAAATCGGAATGCTGACAGGAAATCAGGTTTCTGATGGAGAAGTTTATAATATTACACTTCAGCTTTTATGTGCAAAAATATGGAAAAATAAGAATGACAGTAAATATGACGAAGAAAACTTTCATGTCAGACAAATTGTAATAAAAATTGTTCTGAACATGGAGAAGTTGCTGGAAACAGATTTTTTAGATAATCCTGTGCTGATTGATGGTTTATGTAACCATATGAGACCGGCATTAAATCGAATAAAGATGAATCTGTTTACAGAAAATGGACATCTTGAAATACTGAAAGAAAAATATAAAGAAATCTATGAAGCAACTATTACAGCTTGTGAATTTCTTAAAAATGAACTGGAAGTTGATCAAATTTCAGAAGGTGAATTAGGATTTATCGCACTATATTTTTCTGTTGCTATGGAAAAGAAGTATGCAGAAGAAGAAAAAGTATCAGTTTGTATAGCATGTCCTCATGGAGTAGGAACATCACATATGCTTTCTGTGCATCTTCAAAAAGAATTTCCTGAAATTATGGTACGACAGATTATTTCAACAGCAGATATTGATCCATTCAAACTTGAAGAGCAGAATATTGACCTTATTATTTCAACAGCAGAGTTAGAGACTTCATTTCCCAATGTATTTGTAAATTCAGTGCTTCCGGAACCAGATAAGCTTCTGATTCGAAAAGCATTAAAGGGAGTGAAGAAATCAAAACCTTTAAAGAAGCAAAAACAGGCAAAAAGCAGACATAAAATAAGAAGAGCTGACATTGATTATATGGTGCTTCTTGGACAGGAAATATTACAGGTATTGGATAATATCAAAATATCTTCAGAAGAATCCGTAAAAAGTAAAGAAAATTTGATTATGTGTGCTGGAAATTTATTTGCAAGGAGTGAGGAACTTGCAGATATGATCAAAAGGGATTTGAAGAAGAGAGAGGATATTTCCACAACCTATATTCCAACTGTAAATATACTGTTTTTGCATTGTGAAACAAAAGGTGTGAAGCACTGTAGATTTGGATATATTTCATTGAAACAGGATTTCAGTGAGGGAGGACAGACAATCTGTGGAGCAATTATTATGTTGATCCCATCTGTAAATAATCATGCAGTATACAGGGAGATTATGAGTGAAATCAGCGGTGCCCTGGCTGAAAAAGATCAGATTATTACATATTTGATGAATAAAAATCGTAATGCTGTTGAGGCACAGCTGGAAATATGCCTTGGAAACTACTATGAAAAGATCATGAGAAGAAAGGGAAAAGAAGGAGGAACACAAACATGAAGAACAAAGTACAAAAGTTTGGTAAATTTTTGAGTGCCATGGTTATGCCAAACATTGGTGCATTTATCGCATGGGGTCTTATCACAGCTTTATTTATTGCTGATGGATGGCTTCCTAATGAAAAACTTGCATCTATTCAGCCTTATATGCTGTATTTCCTTTTACCAGCATTAATTGCTTATACTGGTGGTAAAATGGTAGGTGGAGATCGTGGCGGTGTTATGGGTGCAATTGCCGTTATGGGTTGTATTGCCGGTGTTGGTGGTTTAGACGGACAGCCGATGCTGATGGGCGCCATGGTTATGGGACCTTTCGCTGGATGGGTTATCAAGAAATTTGATAAATTTATGGAAACTCGTATGCCAGCTGGATTTGAGATGTTAATCAATAACTTCTCTGTTGGTATCCTTGGTATGCTTGTAGCAATTATCGGATATTACTTAATCGGACCATTTATGAGTGCTATTTTAGCAATCTTAACAGCAGGTGTAAATGTATTGATTAAAGCGAAAATGCTTCCATTGGCAGCAATCTTTATCGAACCTGCAAAAGTATTGTTCCTGAACAATGCAATTAACCACGGTATTTTTACACCAATCGCAATCGAACAGGCAGCACAGGCTGGTAAATCTATCATGTACATGTTAGAGCCTAATCCAGGTCCAGGTCTTGGTGTATTAGTTGCATACTGGTTATTCTGTAAAGATAAAACAACAAAAGATTCAGCTCCTGGAGCAATTATCATCCATTTATTTGGTGGTATTCATGAAATTTACTTCCCATATGTATTGATGAATCCACTGGTAATTATTGCACCAATCGCTGGTAATGTTTGTGCAATTGCATGGTTTACAATTACAGGATGTGGTCTTGTAGGACCTGCTTCTCCAGGTTCCATTATCACTTATCTGTCAATGTCACCTAAGAGTCAGATTTTATTTACACTGATTGGTGTTTTAATCGCAGCTGGAGTATCTTTCCTTGTTGCTTCACCAATTATTAAGATGTCAAACGGTAAGAGCTTAGAAGAAGCACAAAATGATATGGCTGCTGCAAAAGCAGAATCAAAAGGAATGACTGTTCCTGCATCAAATGGTGAACCTAAAAAAGCTGGTGAAATCAAGAAGATTATCTTTGCATGTGATGCCGGTATGGGATCATCTGCAATGGGTGCAACAAAATTCCGTAATCGTATCAAAGGACAACGTCCTGATATCACAGTTACAAACACATCTGTAGATAATATCCCTGCTGATTGTGATATTGCAGTTGTACAGGAAATATTAGTTGATCGTGCAGTAAAAGCAGCACCACAGGCTCAGATGGTTACCATCGGAAACTTCCTTGCTGACCCTCAATTAGATCAGTTATATGCTCAGGTAACATCAGTTGAATCAGAGGCTCCAGCAGTAGAAGAAACAGCTTCTGCAGCAGAAGAAACAATAACAGCCAACAGCAAGATTTTAGTAGAAGAAGGTATTAAAACCGGATTAAAAACAGTTCCTATGAATGATGCAATCACAGCTGCTGGTAAGTTGTTAAATGAATTAGGATATGTAGATGAAGAATACATTCCGGCAATGATAAAACGTAACGAAGAAGCTTCTGTATACATGGGAATGGGAATTGCAATTCCTCATGGTACAATAGATGCAAAAAACAAAGTTAAAAAGAGCGGTATCGTTATTCTTCAGTATCCAGATGGCGTTGATTTTGGCGGAGAAAAAGCACAGTTAGTCATCGGTATCGCTGGTGTTGGAGATGAACATTTATCAATCTTAGGAAGAATTACAGAAGTTCTTGATGATGCAGAATGTCTGGAAATGATGAAGACAACAAAGAATGTTGATGAAATCATGGAAATTTTCAAGTAGGAAAAACTTCCGTATTTATTTAAAAGTGCATCACTTTATATAGATGCACTTTTAATATACTCAAAATTGATCAAAATTGAACGAAAATAACCGAAAATGATTGAATTTAAGTTGAAATCAGAATTTTTTTTCAAAAAGGAGGAGCAAAATGAAGAAAGCAATACAGTTCGGAGCAGGAAACATTGGACGTGGATTTATCGGAGGTTTACTTTCCGGAGCCGGATATCATGTGGTATTTGCAGATGTTAATGATACAATCATTGATAAAATCAATGAAGATGGAAAATATACAATCTTTGTAAAAGATGTGGAAAGTAAAGAACAGGTAATTACAGATATTAGCGGTGTAAATTCTACAAAACCAGAATTGATTGATGAAATCAAAGAAGCTGAAATCATTACAACAGCTGTAGGATTAAGAATTCTTCCAATTATTGCACCATCTGTTGCAAAAGGAATTATTGCAAGAAAAGAAGCTGGTTCCGAAGCATATTTAAACATTATCGCATGTGAAAATGCAATTAAAGGAAGTTCTCAGTTAAAAGAAGCTGTTTATGAGCATTTAAATGATGATGAAAAATCATATGCAGATAAATATGTGGGATTCCCTGATTGTTCTGTAGACCGTATTGTACCTCCGGTACGCCTGGATAATCCAATCGATGTGGTTGTTGAAAACTACTACGAATGGAATGTAGAAGAGGCTTCTTTCAAAGGAGAAGTTCCAAAAATTGAAGGAATGAATCTTGCTGATAATTTAATGGCATACATCGAAAGAAAATTATTTACATTAAATACAGGTCATTGTATTACAGCATACCTTGGAAATTATAAAGGTTACAAAACAATTGATGAAAGTATTGCAGATGAAGAAATCTACACAATTGTAAAGAAAGCCATGGAACAGAGTGGAATGGCTCTTGTAAACAAATATGGATTTGATAAAGAGGCACATTTCAAATATATTGAAAAGATTATCAGCCGTTTTAAAAATCCATATTTAGTTGATGATACTGCACGTGTAGGAAGAGAACCATTAAGAAAATTAAGTGCAACAGATAGATTGGCAAAACCTACAATGACAGCATTGGAATATAATCTTCCAGTAGATGCATTACTTACAGGAATTGCAGCAGCATTAAAATATAATAATGCCGATGATCCTCAGAGTGTAGAACTTCAGGATAAGATCAAAACTCTTGGAGTAAAAGACGCATTGAAAGAGATTTCAGGAATTAATAATGAAACAGTATTAGAACAGGTAGTAGATATTTATAACACATTATAAATTATAAAATGAATCCAAGAAGGAGCTGGAAATTTCCAGCTCCCTTTCTTTATGTTTAATATAATGAATAAAAGAAAATTATTCCTTTTTTATTTTGAGCCATATATTGCAATTATAGGGATAGCAGAAAAAAAAGGCTGTCATAAGGAAATCAGCCAAAGTCTGGAAAGGTATAATAAAAAGTATTCAAAAGATTTTGTAAAACCCATGAAGATGATTCATGAAGATGAATTTCATGGTCTTCTTAATTGTGGAAGTCATTTGATGGAAATATTAATGGGATTGGAAGAAGAAATATATCCATTAAAAATCATTTGGGGAATCGGGATAGGAAAATCATCGCATACTTTGTCTCAAACGGCTTTATGGGAAGCTGATAATAAAGCTTTCAAAAATGCATGGACAGCAATTGAATACTTAAAAGAAAAAAATATGAAAAGTGCAACTGCAAGAAGTAATTACCATATTATCTGTGATGGAGATAATGAAGCAGTAACCAGTGTACTGAATATGTCTTTTATGCTGCTGACTTCCATGAAACAAAGGTGGAGTAGAAGACAACATGAGATTATAAAAGATTATATGGAATTTCATGACGGACAGACAGCCTGTGCAAAAAGACTTGGAATTACGCAATCAAGTGTACAAAAAGGACTTGCCAACGCAGATTTTTATACTTATGATGAAGTTATCAAACACTTTTCAGAAGCATTTGAGCAGATTCATTAGAAATGAGGAACGATATGAAATATAGAGTACCAGATTATTATAAAGATTTTTCGTGTATTGGATCAAAATGTAAAAATAATTGTTGTATAGGATGGGAAATTGACATCGATGATAAAACACTGAAAGATTACTATCAGGTAGAAGGAGAATTTGGCAAAAGACTATGTGATAATATCATTCATGAAGATTCAGCATACTTTAAAATGGATAAAAAAGGGCGCTGCGCTTTCCTTAATAAAAATAATTTGTGTGATATTTTTACTAAACTGGGAGAAAATCATCTGTGTCAGATATGTACAGATCATCCAAGATTTTATAATGAATTTGCAGATATAAAAGAAATAGGCATTGGATTGTCTTGTGAAGTAGCTGCAGATCTTATATTAAATCAAAAAGAACCTGTTTCTTTTTTAGAAACTGGAAATAATTTGGGAAATCTTGAAGAAATGTTTATTTTTTATGTCAGGAATAAAATATTTGAGATTCTGCAAAATAGGAAACTAGATATGAGCCAAAGAATTAACCTTATGCTGGAATTTACACAAAAAATGCAAAATTATGTAAATCAGGGAAAACATTCTTTAGATCTGATTGAAATAAATATACAGGACAACACACAAAAGCATTGGAAGAAAGCTTCGTCTGCAGAGTCCTGGAAACAATGGAAAACAATCTTATTAAATCTGGAAATCCTGGATGATACATGGAAGAAGCTTTTAATGAATACTGATTCACAAAAGAATATACAAATCAATGACATCTTTTATGAACAGCTTCTTGTTTATTTTATTTATCGACATTTTATGCATGCTATAAATGATAAAAACATGATTGATAAAGTAAAATTTGCAGTTATTAGTTGTCATATAATTGCTCGTATTATTCAGGAAAATGATTTAAATAATATGGGGTTAATAAAAGAAGATATCCCACGGCTTTATTCCAAAGAAGTCGAATATTCAGATGAAAATCAGGAAATTATATTTGACGAAATATTATTTGAATCTTTTTAAGAACTTAACATAAATATAAAAAAACTGGTAATAATATGAAGATTTTTTCACTGGCTTATTTACAATTAGTACATATAACTTTATAATGATAGTGCATAAGTGTAAAAATTGAAAATGAGAGAGAAGATTATTAATGAAACTAAGAAAAAGAAAACCTGTAGGTAAAAAGACAGTTAGATACATAGAACAATTATATGTTTCATATTCAAAGAGATTATTTTACGTTGCAAAACAATATGTGAAGAATGCGGATTTGGCAGAGGATATTGTGCAGACAGTATTTGAAAAGGCATTGTTATATCCCAATAGTATTTTAAATGTTCCAGAGAATGAAGTACAATACTTTCTAAAGGCAATGGTCAAAAATACTGCATACTCTCTTATCGAATCAGAAAAGAAAAATGCACATGAGAGTCTGGTTTATGATGACGGTGATGAAGGTGATTATGTGGAAGATCCAGTCAATGGTTATCTTCAGATGATTGATCTGCATCTGTTGAAAGAAAAATTTGCAAAATTGCCTGAACATCATAGGGACATATTAATCTTTCGATACGTATACGGATTTAAGTGCAAAGAAATTGCAGATTTATTTCAAATGTCAGAACGTACTGTAAAGAGCAGGTGTCATGATGCCAGAAAGAATTTAAAAAAGCTTCTGATTGAAGATGGAGAATATATAGAATAAACAAAAGGCCAATGGTTTAATGATACCATTGACCTTTATTTTTGTTACATAGGAAATTTCTTTGAATTTTCTATGTAATAAAAAACACTCCGCTTTTTTTACTTACTGTTTTGTAACCAATCTGATTAAATCTGAACCTGTTTTCTCATAATCTGTTGGGAAAAATACTTTCACCGTTTCTTTTCCGGTTTTGATTTTTTGAAGTTTCAGATGAAAGATTTTACTGTGCATATTAGATGAAATCTCTGCATTATGAAATCCTGTTATAATATTTGATACTAACTGTTTCTTTGCATCTGAGAGTTTTTCAATATGCTGTGGCTTTAATTGGTTGATAGTTTCTATTTTAGCTTCTTTGAAGATTTTAAGGTAATCAATATAGTGGCTTGATACTCTTACAGTTGCTTCTTTTTTTCCCTCTTTCAGAATAGAGATCTTATAATCCAACTGACTGAATTTATCCTTAATAGCATCCAGAATATCATTAGCCTGATCTTTAGTAATGGCAACACCTGCTGCAGAGAATTCTTTTTGAAAAGTTGAAATCATTGCAGACTGATATTCCTCTACAGTAGCCTTTGATTCTTTTGCATCAATTCCAAGATCAGTCATAGCATTACAGTCCTGATAAATCATCATCTGATAAAATGCATCCATAGTCTTATCAGGATCTTTGATGTTTCTGGCCCCACATCCGTTAAGAGAAAATAAAAGCAGAGAGCTTAAAATAACACATGCTAAAGCTTTTTTTAAAATCATACTTTTCATTTTGCTTTTTCCTTTCTTTTATTCCTTTGTAATTATAAAATTTTTGAGGTATAATGTCAACTTGAGTCGATTATAATCATCGGTTTGTCAATCTAAAATTTCTATGATAAACTATTGAAAATTACTTTTTTAGTAGTGAGGAGGAGAGTTATCTAAAATGGTAAAGAATACATACGATGCCAACAGTATTTCTGTTCTGGAAGGATTGGAAGCTGTAAGGAAGCGTCCCGGTATGTATATAGGGAGTGTTTCTACAAAAGGTCTGAATCATTTAATATATGAAATAGTTGATAATGCAGTTGATGAATTTCTTGCAGGATATTGTGATGATATTACCGTGTCACTGGAAGATGATGGCACAGCTGTAATATCAGATAATGGACGTGGAATTCCTGTTGGAATAAATGAGAAAACCGGAATGCCTGCAGTAGAGATGGTATTTACTATGCTTCATGCCGGCGGAAAGTTTGGTGATGGCGGATATAAGATTTCCGGAGGGCTCCATGGAGTGGGAGCATCTGTTGTAAATGCTCTGTCTACATGGCTTACAGTTACCATAAAACAAGATGGAAAAGTGTTTCAGCAAAAATATGCACAAGGTAAAATAATAAGTCCGCTTAAAGTCATAGGATCATGCCGGAAATCAGATACAGGAACTAAAGTACAATTTCTGCCGGATCCGGAAATTTTTGATAAAACCTACTTTAAAGCTGCAATGGTACGAAATCGTCTTCATGAGACAGCATACTTGAATCCAATGCTAACAATTCATTATATTAATCGAAGAAAAGGTGAAGAAACTACTGTTGATTATCATGAACCAGAAGGAATCTGTGCTTATGTAAAGAAAATGAATGAAGGAAAGAATGTCCTTCATAAACCTATTTATTTTAAGAGAACAGTTGATGGAATCGAGGCAGAAATAGCTTTTCAATATACAGAAGAATTTGGAGAAAATATTTTAGGATTTTGTAATAATATTTACACCATTGAAGGTGGTACTCATATAACAGGTTTTAAAGCTAAGTTTACAGCTGTAATGAATCAATATGCAAGAGAAATCGGAATACTGAAGGACAAGGATGCCAATTTTACGGGAACAGACGTTAGAAATGGAATGACAGCTATTATATCTGTAAAACATCCAGACCCAAGATTTGAAGGTCAGACAAAGACCAAACTTGATAATCCTGATGCAGGAAAAGCTGTAGGGGAAATAACCGGAGAAGAAGCTGTCCTGTTTTTTGATAAAAATCTGGATACCTTAAAAAAAGTACTTGCATGTGCAGAAAAATCTGCCAAAATCCGTAAAGCAGAAGAAAAAGCCAAAACAAATATGCTTGTAAAACAGAAACTATCTATCGATAGTAACGGAAAGCTTTCCAATTGTGAAAGCCGTAAACCACAGGAATGTGAGATTTTTATTGTGGAAGGAGATTCCGCAGGCGGATCAGCCAAAACAGCCAGAAATAGGAAAACTCAAGCCATTCTTCCAATCAGAGGTAAGATATTAAATGTTGAAAAAGCAACTATGGATAAAGTACTGGCAAATGCAGAAATTAAAACAATGATCAATTCATTTGGGTGTGGATTTTCAGAAGGTTATGGGAACGATTTTGATATCAGTAAATTACGTTATCACAAGATTATTATCATGACGGATGCTGATGTAGATGGTGCGCATATTGCAACCCTCCTATTAACATTCTTTTATCGATTTATGCCAGAACTGATTTCTCATGGACATATTTATCTGGCAACACCTCCTCTTTATAAAGTAATCCCTAAAAAAGGACAGGAAATGTATTTGTATGATGATGCAGCACTGTCAAAATATCGTGCCAGACAGAAAGGGTCCTTTACATTACAGAGATATAAGGGTCTTGGAGAAATGGATGCCCAGCAGCTATGGGAAACAACATTAAATCCTGAAACAAGAACATTAAAACAGATTGAGATAGAAGATGCACGAATGGCATCCGATGTTACTTCCATGCTTATGGGAAGTGATGTTCCGCCAAGAAGACAGTTTATCTATGAAAATGCAAATGATGCAACTTTAGATATCTAGTCTTTTTGTAAAATGATCAGAAAGGAATTGTTATGTCAGAACAGATTATAAAAGCAGAATTTTCTGAAGTAATGCAAAAATCTTATATTGATTATGCCATGAGCGTTATTTGCTCCAGAGCACTTCCAGATGCAAGAGACGGTTTGAAACCCGTACAACGACGTGTATTGTATGCAATGAATGAGCTTGGGCTTCGATACGACAGACCTCATAGAAAATCTGCAAGAATTGTTGGAGATACTATGGGTAAATATCACCCCCATGGAGACAGCTCTATTTATGAATCACTTGTCGTAATGTCCCAGGATTTTAAAAAGGGGCTTCCACTGGTTGATGGTCACGGAAATTTTGGCTCTATAGAAGGTGACGGAGCAGCTGCTATGCGTTATACAGAAGCAAGACTTCAAAAAATTACGCAGGAAGCTTATCTGGCAGATTTAGATAAAAATGTTGTGGATTTTGTCTCTAACTTTGATGAAACAGAAAAAGAACCAGAAGTGCTTCCAGTTAAAATACCGAATCTCCTCGTAAATGGAGCTGATGGAATTGCTGTAGGAATGACGACCAGCATTCCACCTCATAATCTTGGAGAAGTGGTAGATGCTGTAAAAGCTTATATGAAAAAAGAAAGTATTACCAATGAAGAACTTATGGAATATCTTCCTGGTCCAGATTTTCCAACGGGAGGTCTTGTAGTAAATAAAAAAGAATTACTTGATATTTATTCCTCAGGTACTGGTAAACTGAAATTAAGAGGAAAAATTGTTTTTGAACCTGGGAAAAAAAGAGGAGAAAAAGATAAACTGGTTATCACTGAGATACCATATACTATGATTGGAAATAATATTTCAAAATTTTTGTCAGATGTAGTAAGTCTGATTGAAACAAAGAAGACCACAGATATTATTGATATTTCCAATGAATCATCAAAGGATGGTATTCGGATTGTTCTGGAATTAAAAAAAGGTACAGATATTGAACGACTGAAAAATCTCCTGTATAAAAAAACAAAGCTGGAAGACACATTTGGAGTTAATATGCTGGCAATCGTAGATGGTAAACCTGAAACTTTAAGCCTTAGAGATATTATTGCTCATCATACAGAATTTCATTATGAAGTTAATAGAAGAAAATATCTTACATTACTGAACAAATTATATGAGCAACGTGAAATTAAAGAAGGTTTAATCAAAGCATGTGATATGATTGATCTTATTATTGAGATTATCCGCGGAAGCCAGAATCAGAAAGAAGTAAAGGCATGTCTGACAAAAGGAGACACTGGAAACATCCGATTTAAATCTTCAGATTCTATGATAGAAGCTACAAAACTTAAATTTACAGATAAACAGGCAACAGCAATCCTTGACTTGAAATTATATCGATTGATTGGTCTGGAAATTCTTGCTCTCCAGGAAGAATATGAAGAAATTCTTGCTAAAATAGAAGAATATGAGGATATTCTTGAGAATCCAGCTTCCATGAAGAAGGTAATCAGAAAAGAGCTTGATGCAATAAAAAAAGAATTTTCCCGTCCAAGAAAGACCCTTATTGAAAATGGAAAAGAAGCTGTGTATGTGGAAGCACCATTAAAAGAGGAGCAGATTTACTTTGTAATGGATCGGTTTGGGTATTCCAAGACTTTTGATAAAGCGATTTATGAAAGAAATAAAGAAAATGTGGTGAAAGATTATAAATACATTGTGCCATGTATGAATACAGATAAAATTTGTTTTTTTACAAATCAGGGAACTATGCATCAGATAAAAGCTTTGGATATTCCAGCTGGAAAATATAGAGATAAGGGTACACCTATTGATAATCTTGGAAATTATGACAGTTCGAAAGAATCTATTGTCACCGTAATAGCTGCAGAAAATATTATTCATGAGAAACTGTTGTTTGCAACGGCAAAAAGTATGCTTAAAATTGTCGACGGAAGTGAATTTAAGGTTACAAAAAGAACCGTTACTGCAACAAAATTATCAGAAGATGAACTTATTGCAGTTGTGCCGGTAGCTGCAGCAGATCCTGAAGAAAAAATCGTCCTTCAAACAAAAGAAGGCATTTTTCTGAAATTCTTGCTCAATGAAATTCCTACAAAGAAAAAAGGTGCTTTAGGTGTGCGTGGAATGAAATTGTTACAAGATGATGAAATAACAAATATTTATGTCATGGGAATCGAAAATATTAATTCTATCATATATAAAAAGAAAAAATTAGAGTTTAACAAATTAAAGCTTGCTAAACGAGATACAAAAGGTTCTAAAATCCGACGATAAGAAAGGATGACAAATGTATGAAAGTTGATCTGATTATTCCAACTTATAAACCAGGAGAGAAATTTAAAGAATCTCTTCGAAGATTGTCTGTACAAACTCGTAGACCTGATCGAATTATTATCATTAATACGGAAAAAGAGTATTTCCATGAGCAATGGATTGAGGAATATGATAATGTAGAAGTTCACCATATTGAAAAAAAAGATTTTGATCATGGAAAAACCAGAGATTATGGAGCATCCTTATCCAATGCAGATATTCTTATGTTTATGACAGACGATGCTATTCCAAAAGATAAACACGTGGTAGAAAACCTGGTAAAAGCTTTTGAAAACTCTCAGGTTGGCGCAGCATATGGGCGACAACTTGCAGATGCCAAAAAAAACTATATTGAGTACTATACCAGAATTTTCAATTATCCATCTGAAAGCAGATTAAAGACTATAGATGATTTAGATACTTTGGGAATTAAAACATTTTTTTGCTCTAATGTATGTAGTGCCTATAGAAAAAGTGATTATGATGCTATGGGTGGTTTTATTCACAAAACAATATTCAATGAAGATATGATCATGGCATCTAAAATGATCGAAGCTGGAAAAGCAATTGCCTATGTCGCTGATGCAGCAGTTTGGCATTGGCATGACTACAAAGCAATGGAACAGCTGCATAGAAATTTTGATCTGGCAGTATCTCAGGTGGATTATGGAGGACTGTTTTTAAAAGTCAAATCCGAATCTGAAGGTATTAAAATGGTAATTTCAACGTTAAAACATTTGTTGTCAAAAGGTAAAGCATATCTCATTCCAAAATATATTATCCATACAGGATGTAAGTATATAGGATTCAAGCTTGGAAGAAATTATCATGAACTTCCGCAATGGCTGATATTAAAATTAACAATGAATCCTACCTATTGGGAATCATAAGGACACACGTTTTTCATGAAAACTTAATAAAATCATCTATTGATTTCCCGGTTTATATGGTATAATAATTAACTATTAGTAGATAGTTTTAGGAGGACACAAATGAGGATCAAACAATTTAAGATAATTTTAAGTATATTTCTAATTATTGGAATCGCTGCCGGAGGCATTTTGGGATACTATGATGCTCGTCTGGAAGCATCTGTAAACCAGGAAAAGAAACTGACTGTTGAAAATGAAGGTGATCTGCTTTCAGATGCAGATGTTATCAATGTTTTACTTGTTGGTTCAGACCATGGAGCAATCAAAGGTGATCATGGACGTTCTGATAGTATTATGATTGGAACAGCAAATCTAAAAACAAAAGAATTAAAATTAACATCTCTGATGCGTGATATGTATGTAGAAATCCCAGGACATGGTCATGATAAACTGAATGCAGCCTACGCATATGGAGGAGTAAATCTTTTATATCAGACTATTGCAAAGAATTTTGGAATAAAGATTGATCATTATTGTGTTGTTGACTTTTCAACATTTGAAAAAGTTATCAATAAAGTTGGTGGTGTGGAAATTACATTAGAGGAAAAAGAGGCTGAATATCTTAACTCAACCAACTATATTTCCAAGAAAAAATATCGCAATGTTAAAGCCGGAAAACAGACCCTCAATGGAAATCAGGCTCTGGGATATGCCCGTATACGTTACGTTGTTTCTAAAAAATATGGTGATGGAGACTTTGGACGTACGGGAAGACAGAGAGCTGTTTTGCAGGCAGCACTTAATAAGGTACTGGAGCAAAATCCTGTTACGATAGCTAATATTGCTTTAGATGCACTGAACGATGTCTCCACAGACATGTCAGCAAAATATTTAAAAAGTCTGGTGCTTAAGGTAGCCCAAATGGGAACCACAGAGATTGATCAGCTAAGAGTTCCACTGGAAAGCACTTATAAAATGGGACGTGCACAGAATAATATGTTTGTTTTCTTCATTAATTTTGATGCCAATAAAGCTGCATTAGAATATTTCCTGTTTAACAAAGGAACAGAAGAAGACTGGGCAAAAGAATATGGAGGAGTTTCAGGAGTTGAAACCTTTGGATATTCAGGTTATTCTTCTTCATCAGGAGGTTCCTCTAACAGTGATTCAACATCATATAATACTTCCCAGACAAGAAGTACCAGCAGTACACAGAGTACTCGAAGTGAATCCACAAGCACCTCAAAATCAACCACAACCTCAAGACCGAAAGCTACAACAGCTGCTCCAACCACGGAAGCACCTACAACAGCTGCCCCAGCTACAGAAGCACCTGCAACAGAAGCTGAATAAGGAAAAGGAAGTATAAAATATGTTTTCAAAGAAATTTACTATTATATTTAGTATTTTCCTGGTAATTGCATTGACATTGGGTGGTGGACTTGGCTATTACGATGCAAAACTTGAGGCAGCGATTGAACCTGGAAAAAAATTGGATACTTCAGAAAATAAGGAAAACCTGAATTTTGATAAAGACGTTGTTAATATTCTTCTGATTGGTTCTGATCATGGTGCACAAGGTGCTGAAGAGGGTGACCATGGACGTTCTGATAGTATGATGGTTGCTACAGTGAATTTTAAAACCAAGGAATTGAAAATCACCTCTTTTTTAAGAGATATGTATGTTGAGATTCCAGATCATGGGAAAAATAAACTAAATGCAGCGTATGCTTTTGGTGGAGAACAGTTGCTTTATGATACTCTTGCCCAAAACTTTAATATAAAAATTGATAAATTCTGTGTAGTAGATTTATCAGCTTTCGAAAAGGTTATCAACCGATTAGGCGGCATTGAAATGACACTAGAGGAAAAAGAGGCAGAATATCTAAATTCAACCAATTATATTTCCAAGAAAAAATATCGTAATGTTAAAGCCGGAAAACAGACTCTCAATGGAAACCAGGCTCTGGGATATGCCCGTGTGCGCTATGTCACTTCTGAAAAATACGGGGTAGGAGAATTTGGACGTACCGGAAGACAAAGAGCTGTCATGCAGGCAACTTTTAATAAAATGCTTCAGCAGAATCCTCTGAATGTTTTAGATATTGCAATAGATGCATTAGGTGATGTTTCCACAGATATAGATGCCACTTATCTAAAAAAACTTATCTATAATGTTGCAAAAATGGGAACAACAGAGATAGATCAGCTGAGAATTCCTATTGAGAATACATATAAACCTGGCAATGCACAAAGTGGAATGTTTGTGTTTTTTGTAAACTTTAAAGCAAATCAGGAAGCTTTGAAATATTTTATGTTTAACCAGGGAAAACAGCAGGACTTTGCTAAAAATTATGGTGGAACAGATGCTATTGAGACTTTTGGATATGATTCTCATTATGACAGTAACCGTGCGGAAGAAGATGCAGGAAGCATTTTTGAAGAATCCAGTACCACTGAAAAACAAAAATAGTATAATAAAGTGAATGAAAATACACAAAAAATATTAAAATGAATTTTTTATGTAGAATCTTGTAGCGCAGGATTATTTCTTGACACATATAGGTAGAATTGGTAGAATAAAAAAAGTTATAGATACCCTGTATACATGCAATACAGAGGTATACAGAAAGGAATGTGCAGTATGAAACAGATAGTTCTTTCTATATTAGTAGAGAACACTCCCGGTGTATTAAGCCGTGTTTCCGGTTTATTTACACGAAGAGGTTATAACATCGACAGTATTACAGCATGTACAACGCAGGATGAGAAGTTTACCAGAATGACTATTGCTGTCAGTGGAGATGATATGATTTTGATGCAGATCAAAAATCAGATTTCAAAACTGGAAGATGTAGTGAAGATTTATGAATTAAAAAGTAATGAATCTGTTTGCAGAGAACTAATTTTAGCAAAAGTCAGAGCTTCAAAAGCTGAAAAACAGGAAATCATTACAATTGCTGATATTTTCAGAGCAAAAGTTGTTGATGTTGCCAAAGACAGCTTAATAATTGAATTAACAGGTAATGTTAACAAAATTGAAGCATTTATTAATCTGATTGAAGATTTTGAGATTATTGAAATTGTTCGAACAGGTATGACTGGTTTAACAAGAGGTGAAGATAATCCTGCAACAATGTAATGATTAATTATGACAGTACAGGGATAATTTGCCCTTACTATAAAGCCAAAAAATGGAGGTAGCAAAAAAATGGCAAAGATTTATTATCAAGAAGACTGTAACTTATCACTTTTAGATGGAAAAACCATCGCTATCATCGGTTATGGAAGTCAGGGACATGCACATGCCCTTAACTTAAAAGAATCTGGATGTAACGTTATCATTGGTCTGTATGAAGGAAGCAGATCCTGGGAAAAAGCTGAAAAACAGGGATTTAAAGTTTATACTTCTGCAGAAGCTGCTAAAAAAGCTGATATTATCATGATCCTGATCAATGATGAAAAACAGGCAAAATTATACAAAGAATCCATCGAACCAAATCTGGAAGCTGGAAACATGTTAATGTTCGCTCACGGTTTCAACATTCACTTTGGATGTATCACACCTCCAAAAGATGTTGACGTAACAATGATCGCTCCAAAGGCACCAGGACATACTGTAAGAAGTGAGTATCAGGCAGGAAAAGGAACTCCTTGTTTAGTAGCTGTTGAACAGGATGCTACAGGAAAAGCTTTAGACTTAGCTCTTGCGTACGGACTTGGAATTGGTGGAGCTAGAGCCGGTGTTCTTGAAACAACTTTCAGAACAGAAACAGAAACAGACCTTTTCGGAGAACAGGCAGTACTTTGTGGTGGAGTTTGCGCATTAATGCAGGCAGGTTTCGAAACATTAGTAGAAGCTGGATATGATCCAAGAAATGCATACTTTGAATGTATCCATGAAATGAAACTGATCGTTGACCTGATTTACCAGTCAGGATTTGCAGGAATGAGATACTCTATTTCCAACACAGCAGAATATGGTGACTACATTACAGGATCAAAGATCATTACAGAAGATACTAAGAAAGCAATGAAACAGATTCTTACTGATATCCAGGATGGAACATTTGCAAAAGACTTCTTATTAGATATGTCTGATGCCGGATCACAGGTACACTTTAAAGCTATGAGAAAATTAGCTGCAGAACATCCATCAGAAGTAGTTGGAGAAGAAGTACGTAAATTATACAGCTGGAGTAATGAAGATAAATTAATCAACAACTAATTTTGGTATACGATACATAAAAGCCCGAATTTTAATTCGGGCTTTTATAATATATATTTATTATTTACATCATTAATCAATTTCTTTATGTGATTGAACTCCTTTCTTCTATATGATACGATAAATAGGAAACGAAGGAGGAAAGAAGATTGAAATTACAGCAAGTTTTAAGCCGTGTCAGAAAAGCAGTTGATGATTATGGAATGATTCAGGAAGGAGATAAAATCGCTGTCGGGATTTCTGGTGGAAAGGACAGTTTAACTTTGTTATATGCATTAGCACATTTAAGAATATTTTATCCAAATAAGTTCGATATTCATGCAATTACCGTAGATCTTGGATTTGGAAATTTTGATTTGGATAAAATCAAAGATTTGTGCAGAAAATTAAATGTAGAATATACTGTAGTTTCTACAGAAATAGCAGATATTGTATTTAAGCGTAGAAAAGAAACGAATCCTTGTTCTCTTTGTGCAAAAATGCGTAAAGGCGCATTAAATGAAAAGATTAAAGAATTAGGATGCAATAAGGTTGCTTATGGGCACCATAAAAATGATATGGTAGAGACTGTTTTAATGTCCATGATTTTCGAAAGCAGAATTCATTGTTTTTCTCCCGTGACCTATCTGGATCGTATGGACTTAACGGTTATACGTCCATTAATGTATATGGACGAGGAAGATATTATTGGATTTCAGCATAAAATGGAACTGCCGGTTGCAAAAAGTCCTTGTCCAATGGATGGATATACCAAGAGAGAATATGCAAAAGATCTTGTTAAGCAGCTTGATAGAGATCATCCTGGTGCAAAAGATCATATGTTTAAAGCCATTATTGATGGAAATTTACAAGGAT
Organism: Anaerostipes sp. 494a; assembly: GCF_001940315.1. Taxonomy (NCBI): domain Bacteria; kingdom Bacillati; phylum Bacillota; class Clostridia; order Lachnospirales; family Lachnospiraceae; genus Anaerostipes; species Anaerostipes sp. 494a. The sequence continues at coordinate 339,619 of NZ_MJIF01000001.1, read as the reverse complement.
GGCCTGAAAAAAATCCCCCAAGAATTCGAACAAAAAGCAAAAGAGAGGAATAATAGATTATATGAAACTAGTAATACAAAGAGTAACTGAAGCTTCTGTTACAGTAGATAAAAAAGTTATCGGTCAAATCGAAAAGGGGTTTCTGGTTTTTATAGGAATAGGACAGAATGATACGAAGGATACTGCTGATAAATATATTAAAAAAATGCTGGGGCTTCGCATTTTTGAGGATGAAAATGGGAAAACAAATCTTTCTCTTAAAGATGTAGATGGACAGCTTTTGCTGGTTTCTCAGTTTACACTATATGCCAACTGTAAGAAAGGTAATCGTCCAAGTTTTATTGAAGCAGGAGATCCTGAACATGCAGAAGATTTATATGAATATATGATTGCTGAATGCAAACAGAAACTTTCTGTTGTAGAAACAGGAAGTTTTGGTGCAGATATGAAAGTTTCCCTGGTAAACGATGGTCCTTTCACTATTCTTCTGGAGAATCTGTAATAGAGGCTGAATATTTTAAATACCAGGACACCAAAAAATAATCTTTTATTCCTTGTATCTCATTTCATTACGTTGTATAGTAAAAGAAATAACATAAAAAAATGGAGGTAAGGCCATGGATATGGAAAAAGTTTATTTGACGATGAAAAGATCAGGCGCAGGAAATATTGCTTTAGGAGTACTGTCAATTACTTTTGGGATCGTTTCAGGAATCATTTTAATTGTAACCGGAGCTAATTTATTAAGAAAGAAGAATCGAATTAGTTTCTAAACATCATCAGTAAATGTATTTAAAAAGAATTAAAGTAAGAAACATTTTCCAATACTGGGATAAGTAAAGGAAAATGTTTCTTTTGTTAATCTATAGAGACTTTTTAGGAAGATAAAAGAGGAGAAGTATGTGGCAATGGAACAAAAGCCAATTTTAGAATTTATATGGAATCTAATCAGCAGGAATACAAAAGAAATCAGCAAAGTAGATTATTTTCCTCAAAAACCTGTATATCCGCAATTTTCACAAAATGAAGCTTTTCCAAGGGCAACTCCTTATTCACAAGGAATTTCACCAAAAAGCATAATAGATTTATTGGATCAGTTATCAGAGAGCAGTCATACACATATGCATCAGCTAATGATCATAAAAAACGGAAAGATTATCACAGAATGTGGTTTTGCACCATATACAAGAAACCTATGGCATGCTTCCTATTCGTTATGCAAAAGTATTACAGGAATCGCTATAGGTATGCTGATAGATGAAGGAAAGCTTCATGTTGATGACAGACTGGTGGATATCTTTAAACGTCAGAAGAATTTTATGACAATTTTTCGTCAAAGAGACATTACCGTAAAACATCTTCTTACCATGACCAGTGGAGTGTCTTTTAATGAAGCTGGAGCAGTAACAGGAAATGATTGGGTTAAAGGATTCTTAGAATCATCTGTAAAGTTCACACCCGGAAGTCAATTTGAATACAACAGTATGAATAGCTATATGCTATCAGCCATTGTATCAGAAATTACAGGGGAAACCATGATGGAATATCTAAGAAAAAGATTGTGGGCACCATTGGGAATAACCAATGTCTTTTGGGAAACATGTCCCAAAGGAATTACAAAAGGCGGATGGGGATTATTTATATGTCCGGAAGATGCTGGAAAAATAGGACAGCTTTTTCTGCAAAAAGGAAAGTGGGATAATACTCAGATTATTTCTAAGGAATGGATAGAAGAAGCCACAAGTCCTAAAACCCAGGTTCCTTCTGAAATGGGTTTTGGTGGTTATGGTTATCAGATATGGATGGGAAAACGATCAGGCAGCTATGTTTTTAATGGTATGCTTGGTCAAAATGTTCTCATATATCCTGATATTCAAATGATAATTGTAACCAACGCAGGAAACAGTGTATTGTTTCAAAAATGCGAAATGTTAGACATTATCCATAATATATTTGCAAAAGATGAAATAACAAAGAATCATAGTATGATGTATTATAAATATACTTATCATAAACTTCAGAAAAAAATAGAAAAACTGGAGGAGAGAGAGCAGAAGCCTAAAATCTATAAAGATGGATGGTCTTGTTGGAAAAAATGGAATAATAAGAAAAAAAATACAGAAGCTCTCATACGAAAACTATATGGAAGATCTTATAAATTAAATGATACCAGCGTAAGTTTGTTTCCTCTAATGCTTCAGGTAGTTCATAATAATTTTGAAGAAGGAATTTCCATGATTCATTTTATGAAAACAGAAGACAAATTTTGTATACAGTTAAAAGATGGAGAATTTACTCACACAATTTATGCTGGAATTCTATGCTGGAAAGAAACAGAATTGAACCTTAAAGGTGAAATTTATCGTGTAGCTGCTATGGTACAGGCAACGAAAGACGAAGACGATCGGACAGTATTAAAGTTGAACATTGCATTTTTGGAAGAGGCTTCCAACAGGATCATAAAGTTTTTCTGGAATGATTCAGATATGGAGCAGCTGGAAATCCAATGGATGGAATCTCCTGGAGCTGAATTGATTTTAGAGGGTCTGGAATCTGTTGCCGGATCCATTACTGAACATCCGATTTTATCAGGCATTCATGGAAAAAATCTGGCATCTATATTTACAAAAATTATTAAACAAACAATTGAACCAGTAACCACCGGAATGCCTGTAGAAGAAACAGAATAGATATTTATAAAAAGAAAGATGGGAGCAAACTTTATTATAAAAATATAATAAGGTTTGTTCCCATACAAGATAAGATACAGCGTAAGAAGAGATCTATAAGTAGATAAATCAATCTATACGCAAAATACCGATTTAAATTATAGATTGAGGAAAATTACATATTTACTATAACTTTCCATAAGATTCAATTACACTTTCTAGGTTTCCACCTTGTTCTATATGTTCTAACATCGCTTTTGCCGGATTTGTATGATTTTGAATTCTTTCATATAGTGGATTCAGAAATACTTCTTCATGAAATCCTCGCTGTTTCAATCCTTTTTTGGATAAATCTACAATTTTTTCTGCCAAAGTATATAATTGATCTTGGCATACAAAATCAGGAAGTTCCCGTTTAACTAACATTTTCCGCAGTTCTGTTGCTGTATAACCTTTGTGATAAAGAACATGATCGTTTTGTAAAATTGAATTCAGCTCTTCTACATGGTTTTTAAGCCCCAGATGAAACGCTGATACTGTCATGCAATCCTGAATTGGCTGACAACATACACTTCTAAATTCCACAGTTCCCCGAAAAGTTAAATCTTCAAATTTAAAGGTTCTTAAATAGTTGATATCTTCTATCCTAGGTATAATCTGAATTTCTCGATACTGATTTCCATCAAAATATTCGCCTGTCACCTCTGATTGTTTAAAATATTCCATAATGCGAATCGGTGAAAAATTAATATATTTTCCATCTCTTTCCAAACAATAAATACTCGTTGATTCAATATAAGCCAATAAATCATCTATGGATTCCAGACTGCAGTCATACATTCCAATATTATGCGGATTTATGCCAAGTGTACTTTGTTCCCAAAACATATCCCGGCAGCAAAGTAAATCACTAAATGGTGAATCTAGCAAAACGGAGTTGGAAAAAAGTAAAGCTTTTATTGGCTCTAATTTTGAAAAGGCTTCTAAAGTTTCCAATAGTTTATCGTAAGAAATATCCAATTGTACTTGAGATGCACTTGAAAATGTTCCAAATTCCGGATAATCATGAAAATACATTGGAAGCTGATATTTTTTATAAGAACCAAGATGAAGAAATAACATACGATAACGACCATTTGGAATTGGTACGTTATGGTTATAGATGCGATAAGGATTTACACCCATTCCAGTTAATCTATGCTGGTTCTGGTTAAATTTTTTTTGAAGGAACCGATAATATTTCTGAAATCTCTGATAAAGAGTATGAAGATCTACTTCTTTTCCAAGAGATAATTCCAAGTTATTGTAAGAACAATCATAGGATAAAATATCTCCATTCTGAGGATTTACAGCAGAATAAATATGTCCTTCATCATCAATGCCTTCTGCTCTAAATCCAAATTCTTTCATAAACTGATCAGTCACTTCAAATACTGTTTGAAAATTAACAGCTTGCTTCTTGTAATTTAAAATTGGTATTTCAATTTCAATCCCAATATAATCATTACGTTTTTTCTTTGTAGGTTCAATATATTTTTTGTATAATTCTTCCTCAATTAATTTTTCTTCAATCATACTAACTCCTTATAAATTTGAGAAGATCTGATACAGATATCGAAGATTTTCTTCACTTTCAATAAACTCATTTTTATGATTAGTTCCTGATAAAATTTGTTTTCCGTCTTGAAAAGCTAGTAATGTCGTAAATGTCACTGGTTTCCATGATTCCTGGCTTAAAGGTTTGGTTGAAAAAAGAATTCCCTCTTCCTTTTCCAAATAGAATAAGGATTCTTTGTAATTTGTATGAACGTACAGGTATTCTCCATCATATAAAAGAACATTTACTTTATTTCCTTTTGATAACTCTATAAAAATTGAATCTAATAGTTCAAAGCGTTCTCTAAAAGTTAATTTAGTACCTGATTCTTCTTTTTTATTTATCTGTTCAATAATATAATATAAGATACGTTCACTATCGGTATTTCCTGTTTGAAATTGATAGAATTTGCTCAGTGGATCAAATTCAAAAATCGTGCCATTATGAACCATGGTCCATCTCCTATTGCTGTTGTCTTTCATTGAATAAGGATGACAATTACAGTATTCTACATTACCAACGGTTGCGTACCGGATATGGGCAAGTGCTGTTCTTACCACTATAGGTACTGTTAAACGCGATTTTAAATAATGACTTTTTGATGCCTGCAAAGGTTCTTTTTCAATCATTGTATCTGTATGATCCATAAATGCCAGTCCCCATCCATGAGGATGATGATTACTATGACTGAAAAATTCTTTCAAATATCTATTTATTTCGGTTTTATACTTTAAACTTGCTCCAAAAATTTCACACATCCATACTTCCCTCCGCTTCTCTTGTATATTTCTTCATTTGCTCTATTCCTGCATGGACAAAATCATAGCCATATTGTTTTTTTATGATTGCACTATAACGATGATCAGGTTTGAGAACTTTATCCAATTGAAAATCAATACATTCTAAAATATCCAGTCTATTATGTTTCTTGTAGAAAGCTTTCATTTTAATTAGAAAGGCTTCTGCAGCTTTTAGAATAGGAACCATTTTCCCATGCTCTTTAATCCATATATGATCGGGATGAAATTTTGCTGCATTTTTTTCATTTTCAATTGCAATTACTTGCTCCTCTCTTCCGAAATCTATCTCAGGAAGCTGTGTCAGATAAAAAATAAAATAATATACAAATGTAAAGTCTAGTTCTTTAATACCTGCCGGATCCAACGGATTTAAATCAAACATACGCAGTTCTATATGATTAATACCATCTGTTAGCAAGCGCTCAAGACTATTTTCTCCTTTAGTTTTAAGACGAACTGGATAATACAATTCCGATAGGAATTTCAGCTTCCCATTTTGAATATATACTTGTATACTATTAATATAATCTTTTAATGAGCTATAGTTTAGGATCGGCACAAATGAATTCCAGTATCCAATTTCACTGCATCGAAACGATGCATACTCCCCTTTAAGATCTTTTCCTATACTCTCATCATTTATGAGGGATCCATCAGCTACAGGACTGGCAGATGTTAAATATACTAATAACCATGCATATTGAGTTATTTTTTTTGCAAGATTAAGGTATAATTGGTTTTTGTATTCAAAAAAAGATTCATAAGCACTTGATTTAAATTGGGATTCCAGAAAAGTCGATTCAAAAGAAAAATTAAAATGAATGCCAGAAAACAGCATTTTTCTTTTCCCATATTTTTTTGCAAGATATTTACGATATTCTTCTTTTGTCTTCCAATGATTACTATAGGTTGCAATATGAATATCATCTTCATTTCTAATATAAGGTGGATTTGAAAATGGCCATAAAAATTCAGGCCCTGTATTTAAATTAGCTAATTCCTTTAATATAAATTGCTGGATACTTAAAAGCTGCTGGTAAACTTCTGGTATACTGTAGAAAACATCAGTTATAATCTCTATTTGATTTTCACAAAAATCCCGTTCGATGTTTGGATGATTAGGAAAAGGATGTTTTGTCTTTGGGAGAAATCCATAAGCATCTACTCGAAGGGACTCCTTTTCCAATCCCAATTCTCCTTTAAAGAAATTTTCATCCATTTTTATCTCCTCCCTTTTTGTAAATTCTATATATTTCCCACATGTAAAATATGATATATGATATTATATTTCTACGGATAGTTTATGTCAATAATGAAAAAAATCCAAAGATTATACTTTTTTCTTAGAATTTGGTATAAAAAAAAGATATAACCAGGATTTTATATTACAAAAAACCTGGTTATATTCATATATGATAAATTTCCTGATAAACGAAAATTTTATAAAATTATATTACCAATCTGATAGATTAAAAATGTTAAAATCCATGCAGTTGCTAACTGGAAGCACGCTGCAAATACCATCCATCTGGTACTTCCTGCCTCTTTTCTTATTGTTGCAAGTGTTGCTGCACATGGTATGTATAAAAGACAAAATACCATCAGACAAAATGCATTTAATGATTCAAATCCCAGATTTCCCAGAACGTCTGCGAACTGTAGCATACCTTCTCCTGAATTAATATTTGGAATTCCAAATAATACAGCGCAACTTGATACAACTACTTCTTTTGCAGATATTCCGGCAATCAATGCTACTGCAATCTGCCATATACCTAACCCGATTGGTGCGAAAAATGGGACAAGAATTTTTCCGATGGAGGCACCGAAACTTGTTGCCATATTCGTAGTGTAGCCATTTGCACCGAAGTTTAATATAAACCACATAATAATGGAAGCGATAAAAATGGTAGTTCCGGCTTTTGTTAAATAATCTTTAACTTTTTCCCATACATAGATTGCAATGGTTCTTGCACTTGGTGCTTTATATTCAGGCAATTCAATCAGTAAATAATTTGGACTGCTTTTTCGATCAATCAAGTGTATAATTGCAGCAATAATAATTGCCACCACTAATCCAATTAAATACATAGAATATGATACAATCATCGCATGCTCCGGGAAAAATACTCCTGCAAATAAAATATAGATTGGAAGTCTTGCACTACAGCTCATAAATGGAGTGATAAGCATGACTTTATATCGATCTCTTGGATTTTCCAAAGCTCTTGATGCCATAATTGCAGGAACAGTACATCCAAATCCTAAAATCATAGGAATAAATGCCCTTCCGGATAAACCTAATTTCCCCATAATTCCATCCATTACATAAGCAACTCTTGACATATATCCGCTGTCTTCAAGAAATGCAAGGGCAAGGAATAAAATAAAAATATTAGGGAGAAACGTCAATATCCCTCCTACTCCGGAAATAATCCCATCTACAATCAATGATTGAAGCATGGCACTGACTTTTATTGATGTTAACGCCTGAGAAACGGTTGCTGAAAAATATTCCAGACCAGCTTCAAAATATCCTTTTAACCAGTCACCAATGGTAAAGGTTAAAAAGAATACCAATGCCATAATACCAAGGAAAATTGGAATACTCCAGATACGATGAGTAAGTAATCGGTCTACTTTGTCTGTAAATGCTTCCTGACGATTTTTATTAAATAATACTTCATCTATTATTTCCTGAATAAAGTCATATTTTTCATTAATAATTTCTGACTCATAATTCTTATCTAAAACGTCTGGCATATCAACTGGATATTTTTCCATAACTTCTTTATCCATTTCCAGTTGTTTGATTGACAGCCAGCGATAATTATCTAGTCCAGGATAATGTTCTTCCATGTAATTCATGATCAGATCGATTTTATCTTCAATTTTATCTGAATAAACCATGGCATACTCAGAATGATGATCATGGGCATGATGTGAAACTGTTTTATGATCATGAACCAGATTGTCAGTTGCTTTCCCTCTTCCCTGATGATGTGCCGCGGCATGAAGTAATGTATCCAGTCCTGTACGTTTTCTGGCAGAAACCGGGATAACCGGAATACCAAGCATTTCCGGTAAACGATGTGTATCAATCTCCATACCTCTTTTTTGTACAATATCCATCATATTCAGTGCAAGCACAACCGGTTTTCCAAGTTCAAGTAACTGTAATGTAAGATAGAGATTTCGCTCCAAAGATGAAGCATCTGCCACATCTACGATTACATCTACTTCATCACTTAAAATAAACTGTCTGGAAACCTGTTCTTCCATTGTATAGGAAGTAAGACTATATGTACCCGGAAGATCCACAAGCCGAATACTTAAGTCATGATCACGAATAGCTCCCTCCATTCGCTCAACAGTAACTCCCGGCCAGTTTGCGACTTTTAAATTAGCACCTGTATAAGCATTAAATAACGTTGTTTTCCCGCAATTGGGATTTCCAATAAATCCGATGGTTAAATCCTGTTTCATTGTTCACTCCTTACCTGGATGTTCCTTGTAATATTCCGTCCTAAAGCAAAACGTGTTCCACGGACTTTAACAATTAAGACTCCATGACTTTTGCTGTTTAAAATAGAGATACATGTTCCATGAGTCATACCAAGAGCTTCAAGGCGTTTTTCTATATTCATAGGCAGATCCATATGTTCAATTATGTACTGACCTCCGATTTTTCCATGACTCAATTCAAGCTGATCATTCAATTATTTGTCCTCCTATCCGATTAGTTCTATCTAACCGTATCCTATTATAGCAGAATATGACAGGTTTTTGATAACTTTTTTCAAAAAAACATAAAATTCTATTGACATCCGTTCAGCGCGTTTTTATTTTATGGAATAACTTTTACGCTTTAGCGTAACAAAATCGTTTCTAATGAAAAAAATCGCAGGATAATCTTCCCTGCGATTTTTTATATATAATTCAAGACTCGCTCGCGAGTCTTGGCGCGGAATTCGGGTCTGCATAGCAGACATACTTCCAATCCGAATTCCTGCGCATCCTCGCGGAGCGTATATCAGATGGGGGATTGAAACCCGCCACTGATACATAATTGTTGCTCACCGCCTACAGAGGCGGGAGTCATCCCTCATCTGATATAAATGAATCTTAAAGTCCAATATAATACAGTTTCTTTCATCATATTTATCTTTGATGAATAACAATTGTACCTCGATTACTCTTACTGATTTGAATTTTATCTTTTATAACTGAAACATTGGATGTACCTGCAATTAGCGTTGCTGTCAATGCGAAAGTTAAACTTTTTTTCATAAGTTCATCAATTGTTAGATTGTTGTGTTTCTCCATGTAGGTATCACTCCTTTCTGATAGTTCTATCTTATCAGAAACATGTGATTTACATATGTTTTGTTTATAAAAAAAATATGATTATTTGTTAATACTTTATTAAGTTAATGAACAAAGTATTTTTTCATTTTATAAACACTGTCTTAATATTCCTGCAATCTCATCTTTATCAAGTACCTTATATCCGCCGGTTAAAATCAAAGTCGCTTCTGTGATTCCATCAATCATTTCCACATTTACCCCAAGTTCTGAAATGTTCATAGAAAGCCCAAGTTCCTTCATCCATTTCTCCATCGCATTAAGTCCTTCCTCTGCAATCTGAGTATCTGTTTTGCCTTCTCCATCCACCTTCCAAACTTCTTCTGCAAATCTTACAAATTTAGCAATTCCGTATGGCATAATAAATCGATAGTACGGTAAAGATACTGCTGAAAGTGTCATTCCATGTGTAGCATTTGTATATGCTCCTACAGCCTGTCCCATCATATGTACCATCCAGTCCGTGCTCTTTCCTTTGGAAACCAAAGTATTTAGTGCCCAGGTTAGGTCAGTTTACAAGGAACTACACGCAGACCGTGAAACGGGCTGCTGACAACAAACGGCGCTATGCTCCCGGCTGGGTGCATAGCACCTGTTTGTTGCGGGGGTTTCCAAAGGGGGCAGCGCCCCATTTGGCACACGACTTTGCGGAGCAAAGTGTAGTGTGTTATACGCTCTGTCGGCGTTGCCCTGAAAATACCGTTGCCGCCGGGGAGGGCAAGGGCATTTGACGCGGCAGGAAAGCAGGGCTTTGTTTGGGGCTGGTAAGCCGGAAACAAAGGGCTGATTTCAGCAGCAGACAGGGCGTATTATGAAAGCCCCCGTCCCTCGTCCTCCGCCCCCGGCCTATGGGACAAAAAGTCCCAAAGCTCTGGACACCGTGACCAGATGTGTGGCCACACTCCGGGAAAAGTAGCAGGACGGCAGGAAACCGTCAAGGCTGAAATGAATGGGCTGACGCCCGGCCTTGACCGTTCCCCGCCGCCCCGCTGGATGGGTGGACAAGGTGGCCAATCCCTAAAAGTGTTTGGCCGCACTCGTTCATTTTGGGGCCTTTCTTCTCCCAAAATTGAAATGGGCGGGAAAGCCCTAAAATGGCTTTCCCGCCTTGATTACCCATTAGCAAAGACGGGCGAGACTGTCAACGGCGGCGCTGAAAGCGCCGTTCATCTTGACCGTTGACTGGCTCGCCTGGCTTTGCTACTGCCCGTAAGAGATGGAAAAACAAGATGGAAAACAAGGTTAAAAATGGTTGACAAGTCTATCGGATGTGTGTTATACTGTGCGACAGTTTGAGATTGGAAGGAGGCTTACGTGTGTTAATTTGTGTACGCTAATAAGCAATAAAAAGTAGAAGTACCTTTCCACATGATGGTGGGCTTTTTTTGCGTGCGTATGCAAAGGAACACGTAGGTTTGACACGAGCAGTCTTTGAACTGTATCGTGGTGTTTTTTCGTGCTTTGTTGTTATGCAGGCGTCTGCCCTCTCTGTGGGACAACGCCTGCTTTTTATTGCAGAAACAAAGGAACAATGCAATAAAAAAGGAGGTTCGCATTATGACCCAAAACAACAATTCATGGAGAAAAACTTATTTTACACTTCTTGCCGGACAAGCAATATCCTTTATTAGCAGCGGTATTTTGCAAATGGCCATTATCTTTTATTTGGTTGCGAAAACTAATTCTGCAATCATATTGACGGCGGCAACACTGATTGGATTTTTGCCGCAAGCCTGTTTAGGCCCGTTTGCAGGTGCTTTTGTTGACCGGCACAGCCGTAAAAGCGTAATGATTGGTGCGGATTTGATAATTGCCGCCGCTGGCGGTATTCTGGCGCTGGTGGCGTTTTACATGGAATTGCCCGTATGGTCTATTATGGTTGTCCTGTTAATCCGAAGTGCGGGAACTGCTTTTCATTCTCCAGCATTCAGCGCAGCAACACCTATGATTGTGCCAAAAGAGGAACTTACAAAATGCGCTGGTTACACGCAGACCATGCAAGCAGTAAGTGCGATTATCAGTCCAGCTGCCGCAGCGTTTTTATATGCTGTTTGGCCTCTTAATGCAATTATATTGTTAGATATTGTGGGTGCAATCCTTGCCTGTGTGACTGTTGCGATTTCGTCCATACCAACGCCTGAACTATGTCCAGAAACGAAAAGACAACAGTTTTTACAGGATATGAAAGAGGGGTATGTGGTATTAAAGCAAAACAGGGGCCTCTTTGCTCTGCTCTGGATTGGTGTAATTTATATGTTCTTTTATATGCCAATCAGTACGCTTTTTCCTCTCATCTGTATGTCATACTTCAAAGGAACACCGGCCCATGCCTCTGCCGCTGAAATTGCTTTTGCGGTTGGTATGCTGCTTGGCGGAGTCATTCTGAGCATTTGGGGCGGTTTTAAGAAACGGCGGTACACCATCGGTCTTTCCGTTCTCCTGATGGGCGTTAGCAATATGCTCTCCGGGCTTTTGCCGCCAGACGCATTTCTTGTCTTTGTTGTGTGCTGTACTGTTATGGGAATTTCCGCTCCATTTTACGGTGTGCAAAATGCGATTTTTCAAGAAACGGTCAAACCAGAATATCTGGGGAGAGTTTTTTCTCTACTGACAAGCGCCGCTTCCCTCGCCATGCCGTTTGGCCTTGTCATTTCCGGGCCTCTGGCGGAGCGGCTGGGAGTTGAGAAATGGTTTGTCATTTGCGGAATTGGCATTATCATCGTTGCGCTTGCCGTATTTTTACTACCCGGTTTGAGAGAGATTGACAATACGCAATAATCAACTGCACCTTTTTCTATTACTAAACAAAATGCCTGGATGGTGGTTCTGAAAAACCAGAACCGCCGTTCAGGCATTTTTTATCTTCGTCCTCTCTGCGGTTTTGGATTCTTCAGCAAGTCGGATTTTTCCGCAATCTTTTTCAGCCACTTCCGTTCTTCTACTGACAGCTTCCTAAAATTCAGCTTGAGCCGTTTGCAGATAAACGCCAAGTACGCTTGTTCCGTGTCGCTGTCCTGGCTGACGATTTCACCAGCAGTTTCCAGCATTTCTTTTAGCGGGTTATCCTCTGGGACGCTGAAAAAATCGTCCTTGTGTGTTTCCCGCAGAGCAAGGGCAATCCCGTTTATGTCCCGTTGTATCACATAGCGGCAAAACTCGTCCTCATCAATATGGGCGGTGATAAGCTGTCTTAACTGCGTATCACTCATGCCAGGATTATGCTTTTTTATAACAGTTGCGCTCATCGTGTCCACTATGGCGTTTGCACCCTGCGCCTGTTTCAGTGCCGTTCCGTTCACATAGATTTCAAGGTCAGCCATCAGCCGGGGGAAATCCGGGTGCGCCGCCAGCTCACACAGCAGGGTATTGTCTATCCTCCCGCTTTTCAGCAGGTCAATCATTTCATCACTCAAACGCAGGTCTGCAAGATCGGCGTTTGGGTGATTTTTCATTTCAGACAGCCCCAGCAGATAATCAGCGGTCACACCGTAAAACTTCGCCAGCCGGATAAGGGCATAGTGGCTGATGTCCTTGAAGTCTTCCGTTTCGTAACTGCCCAGCGCAGACTTGGAAAGCCCGGTCTGCTCCGCAAGCTGCCCCAGCGTCAAGCCACGCTCCACACGTAGGTCTTTTAATCGCTCTTGTATGGATAAAGACATATTCACCCTCCTTGCTAGCTCAACGAAAGAGAAGCCGTTATGCTATGTACTATGCTCATAGCATAACGGCATAGGCATTTACAGTTTTATTTTACCATTTGCTACATCTTCACGAAATTTATCAACAAGCTTCGCTGTCAGCTTGGATTTACCGTAGTGTTCAAGTACAAAAGTACGATAACTTTTTCCATCTACAAGCACATCACTTTTTCTGGTCAACAACCAATTTCCGTTACCTCCTCCCTGTTCTCTAATATTCCAGTCTTTCCCATATCTTTTATAGATTTCATCTTTTTTACCTTGAACAGACATTGATTCGCTTGGAATATAAACAATTTGCATAATAGCTCCTCCTTTATTTTGTGCAAGAAGACCAGAAACCTGAATTTGTCTTTTATCTTTTTTTGATTATATCACAAATCCGAGAGCGTGGAAATAGGGAGTTTTTCAGGCTGATTTCCTACCTCTTGGATATACGGCACAGGCGGTCAAAAAGGTGTAGACTTGGGATAGTTCATCGATGGACAAGCACCTTGGAAACAGAACACGCCAAAGAAAACGGAGGGACGCATGAGCAAAAGACCCTATCAACACCTGCCGCCGCTGGAACACAGGCCGGACGGCTCCCCCTACCGCATAACCCCGCCCCAGAAGAGACGAGCCAGCGGCCTGATACGCCGGGAGTGCTGCAACTGCGAGGACGGAAACTGCCTTGCGCTGGACGATGGCGACACCTGCGCCTGTCCGCAGATGATTTCGTTCTCCGTCTGCTGCAAGTGGTTCCGCTGGGCGGTCTTGCCGCTGGACAGGACGCTGGAAGCGGAGATTTACCGGGACAGGGACTTGAAACGCTGTGCGGAGTGCGGCGGTGTGTTCGTCCCGAAGTCCAACCGGGGTATAAAGTTATACTTAAGTATGTACAATAAATATTAAATAAGAATGTACAAATGTTATGATATATGAGTTACAAGGAGGAACTCATAATGATATTAAAGAATCAGATCATAACAAACATAAAAATAGAAAGTGTCAATGACCTGTACAAACTAAAACCATTTTTGGAGGATGGGACATTGAAAATCAATAAAAGTCAAATAGCAAGAGAATTGGAGGTAGACAGACGTACAGTAGATAAATATATAAACGGATATACGAAACCAGAAACAAGGAACTGTAATGATTGCATTACACCATTTTATGATATTATTGCTGAATTGTTATCAGACAGAAACCAACAGGTATTTTACTACAGAAAAGTTTTATGGCAGTATCTTGTAGATAACCATGGCTTTACAGGTGTTTACTGCAACTTCTGCCATTACCTTAGAAAATATCCTGAATTCGATTCATATTTCAGAAAAGGCAGACCTTCCAACACTAATCAGGTAACCGTTCGATATGAAACGCCTATGGGTAAGCAGGCTCAGCTAGATTGGAAAGAGTCGATTCCGTTTACTCTTTCTTCTGGAGAAACTATAGATGTAAATGTTTTTGTTTTATTGCTTTCATATTCAAGATTCAGGGTATACAGAGTATCCCTTTCCAAGACGCAGGATATACTCTTCTCGTTTCTTGATGATGCATTTGAAACATTTGGTGGTGTACCCGCTGAAATAGTTACAGATAATATGAAAACTGTTATGGATGAAGCAAGAACAGAATATTCTGCCGGTAAAGTAAATAATAAGTTTCAGCAATTCGCTGATGATTATGGTTTTAAAGTTCAGCCGTGCATTGCAGGGCATCCCCATACGAAGGCCAAGGTTGAGGCTCCTATGAAGATACTTGATGAAATAAGGGCTTATAATGGAAAGTTAAATTACCAAGAACTGGTTGAACTAGTAACAAGAATTAACAATCGTGTGAATGCACAGGTGAACCAGGGAACCGGAAGAATTCCGCTGATGTATTTTAACAGAGAAAAGGCTTTCCTAAACAGCCTACCCGCTGATACCATAAGAAAGCCTTATCAAATCACCACAAATACCGTAAAAGTCAATCATTCAAGCATGTTTTATTACAAAGGATGCCAGTACTCTGTCCCACCAGAGTACGTAGGAAAGATTGTTTCTTTACAGGTATATGATGGTTATATACATGTGCATTGTAACACAGAATTAATAACCATTCATCAATTAAGTTCAAAAAAATTGAATTATATTTCTGAACATTATGCTGCAATTGCTAGAAAATCCCATATTTTCAAAGATGAACACATAATGGACAGAGCAAAAGAAAATCTTGAGATAATAGGAAAGGTTTATGATTATGAGTAATAGTACATACAATCAGTTAACAGCAAATCTGGAATTGTTAAAGTTAACCCAGATGAAACTTCATCTTGATGAAATAAGAGATTTTGTAACAACAAACGGATTATCATTTACGGAGGGTCTGTTAAAGCTCAGTAATTATGAAGTGGATTTTAAAGAACAGAATGCTTCACGGTCTATGATAAAGGCCGCAGCATTTCCATTTGTAAAAGAGCTTAAAGATTACGACTTTGAATTTCAGCCAAGTGTGAATGAACAGGAAATGAGGGAGCTTGCAAGTCTTGGCTTCCTCGAAAAGAATGAAAATATAGTATTTCTTGGACCGAGTGGCGTCGGAAAGACACATCTTGCAACTTCTATCGGTATTGCAGCCGCAAAAAAGCGAGTAAGCACATATTTTATAAAGTGCAATGATCTGCTCCAACAGCTAAAGCGGGCAAAACTGGAAAACAGGCTTGATGCAAGATTAAAGCATTTTTGTCATTACCGCCTGCTTATCATTGACGAGCTTGGATATCTGCCTATTGATAAAGAGGATTCAAATCTATTCTTTCAGCTTATAGATATGCGATATGAAAAGAAAAGCACTATATTAACAACAAATATGAACTTTAATGAGTGGGATGGAATATTTTATGATGCGGTTGTTGCAAATGCCATTATGGACAGAGTTTTGCATCATGCACATGTAATACCAATATCAGGAAAGTCATACAGGTTAAAAGACCACTTAAAACAAACAGACTAATTGTACATTTTTATATAATATTTTTTGTACATTAGGTCTTGACATTTTATACCGGGGCAAATACTGCCCGGACTGCGCCGCCAGAGTTCACAGGCGGCAGAAAACAGAAAGTGAACGGAAAAGGAGGTCTGCTGTGGACAGTTAAGAGCGGGAAAAGCCTTGATTTGCAAGGCTCCGCAAGCCCTCAACCGGGGCGGCTGGTATCATTTATCATTCGCCCCGGAAAACGGGCCTCTAACCGTCCACAAAACACGCTATGACAAACACGATTTATATTCACCAGCCGGAAAAGGCGTTCAGTTTCACCCGGCTCCCCAATTTCCTTTTTGAAGCACCCACATTCCAGCCCTTGAGCAACGAAGCGAAGGTGCTGTATGCCTTTGTCCTGCGCCGGGCGGAGTTGTCCCGGAAGAACGGCTGGGCGGACGAGTACGGGCGGGTCTACCTGTACTACCCCATCTGCGAGGTGGTCGCTTTGCTCCGCTGCGGGCGGCAGAAAGCGGTCAACACCCTGCGGGAGTTGCAGTATGCGGGGCTGGTGGAAATCCAGAAACAGGGCTGTGGAAAACCCAACCGCATTTACCCGAAATCCTATGAAGCGGTTCCAAACACCGACTTCAAGAAATCCGGTTATGGTACGCCGGAGGGCTGAAAACCGTACTTGGCGAGTACGAAAATCAATCCTCTTGAAGTACGGAAATCTGACGGTATATAGAAATACAGAGATTAAAACCATCTATTTACATTCATTCCATTCCAATCCTATCAGAGATATTTTCGGCGGGAAAACCCGCCGGAAAGGAATGGAATGGGGAAAGGAGTTCAATGGCACAACACGCAATTTTGCGATTTGAGAAGCACAAGGGCCACCCGGCGGGGCCGCTGGAAGCCCACCATGAACGGAAAAAGGAGCAGTACGCCAGCAACCCGGACATTGACACCAGCCGGAGCAAGTACAATTTCCACATCGTCAAGCCGGATGGCCGCTACTACCATTTCATTCAGAGCCGCATCGAGCAGGCCAGATGCCGCACCCGCAAGGACAGCACTCGGTTTGTGGACACGCTGATTACCGCCAGCCCGGAGTTTTTCAAGGGCAAGTCCCCAAAGGAGATAGCGGCCTACTTCCAGAGGGCGGCGGACTTCCTCATTGACCGGGTGGGCCGGGAGAACATCGTTTCGGCTATGGTACACATGGATGAAAAAACGCCCCATCTGCACTTGGTCTTTGTGCCGCTGACAAAGGACAACCGCCTGTGCGCCAAAGAAATTATCGGCAACCGGGCCAATCTGACGAAGTGGCAGGACGATTTTCACGCCTGTATGGTGGAGCAGTACCCCGACCTGGAGCGTGGGGAAAGCGCCAGCAAGACGGGCCGGAAGCATATCCCCACCCGGCTGTTCAAACAGGCGGTCAACCTCTCCAAACAGGCGAGGGCCATTGAAGCGGTTCTCTCCGGCATTACCCCGCTGAACGCCGGAAAGAAGAAAGAGGAAGCCCTCTCCATGCTGAAAAAGTGGTTTCCGCAGATGGAGAACTTCTCCGGGCAACTGAAAAAATACAAGGTCACAATCAATGACTTGTTAGCGGAAAATGAAAAGCTGGAAGTCAGGGCAAAGGCCAGCGAAAAAGGCAAGATGAATGACACGATGGAACGGGCGAAGTTAAAAAGCGAACTGGACGATATGCGGCGGCTGGTTGACCGTATCCCGCCGGAGATTTTAGCGGAACTGAAACGGCAACAGCGGCAGCATGGAAAGGAAAGGTGATCTTATAAGTAATATCAGATACAAAAAGGAAATCGAAATCGTGACTTTTCAGGGAAAGGTATAAAATGTCAAGACCTAATGTACAAAAAATATTATATAAAAATGTACAATTAGTCTGTTTGTTTTAAGTGGTCTTTTAACCTGTATGACTTTCCTGATATTGGTATTACATGTGCATGATGCAAAACTCTGTCCATAATGGCATTTGCAACAACCGCATCATAAAATATTCCATCCCACTCATTAAAGTTCATATTTGTTGTTAATATAGTGCTTTTCTTTTCATATCGCATATCTATAAGCTGAAAGAATAGATTTGAATCCTCTTTATCAATAGGCAGATATCCAAGCTCGTCAATGATAAGCAGGCGGTAATGACAAAAATGCTTTAATCTTGCATCAAGCCTGTTTTCCAGTTTTGCCCGCTTTAGCTGTTGGAGCAGATCATTGCACTTTATAAAATATGTGCTTACTCGCTTTTTTGCGGCTGCAATACCGATAGAAGTTGCAAGATGTGTCTTTCCGACGCCACTCGGTCCAAGAAATACTATATTTTCATTCTTTTCGAGGAAGCCAAGACTTGCAAGCTCCCTCATTTCCTGTTCATTCACACTTGGCTGAAATTCAAAGTCGTAATCTTTAAGCTCTTTTACAAATGGAAATGCTGCGGCCTTTATCATAGACCGTGAAGCATTCTGTTCTTTAAAATCCACTTCATAATTACTGAGCTTTAACAGACCCTCCGTAAATGATAATCCGTTTGTTGTTACAAAATCTCTTATTTCATCAAGATGAAGTTTCATCTGGGTTAACTTTAACAATTCCAGATTTGCTGTTAACTGATTGTATGTACTATTACTCATAATCATAAACCTTTCCTATTATCTCAAGATTTTCTTTTGCTCTGTCCATTATGTGTTCATCTTTGAAAATATGGGATTTTCTAGCAATTGCAGCATAATGTTCAGAAATATAATTCAATTTTTTTGAACTTAATTGATGAATGGTTATTAATTCTGTGTTACAATGCACATGTATATAACCATCATATACCTGTAAAGAAACAATCTTTCCTACGTACTCTGGTGGGACAGAGTACTGGCATCCTTTGTAATAAAACATGCTTGAATGATTGACTTTTACGGTATTTGTGGTGATTTGATAAGGCTTTCTTATGGTATCAGCGGGTAGGCTGTTTAGGAAAGCCTTTTCTCTGTTAAAATACATCAGCGGAATTCTTCCGGTTCCCTGGTTCACCTGTGCATTCACACGATTGTTAATTCTTGTTACTAGTTCAACCAGTTCTTGGTAATTTAACTTTCCATTATAAGCCCTTATTTCATCAAGTATCTTCATAGGAGCCTCAACCTTGGCCTTCGTATGGGGATGCCCTGCAATGCACGGCTGAACTTTAAAACCATAATCATCAGCGAATTGCTGAAACTTATTATTTACTTTACCGGCAGAATATTCTGTTCTTGCTTCATCCATAACAGTTTTCATATTATCTGTAACTATTTCAGCGGGTACACCACCAAATGTTTCAAATGCATCATCAAGAAACGAGAAGAGTATATCCTGCGTCTTGGAAAGGGATACTCTGTATACCCTGAATCTTGAATATGAAAGCAATAAAACAAAAACATTTACATCTATAGTTTCTCCAGAAGAAAGAGTAAACGGAATCGACTCTTTCCAATCTAGCTGAGCCTGCTTACCCATAGGCGTTTCATATCGAACGGTTACCTGATTAGTGTTGGAAGGTCTGCCTTTTCTGAAATATGAATCGAATTCAGGATATTTTCTAAGGTAATGGCAGAAGTTGCAGTAAACACCTGTAAAGCCATGGTTATCTACAAGATACTGCCATAAAACTTTTCTGTAGTAAAATACCTGTTGGTTTCTGTCTGATAACAATTCAGCAATAATATCATAAAATGGTGTAATGCAATCATTACAGTTCCTTGTTTCTGGTTTCGTATATCCGTTTATATATTTATCTACTGTACGTCTGTCTACCTCCAATTCTCTTGCTATTTGACTTTTATTGATTTTCAATGTCCCATCCTCCAAAAATGGTTTTAGTTTGTACAGGTCATTGACACTTTCTATTTTTATGTTTGTTATGATCTGATTCTTTAATATCATTATGAGTTCCTCCTTGTAACTCATATATCATAACATTTGTACATTCTTATTTAATATTTATTGTACATACTTAAGTATAACTTTATAGGAAAGGAAATCACACTGGAAAATCTCTCCCCGGTGTTCACGCCGGAACAGGAAGCAGCCAAACGCCGGGAACTGGAACAGCAGCTTTATGAGGTGTTCCGCAAGTACGCCGACAAGCGGGAGAGTGAGGAAGCCGGGACATAAGGTTTTCCAAACCCATCATTGATTTGCGGGGCTGCTGGCGGTATAATAGAACTGTCAGCAGCTCCGTTTCTTTTTTAAGAAAAGGAGCGACAATATGAACAATCGGATAGACGCAATCTATGCAAGACAATCGGTAGACAAAAAGGACAGCATTTCCATTGAAAGCCAGATTGAATTTTGCAAATACGAGTTGAAAGGCGGTAACTGCAAGGAATACACAGACAAAGGGTACAGCGGCAAGAACACAGACCGTCCGAAGTTTCAAGAACTGGTGCGGGACATCAAGCGGGGCTTGATTGCAAAGGTCGTGGTTTACAAGCTCGACCGTATCAGCCGTTCCATTCTGGACTTTGCCAACATGATGGAGCTGTTCCAGCAGTACAATGTGGAGTTTGTGTCCTCTACGGAAAAGTTTGATACCTCCACGCCGATGGGACGGGCCATGCTGAATATCTGTATCGTGTTCGCCCAGCTTGAACGGGAAACGATACAGAAGCGGGTAACGGACGCTTACTACTCCCGCAGTCAGCGGGGCTTTAAGATGGGCGGGAAAGCCCCTTACGGCTTCCATACGGAGCCTATCAAGATGGACGGTATCAACACAAAGAAGCTGGTGGTAAACCCGGAGGAAGCGGCCAATATCCGGCTGATGTTTGAGATGTACGCCCAGCCCACAACTTCCTACGGGGACATTACCCGGTACTTTGCCGAACAGGGGATTTTGTTCCATGGCAAAGAGCTGATACGCCCCACGCTGGCGCAGATGTTACGCAATCCTGTCTATGTGCAGGCAGACCTTGATGTGTACGAATTTTTCAAAAGTCAAGGTACAGTCATTGTCAATGACGTTGCCGATTTTACGGGCATGAACGGCTGCTATCTGTATCAAGGGCGAGATGTAAAGGCCAGCAAGAAAAACGACTTAAAAGACCAAATGCTGGTACTGGCTCCCCATGAGGGTATCGTCCCCTCCGACACCTGGCTGACCTGCCGCAAGAAGCTGATGAACAACATGAAAATCCAGTCTGCCCGGAAAGCCACCCACACATGGCTGGCAGGAAAAATCAAGTGCGGGAATTGCGGGTATGCTCTTATGAGTATCTACAATCCCTCCGGCAAACAGTATCTCCGCTGCACGAAACGGCTGGACAATAAAAGCTGTCCTGGCTGTGGGAAAATCATCACTTCGGAACTGGAAGCGGTTGTTTATCAGCAGATGGTAAAGAAGCTGGCAAGCTACAAGACGCTGACAGGAAAAAAGAAAGCGGCAAAGGCAAACCCGAAAATCACCGCCCTGCAAGTGGAACTTGCCCATGTAGACAGCGAGATTGAAAAGCTGGTGGACAGTCTGACGGGGGCAAACAATGTCCTGTTCTCCTATGTGAATGTGAAGATAGCGGAACTGGACGGGCGCAAGCAGGAACTTCTGGCAAGGATAGCGGAGTTGACTGTGGAGGCCATCAGCCCGGAACAGGTCAGCCAGATTTCCGGCTACCTCGATACCTGGGAGAATGTATCTTTTGATGACAAGCGGCGTGTGGTGGATTTGATGATCACCACCATAGCCGCCACAAGCGACAGCTTGAACATCACATGGAAAATCTGACTGGCGGCACCCCTCCCGTCAGATACCTACCCTGTGTAGTCCCTTGTAAACTGTACTTTGCTGTCCACATAATATTGGAACGAGCCTCATAATCCTCAGGATTTTCTACAGCCATACGTGATGATTTGATGAGTCCTCTCATTAATCCTTCACTGATGTAATCACTGGTATTGTCATCGTTTCCGGAGAAGTACTGCTCACAGATATGATTGAAAATATCATAGATACCTGCAACCATCTGTTTCTTTGGCAAAGAATAAGTGAATTTAGGATTTAAGACTGCAAATTTGGGCATAATCTTCGGATCAGCAAACACATGACCAATTTTAAGATTCTGTTTATGATTTGTAATAACCGCACCAGCATTCATTTCAGAACCTGTTCCAGCCATTGTAAGCACACATCCAACCGGAAGTATCTCACAGTCAGGCTCATCAAATTTGATATAATATTTCTCCCAAGGGTCCTCGCTGCAGTTTACAGATACTGATACCGCCTTTGCATAATCACAGCAGGAACCACCACCAACTGCAAGAAGTAAATCCACTTTGTTATCTCTTGCAATCTTTATTCCTTCGTACAGCTTTTCGACTGTAGGATTCGGCATAACACCACCATCCTCATATATCTCCTTGCCATTAGCTTTAAGGATTGATACAACCTGATCATAAATACCATTTTTCTTAATGGACCCTCCACCATAAATAAGCTGAACATTCTTTCCGTATTTTTCAAGCTCTGATCCTAAATTTTTAAGTGCATCCTCTCCAAAATATAATTTCGTTGGATTTTCATAAATAAAATCACCTAACATACGTTCTTTTTCTCCTTTACTTATTTTTATCCATTATCTTCTTTATAATACTTCCTGAACCCATCTCTTAAGATCATCTGCTGAATTTCTTCCATTCAAGAGTTTTCCTTTCAAAATGACTGTATCTGTAGCAACAGACTTTTTTAATCCATCAATGGTTTCCCCAAATCCACTTCCACCGGATGTAGCAAACAGGATAATCTTTTTCCCGGAGAAATCATAACTTTCAAGAAATGTATTGATAATTGTTGGTGCCACATACCACCAAATCGGAAATCCTAAAAAGATTGTATCATAATCTGCGATATTTGCGTTTTTATCAGCAATATCCGGTCTGAAATTCTTATCATTCATCTCAATACTGCTGCGAGACTCTTTGTCCATCCAGTTAAGATCCGCTTTTGTATATGGAACTTCTGGTCTGATTTCATAAATATCAGCACCAGCTGCCTCAGCTAGATTCCTGGCTACGTTACCCGTTGTACCACTTGCACTGAAATATGCTACTAATATTTTGCTCATTTTTACACCCGCTTTCAAAATTATCAATTACAGTTTTCCATACTGCCCATCTACTGGTTCAAGAAGAAGTCCTACATCCACAAGCCCTCTTTCCATTCGATTTTTAACCTGGTCTGCTGTCGCAGTATATATCTCAAATTGTACTCTGGGATATTTCTTTTGAAAGTTACCAATTAGTTCTGATACAACCTGCATGGATGCAAGTTCTCCTGCACCAATCGTAATCTTACCTTCTATCTGATCATCCTGTAGCAAAAGTTCCTCAGTTGTCTTATCCACCAAATCAAGGATTTCCTCTGCCCTTCGTCTAAGTAAAAGCCCCTCATTCGTTAAGGTAATTTTTCTTGAACCTCTATAAAACAGTGTCACACCAATTTCTTCTTCTAATGCTGACAACTGACGACTTAATGTAGGTTGTGTAATGTGTAGTACATCCGCCGCCTTTGTTATGCTTTCTTCTCGAACTACTGTTAAAAAGTACCGTAATACTCTAATCTCCATGAAATCACCTCATAGACATTATAATAGACCGATGCTTTTGGGGCAATAATTCTTTCGATTCATTTGTTCCAGTGTTTACTTAGTCTTCACTGATTTCAAAAATATTTAGTTTTTACTATCGTCATTCGTGTCTATTTTCTCTACCAGATCTTCTATCGACCGATTGATCTCATCAGGGACATCCGTATTGGAATTGTGTCCTGCATTTTTAATCCATTCCATTGTATATTCTTCCTCTGATGTATTTTCATCTATTACCTGATTTACAATTCTGAATCCGCAATACTGATAAAACATTACTGCCCTTGCATTTTTCTTATAGACATTTAAACTCAAAATATCTCTTGTCTCCATAACAGCTTGAAGCAGCTCCGTTCCGATACCTTGGGATTGCTCCGTATTCTTCACAAATATTCCTGCGATATAAGTATCGATCAAACCAATAAATCCTCTGATCTTACCATCTGCTTCTGCCACAAATACTTCGGCTTTTGGTATCATCTCTTTGACAAATTCATAATTACTTCTCCAATAATCTGATTCTATAAAAGAATGTGCTTCCGTGTTGGCATGGAACCATATGGACATTACTTCATCCAAATCATTATGTTCAAATCTTCTTATCATTTCCGCATTCCATCAATCAAATTATAACTCATATCAAGGAAGTCCAAAATCTTTGATTCATCTACTGTTCCATCAAGCAAAATCGTGATCCAATGCTGCTTATTCATATGATATCCCGGCAGAAAACCATAGGTCTGGATAATCACGCCTACCATTTCCGGATCGCACTTTACATTCAGGATCTCTACGATATCATTTCCATCCAACCCAAGCTTTGATTTCTCAACACTCATAACAGCTGCATACCATTTTCCATTTTTGTGACGTAGCACAGCACTATCTGGAGAACTGCGCCATAAGTACTCCGGCAATGTTCCGTACTGCTCCTTCACATATTCAAAGATTTTTTCTCTATCCACTATCTACTCACCCCTGAATGTTCTTGTATCTTGACAATAATCATACCACATTTTTACATCCTACACTACCTGTTAAGTTTCTTAAATGCTTTTGTATTTATTATCTCAACTTTCAATGCTTTTTTCTGTTCTTTTCATTTGAGATTATCTGTACGAATCCCTTTTTTTCCCAAACAACAAAATCCCAGAAGATTTGACTCCTCTGGGATTAATTGCATTGCTCCAAATAAAGATATTAGTTTCCTTATCATTTTATTATTATTTTCTTTTTTAAATTATCCATTAATACCATCGAACCATCGGTAGTTCGTTATTTATTCCCTTCGAAAATAAAATCTGGTGTACATCTATAATACCGTTATGAAAAGTTGCCGCACACGCCGATAAATACAAATCCCACATTCGTACAAAACGTTCATCAAACATCTTGCGCACCTCATTAATGTGATCTTTGAAATTTTTTTCCCAACATAGCAAGGTACGATTATAGTGCAAGCGCAGATTTTCCACATCTATCGTATGAAAGTTATCCTCAGCGGCACAATATAGCATTTCCCGCAAGCTTGGTATCACTCCCCCTGGGAAAATATATTTTTTAATCCATGCATCTCCAGGGTATTCTTTTAAGGCACTGATATAGTGAAGAAGATACAGCCCTCCATCTTTTAATACCTTGTTTATGCAATCATTAAAAAGCTGGTAATTCTCCCTGCCTACGTGTTCTACCATACCGATGCTGACTACGCGGTCGAATTGTTTTCCCATCTTTGGAAGATCTCGGTAATCCATCAACTCTACCGTAAGGTAATTTTCCAGACTTTCCTCCTGTATTTTCTGTTTAAAAGCTTTATATTGTTCTCTGCTTAATGTAATTCCTGTCCCGCGAATTTTGTATTTTTTTGCAGCCTCTATTAACAGGAACCCCCATCCGCAGCCAATATCCAAAAGTGTCATGCCTTCCTCCAAATATAACTTTTGCAAAATATGCTCAACTTTATTCTTCTGCGCTTCATATAGGGAGTCACTTGAGCTCTTGAAATATGCACAGGAGTAACTCATTGTCTCATCCAGCCAAAGCCTGTAGAAATCATTTCCAATATCATAATGGGTAACAACTTCTTTTTTCTGATTCTTTTTTGAAGTTGTCAATTTTCGGTTGGAATCTCATTCATTGAGATTCCGAGAAGTTATTCAAGTGTATCACTGTCAAGAATTACTCTCTTGACTATTTGAGCATTTTCCCGGTCATATTATGTATTTGTAAACTTCAAGTTTTCTAAGCTGCATCTCCATACGACTTAATACCTTTCATCCATAAAATCTTCTCTGGCTGGATACAAATCTCTTCGCAACAAATCTGTACTCCATCCTAATCCCACACTAACTGCAACTATCACAACATTCTACATACTTTTTCATCTTTATAAATGATTATTTCAATTCGTATGTATTGTCTCCACTAATTTTTCTATCAATTGATTTATTTCCTCAGGAGCATCCGTGTTAGAATTATGTCCTGCATTTTTAATCCACTGAATCGGAATTCCCGTTTTCTTATTCCATGCTTTATTATATCTAATGCAGGAGCCCGCATGATCTTTTTCCCCGCATATCAAAAGGGCAGGGCATTTTATCTTATAAGGCAAATCTGCTTCCATGGCATCCGCCAGCATATGAAAACCATGTCCTGACAGTTTTGCATATCGTTCCTGATCTCCGTCGTATACCATCATGATGTCATACATCAGTTTTCGTCCATATTCAGTAGTTGCAACTCCCTTTGTTCCGGAGTTCAAGAGGGATTTCCATGGATAATGCCGATATACCGGTTCCATTCTTTTCAACAGCCAAATTTCAGCGGCAGTAACATACTCCCGCTGTAACGGTGCAGAGTCTATCGAAATAAATCCTTTTAGTTTATCCGGGTATTTCTCAGAATATGCCTGTCCTACATAACCGCCCATAGATTGTCCGATGATAACAGGTTTGTCAACGTTCTCCAAATCCAAAATTTCATTCAACCATACGGCCTTATCCATTAACGAAAAATCCAGTTCAAACGGCCATGATGCAGCATGTCCCGGAGCATCCCAGACAAATACATTATACTTATTTTCAAATTCTTTAATCTGTTTATCAAATAATCTGTGGTCTGCCGTTAATCCCGGCAAAAAAACAAGTGTAACCAACTCTTTTTTCACTTCATTTGAAATCCAGTAATGAATGATTCCTTTACTTGTTTGATATGTCTTTTCTATCATTATTAAAAACCTCTATTCATTATTTATTATACTTTTATCTCTCTGCAAGACAGCTCTTGATCCTGCGTACCCCTCTGTCAAAAAATTTTTAATTCACCTGATATATGATACCATCATTTTTTTAGATATAAAATAACAGGTAACATAAACAGTAAAACTGCAGTTATACTCAATGCACTTATTGCTCTTTT
This sequence comes from Anaerostipes sp. 494a, assembly GCF_001940315.1. Classification (NCBI taxonomy): domain Bacteria; kingdom Bacillati; phylum Bacillota; class Clostridia; order Lachnospirales; family Lachnospiraceae; genus Anaerostipes; species Anaerostipes sp. 494a. Next base: position 312,478 of record NZ_MJIF01000001.1, on the reverse strand, counting down.
TGGAATGCATTCGGACATTGTCATTTCCTCCAAATTCAATTTTCTATTTCTTCCCCATCTGTAAATTAATCCTTATCTTTATCATCAGATTCTTTTTTGACATGTCTGCTCTCCTATACTCCTCATGGTCATAAGAAGTAATTATTTCTGATCATCCTATATGTACACTTATAAGTTATTATAAAATGTAATCTTCACCAAATCAACTTCTTTATCCCCAAATTGGAATCATTATACATACATCTTCTTAATGGTATTTTTCTAGGAAAATTCTCTGGTTACACAGTACTGTATCACAGATTCCATCTGAGGTGAAACCCATTTATCCCTGTGATATAATAATTGTTTCCATACTTCAATTTCAAAATCATCTACATTTAAATATACCATCTTTCCATCAGCAATACTTTTTGCTGTGACATAATCTGGTAAAAATGAAATTCCTGCACCTTGTTCAATGAGAGAACATATCAGGCTTGTACTTCCAATTTCTAATACCGGCTGTATTTCCAAAGATATTTCAGCTAGCTTTTCATCCATTAATCTTCGATAACTCATACCTTTTTCTGTTAAAATAAATGGATATCGAATCAATTCCGGAATGGAAATTGATTTTGACTGAGCTAATGAAGAGTTCGCACCTGCTACAAAATGTACTCCCACTTTTTCCTCTTTTACAATTTTATATTCCGTATTGTAAATATGATTATCCAAAGTCAGAATTGCATCCACTTCATTGTGGTTGATAAGTCGAAACATTTCTTCTGTACCAGCAGGAATGATTTTAAGAGAAATTCCAGGATGCTGTTTTCTAAAATCCAGAAAATTATCACTAAATAAAGAATTACATAAAGAATCTGCCATGGCAAGTCGAACATTACCTTTAATTTCCTGTTCGGTCTGCATGGTTTCTTTTATTTCCTGGGTTAACTTTTTCATTTGATGGGCATAGTTTAGTACTTCTTTTCCTTTTTCTGTTAAAGCAATGGTATGATTGATTCGCTCAAACAATTGTACATTTAATTCGGATTCCAATTGTTTAATTTGAAATGATATCGTTGATTGGGAATAGCCAAGTACTTCTGCTGCTTTTGTAAAGCTATTTAATTCCGCTACATGAATAAAGGTATTTAAATTTTTAAAATCCATTCTGTCCTCTTCTTAATTTATCTAATATTTCGATGCTTTATATTATAATTATCAATTTTACAGATGTTTGTTTCTACTATATACTAATTTATGGAGAAAAACAATCGTATTGAGGAGAAAAGAAACATGGAAATGATAAAAAAAATATATGAATTATTATGGGGAGATTTGATTAAACTTCCATTACCAGGCGGCAGTTCCATCGGCTTATCTCTTTTAGTCCTTATTCTGATACCGTCAGGAATTTATTTTACAATCAGGACAAAATTTCTTCCATTTCGTTTATTTCCAGATATGCTGCGAATTGCAACAGAAAAACGAAATGCATCTCATAAAGATTCCATTTCCGGATTACAGGCGTTAATTATTTCAACTGCCACAAGAGTTGGGATGGGAAATCTGGTAGGTGTAGTAGCTGCAATTTCAGCAGGCGGTGCAGGGGCAGTATTCTGGATGTGGATTACTGCATTATTAGGTTCTTCTACAGCATTTATTGAAGGAACACTGGCACAGCTTTACAAAGAAAAAGATCCATTATATGGAGGATACAGAGGCGGACCGGCTTATTATATTCATAGTCTTTTCATAAAAAAAGAATCCAGGAGGAAACATTCTCTCATTGCAGTACTATTTGCTATTTCTGGATTAATCTGCTGGTGCGGGATCAGTCAGGTCATCGGAAATTCTGTTTCATCTGCTTTTAACAATGCATTTCAAATTCCGCCTATATATACAACTACGGCTCTCGTCCTTGTTGCCGCAGTTATTGTTCTTCGAAAGAATGCAACGGTAAAAGTACTGGATGTGGTCGTTCCAGTAATGGCAGGATGCTACTTTTTTATTACTATATTTATTATTGTAAAAAATGTTCAGTATCTGCCTGGTGTATTCCAACGGATTTTTTCAGAAGCGTTCGGGTTTCGGCAGGTAGCTGCGGGAGGTTTTGGAGCTGTTCTTATGAATGGAGCCAAGCGAGGTTTATTTTCCAATGAAGCCGGTTCTGGTTCAGCACCTTGTGCAGCAGCTGCTGCAGATATCAGTCATCCTGCAAAAGAAGGACTTCTGCAGGCACTGGGAGTGTTTATTGACACGATTTTAATCTGCAGCTGTTCAGCTATGATTATGCTATTAACTCCAGAAAAACTAACAAAAGGTCTTGCAGGAATGGATTTATTACAGACTGCCATGAGATATCACCTAGGCGAAACAGGTGTCATTTTCATTGCGGTTATTTTATGGATGTTCAGTTTTTCTACATTTATAGGAATTCTTTTTTATGCACGATCAAATATTGCATATCTTTTTGGGGATCACTGGATTGCACAGACCTTATATAAAGTTGTTGCACTTATTATGCTGTTTATTGGTGGCCTTGCCGCATACACATTTGTATGGGATCTGGGTGATATCGGGGTAGGTCTGATGACAATTTTTAATATGATTGCATTGATTCCATTATCCAGACATGCATTAAGCAGTTTAAAAGACTATGAGAAAAAAATGAACGATAAATCATAATCTCCACTGAAAAGTGGAGAAATCTATCGTTCAATATCTATTTCATAAACTGCAATTACATTCATTTTTAATATATTTTAAAATCAAAACTCCCTTCAATATAAACAACAAAAACGCTACGGTAATTGCATACGGCTGTCTCGCCATACCTAAAAACAGCACAATCAAAATGCTTAGTATGAACGAGCATGCTGTGTATCAAAGAACATAGAAAATTGTAAGAAACGCACTGTCACATACATGACACACTTCGTAACAACCGCATAAATAATGGCATCAAAGGGTGCAAAATAATCAGCAGACTTCTTTTCCTTTCCTTACAACTTTACGTTTCTGTCTGGCAAAATTTTTCCTTTGGAAGATTCTTCAGTTCTTTTTTCAGATCCTTTCGGATACTCCAATGCCATAGAAATTCACCCAGAAATAACACTTTATGAACCCGATCTTCAAAAAACAATGCCTTTATCAATCTTCGGAGCGAATAAATTTTTCCGCTTGCATATATATGTTCAAGCTGCAGTTCATAGGGTGACATATTTCTAGGCCAATGCACAGTGTTTCCGTTATATTTACTCCAGTTCTTATGCAACAGCCTGTCTTTGTTTCTTTCATAAGCTGGGGTTCCCGGAATAAAATACATACATTGAATCAACACACCCTGGATGTGATTTCTTATTACAAAATCAGCCAGTTCTTTTCCGCAGCCCTTCTTTTGATTATCTGATCCAAGAATAAACAACCCTCTGACACTTAAACCATGTTTCTGCATATTCCGAATGGACTCCTCAATCTCTGCAACCGTACTTTTTTTATGATATGTGGAAAACGATTGATCATCTACAAATTCAATTCCCATATCAAGCTCAAAAAAGCCTGCCTGTTTCAGTAAATCAAGCATTTCATCATCAAATCCCACTTCATAACGAGCCTGTACATTGAATCGATACTTTATTCCACTGTCAATTATTGCATGGAGAACATCCATTGCCCACTGCCGATCTGCAAAAAAATTGTCATCTGTAATCCAAAGATCCTTTATCAGTCTGAATTTATTTTTGTGAAAAAAATCTATGGAATACTTAATATCTTCCACAACATTCTCCGGAGACCTGGTTCGCACATTTCTTCCAAAATGCCTTACCAGTGCACAATAATCACATTGATATGGACATCCTCTTGATGCATGTACCTGTGGCCATATAGTAAGGTGCCCTGTCATCTTCTTATAATTATGAATCAGGCTTCTATCTGCTACGATATCCAGATTAACAGGCGGAATCGGCATACCTGTTGTCTTTTGCTCGCCCCTCTCCAGCCATGATATTCCAGGAAAATCCGGTTTTCTCCCTTCACAAATAGCATGAATCAAAGGAAGGATTGTTTCGTCCCCCTCTCCAAGCATCACATAATCGCAATAGTTTACTGCTTCTTCAGCATTCATGGAAGGGTGCAGCCCTCCAAGAACGATTGTTGCATTTGTGTGATTCTTAAAATATTTTGCCAATTCATATCCTCTTATCGCCGCATATGTGAAAAAACCGATAAATATAATATTGGCATCAAGAACATCTTTCATATTGATTTTTGAAATAGCTTCACTATACATATAGGTATCCGGATATTCTCTTTTTACAATAGTCGCCAGCGTATTCAATCCTACCGATGGTGTCCTGATATATCTGTCATATACAAAATAATTTAAAATTGTCCTGCGGTAAGGTCTGTTACCAGGCTCAATAAAACGTATCTTCATCTTCTATCCTTTCATAAGAAATAATATATCGGATTTCACCTGCAATCCAGTCAAAATATTTTTTGTAGATTCAGTTTGAGATGTATAAATAATAATTATGATAATATTTCCTTTGTTATCTATTAAGAAAATTTAAATTCGTCTATCAGTTAAGCACACCGACTTACTGAAATTTAGCGTTCAAAATCTAGCATAACGAGCTTCTTTCCGTTTGGCAACGGGTACTCGTCCGTTTTTAACGGCCTGAATCCGATTTCGTTCATTGCCTTGATAAGAGCTTTTTCCTCCATCTGGTGATGTACTACATCCAGACCATCAAAGGCATGAAGATATGGTGAGTCAGAAACCCAAGTTTCTTCGTCTGTATTTATCTGAATAATACAGGACACATATTTAGCTCCGGATTTCAAAACACCTTTCTTAAACGCCTCGTATCCGACATATTCAATGAACAGATTTGCGATAACCAGTTCCGCCTCCGGCAGTTTGTCTGATTCGCCAATAATATCAATCCTGCGGCATTCGAGAATGTCCCCCACATCAGAATATCGTTCTTTTACCGTAGCAAGATACTCTTCGTTAATATCAATCCCGTAAATTTTCTTATACTTTCCTTGATTCACATGTTCCAGACCGTTTCCACCTGCAATTCCAAATACCATAGCAGTTGTTACCGGATAAGCCGCAAACTGTTTCTTCATCATTTCATTCATCGCCTGAAGCTATTTTACAGAGTCAAGGCTCATGTGATTTTCATAATCAGACAGGCTGATTTCTTCCCATGGATTCATAATTAAATCACCCCCTACAAATTCTTATTTGTCAATTTCTTCTTACAGGAAATCAAAATAATTGTAACACAATTTCACCTTTCCTTCCAATTTTAACTTTTCCATCTTTTTAATAGTATCATCATAACTGTTTAAAATAGCAGCCATCATTTTTTCAAACTTTTCTTCTCTATCACCCATCTTTTCTTTTCGCCAGATCATAGTTTTCACCAATCATCCGCCTGATATCCTTTTTTGGAACAGCTCCATCTAAAATGTAAAATGATTGAATTCCAATGTGCCTTATTCATATGGTACGCAGGGACTACGGATGAGAAAGCATTGCGTCAGAATTCTCTCCACTCCGGATCACACTTCACATTAATCCATACAAACTCATCTTTATCATAAATGAATGCGAATGTCTTTTTATTTTTTTTATGGCGCATGACACACCAATTATCATCATAAAAGGATAATCTTCATAAACATCTTTAAATGAATGGCAATAATCTTTGGTTTAGCAATGCATCTGTCTGGCTGAAAATTATTCCATATAGATCCATAGCCATCTCCAAAGGAATGACCATTCATACTCATATAACCGAGATTTTTTCTTTCATTTACATAAGTTAGATTTCCCTGAGAATCTGCATCAATAAGAAGGACTTGATTCCTTTTTACTCTGTTTTACATCGCCGAACTCAGGTAACAACAAGAGCGAACCTCAATGTTAGCAGGAAGTTCATTTTTATTGGTTTTTAAAACACTATTTTTGATTAGCTGTCAGCTAACAGAAATCACTTCAAGTTAGCTGGAAATTCGTTCCCAACCTGCTTTTTTCTTATTTGATGAAAACAAAAAAGCGGTTCATGACATAGCATTTTCTGCTAATCACTACCGCTTTGTTTGCAACCGTCCCCTGCTGGAATCGAACCCACAGCTAGCGATTAGGAGAGCTCTGTGGTTCTGTTAATCCCTGTCAAGAACTGATATATTTAGCCCTTTATTATCAAGGACTTTTTTTATTTTCGAATCAAATTCTGGTAATCTGAATACCCTTTCTGTCAAGACCAGATAAGACCTGAAAATTAGCAGATTCTTTGCAGCTGCTAACATCCGGGGAAAGCTCTGTTGTTACTGACAGATATCATCTTCCGGCTACCATCCCCTTACAAGCGGGAATGATAAACAATATTCAATTGACCAGATTTCTATTATTACTATACACCGTTATTGAAAATTTGTCTATGGTGTTTCGACCACGACAGCCGATTTAAATACGAACATATCCAGTTGCCGGCCCGGCACCTACTTTTGCGATATATCCACTTTTAACCAGTTCCGTCAGGGTCCTTTCTACAGTTACCTTGCTTATATCCGGACATAACTCCATGATTTCTTTTTTGGTAATTTTTCCTACCTTATTATCAATCACTGCCTTTATACGATCCGGCTTTGAAAGGCTTCTGTTTTTCAGGTGCTCTACACGCCCCTCAAACTCACTGTATGCTTTCAGTATAATTCCCAGATAATATTTTACAAATGACTCATAACTGTTTTCATTTTCGTGCCATCCATTGGAACTTTCCTGTAATGCCTCATAATAAGTTTCTTTTGTCTTTTCAATCAGCATTTCAACACTGACATACTTTCCGACAATATAGCCGGCTTTATAAAACAAAAGAAGTGTTAACAGGCGGCTCATTCGCCCATTTCCATCATTAAATGGATGGATACACAGAAAGTCAAGAATAAACATAGGGATAAGAATCAACTTATCTATTCGATCTGCTTCCCATGCTTCCAGAAAATTTGTACAAAGTTCATTCATAGCTTCTGGAGTCTGAAATGCCGGCACCGGGATAAAACGCGCTTTTTGATGACCTTCTGCATCTGTTTCTGCAATTACATTATCCGAATTTTTATAATTTCCACCAGCATTTCCTCCGGAATATGAGTATAAATCCCGATGCAATTGTAAAATAATATTGGGTCTCGGATTAATATACTCATAACTTTCATGGATAGTGGCAAGAACTTCCCGGTATCCGGATATTTCCTGTTCAGACCGGTCACGCGGTTCGGCTTTCTGTCTTACTAATTCTTCCAAACGTTTGTCGGTAGTATAAATACCTTCAATCCTGTTAGAAGCCCCTGTACTTTGAATCAAAGCAACTTCCAGCAGAGTTTTCAATTCGTCTATATTGGCTTCAAGGAACAATTCCTGCTTACCTTTATGCTCATGAATGCTTCCGACCATCTGAACAATTTCAGGTTTTAGCAATTGCTCCGGAGTTTTTATATAATCAAAACTTCTCATCGAAATCTCCTTCATTTTAATATTATCTCCATCATTTTACCATCAAATGACGGTGATATCAATTAGCATGATGGAGATATATTTTTAACATTCCTTTTAACGAAACCCGTTTTTTCACTAAAATTACACTATTTTTCACTTCATTGTCTTCGCCAGTGACGTAAGAAGTGCTGCCATCTCAGGATTATTAAGGACCTTTGTAAGCAGCTCTGCATCCACGCCTTCCGGAACCGCTACCGTGTTTTGTGCTGTATTCGGATGCATCTGCGGATCCAGATCTTTTTTCTCATAAAATGCCTCTTCAAATAATTCTGCATTTTTCTTCCGGTCGTCATCCAGGATGTGGGAATATACATCCGTAACCATGCTGACCTGAGCATGTCCGGAGTCGCCCTGAACTGCCTTGATATCTCCACCATTCAGTTTCAGCTTATAGGTAACACTGCTGTGTCTGAGACTGTGGAAAACAACCGGTGGGAGATCATAGTCTTTAATCAACTGATTTAATGGCTTCCGGATCGCGCCATCCCCCAAAGGAAGACCAAACGTACTTGCCATGACCAGGTTATAGTCCATGTATTCATCTCCAAGAACTTCCTTTGTCTCATCCTGTTTTTCTTTCCACTCGATCAGCATCTTTGCGACAGACTTTGGAAGGAAAACCTTTCGGACACTGCTGTCTGTCTTCGGTGTTTTCAAAACACGGACTGTTTTATTGGTCTTGCTTTTTTCCGGAAATATCAGCAGCACATCTTTTGCATCCAACTCTTTTAAAGCGGATTTGCTCACTCGCTGGGATTCCTTATTAATAAACAGATATGCCCGGTTTTCCTCAATTGCTTCCTCCGAGATGTCCACACAATCCCAGGTAAGCCCCAGAAGCTCACTGATCCGGAGAGAGCAGGAGAAGGAAAGATTCATTGCCAGCTTTAGCCGATCATCCTCACATACTTCCAGTGCGTACATCAGAGTTTCTGCAGTCCAAATCTCACGTTTCTTTGTTTTATGTTTTGGTACGGTCGCATAGATACAAGGATTCTTCTCCATCAGTTCCCATTTGACAGCCTGTTTAAAACAGCTTCGGAGGAGTTTATGGATATCTCTGATGGTACTGGTAGATACATATTCATTCTTTCTTTTCCCAATCATAGGATTGACCACAGCCGGAGCTTTCAACAATCTTTGATAATATTTTTCAATAAAACGGGTATTGATCTCCGACAGTTTTTCATCCCCGATGATCGGAAGGATATAATTATTTATGAGAGAAACATTTCCATCATACGTAGATAATGCCCAGTTGTCCTTCCCATACAGGGCAACATATTCTGCCAGAAGATCCTTCATGGTTTTACACTGCGGGATTATCATGGATCCCATTTCTTCTTTATATTCAATTTCTTTCTTGCGTTTCTTTGCCTCTGCCTTTGTAGCATAAGTTTCCCATTTCTGCTTCCGTTTCCCGTCTGCATCAGTATAGGAATAGATTACATTAAATTTTCCATTTCGTTCTCTGATCGATGCCATAATTTAACAGCCCCTTTCTGTATTTCTCTTTTCCAGCCACGCTTCAAATTCTTTTCGTTTGATCCGAACATGGTTCCTTATTTTTACAACCGGAAAATATCCTTTTGTGTACCAGACATTTATCATGGACCGGCTGACCTTTGCCATAAAGGCTGCTTCATCTATAGTAAGATACTGCAGATTGCCATTCCTTCCTCGTTCCCCGGTCTGTGCCAGTTTCTTTCTCCGATAATTCGCCAGTGCCACATTTTCTTCCATTGCCAGTTCTTCATAATCGTTCGCCGGATCCAGATGATATTCATCCTGCCCTTCCAGAAACTTCTGAAAGCTTTCTTTCGTGATTCTTTTTCGATCAGCGATCGTGACGAGCTCAAAGAAATGCTGATACTTTTGACTATTCAGGATGCCATATACCTGATTTCTGGTGATTCCCAGCTGTCTGGCCATTTCCGGCATAGTGAGAGTAGCGGCCTCCATTTCCGCATCCCTCTTTTTATCCTCCTTCGTGCGGTATCTGGACTGTCCGTCATACCATTTCTGAAATGCAGCTTTTGGTACACGTTTCCAGTAGTCCACAATCACAACCTCAATCTTATTCTGCTTGATCAGGTCATAAATGACACCATCCGTAAGCTCCAGCATTTCTGCAAGTTCCGGAACAGAATAAGACCATTCTTTCAATTCCTTTCCCGGTTCTTCTCCGTTGACTTTATGATATTTAATCTGATTCGCATACCACTTTTCAAAACTCTCAATATTGACCCGCATCTTTCCGGCAATCTCTTTGGTCTCAAAAAAGTTTTTATGTACCAGCCAATACCGATCCGTCTTTTTAAGTCCCAGGAGCTCGCCCATCTCAGAAACACTCATCCATTTCTTTTTCGCAGAAGACAGCCTCTTGTATGGGCTGTTTGCTTTCACTTCCTTTATCAGTTCTTCGTATTCCTTGGTATTCATTTTTCCCTTCTCATCCATGAAGCTTTCCTCCTTCTTCCCATACCATACCGCACTTTTTCAAAAAAATTTAGGATGTCGATTTTTCATCCGGATAGGAGATTAGTTGGAAGATTCCGGCAACTTATCCAGCCAGTCATCAAAGCTTTTTTTGGAAATACGGTACTTTCCGCCATCCAGCTGGATCCACCGGAACTCATTTTTCTTCAGAAGGTTATATATTGTCGGTCTGCTGACTCCAAGAATTTCCTGTAACTCTTTTACTGTATAACATCTTTTCTCTGACATATGTCATTACCTCACATTTCATTATTTTGGAGGCGGCATTCCAAATACTCCCGCAAGTGACGGGGCATTTGGCTCTCGCGGCAGTCGCCAAATGGACATGCAAGCATGTCCGCTTGGCTCGTTGCTCGCGGATATAAATGTCCCTCTATATATCCAAAGTTTCAGAGGGGCTTATACAACATGTTTTAGTAAAAAAATGTCAAGATGAGAAAAAGGGCAAAAAGAAACCTCCGTATGAATTGAATCATACGAAGGATCAATATACTTATCATCATCAATTATCCTGAATGGGATATATTACAAAATGGAAAACTAACTGCTATTATTTCCAATCCTAATATAATTACATGATTGGATATCTTTTCAATCGGATTAAACAGAAGGAGTAATGCTAGCGTGATTCGTACGAAAAATTCTATCATTGGTATAACACAATTATTATTTCTACAAAAGAACTGCCTAATTGCCGCATTCAATGATTTAGATGCCTTTCTTATACCGATAATTGCCCAAGTAATTCCTAATGCCTCCAACGAACTGGAGCCTTTCAGTAGAAATGCAATCCCCATAATAAACATCATAATACTATATGCTAATTCGTCTGCCTGCTTTTCAAAGAACTTTTTTTCCTTAAAATAGCTTACTACCATCAGCGTGCCTACAAGTACCATAGCACTTCCTAATAAATAAGGCAACAGAAGAGTTACTCTATCAGAAAACAAAATACAGATTAATCCTAGAGATGGAAACAATATACTCTTGACTTTTAATATTCTATTCATTTTTCTCATTTCTCTCCTGTTCTTTTATTCATATAGTGTTTCAAGACAACAGTTCCGGCAGCAACCAAAATTCTTAATAATAATACCATGATAAACTCTATTGAAAACGGATTGCTCAACTTAGTTCCAAGCAAAGTAGTAGTAACAATACTGAGCAAAGAACCGCTTATTCCTGCTGTCAGATAAGTGGTGAATTTCACTCCACAAGCGCCAAAATACAGGCTGACAATGTCACCTGGCAAAAATCCAACAATTCTGGTTATAAAGCATACAAAAAAAGCATTTTCATTCTGATATCCTGCCAATTGTTGAACCTTGGGATATCTAGTCCCAATATACTGTATAATATCCTCACCGCTGTATCTTCCGATCCAATAAGGAATTGTAATGGTTGTCGCCAATCCAACCATACTTACCATCACAGCTATAAATGGTGTAAACAGAACTCCACTGCTCAAATATAAAATCGACAATGGAAACATAATTGTAAGGCTTTTGAGAGCAAAGAACAAAACTAAAACACACGCAGCCAAAATCATATTTTCAGGTGTATACCTCAATATCGTTTTTACAGACAAAGGTTCTTCTGATTTTCTTACAATCACAAAAAGAATCAATGTCATCAGAATAATTGCTGCTAAAGGAGTGAGTTTCTTTAGCTTTATTTCTGACTTTTTCTCACTCTTTTGTTTTTTTTCTTTGTTTCTGATTTTCATCCAACTTTTCTCATTCATAATTATAATCACAAGATATTTCTTATATCTATTCGTCTATTATATTTCCATTTACTTCATCAAACACATCCTTCATTTCAAGAGCATATTTTTTACCTATTTTACTCAATCGGTATAATATAATAATGTCAATAATGCCATTTAAAATGAAGATAATTCCTGCCATTAATGCAGCGGCTGAAACTGTATCCGGTGAAAAGAACATCATACTAATTCCAGCCAGAATAATAATACATGATAGAATAACATATGATGTACAGCGCACATGAAATATGTCTTTCATACAAACAGCCGTCTCCATACAGATTACTCCATTGATTATGATGAAAATACTAAACACGTAAGAAAACAACACTATTGTAATTCCAGCATGTGTAATGATAAAGATTCCCAAAATACATTTCAAAATGCCTTCAAATAACAATCCCTGCATAAAATAAGTATTCAACCGAAATTTTAAATCATAGAACAAATCAAAAATCCCACTGCACAAAATCATAATACCTGCAATCACTGCAATCACTTTAAATGAATCATAGGGCTTTATTATGAATAAAACTCCAAGCAATACCGTCATGATTGCATTTATCCACATATCCAGCTTTATTTTTTTCAACGTTTTCATATTTTACTCCTCCCAGTTTTAGTAAACTCTCACATTCATCAATAATATTTACTATTTCTGCTTTTTATAGCAAATGTCGAAACGGAATAATTAAAATGCGCAGGATTCCATAAAAAATCCTTTTTCCTACACTCTGTTCTATTATTTGATAATTTTCTCCATCAATAATCGTTCCGTCCGGAGCAACTTGTCTACTTTTCAGTTTCAACTTCTCTGTATGTCCACGGAGAGTTTCATTAAGTTCCTTGCATTCTATAAACAGCATCATTTCTGTATCAAGATACACACTCCTCATATCAAGATTGCAGGATCCTACTATACTGAGCGTATCTCCTGCCAATACAGTCTTTGTATGTAATGCCTGGGTTCCAACATATTCATACACATAACTTCCTGTTTGCCTCACAGCTTTCTTCTGATTCAAATAATCCGTACATCCGAAAGGATTGGCACCACTTTCTACCGCATTGATTATCAACTCTGTCTTCACACTTTTCGAACATATTGCTTTCAAATCACCATACATTTTCTGATTGCATATAACATAAGGGGTTTGTATCACAATGTTGTCCGCTTCTTTCATCTTATTTACCATCCTGTCCCAAACCTGTGGCTGTTTATTATACGGATCTAAAGGGTTGGTGCAAAGTTCAATACTTTCTGTCTCAATCGTTTCTTCAAACCAATCGATTTCACAAAAAGCTTCTGGATATTTTTCTCTGACTTCCTGATAGTGTTCTCTTAATCTGCCATTAATTCCTTCATGTTTTCCAGACATTCTACAGCAGGAAAGATTCCATATATTTTTGAAATAATCTTGAATCTGATTGTAAGAATTACCCTCACCCGGAACCGTTTCATAGACCAGAATATCCCTATCCTCATTATATGAGTCGATATAATTACCAAGAAATAAATCATCTGTGTTTCTTCCGCCAAGGATATATGCAAAATCATCTGCAATCAAATATTTGTCATGCATTCTGTAATTATTTTTCCACGGTTTTATCAGCGTAATAGGATTGTATAGCTTAACCTCCACATTTTCATGCGACGTAAGTTCCCGAAAATTTCTACTTCCTCTCAAATATAATGTTCCATTTATGCCATCAACTAATATCTGAACCTTTACACCTCTATCTGCAGCATTTAATAGTGCAGCCATCATATCCTGACCACTGTTATCGTCACGAAAATCAAAAGTTGCAAGCACGATATTTTCTTTTGCCGATTCGATTAAACGGAGCCGCCACACCAACGCATCCACATTATTTTCTATATTTAATATCCTCTCCTGTCCAGCCATATTTAACGCCCTTTCACACTCTCTGTTTTCTTCATCAGCTCGTTTGTGATACAGCGGCGGGATCACCAGACATACTATCAAATAAAAGAACCATATTCTCAAAATACCTTTTATCATCTTTCCGAATTTTTTCATTATTCTACACCATTGTATCCTTCGACATTTTATGCTACGATATAAAAAAACAAAAAGCGAGTTGATATATATGAACCATACAAAATCTGCCATCATAGATGCTTTCTGGCAGTTGTTGGAAGAACGTCCCTACACCAAGATTACTGTAAGGGATATCGTAGAACTCTGCCAAGTCAATCGAAACACCTTTTACTATCATTTTCATGACATTCCTGAGCTTCTGGAAACTACGATAAAATCTGATGTAGATCAAATCATCCAGACTAACGGACATTTTGGTTCACCGACGGATTGCTTGATTCCAATTGTTGAGCGTTGCTTAAAACGTAAAAAAGCCATGCTCCATATATACCGTTCTGTGAAACGAGATATATTCCAAAGCGAATTAGAAAGAATCATACTCTACACAGTAACTCAATATGTACATACTGTTACCAAAGATTTGAATATTCCTTCTGAAGATAAAACTATCCTAATACAGTACTATAAATGTTGCCTTCTTGGATACACATTAGATTGGCTGGACAAAAACATGAACTTTGACCTTTTGAAGTCAGTTACTCGTATTACTGATTTGATTGGAGATTCTTTGAAGCAGGCATTTCTTGAATTGTCCGAATCTTCAAGGACATAATACCCGATTAGATTGAGCACCGCTTCAACTTGACGGTGCTCTTTACATTAGTGGGGCAAATATTCTCAAGATTTCCTGAAATACCCTTATTGGCAACCTTTCTATACACTCTTCTAATGTAATCTGCGTGCACTCATTCAATGTATCAAAATAATCTTTTTTAATTTGTAATACTGCCTTACTGTTATACATCCATACTCCACATTCGAAATGCAGATAGAGGCTTCTAAAATCTAAATTCGTTGTTCCTACAGTCGCTATCTGGTCATCGGAAACAAATATTTTAGAATGCATAAATCTTTTTGAATATTCATATATTTTCACACCACCATATATCAATTCCCTGTAAAATGATCGTGTAGTCAAATGAATCAAGGCCTTGTCATAAATATGAGGAGTGATAATCCGCACATCTACACCGCTTTTAGCCGCTAAGCACAATGCAGATACCATGCTGTCATCGACAATCAAATATGGCGTACAGATATAATACTTGTACTCGTCTCAAGAGCAATGCTCTAAACCATGAACGCTTCATTTGATTCCCCACTTATTCTAAATTCTTATTTTTCTACTTATCCCCATACCGAAAGCCCCTGGTCCTACATGACAGCTGATACTGAAAGTCAGCGGATCGTATTTAACATCTTCCCAAGGAAACATCTCTTGGGCCATTTCCATCCATTCCTGATGTTCTTCTTTTTTTCCGAAGCTCCCTGCGACGCCAACATATATCTCATCACTATTTTTAAGAAATTCATCTGCAATTGTATTCATTTCCATAAGCAGACGCTTTTTACAGCTTTTTGTTCCACGAACTTTTGCATAGGCATCTAAACGTTCTCCAGCAATTACGAGCAGTGGTTTTATACTTAATAATGTGCCCATGGCAGCTCCCGCCGGAGTAACACGTCCTCCCTTTTTCAAATATTCTAAGGTTTCCACGCCTACATAGATAATGGATTCATAAGCAGTTTGTTCTAAAGCTTCTTTTATTTCTTTTGCAGAACACCCTTTTTCTTTCAGCACCAGTGCATCCAACACAGACTGCCTCTGGGTAACAGAAATACGATGATTATCAACCACCTGTACTTTTTCTTCATAATCCTGCGCCAGGGCCTGAGCTGTCTGATAGGATCCACTGAGTCCACTGGACATTGGAATATATACAATTTCATCATATTCAGATAATAGCAGCTTATCCCACATGTCTGTCACTTCTGCCGGCGAAGGCTGTGAACTAAAAACTTCTCTGTTTTCCTCAAGGCATTGATAAAACTCCTCATGAATTAAATCAATGCCTTCATAATATGTTTTCCCTTCCAGAATCACCGGCATTGGAATGACATGGACACCTAGAATCTTTCCTTCTTGTTCAAAGATCCCACTGTTGCTGTCTGTTACAATCGCAACGTTCATCTCATAATCCTCCTGTGCCATTTTTATACTATTACAAATATTTCTTTAATTCATTGGCTTTATCCAACCTTTCCCATGGAAGATCCACATCTTCCCTTCCAAAATGTCCATAAGCAGCTGTCTGTCTGTAAATAGGTCTTCTTAAAGTCAATTCTTTGATAATACCAGCTGGGCGAAAATCAAAGTTCTCTCTTACAATCTCCGTAATTCTCTCATCTGAAAGTTTTCCTGTTCCAAACGTGTCCACCATAATTGAGGTGGGCTGTGCTACACCAATAGCATAGGAAAGCTGCACCTCACATTTTTCAGCCAACCCTGACGCTACAATGTTTTTTGCCGCATAACGGGCAGCATATGATGCAGAACGGTCCACCTTGGTACAATCCTTTCCCGAAAAAGCTCCGCCACCATGCCGCGCATATCCTCCATATGTATCTACAATAATCTTACGGCCTGTCAATCCACTGTCTCCATGCGGTCCACCTATTACAAAACGGCCTGTTGGATTGATATAGAATTTTGTATTCTCGTCCACCATTTCACCAGGCAGGATTTCATCAAACACATATTTTTTAATATCCAACTGAATCTGTTCCTGTGTTATGTCTGGATCATGCTGTGTAGAAAGCACTACGGCATCCAGTCTGAATGGTTTGTCCTTTTCATCATACTCTACAGTTACCTGGGTTTTTCCATCTGGTCTCAAATATGGAAGTATTCCATCTTTTCGTACTTTTGTCAGCTGCAAGGCCAGCTTATGTGCAAGCTCAATGGGATAGGGCATATACGTCTTAGTCTCATTCGTCGCATATCCAAACATCATTCCCTGATCCCCTGCTCCGATAGCTTCAATCTCTTCATCTGACAAATTATGTTCTTTTGCCTCGAGAGCCCTATCCACACCCATTGCTATATCTGCCGACTGTTCATCAATGGCTGTCAACACACCACAGGTTTCTGCATCAAAACCATACTCTGCATTTGTATATCCAATTTCCCTGATTGTATCTCGAACCACCTTCTGGATATCTACATATGCATTGGAAGTAATTTCTCCCATTACCATAACAAGACCTGTAGTCGTTATCGTCTCACACGCCACCCGACTCATAGGATCCTGCTTCAATAATTCATCCAGCACGGCATCTGAAATAGCATCACACATTTTATCTGGATGCCCTTCTGTGACAGACTCTGATGTAAAAAATCGTTTACTTTTGTTCATTTTTTATTTCCTTTCATTTATTTCGATTACCTGAATAAATACTTCAATGTTCAAATTTATAGTTTTTCTTTAATCTGCAATTTTCTTTTTCGCCCTGTTCTCTTTCCAAAGTTCATCTGCAACCGGCTTCCAATTCTTCGCATACTGGTCACATTTTGCACAAAGATGTTCTGCCGTTTCTGGAGATTGAAGATCTGTTGAGTGAGCACCTGATTTTTCAACCATTGCACGAAGCTTGTCAGGATTTTCCAGCATAGGACACGGACGAAGCATATTTTCATTAAATGGCTGATTATCATGGTAAGCCATCATCATCGGTGACTGCAGTGCTTCCAGAAGCGTCTTTTCCCGAATATTAGAATCTGAATAATGGATAAATACGCATGGATCGATATCACCGTTAGCATTTATATGTAAGTAGCGATGACCACCGGCGATACATCCGCCAACATATTCTGCATCATTCTGAAAATCCAGTGCAAACAATGGCTTTGTGGCACGATAACGACGGATTTTCTCATAAACTCCGGTACGCTGCTGCGGTGTAGGCATCAACTCTGGAACGGCATCGTTTCCTACCGGCATATAATGGAAATACCATACAAAATAGGCACCCATTTCAATCAATGTATCATAGAATTCCTCTGATGTAATTGAATCATAATTAGCGCTGGTATAGCAGCAAGAGATTCCATAAATCAGTTTCTTTCTTCTGAGAAGTTCCATTGCTTTACGTACTTTCTGATATACACCAGTTCCACGTCGTCCATCAGTTGCCTCTTCAAATCCTTCCAGAGAAATGGCTGGTACAAAATTACCTACACGGAGCATTTCATCCGCAAATTCTTCGTCAATTAATGTGGAATTTGTAAAGCAGAGGAATACGCAATCCGAATGCTTTTCACAGATCCGAATCAAGTCTTTTTTACGAACCAGTGGCTCGCCGCCAGTGTAAATATAAAAATAAACGCCCAATTCTTTTCCCTGGCAGATAATATCATCAATCTCATCATAAGTAAGATTTAATTTGTGTCCATATTCCGCTGCCCAACAACCCGTACAGTGCAGATTACAGGCCGATGTGGGATCCAGAAGGATAGCCCATGGAATATTACAGTTATACTTCTTTCTCAGTTCTTCTTCCTTCTTCCAGCCAACCAGACTGGCATTAATAAAAAGATTCACGGCAAGTGTCTTAGTCACATTGGGATCTACCTCTTCAAAAAGACGGCGGATATAGCTATAATAAGGATGTTCCGGATCTGTAATTGCTTCCCGAATTATTTTTCTCTGAGAAATAAATTCACCATCAGCAAATTTATCCGCCCAGTCCATCATCTTCGGCATATGCTTATCCGGGTCCTTGTAAATATAATTGAATGTCTGCTCAATTCCCAGTTTCTTTAAAGTATTTGATGCGTTCATAATAGAGTTCCTCCTAAGATTTTATATTTGTTAATAATAAATTTTACTTAAACATGCTATTCTTCCCAGTCAGTATCTTCCTCGTTCTTTTCCTGTCCTTGGATTTGTTTTGCAATCTTCACCGTCTCCTTGACCGTGAGATGGTTCATGAGACCTTCTGCAAAGAAACCGCATCCAATAATGACATGACTGATTTGACTTTCTTGAAAAGGCTTTATTATAATTAAGATACCAAAAGCAGCTACAATGATGGAAAGTGTCAATATCCATTTCCATATTTCAAGTCCAAATACTTTTGCGTCTTTTGCAGTCTGAACTTTTAATACAGCATCAAGCAAAATCAACAATCCAAGTCCTGGTGAAAGATATGAACGGATACGCAAATTGCATCCAAGCACTATCACACCAAGCACTATCAGGAATATTCCACAAGCCAGATCATATTGGAAAGCCAGATCATACAAATCATCTGAAAGATATCCAATAATCTTAACAATTCCATAAGCAACTAAGATGATGCCCCCTGTGATACATAGCACCAGTGGGGATATAGATGGTATTGTCATACATACGATTCCAGCTATATAGAAAATAATTGAAATCAAAACATACCCATCTCTTGCCATACGAATCTTTTTCAATATTTTCACCTCCATTCTCTTTTTCTTGCCTAAATTCTACATACTATTTCATTCTTCTTCTATGGGCAAACGTCTTCTATATATCCAAAAACTAGGCAATCTTAACATGTTTGTCTGGATTCATTCAAAGTCCAAGATCAATAAAAGCTTCCCATTGCCGACATAAATGTCGACAACGGAAAGCTTTTGCTTATTTGTTTATCATGGAAAAGAATATGATTATTTCAATTTTTTCAAACTCAAATAACATGATATTCTTTCAGCAGTTTTTCCACATCTGTGTTTTTGATAAAGTCTAAAGCCTTTTTAACAGCAATCTTTTCCTTGATTCCCAGCTTCATCTGAGTCAGTGGTTCTCCATCACGCAATTTGACAGTCGCATTCAAAAGATCTCTCACATCATATGTGCTGCACCAAACCTCCGGAACTCCACGGTCTACATTAAGCAAGGTATAAACAGCTTCCATACCGGTACGCATGGAATACTCTGTTGTAAAAATAGTATCCCTTGCGGTCTCGGCAAACTGGCCAATAAATGCAAAGTTTACTGCTCCATCAGGCACAACTTTTGGACGATCCGTATCATTACGAGGCATGAAAAAGGCATCAATATAAGGCATCATAACTGGAACTGTGTTTGCACTGTTCTCAGCCAGTTCTTCGATCTCGTTTTCCGGCACACCAATATGGTACAGCCATTCCATACAGATCTCTTTTCCTGTACAATCTCTCATTGGCTTTTTGACATAGTCACCAGGTCTGTCATTAAAGAGCGCATATACCCAAACGAGACAATGGTCTTTTGGCTGGGAACGGAACTGTGGCTGACGGTTAATCGTCCAACTCAAAAGCCAGCTGGAATCTTTTACAGATACAATACCGCCGGTGACCACTTTACCAGTAAACGGATCTCGTTTACAGATATTTGTGATATATGGAATAATTCTTTGATCAAGTGTCTCCACAGTGGCACTCATCCAGTTGCACAGCTCACTGTCATAACAGAATTTATCCGGATTTCCAAAGTCAGGGCTTTGGGCGGCAATACGTCTCCACATATCCCATCCGCCACCTGGCTTAATTTCCGGATTATATGGAGCCGGCGTATTCTGGGATCCCATTGCAGAGTTTTCCACACATCCACCATTTGTGATGAACACAAGATCATCCTCTGTGAGGTCTACGAAACGTGTTTCACCTTCCGCCTCAAGTTCAATACGGGTAGCCTGCTTTCTGTTGGATGTAACATCAAACTCAACATTTACAACCTTTGTATTATAGTGGAATACGACACCGGCATTTTCCAGATATTTTACCATCGGAAGGATCATACTCTCATACTGATTATATTTTGTAAAGCGCAGAGCGGTGAAATCAGGAAGCCCTCCAATATGGTGAATATACCGCTTAATGTAACGCTTCATTTCCAGTGCGCTGTGCCAGTTTTCAAACGCAAACATCGTCCGCCAGTACAGCCAGAAGTTTGAATCAAATACTTCATCGTCAAAATATTCATCAATACGTTTATCATACAATTCTTCATCCGGCGTGAAAAACAGCCTCATGATCTCCATCTGTGCTTTGTCTGAAACTGCAAATTTCTTATCTGTATGTGCATCCTGTCCCCGGTTGACAGTAGCACGGCAAAGGGAGTAATTCGGATCTTCTTTATTGAGCCAATAATACTCATCCAGTACACTGACTCCCTCGGTTTCAATAGATGGGATAGAATGGAACAAATCCCACATAACTTCAAAATGGTTATCCATTTCACGTCCGCCACGCATTACATAACCTACACCCGGATACTCAAACCCATCACAGGCACCACCAGGAATCGGATCTTTTTCAAAAATGTGTATACGTTCACCTTTCATCTGACCATCACGGACAAGGTAACATGCGGCTGAAAGTGCTGCCAGCCCTGTACCAATAATATAAGCTGACTTGTGATCTACTCCTTCTGGTTTCTTCGGATGAGCAAAAGCTTCATAGTTTCCACTTGAATAATACATAATCATACCTCCTGAATTTCAATTCGTTATATATGTTTTTCAATTACATCCTCAATATACATTGTATGATAATTACTCTCAATCAACAGAATAGCCCCATCATCGAATTCTTCGATGACAGGGCTATATTGTTGTTTTTTTCGACAAACTCCATCATTTGTTGATATTATCATATGGCTTATCAATCCGGCATTTTTCAAGCATACGAATGATATCTCCCTCTATTAAATTACTCAGTCTGAAAATCATCTTTTCCGGTGATGGTTTCATGTCCTGCCGTATCCAGTCCAGCATCATACCTACAAAAGCATACTTGTAAAAATCGGCAATAAATTTTTTATCCTCCTCCCTGACACTCATGCCTTGTGCACATTCTTCAACAACGTTAATAATCAATTGATAAACAACCCTGTACAGATATTGAATAATCTGTTCCTGACTCACATGACGGTAAACATTAAGTATAAAAGGCTTGTTTTCTTCTACGGCTTGAAAAATATACAGAAATCCCTGTTCCCATGTATCATATGTAGTATTTCCATTTGCTGCTATGCGGGAATCCTCCTCACAGGACCATTCAATGAGGTCATAAATATCTTTGAAATGATAATAAAAAGTTGCACGGTTGACACCGCAGTCTTCTGTAATATCACTAATTGTAATTTTGGTAACCGGTTTTTTCAGTAACATCTTTTTAAGAGATGCCTCTAATGCTCTTTTTGTAATATCCGACACTTATCAATCCCTCCTATTCTGTATATCATTCCATTCGTTTGAAAAATATTATACCAAACTCGCATATTTTCCACAATGAACAAAAAATAAATCAAATTACAAATGACAAATCAGCCAATGCCTGATATCGTCATAAACGTCTTCTTTGTCTGTCTCATTGATCAATTCATGTCTGTCATTTTTATAAAGTTTTATCGAAATATCCTTAATTCCTGCTTTTTTGTAGATTTCATAAACATTTTTAACTGCTTTTCCATAATTACCAACAGGGTCTTCTTCTCCTGCAATCAAAAATACAGAAAGGTTCTTCGGTATTTTTGCAATATTATTTGAATTCTGTATGAATGACAGCACGTCCAATAAAGTACGGTATCCATTTATCGTGAAGGAATATGTACAATACTTATCTGTGTTATATCTATCAACAATAGTTTCATCCTTTGTAAGCCAATCATTTGATGTCCTGACGTTTGGAATATGATTATTAAATTTGCTGAAAAACATATTTTTCAGCATCTTGGATCTATAGCGGTCTCCCTTAAAGAATTTAGTCAGCGATACCATTATTTTACCAGCTTTCAGTACACTTCCAGACTGGTTGCCTGTTCCGGAAATAATCACTCCATCCAACTCATTTCCATATGTCATTATATAGCGCCTTGCCATAAATGACCCCATACTGTGTCCAAACAAGAAGTAAGGAACATTAGGGTAATTTTTCTTTGCAAAACGGGTTACTTCATATAAATCTGCAACGACAGTTTCACTCATGTTGCTTGGACAAAAATACCCCAAATCGTCATCTATTTTTGCCGTTTCTCCATGACCAAGATGGTCATTCCCAATTACAAGAATACCATATTGGTTTAAGTACCTTGCAAATTCATCATAGCGTTTTATGTATTCAATCATTCCATGAGAAATCTGAACAATTCCAATTACTGTAATATTGGGTTCCCAAATAACAACATGCAACTGATTCTTTCCATCTGAGGATGGTATATATAATTCCTTCATTATACTGCCTCCTTGTTTCTTATCTCTAGAAATATACTTTTAAATTTCCTATGCATTATTTCAAGTACCCTCTATTTCAGCATATCAGATATCCTCCCAACGACAATAGGCAAACACCTTTGCAATGCCCAAGAACAGGTACTCCAACAAAGTAGCTCTAATAAGTAAACTTTTTAATACATGAATTTTCATTGTAACAAATTGATCCACTCCGTTTCTAATTCCGCAAAGCCAAAATTTTGACTATTTCAACAAAATCATATTTCTACCATAGCGAGGTTTTTTCATTTCCATGTTGTATAAGGGGCTCTCTTTTCCCATATAAGTGAGAGGTTCTTTTTCTAAGAGCAAGATCCACCCGTGTTTAACAGTAGTGCCATTTTGGCAACTGTTACACTTACGGGTTTTCATCTTGATGGGGATTCCGTTTCCCCATGCCCTCGTTTTTGACATCACAGATGTCTTTTGGCTTCCACTGAAAAAGTGGTCGCAGCAACAATAGTACAAATGGAAGGGACAGCCATTTATATCTATGTTGGCATCACAATGTGATGAAAGATTCCGTTGGAAGGGAGGAATATGGAGAGAAAAAATAAAAGAAAAGAAGTTACACATCCACATTTTGTAGCTGTACGACTTACTGATGCAGAGATGGCTCTTTTAGACCAGGGAGCATCTATGCTTGGGATTTCCAGATCAGAGTATCTAAGAAAATTACTTCTTGAAAAGGAAATTACAAACACGATCGAGGTAATAGCTGACATGGATGAACTTCGGAAGCTGGTCAGTGAATACGGAAAAATCGGATCGAATCTCAATCAGATTGCAAGGTATTTTAACACCGGCGGAGAATGGTCTGAGGAAATAAAGGATGAAATCCGGCAATGTATTTCCGAACTGTTCTCTTTGAGAAAAGAAGTATTACGAATGGCAGGTGAATTACATGGCCATAATCAAACACATTAAAAGCAGAAATGCGAACTATTCTGATGCTCTGGAATATTTGCTTTTTCAACACAATGAAAAAACAGGAAAACCGGTTCTGGATGATTCCGGCAGAAAGATCCTGCGGGAAGAATTTTATATGGATGGACTAAACTGTGATCCGATGTCTTTTGACAAAGAGTGCGAGAAGACTAATCAGTTTTTTCACAAAAATCAGAAAAGAGGAGATATCAAAAGCCATCATTACATCATCAGTTTTGATCCGGCAGATACAACAGAATGTGGACTTAACGGCGAAAAAGCCCAGGCTCTTTGTCTGGAATTTGCCCGCAAAAACTTTCCCGGCTATCAGGCATTGGTAGTCACTCATACGGATGGACACAATGGCTCCGGTAATATTCATACCCATATCGTCATCAACAGTGTCCGCAAATATGCGGTTGAACGACAAAACTACATGGACAAGCCTCATGAGCAGGAAGCCGGTTATAAGCATCGGTCCACAAACAAATTATTGAATCATCTGAAACAGGAAGTCATGGATATGTGCAACCAGGAAGGACTGCATCAGGTAGATCTGCTTTCTCCGGCTTCCACAAAAATGACCAGAGGAGAATACTGGGCAAAGGCGCATGGGCAGGATGAACTGGATAAAGTGAATGAGAAAATCCGTGCTGCCGGACTGAAACCGACTTCCACCGTATTCCAGACACAAAAACAGTTTCTGCGGGATGCGATTGATGAATGTTCTAAGATATCCAGAAGTTTTGATGAATTCCAGTCACTGCTTTTGGACAGGTACAATATTTCTGTCATCGAGAAAAGAGAAAGTTACCGTTACCTTCATCCGGACAGAGACAGACGAATCTCTGCAGAATCTCTGGGTGCCAACTATGGAAAAGACTTTCTGGAACAGGTATTTCAGAATCATGAAAACAGGAAAGATCTTTCTCACGAAAGGACGCGCAAATCGGAGAGTGCTTCAAAAGCCGATTATCATACAAATCCATTTTTCATCTTTTACATAAAATCAGAGCTTCGTCTCGTGACAGATCTCCAGACAAATGTAAAGGCTATGCAGAATCAGGCTTATGCTCAGAAGGTAAAAATCGGCAATCTCCAACAAATGGCAAATACCCTGATTTTTATCCAGGATCATGGTTATGACACCAGAGATGATCTGGAAAAGCAGGCCTCAGATATTCAGGAAAAAATGGAAGATGCTCAGGATCAGCTTTCTGAACTCACTTCCAAAATGAAAACGCTGAACTCACAGATCCACTACACCGGTCAGTATTTTGCTTCCAAATCAGTGTATGCAGAATTTCTAAAATCACGAAATAAAAAGAAATTCCGGCAAGAGCATTCTTCAGAAATCAGATCCTATGAGGAAGCCCGCGACTGGTTAAAAGCGTTCTATCCTGACGGAAAGATGTTGTCAATGAAGACACTGAAATCTCAGAAATCAGAATTAAAGGAATCTATTGATGCCCAGAAATCGGTTGTAAAACGCTCGATATTCAATCTCTTTCGCTCTTTTCTTTGCCTCTGCCTTCGTGTCATATGTTTCCCATTTCTGTCTGCGTTTTCCCTCACTGTCATTGTAATGATAGATCACACAAAACTTGTTTCCCCGTTTTTTAATTGATGCCATGTATTATTTCGCCTCCATATTCTCTCTGTAATTTAACCAGTCTTCAAATTCTGCTCTGGGTATCACTGGAATTTGTCAGGTTAAAAAAACAACGTCATTTCAATCTGTATGACGGAATAATCACTTACCCAACACTTCCTTCACGATATCTTTGATGCTCTCAGCCATATCCGCATTAATACCTACTGCTCTTTCTCCAAAACTCTCCGGTACAACTGCCTGGTCAAGATTCAGTCTTATCAGACTGATATTATCATGTTCTCTTACAAGTTTTTCAAACGGAAACCGGATAATTGTCGGTGTATTAAATCCTACTCCCAGTTCCAGAAGAACCAACTTCTTATTAATTGCTTCTGACAAATAATTAGAAAATCTTTCTTCTGCCTCATACCAGGCAACATCCTGAACAAAAAAGTTATCCTTACGGAGATTCATATCCATAGGTCCTCCACAAACAGGACACTTTGGTACCATGGAGGATGGAATCTTGCAGTCAGTTCTTGCCTGATCCATCTGGCAAAACAGCTCAACCGCATCATAAGTTTTATCATGACAGCCTTTGCCACACTGGATATGAAAATAATCCCCCTGGGTACAGAAAATCTTTTCATCCGGCAGGCCTGCTTTTACGAACTGTGCATCTGCATTTGTGCTTAATACAAATAGCTTCTTGTCAGATAACGATTCCAAAAGTAGTCTATGAAGTGGTGTTACATTAAGAGTTATTCCGGCGAGCAATGCCTGTTTCGACCAGTATCCCCAATAGCTTTCCTCATCTGGGAACGGATAAAAGCCTGCAGAATACATATCCTGCATGTACGGACCTTTCCCATATTTTTTCTGAAACTCTCCGAAGTTCTCTTCAAAGAACTTGCCGCCGTACTGTGCTCCGGCAGCCGTACTCATTCCGGCTCCAGCCCCGATCAAAACATACTCTGCATTTCGTATCATTTCGGCAGCGTCTTTTATCTGCTGGTCATAAGGGGTGTATTGATTGATATAGTCCCTTGCAGGTATCCCGCAGAGGAAAGATTCAAATGTCATTTTCTTGTTGGGAAACTTCATCCATTTCAAAAGCATCACCTTCTATCTTAACAGTTCCCTGTAGATTTCTTCATCCTGATCTTTGAACACATTAAAAACCACCTTAATGGAACTGTTTGTTTTCTCTTTATATTCTTTGATTGTTTTCACAGCAATCTCGGCTGCCCGTTCATTTGGAAACATAAATACCCCTGTTGAAATACAGCAGAACGCAATGGAGTCCACTCCATTTTCATTTGCAATTTCAACGCAGGATTTATAGCATGACTCCAGCAATTCCTCATGCTTTTTCGTCAATTTTCCCTGAACGATCGGACCTACCGTATGGATCACATAGTCACATGGAAGATTATATGACGGTGTAATCTTTGCCTGACCGGTTGGCTCTTGATACCCTTGCTCTTCCATGATTTCAGCACATGTAAGCCTCAGTTGGATCCCGGCATAGGTATGGATACAGTTATCAATACAGTTATGACATGGCTGATAACATCCTGTCATGCCGCTGTTTGCCGCATTTACAATGGCCCCAACCTTAAGCCTTGTGATATCTCCCTTCCAGATATAGATATCCTGCTGTATCTCTTCCATATCCGAAAGTGTGACAACACCTTTTTCTGCATTAATCTGCCGTAAATATTCATCCTGAACACTTAAAAAATCTTCATCCATTGTGCCAGGCATTCTGATATTCATTAGGGATCGGAGCATAGCTTTCTGCTCATCGGTACCTACCGGTATCTGTATATTGCTATATCTCGGCTGTTCCTTTAATAATCTCTTAATCAGAAATAAACGTTTTTCACTCTGATTCATCTCTTCATCTTCTTTCAATAGCTTTTATCGGACAGTTTTCATAACAGTTTCCGCAGTGAAGGCAATGATTCTGTCGGATCTTAAAAGGAGAACCATCCTCTATACACCTCTGGGGACACATTTCCCTGCAGGTTCCGCAGCCAATGCAATTTTCGGTTATGAAATATCCTTTTTCTTTCAGTTTAACATCTCCTAATCGGTATGTCTCCCGAAAAATTGGATTCACACCGAGATTAAAATACTCGATTTCAGCAGTATCAATGCAAAAGATGATTCCAATGTTTCTGGTATCTCCCGGATACACATTTGCAAGATACGGCTGTTCCTCAAAGATTTTATCCCTCCACTTAATCTGTTCCTCTTCGGGAACAGCATATGCTTTTCCTGACAAACGGATCATTTCTTTGTATTTGGTATAGCATAGTATCTGAACTCTTCCATCCTCCAGCAGTTCTTTACAAAAATTCTTTCCCTTTGCTGTAAAAAAATATAACGCATCCGGTTCATAATGGATGGCGCTGATATTTCTGATCTGAGGTGCACCATCGCTGTCTACTGTTGCAAACGCGAGCACACCGACCAATTCCATTTTCTTAAGACATGTTGCCAGATCCATATGGCACCTCCTACTCAATAGCCTTTATTCTGCCGGGTTTTCTTGGTTTACTGTGCGACTGCTCTTTCGAGACAAAGCTTCCGCCTAAATTTGTACGGTCAAAATTAGCCATATTCATTTTTCCTACATGAGACGCCAGTTCTTTGTCATGAATCGCAACCATCATGCTTCTCTGCCCACCGCCTGCATTTGGAGCAAAATTACCAGCTTCCAAAATTGTCTCAAGTTTCTCTCTGCTTATCTGCTCATTCGTATATTTTCTGATAGAATGCCTTGATCAAATCCATTAACATGATAGTTCCTCCCCGGTTATTTCATTCTTCGTTTTCCAGCACTGCGGATCTGCTCCATAGAAATCTCCATTTGTTCCATTGGCAACATCAGGGCAGCCTCTGCACCATGATTTTAATTCGCACTTACTGCACTTCGTGAATTTATCATACTCTCTATAGTTTTCCATCTGACAGATCCATACATCTGCCAACCTGTCTTCAAACACATTTGCCACCTTACTATTCGTAACCCTTCTGCACGCCATCACATGACCATTTGACGAAATCGTGATATGGCAATTACCACAATTACAGCCGCCGTAAATCATCCCTTCTTTTGCATTTGAAGGCAGTTTAAACTGTCCTGTCTCATATTTGTAAAGAGTCCACAGGTGGTCTTTTTTATTAAAATAGGTCTCACATCCCGCTGCTTCATATACCTTATACTTTGCATCGCATATTTCCAGAAGATTTCTGTATTCCTGTGGTGTCATGCTGGTATCCACTTCTCCACCAGTCGGCACATAACGGGAAAATGCAAAGACCTTAACATTCGCTTTTACAACTGCATCAATAACATCTGGTATCTCATCCATATTTGTCTTTGAAACAGTACTCATAATAATACTTTTTATCCCAGCACGATTCAGGCAGCCAACTTTTTCCAAGGTAAGATCAAAGCTCCCGGGCTTTCTGAACCAATCGTGCGTTTCTCTCATTCCATCCAGTGACATCTGATATTTTTCACAGCCACAGACTTTCAGCATTCTGCAGATTTCATAATCTAGGTGGAACGGATTACCCATAAGCGTAAATGGTATATCCTTACTCTTTAACAATACCATCAATTTCCAGAAATCAGGATGAAGGATAGGATCTCCCCCGGTAATGTAGAAGTATGGCACTCTATTGTACACTTTACAGAAATCCTCACAATTCGCTACCACCTCCTGCATCTGTTCCCAGGTCATGCTCTTAAGTTCCCTGCAACCTTTTCCCGAGAAAATATAGCAGTGCTTGCAACGCTGATCACATTCATCTGTAATATGCCATTGAAAAGCAAAATACTGGCTCATCCTATCTCACTCCCTTCCCTTGATTTCTACTTACTTATCAGATGCTCCGCATGCTGTTCCACATGCTGCCGGTTTCTCTTCCGGTTTGTCAGCTACTCCGCACGCTGTTCCACATGCTGTTGGCTTATCAGCTGCTCCACATGCACTTCCGCATGCTGCTGGCTTGTCTTCTGATTTGTCAGCTGCTCCACATGCTGTCCCGCATGCTGCGCTTGTCTGTTTGTTCTCGTCTTCGTTCCATCCTGCAATGTTTGTTAATGACATTTTAGTTACCTCCTGCAATATTATTTTGGGGCTTTGCCCTGTTGCACCTTTAGAATAGCAAGACCGGGCTTCAAAAAAAAGTACGCACATTTTTATTACAGAGGCACAAAAAAGTAACCCAGGTCACCTTTTTGTAACTGATTGACAGTTCTATGAGTGCTACATTATAATTTGATATAACAATCAAAATGCATCTAATATAAGGAGTTGATTCTATGCTGACAAAAGAAGAATTGCCAGAATGTCCGGTTGCCACTACCGTCGCCCTGATTGGAAGTAAATGGAAGTTGCTTATCATAAGAAATCTGTTAGAACGCCCCTGGCGTTTCAATGAACTTAAGAAGGATTTAGAAGTTATCAGCCAGAAGGTTCTCACCGACAGCCTCCGCTCCATGGAAAGTGATGGCTTGATTACAAGAACTGTCTATCCGGAAGTTCCGCCAAGAGTAGAATATGCCTTAAGTGATTTGGGCAAGTCCCTTAAGCCAATCTTTGATTCCATGGTTGAGTGGGGGAATGCCTATAAAAAAATGTAATATAAAAGAGTGAAGATAATTTCGTATTAAGAGATATCTTCACTCTTATTTTTGTGTACATATTGTCCTAAATATCAATTTATACCACAGTATATCACAAAATCCCTTATTACATATACTTACTTTTCAAGCTATGATAATACTTCGTTCATCAAGTCAATCATTTAAAAAACATGTTTGTATTTATTTAAGATATTTCCTTGACGATGCTTTTTACAATCTTATGCAACCGGATTCCATCCTTAAGGCCCAGACGATAAAAGAACTGCTCGGCATCTGCGCCACTATCGAAAATAGCATCTGTACTGGTCAAGCTTTTTTGTAACACTTTGTTCGATAAATATTTAACTGTAACGAGCCTCCATAGGTGCATTATCATAAGGACATCCTGCCTTGCTCATACTTTGAGTAACATTATTATCTTTGCAGAAATTTACAAAATCCCATGAAGTAAACTGTACACCTTGATCTGAATGCAGAATCACTTTAGGATAATGTTCCTGCTTCCTGCTCCAAAGCTTTTTTGAGAGTTTCTATTGCCAAATCAGTATTTATATAATTACTGTTTAACGATGCTACTGCTGATCTGTCAAATAAATCAATGATAGAGCAGTTATATCTGAATTTTCCGTTTGGCTGGCGCATATAAGTAAAATCCGTACACCAAACTTTGTTTTTACAATCGACTGTGAAGTTTTGGTTTAAGAGATTATCAAATATTTTGTGTTTCTTGCCTGTTTTATATCCAGGCTTAGAATGCATAATTACAGCACACAGATTAAGTTCTTTGTTCATGTATTTATGCATAGTGGTATTACTAACTTCATACCCGTAGCGTTTAATAAAAATGCGCATAGCCCTATAACCTATAACACGATTATTATTGTAATAAACGTACTTTATAAGTTCAAAAATGTGTGCCAAACGCTTGCGATATTCTCGCTTTGCATCCTTTTTGTAACTGTAATAACAGTTGGGACTAATACCAAACTGTTTACATAACCATCTTAAACCAAATACATTTTTGTTTTCATCAATGAATCGATATACCACTAATCGATTTCCTTCGCGAAGAATGCCGCTGCTTTTTTTAGGAAAGCAATCTCTTTATCTTTTTCGTTGAGAAGCTGATTTAATCTTCGGATTTCCTTGGCTTCATTGGATTCAGATGTTGTGCTAGTGGTATAAAGGCATTCTTCCTTGTACTGGTTAACCCATTAGCTAACAGTACTTTTGGCAATATTATAATCAGCAGCAATCTGAACTGTTGATTTATTGCCAGCCATGTAGGTTCTAACTACTTCTTTTTTGAAGTCTTCGTTGTAACGTACTGACATAGTGATTTCCTCCTTGATTTGAATAATATAATACTATATTATTCAAATCAAGTTGTTACAAATTTATTATACCACTACATTTATTTTTCTTCTTTTTCTACCGGACGAATTTCTTTTGTGTCAATTTCTTTTTGAATCGCTGTTAAGAAATCATCCATGGACATCTGACCTTCGTCTCCTTTGAAACGGCTTCTGACAGAAACAACCTGATTTTCCTCTTCTTTACCACCTACAACCAGCATATATGGAATCTTGTGAAGCTGTGCCTCACGAATCTTATATCCCATTTTTTCTGCTCTTGTATCAATATCAGCACGAATACCTGCATTCTTCAATGCATCTAGCACTTTATTGGCATAATCAAGATGTTTATCAGAAATAGGGATTACCTGTACCTGAACAGGAGCCAGCCATGTTGGGAAAGCACCTGCAAAATGTTCGATCAGAATACCGATAAAACGTTCGATAGAACCAAATGCTACACGGTGGATCATGATTGGACGATGTTTTTCACCATCTGCACCAATATATTTTAAGTCAAATCTTAATGGAAGCTGGAAGTCTAACTGAATCGTTCCGCACTGCCATGTTCTTCCAATGGAGTCTTCCAGATGGAAATCGATTTTTGGTCCATAGAAAGCTCCGTCTCCTTCATTTACCACATAATCTAATCCAAGATCATCCAACGCACCACGAAGAGATTCTGTTGCTAATTCCCAATCTTCATCACTTCCCATACTGTCTTCCGGACGTGTAGATAATTCCACATGATATTTAAATCCAAACAGGCTGTATACCTGATCGATCAATGCTGCAACCCCTTTGATTTCATCTTTGATCTGCTCCGGTGTCATAAAGATATGGGCATCATCCTGAGTGAAACAGCGAACACGCATCAATCCATGAAGCTGACCGGATTTTTCATGACGATGTACCAGTCCTAATTCTCCCATACGCAATGGAAGATCACGATAAGAACGAGGTTCAGACTCATATACAAGAACGCCTCCCGGACAGTTCATTGGTTTAATCGCAAAATCTTCCTCATCAATGACGGTTGTATACATATTCTCTTTATAATGATCCCAATGACCGGAAGTTTCCCACAAATGTCTGCTTAACATAATAGGAGTTGATATTTCAACATATCCTGCTTTTTCATGGATTTCTCTCCAGTAATTCAGCAATGTATTTTTCAAAACCATTCCTTTTGGAAGGAAGAATGGGAATCCAGGTCCTTCTTCACGCATCATAAAAAGTCCCAATTCTTTTCCCAGTTTTCTATGATCACGTTTCTTTGCTTCTTCCATCATAGTCAGATAATCTTTTAATTCAGATTTCTTTGAAAAAGCAGTTCCGTAAATTCTTGTAAGCATCTGGTTTTTCTCATCACCACGCCAGTAAGCACCAGCGATACTTGTTAATTTAAATGCTTTGACAGGTTTCGTTGTCATTAAATGTGGTCCGGCACATAAATCTACAAACTCTCCCTGCTGATAAAAACTGATGACAGCATCTTCCGGCAGATCCTCAATTAATTCTACCTTATATGGTTCATTACGTTCTTTCATAAACGCAATTGCTTCTTCTCTTGGTTTTGTAAAACATGTAATCTCCAGATCTTCTTTTACGATCTTTTTCATCTCTGCTTCGATTTTTTCAAGGTCATCCTGTGTGAAAGGAGTATCTTTCTCCATGTCATAATAAAAACCATTGTCAATAGATGGCCCAATTGCCAGTTTTGTTTCAGGATATAAACGTTTGACCGCCTGCGCTAAAATATGGGAGGCTGTATGACGGAAAGCGTGTTTCCCCTTGTCAGAATCAAAGGTTAAAATATTTAATTCACAGTCGCTGTCAAGCACAGTTCTCAGATCAACGACTTCTCCATTCACTTCTCCTGCACATGCTACTCTTGCAAGACCTTCACTGATATCTTTTGCAATATCAATGACTGACATGCTTTCTCCGTATTCCTTTACGGATCCATCTTTTAATGTAATCTTCATTTTTATGCTTCCTTTCTTCATATGGTTTTTTAGGAAAAAAAAGCCCATGGATTAAAAAATCCATGGGACGTATCATCGCGGTTCCACCCTGGTTATCTGTAAATATATACAGACCTCTCATTATGACGATAACGGTGTCGGCCGGGCTGGTTTACAGCCACTTGGAGGTGGTCTTCATCTGCTATGACACTTAAGATACTCTCAGCAAAATGTATCTCTCTCTGGAAGTTTTTCGCAGATTACTCTTCTCTTCAACGCTTTTCCTATTTCTCACACATTATAGCACTGTTAAATTCTTAAATCAATCCTTAATTATAAATTTATATAATCTGTGCTATGTCTGTTTCTTTTGCCACAACATCCTGATCATTCACAAATGTAATCTTCTTTGCATTTCCCTGATCAAGAACAACCATCATCGTAATATCATCATAATTTCCTGCTTTTAACTTTTCTCTGTCAAATGTCATGATCAACTGCCCTGCTTTAACTTTATCGCCTTTTTTTACCTTTGAACTACAGATCCCTGTTAGATTTACTGTATTAAGTCCACAGTGAATCATCACCTGCACACCATTATCCATGACGATTCCTATCGCATGTTCTGATCCTTCAAAGACGACCTCAACCGTACCATCACAAGGAGAATAAATCTTGTCATCACTAGGTTTGATTGCTATTCCATCTCCCATCATTTTCTGTGAAAATACATCGTCATTTACCTGATCAATGCTTACTAATTTTCCTGTTAAAAACGCCTTCAAATTTTTATTTTTCTTGAAAAAAAACATATTTACACCTCCTAAAAATTATCTTATAATTAAATTAAAATTTATGTCCATAACACAGGATTTTTAACTATCCTGTATATTCGTGGCCGAAAGGAGCATCCTTTTCTAATGAATCTGAATTTAAATTTTCCACTGCAGTCACTGACACCCAAAGAGCTTGAGATCATGCAGTACGTCCACGACCACTCAGATGAAGTTACTTCTATGAGCATCCAGACATTTGCTAAAAAAATCAATTATTCCACATCAACTGTGATTCGTTTCTGCAGGAAAATTGGCTTTAGTGGTTTCCCTGAATTTAAATATTATCTCAAAAACCTGAACATTCAAAAAGATTCAAATCCTGTATCCTCTGATATCTCAATCGAATCGATCAAGAATTCCATTAAAGCTGATCTTGAAAGTACTTCAAGTCTGTTAAATTCCGATGATATCTTTCAGATTGCCAGACTTTTTGCAAGCAATCCACCAATTTATCTTTACAGTCCTGCAGGTCTTACCGATATTGCTGTCAGTTACCTTGAAAGTATGTTATTTATCTCTGACTGTCAGAAAGTATATAAAACTACTGCATCCAAAGCTCTACGACATTTTATACAGACAGCTAAGAAAGAAAGTATTTTTATCTTTATCAGTAATTCCGGCCGATTTGAATCGACACTGAACCTTGCGAAAGAAGCAAGACTTCATGGCATGACCGTGATCTCAATTTCGTCCATTGAAAATAATGATCTGGCTGAAGTATCAAATTATAATCTCCGTTTCTTCTCAAAGAAACATGAGAATGATGGTGCGGATCTTACTTCCAGACTCAGCTCTTTCTTTGTATTGAGCTCATTTATTGAATACTTTAGTTTCTATAAGAAAGGCCTTGAACATGAAAACTTTTCTGAATCAGATTGATTCCTCAAAATTTACCGAAAACGATAAACTAATCTTCGATTATTTCATTGAACATAAAAATCATCTTCCTTATTTTTCATTAAGTGATATTTGTAAGGATTTATATCTTTCCAATGCAACCATCGTAAGGTTTTGTCAGAAACTTGGATTCAAAGGATTTAATGAATTAAAATATACTCTTCGAAATGAATTAAATTCTTCTTCTGACTTTTCCAATTCATGGAAGATATTGCAACGTCGCACTGCTGTTTTGAAAGATTTTATTGATAATATTGATTCTTTAAGAATCAAAAATATATGTTCTCAGATTTTGGAAAGCGAATCTCTTTACATCTATGGACGTAATATGTCTTCGCTTCCTGCAAAATATTTATATTCCATGTTAAATTCCATGGATATTCCGTGCATTTATATTGACTGGATTGATTTTCTTCGTGCACTTTCAAAGTCATTACCCCAAAATGCTACGCTTATTATTCTTACAAACTATGGAGAAAAATCTATCTATCAGTCAATCATAGACTCTTGTCATCGCAATCATGCAAATATCATTTGGATCTCTAGTTCTGAAATTGAACCTTCAATGATCGCTCCTTCAGATACTTATATCTGGACGCAGGAACTTCCACTTGAACATGTTCATCTTCGTACGAAAATGACTTCATTTCTTGTTGTCCAGCTCATTGTAGAATATCTTCGCCACAATATCAAAAAGCAGGAAGACCCTCGTTAAATAGTCTTCCTGCATTTTTTGTTAATATTTTAATACTGTCCTTACTGCATCAGCTATTTTTTCTACTTGCGGTCCATAAATAACCTGTATATGTGATTCGCTCGGTTTTACAATTCCAAGACAGCCTGTTTTCTTTAATGTATCTTCATTTACGATTGACATATCGTTTACATCTACACGTAATCTTGAAATGCAGTTGTTTACAACTTCAATGTTGTCAAATCCACCAAGACCATCAATAATCGTAGTTGCAAGATTCTTCATCTTTTCATCAACACTTAATCCTGTAGAATCGTCTTCTTCCTCATCATCAGCTACATCAATTGAAATGTTTTTGCGTGATAAATACCATTTAAATACAACATAGTAGATCACTGCGTAGAATACTCCAACAACTGGAATCCAATACCAGTGAGAACCTGGCTGGAATACACCCCAGATGAAGAAGTCAATGATTCCTCCACCAGTATTTCCAACGATAACTCCTAATACTGACATCAGCATGAAAGAAATACCGCCCATGATGGAATGGAATAAAAACAGCATTGGTGCAATGAACATAAAGGAGAATTCCATTGGTTCTGTAATACCGGATACAAAACTTGCTGCCACTCCGGCGATCATTAATGCTTTTACTTTTTTCTTCTTTTCCTCTGGAGAAGTCTGATAAATTGCAAGTGCTGCTCCTGGAAGTCCAAACATCATAAATGGCATTTTCCCTTGTCCAAGGAACTGTGTATATTGCTGAAGGTCTGTCAGTGGTACTTTATCTACATATTGTAAGAAAATATTTAAGCATCCTTCCACACCTTTAAATGTCCCACCTAATGGTGTTGTTCTAAATAATGAGTTTAATACATGATGAAGTCCTGTTGGAATCAGTAATCGTTCTAGTGTACCAAAAATGAATACTCCAAATGCTCCCGCTGAATGGATCAGTGCACCAAGTCCATTGATTCCAACGGAGATTGGCTCCCAGATTAGGGGCATTACTAATCCGATCAGTGACATAGTTACAATAACGATCAACGCTACAAATCTTTTTCCTCCATAAAATGCAATCGCAGCTGGAAACTGTATTTTATGATACTTATTGTGTAACCATGCTGTTACAAGTCCTGAAAGAATACCTGCTGTTGCACCCATATCGACAGTTTCTACTCCTAATGTTGGAGAAATTTTCATTGCACTGAAATCTATGATACCTGTTCCAATGATACAGCTGCTGGCTACTAAAAAAGCATAATATCCTAAAAATCCTGCAAATGCTGCAACACCTTTATCTTCTTTTGCAAGTCCCATTGCAATTGAAATTGAGAATAATACAGGCATCAATGTAAATACGATACCAGAAACTTTATTTAATGTTGAAATAATGAAGAAAGGTACACCTGTTGCTAACAGTGGTAGCGCTCCCTGCACCTGAGGCTTCATTAACGCAGACGTCAGTCCAAGCACGATACCGCACGCAGCAAGCGCTGCGATCGGCATCATAAGGCTTCTTCCTAAATCGGAGAAGAAATTCATAATTTTATTTTTCATATCAAACACCATTCCCTGTCTTACAATACATTTATATCTCTTTTCTTATGAATAATCCTGTTATCTTAATTCTGGCCACATACCTTTGTTTGCTTCAATTAAAGCATCTAAGATCTTTCTTGCCATCTTCGCATCATTAACCAGACGGTTTAATGTAAATGCCTCTAATGCTTTCTGATATGAATTCTCATAGAATGCATCAACGAGAAGTTTTTCGCAAGACACCTGCTGTACTAAAAGTCCTAAATAGAACTGAGGGATATTTCCAACTCTCATTGGACGTGGTCCGTTGATTCCAAGTTCACAAACCACTTCTACCATCGCGTCATCCTGCATATTAGCGATTGCTCCATTATTTTCAACAATCAGGATGAAACGTCCTAATGTGTTGAATGCAATTGCTTCTGCAACTTTGATCATCATTTCTGCATGTGCATCAGAAATAGCGTGGAATTTATCTCCTAATTTTCCTTCTTTGATGACTTCTGCACATTCTTTAAATACACGAGTTTCACGTCCATCAATTACTTCATCTGCACGAGTGTAATCTGGATTTAAATGACTTGCTTTATATTCTGGATACAGATAATATCCGTCATATGTATTTGGCAGATAATCTGGGAAGTCTTCTAACATTGTCTGAACAAATCCATAAGTATCAAGCCATGACTGATCTCTCTGTTCTGCGTCCTGCGGAAGGAATCCTTTTTCTTTTACAATCTGACGAACTTTTGGAAGTAAATCTTCTCCTGTGTTACGATCATAAATATGGGTGAACCATCCATAATGATTTAATCCAAAGTACACTGGATCAAGATCTTCCCAGTCATATCCTAACAGACGGCTTGTGGAACGTACAACGTTTTCTGGCTGATCACAGATGTTAAGGATTTTTTTATCATCTGGAAATTCTCTTCTTAGTGCTTCAGCTACGATCGCTGCCGGATTTGAGTAATTTAAGATCCATGCTTCTGGGGAATACTGACGGATCTGATGAATTGCTTCGATCATGTCTACGCAAGAACGAAGTCCGTAAGCCATACCACCTGCTCCACATGTTTCCTGTCCGATCTTTCCGAAGCTTAGTGGAATATGTTCATCTTTCTGTCTCATCTGAAGTCCACCGGCACGCATCTGCATGAAGATAAAGTCCATATCCTGATATGCTTCTTCTGGGTCTGTTGTATAAGAAAAATCTAATTCCGGATATCTCTCACCAAACATGATGTCTCCGTATTGTCCGATTGGTTTCTGTCTTTCTCCATCGATATCAAATAAGACAAGTCTGTTTAATGGAAATTCTTCCTGCATACGTGCAAAAGATTTTAAAAATCCAAGTGTGTATGTGCTTCCTCCACCTACGATACATACGTTATATTTTTTCATTTTTGAATTCTCCTTTTTTAGTGCGTTCGCAAGATATCCGGCCAGATTTATTTACGAATTTGTTTGCATCTCTTGTTTACATTTATACTATATCTAAAAGGATTTGACTTGTAAATATTTTTGCATATTGTAGGTTTAGATATTTCATATTGTTATTTATTACTTTTTGTGTAATTTTTTACACGTTAGATTACAAAGAAACTTTCCATCTCTTTTCCGGTCTCTAGATTCGTAGGAGACATCTCTTTGACTTTGCCGTAAGCATCATATGTATAGGTGCAAACCGTCTTTTCTGTCGTGGGACTTCCTGTTTTAATTCTGCAAATTCCGTCATCTGTCCCCAGCTGTCATAATGGTATTCGGTATAGAGGTAAACAGTCTCCGTATTTCCGGTGATTTTATTTTCTTAAATTTTCCTGCTTCAGTTAGCATAACTTATAATGTAAATAATTTTCTATCTTCTTTCATAAAAGCTATTGTATTTCCTTTACATAAAAAGCAACTAATATATTCAAACAAAATAGAAAAAACCTAGCATTCCTCCTAAAACTATGAATATTATTTTATACTTCATATATTTCTTACCTGTGAAGCAAAAAACAATTATCAAAGTTAATAAATTGATAATAATTCCTAACAGAAATTGATTCTCCCACTGATAAGAAATCAAAGTAAATGAACAATACATGACAGGTAATCCTGATAAAATTAATGATAAAATACCTTCTTTATGATAATAATATAGAATCATTCCCAGCCCCCAAAAAATTACAGGAATAATAATTGCTTCACCTAATCCATATAAAATATAATCATAATTCTGTTTTCCAAATCCCCAAAAAAGTTCTATATTCTTAATCCATGTTGCACCAATAACCAATGATAGTCCAAATATGGCACAGTTTATACCTAATTTTATTTTCTCCTTAGTTATAACCATGATGATTGTAATACATAACACAATCAAAATACCATCCCCGAAAATACATTCTAAACTGATTGACATATCTGTTCTTTTTGATGTTAAATATCCTAGTACAATCCCACACAGCAAAATAATTACTCTTTTTAAATACATTACAATTTTCTCCATCTCTGTACCTCCTCTTTTTATGCTTCAATAGCGCCACTAAGGTTTATATTTTTTTAATGGATTTTCATGATTATAATAATTTTGTTTTCCTCCATATCTAGGATAATACACTTTTTTCTTTTTATCATATCTATAAGATAATCCATATGGATAATTAGATGCATACACAACACATTGACATTTTTTAGCCATAATTTTAGCCACACTATTCTTGTCTCCTATTCCTCCCTTACATGAAAGCAATACTATTTTCTTTTTTATTTTCTTCTTTTTTAAAGCTAATAACTCCTTTAATTTCAAATCAGAACCATCAAAATACAAACAACTAACTCCACCATGTAAATATAAATATAATTCAGATGTTCCTTTTGGTATTTTATTCCATTCTTTTTTAAATTGTGCTTTTTTAATCACAGATTTAAATGTAACTTGGCTATTCTTATAATATGGAGAATGCATTGCTTGTTTCTTAAAACCATGCCCTTTTTTATTATAATAAATTACTCTTTTAGCTTTATGTCCACTTGGATCCGTATAGTTCACCGGGTTATTCTTACAATACGCATACAGATGCCAGGTATCCGGTTCATTGACTTCTCCACGATAGGTATCCTCCGTCAGGAATCTTCCATCTTCCGGATTAAAATATCTGGCATTCAAATAATACAGTCCCGTGGTACTGTCATAGATTCCTCCGGTATAACATACTTCATTTCCTGCTGCATTTTCTCCGGTGACTGTGGTTTCCCCAAAATCCGTATATTGATAGACTGCATCTGCACTTCCATCTTCTTTTACAAGACTTGTGGTACTTCCCTGAATATCCTTATTGTACAGATAATAAGAAATGTTATCACCATTATAACGCTGGGTTCCAATGATGTTTCCTTCCGTTCCAATGAGATTCTGACTGGTCTGTTTCCCGGTTTCATCGGTGGTGTAAGATACGACGCCATCCTGATAATAGTAGTTGGTTGTCTGATTTCCTTCTGTTTTCTGGATTCTCTGACCGTCTCCATTATAGATATTTTGCTGAACCACAGATGTTTTCCCATCTTTTGTGGCAGATACCTCACTCAAGCGATTTTCGGCATCGTAATCATACGTCTCTGTCTCTCCAGTCTTGGTACTCTTGATGCTTATCTGATTTCCATTGGCATCATAAGTATACTGTCTCACCTCATCCACAGCAGTTCCCTTGGCTTTCGTGGCAGTCTTGATCTGATCCAGTCCATTATAAACATACGTTGTCTGCGTCGTTCCGTCATCCTCAGACATCCGGTTTCCCACATTGTCATAAGTATAGGTAACCGTCTTTTGGCTGTCGTCATTTTTATGGTCTGTAGTAACAGTTTTTGTCAGCCTTCCCAGTTTGTCATACGTATATGCTTTGGTCTCGTTGACCTTCTTTCCATCTTCTTTTGGATAGTTGTTGATCTCTGTCTTTTTCGTGATGTTGGAATTCTTGTCATATTCATAATGGTAAGATTCCATCTCTTTTCCGGTCTCCAGATCCGTAGAAGATATCTCTTTGACGCGGTCAAAGCTGTCATAACCATAGACTTTCTTTACGGCCTTGTCTCCGCTTCCCAGGATGTTCCGATAATCTTTGATCTCTTTGACTCTGCCGTAAGCATCATACGTATAGGTGCGGACCACCTTTTCTGTCGTGGAACTTCCGGATCTTACGGCTGCTTTGATCTCCGTGAGCCATCCGTCTTTGTTATAGGTGTAGGAAAGGCTCTTTACTCCGTTCTTTTCTGATGGATAGGTGACTTTTTCCAGATTTCCGTCGGCATCATAGGTATAGGTGATCTGATGTGAGGATACATCATCGGCTGTCGGCTGTCCTTCCTGACTTAATTCTGCGTACCCTGTCATCTGTCCCCGGCTGTCATAACGATATTCGGTATACCGGTAAGCAGTCTCCGTATTTCCTGTGACTTTATAATCCACCATTTCCACCAGCTGGTCATGGATGTCATAGCTATAGACAGATTTTAGTGTCCTTTCTCCGGTGTTCTCTCCCACATCTGGTGCATTATAAGATTCTGTTTTCACCAAACGGTTTTTCTTATCATAAGCAAAGGTTTTGTATCCGCCGTTTTCATAAGTTTCTTTTATTTTATTTCCATTTTCATCGTACGTATAAGTTGTGGAGATACGTTCACTGCCGTCTCCGAGATCGGTGGTGCTTTCTGTCAGTCCTGCTTCATTGGTGACTTCCCGGTTGATGTGTCCTTTGGCATCGGTCACGCTGGTCGTGGTCTTTCCGTCTTCTCCAATGCTGTAAGCGATGGTGCTACTGATATTATCCTGTGTGACTTTTGTCACTCGGTTCTGGTCATCGTAAGCATAACCGGTCGTATTTCCGTTTCCATCAATAGCAGAAATCTCATTTCCATTGGCATCGTAGGATGTCTTTGTGACGATGGATGTATCATCCACGGTGACGGCTCCATGATCCACTTTTGGATTTTGGATCGTATGGGTCTGTTTTCCCTCCTTATCAAATAGGCTGATGGAGATCTTCTCTTCTCCACCGGTGCCGGTCCCAAGGAGGATGGATGCAGTCTCTTTCCCATCGTCTGTAAATACATGGTCAGTATAAATCCCGCCGTCAAACGTGCGGACTGCATTTCCTGCCCCGTCCGTCCAGGTTTTTCTAGTAATTTTCCCATTCACTGTCGTTGTTTCCACCGAAAGATCTTTATAAACTTTTGTGCCGGACAGCGTATGGATTTGGGCATCCGCATATCCATACGCAGTTTCTGTCGTCTTTGTGGTCCCGTCTGCAGTTTCTTTTGTTTCCACCACACGGTTTAATCTGTCATAAACATAAGCTGTCGTGACACCTGCACTGGAAGTCTCGGATGTGATTGTTCCATTGGCATCATAAACTTTGGTCTCCGTCTGGCTGTTCCCGTCCAGTGTTTTCACAGTCTTGACCGCACGT
Organism: Anaerostipes sp. 494a; assembly: GCF_001940315.1. Taxonomy (NCBI): domain Bacteria; kingdom Bacillati; phylum Bacillota; class Clostridia; order Lachnospirales; family Lachnospiraceae; genus Anaerostipes; species Anaerostipes sp. 494a. Next base: position 269,530 of record NZ_MJIF01000001.1, on the reverse strand, counting down.
CCCATGAAATCATAGGAAGTCTTTGTCACCTCTCCGGTATTCTCATCGGTACTTTCTGTCTCCCGGCCCATGGCATCATACTGGGTCGTGGAAACTTCTTCCACACTTCCCTGTGTCACCGTACTGGATTCTTCTACTTCATGATCTGCTTCTTCCAGTTCGCTGACAGTCTTGGATACCAACACTCCTTTGCTGTCTGCAGATTTGGCATCCTCATACTCAGACTCCTCGATGACTTCTCCGTCTTCATTATAGACATACTCGCTCAAAGTATCTGCCACATCCTCATACTCCAGCGTGGTATTTCCATTTTCATCATAATCATAGGTGAGATCAGACACCTTGTCTCCGTCACGGTTGGTCGTGACTGCGGTCTGCACAAGATTTTTCTCATCCCCGGTGCCATATGTTGTCGTCGTGGTCTCTCCGGTCTCATCCACTTCTTTTGTGACATTTCCATTGGCATCATAGGCCGTGGTCGTCGTCACCTTGGCATCTGATAAAAATTTCACGGTTCCATCTGCCAGGTCCTGATAGAACACTTTCGTTTCTGTTCCTGTCTGCAAGAACGGATTCGCAGCATCCCCATAACTGTATGCAGTCTTGATCCCATTGGCATTGGTTGCGGATAACAGCTTTCCGGTGCTCTTTTCATAGGTGATGGAATCTTTCGCTAATTCTGTCCCATCACTTTTATGGGAAGATACGGATGTCGTTCCGTCTCCATAGTCCACCCATTCATATTCTCCGTTTGGTTTGGTAAATTTCACAGCTTTGTTGTTTATAAAGTTATACTTAAGTATGTACAATAAATATTAAATAAGAATGTACAAATGTTATGATATATGAGTTACAAGGAGGAACTCATAATGATATTAAAGAATCAGATCATAACAAACATAAAAATAGAAAGTGTCAATGACCTGTACAAACTAAAACCATTTTTGGAGGATGGGACATTGAAAATCAATAAAAGTCAAATAGCAAGAGAATTGGAGGTAGACAGACGTACAGTAGATAAATATATAAACGGATATACGAAACCAGAAACAAGGAACTGTAATGATTGCATTACACCATTTTATGATATTATTGCTGAATTGTTATCAGACAGAAACCAACAGGTATTTTACTACAGAAAAGTTTTATGGCAGTATCTTGTAGATAACCATGGCTTTACAGGTGTTTACTGCAACTTCTGCCATTACCTTAGAAAATATCCTGAATTCGATTCATATTTCAGAAAAGGCAGACCTTCCAACACTAATCAGGTAACCGTTCGATATGAAACGCCTATGGGTAAGCAGGCTCAGCTAGATTGGAAAGAGTCGATTCCGTTTACTCTTTCTTCTGGAGAAACTATAGATGTAAATGTTTTTGTTTTATTGCTTTCATATTCAAGATTCAGGGTATACAGAGTATCACTTTCCAAGACGCAGGATATACTCTTCTCGTTTCTTGATGATGCATTTGAAACATTTGGTGGTGTACCGGCTGAAATAGTTACAGATAATATGAAAACTGTTATGGATGAAGCAAGAACAGAATATTCTGCCGGCAAAGTAAATAATAAGTTTCAGCAATTCGCTGATGATTATGGTTTTAAAGTTCAGCCGTGCATTGCAGGGCATCCCCATACGAAGGCCAAGGTTGAGGCTCCTATGAAGATACTTGATGAAATAAGGGCTTATAATGGAAAGTTAAATTACCAAGAACTGGTTGAACTAGTAACAAGAATTAACAATCGTGTGAATGCACAGGTGAACCAGGGAACCGGAAGAATTCCGCTGATGTATTTTAACAGAGAAAAGGCTTTCCTAAACAGCCTACCCGCTGATACCATAAGAAAGCCTTATCAAATCACCACAAATACCGTAAAAGTCAATCATTCAAGCATGTTTTATTACAAAGGATGCCAGTACTCTGTCCCACCAGAGTACGTAGGAAAGATTGTTTCTTTACAGGTATATGATGGTTATATACATGTGTATTGTAACACAGAATTAATAACCATTCATCAATTAAGTTCAAAAAAATTGAATTATATTTCTGAACATTATGCTGCAATTGCTAGAAAATCCCATATTTTCAAAGATGAACACATAATGGACAGAGCAAAAGAAAATCTTGAGATAATAGGAAAGGTTTATGATTATGAGTAATAGTACATACAATCAGTTAACAGCAAATCTGGAATTGTTAAAGTTAACCCAGATGAAACTTCATCTTGATGAAATAAGAGATTTTGTAACAACAAACGGATTATCATTTACGGAGGGTCTGTTAAAGCTCAGTAATTATGAAGTGGATTTTAAAGAACAGAATGCTTCACGGTCTATGATAAAGGCCGCAGCATTTCCATTTGTAAAAGAGCTTAAAGATTACGACTTTGGATTTCAGCCAAGTGTGAATGAACAGGAAATGAGGGAGCTTGCAAGTCTTGGCTTCCTCGAAAAGAATGAAAATATAGTATTTCTTGGACCGAGTGGAGTCGGAAAGACACATCTTGCAACTTCTATCGGTATTGCAGCCGCAAAAAAGCGAGTAAGCACATATTTTATAAAGTGCAATGATCTGCTCCAACAGCTAAAGCGGGCAAAACTGGAAAACAGGCTTGATGCAAGATTAAAGCATTTTTGTCATTACCGCCTGCTTATCATTGACGAGCTTGGATATCTGCCTATTGATAAAGAGGATTCAAATCTATTCTTTCAGCTTATAGATATGCGATATGAAAAGAAAAGCACTATATTAACAACAAATATGAACTTTAATGAGTGGGATGGAATATTTTATGATGCGGTTGTTGCAAATGCCATTATGGACAGAGTTTTGCATCATGCACATGTAATACCAATATCAGGAAAGTCATACAGGTTAAAAGACCACTTAAAACAAACAGACTAATTGTACATTTTTATATAATATTTTTTGTACATTAGGTCTTGACATTTTATAGTTGTTTTCATAAGAGATATGATAGCTGTTTCCTTTGGCATCCTGGATTCCGGTCAGCCATCCATCGATGTCGTAGATATACGGATAACTGACAGACTGAGTTCCATCAAAAGATTGATGCTCTGCTTTCGTCAGATCTCCGGTGTTGTCATAGACATAGTCCATCTTGGTGCCATCCGGCAGGGAAATTTCTTTCAGCAAGTCCTGGTCGTTGTATTCCATGGAAAGAACCTGATTCTTGCTGGTCGTTACACGGTCCAGACGTCCGGTCTTGTCATACTCATAAAGCAGATAGTTTCCGTTGGCGTCCTCCTGTGCCGTCAAAAATCCATTGGCATCAAACTTATAGACCGTATGATTTTTATCTGTCAGGGTGCAGGCCACAGCGATCGTCTTTTGTGAAGTTTCCTTCTCTTTTTCTTTGGTCCCGTCTTCCCCGGCGACGGTTACATTGTGGCTCGGCTGGTATGCTTCTTCCGTCTCCCCGGTGTTTGCCAGTACCAGGTCACTGGATTCATTTGGAGATACTTCTTTAAAACCGCCGTTTGTGATGTCTTCCAGTTTTAACACATAGTCTTTGGTCTCTTTGGATACATAGGAATCGCCGTCTTTTTCAAAGGTTACATAGGTCCCGTCACTATCTTGGAAGACAATATCGTCTCCGACCTGGTACAGTTGTTTGTGGAAGGTGTCATACCATCCGTTTCCAAGCATTCCCGCCTTATCTGTCTGGCTGTTATAAGTCCGGGTAAGGGACAGTCCCATCTGTCCCACAGAGATATCAAAATCATCTACTGCATAAGTCAGGTTCCCGCTGGCTTTATCGATGGCTCCGCTGCCGTTCGGTGTGGAGATCTCTGCCGTATCTCGGTAATCTTTGCTTCCAAGATACTGTTCGTATTCGCTCTTTTGATCTTGTCTGATTCCTCCTGCAGAAACGGTAGTACTAGTTTGCAGTACTCTTCCAGTTTTAGCAAGCTTTACAGCCCGGACTTTATAATAGTAGGTTTTTCCGTCCCCAGCTTTTGTATCTGCACAGTATGTATTTTTGATAGCACTCTGGATCAGAGTACTATCACTTGGCGTGAAATCTTCCGTGCTTCCACGATGTACTTCATAATAGATGCTTCCCGGCAAGGTCTCCTGAGCCTGTTTCCATGAAATAACAGCCTTTCCATAAGATTTGATAGCCTTTCCATCTGTTGGTTGATAATCCGATGCCTTTGAATTATCGATATAATGATACATTGCCTTCACAATACTGCTTTCATTTCCTGCTTTATCTTTCGCTTTTACAAAAATGGTATATTCTCCGCTGCCCTTAAAGGTTTCCTCCGGGATATTGCCATCGGATGGCAGATTAAGATAAGTTTTGCCATCCAGACTGTAGAGAACCTTATCCGGATAAGTCTCCTTCAATGTATAGGAAAGTTTTGGGCTTCCATCACTGGATGGTGCATCTTCCGTTGTTTCTGTCGTCCCGTCTCCAAGGACCTTAACATTGGAAAGTACCGGGATTGTGCCATCAATGTAAAAAATATCGCCTTTTCCAACACCTGCAATCTTTCCGTTATCCACTCCACGGATAACAAATTTATAACACCCTTCTGCCCAGTTCTTGCTATCCGTTACTATCTTACTCCCAGAAGGTCCCGTATCCAATTTCGTTGAATCGTCATATTTTCGATACGAAGAATTGATTTCCTGCTTCTTTACTGGATCATAGGTCGCGACCCTATATTCTACACGGTTTAAGGATTTGGAAATAATTCCTTTCCAATGTGCCGTCAACATATTTCCTTTCCTTAAATATTCCGGTGTAACGAAAGCATCTTCCGGTGTTGTCGGTCCATCATAATATGTAACACTCATTTTGGGGCGGTAACTGGTACTGGATGCACGGGAACTGTAGAACTGTCCATAACTTTTGGTCTCATCTGCATTGCGAAGCATGACCCCATAGGATGTGATAGACCCACTGGCACAGTCCCTTGCATAGGATGTCAGGTTGATGTTCCTTGCTTTATGAGCTGTCCCTGTCGTTATCACACTTCCATATGTCGTTGAATATCCTGGTCGGTTGCTCCATGTGAGTCCTGGTCTCGACCAGTTAGATGTGACTCTTCTGGCTTGGATCGATTGTGAACTCTGACTATTCCCGGTCTCATACATGGTAAGGGTGGCAGATTCTACATATTTTCCTTTGATCTTTGCTGTAAAATCCTTAAACCTCAGATAGGTACGATAAACTCCCTGTTTAGCATTTCCTGCCATCATCACCGTGACACCACTGTCATAAAAGTTGGTATCCTTATAACTTCCATTAATCACATAGACATCCCAGAAATCCGTGGATCCCTTCCATGTGACTGTAGGATCGATCGCCACTGGATATTTCCGGTCTTTGTCTTTTAGATAATCCTCATCTACTACCAGAGTCAAGATATACGTATCCTCTTCCCCTCCGGCCTTTTCCACCTCATAACATGCCTTTTCACTATAGGCATTTCCCGTGGCATCGTTCATGTTTGGTGCTTCTAAAGACGCAATGATATCGTCCGTTTTCTTATCGATCAGCGTGATACCTCCATCAAGTGCATTCTCCCTAATTTCCAAACCTTTGGCATAAAATTTGAATGTCATCCGTCCACTTTTTGGTTTTTCTGATAGAGTGATGGTCTCCTTGATCCCAGTATCCAGAGACTGATAGCTAAAGTCCACTCCCTGATCCTTAGATACATAGGATACCTTGACCGGAAGATCTTCTTTTGTGTCTTCCGCTGTCAATACTTTCTCATCTTCTACTTCTGACCGTTCCAGTTGATTGATGGAGAAAAAAGCCGAATTACTTTCCCTATTTACATCCACTGTCTTCTCCTGTTTTGATGTTTCAACGGATACCCCTTCCACAGCGTCCTCCGCTGCTCGTAACGACTGCTCCACAGTCCCTGCCTGATTGTTGGTCTTTGTTTGCTTACCATAGATTGGAGCGAAGGAAATCTCATACTTTCCGTTTTCCATGAGCACAGGAGTCTCTTGTGTCAACTCTTTTGGAAAATAATGCTTCTGATGTGGTATAAAAAAAGTTGACACCCTATTCTCAAGGATTTTGATATATAATCAGTAGAGAATAAGGAGTGAATTATTATGTCAGCAAAACGTACGCAAAAATCTTATGACAACGAATTTAAAGCACAGGCTGTAAAGCTTGCTCAGGAAATAGGTGGGCATAAAGCAGCGAAAGAATTAGGTGTTCCTGATGGAACTATTTACTGTTGGATAAAAGCCTTCAAAGAAGGGCGACTCAGCGCAAATGAAGCTGTCCACTCACCTAAGGCAGCATTATCCCTTAACGATGAACTTATCGAGCTTAGAAAGCGTGTTAAGGAACAGGATAAAGAAATTCGTCATTTAAAGGAAGAAAACGAATTCCTTGAAGAAGCTAGTGCTTTTTTCGCAGCCAGCCGTCGGAAGTCCGCAAAAAACAGAGACTAATGTTTATTGCACTCAAAACGGATGACGGCAGGATTAAGGGTAAAATTTCTTTCTATTGTAAGGCTCTCAAAGTTTCCAGGCAGGCATTCAATCATTATCTGAAAACAAAGGTTGCTCCATGGAAATATCAGTCACTAGCAGATGCTATGCTGGATATCTGCAACGAAGATGAATGCAATGATACTTATGGAAGAATCCGTATGTATCAGGCATTACAGCTTAAACAGCCCGATGGAGTTCATATTCCAAGCGAGAGAACTGTTTATCGCGTCATGGAAGAAATTGGTCTTAATCATAAACCAAAACGCAAGCCAAACGGCATTACCAAAGCGGACAAAAAAGCCCGTAAATCAGATGATTTAATAAAACGCGACTTTACAGCAAAAAAACCGCTTGAAAAATGTGTAACTGATATGACAGAAATAAAAGCCGCTGATGGAAAACTCTATGTTTCTGCCATCTTTGACTGTTATGATCTAGCAGTATTGGGGTTAGCCATGGATACAAACATGAAAGCAACCCTGTGCGAGCAGACACTTGAAAATGCTGTTAAAGCATATCCGGCACTTTGTGGTGCAATCCTTCACAGCGACAGAGGAACACAGTACACAAGCGAATTATACCGTAAAGCAATCAATAAATATGGCATTCTGCAAAGCATGAACAGTGCAGGCGGCCGATGTCATGACAATGCCAGATGCGAAAGCATGTGGGCAAGATTTAAAGAGGAATTATTCTATGGACGCTACAACACTACTACAATGACAGTAGAACAATTAAAAACACTTATCTGGAGATACTTCATCAGTTATTGGAACAATAGGAGAATCTGTTCTGCTAATGGAGGTTTACCCCCTATGATTAAGAGACAGCAATACTATGATTCATTGCAGGAGGCAGCATAGGTCGAATATCCTTGAGAAAAAAGTGTAAAGTAATATTGACAACATCACCAAGAAATCTTTGCTCGACTTACGATGTACAACTTTTCTGAACTGATTACCTCGCACGTAATCTTAGAAAAGAGAAATAGAAAACATACTTACAAAGTGAATTTTTCTGTTGCCACACATATTTGTCGAGAATTTCTATTAGGAAAATGTATTCCGTCTAATATTGAAGCAATAATTGCAAGATATATAACGCCTATTCGCCCTGGGCGTTCAAGACCACGAGATATACGGATCAAACAAGCAATCAGCTTCATGTATAGAGTAGCATAATCTCTTATAAAAATATACCTTTTCAGCAAGGAAATCATCCTTGCTTATTTGGCGTGTCAAAAATCATCTATCTCTCATTTGCACAGTAAAAGAAAAGAGAAGTTTGCAGTTCTTACACTACAAACTTCTCTTAAACCCACACTAACTTAATGCCATTGGTCTTTAGACCGTGGGTTTTCTGGCGTCAGATTTAGAATACATACAGGAGTCCTGACTCCGAGTCTACGAAAGGAGAAAACTATATGTATCTTACCGTTTAATTTTCCTATGGATAAGGATATCCAGGTGTTTTTAAGTCAAGTGATTTCCATCAAGCCAAATCTGTCATTGCTGTGGTGCTATTTATGAAATGTGACTGCGGTTTTGTATTAGATCAAGACCATAATGCGGCACTCCACATAAAAAATAAATTTATTTCACAGAAATGATTTTGGCCTGATGATTTAACGGATTTCGTTCCAGATAATCAAACAATAAAATGGTTTCGGCCGGCTTGCCATCTGTATGGACTGCATAATGGAACTTCTCTATATGCATCATTTTACGCATATTCTTTTTTGCATATACATTTAACACCGGATCCTTTGACAAAACTTCATCATATAAATAATATAATTCTTCTTTTCCTATGGAATATTCTCCTGCAAAATCAGGACGATTTTTTATGTTTTCCCGCAAATACAAATCAAATGTCAGAAGTTCCTGATAAAATGGCAGTTTTTCTTTTGAACTATGTCTTTTAATAAATTGAAATAAAATTTCATAACGTGATATTCTGGAATGATTCATTTTATGATAACCTTCTGATTCATAAAATTCTCCCAATTTCCGATACATTTCAAAAGCTGAAGAAAATTCATGTTCCAGATATCTCATTGTATAAGAAAACTGTCCGCTGTTATAATAGATTTCCACTATATTTTCAATGGATTTAAGAATCAACATTTGATCATATGGAAGCCAGTTCGTATATAAAACCTCATATGGCGGGATGTCTTTAAAAACTAATCCATAGGCATCTTTTTGCTGTTCCATATAAGAACCTTTCAAAACTTTCAAAAAGCCAAGCTGTAACTGCTCTGGTTTTACAGCATATACATCATTAAAAGACTTCTGAAAACTTTCCAAATCTTCATAAGGAAGACCTGCGATTAAATCCAAATGCTGATGGATATTATGTCCAGCATTGATACGGTCAACGATCTTGGCAACCTTCTGAAAATCCATTTTTCGATGGATTTCGTTAATAGTCTTTGGATTTGTTGACTGAACACCTATTTCCAGCTGAATCAGCCCCGGACGCATGTCTGATATTAATGTCAATTCTTCTTCATTAAGTAAATCTGCTGCCACTTCAAAATGAAAATTGGTAATACCATTATCGTGTTCTTTTATAAAGCGCCAGATTTCCAATGCATGTTGATGATTACAGTTAAAGGTTCGATCTACGAATTTTACCTGGGGAACTTTATGGTCAATAAAAAATTGCAGTTCTTTTTTTACCAGAGAAAGATTCCGAAAACGAAGACATTTATCAATCGAAGACAAACAATAACTGCAGGAAAAAGGACAGCCACGGCTGGATTCATAATAAATGATTTTATGCTCAAAATCTTCCATATGATCATAGACAAATGGAACACTGCTTAAATCAATCACGGATCTCCAGGGATTTTCTATGATTTTATCTTGATTCCGATAAGTAATACCATCAATTTCAGATAAATCATGAATTTTTCCATGGTAATAACCCATGACTTCCAGAAAGGTCTGTTCCCCTTCCCCCTTTATAACTCCAGTTACCTCTGGGAGTCGTTCTAAAACATTATGGGAATCGTAGGAAACCTCCGGACCGCCCAGCCATATAGGTAAAGATGGAAAAAGTTTTTTTATTTCCCTGAGAACACGTTCTACATATTCGATATTCCATATATAGCAGGAAAAACATAGAATATCCGGTTTCCTTTTGTATAAATCCATTATCATATCGTCTATCTGCTGGTTGATGGTATATTCGGCTATCTGAATGTCTTCCTTATATGGTTTTGCATAGGCACGAAGACAGTAAACTGCCAGATTAGAGTGAATGTATTTGGCATTGATTGCTGTTAAAATAATATTCATAATAAATCATCCTTTATCGTTGATATTTCTTATACAATAAAAACACCGGCAGCTATTTCACTGCCGGCAAATACTATATCTTAGTAATAGGGACAACATCCTATTGTTGTTGAAAATATTCTGCCTCCGGATCACGAATGATTTTTACCACTGCAGTATTGGAATAAATCAATGGATTAGAACCATGGTAAAAGATTCTACCGCCACAAGGTGCCGTAATCTGTTCGATGACATTCCCTTCATAGGTGTCCAGAATTTCTCCCATGATCTGTCCCTCACGAATATGATCTCCACATTTTTTACTTAAGAAGAGAATTCCAGATTTTTTAGTACGAACAGTTACAAGTTCGCTTTCTTCAATAATTCTGGAACGATATCCTCCATCCTGATATATATTGATCAATCCTTGGCTGGCAAGGAAACGTAACACAGCATTGATACCTTCGTTTGCCTGGCTCTTATCAATACGATCCGTACCAGGAGTATAAACAGAAAATGCTTTCGTGCCCCAAAACTGCCATTCATAATTTAATGTCGTGGTGTCATAAGGCTTTGGATTTCTTAACATGATATAAGGCATGCCAAATTCTTTCGCCAGTTCGGCATCCTCAAATCCGGTTTTCATAATCCTTACATGAGGAGTGAAGTTCCCTTCCAGGTAAAAGCTTGTAAAATGAATACCATATTTATAATCATTTACCTGTTTAAAGAATCCACCTGCAATTCTTTGCGTTGTCTCTCCGAGGTCATATCCTGGAAACATACGGTTAATATCAGTATTATCTGTTGCCCAGAATCGTGTATTTGTATTTAAGGAATATGGATTTACAGATGGTACTACCATAATTCCCAATTTTTTATTAATCTGCCCTCTTTCTTCCAGAAGACTTAAAATATGAACCAGTTTTGAACACATATAAAGCTGCTGTACTTCATTACCACGGATTGCTCCAACAATACAGACTGTTTTTTCATTGCCACCAAACTGATAGCCAAATATTTCTAAAGAATCTCTATATAATGATTTTAATTCGTATAACTGTACTTTCTTCATGACGCTGCCCCATTTCTTTCCAGAATTCTTCCAAGTAACGATCCTTCACTTACAATTGGATATTCTCTAAGAGTAAATAAAATCCCATCACAGTCTGAGAAGATTTCTTCTTTGATGACACCTTCTAAAGGATTAATTATTTCACCAATCTTATCACCTTTTTTTACAGAAGTCCAGTGTTCCACTGTTGGAACAAAGACACCTGCATATTCAGCGTTAAGATAGTGGACTTCTCCATCGGTAGAAACAATTGCTTTCTTTGGTTCAATAACGTCACCTTGCCAGATTCCCAGATCTTTCATTTCTACGAAAATACCATCTACCAGCTCATTGCAATAATCTTTTGTCAGACGCATTCCAACCCCCATTTCCACAACAAGAACAGGAGTTCCGATGGTATTAAGAGAATGAGCAAAGGTTGCTTCCAATACAGTTGCTGCACCATGAACCCATATATAATCAACATTCAATCGCTTTGCAAAAGGAACCAGTGTATCTGCACATAGCTCGTTGATCCGAACCTGCGGTATTTCACGAAGAAAAATATTACTTGCATGAATATCAATACACAAATCGGAACCTTTAACATCATCAATAATTTCAGATGCGATATATTCCGCCATGGATCCTTCACTGTTCCCAGGGAAAATACGATTCATATCCAGATCAAAATGAGGAATTCCTCTTATAATGGAGTCAATTCCAAGAGGGTTAAGTGCCGGATAAATATCAACAATCCCTGTCAGTAATTCCGGATGCTCTTTGATTCGCCTTTGGATTTCATAGCATACATACTGGCCTTCCAGTTCATCGCCATGAATTCCTGTTACAACACTGATTCTTTTTTCGGTTCCAGATAATGTTTCTGGCTGTAAACGCTGTTTCTTTACAATATAATTTTCGGCCGCCGGAAGCGGGGCCGTTGCTACTGTCTGTATCATTTGATTTCCTCCACTAATACTTTTATTTCTTGTGCCTCCTGACTCAGACCGAAATAAGTTCCTTTGTTTATTACACAATCAGAACTATCCCGTCCGCGGGCAAATACGATATACATATCATCCACAAGAAGATGATTGGTAGGATCAAACCCGTACCATTTTCCATCACTGAATATTTCTACCCAGGCATGGGAAAATCCTTCTCCAATCATGGCCCCTGAAATGTATTGTGCCGGAATTCCAAAATAACGGCACATGCCGATCATCACATGTGCATAATCCTGACAAACACCTTTTCCAAAAGTAAAAGCCTGTTCGGCTGTCGTATAAATACCTGTTACACCTTTTGTGTAGCTAAAGTAATCATAAGTCCAATCCATAATTTCACAGGCTTTTCCATAATCTCTTATTTTTTTATTTACATAAGGGGCAATTCGTTCCAAATAGCTTAGCATGGAAGGTCCCGGAACAGTCAAGGGCGTTTGTGTTCGTAGAAGATTTAAGAAATGCTGATCTCCGTCATAAATCCTCCAGTCTACCCTGGCAGTCCCTGAGACGCAGATATAAAATTCCCGATGCGGCTTTGTCATAGTCCCATAGATGGTTTTGTTTCCAAAACCATCTTGTCCAAAGGACCAATAATCACATGGAGAAACCTCAACATGTAAATCTGTGATTTCCTGTCTTGGTTCTGTTTTGGGAGTACAACGATAAGCGAACTGATGTCGATTCACTGCTTCTTGAAAATGAATTTTCTGTTCATAAGAAAATTTTAAATTATGCAACGATATTTCTCCTTAATAATTGCTTCACTTGTCTGAACCGCATCGATATAATCAATATCATCCTTGGATGTAACGATCATTCCCAGGTGATCAACTGCATCTTTATCATATTCAATATATCCTCTGCGCAGTCGCGCAACCAGCATATGAAAAGGTTTGATCAGCTGCTCATGATCCATTCGCAGTCTCAGATATAAATTCAGACGCTCAACGTGACGACCGATTTTGATAACGCTGCGAATTTGGTCACTATCGATATAATCATCGATGCATGCCCAGAATGCCAATATATAATCCAGAACTTTCTGCAAGTCTACCATCATGACAGAACTTCCTTTGGAATTTTTCAGCTGATTCACAGCCAGTTCCATATAAGATAATGTTTCTGTTCCAAGGCTATGTCTAAGAACGATAGCATTATCATATGCATATTCCAAATTTGAAATGATGGAATCCGGATTTGTTTCATCAAAAACGTATTTTTGCGTAAAATCTTCTGCTGATTCGTAGCAGTTTGGTATTGTGAAATTGTTACAATATGTAATATAATATCCCGGATCTTCAATCATCCGGTCATTTCCTTCAAAATACTGACGAATGGTTGTATAAACACGTTCTGTATAACGTCCAAGCCAGTATATGTGATTCATTTCAACTACTGAGATAATATCCATGTATCTTTAAAACCTCCTCCCTGAGATGAGTTAACAACAAAAGAATCTGGATCTCTGGTATAACGTGTCAATCCGCTCTTCCATACTTTTGTTTCTTTTCCTGATAACACAAAAACACGTAAATCTGCTTTTCTTTCAACAATAGAATCGCCATCAACGATTTCCATGTCCTGAAAATCAATGACTTCCTGTGCAATGAAACGTCTGGATTCAGATTTAATCTTTTCTTTCATGGTAACAGCTTCTTCCGGAGTTAATTTATTACCAAAAACAACTCCGTATCCACCAGCTTCTGCAACATCTTTAATAACAAGATTTTCAAAATTTTTCAAGACATAATCCCGATCTTCTTCAAAAAATGGAAGATATGTAGGTGCGTTATGAAGAATTGGTGTTTCCTTCAAATAGTATTCTATCATTTTGGGTACAAAATAGTAAATACCTTTATCATCAGCAATTCCATTTCCAGGAGCATTGATTAAAGCAACGTTTCCTTTGCGATATACATCCATGATATGAGGTATACCAATCAGTGAGTCTTCACGGAATGTCATTGGATCCAGGAAATCGTCGGATATACGACGATAAATCGCTCCAACCTTTTGTTTTACGCCGCTGTATGTTTTATAGTAAAGATAGTCACCATGTACTTCCAGATCGTTAGGGAAGGCTAATACAGATCCGGTTTTTTCTGCCAGCAGAGAATGTTCAAAAAACGCAGCATTGTATCTTCCAGGTGTAAATACAACATTAACACCTCCGGTATTTACATCATCCATGACTTTACGAAGCAGAGAACCATAATTTCGATTATCTTCTACAGCGTTTTCACGAAATGTATTCGGGCTTGCCTTTCTGCATAAGTTTCTGGCAATCATTGGATAAGAAGCTCCTGATGGAACTCTTAGATTATCTTCTAATACATACCAGATACCATTCTTTCCTTTTACAAGATCAATTCCTGCAATATGAGCAAAAATATTTTCAGGAGGAACGATTCCCTGACATTCTGCCAAAAAACCAGGAGAAGCAAAAATAAATTCTTCCGGTACTACACCATCTTTTACAATTTTTTGTTCTGTGTAGATATCAAGCAGAAAGCAATTTAATGCATTTACTCTTTGTATCAGTCCTTTTTCCAGTTCTAGAAATTCTTCATGTTCAATTACTCTTGGAATAGGATCAAAAGGAAATAGCTGCTCATGAAATTCATTGTTTTTATAGATGCCGAATTTCACGCCATATCGTGCAAGCAGCTGATTTATTTCATCTTTAAATTGAACCAGTTTGTCCATATATCTGCCTCCTTTTTTGTAATTAGCAAAGACTTTTACACTTTAGCGTAACAACGTCTTTTTTATAATAAAAAAGACGCTCTGTTAGATTAACAGAACGTCTTTGCTTTGTTTGAATATATAATAAATTATCTGATTTTAAATGTCAAGATATCTTTTCAAAATCCTCAGCTCCATGTTTGCAGATAGGACATATGAAATCTGCCGGAAGTTCTTCTCCCTCATATACATAACCACAGATTTTACATCTCCATCCTGTCTTTTTGGTTTTTTCCGGTTTTGGCTTGATATTCTTATGATAATATGCATAAGTTACAGATTCTGTATCATTAAGAACATCACCATCTGTCACATCAGCAAGAAATAGTGTGTGACTTCCCATATCGATGGAATGGAATACTTTGGCACATAAATATGCATTAGCACCTTTTGTCAGATATATAATACCGTTATCAGCACGCTGATAATCATCAAATTTTTCCAGTTTATCTACATCTCTTCCACTTTGGAATCCAAAATGTTTAAATGTATCAAACGTGGCTTCTTCTGATAAAATTGAAACGTTAAAAGTTCCGGTTTCCATGATCATATCATGGGTAAAGTTTCCTTTGTTAACTGCTACAAGAATACGGTTAGGAGATGTGGTCACCTGCTGCACTGTATTTACAATACAGCCATTATCCTTTTCTCCATTTTTCGCGGAAAGAACAAACAGACCATAACTTAATTTGTACATAGCATTTTTATTTTTCATAACTTCCTCCTTCTGCATATTTGTATATGCTAAATAATAAGTAATTGAAAAGGTTTGGATTTTCACTGATACAACTGATCTTCTTTCTCTTATTATAATACAATTTGATGATTTATTCTATCATTCTTTATGTTATACTATGATAAAAAGAAAAAACGAAAGACTGGAGGAATCATATAATGAAGCCTTTAACATACTACGATGATCTAACTGCAAAACAGACCATAAAATTAAGAGAATTGATCAAAACATTACCACCATTTGCAAAAGAATTTTTTCGGGCTATTGATTCCACTACACAGGTTCGTACGCGGATTGCATATGCCTATGATCTGAGAGTTTTCTTTCATTTTTTAATGGATGAAAATCCGGTTTATAAAAATTATAAGATAACTGACTTTAAAGTCTCTGATCTGGATCGTATAGAATCTGTGGATCTGGAAGAATATATGGAGTATTTAAAAGTATATGAAAATGATGATAAGCATATGCAGAATACCGAACAGGGTGTATTTCGTAAAATGTCAGCTCTCCGTTCCTTTTATGCCTATTTTTACAAGCGTCAGCTGATTGAAAAAAATCCAACTTTACTGATCGATATGCCTAAGATCCGTGAAAAAGAGATCATCCGTCTGGAGGCAGATGAAGTTGCTTCCCTTCTGGACTTTGTTGAACACGGGGGTGACCATCTGACCGGTCAGAAAAAAGCTTATTATGAAAAAACAAAAGAAAGAGATCTTGCCATTATCACATTACTGTTAGGTACCGGTATCCGTGTATCGGAATTAGTTGGTCTGAACCTGGATGATATTGATTTTCGAAACAATGGGTTACATCTGATCCGAAAAGGACGTAAAGAAATGACCGTTTATTTTGGTAATGAAGTTGCAGATGCACTAGAGCAATATATCGAAGGTAGCAGGAGTCACATCATTCCAAAAGAAGGACATGAAGATGCACTGTTTTATTCCATGCAAAGAAAAAGGATTGGTGTACAGGCAGTCCAGAATCTGGTTAAAAAGTACGCAAAAGAAGTAACTCCATTAAAGAAGATCACTCCTCATAAACTTCGCAGTACTTATGGTACGGCCCTTTATCAGGAAACAGATGATATTTATCTGGTTGCAGAGGTTTTAGGTCACTCTGATGTCAATACTACAAGAAAACATTACGCAGCCATGTCTGATACAAGACGTCGTCAGGCAGCAGGAAAAGTTGTTTTAAGAGAAAAGAAAGAAATCTAATATAAGACTTCTTTCTTTTCTTATTTTCTTTTTTATTGTACCGCAAGAACTTTGTAACCCTGCTCCTCAACGGTTTCTTTCAGTACTTCATTGGTAATCTCTTTATTTAAAGTTAAAACGGCAGTTCCGTTTTTATGGCTTACGACTGCTTCTTCTACTTCTGGAAGAGATTCTAATACTTTTTTTACTGTGGCTTCACAGTGTGGACACATCATTCCTTCAATGTTCATTGTTTTTTTCATAAATGTTTTCTCCTTTTTTGTTATTTTTTTGTTATTCTTTATTTTTTTATCTTTATGGGCATCATATAATCTGAATAAATTTAAGCGCAGAGCATTGGATACCACACAAAAACTTGATAAACTCATGGCAGCGGCTGCAAACATTGGATTTAATTTCCATCCAAAAAGTGGAATCCACACACCTGCTGCCAAAGGAATACCCATCACATTATAGAAAAATGCCCAGAATAGATTTTCATGGATATTTCGAAGAGATGCACGGCTTAAACGAATGGCAGCAGGAACATCTCCCAATTCATTTTTCATTAATACAATGTCTGCTACGTCAATGGCGATATCTGTACCAGCCCCAATTGCAATTCCAATATCTGCACGGGTAAGTGCCGGTGCATCATTGATTCCATCTCCTACCATTGCAGTTTTTCCTTCTTTTTGCAGGGATTTTATGACATTTTCTTTTCCATCCGGTAAAACGCCTGCTATGACATGATTCACGCCGACTTGAGAACCGATGGCTTTTGCAGTTCTTTCATTATCTCCGGTAAGCATAACAACACGAATTCCCATATTCTGAAGTTCAGCGATTGCCTGAGGACTATCTTCTTTGATTACATCTGCAACGGCAATAATACCAGCCAGTTGTTCACCTTTCATAAATAATAATGGCGTTTTTCCTAATTCAGCCAGCTTATATGCTGTTTGCCTTATAGAATCTTCTATATGGATTTTCTCTGAAATGAATTTAAGGCTTCCACCCAATAAGATTTCGTTTTCCGATACAGCAGATAACCCATGACCTGGCAAAGCTTTAAAATCTGTCACTTCTTTGGCAGACAACTGAAGAACATCTGCTTCTTTTATGATCGCTTTTGCAAGAGGATGCTCACTTTTCTTTTCCAGAGCCAATGCAGTTTCCAGTAAAGTTTTTTCTGTAAAACCATCTGCCGGTAGAATATCGGTTACTTTAGGTTCACCACTTGTTATGGTTCCTGTTTTATCCAAAGCAACAATCTGAACTTTTCCGGCTTCTTCCAGGGATACAGCAGTTTTAAAAAGAATACCATTTTTAGCTCCAACACCATTTCCCACCATGATCGCTACCGGTGTTGCCAATCCAAGAGCACAAGGACAGCTGATCACAAGGACAGAAATTCCTCTTGCAAGCGCATAGCCAAAGGATTGCCCGGTAAGCATCCATATGATTATCGTTATCAATGCAATAGCAATAACTGCTGGTACAAATACTCCGGAAACTTTATCTGCGATCTTAGCAATTGGTGCTTTGGTAGCGGCAGCATCACTGACCATTTTGATAATCTGTGACAAAGTGGTATCTTCTCCAACCCTGGTTGCCTCACAATGAATATAACCAGATTGATTTACCGTAGCTGCAGATACTAAATCTCCCTCTTGTTTATCCACCGGAAGGCTTTCTCCTGTTAAAGCAGCTTCATCTACCGCTGTAGTTCCTTTCATGATGACTCCGTCCACCGGAATATTCTCACCAGGACGGACAACAAAAATATCCCCTTTTTTAACCTGTTCAACAGGAACCGTCATTTCTTTATTGTTTTTTATAATAACAGCTGTTTTTGGCGCAAGCTGCATTAAGCCTTTCAACGCATCCGTTGTCTTACCCTTTGAACGTGCTTCCAGCATTTTCCCTACAGTGATCAATGTCAGGATCATAGCTGCAGATTCAAAATAAAACTCGTGCATGTAATGCATGACACCAGTCATATCTCCCTTGACCTGGGCATCTGTCATAGCAAATAATGCATAGGTGCTGTAAATAAACGAAGCTGCAGATCCAAGGGCAACCAGTGTATCCATATTTGGTGCCAGGTGCCAAAGGCTTTTAAAGCCACTGATAAAAAATTTCTGATTAATCACCATGATAATTCCTGACAATAAAAGCTGTAATAAGCCCATGGCTATGTGATTTCCCTGAAGCCAGGAAGGAAGTGGCCATCCCCACATCATATGTCCCATGGAAATATACATCAAAATGATCAAAAAGATCAGAGATGCCATCAGTCTTCTTTTTAACACAGGGGTTTCTTTATCGTCTAAAGAATCATCATGTCTTGAGGCTGACTGTATGGAATCAGAATTCTTATCCTTAAGAGAAGCTCCATATCCAGCTTCCTCTACAGCCAGAATAATATCTTCTGGAGATGCATTCCCATCCACTCCCATAGAATTGGTCAGTAGACTTACAGAACATGATGTAACCCCTGGAACTTTAGAAACTGCTTTTTCCACCCGTGTACTACAGGCAGCACAGCTCATACCGGTTACTGTATATTGTTTCATTTCTACTTAAACTCCTTCTGTAAAATCATACTATTTCATTAATTTTTTTAGTATATCCAAAAGTTCATCAATTATTTCGTCATTACCCTCTCTGATTTTATCAGCAACACAGGAACGAATATGACGTGCTAATAATTCTTTGTTAAAACCATTCATTGCAGCTGTTACGGCAGCAGATTGTGTCAGTATATCTGTACAATAAGCATCACGCTCAATCATTTTCTTAATTCCTCGAATCTGACCTTCGATTCGATTCAGGCGATGAATCAGTTTTTTCTGCTCCTCCTCAGAACGCTGGGTTGATTTTAAACAACATGAATTCTCAAATTTTTCTTCCATAGAATTTTATCACCTCCAAAAACATATATACCCCCTGCAGGTATATTTACCTTATACCTGTGGGGGGTATATGTCAATAAGTATTTATTGATTTTTTTCAATTCCTTTTATCCCAATGCCACATCTAAGATCATCATAAGTACAAATCCTGCTGCAAAAAATACAGTACCTATGTTTGAATGTTTTCCTTCTGACATTTCTGGTATTAATTCTTCAACTACAACATACATCATGGCTCCTGCTGCAAAACTAAGAAGATATGGAAGCAATGGAATAATGAATTTTGATGCAGCAATCGTAACCAGTGCTGCAACTGGTTCTACCGCACCGGATAAAGCCCCATATAAAAAAGCTTTTGTCCGGCTTAACCCGTTTGCTTTCAAAGGCATGGAAACAATAGCACCTTCCGGGAAATTCTGTATTGCGATTCCAATGGATAATGCAAGAGCTCCCAATAGAGATATAGGAGCATTCTCTGTTTGCAATCCTGCATATACCACTCCAACTGCCATTCCTTCAGGAATATTATGCAGTGTGACTGCAAAAAGCATCATCATATTTTTGGGAAGGTTTGTCTTAGGTCCTTCTATATCATCACTATTCATATGAATATGAGGTATGATATGATCTAAAAAAAGCAGAAACAAAATTCCAATCCAGAATCCAGTTCCGGCAGGAAGAAAAGACCATTTTCCCATATGTTGAGATTGATCCATTGCCGGGATCAAAAGACTCCATATAGATGCAGCTACCATTACCCCTGCTGCAAAACCAGTCAATGCTTTCTGTACTTTAAAATGTAAGGTCCCTTTCATAAAAAGAACACATGCTGCACCAAGAATTGTTCCCAGAAAAGGAAGCATAATTCCGTAAAAAGTATTCATATCAGACTCCAATCTTATTTATAATATCTGCTATAATTATATGGTAGGTTGTTTCAAAATACAAGCAGTCGGGATTCTTTGTTTATTAAAAAGAGAAAAAGGCTGTTACACTGAATTATAAAATCAGTGCAACAGCCTCTCTATGACGTACTATAATATCAATTTAGAATAAAAGATGATATAGAACAGATACTATAAAAATAACCAGTACGACCAGGCCAAAATAGGTCATTGATTTTCCATAACCCTGCCAGTCTTTTTGAAGTTCCTTTGTCTTATCAGGATCAATGATTTTCTTATTATTTGAATTTCCCGTATGATTCATAATATACTCCTCCTCATACCCTGATCCTACATCAGTCGCTCTAAATTATTCAATTATTCGGATTCTTTCATCTTGATAACCTGTTTTATAAGTTCTACTGCTCCCTCAATACCAAGATAGCTACTATCTAAACATAAATCATAAGATTTTGCATCTCCCCATTTATTAGAACTGTAGTAATTATAGTAACTGGATCGCTGTTTATCTTTCTTTAACAGTGCTTCCTTGCTTTTTCCAGATGGAATCTCATATACTTCCTCAATTCGTTTGATTCTATCTTCAAATGGTGCATGAATATATACGCTCAGACAATTATCGAAATCCTCTAATGCATAATCAGCACATCGACCTACAAATACACATGGTCCTTTTGAAGCAATATCTTTGATCGTATCAAAGGCTGCGAGAAATACTTTATGATTCAATGGCAGATCAAAAGAATTAGAGTTATATCCTAGTGAGTATGGATCCATAACCAGAGAATATAAAAAACTTGTTGTTGGTTTTTCATCAAAACTCTCAAAAATCTCTTCGCATATACCACTTTCCTTTGCTGCTACTTTAATTAACTCACCATCATAAAATGGAATTCCCAGTTCTTCAGCCAGTTTTTGTCCGATCAGATGACCTCCACTTCCATATTGTCTTTCAATGGTAATAATTGTTTTTGTGCTCATATTAATCGCTCCCTTCCCCAAAAAGGGTAAAATCAAGTCATTACTTCTTGTGTATATTATACATTATTCTCTGAAATAGCACAACCAAAATGGTCAATTTTAACAATTGTTTTATAAATCCGTCATTTGGTATTTTCTTGCGAAATCCGCATCTTTGTGCATCTGCTGGCTTAGTGCATCTAAAGAATCAAATTTCATCTCAGGGCGCTTATAATATAGTAATTCCACCCTAAGATTTTTATGATAAATATCTTTATGAAAATCAAGAATATATGTCTCAACGCCCATATGTTTCTTTCCTTCAATGGTTGGCTTTGTACCAATATTGCTGATGCCCATATAAATTTTATCTTTATATTTTACTCGTGAGACATAGACACCGTTTGGAGGAAGCAACTTATCATTTTCAGGAACCTGATTGGCTGTAGGCATTCCAAGGATATCTTTTCCCATATGATTTCCATGAACCACCGGTCCATAAATTACAAATGGTGCCCCTAAAAGTTTGTTGGCTTCAGTAATTTTCCCTTCTCTTAGCAAGGTTCTGATTCTTGTACTGGATACGATTCCACCATCCATTTCTAACTTTGGAATAACAATTAATTTAAAATTATATTCCTTAGACATTTTCTCAAGAAGTTCAACATTTCCTCGACGTTTATATCCAAAACCACAATCATCCCCTACCACGAGTATTTTCATTCCTGTCTTTTCCAAAAGTATTTTTTTTACGAAGTCTTCTGGAGAAAGATGAGAAAATGCATCTGTAAATGGATGTTCAATATAAACATCAATTCCATACTGAGAAAGAAGCTTTGATTTTTCTGTGTGTGTATATATTACACTAATATCTTTATGTTTCAACATATTAGCAGGGGGACGGTCAAAAGAAAAAACTGTTGCCAGATACCCCTCTTTTTTATATTTTAACAACTGATCAAAAATCAACTGATGCCCTCTATGTATTCCGTCAAATTTTCCAAGAGCAACAACCGTATTATGAAATTGAAATTTTTCTGTATTATGAATGTATTCCATGATTTCCTCTCGTTAGCTTTAAGCTGTCTGTCTTTGCACACCGTGTACATCCCCGTGAAGGGTTTTTATTCACCAGAATAAAAAATTTTATCAGGAAAGAACAGATTATTTTTCCAGTAGTATATTCCAATAAAATGTTCTTCTTCATCATAAACACGAATTTTCTTTCCAGTATCAATATTGCTTTCATGAAAGCATGAATACTTTAAGGGATTTCCGTTGTACAATAATTTGTAATGATTCTTTTTTACCGTAGCTTTTTGATAATTTAAGAAAACCCGCTCTACTGGAATAATGATATTTTCAATATCCCCATTTTTCATTATTTCTTCTATTTCTGCCAGTGTATGAGAATTTTCAATGGAAAAACCACTGGATTTTGTTCGAATCAGTTCCGTCATACATGCTCCATTATGAAGCTTATAACCTATATCCCTGCACAGGCTTCGAATGTAGGTTCCTTTACTGCAGGTTACTGTCATTGTTACCTGCGGATAGTCAATTACAATATCACATATATCATATATTTTCACCAGCTGAGGCTTTCTCTCTACAGTCTTACCTTCCCTGGCAAGTTCATATAGTTTTTTCCCTTGAATTTTTTTTGCAGAATACATTGGAGGTATCTGCATATAATCTCCAACAAAAGAAAGAATCGTATCTTCAATCTGATCTTCGGAAATTTTCTCTTCAAATGTTTTTGTAACCGTTCCCCAGATATCTTCTGTATCCGTTTCTTTTCCAAAAATAAAAGTGACTTTATACTGCTTTTTTGTAGCAGTCAGCATATCACATAGCTTTGTTCCTCTTCCAAGGCATACCGGCAATACCCCTGTCGCATTAGGATCAAGAGTTCCTGTATGACCAATTTTTCTCTGATGAAGAATACCTCTCAATTTTGCAACCACATCATGGGAAGTAAAATCCTGTTCTTTATAAACATTTATAATTCCATTTAACATATAAACCTCTATAACTGTTGCTGTATTCTGGATATTATCTGCTGTTTTATATCTTCAATTGTTCCATGCATAGTACATCCGGCAGCACGGATATGTCCGCCTCCCTGGAATTCCTGTGCAATAGAAGATACATTTACTTTTGTATTAGATCTCATACTGACTTTATAACTTTCTGGTGTCATCGGATATAAAAATACTGCTGTTTCCACACCTTTTGTAATACGCAGCTGATCAATGATACCATTTAAATCTGCAGATGAAGCACTAATTTCCGTTAGATTTTCCTGAGTCAAAAAGGAAACAATAATCTGCCCGTCAACTTCCAGACTGCTGTTTAATAACGCTTTTCCTAAAGCAAGATTCTGTACAAATGTTTTCTGGTAAAAAGTTTCATCTATAATTTTCGAACAATTCACACCTTTTTCCAAAAGATTACCTGCATATGTCATAGTTGCTTTTGTTGTGTTGGAATGTTTAAAAACTCCTGTATCATGCACAATGCCTGTGTAAAGACATTCTGCACAAGAAAGAGATATTTCGTTCATATCAAATATCTGACACAACACTTCGCAGGTAGCACTTGCTTGCGGATCAACCAGGCAAAAATCGCCTAGACCCTGATTGCTGATATGATGATCAATACAAAAAAGAATCTTTGCTTTATCTACCATATCGGCAAAAGGAACAAATCGATCTACAGAACTGCAATCCAGTACAAAAAACAAGTCATATTCTTTGTCCTGCGGTTCTAAAAAAATATTTTCCGCTCCTTTTAAGAATAAAAATTCTGCAGGAACTGATTCCAGATATACATCAACCTGCTTGTTTGGGTCATGATCTAATATATATTGTCGCAGACCAAGGCAGCTGCCAATACAGTCCCCATCCGGATGGATGTGGCCTGTTATGGCAATTGTCTTAGCGGAATGAATCTGTTTGGTAAAATGGCTCATGTCTGCTCCTAACGATTTAATTCATCAATTTTTCTTGACATTTCTACACCATATTCAATGGAGTCATCTAAAATAAATGTGATTTCCGGTGTATTTCTAAGATTAATGGAGTGTGCCAGTTCACGTCGGACATATCCTACCGCACTATTTAATCCTTCCATTGTCTGTTCTTTTTCTTCCTGACTTCCCAAAACACTAATATATACCTTGCATTGCTTTAAATCAGATGTAACAACTGCATCAACTACAGATGTCATTGGAGCAATTCTCGGGTCTTTAATTTCTCTGCTGATAATTCGGCTCAGTTCTCTTTGAACTTCGCCATTGATTCTAGTATTCTTAATGCTGTTTTTTCTCATAATTATACCTCTTTTCAGGATTTATCTTGGAACTTCTTCCATGATGAAGGCTTCAATCTGGTCACCTTCTTTGATATCATTGAAGTTTTCCATAACCAGTCCGCATTCAAATCCATTACGAACTTCTTTTACCGCATCTTTACCACGCTGGATAGATGCCAGTTTTCCTTCGTGAACAACAATGCCGTCTCGAATGACTCTTGCTGAACTGTCACGCTGAATATTTCCATCGGTAACGTAAGAACCTGCAATTGTACCAACTCCGGAAGCTTTGAAAATCTGACGAACTTCTGCATGACCGGTAACTTTTTCCACGAATTCAGGATCCAGCATACCTTTCATTGCTGCTTCAATATCTTCAATAGCATTATAGATGACACGATACAGACGTAAATCAACTTTTTCTGCTGTAGCAGCATCTTTTGCCGCAGGTTCCGGACGAACATTAAATCCGATAATGATCGCATTGGATGCTGAAGCAAGCATTACATCAGATTCATTGATTGCACCTACTCCACCATGAATAACCTTAACTGCCACTTCATCATTGGAAAGCTTTGTAAGACTCTGTTTGACAGCTTCTACTGAACCCTGAACGTCTGCTTTTACGATAATATTCAGTTCTTTTACACTACCTGCCTGAATCTGATTAAAGAGATCATCCAGAGAAAGCTGGCTTTTTGTTTCAGACAGCATTTTTTCACGTCCATATGCAATGAATTTTTCAGCAACAGATCTTGCTTCTCTTTCATTATCCATTGCCATACAAACTTCTCCCGCAAAAGGTACTTCACTTAAACCAAGGATTTCTACAGGAGTTGAAGGTCCGGCAGATTTAATTCGTTTTCCTTTGTCATTGATCATGGCACGAACCTTACCATGTGCATTTCCCACGGCAATTGCATCACCAACATGAAGGGTACCTTTCTGAACCAGAACAGTTGCAACAGGTCCACGTCCTTTATCAAGCTGAGCCTCTAAAACGATACCTCTTGCTTTACGATCTGGATTTGCTTTTAATTCCAGTACTTCTGCAGTTAAAGATACCATATCAAGAAGTTCGTCGATTCCTTCTCCTGTATGAGCAGATACCGGACAGAAGATCGTACTTCCACCCCAGTCTTCCGGAATCAGTTCATATTCAGTCATTTCCTGTTTTACACGCTCAATATTAGCACTTTCTTTATCAATTTTATTTACAGCAACAATAATTTCAATTTCTGCTGCTTTTGCATGGTTGATGGCTTCAATGGTCTGAGGCATAACACCATCATCAGCTGCAACTACAAGAATTGCAATATCAGTTGACTGAGCACCACGCATACGCATGGATGTAAATGCTTCATGTCCCGGTGTGTCAAGGAATGTAATCTGTCCATTGGCTGTTTCTACAGTATAAGCACCGATATGCTGTGTGATACCACCTGCTTCTCCAGTTGTTACATGTGTAGAACGGATTTTATCCAAAAGAGATGTTTTTCCATGGTCAACGTGACCCATAACACATACAACAGGAGGTCTGACGATCATGTTTTCTTCATCATCCTCTTCATCGTCTTTCAGAATTTCTTCGATTACATCAACCTGTTCTTCCATTTCAACGATACGGTCAAATTCTAAAGCGATTTCTTCTGCTCTGTCAAAATCAAGTTCAGAATTCAGATTCAGCATTCCGCCTCCACTGATCAGCAGTTTTTTGATAATATCGTTGGCAGGAATAGATAATGCATCAGCAAATTCTTTTAAAGTCAGTGTTGGTGGAATTTTAACTGGAGCATCCAGATCAACCTCTACTTTTTTTACTGGTTCAGGTTTAATAAAAGCTCCTGGACCAGTTTTCTTCTTTTTCTGCTCCTGCTGATTTTTATTATTAAATTTCTTATTCTTTTTATTCTTATTAAATTTCTGGGAATTCTGAGGATTTTCTTTTCTTAAAATCTTCTTTCCGCCATCCTGTTTTTTATTCTTATTGTTTTTATTATTCTTATTTTCGTTATTCTGAGACTTGTTATTCTCATTCTTTGTAAAATTCTTTTTGTTTTCCATAGTTTTTTCTTTAGTCTGCTCTTTACTCTCTTTTTTGGGAGCTTTTGATTTTATATTCTGTTTCTTTGGTGCATTATTATCTTTTTTTGGTGCCAGGGCTTTTTCAACAATTTTTACCTGTGCATCTTCAATGGTACTCATGTGATTTTTTACATCTATATGATTGGATTTGAGAATCTCCAGGATTTCTTTATTTTCTTTTCCGAATTTTTTTGCTATTTCATAAACTCTGAATTTTGCCATATATTACACCTCCATTGATTCTTTCTTATCAAGTTGTTTGCAGATGGTATCAGCAAAACCCTGATCCGTTACTGCAACCGATACTCTGAATTCTTTGCCAATGGCATGACCCAGCTGTTCTTTATCATACCAGACATAAAGAGGTACTTGATAATGATTACATAAGTTACGATACATTTTTTTTGTATTATCTGAAGCATCTCTGGAAACAATGACCAGATATGCGTTATTTTTCCGAACAGCCTCGCAAACAGCAAATTCACCACTGACCAGATTTCTTGATCTGACTGCAAGGCCAAGCAGAGATAGTACTTTACTCAAGTTCTTCCATCTCCTTTTCTAATAATTCATAAACAGATTCCGGTATCGCAGTTTTAAATGAACGATCCAGGCCTTTTGTTTTAATCGCTTTTTTCAGACATTCTGTTGATTTACAGATATATGCCCCGCGACCATTCTTCTTGCCTGTTGCGTCTACCGAAATATCTCCGTCCTTTGAACGAACGATACGTACCAGATCTCTTTTTTCTTTTGATTCACCACAGCCGATACATCTTCTTGTAGGCACCTTTCGATTCATTTTATCACTTCACTTTCTGTCTATTCTTCGATTTCAGATTCTAAAATTTCTTCTGCGATATCCTCGTCAAAAATATCTTCTGCGATATCTTCTGTAATATCCTGTAATTCTTCTGTTTTCATATCTTCAGAAACTGCTTTTGCAGATTCCTTCTGAGCCTGTGATTCACTCTTGATATCAATTTTAAATCCTGTCAGACGTGCTGCAAGACGTGCATTCTGTCCTTCCTTACCAATTGCAAGAGATAACTGATAATCCGGCACAACAACTTCTGCACTTTTTTCTTCGACATCCACTGCTACAGAGACAACCTTTGATGGGCTCAATGCATTTTCAATGAAAATACAAGGATCTTCATTCCAGTTGATAATATCAATTTTCTCACCTTTTAAATCATTTACGATGGCATTTACACGAGCACCATTTAAACCAACACATGCTCCTACAGGATCAACATTTTCATCATTTGACCATACAGCCATCTTTGTTCTGGATCCGGCTTCACGGACAATATTCTTAATCTCCACTGTTCCATCCTGGATTTCTGCAACTTCTTTTTCAAACAGCCTTTTTACAAGATCAGGATGTGTTCTGGATACAAGAATTCGAGGTCCACGACTGGTTTCTTTAACTTCAACAATATACAGTTTAATTCTTTCTGTCGGTTTAAATACTTCTCCTCTAATCTGCTCAGATTTCATTAAAAGTGCATCTGTCTTATCATCCAGGCTGACACTAACATTATCACCAACATATCTCTGAACAACACCTGTAACGATATCTTTTTCTTTACAATAGAAATGATCGTAAACAACTCTTCTTTCTTCTTCTTTAATCTTCTGAACGATAACACTTCTTGCATGCATGGCAGCAATACGCCCAAAATCTTTTGGTGTAATTTCGATTCTTATGTGATCACCTAACTCATAATGCATATCAATTGCTTTTGCCTTGGCAAGACTGATTTCAAGTGCAGGATCTTCCACCTCATCAACTACCTCTTTTACTGCATAAACGTAAATATCGCCTGTTTCACGATCCATATTTACTACTACATTATCAGCACTTCCAAAATCTCTTTTGCATGCAGCAAGCAGAGAATTTTCAATGGCTTCCATGATAACATCTTTATCAATACCTTTTTCTTTTTCTAATTGATTTAACGCTGCAATTAATTCACTCATTTTCCTTTTTCCTCCTTTAAAAATCTAACGACAAACGAGCACTTGCAATACTCCTGGTTTCAAATGTAACATCTTCATCTTCTATAGTAATTACGACTTGTTCACTGGAATACTCTTTCAGTATTCCTGTAAACTCCTTTTGCTTATCAATAGCTTTGTACAATTTTATGTCAATAGATTTGCCAATGCTTCTAATATAGTCTTTTTCTTTTTTCAACGGGCGTCCCAGTCCTGGAGAACTTACTTCCAGAATATAAGCTTCCTCGATAAAATCATCTGCATCTAATTTTTCTTCCAGAGCACGACTGATCAAGACACAATCATTGATATTGATACCGCCTTCTTTATCTGCAAATACACGAAGATACCAGTTAGCTCCCTCTTTCACATATTCAACATCTACCAGTTCAAAATGATTTTCTTCAATAATAGGTAAAACCATCTTTTCAACCTTTGCTTCAATTTCTGTACGTTTTGCCAAAATATCAATCCTTTCTATGCCTTGTTTCCGCCTGCATTCAGGCATTCCTGTCTCAACACAAACAATAAGAGTGGACTTGCGCCCACTCCTAAGTAATCTTTTATGCTGTTTTTATTCTACCACGAAAAAAAGTACTTGACAAGATGTTTTTACAATTTATTAATTGATTTCCGGCCTATTTATACATTTTTTTGCAATTTCGAAATCTTTATTTCGAATTAATATCACATATCTCTTTAAACACTCTCCATCTATATTTCTTGTCGTACGAAAAGCTCTAGGTGCCAAATACATTTTTGGCATAAGAAAAAACATATATGGAGGAAGCTTCTGTTGACTGCCATTATCTAAAATCATTTTTTGTATTTTATATGATTTTTTTCAAGACATCCCAGGATCCGATGATACTCCTGCGCGGAAGTTCCTTGATACAGTACAGCTTGCTTCATGAAATTTGAAAACATTTCCTGCTTCATTGCTTTTCACCCCTTATTTCGGCTATTTTAATTCAAGACTCGCTCGCGAGTCTTGAAAGAAATATGTTCTGCACCAGGTGGAATGGCTTGGAAAAAGATTCCATCTTCAATGATGCTCTGGATGAAAACCTACAAGAAAACATACTTTAATACAAACAATACTGCCAAGATATACATCAAAAGGCTGATTTTCTTTTCTTTTGCTTTTCCACAAACCAGATTGATTACCACATATGAGATAACACCCATGGAAATACCTTCAGAAATGCTATACAAGAATGGCATTGCAATAATGGCAATGAAGCAAGGAATTGCTTCTGTATAATCTTTAAAATCAATCTTTGTAATTGATGTAATCATAAGAAATCCTACCATGATCAGTGCAGGTGCTGTTGCAAAGGATGGAATTGCCAAAAAAATCGGTGACAAGAACAGGGACACTGCAAATAAAATAGCTGCAACAATAGATGTCAGACCTGTTCGTCCGCCTTCGGCAACTCCTGAAGCACTTTCCACAAATGTTGTAACCGTTGACGTTCCACAGATTGCTCCAACAGATGTTCCAACAGAATCTGCCAGAAGTGCTCCTTTAATCTTAGGAAGTTTTCCGTTCTTATCCAACATGTCCGCTTTGGATGCAACTCCAATCAAGGTTCCAAGCGTATCAAACATATCCACAAACAAAAATGCAAACATAATAACAAAGAAGTCCAGAGTGAATACAATAGAAAAGTCCATCTTCATAAAGGTTGGAGCCAGGCTAGGAACCGTAATTCCTCCTGAAAAGTCAGGCAGAAGGCTGTAAAATCCTGCATCAGGATTTGGAACATATAATCCTGTAAACTGACAGAGGATTCCAAGGATCCAAGTGATGAGGATTCCCCAAAGAATTCCTCCCTTTATATTTTTTATAAGAAAAATTGCAGTTAACAACAATCCAATCAAAGCTAACAGTACCGTAATTCCTTCATAGTGAAATGTTCCTGCTGTGACAGAACCTTTAAAAGAAAAAATACCGCTGCCAATGCCTGATGCCATGTATAACCCATTCCAAGAACCACTGTGTAAGCAAAGTATGCATTTAATCCCATTCCAGGAGCAAGTACAAATGGATAGTTAGACAAAATAGCCATCAAACATGTGGCAATAAAAGATGCAAGAGCCGTAGCCGTGAAGATTGCTCCCCGGTCCATTCCGGAAGCAGATAAGATATTCGGATTTACCGCAAGTATGTACGCCATGGTCATAAAGGTGGTAACTCCAGCAATAATTTCTGTTTTCACATCTGTGCCATTTTCTTTCAAATGAAAAATTTTTTCCAAATTCATAGTTTCCTTCCTCTCTTTCTTGTAGTTTTTGAGTGCCAATATGAAATACCTTTCTTTATTATATCAGACTATTTCAAAATTATCTGATATTTTAAAGAAAATTAAAGGATAATTGATCAGTTTCCTCTAAATCTCCCATAATTCCAAGTTCTTTCATTTTATCAATTGCGGTCTGTGGTGCTTTGGTACGATTTCTAAAGTTTTCCAAAGATGTGAAAGGTTCACCTTTGGCTGCTTCTTCTACCTGCAAAGCTGCTTTTTCCCCCATACCGTCGATACTTGTTAATGCAGGCATGATTTTGCCATCTATTACCTGAAAATCTTTTGCTTTCGCTTTATAAATATCCAGTGGCATAAATTCGTATCCTCTTGCATACATCTCATCAGCAATTTTCATTTCTCTTAACAAATCAAGGTCAGCATTTTTCACTTCATTTTTTGGTGTATTCTTGATCTGACGCATTCTCTCATTTAAATGCTCTTTTCCAAGGCACATATCTTCATAAGAAAAAGCTTTTGCACGAATGCTAAAATACGCTGCATAATAAGCCAGTGGATAGTACACTTTATACCATGCAATGCGCCATGCCATCATAACATACGCAGCGGCATGAGCCTTTGGAAACATATATTTGATACGTTTGCATGACCAGATATACCAGTCCGGTACATTATTATCACGCATCATTTGTTCCTGCTCTTGTGTCAGACCTTTCCCTTTTCGAACACCTTCCATAATCTTAAAGGATGCTTCCTGTTCCAGTCCCTGATTAATCAGATATACCATAATATCATCTCGACAACAAATGGCTGTAGAAATAACTGCATCACCATTTTCAATCAGTGTCTGGGCATTGCCAAGCCACACATCAGTCCCATGAGACAAACCAGAAATACGGACAAGATCCGAAAAGCTTTGAGGATGTGTATCCTGAAGCATCTGGATAACAAAATCCGTACCGAATTCCGGAACACCTAAGGATCCTAAAGGTGTCCCATCAATGTCTTCCGGCTTGATTCCAAGAGTTTCTGTTCCATGAAACAGCCCCATAACACCTTTATCATCCATTGGAATCGTATGTGCATCAATTCCTGTAATATCTTCCATCCGTCGTATCATGGAAGGATCATCATGCCCCAGAATATCAAGTTTTAAAAGGTTCTGGTCAATGGAATGATATTCAAAATGAGTTGTGATAATTGGTGTACTGGTATCATTGGCAGGATGCTGTACTGCTGTAAAATCATATATTTCTTTATCATGAGGTACAACAATGATTCCTCCTGGATGCTGACCGGTGGTTCTTTTTACACCAGTACATCCAAGAGCCAGACGTTCAATCTCACAACGTCTTTTACTAATGCCCCTCTCCTCCAGATATTTGAGGACATAACCATATGCGGTTTTTTCTGCAAGAGTACCGATTGTCCCTGCTCGAAAGGCTTTTCCCTTTCCAAAAATAACTTCTACATAAGCATGTGCTTTCCCCTGATATTCTCCTGAAAAGTTTAAGTCTATATCCGGTTCCTTGTTTCCTTTAAACCCAAGGAAAGTTTCAAAAGGAATATCCTGTCCTTCTTTAATCAGTTTTGTGCCACATTCTGGACATACAGCATCTGGCATATCAAATCCTGACATACCCATTTTGGCATACTTTTGCACCTGTTCTGAATCAAAGTCCACATAATGACATTCCGGACAGATGTAATGAGCCGGAAGAGGATTTACTTCTGTAATACCAGACATGGTTGCAGCAAAAGATGAACCTACAGAACCACGGGATCCAACCAGATATCCATGGTCATTGGAATCCCACACCAGCTTCTGGGCAATAATATACATAACAGCATACCCATTTCCAATGATAGAATTCAGTTCTCTTTCTAATCGGCTGGTAACACGTTCCGGAAGATCAGGTCCATATATTTCATGTGCTCTGTTATAACAGATTTCACGTAATGTCTTATCAGAGTCAGGAATGACCGGAGGACATTTATCCGGATGGATTGGAGAAATATTCTCGATCATCTCATTGATCTTATTGGGATTTGTAATAACCACTTCTTTCGCTTTCTCACTTCCCAGATAGGCAAACTCATCCATCATCTCTTCTGTGGTCCTAAAATAAAGAGGCGGCTGTGAATCTGCGTCTTTAAATCCTTTTCCCGCCATAAGAATTGCACGGTAAATAGAATCATCAGGATCCATAAAATGTACATCACATGTGGCAACTACAGGCTTATGAAATTCTTCTCCCAAATCAACAATTCGTTGATTTACTTTCTGTATATCCTCTATTGACTGAATATTTTCTATTTTTTCAGAATGAATCATGAATTCATTATTTCCAACAGGCTGAATTTCCAGATAATCATAAAAAGATACGATTTTAGCTATAGTTTCATCTGAACGCTGATCTACCAGAGCATTGTATAGTTCACCTGCTTCACATGCGGAACCGATAATCAATCCGTCTCTGTATTTATTAATCAATGATTTTGGCATACGTGGACGACGGTTAAAGTAATTCAAATGAGATTCGGATACCAGACGATTCAGGTTCACACGACCTGTATTATTTTTTACTAAAATAATACCATGGTAAGTTCGTCCTTTTTTTATAAGATCTACACTTTCGCCTGCATATTCATTTACCTGATCCAGATTCATAATATCTTTATTTTTCAGCATGGAAATAAATTCTACAAAGATTTTTCCTGTTGCTGTTGCATCATCAACTGCTCGATGATGGGTTTCCAGAACAATATTTAAATGCTTACAGATATTATCCAAAGTATATTTTCCAAGATGTCCCATTAAACAGCGTGCCAGTCCCAATGTGTCTACAACAGTGTAATCATAAGGCAGATTCAACCGATGACAGTTTTCTTTAATAAAACCGGTATCAAAATCAGCATTGTGAGCAACAAGAATACTGTCCTTACAAAATTCCAAAAACATTGGTAAAATAGTTTCAATAGATGGTGCATTTTTAACCATATCATCTGTAATGGTTGTCAATTGAGTAATTTTATATGGTATTGGCATTTGAGGATTCACAAATTCACTAAAAGTATCTGTAATTTCTCCATGCTCCACTCTTACTGCACCGATTTCAATTATACGATCATTTTCACTGTTAAATCCTGTTGTTTCAATATCGAAAACTACAAAAGTGTCATCTAATGACTGTCCTTTTGAGTCAACCACCAGATCCCCCAAATCATCTACAAAATATGCTTCCACTCCATAGATAATCTTAAACGGATCATCTTCAGGAAGCCTTAAATCTTCATAAGCATGTCTTGCAATAGGAAATCCCTGTAAAACCCCATGATCCGTAATAGCAACGGCAGGATGTCCCCAATCATGGGCACGTTTTACAATATCTTTAATCTGTACAACACTGTCATTATCACTCATTACAGTATGAAGATGGAGTTCTACTCTTTTTTCCATGGAGTTATCCTGTCTCTTTTTTCTAAAATCTGTGATAGCTTTTATTCCAGCAACAGATCCTAATCCTATTTCGTGGTCAAATTTATCATAAATAGCAACAGCTTTTATTCGATAAAATCCACCCTTTTTTAATGCTCCCAATACATCTGGAAGCTGCTCATTTCGGACAAAAATCTTACAGCTGATAGTATCTGTAAAGTCTGTCACATGAAATATAATGATGGTCTTTTCATTTCTGATTTCCCTTGTTTCAAGGAAAGTAATCTGACCATGAATGACAACTTCACCGATTTCATCCTGAATATCTTTTATCTCTGTCAGTTCACCATCACAATTTCGTCCATATAATAATGTGGGATCATCCTGAGTTTTAGGTTTTCTCCGAAAGGTTTGTTCCTTTTTCACGGCAGCAGCTTTCCTGCGTGCTTTCTTTTCCTCTTTTTGTTCTTTCTCAATGGTATCAGCATGTTCCACAATGGCATGTATTTCCTGTTGCAAACGATAACGGCTTTCTTCTTTCAGGCTTTTGTCCATACTTTTTGAAAAATCAAATCCGACTTTGATATCCATATGAAACCTGTCTTTTAAAACTGTTTCAAAATAATCTTTAATTTCCGGAGCCTTATTTTTATTTACAAATGTATTCTCAAAATAAAAAGTAAGTATATTATCCTCAACTTTGTAATCACCTTTTCTGACAACATTAAAAATAACCTCCCCTTTGCCTTTTAACTCAAAGAGGAAGCTTTTCATATAATGTTCCATCAAATATGTAAGATTGTACTGGTCAGAAAGCTCATAGACCTCATGAAACCGTATTTTGACAAAGCGTTTTGAAAACAGCTGTTCACGGATCTGCTGTTCCATTCTCCATGTATCAATTCTTGAAATCAGATGATCACAGATAAAAGAAATACGGAGCATATTTTCTCTCTTTTTCAGGGTAATATCATATATTTTTACAGATTCAAATAAAGAATGGAATTCATCTGAAACTTTAAGATCAGGAAACACACGAAAAAACAGCTTTCCTTGTTCTACCATTATGATTCACCCCAATGTTCAAGTTCATTTCGTAAAGTATCTAAAAGATCTTCTTCTTTTACTTTTCGAATCACTTCACCTTTTTTGATCAGAAGACCTTCTCCAATACCACCTGCAATCCCTACATCTGCCTCTTTTGCCTCACCAGGTCCATTTACAACGCAGCCCATGACAGCCACCTTAATATTCAGATGTTCAAAATCACTTGCCATAGTTTCTACCTGATTTGCTAAAGAAATCAGATCAATATTCGTACGACCGCATGTAGGACAGGAAACCACTTCTATTCCGCCCTGACGTAATCCTAAAGTTTTTAAAATCAGTTTTGCACTGGCAATTTCATTTACCGGATCACCTGTGAGGGATACACGGATCGTATCACCAATGCCCTGATTTAAAATTATTCCGAGACCAACAGCTGATTTAATATTTCCACTGTATAATGTTCCTGCTTCCGTAATTCCCACATGAAGAGGATAATCAATTTTATCTGCAACCAGCTGATATGCTTTTGCACACATAAGTACATCGGATGATTTAATGCTGACAACGATATCATGAAAATCAAATTTCTCCAGCATAGAAACCTTATCCAAAGCACTTTCTACCAGACCTTCTGCTGTAACTCCATTATATTTTTCTACCAGGGGTTTTTCCAAAGATCCACTATTTACTCCAACACGAATTGGAACATGATATTCTTTGGCAGTTTCAACAACCTTTTGAATGTTTTCTTCCCCGCCTATGTTTCCCGGATTAATGCGGATTTTATCAGCACCATGCTTCATAGCTTCAATTGCAAGCATATAATTAAAATGAATATCAGCAACCAAAGGAATATGAATCTGTTTTTTTATTTCTTCTAAAGCATTTGCAGCTTCCTGTGTGGGCACAGTACAGCGCACGATGTCACATCCTGCTTTTTCCAATGCCAGGATCTGCTTTACCGTCGCCTCAACGTCTTCAGTTTTTGTATTGGTCATTGACTGAATAGCAACCGGATGACCGCCTCCAATCTTTACATTACCAATCTGTATTACCTTTGTCTGGTTCCTTGTATACATATATAACCTCCTTTAGAGGAAAATCTTTGTGATATCCTGATACATAACAAAAATCATCAACGCCATTAAAATCATCAGTCCCGCCGTATGAACAGCAGCTTCCAGATTTCTTGGAACAGGTTTTCCGCAAACAGCCTCAATAATCAGAAATAATAATCGACCACCATCCAGTGCAGGAAGTGGTAAAAGATTCATAACTCCTAAATTGGAACTAATCAGAATCGCCATATTAATCATTGTCAAGAATACAGCTAAAAAGCCATAATGCGAAGCTTGTGTATATTGATCTCCAACTGTTTTAACTATACCAACAGGGCCGGAAAGATCTTTCATTCCAAGCTGTCGTCCAATCAGCATTTTAATACTTTTCACTGTAAGTTTCACCTGAAGACCAACTTCACGAATACTATATCCGATCGTTTTTAATGGTCCCACTTTCTGATATCCAGGCCATGTAATACCGATCATATACTTATTTTCCTGCTGATTATAAACCGGAGTAACCTGAATATCTATTTCTCTTCCATTACGTTCTATAGTAATCGGAATTTTATCTCCCTGCTTATAATCCAAAAACATATAATAAGAAAATTCACGATAATTATGAATTTTTTTATGATCTACGGCAGTCATAATATCTCCGGCTTTTATTCCTGCCTGTGCAGCTGGAGAACTTTTTTCTACAGAATAAATTTTTGGAATATCAACACCGGATATTCCGATCATAATTAGTGATAAAATAAAAGCAAAAACAAAATTAAAGAAAGGCCCGCCAAAAATCACTGCCATCCTTGCCCAGACAGATTTATTATTGAAAGCATTTTTCTCCTGTCGTTCTTCATCCTCACCCATCATACATGCACCGCCAAAAGGCAGTAATTTAATTGAATAAAAAGTATCTCCTACCTGTTTTCCAATAATCGTCGGTCCTAAACCTATACAAAATTCATCAACCTGAATACCATTTTTCTTGGCAATCAGGAAATGCCCAAGTTCATGGACGATAATGATAATACCAAATATTAAAATTGCAATAATAATGTTCAATAAACTACCTGCTTTCTATTTTGTAAATTTAAAAATGTCATAGAATTGAAACTTCAATCAGTCAACAGGATACTTTCTCAGTATATGATCGTATACCCATTGCTCTGTTTCAAGTACTTCATCTAAAGAAGGATCATTTATAACGGTATGAGCATTCATCGTATCCTCAATAATATCATAAATATCTAAAAATCGGATTTTTCTGTCTAAAAACATCGCAACTGCTTTTTCATTGGCTGCATTTAATACTGTCGGCATACTTCCTCCGATTCTTCCTGCATCATATGCATAAGGAAGTCCTTTTAGCACATCAACCGGTGGCTCCTCAAAAGCGATCTGTTTCAATGCTGCAAAATCCAGTCTTTCTCCAGGTAAAGGACGATGCTCCGGATAATATAGTGCATACTGAATTGGAAGTTTCATGTCAGGTGTTCCAAGCTGGGCAATGACACTTCCATCCTGAAACTGAATCATGGAATGTATCACACTTTTAGGCTGAACTACTACATGAATATGATCAAAATCAACATCAAATAACCATTTTGCTTCGATTACTTCCAGCCCTTTATTAACCAGAGTTGCTGAATCTATAGTTATCTTACGACCCATAGACCAGTTAGGATGATTTAGAGCATCTTCAACTGTTACCTGCTTCAGGTCTTCTGTGGTTTTTTTACGGAATGGTCCTCCGGAAGCAGTGATAATAAGAGAATCCAAATCATCTCTCCTGCCACTTTCAAGACATTGGAAAATTGCAGAATGTTCACTATCCACGGGATAAATCCGTACTCCCAGTTTCTTAGCCAGCGGCATAATAATATGTCCGGCTGTAACCAGAGTCTCCTTGTTTGCAAGTGCAATATCTTTTCCTGCATTCATAGCTGCAATCGTTGGCCGGATACCAATCATGCCAACGATTGCTGTAACTACAATGGAACATTCAGATTCTGTGGCAGCCTCCAACAGTCCATCCATCCCGGAAACCACCTTTATAGTTATATCCTTTAATCGAAGTTTTAACTCCTCTGCTCTCTGTTTATCATAAACAGCAGCAATTTTAGGTGAAAATTCACGAATCTGTTTTTCCAGCAGATCGATATTGGTTCCCGCTGCAAGAGCAGTTACTTTGATATCTTTATTATTTCGAACAATGTCCAGGGTCTGAGTTCCTATGGACCCTGTTGATCCAATAATAGAAATATATTTCATCTTAAATGGTTCCTCCTGAAATCATAACCGTAAGATAATAAATAACCGGGGCAATTAAAATAATACTGTCAAATCGATCCAAAATTCCACCATGACCAGGAATAAGAGTTCCATAATCTTTAATTCCTGCATCACGTTTAATAGCAGATGCTGCCAAATCTCCAATTACAGAAATAACAGCACCAATTGCGCAGATTAACGCAAACATTGTAACAGGATTAAATGAAAAACGAATGGTTGATTTCAGATAAATACCATAAACTGCTCCAAGAACTGCAGCACCAACAATTCCTCCAATTAAACCTTCTACACTTTTCTTAGGACTTAAAACCGGTGACATTTTATGTTTACCGATTAACATTCCAGTACAATATGCTAATGTATCATTTCCCCATGCGGCAAGGAATAAAAGTACAACAAACTCTCCTCCATTTTGAAGAACACGGAGCTGATATATATAAGAAAGCATAACACCAACATATACAAATCCGAAGAAACAGCCCATCATCTGATCCATTTTATATTTAGGAAAACGTATAACGTAACACCCTAATAAGAAAATCAAGAATAAAATAATGATAGATGAAGTCCATTGAGCTAAATCAAAAAATAATGCAACAAAATACAATATGGTACCAGTATAACCGATAACTGCAAAAGAAGATTTTTCAATATGGAAAATCTTTAGAATCTCACTGTATCCAATCAATGCAACAATCAATGTCAGACCAAATGTCACTATACCTCCCATATACAAACCTACAGCAGCAATAATAACAAGTACAATTCCGCTTAATAATCTTTGTTTAAACATAAAACTTATATTCCTCCAAATCTGCGATCTCTTCCATTATAGTATTCAATCGCTTTTTCAAGTTCCTTTTTATTAAAATCAGGCCAGAGTACATCAGTAAAATAAAATTCAGTATATGCCAGCTGCCAAAGCATGAAATTAGAGAGCCTTTCCTCTCCACTGGTACGGATCATCAAATCAGGGTCAGGAAGACCTTTTGTATCCAGATAATCATTAAATATTCTTTCACTGATATCTTCTTTTGATAATTTCCCGGATTCCAGATCCTCTGCCATATGTTTCATGGCACGAACCATCTCATCACGACTTCCATAATTTAACGCAATGGTAAAATTAATTCCTGTATTATTTTTTGAGGCCTCTTCCAGTTCAACAATCTTATCCTGGAGATCCTCAGAAAGCCCTGTAATATCACCTATAACACGGACTTTCATATTATTTTTATTGGCACGTTTTATACAATTTTTCAAATAGTCACGCAACAATTTCATCAGGGCATCCACTTCACTCTGCGGACGTTTCCAGTTTTCAGTAGAAAAAGCATAAACTGTCAGGTATTTTATTCCTAAATTATATGCATCCTCAATAATCTTCTCAACCGTTTTACTTCCCTGAACATGTCCCATATTTCGAGGAAGATGCTTCTTTTTTGCCCATCTCCCATTACCATCCAGAATAATCGCAACATGCTGTGGAACATTTAAATTTTCCATATAACCTCCGTCTAAAGAATTGATTCATCATCTAGCGCCTACAAAAATTTAAACAGGGCTGGGCACGGAAATGCCAACCCTGTTCAATATTAAACTGTCATGATTTCTTTTGATTTTGCTTCTACTGATGCATCAATTTTCTTTACAAATTTATCTGTCATTTTC
The DNA here is from genome assembly GCF_001940315.1 of Anaerostipes sp. 494a. Classification (NCBI taxonomy): domain Bacteria; kingdom Bacillati; phylum Bacillota; class Clostridia; order Lachnospirales; family Lachnospiraceae; genus Anaerostipes; species Anaerostipes sp. 494a. The sequence goes on along the minus strand of NZ_MJIF01000001.1, from coordinate 229,034 downwards.
TGAACATCATCTTCATAATCTTTCTGCTGATCGTCATTTAATTCACCGGCTTTATTCTGCTTTTTCAGGAAATCATTTGCATCACGACGAATATTACGGACTGCGACTTTAGCAGCTTCACCACGTTTTTTTACATCTTTTGCCAGATCTTTTCTGCGTTCTTCTGTCAGTTCAGGGAAATTAAGACGAATTGCAGTTCCATCATTTGTTGGAGTGATTCCAATATCTGACGTTAAAATGGCTTTTTCAATTTCCTTTAATAAATTTGATTCCCATGGCTGGATTACAATCATTCTTGCCTCCGGAATAGAAATATTTCCAACCTGCTGTACAGGAGTTGCAACTCCATAATAATCAACTTTAACATTGTCCAGAACATGTGGATTTGCACGTCCTGCACGGATTGTTAAAAAGTCGCTCATCATACTGTCATATGATTTTTCCATTTTTTCTTCAAATTGTTTTAACATAGTCTTTTGTCCTCCTATTATGAAACAGTAACATATGTACCGTTAAATTCACCCTTCATTAAATTTTCAATACTATTTTCTTCATTTAAACCAAATACCGCCAATGGCATTTTATTTTCAAGACACATAATGGTTGCTGTAAGATCGATTACTCCAAGTTTCTGTTCAAGTACTTCGTCCATTGTCAATGTATCATATTTTACCGCATCTTTATTAACAGCAGGATCACTGTCATAAACACCATCTATAGACTTAGCCAGTAAAATAGCATCTGCTTCAATCTCAATTGCACGTAATGCTGTGGAAGTATCTGTTGAAAAATATGGATGACCTGTACCACCTGCGAAAAATACAACTTTACCTGCATTCAGATCACGAACCGCTTTATCCTTTGAAAACATCTCTGTAAAAGCTCCACAGACAAACGGTGTATAAACCTCTGTTTCCATTCCTGCACTGCGGAATGCATCAGATACATAAATACAGTTCATAACTGTTGCAAGCATACCAATCTGATCAGCTTTTGTTCTTTCCATACTGTCACTGGTACGTCCACGCCAGAAATTACCTCCGCCAATAACAATAGCCACCTGTAATCCTTCATCCACAAGCGTTTTAACCTGACGAGCCACATCAACACATGTAGCTTCATCAAATCCTGTTTTTTTGTCTCCGGCAAGTGCTTCTCCGCTGAGCTTTAAAAGTACTCTGTTCATATCTTTTAAACTTTTCATTGTTTTACCTCTTTTGCTTATTTTTACAAAATCACTATGAAAAATTATATCATATTGAAAAAAAAAGAACAACTATATAAAACTGGAATCGCACAACAAGTTAAATTTTCTATGTAATAAAAAGGACGTGTGAGAAGCTGATTTTTAATCAGCTTCTGCAACACGACCTTCTTTTATTGTCTATCATATAACAATCTAATTTGAACGTCCGCTTATTACAGCTACAATAGTATATAATCCCGGAGTAATAAAAGCTTCTAACTGCATAACATCAAAAGATCCGGTTGCAAAATTAATAAACAGCATACCGATATTTAATATAATCAAACCGAGACCACAGTAAAAACTCTTTTTACACCCATCCATTTCACTTCCATGGAACAGTCCTGCTACTCCTCCAATCAAAGCAACAATCCCATACAATAAAGTGAATACAAGACTTAAATAGAACATAGTCATTGAAATCTTAATTCCTGATGTTCCATTTCCAAGAATCAGCGCTGTGTTCACCAGTTGAAATATACCCTGAAGAAGAACAATCGCTGATACGATTTTCAATAAAATATTTTTTTTCATTATAATCCATCCTTATTATACATTCTGTCAGCAAAAAAATCTTAACATAAAAGGATGAAAAGGTCAAGAAATCTGCTCTGGACCTGAAGGAGATGAGCTGGAGATTAAACCGGAATACAGGAATGTATCTGTTGTTCAATATAATCACTGATTTGTTTTGAATCTTTATTCAGAACAAAAGCCAGTTCTGCATACAAATTATCTTCTGCTAATTTTAAATATCTTTCATCTGTGGAAGGGAAATTTTTTCCCTGAACCAATCGACTATATTTACGGAGATGTAATGTTTTAATTAACTTCATGATCTCCATACAGTCACTTCCTCTCACACATTGTTTGTAGCAATCTTCTCTGAATTTCTCATTGGTAACCTTAAATTCACCTAAACTTTCTATACATTGCAGAAGCTCTTTTGCTTCTTTAACAGAAATCAGGTCTCTGATTACCGTTTTTTTGTTATCTACCGGAGTAAATATTTCGCTTCCTTTTTTCAGATACGGCTTTAGAATATAATATAGTTTATTATTTGGAATTCCTTCCATATCCATTGTCGTTACATCCAAAACTTCACAAATACCAGTACTTCCGTAAACGATGCAGTCACCTTTTTTAAACATTGTTTTCTTCCTTTCTTTGCTTTTATGCATATTTGTTTCATTTACAGATCTTCAGGTACTCCTGTGTAACGGAGTAAGTCCCTCATAAGTGAGAGATAGAGGGAGTTGAAGCGGACTTGTCCGCTTTGTTCTGAATAATAAAAAAACCATGCCACATAATGTGAAACGGTTTTTTATTTCTTAGTTATATTTTAGCAGATTATTATATTTATTGCTAATATTATTTTTCTCTTTTCTATTTTTTAGTTAATATTACAAAAAACCTGAACTCATTATTTGTATAATTTACCTAATGATTTTCTTCTTTGAGAACTTGTTCAATAACCTGATATGCCTTTGTTTTATATAGTGCTCCAATAATAACAGATGCTATGATCGTTCCAACTGTTGTACTCATTAAAAACGGCACTACAAAAGTAAATAAAGCTGCTTCCTGTCCCATCATCAATGATGCAATAGGATATGCTAACATACCACCGATAATTCCGGTTCCAATGATTTCACCAAAGCATGTCAAAGAAACTCTATGTGTATAATAGAACACTAATCCACAGATAAAAGCACCCGCCATGCTTCCAGGAAAAGCCAGTAAACTTCCGGTTCCAATCATATTTCGAATCAGAGATGTACAAAATGCCATGGAAACACCATATAAAGGTCCTAAGAAAACTGCTGCTATGACATTTACCATATGCTGAATCGGGAAACATCTGGATGCACCAATAGGAATGGAAAATGTCGATAATATGACCGACAAAGCAACTAACATCCCAGCAACCGTTAATTTTCTCAAATTCATATTGCACCACCTTCTGATAAATCTGAAGTGCAATGAGCACATTTTACAGCATCTGCAGGAATCTCTGATAAACAAAATGGACAAATCTTTGTCTCTGGAGCTGCCGGTACTTCTTCTTCAGTTTTACTGAATCTGTCTCTTAAGTTATTCATAATCTTGATAAATGTAAAGATAACAAATGCCATCAGAAGGAAGTTAATAATCGCTGTAATCAAATTTCCATAATGAACAACCGGTGCATCAGCTCCTGCTCCAAGTTTTAATTTCCACATGGTAAAATCAATCCCTCCGGTAATCACAGAAATCAAAGGCATTATCACATCATTTACCAAAGAAGAAATGATTGTCTGGAAAGCACCTCCGATAATAACACCGACTGCCATGTCAATGACATTTCCACGACTTATGAATTCCTGGAATTCTTTAATAAATCCTTTCTTTTTCATATAAATCTCCTTTTGTATAAATTTTTCTGATATATTTTATCATAACATGACCACAGGACAAATTAAAACAGTTTTTCCTTTTTATTCATTCGCACAGCCTTTTACCGCCATCATTTCCATCTCAAAAATTTCGCTTTTTGTTCCTACCCTGGACACATAAACACCTGTATACAATGGTTTGACAGGTTTATAAATCCGTTCATAAAACGGTGTCTCTGTTTCACCATATAAAGAATCAAAATCCGCAGTATAATAGGCTTTGAATTTTACCATTTCTTCCGGTTTAAATCCCATTTCATTCATTAAGTCTGTAAAACTTTTTACAACATATGATTCCTGGCGTTCTGAATCTCCAATCCCTACCACAACACCTTCTTCATCCAGACTTCGCATGGTTCCTCCATAAAGGAAAGGCCCTGTTTTTACTATATCTGCCCAGCCATGATTTTGTGTTTTTCCTGGTTCTTTTCGAAAATCAATATTTCCCCAGGATTCTCTTATTTTATTCTTTCCACATCCTTCTATTGCAAAAATTTCAGTTTGAACCATTGCATCAGGATGTCTTAATTTTTCCACAATAGCACTTGAAAAAACTGCCGATTTTCTTGGAAGATCTTCCAAATCCTTTGAATTTCTCCATGTTCTCATATTTTTTTCTGTAATATATTTCTTAACTTTTACAATATCTTCCGGAGCAGCACCTGCTTTGGCCAGCCACTGGAACTGTTTCCGATAAATATATTTACTTTGGATGCAGGCATCATCTTTTCCGTAAACCGTTCCGTCCAGAAGTTCACTGGAAAGACCACCCAGATATATAAATGGACCTATTTTTACCATTCTGCTGTATCCAACTTCTTCTTCGATAGATAATCCAGATAAATAATTGGTACGTTCCATGGAAATGCCTTCCCATTTCAAGCCTTTACTGCATCCTGCAATAGCATTCATTTCAATTTCCACCAGCTGAGCCGGTCGTGTCAACTTTTGAATCGTAATACAATTTAACAAAGGCTTTACATCCTTAAAAAACTCTGAATATGCAAGCAATCCTTCCTTTACATCAAATTTCGGTGTTGCATAAATTTTCACAGAATAGACATCCTCTTTGGTTCCACCTGCTTTTTCAATTATTTTAATTAATTTTTCCAGAACATATTTAACTTGTCCGTAAGAATCTCCTTCCGCAACCATAGAACCATCTGGCTGAACACTAGTAGTTCCACCACAAAACAAAAAAGGCCCGGTCTGTACCATTCTGCTGTATCCATCTACCAATTCCATTGGAGCACCAGAAAAATAATTTTGTCTTTTTAAATCCATATATACATTCCTTTCTCTTTCACAACAAATCATACATATCTGCTTTATTCCTTGTGAGACAGCACAAAAAAAGCACGAGAAGAGCGTATTCCCGTACCTCTTTGTACTATTTTATATTAAACTACAGTATTATACCAGAGTCAATAAAAAAATATATTTTTCTATGAGAAACAACTGATAAGAATAAGTCAAGATTTTACTTTCATTCGAAAGCATTCCGTGTTTGATTCATTTATTTTTTCATGATATAGTGGTAGTATTAAATCATTTTGAAATACAGGAGTTTTGCGAGATGAAAAAACGTATGCATCAGATATTGGAATTATTAACCAATGAACATAAAATAGAAGTCTCTGCCTTATCAGAAAAATTAGGCGTTTCCCAGGTCACTATCCGAAAAGATCTGGATGAATTAGAAGAAAAAGGAATTATCATTCGCGAACACGGTTCTGCTATTTTACGCAGCAGTGACGATATCAATGGCCGGATCGCTTATCATTACGAAGCAAAACGAAATATTGCTGTTAAAGCAGCTTCTCTTATTTCCAATGGAGATACGATCATGATTGAAAGCGGAAGCTGCTGTGCTTTATTAGCCGAAGTCTTAACAACATCAAAAAAAGATCTTACTATTATTACCAACAGCGGATTTATTGCTGATTATATCCGTGGAAAATCCAGCTTTCAAATCATTTTGCTTGGGGGCATATATCAGCAGGATGCGCAGGTTATGGTTGGACCTATGATTCGTCAGTGTGCTGAAAATTTTTGTGTGGATTTATTTTTTATTGGAACTGATGGCTATTCTCTTCGAACAGGTTTTACCAATCGGGATCAGATGCGTGCTCAGGCTGTTCGCGATATGGCTCCTCAAGCGGAGCAGGTTGTGATTTTAACGGAAAGCGAAAAATTTTCAAAGCATGGTATTGTTCCATTAAACTTAAAAAATCAGAAAAAGACTGTAATCACAGATAAACAGCTCCCTAAACAGACAGCTGAAGAGTTAGACGCACAGAATATTGAAGTTATCACAGTTTAATCCTTGTTTATATCAGATGAGGGATGACTCCCGCCTCTGTAGGCGGTGAGCAACAATTATGTATCAATGGCGGGTTTCAATCCCCCATCTGATATACGCTCCGCGAGGATGCGCAGGAATTAGGATTGGAAGTATGTCTGCTATGCAGACCCGAATTCCGCGCCAAGACTCGCGAGCGAGTCTTGAAAGTGAAACTCCACAAGCCATTTCAAAAATGACATGTGGAGTTTTACTTTTATAAAGTCTGCTCCGTGCGCTCAATAATATCATCTTGTGTCTTTTTGGAAAGAACATGAAAGAAGGCACTATATCCTGCTACACGGACAATTAAATTTTTATGTTTCTCTGGATGTTTCTGCGCATCAATCAACGTTTCACGACTGACTACATTAAACTGGATATGATATCCATATAATCTGTGAAAAAATGTATGAAGCAGCATAATTAGTTTCTGCTTGTTTTCTTCCTTTGACAACATTTGTGGTGTAACTTTCTGATTTAACAGTACACCCCCTGTGATTTCCCTGGTTGGAAGTTTGGCAACACTTTTTAAAACCGCTGTCGGACCATTTTTATCTGCTGCATGACTTGGGGAACATCCTTCTGCAAGAGGTTCTCCAGCCTTTCTTCCATCTGGCGTTGCAAGAGTACCTGCACCTTGAGGCACGTTTGCTGAAATAGAGGATGTACCGGCATAATAAATTCCACCAATCGGTCCCCTCCCATAGCGGTTATTATGATATTTTTTCATTTCATCAATATATATATTATACGCATCAACAACCAGATGGTCTACATAATCATCATCATTTCCATATTTAGGTGCATCCTGGAGCATCTTACGGATTTTTTCATTTTCCTCTCCGGAAAAATCAGACTGCAAAGCATCCCATAATTGAGCCGGAGTAATCTCTTTGTCCTCAAAAACAACTTTTTTAATCGCTGCAAGACTGTCTGCCAGATTAGCAATTCCAACCTGAAGATCACTGATGAAATCATACACAGCGCCGCCTTCTTTCATATTCAGTCCTCGCTCAATACAATCATCTGTCAGTGCAGAACAGAGAATATCTGCCGTATCCTGTTCCAGAACCATATCACAGGTGGCATCAATGATCGTGCATTGGCGACACATTTCACGGATAACTTTATTCCAGCATTCCAGGACCTGATCAAAAGATACGAAATCTTTGAAATGTCCTATTCCCTCACAAAGCCTGGTACCTGAACCCGGATCTACACCATCATTCATGGCAATCAACAGTGCTTTGGGAAAGTTTAAGAAACTCATTCCCGTACAGCGATAACCCCATTTTCCAGGGACTGCTGTTTCCACACATCCAATGGCACTGTAATTATAAGCATCCTCCGGTTTCACACCTTTTTCAATAAAACTTGGAATAATGATTTCATCATTATTGAAAGCAGGCATACCAAATCCACAGCGGACCACTTCCACGCATTCTTTCATAAAGGCATCGCTTAATCCATGGTGATATCGAACTGTCAGGTTTGGCTGAGTCAGATGACATTTTGCAACACTTTTTAAAATCAGCCATGACATTGGATTGGTAGCATCTTTTCCATCGACTGTCTGTCCTCCAACCGTAACATTCTGATATAACGGAGAACCTGCAGAAAACTGTGTATGACTCCATGAACGGATTTTGTTAATGGTGTATGTTTTCAGCCAGAGATTACACATCAGCTCACATGCTTCATCTTCTGTAATTCTTCCAGATTTTAAATCTGCTTCATAATAAGGATCTAGATACTGATCCATTCTTCCATAAGATAAACTATGACCATTGGATTCAATTTGAAGAATCAAATGGACCAACCACAAACTTTGTACGGCTTCACGGAAAGTTTCAGCCGGTTCATATGGAACCTTGCATAAAATACGGCTCATTTCCATAAGTTCTTCTTTTCTCTTTGAATCTGCTTCTGTTTTTGCAGTCTGTAATGCCAGCTGTGCATAACGATTGGCAAAGGTTCGAACCGCATCAACAACAATTATAATTCCACGATAAAAAAAACTTTTCTGGATATTTTTATAATCTGTTAAATCCAATGATTCTAATTTTTCTTCTGCTCTTCTAGCATAGTCTTTTAAACCTACCTGCATCATTTTTCCATAATCAACAGCACAATGAGCATCTCCTGAAGTAATATTTCCTTCAGATTTGATAATTCCAAGATCATAATACTGTTTAGAATGAGGCGGAAAAGCTGCTAATCCTCTGTCCAGTAAAGTATTATGCTCCCAGAAAGGTGCAATATCCCTTAACTTCTGCTTATTCTCTTCTGATATATAGAAAACATCTCCATCTCGATGTTCAAACTCATCCAATTCATCAATAACCCATTTCATAGCATATTCAGGGAAAATAGGAGCACTTCGGTTTGTGGATGCCTGATTACCAGCAATCATAGTCTGTGGCTCAATAAAAATAGTCATCTGTTCCAATACGTTTTTCAGCATTAAGGCTCGCTTTATTGCCAATGGCTGATCCTGATTTTCCTTATATGTCTGTGTTGTAATTACAGCTCGTTCCACACAAACATGTGGTTTTACATTGAGTAATTCTTCACGAAAATCTTCCATTCTTGGAGTTAGATCACCAAAATAATTATTCATATGTTTTCTCCTTACGATTTAAACCTTTTATACATTTCATTCGTAAGTATATGATATTGTTTTCTGACAATTATGTCAATATATTTTTAGATAAAAGTAAGTATTATTTCATTCGTAACTTTTTATTTACGTTTCCTGATTATCATGATATGATAAACTTATGTAAAAAATCTGAAAATCACACTAAGAAAGGAATCATTGGTATGAAACAGAAAAATGAATCCGGCATTATTTTTAATATTCAAAAATTTAGTTTAAATGACGGACCAGGGATTCGAACCGTTGTATTTTTTAAAGGATGCCCTTTAAGATGTAAGTGGTGTGCAAATCCAGAAAGCCAAGATCCGACAATACAGTCTTTATGGGATGAAACTTCAAATGAATATATAAAAGAAGGAAAATTTATGTCTGTAGAGCAAGTCATTAACATTTGTCTTCAGGATGTAGATTTTTACGAAGAAAGCGGAGGAGGTGTTACTCTATCTGGCGGAGAAGCTTTTATGCACCCATCATTTGCTCTGACACTTTTAAGAGAATTAAAAACGAAAGGAATTCATACAGCCATAGAAACTACAGGATTTACTCCCTCTGAGGTTTTTCAGAAGATTACCCCCTATATCGATCTTTTCCTTTTTGATGTAAAACACTGGGATTGTATCAAACACAAAGAAGGAACAGGAGTTTCTAATGAACATATTCTCCAAAATCTGAAATGGGCTATTGATTCTGGAAAAGAAGTTCTTCCAAGACTTCCTGTTATCCCCGGATATAACAATTCTATTTCTGACGCCAGAGAATTCTCTCATTTGCTTCTTTCTTTAGGGGCTCATAAGGTACAGCTTCTTCCATTCCACCAATTTGGAGAAAAGAAATATGAAATGCTTGATAAAGATTATGTTTATAAAAATGTTCCGGCACTTCACGAGGAAGACCTGAAAGAATTTCAGCAGATTTTCCTTGATAATAACATACACGCATTTTTCTAAATCAATCATTAACTATTATTTATTAAAAGCCCAATCATGATCATACAAAATTTACTATTTGCATATAAACCATGATTGGGCTTTTGATTAATATAAAAAAGGATAAATTAAAAAACAGGCTCTCCACAATGTATGTATTGAATCTGATCTCCCATGATCTCTTTCATAATATTATACGGAATTTCTCCGGTGCAATGTCCCGTATAAAACTTTGTAGGAAGTTTTTTTAATTCTTCTGCTGTCTGTATAATTACTTCAAAATCTTCTTCCTTGTATCCATGTTTTTTCACCATATGGAATCCACTGATTACATAATCCGGAACTCCTCCTGTAATATTTTCATATTTTTTTAAAATATTTAGCATTCCATTGTGGGCACATCCGGAAATCAGAATACTTTTTTCTTCACATTGTATTACCAGATACTGTTCATGAGAAAAATCATCTTGTACCACTTTTCCCTCTTTTTTACAGATTAATTCCCGATTCCCTGAGGGCCACAATCTTCTTTCCGTTACATTTGTATACAAAAACAGTTCTTCATCAATTTTCAAATTTCCAGACACCATTACCACCTGAGGTAATGCCCCGATATCAGAATCAATACCAATATATCTTTCCCCGTGACAATAACACTCCAAAGCATTCTCTCTTATATATATTTTTGCTGTAGGATTTATTCTGACAAAAGAAAGTATCCCTCCTCCGTGATCATAATGTCCATGGCTTAATATTACAGTATCAACTTTCTTTAAATCAATGGATAATTTTTCTGCATTTTTCAAAAACTTATCAGAAGCTCCTGTATCAACCAACAGTTTATGTTTTGGAGTTTCTATATAAAAGCTAAGCCCATGTTCACAAACACATCCATTATCAGTTCCTATATCATCCATTAAATTAACCGCTCTGACCATATAATATCCTTTCCTATTGAATTTCTGAAAATTTTAAAACAGACATAGGTGAATTTAAATGTTCACCTATGATTTTTTCCATCCATATCATATCATACCATGTTCCGAATTTATAACCGGATTCATGAAATCGACCCGCAAGCCGGAATCCCATTTGTTCATGAAATCTTTTACTTCCATTGGTTAAATACTGATCCTCTTTTTCTGTATAAGCGATACATGCATTAAGATTTAAAATATTTTGCTTTTTCAAAACATTTTCTAATGCATAGTATATCATTTTCCCATATCCTTTTCGATGCTCTCCTTCTTTTATATAAATAGATGTCTCCACAGACCACTGATATGCTTTACGCACATGAAAAGGCGATGCATAAGCATATCCAACAATATGGTCATTTTCTATTGCAACCAGATATGGATATGTTCGTATAATTTTTTGTATTCTGTTTTTAAACTCCTCAACAGAAGGAACTTCGTATTCAAAAGATATGGCAGTGTTTTCAACATAAGGTCTATATATTTCCAATAATTCTTCTGCATCAGATATTTGCGCATTTCTAATAATAATATTGTTATAATTGTCTTTCATCTTATTCCACCTCTTCATATACAACAACACTGCCTGGATATACCTTCTTAATCTCTCCAGATTCCCGGAAATAGACCAAATAAAAAAAATCTCCTCTTTTAGCTTTCTCCCATAGTATTTTATCTTCCTGAGGAACTCTATAGACATCTCCATTATTAAAATAGATATTCCTCCTGATACCACTGGCATTTCCATGAATATTCTTCGAAATACAAATTCCTTTTTTTACAACAAAATCTCCTGCTTCGATTTTCTTTCTATTATGATCACTTCTGATTCGGTCAGACAATCCACAAAGGAAAAAAACTATTGCTAAAATGGCTCCAAGAAAATAGCCGGTACATAAACACAATAAAGCCACTATCACTCCACAAGCCATCATAATCTTGGCACGTCGCCCTTTTTTTATACCGTATTGTTTATTAAGATTTGTTATTATATCTTTTTTTGTAATTATCTGCATAAAAATCCTGCCTTTTTACTATCTCGAATCTGATATCTTTTTATTCTATTGCCTTATATTCTTGTACATTATACTATAAATAAAGAATAATAAAAAATCAACCGGAAGGAAGTACGGTTGATTTTTCTGGCTTTGTTTTTTTATTTTAACAAGGGTGATTAGTCCAAACTAACCACCCCTATTATATAAAATCTCTTTCTAATTGTCCACTTATTATAATGTAATAAGAAAATTTATCAGTTGTTAAAGATTTTCTGTGCGCTCTGGACTTCGGCTTCTGTCGGCTGTGGTACATCTTCCAGAGGATAAGATATCCCAAGATTTCTCCATTTAAACACACCTAGTGTGTGATAAGGCAGAATTTCAAATTTCTTTACATTATGAAGATGTTCCATGAACTCTTTTAATTCCAGCAGACCTGTTTCATCATCTGTCAGGCCTGGAACCAGTACATGTCGAATCCATAAATCAATGTTTAATTTTGATAATTCTTCTGCCATTTCCAGAATATTAGAATTTTCCCATCCCGTTAACTTTTTATGTTTCTGGTTGTCCATTTCCTTTATATCCAACATAACGAGATCCGTATATTTCATTAATTCCAGCCATTTGCTGTAAAAAGGTTCTTCTTTTGTAAATGGATTGCCGGAAGTGTCAATGGTTGTATGGATCCCTCTTTCTTTCGCCAGGCGGAAAAACTCTGTCAGGAAGTCTAACTGCAGTAGCGGTTCCCCGCCACTGACAGTAATTCCTCCATTATCTCCCCAATACATCTTGTATCGACATGCCCGGTCGATCAAATCTTTCGGTGTCCATTCTTCCCCCGCATCTTCTGCCCAGGTTTCCGGATTATGACAATATTGACATCGCATATGGCACCCTTGCATAAAGATCACAAATCTTACTCCGGGACCATCCACCAATCCAAAAGTTTCCAAAGAATGAATTTTCCCTGTAGTCATATGATTCATTTCCATCCGTTACATTGTTTTATGGCATGTTCTGGAAATAACATCCATCTGTTGCTCTCTTGTCAGATCGATGAATTTAACTGCATATCCTGAAACACGGATTGTAAAGTTTGCATATTCTTCTTTTTCCGGATGTTCCATTGCATCGATCAGTTTTTCTTTTCCAAATACGTTTACATTCAGATGATGAGCACCCTGATTGAAATATCCATCCATTACTCGAACCAGATTGTCAATTCTTTCCTGGTCTTCATGTCCTAACGCATCCGGATTGATGGTCTGTGTATTAGAAATACCATCCAATGCCCACTCATATGGAAGTTTTGCCACAGAGTTCAAAGATGCCAGTAATCCATTTTGTTCTGCACCATAGCTTGGATTTGCTCCTGGTGATAATGGTTTTCCTGCCGGTCTTCCATCCGGCATACTTCCTGTTGCTTTTCCATATACAACGTTAGATGTAATCGTAAGAATAGAAGTTGTTGGCTCAGAATCACGATATGTATGATGTTTTTTAATCTTAGCTAAAAATGTTCTTAACAGCCATACCGCAATTTCATCGGCACGGTCATCATCATTTCCATATTTAGGGAAATCTCCTTCAATTTCATAATCTACAGCAATTCCGGATTCATTACGAATTGTTTTAACTTTTGCATACTTAATGGCACTTAAAGAATCTACTGCATGTGAGAATCCTGCGATACCTGTTGCAAATGTTCTGCGGACATCTGTATCGATCAATGCCATCAATGCTGATTCATAGTAATATTTATCATGCATATACTGGATCAGATTCAATGTATTTACATAAAGATCAACCAGCCAGTCCATCATCATGTCATATTTTTCCATAACTTCATCATAATCTAAGTATTCAGAAGAAATTGGTTTATATTCAGGTCCTACCTGCTGTCCTGTCTTTTCATCGACTCCACCGTTGATCGCATAAAGCAGGCATTTTGCAAGGTTAGCTCTTGCTCCGAAGAACTGCATTTCTTTTCCTGTCTGTGTTGCAGATACGCAGCAGCAGATTGCATAATCATCACCCCAGATAGGTTTCATTACATCATCATTTTCATACTGCACAGAACTTGTTTTGATTGAAATATCTGCTGCATATTTCTTAAAGTTCTCCGGTAATGCAGAAGAATATAAAATTGTAATATTTGGTTCCGGAGAAGGTCCCATATTTTCCAGAGTATGCAGGAATCGGAAATCTGTTTTTGTAACCATAGAACGACCATCTACTCCAATTCCGGCCAGGTCAAGGGTTGCCCAGACAGGGTCTCCGGAGAACAACTGGTTATAAGATGGAATACGTGCAAATTTAACCATTCTGAATTTCATCGTCATATGGTCAACCAGTTCCTGTGCTTCTTTTTCTGTTAAAATACCTTTTTTCAAGTCTCTCTGGATATAGATATCAAGGAATGTTGATACACGACCGATACTCATTGCAGCACCATTTTGTGTTTTAATGGCAGCTAAATAAGCAAAATATACCCACTGGAAAGCTTCTTTTGCATTTTTTGCAGGTCTGGAAATATCATATCCATAAATCTTGGCCATTTCCTTCATGCCTTTTAATGCATTTTTCTGTAATGCCAGTTCTTCACGCTGACGTACAATATCTTCTGTCATAGAACCTGACCCACAGTTTGCAAAATCTGCTTCTTTTTCTTCTAATAAAACATCAATACCATACAAAGCTACACGACGATAATCACCAACAATACGTCCACGTCCGTATGTATCCGGAAGTCCTGTGATGATCTTATTATGACGTGCTTTTTTCATTTCCGGTGTGTATGTATCAAATACACCCTGGTTATGTGTTCTTGCATATTCTGTAAAAATCTTATGCAATTCAGGACTTGGCTCATATCCGTAATTTCGGCATGCTTCTTCTGCCATTTTGATTCCACCAAATGGCATAAAGGCACGTTTTAAAGGTTTGTCAGTCTGAAGTCCAACAACTTTTTCCAAATCTTTTGTTTCTTCACTAATATATCCAGGGCCATGAGAAGTCAGGGATGATACAATATCTGTATCCATATCCAATACACCACCCTTAGCACGTTCTTCCTTCTGTAACTGCTGAAGGATTCCCCATAACTTATCTGTTGCTTCAGTAGGGTCTGCTAAGAAACTCTCATCTCCATCATAAGGTTCATAATTTTCCTGAATGAAATCTCTGGTGTTAATTTCTTCTTTCCAAAGACGGCCACCAAAGCCTTCCCATTCTTCAAAATTTCTCATTTTATATGCCTCCGATCTTTCATACTTATTTGAGAATGTAGTTACTTGGCCGGTCTTAACCGACTTTTTAAATTATAACAGTAATTTTAATTGGATACAACACGCTCCTGTGAAAAATTTCTTCAACGGGCTATTTCCCATTATAAGTTTTTATGATGGAACTGATATATGGAGTTTTGTCTGTTACGATCTGGTAAAGCCTATGTAAAATTTTTCCGCCCTTAATTCAATCGGGGCTTTATTTTTTTGCCAATTAATATTATATTATTAAGGAAAGAATGAAACATGTTCTTAAACTTTTAATAATCTAATAGCGAGGTAAAAATGAATGAATGAGATGAAACCTATTAAAGAAGGAAAAGTTCGCGAAATCTATGATAACGGGGATAGCCTGATCATGGTTGCAACGGACCGTATTAGCTGTTTTGATGTCATTTTGAAAAATGATGTCACAAAAAAGGGAACTGTACTGACTCAAATGTCTAAATTCTGGTTTGATATGACACAGGATATTCTTCCAAACCATATGATCTCCGTTGACGTAAAAGACATGCCTGAATTTTTCCAGCAGGAAAAATTTGACGGAAACAGTATGATGTGCCGTAAATTAAATATGCTTCCAATCGAATGTATCGTTCGCGGATATATCACAGGAAGCGGATGGGGAAGCTATCAGGAAAATGGTACTGTATGTGGAATCACCCTTCCTGAAGGTTTAAAAGAATCTGATAAACTTCCGGAACCGATTTATACACCATCCACAAAAGCAGAAATCGGAGATCATGATGAAAATATCTCCTTCGAACAAAGCATTGATGTTTTGGAAAAACAATTCCCTGGTAAAGGTGAAGAATATGCAACAAAACTACGTGACTACACCATCGCACTTTACAAAAAATGTGCGGATTATGCATTAAGCCGTGGAATTATCATTGCTGATACAAAATTTGAATTTGGTTTAGATGAAGAAGGAAATATCGTCCTTGGAGATGAAATGCTGACCCCTGACAGTTCCCGTTTCTGGCCTGCTGATGGTTATGAACCAGGACATGGCCAGCCATCTTTTGACAAGCAGTTTGCCCGTGACTGGTTAAAACAAAATGATCATGACTGGAAGCTGCCACAGGATATTGTAGATAAAACAATTGATAAATACCTTCAGGCTTACAAATTATTAACAGGAAAAGATCTTTAATTAAAAAATCGCTTAACTTTTAGGAATGGTTAATTTATTCTTAAAGTCAAGCGATTTTATTTTTCTTTCATTAGGAAAGAACTTATTACGCTAAAGCATAAAAGTTTTTCCATATTTCATGAAATTATCACTTCTAAATATTTAATTTATCAATAAAAATAAGTTTTCACCTTTAATTATCAGATTAATTAATAAAAATTTAATACTTTCTTTTGTATAAACCTTTTATTTTTCATTTTATATACTGTATAATAAATGACAGGGTGAGGAGGAATTGAAATGATAACACCAGAATATCAAAACAGCAACGAAAGATCCTTAAAGAATCGATGGCATGAATTAAAAAATAGAAAAGATGAACTTCTGAAAACCAGATGTACAGAACTAAAACATATTCCTGATGGTTTTAATCTTTCTCAGACTAACTGCCAATACATAACTGTTTTCAACGGCGAATACTGTAAAACATCCTGCAGCTATTATAAAGATAAAATTCAGCCAATTGTTGATGAAATGGATCAGATTCAGGAATTAAATCCGTCTTTCTTAAAATAAGACAAAATAAAAATCTCCAAAGTTTTTTGGAGATTTTTTATTACATAGGAAATTCTACTTTAAAATTTTTTCAAGCTTTTTCATGTTCTTATCTGATAACTGATAATAACTTTTCTTCTCGTTTTTTTTCTCAACACATATGATATTATCATTTCCCAGCCGAAGTTTGATTACAGTTCCGTATGTATAAAAACGGTATTCATTCCAGTCATCTGTATTCAGTTCAGCATTATCTGACTCATACTTTTCGGCTCCTTTAAGAAGTTTTGAAACCCGGATAGCTGTACTGTTAAATTTCATTTTTTCATCTGATACAACAATCTGCGCATCTGCCATGTGTTGCCAAATGTCTGAATATTTTTTCTGAAGCTTTGCATCTATCAAACCATCTCCTACTACAGAAGCATTATTAAAAGCATAAACATTCGCCGGAATTGCGTCAAACACAATATAGCTGTTTCCATATACATTAAACTCATATGTGGTATTATCTTCATCAACCAATGCATAAGAATAAGCCTGATCATATTCCTTTTCCAGGTCGTTAGCCGAAATACCGATCATACGATAACAATCAGCAACAATATTTTTCACATAATTGCAAACCGGCGTATTAGTGACAGCAAAATTCCTCTCTTTTGTCTCTTTTGATCCAAATACAACTTTAACAATATTACTATCCGCAACCTTTTTTTTGTATTCCGCCAGCTTCTGATCACCAGAGGTTTCATGAATCGCTTCAATCTTTTTTTCAAGAGAACTGGTCTGTTTCTTTTCTGCTTTCAGCTGATTGAAAAGTTTGCTGTTTTCTTCTTTTAATTCCTGATAATAATCAGATTCCACAACATCTTCTTTCGAAGGTTTACATCCGGTTAAACCTATGGATAAACAGAGTGCGGCTGCAAATGTCAAAACATACTTTCTATTCTTCATATGCATTTCCTTTCCAGATTTAGTATTTTTCTGCAACTTCTCCTGCCCTCTTATAAATACTTTCCGGTTTAATATAACCTCGGACCATGGATAATGGATAAATATTTGTATCATGTCCAACTACAGATCCAGGATTGAGGATTGTACCACATCCTACTTCCACTCGATCTCCAAGAATGGCCCCGATTTTTTTCCTTCCGGTTTCAATTCCTTTATCACCACACTTAATAACTACATTTGTTTTGTCAGATTTTACATTAGATGTGATAGAACCTGCACCCATGTGCGATTTATATCCAAGAATAGAGTCTCCAACATAATTATAATGGGGAACCTGCACATTATTAAATAAAATATCATTTTTTATTTCTGTTGAATTGCCTACCACACAATCAGCTCCAATAAGTGCATTTCCACGAATAAAAGCTCCTGGACGAACCTCTGTTCCCGGTCCTATGATTGCCGGCCCATTGATGGTTGCTGTCCTGGCAATGGTTGCTGTCTTGGCAATCCAGACATCATCCTGAACCTGATCATACTCATCTGCTGGAAGTTCTGGTCCTTTCTTTAAAATAAAATCTTTGATCAAAGGAAGAATCTCCCATGGATATGTAGTATGCTCAAACAATTCTCCTGCAATGGTCTGATCCATATTCAAAAATAAACTCTGATTTTTTAATTGTTCCATCTTCATACTCCTTTCGGATATCTATTCTTTTTAAACTAACCCAACACTGAAATAACGTTCCGCACGATCTGGAAGAACAGTTGCAATTACCTTGTCTTTCCCATATTTTTCTGCCATCTTTTTAGCTGTATAAATATTTGCACCTGATGAAGTTCCACAAAGAATTCCCTGGACTCTCGCCAGTTCTCTGGCTGTATTTATGGCATCTTCATCAGATACTTCTACAACTTCTGAGATGATATCTACATCAAGAATTGCAGGAATAAATCCATCACCGATTCCCTGAATCTGATGCAACCCTGGTTTCTGACCAAGAATTGCTGAAACACCTTTTGGTTCTGCAGCGATAATTTTTGTATCAGGATTTTGTTCCAAAAGATATTTTGCCATACCGGCCATAGTTCCTCCACTTCCGATTCCGGAAACGAAAATATCCACTTTTTGACCAATCTGCTCACATAATTCTCGTGCTGTTGTTTTATAATGTGCTTCTGTATTGGCAATATTTTCAAACTGCTGCGGCATAAAATACTCATCAGAAGAATTGGCGATTTCCTGGGCTTTTCTGACAGCACCATCAACATTTTCTTCTGCCGGTGTAAGAACCAGATCTGCTCCAAGTGCCTGAATCAGCTTCCTGCGTTCTTCACTCATATTTTCCGGCATAACAATCATAACTTTATATCCCATTCTAATGCCGCAAAACGCCAAACCGATTCCAGTATTTCCTGATGTTGGCTCAATAATCGTCATCCCTGGTTTTAATCGTCCCTGCTTTTGTGCTTCCTCCAGCATATTCTTTGCAACACGGTCTTTGATACTTCCTCCCGGATTTAAGAATTCCGCTTTTGCAAATATTTTATATCCCATTGTTTTTTCAAAACTTATGAGAGGTGTATTTCCAATTAAATCTAACATACTTTCCACATACATAAAAGAAAGCCTCCTATTTCAATTTTATCTTAATCTGTACCGGATTATGGTCACTGTTTTTAAAATCTTCATTTAATGTAGTCACATTACAAATTTCCACATTTGGTGAAACAATAAATCCATCTATAACATAAAACTGTGTCTTTTCATCTTTTCGGTCATATGGTCGATTTAAAAGCCTGCATGTTGGAAAACTGTCATCCGTCGCAAACTTCCAGCCATTTTGAAAAACAGCTTCATCAACTTCTCCTGCCTGGAAATTCTCATCATCCCATATTGGATATTTTCTTTGATCTACCTGCTGAAATGTCTGATTAAAATCACCTCCAGCAATAACGTAATTTCCTTTATCGTACTCCTTTTGAAGAATTTCTGCCAGTATTCTGGTCTGTGCTTTTTTTCCACTTCCATTATCATATGCTTCTAAATGCAGATTTACAAAAACAACTTCCTTTTGACTTCCATTAATCGGAACCCTCTCCATAAGAAGACATCTTTTCAGCTGGCATACTCTCAATGGCCATGAAAAAGGTGTAGGCAAAGAGTATCTTACAGCTTCTGATACCTGAAAGCGATTCAGCGTAACAAGACCTGCATCCACCTGACCGATCGTCGGCATAGGATATGGAATATAATCACAGAGAAAATTCCTTGCATATGCCCAGTTTCCTTTCCATCCCTTTGCAAGTGTATTAACTTCATTTATATGATAGGATCTTTTGGAATTCTTATCGATTTCCTGTAAAAAAACAACCTTTGAATTAGTCTTTTTTATTACGTCTTTCATCTGATTCAAATTATTTTGAACCAGTATCCTGCTTTCCGGACGGACATCTTTCCCTCCATCCATAAAGAAATCCTCTGTTTCACTTAATGCACCATAACCCACATTCCATGTCAAAACAGATATCTCCTGATCTTTTTTTAACTTTTCACCTGTCTCCTGATTTTTTATCTGGATTATCTCTTTCCGTTCGGGTTTATACTCCCTAATAGATAAATATATCAGCATAGTCCCAAATACAACTACTAGCGATATTGCAATAACCCCGATTCCACAGAAAATATTTCTGAGCTTGTTATTCACTTTTTGCCTCCTTAAATGAAATCAAGTTCAATAGGACAGTGATCAGAGCCCATAACATCTGTCAATATTTTAGCATCCTGCAGTCGATCTTTTAAAACATCTGAAACAATAAAGTAATCAATTCTCCATCCTGCATTATTCTTCCGTGCATTAAAACGATAAGACCACCAGGAATATATTCCTTCTTTGTCAGGATAAAAATATCGGAATGTATCAATAAAACCGGCATCCAGAAAAACAGTCATTTTTTCTCTTTCTTCATCTGTAAATCCGGCATTTTTTCTATTTGTCTTTGGATTTTTCAAATCAATTTCCGAATGCGCCACATTAAGATCTCCGCAAACGATAACCGGTTTATCTTCTTCTAGTTTTTTTAGAAAACGCAGGAAGTCTTCTTCCCATTTCATTCGATACTCCAAACGTTTTAATTCACTTTGAGAATTTGGTGTATAAACTGTAATAAAATAGTAATCTTCAAATTCAAGGGTAATAACTCTTCCCTCATGATCATGTTCTTCAATTCCCATTCCATAGGAAACAGATATAGGCTTGATTTTTGTAAATATCCCGGTCCCGGAATAGCCTTTTCTTTCAGCGTAATTCCAATACTGATAATATCCTTCCAGATCAAGTTCCAATTGTCCTTCCTGCATTTTACTTTCCTGAATACAGAAAATATCTGCATCAGTTTCATTGAAAAAATCAAGGAAACCCTTTTTTACGCAGGCACGAATTCCGTTAACATTCCATGAAATAAATTTCATCTAATTTCCTCCACGGTTTTTATTATAAATAAACATCACTACTGCAGCTCCTATAATTGCTACATATCCAAGGAAACTCCATCCATCCGGAATCTGTCCAAAGAATAGCAATCCCAGAAGTGCAGAGAAAATAATCTGTGTATAATCATATACGGATATTTCTTTTGCCGGTGCATAAGTGTAAGCGGCTGTTATTCCAAACTGCCCTCCTGCTGCTGCAAGACCCGTTAACATGAGATACATCAGCTGTACTGGTGAAATAGGTTTAAAATCTGCAATCATAAACGGAATACATGCAAGCATGGAGAAAGTGGAGAAGAAAAATACGATCATTGGACCTCTTTCTCCTCTTAATCCAAGTTTTCTGACACAGGTATATGCCAATCCTGCAAACATTCCACCCATAAATCCTATAAAAGATGCTCCGAGAGATCCAGAAGCAAAGGATGGTTTCACAATGAACATGCTTCCAACAAACGCAGTAATCACACAACAAAACTGTGGTATGGTAATACGTTCTTTCAGAATAAAATAAGAAAATACTATAACAAAAAACGGCGATAATTTATTCAGACAGGAAGCATCTGCAAGCAGCATATGGTCCACTGCGTAAAAGTTGCAGAAAATACCTAAGGTCCCAAAAAGGGACCTTAGAACAAACCAATGTAAATTCTTTTTTTGTAAATAGAACTTCTCGCCACTGCGCACCAGCATTATAAGGGCAATCACAGCTGCAACAAGATTCCTGAAAAAGCTTTTTTCAATCGATGGTAAATCACCTGCCAGCTTTAGAAAAAAACTCATAAGAGCAAAAGAACATGCTGACAGAATGATACATATGATCCCTCGGTTCTTCTGAGCAGACATTATACTCTGGAAGAATATTCTCCGGTTCTTGTATCGATTTTTAACGTATCGCCTTCGTTAACAAATAATGGAACCATAACTTTAGCACCTGTTTCTACGATACATGGTTTTGTAGCTCCCTGTGCAGTATTTCCTTTTACTCCTGGTTCACATTCTGTAACCAGAAGTTCAACAGAAATTGGTGGTTCAACCTGGAATGGTGTTCCTGCATGAGAAACGATGGTAACATTTTCATTTTCTTTAACAAATTTCATTGAATCTTCTGCCATAGATTTTTCAATGGAAATCTGATCAAATGTTTCATTGTCCATGAAATAATATAAATCTCCATCATTATACAGATACTGCATTTCTTTTCTTTCGATATGAGCTTTCTTAAATTTCTCATCTGGACGGAATGTATTTTCTACAATTGCTCCAGTTTTGATATTTTTTAATTTAATTCTAACGAATGGTGATCCCTTTCCAGGTTTTACGTGCTGGAACTCAATAACTTCGTAAATTGCACCTTCGTATTCTATTGTCTGTTTATTACTTATCTTTCCTGCTAATATCATTTTTTTATTCGTCCTCCTTCATAATCTTACATTATTTTATAATAAATGTAGCTTAGATTCAACTATTTATTTGACAGTTTATAAATTTCGTACATATCATCAATATCACATGTTTTGAAATTACCAATGGTTCTTGTTCCTTCATAGGAGCATCCATAAGCCATCTTATGTACTTCTTCATCTGTTTTCAGCCCGATTTCTTTCGCTTCACTGAAACATGTTGGCATATCCAAAGATTTAAAATATGCTACAGTTTTAGCAATAGCCTCCTTTGCAGCTTCTTTCGGATCTTCTGTATCAATACCCCATACTCTCTTTGCGTACTGAGCAAAACGTTCTGGCTTTTCAGGATACACATAAGTTGCCCAGGCACCCCATACAGCAGATAAACTTGCTCCATGGGCAATATCAAATTTGGCACTTAATTCATGTCCAAGCTGATGAACTGCAAAGTCTGTAACGGCTCCAAGACCTGTCAATCCATTGTGAGAAAGACTTCCTGCCCACATGATCTCACTCATGGCGTTATAATCATGTGAATCGTTGATCGCAATTGCTCCGTTTTTAATCACTGTTCTCAATAACCCTTCAGCAATTTCATCTGTCATCTCATTATGTTCCGTTTTTGTAAAATAACGATCCAGTGTATGCATCATAATATCAACAACTCCACATCCAATCTGGTATTTCGGAAGTGTATAAGTCAGTTCAGGATTCATAATTGCAAAAACCGGGCGGTTTAAGTCCGTACTCAATCCTCTTTTGATCTTTGTCTCTTCATTTGTAAGTACTGCAGAATTGCTTGTTTCGCTTCCTGCTGCTGCAAGTGTTAACACAACACCTACAGGAATTGTTTTTTCAACTGTCTTAACTCTTGACCAGAATTCCCAGATGTCTGTATCTGGATTTGCAACACCATGAGCCACTGCTTTAGAAGTATCAATAACACTTCCACCGCCAACAGCAAGGACAAAATCTGTTCCAAAGTCTTTTGCTTTTGCCACCGCTTCTCTGGCAAAAGATAATCTTGGATTAGGTTTTACTCCTCCAATAGTCATATAATCTATGCCTGCCTCTTTTAGCGCATCTGTTACTCGATCTAAAAGTCCGCTTTTAACAACACTTCCGCCACCATATACTACAAAAACTTTTGATGCACCATATTGCAGAGCAAGATCTCCTACCTGCTTCTCCGTTTCCTTACCAAAAACAATTTTAGTCGGTGTATACTGAGTAAATGAATGCATATTTTTCCCTCCATTTCTAAATAAAATATAGTTACCAATGAACAAATTCAAGAACTCTCAGATATTCCTGATAAATCATTAAACTTTTCTGGTTAATTTCACAACAATCTCTTCTGCAATCTCTTCAACAGTCTTTTTATCTGTATTAACAATCACATCGGCTGCAGCTTCATATTTGGGGCGTCTCTCCTCCATCATTTTTGAAATAAACTCTGTATTTTTATTACCACGAAGCAGCGGTCTGTCATCATTGTCTCTGACACGTTCCAGAATAATCTCTGGAGAAGCTGTTAAAAGTACAACTTTTCCGTTCTTTTTCATTTCTCTGACATTTTCGTCACGAAGAGCGACCCCTCCTCCACAGGAGATGATCTGATTATTTTTCTTCTGAAGTTCAATCAAAAGATTTGTTTCACAGTTCCGGAAGTAAGTCTCTCCATATTCCTCAAAAATCTTATTTATGGACATCCCTTCTTTATCGACAATTTCCTGATCCATTTCGACCTGAGGAGATGCCAGAATCTTACTTAAATAATCAGATACTGTACTTTTTCCTACACCCATAAAACCAATCAGCAGAATATTATGGGTAAATAATGTTCTTGCCTGAATACGACGGCTGTTTTCAACAATATAAGTAAAAATATCAAGAATCTCATCCTTATATGTATTATCACTAACATGGGTCAACAACATCTTTCGTTGTCTTTTTTCCTGTTCTGGCTGCAAAATCGGCAAACCGTTTTCTTTTTTGTAGACCATGATTTCTTTAATGATATCCATTCGTTCCTCTAAAACAGAAACAATTTTCTTATCACAAATATCCAGTCTCTCTCTGATTTCATCTAACTGATTCATTGCTGTTTTTCCTTTTCTATTTATCTTTAAGTGCCAAATAGACACTCCTTTTTTAAGTATATCATAAGCGCTTGTTATTTTTCAATTATTATCCTTTTACTGAATAGTTATTTTTAACAAACTCCACAAACTCTTCTGCAACCGGTGCAAGATATTTCTTCTTTAAAGTTACCAGATAAATATAACGATGGATTTCCGGTGAACTGATAGGAATTACTGATACATCCATCGTATTTAAAAGCGGGATATTAGGAACAATGGCAATGCCAAATCCTGCCGCCACAAGTCCCGCAACCGTAGAATCTTCTTCTCCTTCATAAGCAATTTTGGGATAACCCTTAACTTTTGAAAACAGCTGGTCAATCACATTTCGAAGTCCACTGTTTTTGGAAAAATAAATATAATCATACTGGGTTGTATCCCCAAGATTTACCGATTTCTCATCTGCCAGCGGGTGGTCCTTTGGAGTAATCAGCACAAGTTCTTCTTCTGCAACCGGAATGAACTCAAGATTTTCCTCATCCTTTATATAAGAAGAGAAAACGAAATCGTATTTCCCCTCTTTCAAACCTTGTATAATTCTTTTTGTTGTCCCCTGTCCAAAAGAAAACCGGATATGATTCTCTCCTTTCTTCTCCATATAATGATTAATAACCTGTGGAATAAAATGGCTTCCCAGAGTGTAAATATATCCTATATCTATATAACCTCCGTCAAGTCCCGATGCTTCTGTCAAGATTCGTTTTCCTTCATCCAGCATAGCCAATGACTGTTCCACATACCTTAAAAACAGCTGCCCATATTTTGTTAATTTTGCATTTCTTCCCTGTTTCTCAAAAAGCTTCACTCCCAGCTCACCTTCAAGGCATGATATGGCATGACTCAGGCTGGGCTGCGTAATAGAAAGATTATCTGCTGTACGTGTATAATGTTCTTCTTTGGCAAGTGCTCGAAAATAATACAAATGATTTAAATTCATAACCTTTTCCCTTTGAATCTATCAGTTTTCTTTATGGATAGTATAGCATATTCTTCATTGCATTTGTATACAAACCTTGTTATAATTATTATTAAGAAATTACAAAACGATTTGGAGGAATCATAATTATGGCAGCAAAAAATTTTCGTAAATTATTTGAACCTTATACAGTAAAATCCATGACTTTGAAAAACAGAATCGTCATGACCCCGATTGGAACAAATTTTGCTGAACATACTGGTGAAGTAAACGAAAAAGTTATTGAATATTATAAACAAAGAGCAAAAGGTGGTGCCAGCCTTATTATTATTGAAGGTACCAGTGTCTATTCTCCACAGGGTGCAGCTGGATCTTATCAGCTTCGAATTGACCATGATACTTATATTCCTGGACTATACAGACTTTGTGAAAAAGTTCATGAATATGGTTCTAAGATCAGTATTTTATTAAATCACGCAGGCGCAGCTGCAAATGGACGCTTGACAAATATCCAGCCCGTTTCTGCTTCCGATATTCCATCAAGTGCAGATGGAGATATTCCAAGACCTTTGACAACAGATGAAATCTATACTATCGTCGATAAATTTGCACAGGCTGCAAAACGTGCTGTTACAGCTGGTTTTGATGCTGTTGAAATTCAGGCTGGTCATGGTTATCTGTTAAATCAGTTTCTCTCTCCTCTTACTAATGATCGTACAGATGAATTTGGAGGTTCAAAAGAAAACCGTGCCCGCTTTACAACTTTGGTTTTAAAAGCTGTTCGTGAGGCAGTTGGTGAAAATGTTCCTATCTTTTTAAGTATCAGTGCTGATGAACTTGCTGAAGGCGGAAATACATTAGACGATACAAAAGAAATCGTCGAATTTTTCAAAGATTATGTAGATGTGTTCTGTGTATCTGCCGGTCTTACATGCTCTATCCAGTATCAGAATGATGCTGATTACCTTCCTGACGGATGGAAATCCTATATGGCAAAAGAATTGAAGGAATCCACCGGAAAGCCATGTCTGACAAGTGGAAATATTCGTGAACCGGAAATTGCCAATCGCATTCTTGAAGATGGTGAAGCCGATCTGATCGCTATCGGACGTGGATTGATTGCAGATCCTGAATGGGTCAATAAAGTTCAGTTTGGAAACACCGATGATATCAACCGCTGTATTTCCTGTAACAATGGATGTACTGCAACATTAAGTGATGAACCAATTCGTTGTACTATCAATCCGTCTATTGTTTCTGGTGAATACTACAAGAAACATACTTTAAAGAAACCTTGTAATGTGGTTGTTATTGGTGGAGGAACCGCCGGACTGGAAGCTGCATGTACCGCGGCAGAAGTTGGATGTGCAACTGTACTGATTGAAAAAACAAACCAGCTTGGCGGTCTTGCAAGACGTGTTGGTAAGATGCCTAACAAACGTCGTCTTGGTTATTTCCCTCAATATCTGGAACATCGTGCATCAAAACTTAAGAACTTATTTATCTGTAAGAATATGGAAGCATCCATCGATCTTGTTGAAGGATTCAAACCGGATATCGTTGTCAATGCAACAGGATCCAACCCTCGTCTTCCAGACATCAAAGGTTTGAAAGATAATCTTGCAGCTAAAAATGTATCTACAATTTTTGACCTTGTTGATAACGTTGATTCTTATGAAGAAGATCTGTCTGGAAAGAAAGTTGTCATCATCGGTGGCGGAAATGTTGGTCTGGATGTTGTTGAATTCTTTGCTCCAAGAAAAGCTGATGTTACTATTGTTGAACAGAAAGCTCATTTTGGAGAAAATCTTGATTTTATCACAAGAACCGGATCACTTGCAATGTTAAGCAAATATGGAGTTCATCAGTATCCAAATGCTTCTCTTCTGGAAGTAAAGGAAAACAGCTTCATTGTAAGACATGATTATAAAGATCTTGAATTAGATTTTGATTTTGGATTTATCTGTCTTGGAATGGAATCTGCAACTCCTGCTTTGAAAGAATTATATGATCACTTTATTTATGAAGGAATCGAAGTTCTTAATATTGGAGACAGTGCTCAGACACGTCGTATGATCGAAGGTGTAAAAGAAGGACGAGATATTCTCCTTGCTTTAGAAAGACAGAATTTTATTTAGAATTTGATTGATATAAAAGTGAAAACCGTTGGAATTTTAATGAATTCCAACGGTTTTATTCTTTTTACTTATTACTCAATAAAATCAGAGTTTATTTCTTTCTTCGATATTGCCATAAAACTATTTTTTCCAGATATCGTTTTAATACAATCTGTATCTCTTCTTTTGGATGAATCGGTTTCACCAGAATACTATGAATTCCTGTTCGATTTGCTCCATATACATCTGTGAACAACTGATCTCCAACAAACAAAGTATTATTTTTATTGGTCCCCATCTTCTTCATTGCTTTCTGGTATCCTTTTACACTCGGTTTATTGGCCTTATATATATAATTCCGCCCTCCTACATCCTGGCAGAATTTCTTCACACGAGGTTCCTTGTTATTACTGGTAAAACAAAACTCAAAACCTATATGTTTCAGCTTTTGAAATAAAGCTTTGGCTTTGTCATCTGCTGGTGCATTATGTGGAACCAATGTATTGTCAACATCAAAAATCACTCCACGATAGCCTTCCTGATAATATCGTTCAAAATCAATGTCATAT
Organism: Anaerostipes sp. 494a; assembly: GCF_001940315.1. Taxonomy (NCBI): domain Bacteria; kingdom Bacillati; phylum Bacillota; class Clostridia; order Lachnospirales; family Lachnospiraceae; genus Anaerostipes; species Anaerostipes sp. 494a. The sequence continues at coordinate 200,870 of NZ_MJIF01000001.1, read as the reverse complement.
GTACTTCTTATATCCTCAGATGGATAAAATTTCTGAAACATTACTTATCTCCATTCTTTTCCTTTTATTTCTTCATTTTATAACAGTATGCTTTATTGTGCAATACAAATTAAAATTTATTCTTTTTTGTAGCAAAACGCATGTCACTGATTGTAACATGCGTTTTTTATTTCATTAGGAAAAATCTGTTATTCTAAAGTGTAAAAATCTTTCCAGCTTATATATTATTTTTCATTTAAGTATGCTTTCACAATATCATCTGAGACACTTTTTCTGATACTTTCATAAACACCAGATGCCTCTTTACGAATCTGTTTTTGTGTCTTCTCATCCAGCTTTATAATTTTTGTTCCACTGTCTTTAATAATTTTCATTCGATCCGCAATTCTCGCATCAGATGTTTTTCTCGCATAAACTTTTGCTGTTTCAGATGCTTCATCAATGATTTTCTGCTGCTCTTTGGAAAGACTGTTGTAAAATTCATCGCTAACGATTAAAGAAATATAATGAGGCAGATGATTAGTTTCTACCACATAATCCTGTTGTTCATATAATTTGCTGGATACAATAACTTCATATGGATTTTCCTGTGCATCAATGGTTCCCTGCTGTAGTCCAATATAAACTTCGCTGAAGGTCATAGGTGTTGGATTTGATCCTAAAGATTTCCAAAATGCCAAATGATAACTATTTTCCATAGTACGAATTTTCTGTCCTTTAAAATCACTAATATCTTTCACTTCTTTATTCGTTGACATAACACGGAATCCCTGATCAGCATAACCAAGCAATTTATATCCGCCTTTTTCATACACCTTTTCCATTTTACTATAAAACAGAGGGTTATCAACAGCTGCTCTGGCATCTTCAATATTGGAAAAAGCACTTGGCAAATCAAATACTGCAGTATCTGGCAAAAATGTTACCTGAGGTGCTGTATTCTGCACGACAAAAGGAATATCTCCATCTTTACAGCTTTCCAAAAGTTCTCGATCTCCACCAAGTGTACTATTGGGATATACTTCTATTTTCATTTTCCCGTTACTTAACCTTTTTACTTCCTGAGCAAATTTTTCTGCATAGATCTGCGTTACTGTATCTTCCGGACTTGAAGTTCCCAGAGGCCATGCATATCTTTGTACTTCATCTGAAGATTGCTTTTGCTTGCATCCTGTCATTCCAAATACCAGTGCAACAGTACAAAGAAGTACAAGTCCTTTTTTCCATAATTTCATCTTATGCACCTCCTAATAATACAAGACTAATCTGAGGAATAAATGTAATCAGCAATAACGCAACCAGAAAACAAATAATTAAAGGCAATGCCTTTTTGGCAATTTCCATCACCGGGATATCTGTCAAAGATGAGGCCACAAACAGATTAACTCCAATCGGAGGGGTAACAAATCCAATGGCAAGGTTAACAACCATCATAATTCCAAAATGAATCGGATTCATTCCAATAGCAGTAGCAATCGGTAATAAAATCGGTGTTAAAATCAGGATTGCCGGTGTTGTATCCATTACCATTCCTACAATCAGCAGGAAGATATTAATAACAAGAAGAACAATAATTTTATTGGTAAAGTTTCCTAAAATCCATTCACTAACGGACTGAGGTACTCTCATCAACGTTAAAACTCTGGAAAATGCAACTGATGCTGCCAGAATAAATAAAATCGGTGCATAAGTTCTGACTCCTTCCACCATAACCTGCCACAAATCTTTTACCTTAATAGATTTATATACAAACAGACTTACTGCCACAGAGTAAAATACAGAAATAACTGCTGCTTCTGTAGGCGATGCAACTCCTGAATAGATGCATCCCAAAATAATTACAGGACTTAATAAAGCAAAAAAGCTTTCTTTAAATACTTTTAAAAATCCCTTCTGATGAAGCTCATCTACTGCTTCACTAATTTTTTCTTTATCTTCACCATGTATTCTGCAATAAAAAACTGCATAGAGCATTAGTAAAAGCCCTATAAAAACTCCAGGGACAATTCCTGCAATAAACAGGTCACTGACAGATTCTCCAGATGCCATTCCAAACATAATAAACGGAATACTTGGAGGAATAATGACTCCAAGTCCTCCGGCTACTGCAACAATGGATGTAGCAAATACTTTGTCATATCCAAGTTTTACAAGAATCGGAATTGTCATACTGCCTACTGCCGCCACTGTTGCAGGAGCGGATCCTGAAATTGCTCCATAAAACAGACAGGTAACAATAACTGCACATGGCATTCCTGCTGTTAATTTTCCTATAAAATAAACAAATACATCAAAAATCTTTTTTGAAATTCCACCTTTTGCCATAATCATTCCAGATAAAACGAACATTGGAACAGCAAGAAGAGGAAAACTATCAATTCCACCTAGCATAGATCTAATAACAAACTGTCCACTGGCAGTAAATGATGGATCAAAAGCTCCAGGGAGCACAGATACAATTCCAAGACCAATGGAAATAGGTATCGCAATGATTAAACATACAAAAAAGATAATAAATACAACTAATGCTGACATTCTTCTTCCCCCTTATCTTTCTTTATTGCAATACGGAATTCTATGATCCATCGCTGAATAATACGAAATGCAACTAAAACAAAACTTACCAACGGTGCTGCCTGGATATAATACATTGGAATTCCACATGCGGGACTTACCTGTCCACTTTCAAATGCACTTTTTAAATAAAGTACTGCGTACGGAATTAAATAGAAGAACAAAGCCAGTTCAATAGTATGATTAATTACTTTAAAAATTGCCTGTCCTCTTCTTGAGAACATTCCAACAAACTGTTCGATCTTAATGGAAATACATTTTCTCGTACAATAACTGACACTGATAAATCCTGACCAGATAAACAAGTATCTGGTTATTTCTTCAGACCAAGATAATGATGCACCCAGAGCATATCTTGCAAAAACCTGAATTCCCATAATCAGGGTCATAGCTATAAGCAACATAACCATTAAAAATTCTTCTAAATTTTCATCAAGCCATTTTAACATCTTTTTCCTCTCTCCCTTTTTGAAAAAAATATCATTTTCCAAAAAGTTATTCTTTTAACAACCATACATAATTATACTAGGAATATGCAAACAGCACAAATAAATCCTATCTATTATTTCCATAATATTTCTCTATATATTCAAAAGAGTCAGCACTGCTTGCTGACTCTTTCAAGTCTATTTAAATACATGGCCCTTAAAGACTTTTATGTAATAACTCTAATACTGTCTTCAAATCATCAACACCCATCTGTCCTGGTGCAGATGCTTTTTTCGCAGCACCAAAAGTCAATGCTGAACCAAACACTTCTCCACAAAGGCGGCTGATTACACCTGTTCCTGCCATAGACATTGTAATAATCGGACGATCTGCATATTCGTTGCTCATTTCTTCTGTTGCAGCCAGTAATGTGAGAACATCTTTCTTATTCTGAGGCATAACAGCAATTTTCGGAATATCAGCACCTAAATCCTGCATTTTACGAAGTCTTCCTACAATATCATCTTTGTCTGGAGTTTTATCAAAGTCATGATTAGATGCAACTACTTTAACACCACATTCATGTGCAGCTGCAACGATATCTTTAACAATATCATCTCCAGTAAATACTTCCACATCCACAAGATCTACATATCCTGTTTTAGCTGCTGCAATATTTAATTCTTTATATGGTTCGGCTTCAATTGCTTTCTCTCCACCTTCTTTAGATGTACGGAAAGTAAAAAGAATTGGAGTATCACCTAAAGCATCTCTTAAATCTTTTAATACATCCTCAACCTTAGCAAAATCAAAAACACCTTCAAACCAGTCAACACGCCATTCCACAACATCTACCGGAATGCTGTCAAATGTTTTTGCCTCTGCAATAATTTCATCTTTTGTTACACCAACGATAGGGACACAGATTTTTGGTACCCCTTCGCCGATTTTAATATTTCTTACTTCTACCGGATTCATTGACAATACCTCCTATTGTCTTACTTTATTATTCTGCATCAACATTCTTCAATAATGTACCATATCTCATATTTACAAATAAAGCAAGTACCACACCAATAATAGTAATTACAAGATTCATAACGATTACCTGACTAGATGTCATTTTTGCTGCTGCTGTTAAGATTGTATAGTTACACAAGCTGGATGCAATCATAACTAAACTTGTAATTGTACCTTTGATTTTAGGGAACAGGTCATTTACAGTTGCTGTAGCCATCTGAAGAACTCCACCAGCTGCAGAATAACCAATAACAAATGCACCAATATAACAGATTACAGGTGTTTTAATCACATATACAAGAGCAAGCATCACTACAGAAATTGCCGGATAGATTACCAGGAAGCGAACCTGTTTAAATTTTGTAATTAATAAACTTGTAACTACCAGTGCTACCATTGTTCCAGCAGAATAGTATGTCTGCATAACAGATACGGATTCTGACGGGATTTTGGCGATTTCTGTTCCAAATGTCTGAGCACAGTTTAACCATAACTGGAATGTAGCTGTACTTGTAAAACCAATTAAGATCAATGCAATACTTTCAATAGAGAAATTTGCATTTTTAATATTCTGAATCAGTGATTCAGATTTTCCACTTTCAGATGCTGCTGGGAACGGTGCAAAAATTGCAAGGATTCCAAGAACTCCGATTGCAACACCTGCTACAACTGGAAGCATCAGGTATGACAGGCTTGATCCGGCAACAACACCTAAGAAGAAAGGCATCAGTAACTGTGCAATAGAAATAAAGAATTTGATTCCCATTGTTGCAATCCCTGTATATTTATCAATAATTTCTGCAACTGCAGGATATGTCGCAGTATCCAGGAATGAGTTAGCGATACCACCAAGAACTGCTGCGATGTACGCAATTGTTGTGTTTGGTGAAAATGCAATTCCCACTAAGAAGATCACGTAAGAAGCACATCCGATGATCACTGATAAACGACGTCCTAATTTGTCAGATAAAGGTCCTGCAAACGGAAGGGAAATCAGACGTCCTAAACCTAAAGCTGCTGCAATGGATGTAACTGCCATAACATCAGACAATCCCCACTGGGCTGCCAGCATTTCTTTTACTACCTGCTGACTTAAAATGGAACAACCGATTCCATGGATAAAATAGTTTAAATATAAAATTAGGGCACTTGGTAAATATTTTTTATTCATTATTATTTCCTCTCAGTAAATATTTATCTTATTCTTAATCGTATTTAATATCTAATACTTCTTTCATATGATCAATTGGCATATGTTTTCCTGTCCATAAATGGAAAGCTGCATCTCCCTGGAATAACATCATTCCAAGTCCATTCATTGTTTTACATCCAACTTCTTTTGCCATTTTTAATAAAGCAGTTTCTCTTGGAGCATAGATTGTATCTGTTACAATGAGGTCTGGACGGAAGAAAGATTTATCAGGTACAACTGACTGTCCTTCTAATGGCTTCATTCCAACACCAGTTGCCTGTGCAAATAAATAACTGTCTGCAATTTCTTCTCTTAATTTTTCTTTATCATCCAAATCATAAAGATTAACGATACAGTCAGTGTTAGCACGAATCTTTTCAACTGTCTTTTCCGCATTTTCCCAGAATTTATCTTTAATATTAAAGATTGACATTTCTTTGACACCATCTAATGCTGCCTGGATTTCAATTGCTGTTGCTGCACCACCGGCTCCTGTGATTGTCATTTTCTTACCAATCACATCAATATCATTGTCTTTTAAAGACTGCATATATCCGATACCGTCTGTAATATGTCCAATTAATTTTCCATTGTCGTTGACAATTGTGTTAACTGCTCCTGCCATTTCAGCTGCTGGAGATAACTCATCAAGATACTGTCCTACAACTGTTTTATTTGGCATAGATACATTAGAACCTACCATTTTTAAAGCACGAAGCCCTTTTACCGCATCTTCCAAAGTATCATTATCAACTTCAAATGCAAGGTATGCATAGTCAAGTCCTAAAGTTGCAAATGCTTCATTATGCATTGCTGGTGAGCTGGAATGTCTGATTGGATAAGCCATTAATCCAATTAATTCTGTATGACCTGTGATTCTTTCTGCCATATTTTTTCTCCTTATAAATTCTTTATAGTTTGTTGTGTTCACCCAAAAGTTAATTTTTTAACAACCTTATGGCTATATTATACATCACTTTTATTGATACTTCTAATATATCTTTTGCAAATAATTGATAGCTTTTTGCTATTAATCGTGTTAAAATATTATTAGATATTCACATTATAATAAAGAAATATTTTTCTGGAGGAGTTATGAATTTAAATCAATTATATTATTTTCAAAAAGTTGCTCAATTACAGCATTATCATCAGGCTGCAACTGCATTAAATATATCCCAGCCAAGTTTAAGCCGGTCTATCGCAAATCTGGAAGATGAACTTGGAATCCCTTTATTTAAAAAAAACGGACGTAATATTAAACTGACAAAATATGGGCAGATTTTTCTTGAACATGTAAACCGGATTCTGGAAGAAATAAAAGTTGCCGAAACAAAAATGAAAGCTTTATCAAATGCTTCTGGAGGACATATTGATATCGGTTATGTGTTTCCTCTGGCAAAATCTTATATTCCTCATATGGTTCGCAACTTTCTAAATACTGAGCAGAATAAAGATGTCACTTTTTCTCTTAATCAGGATATTACAAAAAAACTCATCTCCGGTTTAAAGTCCGAAAAATATGATATTATTTTCGGATCTTATGTTCCCGATGAACCTGAAATTGAATTTATTCCTATTATTAATCAGGAAATGGTTATCATTACCCCGGTAGGACACCCTCTCAAAAATAAAAAGCCTATTATAATAGAAGATTTGTTAGATTACCCTGTTATAGGATATGATCATACTTCTGGTCTTGGACGATTTACCAATTCCATTTACCGGCAGAATCACATGAAACCTTCCATTGCCTTTGAAACCCCAGATGAAAATGCCATTGCTTCCCTTGTAGCTGAGAATTTTGGTATTGGATTCGTCGCTCATGTAGAATCTTTACGTGACTATAATGTTGAAATTCTACATCTGGCTAACGTAAAACCATACCATACAGTTTACATGGCATATCTGAAAAATTCTATAATGCTTCCATCTGTCCAGAATTTCATTGACTTTGTTAAAAAAACCATAGATAGATTTTATTAATTTCTCACAAAATATCAATTTGTTAAATATTTGTCTGGATGGTATAATACAGTCATCATTAAAAATCACACCCAAATTTAATGATAACAACCTCACTTATGGAAGATGTAATTATTTGGAGGTTTTTATTTTATGAAATGCAATTATAAGAATATTTTTTCACCACTAACCATTAAAACAATGACCATGAGAAATCGTATTATGATGACTCCTATGGGAACCAACTATGGTGAACAGACTGGTGAAATGAGTTTTTTACACATTGATTATTATACAGAAAGAGCAAAAGGCGGCGTTGGATTAATCATGGTTGAAAATGCAAGTGTTGACTCTCCTCTTGGATCAAATGGTACAACACAGATTCGTATCGATCATGACAATTATATGCCTCGTTTCTTTAAATTGTGTGAGACAGTACATTCTCACGGTGCATGTATCGGCCTTCAGTTAAACCATGCCGGAGCATCTGCACAATCAAAAAGAACAAATATGCAACCGGTTTCTGCTTCTGATATTCCATCAAAAACCGGTGGAGAAATTCCTCGCCCTCTGGAAAAAGATGAAATTATAGCTATTGCAAAAAAATACGGTGAAGCTGCTGCACGTGCACAGGCTGCCGGATTTGATTGTGTTGAGATTCATGCTGGACATTCTTACTTAATCAGTCAGTTTCTCTCCCCTACAACTAATAAAAGAACCGATGAATTTGGTGGATGTCCAGAGAATCGCGCACGTTTTGCAAAATTAGTTATAGAAGAGGTCAGAAAACATGTCGGACCTATGTTCCCGATTTTTGTCCGTATCAGTGCAGATGAGTTTGTAGAAGGTGGTAATACTTTAGAAGATACTTTAGAACTTCTCTCTTATTTTCAGGATGAAGTGGATGCTTTTGATGTATCCGCCGGATTAAACAGTTCTATCCAGTACCAGATTGATGCAAACTATTTAAAAGACGGATGGCGTTCCTATATGGCAAAAGCTGTCAAAGAAAAATTTGAAAAACCTTGTGTTACCATGGGGAACATCCGTGATCCTCGTATCGCTGATGATATTCTTGGTCGCGGAGATGCAGATATTATCGGTATGGGTCGTGGACTGATTGCTGATCCTCACTGGGTAAAAAAAGTTGCCACAGGACGCGAAGATGAGCTTCGTAAATGTATCTCCTGTAACATAGGATGTGCAGGAAACCGTATTGGAGTTAACCGTCCAATCCGTTGTACCATTAATCCAACTGTTAACTCTGGATTTGATTATAAAAAGAAAAAAATAAATAAACCTTGTAATGTTATTGTTATTGGTGGTGGAACTGCCGGTCTGGAAGCAGCTTGTACTGCAGCAGAAGTTGGCTGTACAACATTCTTATTTGAGAAAGAAGATCATTTAGGTGGATTATCTGTTGAAATTTCAAAGATTCCAGACAAAAAACGTCTGGGAGACTTCCCAACTTACCTTATTAATCGTGCTTCCAAACTGACTAACCTGTTTATTTTTAAAGGCCAGGAAGCTACTTTACCACTGATTCAGGCATTACATCCAAATATTATCGTAAATGCAACAGGATCTAATCCTTTACTTCCGCCAATCAAAGGTCTTCATGATCATATTGACAAAGAAGGTTCTAAAGTATCGTCTATTTCAGGAATGATTAACAATCTTTCTAACTATCCAGAAGATTGTTCCGATAAGAAAGTTGTTGTTATCGGTGGTGGAGCTGTAGGACTTGATGTAGTTGAATATTTCGCCCCAAAAGGTGCTCAGGTTAGTATCGTTGAAATGATGCCACAGATTGGAAAAGATCTTGATCCTGTATCTAAAGCAGGTACCACTGCTTTAATGAATAAATACAATGTTAAGCAGATGCCAAATACTGCTCTTTGCCAGGTTAACAGTGACTGTTTTGTTGTAAAAGCAGATGGAGAGGAAAAAGAACTTCCATTTGATTATGGATTCGTGTGTCTTGGTATGAGAGCAAACACTCCAATCCTTGATGAAATTCGCGAAGCATTCTCTGACACAGACGTTGAAATTCTCAACATCGGAGACAGCGTTCGTGCAAGAAGAATCATTGATGGTGTGCAGGAAGGACACAACATTTTAAGTACTCTTGCAGACCTTGATTATCTGTAAACCTTCAATATAAATACCATTTAAAAAAGGACATGATTCAATCATGTTCTTTTTTCTTTATAAATTTTTTCTCTTGACCTTATTCTTGTTTCATTTTATAATATCAAATGTTAATAGTTAGAATTCTAATTATTAGTTTTCTAATTTTGAAAGGAGCCTTTATGAATTATACTTTTCACTATCTTCTTATGGCAAATCATATGATGCTTCAGAAAGATTTGCTTACATCTTTAAAAAATACTGAACTCTCTTTAGGACAGCCCAAAGTTTTAGATTATCTAAAAGACCATAACGGTGCCGGACAAAAAGAAATTGCATCTGCATGTCACATTGAGCCTGCATCTTTAACATCTATATTAAATCGTATGGAAAAACAGGAAATCATCCACCGAAAAAATCTTAATGGAAACCGTCGCTCCCTCTATGTCTTCCTAACACCAAAAGGAGAAAAGCTATCACATATTGTTTCAGATTCTTTTGAGACTTTAGAATCTGAAATATTTGAAAATATTCCCGATGCAGAAAAAACTGCATTTATGAATACATTTGCAAAAATATATGAAAATATGAGAAAAAGGAGAGAATAAAAAATGCACGAGAAACTAAAACGATATATTATTTTCTTTATTGGACTATTTATCAATTCATTAGGAGTTGCCATGATCACAAAAGCAGATCTTGGTACTTCTCCAATTTCATCTATCCCTTATGTATTAAGTCTTAATTTTCCTTTTACATTAGGTGAATTTACCATTTATTTCAGTCTGCTGCTGATTTTGCTTCAACTATTTATCCTTCGGAAAAATTTTAAGCTGGAACATTTGCTTCAGATTCCTATTTCCATTGCTTTTGGATATTTTATTGACATATCTATGATATTACTTGGTTTTATAAATCCCTCTACCTATATACAAAAAATTATTTATCTGCTGATTGGATGTATCATCCTTGGTTTTGGTGTTTTTTCCGAAGTATTTGCAGACGTTGCCATGCTTCCTGGAGAGTCTTTTGTACGTGCTGTTGTTTTTGTATGGCACACGGAATTTGGTACAACAAAAATTATCTTTGATGTATCCATGACCGTCATTGCAGGACTATTATCTTTCCTGTTTACCCAGCAGCTTCATGGTGTACGGGAAGGAACCATTATTGCTGCTTTGCTTGTAGGTTTAATCGCCCGATTATTTGGCAGATGGCTTTCCTTTCTGGAACCTGTTTTCTTTCAAAAAGCTGATATGGAAAATGAAGTTACAGAAAACCTGCAAACTTCTTATATCATTACCATTGACCGTCAATATGGAAGTGGCGGAAGAGAGATTGGCAAAAAGCTGGCAGAAAAACTAGGATTTACATTTTATGATAATGAAATTATCCAGCAGGCTGCCAAGTCCACAGGATATACCATAGATTATATTGAAAAAAATGATGAATCCATGACCAATAGTCTTATTTATGATCTGGTTACTCAAATGTATGCATACTCTTCAAAAAATCCCGCTCCAAAAGATGCAATTTTTGAAGCCGAAAGCTCTATCATCCAAAAAATTGCTTCCAAAGGAAACTGTGTCATTATGGGGCGATGTGCCGATTACATATTAAAGAACAATACCTCCTGTCTGAAAGTTTTTCTTCATGCACCATCAGATTACCGTATTAAAAGAATTATGAGCACAGAGCATCTCTCTGAAAAAGAAGCTGCTGCAAAAATCCAGCAGATGAATCATCAGAGAGCAGATTATTATCACTATTACACCCATCAGGCATGGGGACTGGCAAAAAAATATCACCTTACATTGGATACATCATTAGGTACAGATTATATTTTGAACACAATCTGTAACACAATAGAACAAATATAACATAAACAGTAAGAGGATATTGCTACAATTACAATATCCTCTTACCTTTTATATTTCTATCCTTAATTCTTTCAGTTTCCTGTAAACATTTAAAAATACTAATCCTGAAACGTCTTTAACGCCTCGATAGTTCTTTCTATCAATTCTTCCAACGTCCATCCCAGCATATCTGCTCCTCTTTGAATTACTTCTCTATCACATCCTGCTGCAAAATTTTTGCTTTTATATTTTTTCTTTACAGATTTTAAGGTCAGATCCTGTACACTTTTGGATGGACGCATCAAAACAACAGCTCCAATCAAACCAGTTAATTCATCCACTGCATATAATACTTTTTCCATTTCGTGTTCCGGTTTTATATCAACCGTAATCGCATATCCATGGCTGGCTGTAGCATGAATGATTTTCTCATCAATTCCAAGTTTTTTCATAATTTCCTGAGATTTTATACAATGTTCTTCTGGATACTGTTCAAAGTCCAGGTCATGAAGTAATCCTACAATTCCCCAGAATTCTTCCTCATCTCCATAGCCAAGTTCTCTGGCAAAATATTTCATTGTATTTTCTACAATCTGTGCATGTTGCAAATGAAATTCATCTTTATTGTATTCTATCAGTAAATCCCATGCTTCTTCTCTTGTCATATGTATCAATCCTTTCTTAAAAAAATGGCAAAGAGCGGACTGATACCCGCTCCTTATGGTTTATCTGTTTATCATTTCTTACTGAAGTGCTTTAAACGCTTCATCCAGATCCTGGATAATATCATCGATATTTTCTGTACCGATAGATAAACGAATCGTATTTGGTTTGATTCCCTGATCTAATAATTCTTCTTCTGTGCACTGGCTGTGTGTTGTTGTTGCAGGATGGATAACTAAAGATTTTACATCGGCTACATTTGCCAGCAGGGAGAAGATTTCCAAATTATCGATAAATTTATGTGCTTCTTCCTGACCACCTTTAATATTAAATGTGAAGATACTTGCACCACCATTAGGGAAATATCTCTCATATAATGCATGATCCGGATGATCTGGCAGTGAAGGATGATTTACACTTTCCACCAGTGGATGATTTGCTAAATATTCTACAACTTTCTTTGTGTTTTCATTATGACGTTCGATACGAAGAGAGAGTGTCTCTGTTCCCTGCAAAAGTATAAACGCATTAAATGGAGATATTGTAGCACCTGTATCACGAAGTAAGATTGCACGAATATAAGTAGCAAATGCTGCAGGACCTGCTGCCTCAGTAAAACGCACTCCATGATAACTTGGGTTTGGCTCAGAAATCCAAGGATATCTTCCGCTTGCTGCCCAGTCAAATGTTCCTCCATCAACAATGACACCACCAAGTGATGTTCCATGTCCTCCAATAAATTTTGTTGCAGAATGAACAACAATGTCTGCCCCATGTTCAATTGGTCGAATCAGATATGGTGTACCAAAGGTATTATCAACAACCACTGGAAGTCCATGCTTATGAGCAATTTCAGCAATTGCATCAAGATCAGGAATATCACTGTTTGGATTTCCCAGGGTTTCTAAGTAAATCGCTTTTGTATTATCCTGAATGGCACCTTCGACTTCTTCCAGATTATGTGCATCAACAAAAGTAGCACTGATGCCATATAAAGGAAGTGTATGGGCAAGAAGGTTTGATGTTCCCCCATAAATGGTTTTTTGCGCAACAATATGTTCTCCCTGTGCAGCCAATGCCTGAATGGTATATGTAATAGCTGCTGCTCCAGAAGCAACTGCAAGACCTGCAACACCACCCTCTAAAGCTGCAATTCTGTCTTCAAATACACCTTGTGTAGAATTTGTAAGTCTTCCGTAAATATTTCCTGCATCTGCTAAGCCAAAACGATCTGCTGCATGCTTAGAATTATGAAATACATAAGATGTTGTCTGGTAAATCGGAACCGCTCTTGCATCGCTTGCAGGATCTGGTGTTTCCTGTCCCACGTGTAACTGTAATGTTTCAAATTTTAAGTTTCTATCCTCTCTTGAAATCTTTTTGCTCATAATGTAATTCTCCTTCTCTATAATTATTTTTCATTTATTTCCTATCTGTTTACAGGTATTATATTATCATAGTTTTTCCTACCTGTCTAATATGAAAAAGATAAGTCTGGTTATAAGTTTCTTCTATAGCAAATCATGCAATCATTTTTTCAATATAATCTTTTAGCGCCAATGCCAGTTTTTCATGTCCTTCAACATTCAAATGTTCTCTGTCCTCTTCACTTGGTAATGCATAATCTGAAGCAGCAAGATAATCAATTTTTTTACGCCTGGCTATTTCTTTATATATAGCAGGAAGTTCCTTGCTGGTCTTCACTGATTGCTGATTAAATTCAGGATCATAACCCTCCTCCCATACACCATTTCCAAGATGAATAGGAGAAACCAGCAGAATTTTTGCCTATGGCTGTTTCTGATGAACCTGATCCACTAACCGTTCCATTCCTTTTCCAATCACATTGGAAGACGCATCATAAACCGTTTTACAATCATTGGTGCCAAGCATCAAAACAACAAGTTCCAGTGGCTGATGTGTCTCCAGAACAGTAGGAAAAATCGCTGTTCCCTTTCTGCCATCTCTTAAAGGATCTTCAAATACAGTAGTTCTTCCGCATAATCCTTCTTCTATAATTCTATATCCTTTTTGACTTAATGACTGATCTAGTATTCCTGTCCATCTTACACTCCAATTGTAGCGTTCACTGGTTCCCGGAATCAATCCGTAGGTATTGGAATCTCCAAAGCATAATATCTGTTTCATTTTTTCATCTCACTTTCATCTTATTTTTATATCATATATTTCCTATCTCTTTACTAGTATATTATCACAGGTTATGCCTTTCGTCCAATAAATAAAAAATACAGCCTATTATAGTTTTTGACTATAACAAGCTGTCCATACTTTCAAATTTTCTGATTTCCTCTAGATATTTTTGTCCTAAAGGACTAATGGCAATTCCTTTTCTCTTAATATATCCAATGGTCATTACTTCGTCAGACTTCAGTTTAATAGCACAATAATCTGATCCATTAAGACTTTCACAGATAATGCCGGAACATAATGTATACCCATTCAGACCTACCATAAGATTTAGGAGAGTTGCTCTGTCGTTGGCCTTGATCAGTCTCTTATATTCATAGGTACTTAACACTTCCTCCGCAAAATAAAAAGAATTATAATTACCCTGTTCAAATGAAAGACATGGGTATTCTGATAATTCCTCAATGGAAATCTCATTCCTATCTGCCAGTGGATGCCCTTTCCAGAGATATACATATATTCCACAATTCAAAAGCGGATGAAATTCCAGATTTGATTCATGAAATAACTTTTCTAATACTTTACGATTAAAGTCGTTGAGATACAGTATTCCAATTTCACTTCGAAAATCTTTTACATCTTCTATAACTTCATATGTTTTCGTTTCTCTTACTGCAAATTCATATTCATCCATTCCAAATTGTTTGACCATCTCAACAAATGCATTAACTGCAAATGTATAATGCTGCATGGAAACCGCAAATTTCTTTTTCACATCTTTCTTCTCAATATATCTTGATTCCATCAGCTGATATTGTTCCACAACCTGTCTGGCATAACTTAAAAATTCATTTCCTTCAACAGTCAGAGATACTCCTCTGTTACTTCTGCGAAATAACTCTACACCTATTTCCTGTTCCAGTTCTTTTACAGCAAGAGATAAACTAGGCTGTGAAATAAATAAAGATTTTGCTGCCTCATTCATAGAACCTGTATCTGCAATGGTAATTACATATTTTAACTGTGTTAATGTCATATTCTGCTCCTTTTAAATACTTCTTATCCTATTTTATAATTTCCTACTAAATTTGTCAAAAAAACAAGACGACATAGCCGGGGGGAACTAATGTCGTCTTATTATTTATCTTATCAGAAGAGTTTACAGATATATTTATAATCTGGTCTCCATCATCCTTTTTACTGTTTTTACTGCTTTTTTTTCAATACGACTGACATAGGATCTGGAAATCTGTAGTTTTTGGGCAACTTCCTTTTGTGTCATAGGTTCTCTTCCATACAGACCATAGCGCATAATTAATGTATCTTTTTCTCTGGAAGCTTCCATTCTATTTAAACATCTATAGAGTTTCCTGATATTTTCTTCCTGATCTATCTTTTGAACAATATCGACCTCATCTGCTCCTAATATATCAAGCAAATGAATTTCATTACCTTCTTTATCAACACCTATGGGTTCATATAATGACGTATCTTTAGCTGTTTTCCGTTCCTGACGCAGCATCATTAACAACTCATTCTCAATACATCTGGATGCATATGTGACCAGTCGATGTCCTTTCTCCGCATTGTATGTGTTGATTGCCTTGATTAATCCAATGGTACCTATGGAAATCAGATCATCCTTATCTCGATCAAAATTATTATACTTTTTTACAATATGCGCAACCAAACGTAAATTATGTTCCACCAGCAGATTCCGTGCTATCATATCCCCTTGATGGCTTAGCTTCAGATAGTGTTGTTCTTCTTCCAGTGTTAATGGTTCCAAAAATGCCTGCAAAAGAAAAGCACCCTTCTAAGCCTTTTTATCATAATATGATAACCTGCCTAGAAAAGTGCTTTTCCTATTCTTTTCTTCTTAGCAAATAGCCTTCTTCAATTTTTTCTCCAAAATCCACATATATCATCTGTTTTGGATGTGGTGCACAATCCATTGATTCTCCCTTTTCATTCTCAATTGCTTTTACTACCACCTCTTTATTGGTTCCATCAGGAATCATTACTTCTATAGTCTCTCCTACTGAAAACTTATTTTTCTGTTCCAGAAGTGCATATCCTTTTTCATTATATCCCTGAACAATTCCAATATAAGTATAATTTTTAATATATGTGTTGCTGTCATAAATTTGTGAATTTTCATCCGTTTTTCCAAAATAAAAACCTGTAGTAAACTGTCTATAAGTACATTTTGCGATTTCATCCTTGTAATAATCCATATTTGCTCTGTACTTCTCTACAGATTCCATACAATCGTCAATGGCTCTTCTATAAGTTCTTGCAACAGTAGCAACATATAATGCCGTTTTCATTCTTCCTTCAATTTTTAAACTATCAATTCCAGCATCCAGAATCTGATCGATATATTCAATCATGTTCAAATCTTTAGAGTTGAAAATATATGTTCCTCGCTCATTTTCATATACCGGCATGTACTCTCCCGGTCTTGTTTCTTCCATGACAGCATATTTCCATCTGCAGGGATGAGTACACTCTCCACTATTTGCATTTCTTCCCGTAAAATAATTGCTCAGGAGGCATCTTCCGGAATGTGAAATACACATGGCACCGTGAATAAATGACTCAATTTCCATATCATCCGGAATATTAGCACGAATTTCTTTTATTTCCTCTAAAGATAATTCTCTTGCTGATACAACACGAGATGCCCCCTGTTCATACCAGAACTGATAGGTTGCATAATTAGTACTGTTTGCCTGTGTACTGATATGTCTGTCAATAGATGGACATACTTCTTTAGCAATCATAAATACACCTGGATCAGAAATAATCAGACCATCTGGTTTAATTTCATTTAACTCTTTAAAATATTCACGGATTCCTTCCAAATCTCCATTATGAGCCACGATATTGGCTGTAATATAAACCTTTACTCCATGTTTATGCGCAAATTCAATTCCTTCTTTTACGTCTTCCATGGAAAAGTTTTTAGCTTTTGCACGTAATCCATACATTTCACCACCAATATATACTGCATCTGCACCATATAATACGGCTACTTTTAAAACTTCCAGATTACTTGCAGGAATTAATAATTCAATCTCTCTCATTGGTTTCTCCTGTCTTCATACTTATTGCTACCCCATCTCCAACTGGAAGAATCGTTGTTTCCAATTGGGGATGATTTTTAATTGTATATAAAAAGTCTCTCATTCTTTTGTGAATGGTTCTGTCTCTTCTCTCAATTGCATATCGGGATTTGGCCACATCTCCATCCTGGAGAACATTATCTGACACAAGTAATCCTTTAGGAGACAGCAGTCTTAACACATCATCCAGAAAATGAATGTACTGTCCTTTGGCAGCATCCACAAAAATAAAATCATAGGAACCATCCAGAGATTTTAAAATTTCAATTGCATCTCCTTCTAAAAGTGTAATCTGCTCCTCTTTTCCCATTTTATGGATATTTTCTTTTGCCTTTTTTATTCTTTTTTCATTTCGCTCAATGGTAATAATATTACCGCCTGTCGGCTGATATTTATTCATATAAAGAGAAGAAAATCCTACAGCTGCACCAACTTCCAGGATTTTCATCGGTTGTTTCAAAAGAACCAGCATTCTAAGTAATTCCTTTGTTTCAGGTTTAACAATCGGAACATGATTTTGTCTGGCCTCGTATTCAATTTCTCCAAGTAAATTTTTCTCTTCTTTCATTAATGAGCGGATATAATCAGTTATATTCTGATCCACTATCATTGCCTGATCTCCTTTGAATCATCATCTCCACACAGTATTCCCATGATATCATCCAATCCCTGGTTTTGTGTAAACTGATACTCCCCAGGGATGAATGCCTGATTTTTATATTTCGAAAAAAACTTTCGAACTCTGAATCTATATGATCCGTATATTAATTTTTTCTCTTCCAACTGCTGAGCAACATCCTTTTCAGAATCATTGCTTTTCACAACAATTTTTATTTTGTTTGTGCCTTTGGCATCATATGCCGGATTTGAAAAGGTCTGTTCTGCCATAAAATAAGCTCCATAAAACACAAGAAATATGACGAAAATCGAAAATACCCTTATCATTGTTTTAAAAAACAACCTAAATGACTCAGATTTATAAAGCTTTTTTTCTTCAGCATCGTTCATGTTTTATACCTCTGTAATAATTGGAAGAATCATTGGGTTACGTTTTGTCTTCGTCCAGATATAGTTACTTAATGCTTCTTTAATACTTGCCTTAATTCTTGCCCAGTCTGATATGTTACGATCGATACATTCTTCAATGGATTTTAGCACAACCTCTCTGGCACCTTCCATTAATGATTCTGATTCTCTTACATAGACAAATCCTCTTGAAACAATATCTGGTCCTGCAAGAATCTGTGTTGCATGTCTCTGTAAAGTTACCGTAGCAATGATCAATCCATTCTGTGATAGTAATTTACGATCATTGAGGACGATATTTCCTACATCACCAACACCAAGTCCATCTACAAGAATTCCTCCTGCCTGAACTTTTCCTGTTACTTTTCCCTGACGTTTGTTCAGTTCCAATACATCTCCTTCAGCAAGAACAAATGCATTTTCCTTTGGAATTCCCATTTCTATCGCCAGCTCCCTGTGACGCATCAAATGTCTATATTCTCCATGAACCGGAATCGCATACTTTGGTTTTGTTAATGCATAAATAAGGCGTAATTCCTCACGACATGCATGTCCTGATACATGGGTATCTTCAAATACAACCTTAGCACCTTTCATTGCCAGTTCATTCATGATTTTTGATATATTCTTTTCATTCCCCGGAATTGGACTGGAACTGAAAATAATAGTATCTGATGGAACAATAGAAACTTTTCTGTGAGTTGAGTTAGCCATACGTGACAAGGCTGCCATGGTCTCTCCCTGGCTGCCTGTAGTAATTAAAACAATCTGATCATCCGGATAATTTTTGATTTGATCCGTTTCAATTAATGTGTTCTTTGGAATTTTGATATATCCCAGTTCTGAAGCAGTGGCAATAATATTTACCATACTTCTTCCTTCTACTGCAACTTTCCTTCCATATTTATGAGCAGAATTAATAATATGCTGCACACGGTCAACATTGGAAGCAAATGTTGCGATAATCATGCGTCCTTTTAAATGTTCCGCAAATATACCATCCAAACGTTTCCCAACGTTCTTTTCAGAAAGTGTATAGCCCTGACGCTCTACATTGGTACTATCAGCCATCAGTGCCAGAACCCCTTTACTTCCCAGTTCAGCAAATTTGGCAAGGTCGATTGCCTCTCCGAATAACGGAGTATGATCCACCTTAAAGTCACCTGTATGAACAATAACTCCTGCTGGTGTTGTGATTGCCAACGCTGCCGCATCTGCGATACTATGATTTGTCTTAATAAATTCTACTTCAAAAACACCCAATTTGATCTTATCACCATGGGTTACAATATTCTTGGATACAGTATTAGATAATCCATGTTCTCTCAGCTTATTGTCAATCAGTGCCATAGTAAGTTTTGTAGCATAAATAGGAACATTTAATTCCTTTTCAAAATATGGTATGGCCCCGATATGATCTTCATGTCCATGGGTAATGACTAATCCACGAATCTTGTTTGCGTTTTCCTTCAAGTAAGTGATATCTGGAATAACAAGATCAATTCCTAACATATCTTCATCAGGAAAAGCCAATCCACAGTCTACGATCAGTATCTGGTTATTGCACTCGAACGCTGTGATATTCATTCCGATCTGTCCCAGACCACCCAAAGGTATAATCTTTACAGAATTTGGTTTCTTACGGGGTGTCTGTCCACGGCGTCCTTTTGACTGATAATTATTAGCTGTGTTTCTGCTATACATTCTTCTGTCTTTTGTATTATTGTTCTTTGGTCTAACCTGTTGTCTTTGTTGTTGATTGTCTTTCAAACTAATTCCTCCATTTTCTTCCGTTCTGACAATCGATTGTTTTGTACGACTGTGTCGTAACTCCTTTTTATTATAAACTCACTTCAAAATCATCTACCAGTTCATTAAAAATACTGGAAATTATCTTTAGTTCTTCATCATCATCTACTACTTCATAAGATGCATAGTCATCTTCCAGACTAATCTCCTTCATGATTAAAACGATTCCGTCATCTTCCATAGAGTCTGCCACCAGAAGATAATTTATCCCTGCCAGTGTTGTCTGCTCTAAAACAAGTAATTGGATTTCATTTCCATCTTCATCCAGACAAAGGATTGTATTGTCTTTTTCTTTCATCTTAAATTCATCCTTCCTGTTGAGAATCTAAATATCCTTGTAAAATCAAAGACGCAGCAATCTGATCGATTACTTTTTTACGGTTTTCTCGTCTCACTCCACTTTCCATCAGTACTTTTTCTGACGCTACCGTCGTTAAACGTTCATCCCATAGAATAACTTCTACGTTTGTACGACGCACTAAAGCATCGCGGAAATCTATCGTATCATTTCCCCGTTCGCCTATTGTATTATTCATATTCTTTGGAAAACCAAGAACAATAGTTTCCACCCCATATTCCCGTACCAGCTCTTCAATCCTTGCATAGGTTTTTCGGAGTTTGTTGGCATCTTTTCGAACAATGGTTTCCAATGGCTGTGCTGTAATTCCCAGCTCATCACTAATAGCCACTCCTACTGTTCTTGTTCCATAGTCTAAACCTAATATTCTCATAGCAACCTGTCTTACTTTAACTTTGTCTCAATATAGTTTTCAAACAAAGCTTCTATGATCTCGTCTCTCTCGACTTTATTAATTATACTTCTGGCATTCTTATGACTGGTAATATAGGTGGGATCTCCTGACATAATATAACCAACCATCTGGTTTACAGGATTATATCCTTTTTCCTGTAAAGCTTCGTATACACGTTCCAGAATCATGTATACATCTAATTCTTCTTTTACAACTGAAAAATGTTGTGTACGATTATTATCCATATTATCACGTCCCTTTCATTTAGTATCATTCTAATATAAAATATTTAAAATATCAATGGTAATCATAAATTTCACAAAGCTTTTACATATCAAACTCTTTAGATTACATCTCCTTCAACATATCCATCTGGAGAAATTCTCTTTAATTGTGCATGAATGATCTGATTTTCCAATGGTATTTCACTATAAACTGCTGTCTTAATATATTCTCTTGTATGACCTGTATAGAAATTCTCTTTACCATGAAGAGATTCCTCAATCAGAATTTCTTTTGTCATATCAAGCTGTGCTTCTTCAAACTCCTGCTGATGTTTTTGGGACATTTCAAGAAGGATATTACTGCGCTTTGTTTTTATCTGATCATTTACCTGATGATCCATTTGAGCTGCCTTAGTTCCTTTTCTTATTGAATATTTAAAAATATGCATTTCATAAAGATTTATCTCTTCCAGAAAATCTCTTGTCTGTTGAAATTCTTCTTCTGTTTCCCCTGGAAATCCCACAATAATATCGGTAGTTAAAGCCGGATTATCAAAATACTGTCTAATCAGTTTACATTTCTGCCGTATTTCCTGTGTTGTATATTTTCTGTTCATTCTTTTTAATGTTGCATCGCATCCACTTTGTAAAGATAAATGGAAATGAGGACAAAAACTTTGAATTTTGCTTAATCGTTTTACAACTTCAGGCGTAATAAATCCAGGTTCAAGTGAACCAAGACGGATTCTTTTCACCTGAGAAATCTCTGAAATAGCTTCCAGCAGATCAATTAAAGATGTATTCCCGATATCCACACCGTATGAGGTAACATGAATTCCTGTAATCACGAATTCCTGACACCCGTTTTCACATAACTGACTGATTTCTTCCAGAATCTCTTCCTGACTCCTGCTTCGGACTCTCCCTCTGGCATAAGGAATAATACAGTAAGAACAGAACTGATTACATCCATCCTGTACTTTAATATACGCTCTTGTATGATCATTCAAATGATCAATATGCAATGACTCATATTCTCTGTCCTTTGCAATATCAAGAACTTCCGGACTCTGGATCCTTTCCGGAGCATAACTTTCTAAAATATGCACAAGCTCCTTTTTCTTATTATTTCCAATAATAAGATCAATATTTGTATCTTTTGATAGCTCGTCTTTTCCAACCTGCGCGTAACAACCAACTGCAACTACTACAACATCAGGATTCATCTTTTTAGCCCGATGCAGCATTTGTCTGGATTTTCGCTCAGCCATATTTGTTACAGAACAAGTATTTACGATATAAATATCTGCAGCTTCTTTTGGAGATACCATAACCACTCCTGCTTCTAGAAGCATTCCCCACATGGCATCCGTTTCATACTGATTCACTTTACAGCCTAAAGTAACAATTGCTGCCTTTTTTCCCTGTAAATTCATAAGTTCCCTTTCTATTGACTTTTCTTTAAAATACGAGTACACTGTCCTTATTCAAGATATCTGCTGATGCATTTCTTTTTAAGGAGTTTTGTTATGTGTTACGCACTTATAAAATTTAATTCCATGAACGATGTATATTCATTTATCGATATCATCAATCAATTTCCTGGCGATTATGAGATCATAGACGGTCATCATGTGATAAATGCAAAATCACTTTTGAATATCCTTAGTATGAATCTTTCCAATCCATTAAAACTTATTCTGGATTCTGAACACGCCGATGATATTCTTCGTGCTATTCAGCCTTTTATTTTACATGAATAACTTCTGTCGTTTCAATGGCTTTTTTCATCAAATCATCTATAACATCTTTCAGATGCTCTTCTGATTTTCTGATTCTCTTTATATTTCCTTTTGTCACAGGATGTTTTGCAACAAAAATGGTACAGCAATCTTCAAACGGCTGGATTGATGTTTCAAATGTACCGATTTTTTCAGAAATATCAACTATTTCCTGTTTGTCCATTCCAATACAAGGACGAAATACCGGCATATGACACACTTCATTTGTAATTGCAAGGTTATGAATTGTCTGACTTGCAACCTGTCCGATACTTTCTCCTGTAATCAGCGCCAGACCATCATTTTCATTTGCAAAATGCTCTGCGATCTTCATCATATAACGTCGCATGATAATTGTTAATTCATCATGTGGACATTTTTCATATATTGCAAGCTGGATATCTGTAAAATTAACAACATGAAGATTGATTGGCCCTGCATATTTTGCAACAATCTTTGCAAGATCAACAACTTTTTGCTTAGCTCTTTCGCTTGTATATGGTGGTGCGTGGAAATATGTTGCATCAATTCTGACTCCACGTTTCGCAATCATATATCCAGCCACCGGACTGTCAATTCCTCCTGATAACAGAAGCATTGCTTTCCCGTTTGTTCCAACCGGCATTCCACCCGGACCTTTAATCTCCTGAGAATAAATATAAATATATTTGCGCACTTCAATATTTACCATTACATCTGGATTATGAACATCAACTTTAACACCATCAAAGGCTTCCAGCATTTTTTCTCCAATATCCATATTAATTGCCATGGAATTCATCGGAAACTGTTTGTCCCCTCTTCTTGCATGAACTTTAAATGTAAAATTCTTTACCGGATATTGTTCATCGATAAATGTAAGTACAGTTTTTCTAAGATTCTCAATATCTTTGGTTTCTTCTACGACCATCGGACAGATTCCAACGATACCAAACACTTTCTGTAAAGCTTCTACAGCTTCATCATAGTCAAATTCACTTCGTCCTTCCACAAACATACGGCCGGATTCTTTTCGAACTTCAAATTCTCCTACCGGTTTCATGGCATAACGAATCTGTTTCATCAAGGCATCTTCAAACATGTATCTGTTTTTCCCCTTGATACCAATCTCGCCATATTTAATCAAAAAGGCTGTTACCTGCATTTTTTCTTCCTTTCTATCTTCTCACAAATCTTCGAAGCATTGGAACCAGTTCCTTTAACGCTTCTATGGTTTCATCTACTTCTTCTTTTGTATTTTCTACAGAAAAACTAAATCTCAACGTTCCATCTTTAAAATCATCAGAAATTCCTATAGCATTTAAAGTACCGCTGACTGCCTGCTTTTTATTGGAAGAACAGGCAGAACCTGACGAAACATAGACACCTCTATCCTCCAGAGCATGTAAAAGAACTTCACTTCGAAGTCCTTTGAAACTGATACTTGCCACATGAGGAGCCTCACCTGAATTGTCTTTGATATCATCAATCTCTTTAACTTTTTCCTGAAAATACTCTTTGACCTGACGGATTTTATCAGCATTTTCATAATGATTAGCTATCATTTTCTCGCATGCACATCCTAGTCCTGCAATTCCAGGTACATTTTCTGTTCCTGAACGCATTCCCTTTTGCTGGCCTCCGCCAAAAATAATAGGCTGTATCTTAGTCCCTTCTTTTATATATAAGAACCCGATACCTTTTGGACCATGAATCTTATGTCCACTCATGGACAATAGATCAATATTCATATTCTTAGGAATAACCGGTATTTTCCCATATGCCTGAATGGCATCCACATGGAAAATCGTTCCCGGATTTACGGATTTTATGATTTTCCCTATTTCCTCAATCGGCTCTACAGCACCGATTTCATTATTTACCATCATACAGGAAACCAGAATTGTATCTGGCCGAATGGCTTCTTTCAATTGATCAATTTTTACGATTCCTTTTTCATCCACATCCAGATAGGTAACTTCAAATCCCTGTTCTTCCAGATGAAACATTGGCTCATATACAGAAGCATGTTCAATCCTAGTCGTGATAATATGCTTTCCTTTTCTATGATTTGCCATTGCTGTACCTATAATGGCCGTATTGTTAGATTCTGTCCCGCCTGATGTAAAAAGGATTTCCTTAGGCTTAGCTTTTAATGATTTTGCTATAATATCCTGGGCCCCTTTTATAATATTTTCTGCTTCAATTCCTTTTAAATGCTTTGCAGATGGATTTCCGTATGTGACTTCCATTGCCTGCTCCATGGCAGTCATTACCTCTGGAAATACTTTTGTTGTTGCCGCATTGTCAAAATAAATGCTCATCTTGATTCCTCCAAACCTATGGAAGATTTATCTTCTTCCAGTGTAAACATCAGAATCGATAACATAGCCATTCCAGCAGTTTCTGTTCGAAGAATTCTTTTCCCAAGGGTCATAGTTTTCCCTCCTGTCTCTCTTGCTGCAGCAATTTCTTCTTCTTCAAAACCGCCTTCCGGGCCAATGATGATTCCAATGGATTTCTTCTTTTTTGCCTGTAAAAGAAGTTCTTTTGAATATGTTATTCCTTTTGCTTCTTCATATGGAACTAATAACATATCCAGTTCTTTTGCCTCCTCCAAGGCTTCTTTATATGATTTTACCTGAGATACTTCTGGAATAATTCCTCTTTTTGACTGCTTTGCTGCACTTAGTGCAATCCCATTCCAACGTTCTGTCTTCTTTTTTGCTTTCTTCTCATCCAGCTTTACAACACATCGTTTCATCCGTACCGGAACAATCTTTGTCACTCCTAGTTCAACTGCCTTTTGAATAATGAATTCCATCTTATCTCCTTTAGGCAGACCCTGATATAAAATTATCTCAGTTCCTAATTCTGTTTCTATCCCGTGAATATCCAGAATTCTCGCCTTGATTTTATCAGATGCAAATTCTTCCAGACTGCATTCATATTCTAAATCTGTTTCACAGCTTAAAAATACCTTATCTCCTTCTTTCATTCGAAGAACATTTTTTATATGATTCACATCTTCCCCGAGAATCAATACATATCCATCCTGTATCTGATCTTTCTTGATAAAAAAACGGTACATACATTTACCTCTTCTTGGCAGTCATGGAAACCCAGTCTTTCATTCTTCTTGTTTCCACGATTTCAAAGCCAAAAGTATTCAGTTTATCGGCTATTTCCTGTTCTTTTGAATCTATTATTCCGGAAATTACAAAAACTCCATCTTCTGTCATAAACTGATCTACAATCTCAATCAATGGAGAAATGACATCTGCTAAAATATTAGCAACAACTACAGGATAACATTTACTTCCCAGTGATTTTGCAAAATCATCATCTTCCAGAATATTTCCCTGATATACATCATAACAGTCTTTTGATAAATGGTTCACTTCAAAGTTTTCCATTGTGGCAGTGATAGCATGAGGATCTATGTCTGTCAATACTGCATGACTGGCTCCCAGTTTCATTCCGATAATAGATAAAATACCACTTCCGCATCCAACATCTAAAATCTTTGTATCTTCCTTAATATAAGATTTCATTCCTTCGATACAAAGCTTTGTTGTTTCATGAGAACCTGTTCCAAAAGCTGTTCCAGGATCAATTTCTACAACAATCTGGTTATCTTTCACATTTTCCAAAGTTTCCCAGGTCGGTTTTATCACAATCTGGTCATCCAGCTGGATTGGTTTAAAAAACTTTTTCCAGTTATTGACCCAGTCTTCTTCTTTGGTCTTATCAAAAGAGATAGTTCCCGGCCCAATATCCATAAATTCTTTCAGACGTTCCAGCATCTGACGAATCTCCATAGTGATTGCTTCCAGATTCTCTTCCTCATCAAAATAACAGCTGATTTTAGCTGTTCCGTCATCAGGTGCAATATCATCTGGCAGAAGATCTACATACATTACTTTCATTTCTTCTTCTGTCAATGATACATGATCTTCAACTTCTACTCCTGTTGCTCCTAATTCAGTCAGTTCATAACTAATCATATCTTCTGCTGATGTCAGCGTATCAATCGTAATCTTATTCCATCCCATGAGATATTACTCCTTTAAAGTTTCTCGAAATCATAATATATCAATTTAAAAGTGTAACATAAAAGAGAATTGGAAACAAGAGATTTGCTCCATTTTATCTAGTCTGCTCTTAAGTCAACTTATGTTAACTATAACATAAAAATGGCATGATATTTAATTATCACACCATTTTTAAACAATAAATTAATTTCTTTTCCTTAAATGTAGTTCATTCTACAACGCCCTATCTGACCATATAGTTCTTTATATTTTCTTCTCATAATATGAACAATTTCATGGAGAGATACAGGATCCTGCTGCCTGACTTCTTTCTTAACCATTTCCTTGATTACTGCATCAAATGCAGCTTTCATAGATGAATACTTTCCAATGATTTCATAAATATTTCGATGAAGTTCAGCATCATATGTTTTGACTAATAATATATATGTTTCCTTCTTAATCTGTATATAATAATTTCCTTTTATATGCAACATCGTTATAATCTCCTTTCATTTTGGATTATTGGCATTATAACCTATTATTGTATACAATTTGTGTCATAAAGATTATCTCTTTTTAAAATTTTTCTTAAGAAATTATGATTTACATCAGATTATTTCCATATAAAGGAAATTTATACATGTCATCATATAATATGAAAATATAAAACTCCTCACAGATTAATATCTGTGAGGAGTCATCATCTTTTGGTTTATTTTTTATGTTTTCCAAAAAATCCTTTATGCTCTTCCTTTTTAGGAACTTCTCCCATAGCTTCCTGGAATTTCTGAAGTGCTGCTCTCTGCTCTCCACTTAAATGTTCTGGTACCTGAACAACTAATGTAACATAGTGATCTCCTCGAACATTTTTATTTCGAACCGCTGGCACACCTTTACCTTTTAATCGGATTCTTGTGTCCGTCTGAGTTCCAGGTTTGATGGTATATTCATATGGGCCATCCACTGTAGGAATTTTTATTGTAGCTCCCAGTGCAGCCTGCGTAAAGGAAATTGGCTCTGTAGAATAAATGGTTGCATCCTGACGCTGGAATTTAGGATGACGTTCTACAATAACTTCTACCAGAAGGTCTCCTCTTGGTCCTCCATTTACTCCAGGCTCTCCTTTTCCACGAATTCTGATACTCTGCCCATTATCGATACCTGCCGGCACAGTAACCTCTATGGTCTTACGACTGCTGGTATATCCTGTTCCATGACATTCCGGACATTTTTCTTTTATGACTTTTCCTGTTCCATGACATTCCGGACAGGTCTGTACATTCTGAACAGTTCCAAACATTGACTGCTGAGTATAAACTATCTGACCTCGGCCTCCACATTTCGGACAGGTTTCCGGACTTGTTCCGGCTTTCGCTCCTGTTCCATGACAGGAACTACATTCATCCTTTAATGTGATTTCAATTTTCTTTGATGTACCAAAAACGGCTTCTTCAAAAGTAACATGAATTCTTGCACGGACATGTGCACCCTGTGCAGGACGATTCTGCTGTCTGGCACCGCCTCTCTGACCGCCGCCAAACATACTTCCGAAAATATCACCAAAAATATCACCCATGTCTCCGCCGAAATCAAATCCGCCGAATCCGCCACCGTTAAATCCGCCGGCTCCCTGTTCAAAGGCAGCATGACCAAACTGGTCATACTGCGCTTTTTTCTCAGAATCACTTAACACTTCATATGCTTCAGAAGCTTCTTTAAATTTTGCTTCTGCTTCTTTGTCTCCTGGATTAGTATCAGGATGATATTTCTTTGCAAGTTTTCGGTAGGCTTTTTTAATGTCTGACTGTGAAGCATTCCGGTCTACACCAAGTACTTCATAATAATCTCTTTTATCTGCCATATTCGTCTACCTTCTCTTTATCTTAAACCTCTTTGTAATCACCATCGACTACATTATCATCTGCTCCACCTGCTGTCTGCCCTGCATCTGCTGCACCTTCTGGTGCTCCCTGCTGAGCCTGAGCAGCTGCTTCATACATTTTAGCGAACAGATTCTGTGCACTTGTCATTAATTTTTCCTTTTTAGCTTTCATATCTTCAACCTGTGCATCTGTCATTTCCTGATCTTTTGTCTGTTCTACCAGGTCTTTTAATGCCTTCAGGTCTTCTTCAACTGCTGCTTTTTCTGTTGGATCTACTTTGTCTCCTGCTTCTTCCAGAGCTTTTTCTGTCTGGAATACCATAGAATCAGCTTCATTTCTTGCATCAATTGCTTCTTTACGTTTTTTATCCTGTGCTTCAAATTCAGCAGCTTCTTTTACAGCTTTATCGATATCTTCATCAGACATGTTAGATCCGGCTGTAATTGTAATGTGCTGTTCTTTTCCTGTTCCTAAATCTTTTGCAGATACATTTACGATACCATTTGCATCAATATCAAATGTAACTTCAATCTGAGGCACTCCACGTCTTGCAGGTGCGATACCATCCAGTCTGAATCTTCCTAAAGATTTATTATCTTTTGCAAACTGTCTTTCACCCTGAACAACGTTAATATCTACTGCACTCTGATTATCTTCTGCTGTTGAGAAAATCTGACTCTTCTTAGTAGGGATTGTTGTATTACGTTCAATCAGTCTTGTTGCCACACCACCCATTGTTTCGATAGAAAGTGATAATGGTGTTACATCCAGTAACAGAATGTCTCCCGCACCTGCGTCTCCTGCTAATTTACCACCCTGGATAGATGCACCGATTGCTACACATTCGTCTGGGTTGATTCCTTTGAAAGGTTCTTTTCCTGTTAACTGCTGTACTTTATCCTGTACTGCAGGGATACGTGTAGAACCACCAACTAATAATACTTTGCTTAATTCAGAAGCTGTCATTCCAGCATCATTTAAAGCAGCATTTACAGGACCTGCTGTTCTTTCAACAAGGCTTGCTGTCAGTTCATCAAATTTAGCTCTTGTCAGGTTCATATCAAAGTGTTTTGGTCCTTCAGCTGTTGCAGTGATGAATGGAAGGTTAATGTTTGTTGTTGTAGAAGAAGATAATTCTTTTTTAGCTTTTTCAGCAGCTTCTTTTAATCTCTGCATAGCCATCTTATCTCCAGATAAGTCTACACCTTCCTGTTTCTTGAACTCATCTAACATATACTGTGTAATTACATTATCAAAGTCATCTCCACCTAATTTATTATCTCCGGCTGTAGATAATACTTCAATAACTCCATCACCGATTTCAATGATAGATACATCAAATGTACCACCACCTAAGTCATATACCATGATTTTCTGTTCATCTTCATTATCAAGTCCATAAGATAAAGCCGCTGCTGTTGGTTCATTAATAATACGTTTTACATCAAGTCCTGCAATCTTACCAGCATCTTTTGTTGCCTGACGCTGTGCATCATTGAAGTATGCAGGAACTGTAATTACAGCTTCTGTAACTTTTTCTCCCAGATAGTTTTCTGCATCAGATTTTAATTTCTGAAGAATCATTGCAGAGATTTCCTGTGGAGAATATGCTTTGTCATCAATTGTTACTTTATAATCTGTTCCCATATGTCTTTTAATGGATGAGATTGTCTTTTCTGCATTTGTAACTGCCTGACGTTTTGCAGGTTCACCAATTGCACGTTCTCCTGTTTTTGTAAATGCTACAACAGATGGTGTTGTTCTCATTCCTTCTGCATTTGTAATAACGGTAGGTTTTCCACCTTCCATAACTGCTACACAACTGTTTGTTGTTCCTAAGTCAATACCAATAATTTTACCCATGATCTATTTCCTCCTAAAATCTATCTAAAATTTATAAAACAATATATCGCCTGACGGCTTTAATTTGCTACTTTTACCATACTGTGGCGAAGTACGTTTTCTTTGTACATGTATCCTTTTTGCAATTCTTCTGCTACAACATTCTCGCCATATGCTTCATCTTCTATATGCATCACTGCATTGTGGAGATTTGCATCAAATTCTTTTCCTTCTGCATCCATGGCAGAAACTCCAAGATCATCAAATACAGACATTAACTGTTTGTAAATCTGCTGTATTCCCTGAACAAATGCTGTATCTTTTTCTTCTTCAGAAACTGCATCCAGCCCTCGCTCAAAATTGTCGATTACTGGAAGAAGTTTTTCCAGGACTCCCATAGCGCCCATATCATAGCGCTGTGTTGCTTCCTTTGCTGTACGCTTTCTAGCATTTTCAAATTCTGCCATCAGTCTCTGATATTTGTCTTTCCAGTCAGCAATTTCTGCTTCCAGTTTTGCTGTCTGATCTTCCTCAGTTTCTTCCTTTGGAGTTTCCTCCTTGGAATCTTCTTTTACTGTTTCTGGTTCTTCTATATTTTTCGCAGTTTCTTCTACGTCTTTTTCTTCTTCCTGAATATTCTTTTCTTGTTCTTTCATTCCTTCACTTCCTTTCTCAGGTTTTTTCTCTAAAAATATCGTCAAGTTCTTCTGTAAGATCCTTCAAAGTCTTTACAACCTTTCGGTAATCCATACGTTTTGGTCCGATGATTCCCACCGTTCCTGTGCCGCCCTCTGCAAGCTCATAGGTTGCAGTTACAATGCTGCAGTCTTTCATATTCTGTACCGGTGATTCTTCTCCGATGTATACCTGTATTCCATGATGATTGTCATCCTGACCTAATGTAGTATCCACCAGCTTCGTTAATGCCTTTTTCTCCACTAATGTGTCCAGAATCTCTGTTGCCCGATCCGGATTACCAAGTTCAGGATATCTCAGGATATTGGAAGCACCTCCTGTGTATATTTCCATTCGGTCTGCTTCATGAATCGTTTTGGCAACTTCTTCTAAAATCCGCTCCAAAACATCCTGTCGGATTCCAGCCTGATCACGCATCGTCTGAATCAGTTCCAGATTAATATCTCGTAAAGAAAGTCCCTGCAGAAATGTATTCAACAATACATTCAGCTTCAAAACATCTTCATTAGACAATGGTTCCTCTACAGAAATCATTTTATTCTTCACAATGTTCCCTTGTGTCACTATAACTGCCAGCAAATGTCTGTGATCTACCTGAGACAGCTGTACGAATTTTAATGTTACATTCTGATAATGAGGCGAAGAAACCATTGTTGCATAATTCGTATTGCTTGCCAGTACATTAGCCACCTGTTTCAATAAGACTTCCATCTTATCTACTTTTTGAATTAATGCCTGTTTTTCTTCATGATCAGTTTCTCTCTCCATCATCAGCTGATCTACATAAAAACGATATCCTGCATCGGAAGGAATCCTACCTGCTGACGTGTGAGGCTGCAGAATAAATCCCATATCCTCCAGATCCGCCATCTCATTACGAATGGTAGCTGAGCTAAGCTTCAGATCCGGATGTTTGGAAATGGTTCTTGATCCTACCGGCTCACCAGTTTCGAGATAATTGGCAATAATCGCTTTTAATATTAACTTTTTACGATCATTCAATTCCATATCTTTCCCTCCCTGTTATTAGCACTCAATAACACTGAGTGCTAACATCTATGTTTAAGGTATCACTTTTGTTTTTTATTGTCAACCTTTTCTAAACATTTTTTTGAAATTTTTCTAATCTATTCTGAAGCATAAAATGATATTTGCGTTCAGACATAAAACTTTAGAATACAACAAGCTGCCACAGTCCTTAAAACCAAGGACTGTGGCAGCTAATTTCTTCATTTTCTATTCTTTACTTTTTTTATTTTTCTTATTCCTTTTCTCTTTTACCACATCAATCATAAAACATAGTAAAAAATACAGAATAAAAAGTAATATGTCTTTTGTTATGATTTCATCGATAGTAGATGGAATTGTTTTGTCAAAATAGTCCAATAAGGAAATCACAACTAGAAAACAACATAAAAAAATACTATTTTTTCGAAATGTTTTAAACTTAAATACATTTTTCATAATAACCATCTCCCTATCTTATCCAACAACATATCTAACCTTATTCATACTTGTAACTGCTTTATGAATTTTATAGTATACTTTTATTCCCTTTTTTTTACTATAAGCTTTATGAACTGCTTTCTCCAAGGATGAGTAGCCCCCATATGAAGAAGCTACAGCAACAGCTGAAAGTCCCCATCCACATCCAGGTATTGCACTAATCAACAAGGAAATAGCACCTGAAGCAGTCTTAGCTTTTTTTAATCCTGTTTTATATAAGTATTTCACACCCGAATAATTAATGTATCCACATTGAACTTCTGGATAGTATGAACTACTAGCTCTTTTTAGCACATTCTCTTTGTTAATAATATTATTATCCAAATTATAGATATCAATAAGTATGGCTGCATATTCTTCCTCGCTAATAGTTCCATTTCCTAACATAATCGATGCTTTGTTTAATTGATAGACTAAATCCGCAGAAGCAGAAATTGTATTTATTGAATGAGTTGTTTGAACTATTGTCTCGTTTTCCTGTTCCACATTTGCTGCAACTGGCACAGATGTAAAACTTACAAATACAGCTATTATAAAAGATATTATTTTTTCTTATTCATAATCTTTCTCCTATCATACAGTCAAAAAGTATCTTTTTTACATTTGTATTTTTCAAACTTTCTGTTACAATATGAGTATCCATGTGATACGTTGTTTGTATCTATTTGATACAAAATAGGCTGGCACCCTTTGTATTACATGGATTTTCTATCAATCATATGCATCACCATTCCTTTCTTCTTCTAAACAAAATGCCACTCAGGCAATCCATATGCACCCAATTTCCATCAAAATATCACAAAAAAATCCAATTTTAGTTCCACAGATAAATAAAAACGTTACCACAAAAAATACCTTTACAGTTTTTGATTCTTAATAATCCTTTCATATTCTCCACCATTCTCATTATATTCACATAGGTTTTCAATGCATCTCCATCTATGATACTGGTACCCTGAAATGCACAGGAGTTAAATATTTTATTCGTAATATTCTTCATTCTTTCCTAAATTTCATTTATTTTCTTTATTATAACATTATCCTCCAGTTAACACAACTAAAATTTTAGTCACTTTACTTGTTGTATTTTGAACAGTACTATATCATTATTTCCTATAATATCCAATCGCCTGAATACTGCCAGATGAGCAATTTTGAACAAACACATGATATGTATCCGTTTCCTTAATTTTAAATGTTTTATAAACTCCCATTGTCGTAGATTGATAAATTTTTTGTGTATTTCCTCTTATAATACCAATCAAAACCTTTTTCTCCGGCTTCACACTAATTTTAATTTCAATTGTGCTTCCTGCCTTTTTCTTAAATCCCCCGCTCTTTTTCAAAGTTTTTGGCTTTACCGTCCAATTCACTCCTGTCTTTACGGCAAACGGAGAAATCCCTGTATCTTCTGTCCATTCTTCCGTAAATCCATCTTCCAGAATCACCGAAGAATACTCCAAATCCGCATTAGAATTCTCCGCTGCACTTACCTTATTCCCTATTCCAAAGAAACATAATACTGACATCATAATACATAATCCTTTTTTCCACCTCATACCTATCTCCTTTTTTATTTCTGTTTCACATTGACGCAATAATATCCTCCAAAATCTCCCATTTGTTTTCCCCAATTTTCCATAAAAACTCTATAATAACCGTCTTTTTTTATTGTAAATATTCTACAAAAGTCAAATCCTTTTTCTGCATAAGTTTCCTTTCCTTGAGAATCAATAATTCCGATAGATACCTGCGTCTCAGGGTTCTCTTCCTCAAAACCGGTCGATACAGCAATTTCTACTTCCATTCCTTTTTTCAAATATCCCGGTTCCGTCTGTATTCTTTCTCCCGGTACCACATCCCAAACTACTGATTCTGCCTTTTCCGGTCTTGGTTTTTCTTTCCGCGTCGTCACTTTTCGAATTCCCGGATTCGGATGATTCCGTTCTTTCCCGCCCCGGATTCTCGGTGTGTCTTTTACTTCTACAAACCCGGCTTCTTCTAAATCAATATCCGTCTTTTCATATACAATATTATATCCCTCTACAAATGCCGCCCCCGATACCGTCACGGTTCCTGCACTGATTCCCAGAACCACGAACAGTAAAAGTGCTGCCACTCCTTTTTTATGTACCTTTTGCTTTCGGTAAGACTGCATTCGCTTCATTCGCAATTTTAGCAATTCTTTATTTTCATACAGTCCGGCAGTTGTATAAACTCCATATACCGGTACTTCCATAGAAATATCTATAATCACGGTAAAATAATATTTAATATCCCGGATTCTTTCGCTAACCGCCATATCACAATAGGTCTCTCCCCACTGATCCATTTGTTCAAACAAATTTTTTACCATCGGTTGAAACCAGTAGATGCAACAGGTAACATTCGTCCATTGTTTCCATATCAGATCATGATGTTTTACATGCATCAATTCATGATAAAAAATAACCTCCAATTCTTCTTTTTTATACTCCTTCGGAAGAATGACTTTCGGCTGAAAAATTCCATATAGCATAGGACTTCCGGCTTTTTGTTGTATAACTGCAGAAATATGTGTTCGGATTCCCAATTTTCGTTTCACTTCTGCCAAAACTTCTTCCGTCTGTGGCAGACACGGCAGACTTTCTCTTACATCTTTTTGAATTCTCCGGTATTGTTTGAATAGCTGTATCACCGCTGTAAAACAACCCAGCAGCCATAGAATTCCTAAAATCCCAAAAACAATACCTAATGTTTTTGTCGGCCAAAACAGCCATCGTTTTGTTTCCATATTCAGCATATAAATCCATGTAATTGGAAAAAAGAAAACAAGTAGTACAGCTTTCCACATCCAATAACTGACTTCTACATAATCTTTTCTTTCCATATACTTTCCAACAGTTTTCCATAATAAATATAAAATCGTTCCCTGTACTGCACATAAAAAAATTGCACTAAATATTTCTATTACTATCTTAATCAAAGTCCATATCATCTAATAATCCTTTCAGTTCCTGACTTTCATCTTCTGACAGCCTTCCTCCTAACGCACTGAGAAACTGCTTTGCCGAACCATCAAACCATATATCCAGAATTTCCGCTGCCTGCTCTTTTTTATAAGTTTCCACCGGAATCAAAGTTTGAATATAAGACTGCCTTCCTCTCTTTTCGACATTAATATATCCTTTTTCCTCTAATCGAAATAAATATGTTCGAATACTTGTTCTTTTATAATCCTTATGAAAATTTTCTTTTAATTTCTTTCCCAGCTCCAAAAACGGCATTTCACCTTCGTATTCCCAAATACACCGCATAATTAGCTGTTCTACATCCGTTAATTTTTCTATTTTTACTTCCTCCTATATATTTTATCCTTTTATTATATCATTGCTTTTTTATCATTACAACTAAATTTTTAGACATATAAAATATTTCCACAAAATCTTTTGATTTTTTGTGCAATTTTTATTGACTTTCTTCATAGAATAAAACGAAGGAGGAATACAATGAATCAAAATGCAAATTTGGAATTGGAGAGATTAAAATTACAAAATAAATACCAGCAAATAAATTCCGGCAAAAATTACATACAAGAAGAAAATGAACAACCTTCTTACTGGTCTTTTTTAAAACTCAGAATCGGATTTTCTCTTTTGCTGCTGTTCTTTATTGTGACTTCTTTAAAAGCTTTTGATTCCTCAGAAACCAAAAAAGTACAACATGTATTAAAACAGATCAATCAAAGAGATCCCTATACACAAAAAGCATTAGATAAATTAAAATCTTCTATTTCTTTTCCAAACAAATAAGGGATACACAAATTTTGTGCATCCCTTTCAATATTCATATTTTTATAATAAATGCTTTCTTAATT
The DNA here is from genome assembly GCF_001940315.1 of Anaerostipes sp. 494a. Lineage (NCBI taxonomy): Bacteria > Bacillati > Bacillota > Clostridia > Lachnospirales > Lachnospiraceae > Anaerostipes > Anaerostipes sp. 494a. Next base: position 164,371 of record NZ_MJIF01000001.1, on the reverse strand, counting down.
CTTCTCCTGATTTTGGACTTAAATATGCAGGTGCAATATCGAACACTGTCTTGCATCCTGTTTGCCCTTCTGTCTGTAAACGATAAACGGCTCTTGCATAAGCAAGCAAAACAGATGATGTAAATTCCGGATTAGAATCTAATTTCAAACTGTATTCAATGACATGCTTATGCTCTTTTTCCCATCCTGTTACGCCGGTTCTGAAAACAAATCCCCCATGAGGGATCCCGCTATGATCTCTTTTCAGTTCCTCTTCACTGATAAAATGAACCGTTGTATCATAATCAGAGAAATAATTTGGCATATTCTTAATGGTTTCTTCAATCTTCTGAAGATCTGCACCTTCTTCAGGCACCACAAAACACTCTCTTGTATGTTTCTGTCTTGTTGTTAGTTGTGGATTGCTTCCGCTGCGGACTACCTCTAAAGCTTCTTCTACAGGTATTGTATACTGTTTTCCGTCTTTTACACCTTCTACCCGGCGGATAGCATCAGAATGTCCCTGACTAACTCCCTTTCCCCAGAAAGTATAATCATTACCTTCCGGAAGAATTGCATTTGCATATAAGCGGTTTAATGAAAACATTCCCGGATCCCATCCACAGGAAATCAATGCAGTATGTCCGCTTTCTTTCGCTGCTGCATCTACATTTGCAAAATGTTCCGGAATTCTTGCATGTGTATCAAAACTATCAATTACGTTAAAATATTTTGCGTATTCCGGTGTTTGCTTTGGAAGATCTGTTGCACTTCCTCCACAAAGTACCAAAACATCAATCTGATCTTTCATGTTTTCGATTTCGTCAACAGAATAGACTGGAACTCCTTCGGTTAAAATCGTCACATCCGCTGGATTTCTTCTCGTAAACACTGCTGCCAATTCCATGTCATCGTTCTGACGGATACCACATTCGATTCCTCTACCAAGGTTTCCATATCCTAAAATACCTATTTTCATTCCTAAATTCTCCTTTCGCTTTCCGATTTCAAATCAGTCTGGTATCTGCTATTTTATACTCATTCCATATTATTTGACAAGCCTTGTCCTTAAAAAAATTTATCTTTATGCCAAACCTGCCACTTTCTGCATTTTTTCTTTACAGAATTTATTATAAACAGCAATGACACGACCAGTAAAAATTACCACAACAATCGTTCCAGCACCGATTCCGATGATTTGATGTGTAATTACAATTCCAATGATACATGAAATACAGAAACTGGTAAAATCAAACACATTTTTACCAAGTCCCATGTCTTTTCCTAATTTTTCTCCAATCACTGCTGCCAGTGCATCTGCCGGATTTGGCACCAGTTTCATATTCACCATTGTTGCCACTCCAACTCCCGTCACAAGAATCCCTGCAATTAACACAACCACTTTTTCCAGTGTATTTTCCGGCTGTATCACAAGAAAATCATTAAAAATATTGATAAATATACTGGTTACCAGACTCATTGGAATCTGCAAAAGTTCATAAAAGTGAAATTCTCTGCCCTTAAAAAAAGCTTCCACCGCTACACAAACGCAATAAAAAAAGAATGTTACCATTCCTAAGTTCCACTGTCCAATCTGACTGATACAATATGGCACTGAAATAATCGGGGAAACTCCCAGTAATGTCTTAGTATTTAAGACAATTCCCAAAGCCAGAGTAATCAATCCAATTATATAAATTATAATTCTTATACACATTTTCCTCAAACAATCATCTCCTTTTCTTCTATATATTATAGCAAAGACCCTGATTTTTGAAAACCAGGGTCTTTTGTCATTTTTTTAATCATAAAATTTATTTTTCTATGATCTGGCAGAATTTTTTCTTGCCTTTTTTCAGAAGGATTCTGTTTTTATCATCAAAATCAGCTTTTCCAAAGACTGCTTTTATATCTGTAACCTTTTCTCCGTTTACAGATACTCCTCCTTGCTGAACCATTCTTCTTGCATCGGAACGTGTCGTACACAATTTGGAATCAACAAGAAGTGTCAAAATATCGATTCCTTCTTCCAACTGTGCTGTTTCATATTCAAATGTTGGTGCATCATCATTGGCTCCACCACTGACAAACATTGCTTTGGCTGCTGTCTGTGCTTTCTTGGCTTCTTCTTCTCCATGAACAATCTTAGTCACTTCATATGCCAGTACTTCTTTGGCTTTATTAATTTCTGCTCCTTCTAACGCACCTAATCTGCGAACTTCTTCCATAGGAAGGAATGTCAATAAACCAAGGCACTCTTCAACTTTTACATCTTCAATATTTCTCCAATACTGATAGAAATCATATGGAGATGTTTTTTCAGGATCAAGCCATACAGCACCAGCCATGGTTTTTCCCATTTTCACTCCATCACTTCTTGTTAACAGAGTTAATGTAAGTCCATAGGCATCTTCCTGTTCTTTTCTTCTGATCAGGTCGGCACCCGCAAGAATATTAGACCACTGGTCATTTCCACCCATTTCCAGCTTACATCCATATTTTCTATTTAGTACAAGGAAATCATATGCCTGCATCAGCATGTAATTGAATTCAAATAATGTCAGTCCTCTTTCCATACGCTGTTTATAGCATTCTGCTGTCAGCATTTTATTTACAGAAAAATGTACTGCAATTTCTCTTAAAAAATCTACATATTTTAAATTCAAAAGCCAGTCTGCATTATTGGCAATAATCGCTTTATCATCATCAAAGTCAATAAACCTTGATAACTGCTCTTTAAAACGAGCTGCATTATGATTGATTGTATCAATGGTCAGCATATTTCTCATATCAGATTTTCCTGATGGATCTCCGATCATAGTTGTCCCGCCACCAAGCAGTGCAATTGGACGATGCCCTGCTTTCTGCATATGCATCATTGCCATAATCGTCAGAAAATGTCCCGCTGTCAGACTGTCTGCTGTTGCATCAAATCCAATATAAAAAGTAACTTTTTCTTTTCCTAGAAGGTCTCTTAATTCCTCGTGCGTTGTCTGGGCAATAAAGCCACGTTCCTGTAAAATATCATATACATTTCTACTCATCTTACTATTAAACTCCTTCATTTCTTATCCATGTCACTTATATAAGAATACACATTTTATGGAAATTCTTCAATATTTTTTAATAGAAAACCTCTATAATTAATTTTTAAAGCTATGAATAGGAGCCGGAATTCTTCCTCCTCTGTTTACAAATGCATCACAGGAAAATTCATTTACTGGCATAATTGGAGCATATCCTAATAATCCTCCAAATTCCACCTGATCTCCGACATCTTTACCAATTGCCGGAATAACACGAACTGCTGTTGTTTTCTGATTAATCATTCCCAGTGCCATTTCATCTGCAATCAGACCTGCAATGGTAGTTGCTTTTGTTTTTCCAGGAATAGCAATCATATCAAGACCTACAGAACATACACAGGTCATTGCTTCTAATTTTTCCAGAGTTAAAGCTCCTGCATTAACAGCATCAATCATTCTCTGGTCTTCACTGACAGGAATAAACGCCCCGCTTAATCCGCCAACATAAGATGAAGCCATAACTCCACCTTTCTTCACCTGGTCATTTAACATGGCAAGAGCTGCTGTTGTTCCTGGGGCACCAGCATATTCCAGACCGATTTCTTCCAGGATTTCACCAACACTGTCACCGGCTGCTGGTGTTGGAGCCAGGGACAGGTCGATAATTCCAAAAGGAATTCCAAGTCTTCTGGACGCTTCTTTAGCAACCAGCTGTCCAACACGAGTTACTTTAAATGCTGTTTTCTTAATTGTCTCACAAAGAACTTCAAAATTCTCTCCTCTGACTTTTTCGATAGCACGTTTTACAACTCCAGGACCACTGACACCTACATTAATAATTGCATCTGCCTCTGTTACTCCATGAAATGCACCTGCCATAAATGGATTATCATCCGGTGCATTACAAAATACTACAAATTTTGCACATCCAAGACACTGATTGTCTTTTGTCAGTTCTGCTGTTTCTTTGATCATCTCTCCAATCAGTTTTACCGCATCCATGTTAATCCCAGTCTTTGTAGAACCTACATTGACAGAAGAACAAACAAAATCTGTTTCAGCCAGTGCTTTTGGAATGGAACGAATCAGTAATTCATCAGCTTTTGTCATACCTTTACTTACAAGAGCAGAATAACCTCCAAGGAAGTTTACCCCAACTTTCTTTGCAGCCTTATCCAGTGTTTTAGCCAGTTCCACAAAATCATCCGGTGTTTCACATACGTTTCCACCGATCAAAGAGATTGGTGTAATAGAAATTCTCTTATTAACAATAGGAATTCCAAATTCTTTTTCTATATCTTTTCCTGTCTGAACCAGATCCCTGGCAACGGTTGTTATTTTGTTATATACATTTTCTTTTACTTCATCCAATGTATTTGCAACGCAATCCAAAAGACTGATACCAATTGTAATTGTACGAACATCCAGATTCATCTCATGGATCATCTTATTTGTTTCAAATACTTCATTAAGATTAATCATGTTGCCACCTCACTAAATTCTATGCATAATGTCAAAGATTTTTTCGTTCTGTGTCTGGATAACAACACCGATTTCTTCGCCGATCTGTTTCAATTCTTCAGACATCAAAGCTGTTTCCTTAGATGAATTCTGAGGATCAACAACCATCATCATATTAAAGAATCCTCCTGTAATTGTCTGTGAAATATCCAGGATATTTACATTATTATTTGCAAGATAATTACATACTTTTGCAATAATACCAACTCCGTCTTTTCCTACTACTGTAATAACTGTTTTTTCCATATTTTCCTCCTAAAATGTTGTTTACACACTGGTTACTGTTGAAACTGCATCACGTTTGGCAACTTCCAAAGGAAGTCCTTCCATATTATGTAATGATACTTTTACAGTTTCATAAGCCAGTTTTTCATAGTTATTTTCTTTACTTAAATGCCCCAGATAAACTTTCCGGGTATCTGATGTAGCTGTATCTTCAATCAGCTGAGCACACCGTTCATTTGATAAATGCCCGTGTCTTCCCAGAATTCTCCTTTTTAAATAGTAAGGATACCGTCCAACCTGAAGCATATTGACATCATGATTAGCTTCCACAAACAATATATCTGAACCATATATTTTCTCTACCAGATATTCATCATAATCTCCGAGGTCTGTTGCAATACTTGCTTTCACCCCATCGGAACAGAACGAATAACACACCGGATCTGCCGCATCATGCCAGACCCTGGATGCTTCCACTGTTATATCGCCAATCAAAAACGGCCTGTCTGCATCAATGGAATGAAACAAATCTTTTTCAACCTTCCCGAGATTCTTATATTCAAAGATTGCATCAATGGTTTTACTGGTCGCAAACACAGGAATACCATATCTTCGAGATATTACTCCCAGTCCTTTGATATGATCAGAATGTTCATGAGTAATCAAAATGCCATCAAAATCGGGAACCGTCAAATCCAGTTCCTTCAGTGCACTCTCTATTCTTTTAGCACTGATTCCACAATCTACCAGCAGTTTTGTTTTATCAGTCCCTACAAATATAGAGTTACCTTCACTACTGCTTGCAATACTTGTTAACTTCATTAAATCTACCTCAATGTTTCTTTAACAAATTTGTCTTAATCTACAGTATATCATAAGGGTATATGAGAATCTACTATTTTTATTTTTCGTACATCAGATGTGTTAAGAGACACTTAAATCCCATGGGTTCCCCTAAAATTTCCATAATTTGTCTTCTGGTATCTTCTATCTTCCCAGAATTATCAATTAAATGGGTTGCCTGTCTCTTGAATTCTTCTTCACTTTTCTGACTGCTGATCATCTGACGTATCTTTTCATCTGAATATCCTCTGGATTTCTTCAATCTTTCAAAGCGTATATTCTCTCTTGTAAAAATATACCACAGCTGCTGAAAAAGACTTTCGTATTCTGCCCCCACCAGCAATGCTGCTTCACACACAATAAATCCTTCCGGATTTTTCTTCTGGATATCTTCTATACGTTTAAGAATTTCCTTATCTACATTTTTATGGGTAATCTGATTAAGTTTTTGCAGTTTTTCCGGATTCTGAAAAACAATTTCTCCAAGAATTCCTCTGTCAATGGTTTTATCTTCTTTTAAAATTGTTTTTCCAAAATACTCTACGATTCCATTATAGCTTACAGCACCTGGTTCCATCAGTTCATGTGCTACCTGATCTGCAATGATAATATCCGCCTTGTAATCTTCTTTTAGGATATTAAGTACTTCACTTTTCCCAGATCCTACTCCTCCGGTAATTCCAATAATCATTTTCTTCAACTCCTATTTCGCATCATACCAGTTTTCTCCAGTATTCATATCCACAACTAAAGGTACTTTAAGACTGGCTGCATTTACCATTTCTTCTGTTAAAATCTGTTTCACTTCATCCAATTCATCTAAATGTGCTTCTATCAGTAATTCATCGTGAATCTGCAAAATCAGTCTGGATTTCATCTGCTTCTCCTTTAATTTCATATTCACACGAATCATTGCTATCTTTATGATATCTGCTGCCGTTCCCTGGATTGGAGAATTCATTGCAACACGTTCTCCAAAATTCCTCTGCATAAAATTATTGGACTTAAGCTCTGGAATCGGACGTATCCGATGGAACATAGTTGTCACATATCCATCGTTCTTTCCTTTTTCCACTTCACCATCTAGAAATTCTTTTACTTTCGGATATGTCTCAAAATATTTATCTATATATTCCTGTGCCTGTTTTCTGGTAATTTTTAAATCCTGACTTAATCCGAAAGCACTTAACCCATATATAATTCCAAAGTTTACTGCCTTTGCATCTCTTCGCTGTCCTCCGGAAACCTGATCCATTGGAACACCAAAAACCTCTGATGCCGTTTTTGCATGGATATCCTGATTTTCTTCATATGCATGAATCAGATTTTCATCCTTTGATAAATGAGCCAGTACACGCAGTTCAATCTGAGAATAATCCGCATCAAGGAAAATATATCCTTCTTCCGGAAGAAAAACTTTTCGTATTTTTCTTCCAAGATCCATGCGGACCGGTATATTCTGAAGATTCGGTTCTGTACTGCTGATACGACCTGTAGCCGTAATAGTCTGATTAAATTTACCATGAATTCTTTCATCTTCTCCAATATAATTAGCGAGTCCATCTGCATAGGTTGATTTTAACTTAGTCAGCTGACGATACTCCAGAATCATAGGAACAATCGGATAAAGATGTTCTATTTTTTCTAAAACATCCACACTGGTGGAATAACCTGTTTTTGTTTTTTTACCACCCTCCAGCTTCATATGTTCAAACAAAACAACTCCCAGCTGTTTTGGTGAATTGATATTAAATTCTTCTCCTGCTTCCTTATATATAGATGTCTGCAGCTGATCAATTCTGCCAACCAGCTGATCACCATACTCTTTCAAAGCTGTCCGGTTCACATGTATTCCTCTGACTTCCATATCATGCAATGCAAAAATAGTAGGAATTTCAATCTGAGAATATAAATCGGCCATATCTTTGTCTTTCAGCTGATTTATGAGAATTTCAACAGCTTCTCCTGATACATAAGCTTCATATCCTAAAATCTTTATGCCTTCCTGGGTAAGCTCCCCATTTTTTACCATCGGTGTTTTTTTATCCAAAAGCTCTTTCCTTGAAGGCAGCATCAATCCCAGATAATCTCTGGAAATATCATCATATTCATAAGTGCTTTTTAAAGGATTTAAAAGGTAAGCGGCCAATGACACGTCAAAAATACTTTCTGTTTTCTCATGGATTTTTAAAAATGACAAATACTTCTTCACTTCCATCATTGCCACTTTTTCTACATTTTCATAGAGCATGCTGATTTTGTCGAAAAGAAAATCTTTTGTTATAAAACCTTCTGCCGGAATCAATGCTATTTTCCCTTTATCATAGCAAATGGACACCCACATATTTTCTTCTTCTGCGTATATTGCAATTCCAATATTCTTTTGTTTTACTGTCAGCTCAAATAATTCTTCTGTTTCTGCAAGATCCGTTATGATTTCTGTTTCCAGTTTGAATTCTTCCTGACTTTCCCCGTCAAATCGCTTAAGAATAGATTTGAACTCCAGCTGTTTTAACAGCTGATATGCTTCTTTTGTATAAATATCCTGAATTTCTGTTTCTTCTATAGTTATATCTACAGGACTATCCAGTTTAATCGTAGCAAGTTCCTTGCTTAAAACTCCCTGTTCATAATATTCCTGAAGATTATTTTTCGCACGGTTTGGTTTCACTTCTTCTATATGCTCATAAGCATTTTCGATGCTTTTAAACTCTTTTATGAGTTTTGTGGCTGTTTTTTCACCAATTCCAGGAATTCCAGGAATATTGTCTGAAGCATCCCCCATCAAAGCTTTTAGATCAATAAATTCTTTTGGTGTCACTTCATATTTATCCAGCACATCTTTTGCAAAATAATCTTCCACGATGGTTCCTGAACGGTTTGTTTTAGGAATTCTTATCTGAACTTTTTCTGTAGCAAGCTGAAGCAAGTCTCTGTCTCCTGAAATAATCCGTACATCAAATCCCTGTTCTTCCCCCAAAACAGACATGGTCCCCAGCAGATCATCCGCCTCAAAACCTTCTTTCATCATCATTGGAATATCCATTGCCTTTAGTACTTCTTTTATAACCGGAACCTGCTCAGCAAGTTCATCAGGCATTCCTTTTCTTGTTCCTTTATAGTCATCAAACATTTTATGACGAAAAGTGGGTGCCTTTAAATCAAATGCAACAGCCAGATGTGTAGGATGTTCTTCTTCTAAAAATTTGAACATGATATTTAAAAAACCTAAAATTGCATTGGTATGAAGTCCCTGGCTGTTTGTCATTTCAGGAAGTCCATAAAATGCTCTGTTTAAAATACTGTTTCCGTCAATTAATAATAATTTATTTTCCATACCGGAGATCTCCTTTTCGATTCTTCTGAAACATTGTAACACAAAGAAATCCTATATGCACGGGATTTCATTCCATAACATATAGGATTCCAAAAACAAACTGTATTTTTACATTAAATCACAAAATCATTTTCACCCTTCAATTTTGCATGATCCACAAGTTCCTGTAAAGTAATATTATTTAAATATTCATATACCACTTTACCAAGTCCTTCCCAGATTTCAATAGTTGGACAATCACGGTAACGTTCACACTGGTTCACAGGATCATCTAAGCAGGCAACTGGCTGAAGACTTCCTTCAGTAATCTTGAGAATCTCATATATTGTGTAATCTTCTGGTTTTCTTGCCAGCTGATATCCTCCATAAGGTCCGCGAAGGCTCTTCAAATATCCACAAATTCCCAGTTGACGCACTATCTGTTCCAGATATTTCACTGAAATATTCTGCCTTTTTGACACGTCTTTTAAAGCAATCCAATCACCAGTATGGTGAATGGCCAAATCATACATTAATCGAACAGCATATCTTCCTTTTGTGGATATCTTCATAATTTCACTCCCTGTCTATTTTAATTCTTCGGCATTTACTTCAAGTATTTCTACTATTTTGCTATCATCATCTGATTGTTGAACATCCTTATATGACAGTTTATTTTCCGTTGTCAGAACTGCCACATAACTATCATTTTCCTCAAAACGTTTCATCGTATTATATACATGATGACTATATCTCTGATCTCCAAATTGGTCTCTTGAGGTATCCTCGACGTAATAATACTTTCCATCTTTGTATGCAATATAATTTAAAATAGGATCTCCTTCAACAGTAAATTGACTGATAAGAACTGCACCTTCTTTTTTCTTTTTAATCTTATTGCAGAAAGACTTCCATAGTTTTGCACTTTCCCCTTTCATCTGCCGGTTTTCTACAACAATAAAACCACTATCCAGAGCCTCTTTTGCACTTAGATCATCCGGGTACTGTTTGAGTGCACTTTCAATCTCCTTAAAATTTGTTTTTACAACGATTAGTATTTTTTCATCAGAGTCTGAATTTTTAGTCTGCTCAATGGTGTCTTTGTTAGCTTTGATAAAATTTGCTGCAAGAACGATACTAACCACAAGAGCCGCTACTGTAATCAGCCATGTTGGTATCTGCCATTTTGCTTTTTTCATAACACAACTCCTTTTTCCTACATTTCCTCTCTGATATTTTACTTGTTTTTCCATCTATTGTCAATTATCTTCAAATCATTTAAAATAGAACCTACAGGAGGTTATCACTATGAGTAAAGTTAATAAAATCACACCACTTACCAATGTAAAATATTTGAATTTATATGAATTAGAGGCTGAGAACAAATTTGGAAAAACTCATCCATATTATGTGGCAAGCCGTAAAGATTCCCAACATATGATGGCTGCCACTAAAAAAGCAGATCCCGACGGATGTATTATTTACAGTGTTTTTGGTGAGAACCATGACAAAGTCATTATGATACGTCAGTTCCGTTTCCCTCTGAATTCTTATGTTTATGAATTTCCTGCCGGTCTGATCGATCCAGGTGAATCTGCCAGAGAAACCGCCATACGTGAGATGATGGAAGAGACTGGTCTTTCCTTTACTCCAGTTGAATGTAAAAACTTTTTAAATCGACCTCATTTTTCTTCTGCCGGAATGACAGACGAAACAAACTGTACTGTTTACGGATATGCATCCGGAAAACCTAATCTTGATCATTTAGAACCAAACGAAGACTTATCCGTTCATCTCGTTGATAAAAAAGAAGCGAAAAGAATTTTAAAAGAAGAACACCTATCTGTTAAAGCATATTATCTTTTACTTCACTTTTTACATAGCAATCCGGAACATCCTTTTGAATTTTTAAACATTTAAAACAAAAAACGCTCCGCGCGTATGTACATGATGTGCAATGGAAAACAGTGAAAGCTATAGCACATCGGCACGCAAAGCGGAGCGAATCTCTCATGATTTTGGTATATAGGGAGTTTGTAGCAGACTTATCCGCTTTGTTCTTTACTTCACCGGCATAGGTAAATCTACAACTATTGGTTCATGATGTACTGCTGGAAGAAATTTTTCTAAAATATCCCTTGTCTTTATTTTTAAACTTGATGTACTTACACACGGATGACATCCTATATATTCGCTATCAAGTACTGTCTGATCTATCAGAAGCTGCACCTGATTATTTTTATCATTCATCAGTCCCATTATAGATACTGCTCCAGGTTTGATATGAAGAAATTCTTCCATATGCTCCGAATCTGCAAAGGATAATCTGGCACTATCAATCTGTTTGGATAACTCTTTGGTTTTAAAAGGTTTTTCTCCAGGCATCATCAAAAGATAAAATTTTGTTTTCTGACGATTACAAAGAAATAAATTTTTACAAATAATAGTATCTAAAATCTTATCAATTTCATTGCAAGCTTCCATTGTATTGGCTTCTTCATGATCGGTTCTCTCAAATTTTATATTCAGTTCATCCAGCAGATCATAGACTTTCACTTCCCGTTCCAGTCTACCATCTGTATTTTCAGGTCTTCCCTTATGTAATTCCATAGCTGTTCTCCTTATCCTGATATTTTTTCTTCTATTATAAATGTAATGATAAAAAAATCAAGAAAAACCAAAAAGTTATTGACAGGTTCACCCATTAATGATATTATAATCGAGGTCAAAAAATTACATAAGCCGATGTGTCGGAACTGGCAGACGAGACAGACTCAAAATCTGTTGCTCCTGTGGGCGTGTGGGTTCGAGTCCCACCATCGGCATTAAAAGAAGAATGGCTTAAAATCGTTGTTTTCTCAGAAGTAACGTATTTAAGCCATTTTTTCGTGCGTTAATTTTTTCAATATATGAAATAAAAACGATATTTTGAATGTTATTTATTAAAAATGCAACACGAATGCAACACGAACAAGGCACATCTTCTACCACCTATCCTATGTCATTTTTTATCTGCCCCAATTTCTCTAGCACTAGAATCTGAACATACTCCGGCGGAACCCTATCTCCTGCTTCCCAACTCTGAATTGTCCTCATTGGAACTTTCATAAACTGATTCATTTTTGCTTGCGTCAATCCTGCTGCCTTTCTGGCAGCCTTTACTTCGTCTTTCCACATTTTTGACCTACTCCTTTCTTTTGTTGCCTTTTACATATAAAATCACCATAGTGGCCGTAATACACATTTGCCCCATAACAATTATTATATTTCTTGAAACAAGAAACAATACTTCCAATATCATTGTAAAAGCTAATAATATGATTACCATTTGATTTTTCTTCATAACTCTTTTATAATTGAAGATACAGAAGGGAGCTTTCACTCCCGACTGCTTATTTAGCTTTTTTATTGTCGTCATCGTTATCTCGCTTATAAATCTTGTATGCTATGTAGGTAGTGACTACAGTACATATAGATGAGATAATAGTGGCGACTACGTCTATTAAGTTATTTATCTTCAATTATCTTACCTCCTTTCCTTTACTATGGTTATAGTATATCACACATTGTGCGTATTGTCAATACTTTTATGTAAAATATTGGAAATAAAATCACAAAAAGAAAGACCAGCATCTCTGCCGGCCTTTTTTATTTACAGCATCTTAATATATTTCGCAGAACAGTATCCTGTCTCGCTTCCGTATTTTACCTTGTGCCATTTGTCACCTGTTTTTAATACTTCCACAACACAACCTTTTTGCATTCTCGCTTTAATGCTTGCTGTAGTACTTGCTTTCGCTCTTAACATTAAAGGACTGCTCTTCGTGTTAACTAATCCTTTCTTTTTCTTTACAGTCGATTTTTTGGTTGATACACCCAATACTTCCAGGATGTTGTTAACAGTTAATTTTACAATGTCATCAAAATATTTCGTGAACAGGGAATTGTCGTGTTCGTTCGAGATGAATCCAAACTCACACAGTGCCGCAGTCATTGTTGTTTTCCGAAGGACGCATAAGTCTTTTCTTACTTTTGTTCCTCTGTTCTTAAATTCTAGCTTTTCCATGTCTCGATTCATTAGTTCAGCAAATTGTTTTGCTTTTCCGCTGTTTAAATACACTAATGATTCATACCCGTTCGCGTTCTTATCATCTGCGCTGTTTCGATGAAACGATACAAACAGATCAGCTTTATATGCGTTTGCGTCTGATGCTTTCTTGCTTACGCTCTCATAAATATCTGTCTTTCTTGTATATTCCACATCTACATAATCATCTAATTTTTTTCCTACAGCTAACACGAGCTTTAAAACATCGTCTTTTTCCTTGCGTCCATATCCAACTGCACCACTGTCTTTTCCACCGTGTCCTGCATCTAATACTACTGTTTTCATGCTTTTCTCCTTTCAAAAGAGGACGATTATTCGCCCTCTGTATCCTTATTTACTACTTTATCTGCTACTTCCAAGCCTTTTACCAGCACTGTTGGTACATTAAACCCTGCTTCTACAAAATTCTCTACGATGCTTCGTATTTCGTTTACAAGCAAAGATGCCAGTACAAACCATCCAAGCAATGTCGTAATACCGAGATTCACTCCAATTACTTTTCCAATCTCAATAAAAATTGCACTTGATCCAAATGCTACCATAACCATTAACCAATATCCAAGTTTTTTAAGTATACCTTTTAACCCTGTTTTTGAGCTTGTCTTACCTAAAATCTTGCTTTTTAGCCATCCGGACAGCCAATCCGCCACATTCAACATAAGAAATCCTACAAATAAAATCCAATGTTCTCCCAAAATATAGGACAGAACAGCTACAACAGCACCAGTAACCATGTTATATGTATCAATTGCACCATTCACCATTTTCTTCATTTCCCTCACTTTCCTTTCTACGATATCCTAACCCACATATATACAGTTACATATGGTTGCATATTATTATGTTCTTGTCCATCGCCGACGTTACTTTGAGTTAGTGTATGTGTATGATTTGGAACAGTATGTGTATGCTCCCCATTATCTGTGATAACGCCGCTCCAAGATGATCCGGTTCCATCCACGTGAATCACATCTCGTGCACCATCGGTTTTAGTTTGATTCTTTAATACCTTAAACTTATGTGCGTGTCCTCCGGACTTAGAAATAGAACATTTTCCACTACTGTTCACTTTTACATCGTGCCCATGAGATGGCATCTGCTCTGCCGTCAATGTTACTGTTTCTGCTCCTCCCATTTTCCCTGGGACATTGTATTTTTCAACATCTGGATCCACACCCACGATTGTTCTGCCCTGTCCATACACTTCCCATTTCCCGCCCAGCAAATTTTCCGGTGGGATTTCCGACGTTGTAAGAAAAAGAGAACCTACTGGATATGTTGAATCCAATAAGCCCTCTCTTACGGATTTTATGAGCGTATCCATCTCGTCCAAACGTATTTTTAAAGTTTCAGACACGTTTCCATCTGCATCGGTTCTGGCATCTATAACCTCTGCAATCGATGGGTTTTCAGAGGACATGTTTTTGATATATTCATCAAAGCGGGCATTTAAATCTTCCTGCCTTTGCTGTGTATCCCTTACGGATACTTCCATTTTCTCGACTGATTCTGTCGTAAAAGAATCGATTGTTTCAAACCCAGCAGCAATTGATTCTCGGACATCTTTTCCAAATATAGCTGTCCGAACATTATTTACTACCTCTAATATTGTCATTTCCTCACCTCTACTTAAACATAAATTCCATAGCCATGTAATCTGCTCCAGTAGGAATATCAAAGCGTTCGTTTCCGTCACATTTATCCATCTCAGATGCATCTACAGTATGTATATCTATGTCTATTGTTTCTTCCAGCAACTCTTCATATTCCTTATTGTAAAGTTTTTTATTTCCGTCGGAAAATACATATATTTTATTTCCATCTTTCTCCTGGGTCATTGCTTTTCCGTCCTCATCCTTGTCAGCATAGGATTCGCAGATTTTTAAACGCTGCTCTTCCAATTCCTTATATTCCTTTTCCAGTTTTTTAGCATTTTTTGAGATTGCATAACAAACTTTAGCAGGGAATCTCTTCCCTGCAATGTTCAACAGTCCTTGTAAGTTTCCTCTGATTTCTCCTAATTTCATATTCATAATTCAATACCTCTCTTTCCCTACTCTGTAATTACTTCTGCGTCCTGTAATGCATAAAATTTTTCTGTAAACGCAGCAATATCTTTTCTGATTTCAGCTTTGTTCGCTGCATACAGATCTTTGTCTTGGATAGTCTGATTGATATTATCAGAGCCACCGTCAGAAGATACGCTGGCATTTAAATAAACCACCTGTTTTTCCATATCCCCGTCTTTTACCGTAATTGTTCCTGTCAAAGTTGTAGATTTTTTTGTTGTAAGCATAATCTTGCTCCTTTCTTAAAATAATTAAAAACAGACAATAGCCTAAACTACTGCCTGTCTGAGTTCTTTTATTTGCTTTTCTAAATGATAGATTCGATTTTGCAAATCCTGAATGATTGTCTCGTGTAAATCTATGCATCCTGTTTGATATAGCATTTCCTTTCGCGTCTTTTGAATCATATGTGTATTTAAGGATATCATGTTCTGATAATTCATTTTTAACATTGTATGATTATCAACATATTTTAACTCTTCATCCGTATATTCACCATCGCGGTCTATTGTTACAAGCTCTTCGTCTTTCCAATCAAGCCCATTTTTTTCAAACGCATCAATAACCTCATTTGCAACAAATCCCCATGTTCTTAATGGCTTAGTGCCTTTTACATTATACAATCCATCATGGAATTTATATGTAACAGGCTTCAAATCCATAAACATATCTTCGTATTTTTCAATATCAACGAAATCCTCTTTCAATCGTTTGTCCGAAGAAGTGGTAGATAATTTTGTACTAGACGAACCATTGTACCAAACAGACGAAGTCGTATATACTGATGTACTTAAATGAGAATTACCCAATGCAACTGTATTCGTATGATTTGCAGCATCGTAGCATCTAAGCATATACCAGTTTGAATGGTCGTAAGCAGTAATACCTTGATTGTCACGAAACATTATATTTTTATTCATGTTGATGCCGTTGTACTGTATATATGCGACCCCTTTGCCGTTTATATAAAATGCATGGTATCCTTGCGTTGCATAATATAAATTCTTCGTTTTATTATATTGACCGTAATAGATATTTGACCCGCCGTTACCTACATACAACTTATTTCTTACCTGCACATTAGGAGCTATAAAATATTCTCCTCCTTGATTTCCGACAAGAGTCAAGGACGCAGGAGCCTTTACTGAATCATAATCCGTATATATAAGTGCAAGATTCTGGCTACCGTTGTTATTTTTAAATAAAATAGACGGATTTACCCCTACCGAATTATAAGAATTACTGTTAACTGTAAGTGATTGTAGCGTAAGGTAATTGTTAGAAAGTTCCGATTGATAACCATTGTTTATAACAGCGATGGTACTGTCCTTTATCTTAAGATTTTTAGCAGTAACTTTATCTTCGTCGATTTCAAATACCTGACCATATTTTAGCTGTTTCGTACTAATACAAGCATAGGTATTTATGTTATTAAATACAACATAAGCACTTGAAGAAAAAGAATAATCTTGCAATACATAGTCACTTGAATATGAAGAAAGCAAACTCTGTATATATGCGTCAAGACTACTGTATCCGCTTTCGAAATTCACACAATACGATAGTGTATAGGTAAGGATATTTTCGGACTCAGAAACATTTGTGCTTAATAAGACCAACTTGCTAGTATCGATATCAACTGTCATCGAATCCGTTACGGTTTCTGTTGTATCTGTATCAGTTACCGTTTCATCTCCGTTTGAATCATTCTTACTTTCTGAATTTGTTACTGTTCGAGAGTATGAATATTCAATGTTGACTCGAAAATAGTTTATGTGAGATTCTTTTATTCCATTATTTTTATCGACGATATCATTATCTATATTGTCATACGTGAACACAAAATCAAAGTTATTTGTAGACGGTTTTGAAAATGAAAAATATCTTGTTGATTTTTCACGAATATTAGAAGAATATGTTGCGTATAATCCAGAATTAGAAATATAGAATCCTTCTCCATTTGCTCCTATCATTCCGCTACTTGCCGAAATATTTCCACTAAAGCTACCGGTTGCACCGTTTAAAGTACCACCAAATATTCCGTTGTTAGCCGTCATCGTTCCATCAGCTGTCAGTTTAAAATTATCCGAATTAACGATAAAACGGTTTCCAGTCAGCGTGATCACATCCGCACTGGCATTGATCTCGGAAATTAAAGTATCCTTATCAACTTTTAACTCCAAGGATGCTTTAACAGCATTGATCTGTTCTTCCGTATCAGTCTTTGTCGTATATATTCCTTCTACTGTCGTAAGCACACTGCTTGCACTCTGATTTATCGCACTGTTCATTTCAGAAGTAGTTGAATATCCAGATAGCTTGTTTTCCACTTCTTTTTTTGTCGCAGCAAGAGTAATTGCCTCTGCGTTTTGGTCTACTTTTGTACTCATTGTGGTAACAGTATTTGCAAGATTACCAATAGCGGCATTGGCTTCATCGGCAGACTTTTGAGCATTATCCGCTGCAGTTTTAGCATTTTGTGCATTTTTCTGTGCGATATCGGCTGCACTTTGGGCTGTTGCGGCATCTGACTTTGCTTTATCTGCTACTTTCTGCGCAGCCGCAGCTGCAGAACTTGCATTTGTAGCATCTGCTTTCGCAGAGTCCGCAGCTTTTTGCGCTGTATCAACGGCAGCCTGTGCTGCTGCAATATCTTCTTCTGTAGCACCTACTCTATTTTTTACTGTTTCAAGATTTTCTTTTGCAGTATCTAAATCTTTCTGTGCAGCTTGAGCTATTACGTTAGCATTTTCAGCGGCTTTTTGTGCTGTATCAGCAGATGTCTGTGCATCATTAGCTTTTTCCTGTGCCGCCTGTGCGGCTTGTACAGACTGCGTTGCGGACACCTGTGCATCATTAGCTTTTTGTATTGCTTCGTCTGCAGCACTCTGTGCATTACCTGCTGTCACTGTAGCCTCTGCTGCTTTATTTTGAGCATTCGATGCGTCAATTCTTACTTCTTCTACCGCTGATGCTGTGGAAGTTATGTTTGTGGCATTTTGGGTTACTTGAGTCTGTAAATTTGACTGGACTTCTGTAAGTTCGGTTTTCTTTGCGTAATCAGATTCCATTGTCGTCTGGATTTCTGCGACACTCTTGCTAATTTCCGCCCTTATTGTTGCCTCTGTATCAGATACATCTGTTTTCTTCGCATAAAACGCCTCCATCGTTTCTTTTACAGTTGTTACCTTGTCTTGAAGGTCATCTCTTACTATAGCAACATCTTCTCTGATGTTTGATACTTCTTTGCTAATGACTGCAACATCTGCATTTGCTTCGTCTGCAGCTTTCTGAGCGGCATTTGCAACACTTTGTGCTGTAGATGCAATAGCATTAGCTTCATTCGCTGTATTTTGCGCCTTTATTGATGCGTCGGAAGCTGTTTTTGCATTATTTTCAGCCGAAATTGCTGCGTTTTTGGCATTATCTGCCGAATCTTTCGCAACGCCTGCCTGCTGTATAGCGTAATCAGATGCTTCGTTTGCATGATTAATTGCGCTGTCAAGGACAGGGCTTGTATAAGTCACAGCTCCATCTGACCACGTCACAGCATACCGCTTCCAGATATATTTTCCACTTTCCCATTCCGGCATTTTAAAAGACCATTCTCCGCCGATTGCTTCTGTATTCGACGTAGAAAGATAATACTGGTCCTCTACTTTTTCCTGACTTCTTCCAGGTTCTCCCTGTCCACCCTCAATTTTAGACCACGCAAAAATCGAAGGGTCAGAAATATCTACTTCTTTTTTTAATTTATTTGTTGTGATACCTATATATGGTTTATTGTCCGGATCAAGTGTAATTCCTGAACCATATTTGTCATCCGCATATGCAATCCACGTATAAAGTGTCCTGTTTTTTGCAATCTCAGAAAATTGTGCCGCAAGCTCCTCGACTTTTTGACTGATTCCGTTTTCTTTTATCAGATAGTCTCCGAGAGTTGCCACATTTGACTTATCTGCAACACTTTTTTCTAGCTTCAAAACCCTTGCAGATAGATAAAGTTCACCTTCGTCATCAACGATATTAACAGTATCGCCGATTTTTACATCGTCAGGCAATTTTGCAATATCTACCTCGTAATTTGCAGAAATATCACACACTTTTTTTAATTCCGCAATGGACTGCTTGCACAATTCTTCCTGATTTACTGTGTCATATGTAAATGTCTTTACGATATGCCGTTCACTTTCTGTCATTTTCCCAGAATCGTTTTTCCATACAACTCTTCCCCAGCGGTCAAATGCATTTCTTGATTTTAGGTAATGACCATCAACATAGAAATCTCCATCATCGTATTGATAACCGTCTAAAGTTACCGGAATATCCGTTCCGTCCGGTGTAGCACCTGTTACTAAAAGTGCTGTTGCCAAATCTGCTACAGATTTTTTAGTAATTATCTTATTGATGTCCCTGTTTAGCCTTAACTGTATACCAGTATCTTTTCCTCGTTTTTTATATATATTCACGTATTTGTGCGTGATAGATAAGTTTTCAACAGAAAAGCTAAAAGAAAGTTCATAGCTAAATTCTTCTGTGATGGAATTAAGTCTTTTTGTAATTGTTTCTTCATCAAAGGATAACTGCTTTTCAGCATCATCCGACTCATCAATGCCAATTTCAAATCCTGTGTCTTTTATTGTCTCTGAAACATACCATGTCTGGTTATGCGCAGAGTCATAAGAAACCTTTAATGCAATATCATTTAACAGTTCAAGACCTGCATCTTCTGCGTAAACATAGATATCACGAGTTTCTGTATCGATTTCTGCATCGATGATGGTATAAAATTCGTTTTCGTCTCCATTGCTTCGCAAAAGATAATTGCCAACCTCTGTATATTCTTCTGCTTTTTTTCTTGTCTTTTTCGTAAACGGTATTTTGCAACTAAATGTCGCAACTCCTGTTTCGGTTTCTTCAGTTTTGACGTCTTCCAGAATCTTAATACCATTCGGCAGATTTGTAGCAGCACTTCCCAGTATTTCCATTTTTCTGTTTGCAAAATAAAGAATCATATAAATACCTCCCGATACCGCATCTTAAAGGACGGGGCATAGGACGAATCTACCCAGTCTGAATAGCTTGTCCCGATTTGATTCGTCCCTGGAATCAAGCAAAATTCCTCCCAGTCATTTCCGAGTGCTCCGAGATCAGGACGGTCAAGGTCATTAAGTGTAACACTACCATCGCTGCAATTAACAAGCAAAACGTCATTCACATTAAACTTATTCTGCACATCGTGATACTCTGTTGTTATCGTTTCTATCGTTTCATTCACAGTCTTTTTGTAATCTTTAACCATTTTCATGCGATAAAGACCGTTAAAACTTAATGTTTTTGAGCTTCCTTTTGCAAGAAATGCGACTGTAACTTTTGTTACTGATTTACTTTTTACTGCACTAACGGTAAAAGTTTTTTTGATTCCACCAATATTAAAAGTAATCGTACTTCCTTTTTTTGTAATGCTCGATGCCTTTACTGTATTAATTGCTGTTATCTTCTTCTTTTTATCTGCAGACCTGTTGTTTCCGAAACATTTATTATGATATGACAAGTCAAGTGATGCTTCTTTCATCACTTTTCCATTCACAATCATCCTGCAGGTTCCTTTGGTTCCGTCTGCTCCTTTGAATATATCAACACCGGCAATAATTGCCCCACTGGAATCCGATAGAATCATCTGAAATGCACCGCACTGTTTTTTATCTGCTTTTGCACTTCCGACTGCAAGTTTCTGGCTGTATGTAAATTCAAAATCTGTTGCTGACTCGCTTAGTGCATATGTTGCCGTCGGTCCATGCCATGACTTTCCGGAACCGTATCCTGTAGCCGCAAGATAATATGTGCCTTCCTGTGTCGTGTTATATGAGTGTTTTTCTCCTATCGTACCGGTTTTGGTGTGATTTTTATAAACAACTCCATTGTTTAATGTATATTTTGACTTTACAGAGTTCCAGTTGCTCGATTTTGTAAATACGTGATTTTGCAACACTTTCGTTGTTGGTACTAAATAAGTATTTGTTTCTGTATTTACGACCTCGATTGCCTCTTCTGACAATTCTTCTGGATTTCCAAATTGCAGAATCTTTTCATTGTCATTGAAAAATGCAACATACCCACAACGTCCATTGTCATGTTCTTCTCCACTTTCATCCTGATAAAAATCGGCTTCAAACGTCGGAAACGCCTTGTATGTTCCGTTGTAGTCAACAGCGAACGTACCGCCACTGTCTATTGTAGGAGTTACCTCGTATTCTTCGACGGAATATTTAAACGGGTCCACGCATGTAAATTCAATTTCACTCGTGATTGCATTTTTTCCTGGTTCAACTTCGCCCAATCCAGACGGCGTACCAGTAAAGAATTTATCCGGTTCGTCGTTAAATATAAGCTCTGCGTCCTCTGTATCTAAGATACTTGCAAGCTTATTGTAAGCAGACCGAAACGCACCAGGAGAGTCTGATACAAGCTGGTACCCGACAACAATCGTTCGTATCGGGTATCTCCTGTAATTCACTCCGGATCCATTTCTGTTTCCAACTTCATATGTGCTAAGCTCCTGAGCCAGTCCTTCTCTTCCGGATACATAAAGTGTCCTATATCCTTTAATCAGATCCTCGATATACTCTCCATTTATTTTTAAGGCTTCGGAGGGCAGGACTGCTTCACTCATATATTCGTTTGTGTCAATAAAATTATACATTTCCTATCCCTCCTTACTTTCTTCCAAGTTTTCTGTTCTGCCTTGTCTGTCGTTTGTTTAGCTCTGCTTCTGTGTATGGTGCTGTTACTCTTGCAACCTCTTTCCCATCAAGATCAACTGGGACAATAATCGTGTATTCTGCCTGTGTGTAATAGTCATAATCACTGTTAAGACTTCCTCCAACATCTCCTGCGATCGCAAGGTTGTTAAAGTTTGGAATTGTAATTATACTATCCATCGTTTTATCTAATGTATTTGCCATAGAAGAGATTCCATTGACAAATCCCTTTACAACGAATACTCCTAAGGCTTTCATAACACGGGATGGCGAATGGATTTTTAATTTCCCTTTTACGGCTTTGGTAAGGATGTTTGCCAAGTCTTTCGCCGCCTTATTTAAAGCTTTCTTGTTCGACTTAGATGTTAGCCCTTTGACAAATCCTTTTGTGGCATCCTGTGCGATCGTATTCATCTGCTTCTTAAGTTTTTTCAGTACTTTTGTAACTTCGCTATTATAATCCTTGTCTAAAGAATCAATGTATGGCTTATAGTATGCTTTTGCGTTTTTATTTGCACTACTCATGAATGAGCTGTAGTCTTTTCCATACTGCTTCAGCCAAGAGTCACTTTTCTTTAAAAGCTCATTTGTATATTTCAGTCCCTGCGCTGTGTCGAGATCCTGAATATCTCTCATAAGATCATATGGAAGTACATTTTTTAGTTTCTCCATGTTCTTCGCAAGCTGGTCAGCCTGTTTCTTCTGAGCTTTAAAGTCTACCAAAGAGATATATCCATAATTATCGGAACTGAACAGATCGCCATAGTCTGCTAATTTGCTCTTATAATTATCTCTATCCTCCGCAATTGCATCGTATTTTTCTTGGTACTTCTTTCCAAGAGCTGTTAATGCCTTATCTACTGCGTTGATCGCTTTCTGACCTTGTTTTTTGATCGTTTTGCTCATATCGGATTTCAGAATTTTTCCAACCTTCGTATAAGCTTTTTTCAATTTCGGATGTTGTTTCTTAAGCTTCTTGATACCTGCATTGATCTTATTGTTTAAAGATTTTGTAATGCTGGACACCTTATTGTTCATTGATGTCTTGTATTTGTCGATCGCATTACTTGCTGCATCTTCGTATTTACGAGATTTTGTTGCTTTCTTCATTGTGTTTATCGCTGTTTTTGCTAAAGTTTTACTTGCAGATTTCACGCTGCTGATACCATTTCTGATACCAATTGCAAGACCTGCCGCTATGTAACGACCATCTTTTTTCGTCATTCTGGATGGCGAATGGATCTGAGCTTTTGCCCTGATCGCTTTTTCTGCTGCTGATACCATTCTGGATGCTGCGGCTTCGATCTGTCCCAGACATGAACTCATTCCTTGTGCAAACCCTTGACTGATATAAGCACCTGCACTGTATGCTCCAGATCGTCCTGAACGTAATCTTGAATTTGTGCTAGATACAGCTTTTGAGGCAATACCTGGTCCTTTGCTTAATCCACTTTGCATGGAAGAGGTGAACCCGCTTCCCATCTTCTTTCCAGATGATTTTGCAGCATTGGCCGTACTGGACATTGATTTTTTGATTCCAGATAGCGCTGATGTTGCTTTCGCTCCCATGGATCCAAAACTTGAATTTACAGAAACAGACGCTGCGGATAAAGTTTTCATGCCATTTGCGGTCTGTTGGATATCAGAGCCTTTTCTTGAAATCTTCCCAATTCCAATTGCTACCGCTCCGAGGCTTTTTGCTATTGATCCGATTGATAATCCAGAGATCATCTTGATTCCTTCAGCTACGCTTTTAAAACCAATTCCTGCATTCTTAGCGGAGTCTCCAACGGATTTGATCACATTTGCAATTCCGTCTAATACTGTCCTTAGACCACCACTGATTGCATCTACAACTGTTTTGATCACTTGTGCAAATGTTGTGAATCCTTTACTTGTTACAAGCAATACGGTTCCAAGTATTAAAAGTCCGCCTCCCGCAGCTGTTGCACCAACTCCAACTGCTAGTAATCCAGCTCCAAGTACAATACAGCCAGCTCCTGCGACTGCCGCTCCTGCTCCGAATACTATCATACTTGCTCCAAGTGATGCTATAGCCACGGCTCCTGCAGTTCCATATTGCACCACTGTTGGAAGAACTCCTGCAACAACCGCTAACGATGCAGCTGCTAATAATGCTCCTGCTCCAACAAGGACAATTGCTGCTCCAAAAGCTATAAATCCAACTGCCCCTGCTGTCATCGCTGGTCCAACCGCTCCTGCGATTGCCATTAATGCTCCAACTGCTACAACCATTCCTGCCATGCAAGCAATCGCTGGTGTTCCTGCATTAGCAAGTGCGATACTTGCTGCTGCCATGATTGCTAGACCTGCTGCAACCATTAATATTCCTGCTCCTAAAGCGAGTAAAGCTACTGCTCCAGCTTGTGCTCTTGCTGGTGTTTGAGAAAATATCTTCATTGCAGCCATTCCGCCAATTACAAGTGCAGCCAATGCACCAGTCATCCCAAGCATTATCCCTATTGCCAATCCGCCGGAATTAGCTAGTGCAATACTTGCTTGTGCCATAATCCCAAATCCAGTTGCAACCATTAAAACTCCTACGCCTAACATCATTGTACTTTTTGCCATCGCTAAAACTGACTTATTGCTTACTTTAGCCGAATTTCCTGTAGCCACCTCACCTGCAGCTACCCCAAAAAGCTTTGCTGCAAGTCCTGTAATTCCTTTTCCAGCTAACGATAAAATTGATTTCGTAAAGCTTCCTATCCCAGGTGCAAGAGTTTTTACAATTTTAAAACCTTTGTAAGCTACTAATAATTTTGGTAATTGCGTTATCAGTGATGCAATTGCATCTGAATGATCTTCACAAAATCCAGCAAAACTTTTTAATCCTCCGGTAATTCCACCAAATATACTTTTAAATCCAGATATAGATTTTGCAGAACCAAATGAACCATTTAATTTCCCAAAGCTTTTGCCAACAGCATCTACTGCCGAACCAAATGCTTGTCCTACTTCTTTTGCATCTGCCTTAAAAACTGAAAAATATTTCCCTGCCTTTGTTGCAAATCCACCGATCTTGTTTGCTATCTTATTTCCATCGACATTATCTAAAAGATTTGTTACATCGCTTACTCCTTTAATCGCAATGCTGGATACTTTGTCAAACACAGGCTGCAGTTTATTTGCTGCTGTCTCTGTTAAACCATCCATCGCCTGGCCAACAGTTTTATATTCTGTTGCAAGTTTTGTAAATTGTTTATTGGTTCCTGTCTTAGCGATCGCTGCAAAGAAGTCTTCGGTTTTTACTTTGCCATCCTGAACATCCTTAATTAACTGCTGTGTAGATCTTCCCATCGTTTTTGCAACAGCCGCAATACCTGCAGGTGTCTGTTCAACCATCAATTTGAAATCTTCCCACTGTATTTTAGGTTTCGCAGCCATCTGTGTAGCCTGCTGAGACAAGGTCTTCATTGCTTGCTGTGGATTTTCTGCTGCTGCCGCTAAACCTCCAAAACCTTTCACAAGTTTTGTTGTGCTTTTGGTTCCAACTGCATCTAACTGTGCATATGTAGATGCCATATCAGAAGAGCTATAAATTGTTTGCTCTGCAAATTTTTGAAGTTCCTTTTTGGTACTTGCTATTTCTTTTTTTGAATGGCCATTCATGCTCATATTGCCTTCGAAAGTTTTCCATGCAGCACTCGATTCATTTAAACCACCTACAACTTCTGAAAGACCAGAAGTAACTACAGATACGGCCTTACTTCCTACTGCTGCCATTGCCCCGAAACCGATTCCGCTTTTAAGAACTTTTCCTAAAGATAGTGTGGATTTTTGAGCTGCTTTCATTCCGGCTTCAAATCCAGCATCTCTTGCTGTTAATATTGCTTCAACACTATATGATTCTGCCATCAGCTCTCCCTCCTTCTTAACAATCTCTTCATCTTTTCAAAGCGATCTGGCTTGTTCTTTTGTTTTACCTGTTCGATCGCATCTTCATAGTCATAAAACCTCTTAAATGTTGGATAAACTGGTTTCTGCTTATTCTTTCCAGCTTTCTTCTTTGCACGTACCGCAAAATTAAGGAATGCTTGCAAATGATTTCGATAATCTTTGTCTACTTCTTTTAACCTTGCTGCTTCGGCCATGATCTCATATTGCGCAATCGTCAATTGATCTACTTGATCAAACGACGTAAAACCAAAATACCGGAAACAGTCAATCGCTAGTTCCCGGTATATTTCTTCAAA
Organism: Anaerostipes sp. 494a; assembly: GCF_001940315.1. Lineage (NCBI taxonomy): Bacteria > Bacillati > Bacillota > Clostridia > Lachnospirales > Lachnospiraceae > Anaerostipes > Anaerostipes sp. 494a. The sequence goes on along the minus strand of NZ_MJIF01000001.1, from coordinate 138,306 downwards.
ATTTTTTATTCTTCCTGTTGTTTCTTTTTCTGCTTCTCCACTTCTTCCTTGAGTTCTCGTGTCGTTTTCTTCGTAGCATTTGCACTCTCTAAGAAACCCAGTACCGTATCAAATAATTCATCGATATCTGTGTTTTCATCTTCGATGTGCTTATCCAGTTCTGTTCGTTCAAGCCGTGGTAAAAATCCTTTGTTCGCTACCAGTAAGACATCTTCTAATGCATCAAGATCTCCATCCAACATTTCTGCAACTTTATACTGAAGTCCAATATCTTTTGTTTTCCCTTTAATATTTTCTACTGGAACAGCGATTGTTTTATTGATTTCTCTCATAAATCCCATTCCAAAGTTAAATTCGTATGTTGTTCCATTAATCTGTAATTCGTACATGTGTTACCTCCTAAGCTCCTGTTTTTGGTGTATCCACAAATGCATATGCCTGTTCCTGCTGCTGTGCTGTCACAGTTACATCTCCGTCTACACCTGTTCCGTTAATACCGAATGTTAAAGAAATCTCTACAAACTCATCTGCATTCGCTGTTCGTTCAATTTCTGTCAGATACCCCTGAAAATATTTTCCTTTAAATTTATTACTTCCTGATCCAACTGGTTCCGCTAAATTAGCTTCCCAAATCTCAATCAGTTCATCATCATCTAAAGCCTTTTCAAGCTTATCCACTAATTCATCGTCTTTCTTCAGAATTGAAGTTGCAGTAATTTCTACTTCTGCTGCACCTGGTGTTCTGATAGAACCATCCTTTGTTGCTGTAGAATCTGCATCCTTTGACTTTGTACGGCCGTTTTCTGTTGTAAACGCAAGTGTCGCACCCGCTTGTGTTGCTGATTCAGATAAAATTCGATACAGATAAACAATCTTCTTACCTTGTACCGCTTCGTTTCCAAAAAGCTGTAAATTTAACATTGCTACCTCCTAATTAAATGTAAATTCTAATTCTAAAACCCCATGCATAAGGGGTTCTTTTGTTGTTGTATCCGAGAGGATTCTTTGGTTCACTCTTACAAGACTCCAACCAAAGTTTTTTGTTTCTCCGATCTTGTAGCACATATCTTTGATTTCTAACAATATCTTCGATAGTGTTCCTCTCTGTCTTGGATTGTTATGCCAGACATGGATTACCTGGCTGACTGCTCCAAAGACTGTTGTTTTATTTGCTTGATCATCCTGTGTGCTGTCTGCAAGGTAAACAAAAGGATACGGGGTTTTATCCGGTGGCAAGAACGTATCGTACACACCAATTCCCGTATCCTGATATTTTTCCTTTAATTCTAACAGCAGCTCAGTAAATAACTCCTGCTGTGGGTCCATAATCACCTCATTATCTTTTCTAAGTCTCTTTTAAAAATCTGCTTCTGCTCACCCAGTGCTGGGCGCATATATGGCTGTGATTCCATGAAACGTGTTCCATACTCAACATATTCTGCATAATCTGTCGTTGGTGCTACAACCGCAGTTAAACCACCATCTTTAATATTAAGATCAATGCTTCTCTTTAACGTTCCAGTATCTACTGGCGCATATCTCTGTGCCTTTTTCTGAAGATCTGCCCCATTCTTTTTAACCACTGTCTTTACTACATTAGGATCCATGTTTTTCCTTAATTTTGCATTAAGTTGATCTAATCCATTTACCTTAAGACCACTCATCACTGCACCTCCGATACAATAAAAGTCTGTTTTGTTCGAAGTTTCCTTGAATAATCAACTTTATAGATCTTGTTTCCAGTTCTGATCTGATCAAATGGCTGATCATAGTGATTCTGTAACTGAATTGTCAAGCTTCCTTGTTTGATCATTCCATAAACAACCTGCATCATCTGTGTTGTTGTATCCATAACCGATGCTTGTTTTTGATCTTCGCTTACAGAATCTTCTTTATAATCCCCTGTTTCCTGATCATATTCTCCTTGTGTCAACTTTTGAAAGTAAATCATTGTATCATATCTCATAGAAACCTCAGCTTTCCTCGCTTTGCATCCTTTTGCATCTGCAAATATGCTTCGATTTCATCCATAAACGGAGCAAAATCATTTGCAGATGCATACGACTGTGTTTCTCCTTCCACATTGTGACTTGCCAATCCTTCGGATCCGATACGATTAAAACGAATGATCGCTACTTCGATAATGATGTGTTCCATCTCATCTGGTGGATCTGTGCCGCCAAGCAGTAATCGAAGCCTTGATTCTACAGAATCTAAGATCAACATCAGTTTTTCATCCTGCGTGGAATCCTCAAAACCAAGCATTGTCTTAAGCTTTTCCAGCATTCGCTTTCTCCTTTACTTCTGCAATTAAAGGAACTCCCTGAGCGTTTCCGCTGCTAAGAAGTTCCTCGATTCTTGTTTTGTTTGGTGTTGGACTTAATCCCTGTCTTGGATAGGTATCCCCGACATCATAGTGATGATATACTTTACCGCCTTTGACATCTTTATAATCCTGCAAATCATGAAATGCTTTTACTACTTCATAAGTCATATCAACACCTCACTACTCTTTTGCAGCGGATACTACATCCCCTGATCTTACTGCTTTGTAGTTACGATCACACTCAACGATTGTCACATGATTGCCTTTTGCTGCTGTGATCTCTGATACTCCATCCCATTTAGACCAGTTCTTTACATCCATGCCATAAGTTACGGCTGTTGCTGCAGATGCGTTTACCTTATATTTGAACATATTTTTCATAGACATAAGCTGTTCATCTACCATGATCACTGTATCGCCATCATTTGTACCTTCTGTTGCTGTAAGATGTAATTCTCCAAGAGTCTGCGTATCTTTGCTTCCAACACTTGTATAGGCGATCGCATCGAGATATTCACAGAAAAGACGTAACCCCATGATCGCAAATAAGTCAGAGATTGCTCTTTCATAGGTTCCCTGTGCATGGAATCCGATAAACCCTGTCGTTGGGTCTGTTGTGTAGGATAATCCAGCTTTTACAAACTCACTGTCCCCTGGATCAACATAGTAAGCTACAATGTTGTTCAGCGGAGTAGCAATTACAACACCTTCTGGGATCTCGGAACTGATGAATACAACATCAGCGCCTAAGAAATTCTTCATGTACTCAAATCCGAATGCTGTCTGCAGTGTGATATCTGCTGCACCTACATATTTGTATACATCGAGTGTGTTAACCCATACGGCTACACCTGTTGCGGTTCTTTTCATCTTCTTAAATTTGTCTTTCACTCTTCCGATGGACATTGCAACTGCCATCTGCCATGTTGTTTCTGCTCCTGTGAGTGATCCAGCTTTTAACTGCTTGTAGAATTTATCACTAACCTTATTTTGAAGATCTGATTTAAATTCTTCGTCTGTATCATTGACAGCAACATCATATCCTTTTTCTGCAATTGCTTCCAAGGATACGCCTTTTCGATACTTTTCAATCTTAATCGTATCGAATACCTTTTCTGTTACTTTGTACTGAGAATATGGGATTTCTTCTCCCTCTCCAATATCTCCTGATTTCAGTTCTCCTGCTACTTCTTTTGTTTTTAAGGCACTTCCATTCTCTTTTCTGATCATCCTTGCGATACCAAGTACATCTAATAATGCCTGAATATTCTTTCCGAAAGATGTTACAAAGTCAATTTCCCTTGCCTTTACTTCTAAGTTTCCATGTCCAGTCATTCCATCTGGTGCTGCAAATAACTGCAGGTCTAATTTATATTTTCCCATTTCTTCTCCTTTCTTTACTGGAACAGATTGATATTTTCTCGGATCATCTTCTGACGTTCGATCGGGTCTTTGATGTCCATGATCTGTTCTTTTGTGATCGTATTTCCACCGCCTGTTCCTGCTTTTGGTGGTTTTCCTTTGATTGCTTCTTTGACTGCTGCCTGCACTGCTTCCTTATACATTTTTGCAAACGATTTAACCGCGGTATTAGTTCCATCTGCATCGTCTGTTACCAAATTGCTAAGAAGTTCATCTGGAATATTGATGCATTCATCCGCTAACATCTTTCGTGCTGTTTTAGCCAGTTCGGTTCTGGCATTCATCTTTTTCAGATCTGCCAGTTCTTTTTCTGCTTTCTTTGCACGATATTCCGCTTTTTCTTCTTTGGTCATTTTGGCGAGCTTTTCTGCTTCTGTCAGCTTGTCGTCAGTCAGTGCCTTCCATTTTTCTTCTGCATTGGTCACTGCTGTTTTTACCGCTTTGTTCAGTCTGCGGTCAAATTCTGCCTGATTTCCTTCTAGGCCTAAGAAGTCATCAAACGACATTGGTTCATTATTTCCACCTTCTGCTCCGGATCCATCGCCATTCCCGTCACCGGTCCCACCGTCATCTCCTTCTGTGAACAGCTGTAAAAATAACTTGTATTTCTCCATATTTGCTCCTTTCGCCCTGATCCGTCTCTTTCCAGATCATTGCTAATAAAAACTTAGTTTAACGACATTTCGGTCACAACAGTTACACGATCCGGACATAATCCGGATAAGCATCTGCAACGCTACAAATGCCAATAAAAAAGGAATCTATCAAAGTTTTTGATTTCTCTGATAAATCCCTGTATCTGATAAAAGCCTGTCCAGCTTTTAAATCGTATTCTATTTTGTCGTCGGTTAGATCATGAATTGACTTTACTAGGTTCTGCAATAACATCGACACCGATGCACATATAATGTCTCTGCCATACTCTGCATAATTTGCATGGCCTACTACTGTGATTTCATGATCACGCACTGATGTGGTATAAAAAAAGTTGACACCCTATTCTCAAGGATTTTGATATATAATCAGTAGAGAATAAGGAGTGAATTATTATGTCAGCAAAACGTACGCAAAAATCTTATGACAACGAATTTAAAGCACAGGCTGTAAAGCTTGCTCAGGAAATAGGTGGGCATAAAGCAGCGAAAGAATTAGGTGTTCCTGATGGAACTATTTACTGTTGGATAAAAGCCTTCAAAGAAGGGCGACTCAGCGCAAATGAAGCTGTCCACTCACCTAAGGCAGCATTATCCCTTAACGATGAACTTATCGAGCTTAGAAAGCGTGTTAAGGAACAGGATAAAGAAATTCGTCATTTAAAGGAAGAAAACGAATTCCTTGAAGAAGCTAGTGCTTTTTTCGCAGCCAGCCGTCGGAAGTCCGCAAAAAACAGAGACTAATGTTTATTGCACTCAAAACGGATGACGGCAGGATTAAGGGTAAAATTTCTTTCTATTGTAAGGCTCTCAAAGTTTCCAGGCAGGCATTCAATCATTATCTGAAAACAAAGGTTGCTCCATGGAAATATCAGTCACTAGCAGATGCTATGCTGGATATCTGCAACGAAGATGAATGCAATGATACTTATGGAAGAATCCGTATGTATCAGGCATTACAGCTTAAACAGCCCGATGGAGTTCATATTCCAAGCGAGAGAACTGTTTATCGCGTCATGGAAGAAATTGGTCTTAATCATAAACCAAAACGCAAGCCAAACGGCATTACCAAAGCGGACAAAAAAGCCCGTAAATCAGATGATTTAATAAAACGCGACTTTACAGCAAAAAAACCGCTTGAAAAATGTGTAACTGATATGACAGAAATAAAAGCCGCTGATGGAAAACTCTATGTTTCTGCCATCTTTGACTGTTATGATCTAGCAGTATTGGGGTTAGCCATGGATACAAACATGAAAGCAACCCTGTGCGAGCAGACACTTGAAAATGCTGTTAAAGCATATCCGGCACTTTGTGGTGCAATCCTTCACAGCGACAGAGGAACACAGTACACAAGCGAATTATACCGTAAAGCAATCAATAAATATGGCATTCTGCAAAGCATGAACAGTGCAGGCGGCCGATGTCATGACAATGCCAGATGCGAAAGCATGTGGGCAAGATTTAAAGAGGAATTATTCTATGGACGCTACAACACTACTACAATGACAGTAGAACAATTAAAAACACTTATCTGGAGATACTTCATCAGTTATTGGAACAATAGGAGAATCTGTTCTGCTAATGGAGGTTTACCCCCTATGATTAAGAGACAGCAATACTATGATTCATTGCAGGAGGCAGCATAGGTCGAATATCCTTGAGAAAAAAGTGTAAAGTAATATTGACAACATCATTTTTTGTTTTTAGCTCTCTTTCGAAGTCTTTTAATTATTTTGTTTAAATCTTGTTCGGCTTGTACCAACTCTTCTTCCGATAAATTAGCGTCTCCTATAACTCGAAATTTTGGAATGTCATCCTTTATCATTCTTTGTTTTTCTTCTTCTGTTAATCCTTTATAAATATCTTCATACGCCATATCTATACCTCTCGTAAAAGAATATACCAAACTCCATCTACTTTCTTTTTACTTAAAACTTTAAACCCTGATTTTCGTTCATATAAAACTTCTTTTTCATCTAGTCCGAGCTGACTAATGTCCCTTCCTTTCTTTGAATTTTGAATATAAATCACAATTTTAGCTTCTTCATTATATCCTTCCTCTTTCGATGTACTCCAGTATTGATCTATAATGATTTCTTTCTTTTCAACAAATTCTTCCACGCATTTTATTATTCTTTCTTCACAATCTGCATAACTAGAAAAATCAACCGCTCTAACTAAATCCCCTTCGTATTGTGGAACTTTCGTTAATGCCGAGTCTAAATGACTGACAAATTGTTGATCTTTTTCTGGAAGTTTCTGTGGGTCTTCACATCTTCTCAGCAGATCATTGATTGTATAAGACTCAAAACTTTTATATTTCATTAAAGCGCTCAATTCATCTTCATCTAATTGAATTTTATCATTTCTGCTTTGTGCTTTCAACTGCTGCCACGATTCAAAATCAAGTCCATGCTCCGAATACGTATCTAGCCATTTCTCATAATCATTATCATCCATATGAGCCGCTGTACTACAATGACAATACGGATGCATCGGAGGAGCATTTTCTCCTGGCATCATATCAATTACTTTGAACACTTTCTCATCCAGTCTCTTACATTCACTGCAGGCATCTAACTTCTGACACGCTATATACTGATAATGATCAAAACCATTCTCTATGTACGACTGCTTCTGGGCTTCTGTCTGAACTCTTGCAAGTTCTGTAACCATCAGTCTCATTGCGTTACTCTTGCTGACTCCAAATAGTTTTTCTAAATGTCTCGCAAGTACGCTTGGGTGTTTCCCTTGGATCAACCCTTCCTGAAGAAGCTTGTCGATTTCTGATTTCAGCATTGACTGGTGCGCCCAGATACGTTCGGACCACGTTGCGTTTTTATAAGATGCGTCAACGATCACTCTTGCCTTTTTCGCATTATCATTAATCGTCTTTCCTAGTATACCTGCTTGTTTCCGCATTTCTTCCTCAGTTCGCTGTGTGAACACATCTCCAAACATCTTCTCTATCTCATCATAGCCGCCTACCAAATGCATTCCTATGTTGGCTTTTAACAATTCTAATCGATTGATCTTCATTGCTGCATTATAATATCGCATCTCATCATTGGCTTTCTTCGAGAGGTCCTTATTCTTAACATAACGTTTTGCTTTCTTGGCATATGCTTCAATATCAATCTTGGCGATCCGCTTCTTGGCTTCTGCCATCGTGATTCCCTCTGCTTTAGCATACTTCACATAGAATCCGTTGATCTCCTTTTCTATATTTTCAAGCATATCCGCATAAATATCATCTAATTTCTTTTGATACTCAGCTTCATTTTTGATATTCAATTTTCTCTGACGTTCTTCTCGCTCTCTCCAGTAATTTTTACTGCTCATCTGTCTTGTCTCCAAACATCTGCTGCATCACTACATCTCTTGGCTTCTCCTCTTCTTTGTCTATACGCTCAATCTCTGTCTTCGGATTATCCACAACACTTAAGACTCCGAGCTGTGTTTCTTGTGACACAACACCAGAAAGATTTTGTGCGATCTGACTTTCTTCTAATAGGTTTGCTGGAACATTTGGTGTGAATTTATAATGCAACTTCACCCAATCATCTTTTTTCATAGCGTTTCCAGGATTACTAAAGATCAGTTTGTATCTTCGATTCATCCCAGATGTAAATTTACGCTCTTTGGTTTTTCTAAGATTATTCATTGCCTGCAATTTATAACTCATCGCAATACCGGAGCTTGTACCAAAGTTCTCATCACTGATGTTTGCCACCATAGCAATCTGAAATATCAATTTTTCCAAGCGATCAATCAAATGTTCCTGTGTTACATCTCCATCCGGCTTCTGTAAAAAATCAATCATCAGATTCTCTGCATCTCCATCGAAGTTGATCACGCGATCTGATCTAATATGTTTCAATTCATCCTCATCCAATAAAGTCCCTATAATTTTCAAATATGCATCCGCAAAATAATCTACATCATTCGCTTTTTCACTGATTGCTTTATTATATGCATTGATCATAGACATCACTGGTTCAAAGATTCCCTGGCATTCTTTATTTTCCCGGTACTCTGTTGCTGGCACTCCATTAAAGTAATGTAATTGTTCTTGTTCATTCCAAACAATCTTCCCTTTTATAGTAAACCATCGAACTTTTTCTTGGTCCGATACACTTCCATGCAAGACATTATCCTCATCCCTATATAGCCGAACAAAATAGCGTTCACGTTTAAGTACCGAATCATCATAGATCATAAACGCTTCTGTTGGATTTAAATATATAATTCCGACGTTTCCTTCTTCATCGTTATAATACATTTCGTACCCTTTTCCATAAATAGAGCAAATCTTAGACAATTCTGCATTGTTGTCATCCTGATCATTGTACTGATCAAGAAATTCTATGTATTTTTCAATCGTTTCCTCTCCATCATCTACTGTGATTTTGATTGGATTTCCAATGAAATACCCGTTCATTGTGTCTACAATGTATTTTGCAAAGTTTACAGCAATACGATTATCGGGTTTCCACTCTGGTTTTGGTTTTTCGTGAAAGATTGGGAAATCTGTTTCGTATGCATCCTGTAATTGTTTATACCGAAACGTGCTTTCTGCAGCATGCCTTGCGATAAACCGACTCAACTTCGCATCTGTTAGTTCTTCGTCTGGCGATATCCTATAAATTTCTTTACGCATCATATTCCTCCTTTCACTTTTGTGTTTAGTCTTGGTTTCTGCTTTCGTTCTTCTTCAATCGAATAACGCAGCATAGCCATTGCATCATCAAAAAATGGAACTGGTTCATCCAGATAAGTATTTGTTCTCTCATCTTTCTTCCACTTCCATTGTTGTATTTCTTTAATTGTGTTTACACAGCTTGGATAGATGTGTATTCTGTGCTGTTTCAAATAGTCAATCTGTGCACTGACACTGTTTAGCTCTTTCTTTACTCCTTTTGCCCTATATCCTGCTTTCTTCCACATCTTGATACGATCTGGTTCCGCAGAGTCACACCACATACGAAGTTTCTTGTTGAATCTCCCTGCTGCCTTTTTGATAATTTCTTCTGTGTCCATTTCGTAGACATAGAGTTCCTGGCATAAGTACAGATCGCCATCTTTGAACCCAACCTCCCCAATACAGTTTGCATGGTTAAATCCAAAGTCCTGTGCATTTACCATGTAATCAAAGCGTTCTGGTGTACGATCAAATTCTTCTATGACATAATTTTTAAGGATCAAACCTGCAACTTCTCCCCACTCTCCAAGGCCATAAACTCTGTATCCTTCTGGGTCTACCTCTTTACGTCTTAGCATTCGTCTGTGATATGCTTCATCGATGAATCGGTTCTTTTCGTAAGTTGACTGGTGTGTGAGTACATCAGGATCAGTACGATCAAAGAACACTTTCTTGATCCAGTGGTGTGCTGATACAGGGTTAAATGTCATTCTAATCTGATAGAACTGTCCTTCTGGCAATTCGCCTCTTAGTCGGTCATCGATAATTTCAAAATCTGACTGTGTAATCTCTGTTGCTTCTTCTATCCAAACATCGGTAAGTTTTCCTCGCTTGAATGTGATTGATTTCAGCTTTTCTCTCTGCCTTTCATCATTCACACCTCTGAATATAATCTGATTATGATTACTCTTGCATTCTATAATCATATTTGATGCATTGATGTACCAGTATCGTTTATACTGTTCTCCGAACATACGAAAAATAGCACCCTGCAATTCTGCAAAAGTGCTATCTCTATTTGTTACATCCGCTTTTCGGACACATAAAAGATTTCGGCCAGGATCACTCATGAGCCTTAGGATATAATGCTGTGCTGTATCCATACTCTTTCCGGATCCGGCAGAGCCTTTCATCACGATGTATCGTTTTTTACTGCGGTCAACCTCTTTAAAGCATGGATTAGCTTGAACATTTATTTTCACAGGCAATCAGCTTCTTTAAAGGCTTTGAAAAGTTTCGGTGACTGAATAGCAATCCAGTCTGTAATCTCCTCGTTCCGTCCCCAGCTTTCGGCACCGCCACTGTTATTCCATAATCCAGACTCGTACAGAAACGCGTGAATAATTTCATGCCTGAGTACCTTCTTCTTGTACTCTTTCAAATTCCTTAAAGAGTTTCTACTGGATTCTAACTTCGCGATCCTAATCTGATGAATACTCTGATCCATACATCCATCACAACCCTCTGGAAGTTTTTCATCTGGCGCATCAAAATATATCGTATATAACGTTCCTAAAATATTAACTTTCTTCATTGTCATTATCTCCATAATCAATTGTGATATTCAGATCCATATCGGTATCCATGTCAACCCTGTCGGTGAATAGCGCATACCGCTTACCAAGAAGCTCCGCAGCCTTTAATCGTTCTTTTTCTGATGGCGCTTTCTCTACAGTCTTTGCTTTACTACAGCCGTCACCAGTTCCCACAACTACAATTTCCTGTGCGGTACTCTCTCCGCGAAGGACAGCAGACAGATACTCGATTACTTCCTGAGCATCTGCCGTCTTCTCATTGTGAAGTTCTTCCATTCGGGCATCTATATATTTTTTGATGTCAGCATTTGTCAGCAATCTACTTCCATTCCTTCTTGCTACTCCATCATTTTTTATATTTTTATAAACTGCCTTGTAAGCCCGAGTGGCATTACAATCAATCAGATATTCGTCACAAAATCTTTTTTGTTTTTCCGTCATTCAGACTCACTCCTTTCTTTTAAATGGACCTCCAGGGACTCGAACCCTGGACCGATCGGGTATGAGCCGACTGCTCTGACCAACTGAGCTAATGGTCCTTATGCCGGATATACCGGCAATGTTATTCTGCTATTTCATAAGTCTTTTCAAATATATCCGGCTTACATGGGTAAAGTTCTCCATTCATACCTTTGATGATGTAATCCCCAACACTTGCATGATGAACGCCTTCTAATGTTTTAATATACAATTCTGTCGGTGGGGATATTGGATCATGGGCATCATAAAACATAATACCTTCCGAGAATGCTTTCACTGCCCATTCTGGAACATAATATTTACCATCTGCCCTTTTTAAATCTCCATCATACTGAAACGCTTCAATTGTTACTGGTTTCTTTCTGTATTTCATGTTCTTTACCTTCCTTTCTTAAATTTGCGTATGAAAAAAGCACCCCGAAGGGTGCGCTAATATTATACAGGAACACTTAAAACATATTATTTAGTTCTAATTATCAACTAAATGCTTGGGAGTTCCAGCAGCTGCAAACTTAGCAAGTTTATTCTTTTCATCTTCTCTAATCCGATCTGCAAATTCTGTTATTTTATTACAAATCCACATATACGCCGTTGTCCCCTCAGTATAATTTGCTTCCGCATACATATTAATTCTTCCATCAGCTCTCATTTGCTCCACTTGCTTCATTGCTTCCATATTTCCTTTAGGATATATCGCAAATGTCGCCCCGCCATATTGATTTATAACCGAAAATGCCGGTATATCACTTGGCCCATCCGCAACATACATCATATTAATAAAATGAACTCTTCTCGCTTCTTCCGGTATCTTTGTATTCACATCAACGCCATCAGCATCTTGTCGATGAACCCCCTTATTGATTTCAAATAATGCTCGCGTTTTGCTAGTGTTATCTATCGTATAGCCTATTTCAGAAATGCACGGATCTCCATCCTTATCTTTGCCCTCGATCAATTCACATCCCCAAACATGCTCGACATACGGCATTACCGAAGACCCTCTAATAATCTGTGTCATTCCTGTACTCACTATATAATGTTCAACATGAATATCGTATTCCTTGTAGATTGGATTTTCCTCAATCAATTTTTTAGTTTCCTTAAAAATCTCTGGAACTCCTGGATAAAACTTTAATTCCTTTCCAAATTCTTCTAACTTTTTATTAGTCAGTCCTTTAAATTTCCCATTTTTAGCATAATAAATAAACTGGTTTAAATATATGGTATCTGGATTTACTAATACTCCTTGTTCTTCTTGATATTTATGAGGCAAACTATTCACTTCATCCCAAAAATCTTTCGCATTTACATCATAATGCTTAAATATTGGATCTTGCATATAACCATCTACCAATGTCTTATCAAAGTCCCAAACGATTGCTATTATATTTGCCATTAACTTTCCCTCCGTACTTTCTTTATAAATTATACCACAATTTACCAGTATAATCTACAAATTGTGACATAAAAACAGCACCCATTACTGGATGCCGAAAAATGTAAGGGAGGATTCCAATGAAAATCCCTCAATGGAAGCTCCAGGTCATAAGAACTTCCATTGTGATAAACTTGTCTAGGACTGGTGTTCTGTTGCTTTACACTTTGTCCGAGTATAATAATAAGTCATTTTCTCGTGACAGTGCGTGACATTCATTCATTTTTATCAAAATATCTTTTATTTCTCTGTCTGCAGTTCTCATCTGTATAAGGTGTATTCCGATTCGGATACAGCAGATTCATCTGATATGCTACCTTTGCCCAATTTAAATCCTGCAAATAGTAAAAATCAAACATATTCCTCAACTCTATGGATTCAATGCTATGTATATATTCTTCTGCTTCATTTGTCAGAGTGAGCAGCTCTAATTCTTCCTCTTTTAGCAGATTGTAACGTTTCGTAAGCAATTGTTCTTTTTTACCAATAATTCCGTCAGGTCTGCCCTCGATGACAAAGTGCTGCGTTCCACCATATCCACCAGTCACAGTATCTACAACCTGCATTTTTCTCAAATCTGCTATTTCTTTTTCAAGCTTTCTTATCCTCTCTCTAATTATTTTGATTCTCTGCTTCATATCGCAATATTGGATCAATACGCTCTTGTCCACGTTCTCCCCTCCTGTTAAGTTCTATGATCTGCCATCTTATCCTGTTTAAGTACTCCCGATATCTGACTTTATCTTTACAGATGCCCATGCAGATTGGTTCTGCACAGGTTTTACATGGATTTCTCATCGTTTCCTCATTGCTTTCTTGGCAATGTTCTTCTCTTTTGTGTAGGAATACATCATTGCATTTTGCTTTTTCTTGTTATGTTCGGTTTTTAAGTCCGCTATCCAGCTTTTATATGTATCGCATGTATCGCTGCATGCCACATGTCTGTCTTTGCAATTAAAACACGGTCCTGTTCCTGCCATACTACTGTCTCCTTTCAAAACGGTTCATGAAATTTTCTTTCCATTGTGGTTTATTTTTGTTGTTCTTCAGAATCCTTGCTTTTTCTCTTATAATTTTAGATTCCATTGCGTTCTCAATCTGTTTATCCTTAATGCCAAGTAATAACCTTACCTGCTCAATGCATATCTGTACGTCTGCAAGTTCTTCTATAATTGCTTTAAAATCATCATAGTAGCCACGATATAAACCGTTGTTCTCTGCTCTCCACTTTTTATTGATTGCCTGTGTAAGTTCTGCCATTTCTTCAATTAACTGTCGGCTCTGCGACTCGTATCCGTAATGGTGTGCAATAAACGCAATATCTTCTTCAAAGTCTTTCAACACCTCTTCTTGCTCCTTTTCTTTTTCTTCTTCATCTTCGATTTCTGCAAGTTTTTTCATTGCCTGCGGCAGCAGGTCTTTATTTTTGATTACCGCAACTCCTGCATGATACTCTGTTAATCTTTCCATTTTATAGTCTCCTTTATTTAAATAACGATAGTAATTTCATCCACCACTTTTTTGTTCCTTTCTTAGGTTCAAAGAAAGGACGTTCATCAAAAGCCAAGCACTTAGAACTTGTAGGACAGTCAACCGTACCGAATTTCTTACATTCGTGACATTTTCCATAACTCTTTTCATAAATCATTTAATCATCCCTCTCTTTCGCTGCCTGACACAGTGCCATTACTACGACTCCGCATACAGTTCCTAAAAATGTTCCTGCTAAAAAATTAACCATTGTTCTTACTGCCCCCAACATCGTAAATCTCGCATGATACTACTTCGTTTCCTGTTCCATTATCTGTTACTTCAACGTCCACATCGTAACCGTGATTCGCCAGAGCATCAATGATGATACTCTGGATACCTATTTCTTTTGTATGGATGTAGGCTTTACCTAATCTTTGTCTTACTTTACCCATTCTTCTTTCTCCTTAATATCTGCTAGTTTTGCATAATCCCACTCATACATACATCTATCGTAATTTGACCATGATGTTTGACCACTGCCCCATGTAAAAACTTTTCCATTCTTATATTTTGCAAAATGTCTTTTGTGCCATCCACGGTTTTCTGAATCTCTAACCAATATCGGTGTATCCACAGCAACCTTGCTCCAGTCAACTTCATACTCCGGTTCCTTGTATTCTTCTTCCAGCCACATCTCACGGATTAAACGGCATTGTTCGCAAATAATGTCGCTGCACATAACCCCTAGTGGGTTTAAGATTTCTTTCTTAATAAAATCATCACAAAAATTTAAGTATGGTTTTAAAATTTCTTCTCTGAATTTTTCTCTGTTCTTCATGATTGTTCTCCTTAACTTTTCTTAATTTACTTGTTTTCCCTAATCTGTAGTTCTATCCCTGTTTCATTCCGGATCATCTCCAAGACATCTGCCCATGTTGTATGCCCATCTTCCAAGCACGATGTCTCAAAATTGAACCGCTCCTTAAATCTATTAAGTCTCTTTTCTCCAAAACAAAACTCATTCCGGAGTACCAGGAACGACATTGCAAGCACTGTGTCTAATACCTGCATCTTAATCTTGTCCAGTTCCTTGTCTATTTCTTTATGCGATACTGGAAGATTGATTCCAGTAATTCCTCTTCGCTTAAGCTCTTTTTCTAAGCCTTCTACGCCTTCTTTTTGTGCTACCCTTAAAGCGTATGCCATGCCATTCATCCTGTCCTGCATCTGCGCATCTATTTTCCCCACTTATTTTCTCCTTTCTGCCCGCTGCCAAAAAGGCAGCAGGCTCATGGCTTATGCATTGGCTTGTTTCTTATGCTATAGTTACATGTGGTATATAAAAACTGACCTACAGCAATCAGTTAGTGCCATAATGATATCCCCAATATCCTGCTCCGGATTCTGTCCTTATAAATTCAAGATTTTTCGTTTTTTGTTTAGTTTCTTCATGTCTAAAAACAGATATCGGATGTTTGATTCTCCTGCCTACGTACAATCCTCTTTGCTTCGCCCAGTCTCTTACGGTCGATTTCGAGATACAATATTTTTCTGCAATTCCAGCAGCAGACATTCCGTCTGCATAGTCCTTGCATACCAACCGCCTTTCCTCTTTGCTAAAACTCCTTGCGGTCTTTCTTCTGTAATACCCTCACTTATTCGCCCACACTTTAATAGTCGACTCTGCAACTCCGTAATCTTTTGCTATATCTTTTAATTTCTCTCCTGCTATGTATCTTTTTACTGCATCTTCTTTATCCATCTTTTCCCTCCACCAATCTGTAAATTGCAACTCTCTTGCCAGTAAGTGTGTCTAACCGTTTCCCAACAACCTCGACTCTTCCATTCTGCATCAGCTCGGTAAGACGAGGCTGTACCTGCTGTCTTGACGGAGATAGCACTAACCTATGCCTGTGCAGCACAACTGCAATTTCTCTCGCGGTCATATCCTGATACTTTAACTGTTCAAGAATCATGCTGTATAACTTGTTTTTGCTTACTGTGCTATTGGATTCTCTTCTTGTTTGCTTTGTTATCCTACTGCTCCGATATGCAGTCTCGCATCCGAAAAAGTTCATCTGCTCCATCTTTCTTATCCTCCAAACTGCTTCTGCAAAAGCTGTTGCTCCAAAGAATCAAAATCATAATTTCTTTCGCAGTCTAAGTGACCAGGGTTATTGTTAGTCACTGCTGCTTTCGCTCCGTTGCACCTATTCCGTTCCCAGTTCCGTACTGCTGCCTTCCAGTCTTTCATCTTGTTTTTACCAACCATCCAGCCTTTTGACTCGTAAAAATCAATAAATACATTTGCATCAACGCTGTTGTTTCGTTCCAAACAATAACTGGAGACTTGCTCGTATGTAGGTGGCGTGAAACGCTTTATATTATTATTCTTTTCTTTCTTACCTTCTTTTCTTTCTTTAGTTGTTGTTATTTGATTGTTATCTGTTTGTTGTTTGTCTGTTAACTGTCTGTTATTCTGTTTGTTATCAGACTGGTATAAATCATACTTAACTACCGTAAATACGGTGTTTTTGTTACTACTTTTGCATGTTATCTCGCCTGTTGATTTTAATTTTTTTACAGAGGTTCTAACCTGCATCACAGATAATCCTGTTTCTGCTGCCAGTTTTTCGTAAGACGATACTATCGAGCCACGTTTCACTACCTGACCCTTCCATTTTTTATCCGTCCAATTGACAGTGATTAAAAGGTGTAGAAATACGCGGCTGACATTTATATCGTCATACCATTCCCACTCTGTAAATTTCCGGAACAGTTTAATAAACGTCTCGATATTATCACCTGCCCTCTAACTCTTTTCCTGCTCCCCATTCCCGGTATAGCTCTATCCAGTCATCTAAAAGCATTGTTACCTTCCAATCTTCACGGTTCTTCCTATGCATAACGCATGGAAATTCGTCTTCTTTTGCTTCAGTTATGCTTTGCTTCATTGCCTTGTCGAGATTTAATTTCTCAACCCTCTTACATTCAATATGTATATAAGGAAGTCCTACAACATCAGCATCGCCGTTAGCTCCACAATACTGCTGTCCTCTGCGCGTACTATAACCATGCTCTTTGAGTATCCCTGAAAGCTCTAATTCTCCTTTTTTACCCTTATACCTACTGTTTATAGCCATGATCTTCCAAACTCCTTCCTAAACTGCTCTCTTGTGCCGATATGGTTCTCATAATATTTCTGTGCCATTTCTTTTAGTTTGATATCGACATTCCCGTTTCTTCTGTCGAAATGAACTCCATTCGGATGATAGTCAGGCCTTAAAGGGGACAACGAAGCCGTATTTCTCGGATATCTTCCTGTTTGCGCCTCCGAAGATATGATGCCGTTCGACATTGTAAGAACCCGTGAATATGCAGCAGTCCATGTTATCTGTAAATGCACTCCATAATCTTTTAGACATTTATCCCATACCTTTCTTTTAATAGTTCTCTTTCATTTTGTGTCACGATCTCTGTTTCCGGGATCCCTGCTTCTTTGCAACAAGTAATCAGTCCGTCAATCAATCTTGACATCTCCTTTGTGTCATAGGTCCTGGAGCCCCTTAACAGGCGGTATGTACGGTACATCACTCCATCATTACCGGTTCTTACCTGAGATGTAGGTGCAAGATGATAATCTGTCGCATTATTTACCTTCTTCTCCGCCTCTTCGGTGTCCGGTATCGTCACATAGACCGCTTTTCCGTCAAAAATTTCCGATTGTCCGTATCCACGAAGCATCATGTTGTGGGCTTCCGGGTTGCTCAATCCTATCACATCCGCAAACTTAGTAATAAGTGTCCAATAATAGGCATTGGCATCCAGGGAACGCTTCTTTCTGTACTGCACAATACGGATCCGCAGCTTATCTTTACCCTTTAGCTTGTCGTATTCTTTCCGGATATCGCTGTCTACCTCGATCTCCAACTTCTGGTGTCTGGATATAAAATGTCAAGACCTAATGTACAAAAAATATTATATAAAAATGTACAATTAGTCTGTTTGTTTTAAGTGGTCTTTTAACCTGTATGACTTTCCTGATATTGGTATTACATGTGCATGATGCAAAACTCTGTCCATAATGGCATTTGCAACAACCGCATCATAAAATATTCCATCCCACTCATTAAAGTTCATATTTGTTGTTAATATAGTGCTTTTCTTTTCATATCGCATATCTATAAGCTGAAAGAATAGATTTGAATCCTCTTTATCAATAGGCAGATATCCAAGCTCGTCAATGATAAGCAGGCGGTAATGACAAAAATGCTTTAATCTTGCATCAAGCCTGTTTTCCAGTTTTGCCCGCTTTAGCTGTTGGAGCAGATCATTGCACTTTATAAAATATGTGCTTACTCGCTTTTTTGCGGCTGCAATACCGATAGAAGTTGCAAGATGTGTCTTTCCGACTCCACTCGGTCCAAGAAATACTATATTTTCATTCTTTTCGAGGAAGCCAAGACTTGCAAGCTCCCTCATTTCCTGTTCATTCACACTTGGCTGAAATCCAAAGTCGTAATCTTTAAGCTCTTTTACAAATGGAAATGCTGCGGCCTTTATCATAGACCGTGAAGCATTCTGTTCTTTAAAATCCACTTCATAATTACTGAGCTTTAACAGACCCTCCGTAAATGATAATCCGTTTGTTGTTACAAAATCTCTTATTTCATCAAGATGAAGTTTCATCTGGGTTAACTTTAACAATTCCAGATTTGCTGTTAACTGATTGTATGTACTATTACTCATAATCATAAACCTTTCCTATTATCTCAAGATTTTCTTTTGCTCTGTCCATTATGTGTTCATCTTTGAAAATATGGGATTTTCTAGCAATTGCAGCATAATGTTCAGAAATATAATTCAATTTTTTTGAACTTAATTGATGAATGGTTATTAATTCTGTGTTACAATACACATGTATATAACCATCATATACCTGTAAAGAAACAATCTTTCCTACGTACTCTGGTGGGACAGAGTACTGGCATCCTTTGTAATAAAACATGCTTGAATGATTGACTTTTACGGTATTTGTGGTGATTTGATAAGGCTTTCTTATGGTATCAGCGGGTAGGCTGTTTAGGAAAGCCTTTTCTCTGTTAAAATACATCAGCGGAATTCTTCCGGTTCCCTGGTTCACCTGTGCATTCACACGATTGTTAATTCTTGTTACTAGTTCAACCAGTTCTTGGTAATTTAACTTTCCATTATAAGCCCTTATTTCATCAAGTATCTTCATAGGAGCCTCAACCTTGGCCTTCGTATGGGGATGCCCTGCAATGCACGGCTGAACTTTAAAACCATAATCATCAGCGAATTGCTGAAACTTATTATTTACTTTGCCGGCAGAATATTCTGTTCTTGCTTCATCCATAACAGTTTTCATATTATCTGTAACTATTTCAGCCGGTACACCACCAAATGTTTCAAATGCATCATCAAGAAACGAGAAGAGTATATCCTGCGTCTTGGAAAGTGATACTCTGTATACCCTGAATCTTGAATATGAAAGCAATAAAACAAAAACATTTACATCTATAGTTTCTCCAGAAGAAAGAGTAAACGGAATCGACTCTTTCCAATCTAGCTGAGCCTGCTTACCCATAGGCGTTTCATATCGAACGGTTACCTGATTAGTGTTGGAAGGTCTGCCTTTTCTGAAATATGAATCGAATTCAGGATATTTTCTAAGGTAATGGCAGAAGTTGCAGTAAACACCTGTAAAGCCATGGTTATCTACAAGATACTGCCATAAAACTTTTCTGTAGTAAAATACCTGTTGGTTTCTGTCTGATAACAATTCAGCAATAATATCATAAAATGGTGTAATGCAATCATTACAGTTCCTTGTTTCTGGTTTCGTATATCCGTTTATATATTTATCTACTGTACGTCTGTCTACCTCCAATTCTCTTGCTATTTGACTTTTATTGATTTTCAATGTCCCATCCTCCAAAAATGGTTTTAGTTTGTACAGGTCATTGACACTTTCTATTTTTATGTTTGTTATGATCTGATTCTTTAATATCATTATGAGTTCCTCCTTGTAACTCATATATCATAACATTTGTACATTCTTATTTAATATTTATTGTACATACTTAAGTATAACTTTATATCCTGGACATCAAGTCGATGCCCAGACCCTTGAGCCTGCCTATGCATTCCATTATGAAACACCCCATTTATCTTTGTATTGATTTCCGTATTTAATAATGGCAAGGTGTTGTCGTTCCGTGATGTCGCAAATTTCTTTTAAGTGGTATGATTCCAAAATCTTGTTGATATCAAGACCGTTTTCGTCACAAAAATCTAGCAGTGCTCTCTGTTTTACATCCGTGATCTTCTGTGATGATGTATCATTCTGTTTTTCACTCCATTTAAAAACAATTTCGTTGCTCTTTTCTCCATTGATTGTAAGAGATGTAATCTTTTTACCAATCACTTCCATTTCTGAGACCTTGAATTTATCATATGTTGTGTAACGGTCTCCCTGCTTTATCATTTTTACCGCACCATTCGGAATCCATATAAATGGAGCAGTGTAAAGTTCTCTTCCGATTCCTAGATTAAAACAGGCACGCTTAAAAGAGTCGCTTGCTTGTCCTTTCTCACGTTCTGTATAAGACTCTGTTCCAACGTCCTGTTTGGAGATCCACTCTCCTTTCTCTGAATCATACAATTCCACAGTGCAAAACAGGTTTCCGTTTATTAATTCATGATGTCTTTTCCATCCCATGATCCCGACTGTCTCATCTAATATGTTCATATCACACCGAGCGTCCTTGTACAGCAATAAGCTGCATCCGGTTGATTTACATGTTGACACTCTGCACTCTACTTCATCGGCTCTTAGATCTCTAAATTTCATTTTCGCACCTCCTCATGTCAAAGTCGTTGTCTATCCTATTGCCTAGATGAACATCTTCAAAATCTACGTCGTGTGCAGGGCATCCGTAAAAAGATTCTATAATCCTCTTTCTCAAATCATCGTCACATGAAATTTCATCTTCTATGATTTCCTCTAGTGCCTGGCGTTCGCTCAAACTTGCGAAACATCTGTTTTTTATGTCCTTCCACGCATCTTCTTTTTTTATGTATTCTCCTTCATATTCGTAACATATCATTGTTTTACCTTCCATCTTGTGTTATAATGTCTGTGTGTTATAATGTTACTTTGCCATTGGAAGTTTCCACTTCCGTGGCATTTTTTTATTTTCTTTTTCAATCATCATCCTCCTCAAAATCTTTCTCTGACATCCATGCAAAGCCACCTATCACAAGGCACATCGTCAGCCAAAACGGTGTTTCAACAAACGTCTGCAATAAAATACCGGTAATGATCAATGCTCGTCCTAAGTTTTTATTCATTTCATGCTCCTTTCTGCTCCCATTATGAATCCTGCTATTCTATAAGCCAGATCCTCATTCTGAGGTTTTGCCCCAATAAAGAAATTCACGCTTGTTGGTATCTGCAAAATATTAGAGATCATAATCAACTGCTCTATGGTGAATTTCCCAGAGTTCTTCATTTTCTTACAGAATGTCTCTTTAGTAATTCCTAGTTTTTTTGCCATATAGTCATAGTCAACTTTTCTTTCTGTCATATACTGCACTATTGTTCCAGTTACTGCAGCTGTTTTCTTTTCTACATCAGTAGATGCTAATCTTGGCATAGGCCCCTCCTTTCCCTGTTTCATAGATATCGTTTACAGTTACTCCAAGTACATTAGCAAGCTTAGGGATATCACAAGCTTTAATCAATTTTCGCCCGTTCAACATATCGCATAATTCCTGTGATGTGAATCCAGCTCTTTTTGCAACATAAACTTGCTTTAATCCTTTTTCTTTTATGATTCTGGCTACTCCATCACTAAATGGAGTATTCATCTCTTTTATGGTCAAAATCTACATCACTCCTTCCTTTGATTGCTTTAATTTCGAGCATCACATTACTCTTTCTTAAATAAGTCTTCTATTTTCCATTCAGGAAAATATCTGTCTCTTATCAAAATTGATTCCTCTACGGAGAAAGAGCTAATGCCATTTAGCTTATTTGCTACGCTATTCCAATGTCTTCCTAATAGTTTTGCGACATCTTCTTTTTTTACCTTCTTCTTTGCCATTTCTCCGATTAAAGTTGCATACAATGCGTTCCCTCCTTTCTTTTACGAATTTTCGTTAATACTCTTTCAGTATACACGATATTTCGTAAATGTCAACAATTATTTTTGAATTTTCATAATTTTTTGTTGAATTTTCGTTAATTAGATGATATTATATTCCCATATAAAGGAGGTGTACTACATGGGAATTTCAGAGGATAAATTAAAAGAATTGATTTTATCAAAATATAAAAGTATTAGGGAATATACAAATGAAATAAATATGCCATATTCCACACTTGATAGTATTTTTAAAAGAGGTATCAGAAAGGCAAGTGTTGATAATTTAATAAAAATCTGCAATTCTCTTAATATAAGTGCGGATGCATTGGTTGATGGGCGTATAGAAAAAAGGGAATCTGAAATTTCTACTGTCGCAGCTCATTTTGACGGCGCTGAATTTACAGAAGAACAACTTGAGAGAATAAAGGCGTTTGCAGCATTTATAAAAAGTGAAGATAAATAAAAATTAAGGGGCGATAATTTGAATAATTATGAAGAACTATTACAAGAAGCTAGTGATAACCAAATTACTGTCCATGATTACTATCTAGGTGAAGGGCTTGACGCATTATACATGGACAATAATATCGCAATATCACCAAAGGTCCGTTCTACTAAAAAAAGAGCATGTTTAATTGCTGAAGAAATTGGACATCATGAAACATCTTTTGGGGATATTTTAGATCAACGTGTTGCCGAGAACAGGAAACAAGAATTTCAAGCAAGAATGTATGCTTATAACAAATTAATTGGTATCCAGGGGCTCATAGATTGTTATGAATACGGATGCACAAATATACACGAAATGGCAGAATACCTGGATGTAACAGAAAGATTTGTTTGGGATGCTCTGGAAGCCTATGAACAAAAATATGGCACACAAATTCGATTTAAAGAATATGTCGTGAGATTCAATCCAAATCTTTCGGTTATGAAAGTTATTTAAACAAAGGAGACATATTATGGGGTTATTTAATAAATTTAAAAGCTTTCTATCAGATGAACCCAAAGTTAATACTGCCGGCCAAGAACTAATGTCGCAAACTGAAATAGTAAAATCTAATTTTTCTATACATCCTGATTTGATCGATTTAGTTTGGATCGGAGATGGTAAATACAAAAACTATAGCAATCAACCTCAATCAAATATGACCTATCCTTATGAAGGATTTGCTATCAAAATATCCGCTTTTGGTCCTAATGAACCAAGCTTACTTTATTTAAAATTTCCAATTGAACAACCTGAACCATCAGAATTAGTTGAAAGGCCGCCATATTATCCTTTTTATAGTGAACTAACACCAAAACAAAAATACCTGTACTGGAAATTTTTAAGTGATCCATATAATCCTTCTAATGATATTGGTTATGCATTTATTTTTTATTATGGACTAGAACGTCATCTTTTATATGGAAATTTTGATCAAGCATTTGATATTATCTTAAAATTAAGAGATGTTTATAATAATCGTTCATTCCAAAATTACTCTGCCAGTGCACTTATTTTATCTTCAATGATACATAAGCGAGCAGACTGTGCGAAAAAATTCATGAACTCATTAGATAAAGAATATGAATTTCAAATGCCAGGAGAACTATATTTTTTATGTAAATTGGGATTAAATATCCCAATCACTGCTTATGATATTGTAAAATTTCATAAATTTTTTGGATTCTCTAATAATCGATACATAAAAAATAATTATGATTTGTTTATCAAAAACCTTACCAACAATATTATCGAAATAAATAACGGAAACGATTTACTTAATGCTAAGATTTATTTTACTGAATCAGATTTTTTAAATACAAAAACGATTCCTGTCTTTGCTAACGTATCAATACGTGAAAAAGATGTATCCATCCCTGATATAACTAAGGCATCAAATTTTATGGGAACTATATTTACTTTATTGGACAAAGCGCATAAAGATACAAAAAAAGAATTGGCAGAAATTCGAAAAAAGAAAAAATCCCACAAAAATATTGAAAACAATACAAACGACGTTCAATTATTACCTTTAAATTATAGTGATATAATTTCTGATTTTAAAAAATTAAATGAAATTATAAGTCTATATACTTCCTCTCTTGGACTTCCTAAATTAGAAATAGATCCAGAAGATTTTGTATATTCAGGTCAAAATCCATCACATTTTGAATTGGTACCACTAACCAAAACCGGAAAACAACCAAAATTCAAAAAAGTATTTTATTATCGCACCAAAGATTATTCTTCTTCTGAACCAGTTAAAAACTATTTTGGTGATATTTACTATTTACAAAATGGAGATATTGGGAAAGCAAAAATGATTTTTTGGATTAAAAGAACAATGTACCATATAACATTGAAAATTATAAATGAAAAACTGTGTATAAATAAAATTGAATATATAACTGAAGATTCTAACAGAGAAATAGTATATAAGATTAACGAAAAATGCTTACCTAAAAATAATCCTGCCAAAACAATTTCTGTTGCAGATGAAATTTTAAAATTCAAACAACTTTTAGACATTGGAGCAATAACAGAAAAAGAATTTGAAACAAAGAAAAAAGAGCTGTTAAACCTATAAAATAAAAAGCCGCCCGGCGGCAACCAGGCGGCATGAAAGCATCGGATAATCCTCTGCCTATAAACAAAGTATATTATACCAATTAATTATATTTTTTACAACGGAGGATTTAGGTATGGAAAAAGAAAAATTTTATCAAAAAACATGGTTCACTGTTTTATTTCTTATTTTATTCTTTCCAGTTGGTCTTTTTACCATGTGGAAGTATAAGAAATTTAACAAAATTGCAAGAATTATAATTACAGTTTTACTTGTATTTTTTTGTCTTGTATCATATTTAAGCGATGATTCTGACAGTACAGATTCATCATCTACAGAGGCGACCACAGAAGCAACTACAGAAGCGACCACAGAAGCAACTACAAAAGCGACCACAGAAGCAACTACAAAAGCAACTACAGCGGCAACTACAAAAGCAACTACAGCAAAGAAAAAGCTTACAAAAAAGGACTATAACCCTCAAATTACTTATAATGATTTAGCCAGAACTCCGGATAAGTATAAATATAAACGAATCACTTTTCAGGGGAAAGTAATACAGGTAATGGAAGATGATGCGAACAATCAAACGCAAATTCGTCTTGCAACAAAAGATGGATATGATGATGTTATTCTTGTAGCCTTTAATCGAAGTATAATAAAAACAAGAGTGTTAGAAGATGATGTCATTAGATTTTACGGAATATCCGTTGGACTTATAACCTATGAGTCAACTATGGGAGGGAATATAACAATCCCAGCAGCTACAGCGGAAAAAATTAAAATATTAAATCAATAACCAAAAAGAAAACCGCCCGGCTGCAACTGGGCGGAATTTAAGAGATTTATGTATAGTATATTGTACTTTTATAAAAACTCGTTGACACCCGTACACCTAAAATGATATAGTATATACAAGTAATTTGAATTTTATTTCTTTTATTTGCATATATTAATTTGGAACGTACTCAGGTGACCTTCGGGCCCTGGGTCTTTTTTTATTTTTGAGGTACTTATGACAGATAAAATTTTTAGAACCCATGATGATTTAATTGAAATTCTTAATTCTAGAGGTCTTGTTATCACAACTGATGAAGATATAGCCTTTGCTAAGCAAGTTTTGTCTCAAATTGGATACTATAATCTGATAAACGGCTATAACAAAATGTTTTTAGAACAAAACAACTCGGATACAGACTTATATCGTTCTGGAACAACTTTGCAAGAAATTCACGCATTATATCAATTTGATAAAAAATTAAGAAGCATATTCATGAAATATATTTTGAGTGTAGAAACTCATATCAAAAATTTAATTGCTTACTTTTTCTCGAAAGAACATGGGCACAAAAACTATTTAATCTATAATAATTTCAACACACATGTTAAAAATGCCCACAAACAAATTCCAGATTTAATTGCTAATATACAAAACCAAATTGCCTCACGAAGTTCCGACCCAAGCATACAACATTATCTTAAGGAATATGGTTATATCCCTCTTTGGGTCCTGAACAATATTTTAACATTTGGAACGATTAGTAAATTTTATAGCCTTATGAACACTCAAGAACGCCAAGCTGTATCAAGACAATTTGGAATACAAGATAATGAATTAGAAAATTTATTATTTTATTTATCAGGCATTAGAAACTTCTGTGCACATGATAATCGTCTTTATTGTTATCGGACAAAAAGACCAATTATTGATACAATTTATCATCGTGATTTACAAATAGAACAAAATAAGTCTGGTGAATTTTTATTAGGAAAGCGCGACTTGTTTGCTGCTGTCATTGCATTAAAAATATTATTGTCAAAAAATGATATTAAACGCATATCAAAAGAATTGTATCGAAATTTTGGTATACTTTATCAAAAATTAGATATTTTAGAAAAAGATGAAATTCTAAACGAGATGGGCTTTCCAAAGAATTGGAAATATATAGAAAGATTATAGCTTTGTAAGAATTTATCAAATAAAAAACCGCCCAGCTTCCAACCGGACGGAATTTTAGAAACCTATCAACCAAGGATGATTGATACAGTTCTGCATGAACAACAGAATTATATCATACATCCTACACAAATTACAAATGGATAGGGTGTATTTTTTGCACCCTTTTTTAGAAAGGATGATGTTATATGCCAACAGCAAAACGATTACCAAGCGGCTCCTGGCGCTGTCAGGTTTATAGCCACACAGAAAAAACTACTGATAAAGACGGAAACGAAAAAGAAAAACGAATATATAAATCATTCACAAGCCAAGACAAAACCAGAAAAGGGAAAATAGAAGTTGAAAACCTTGCAAATGAGTTTTTGCTAAACAAAGATAAAGACAACGGCAACGCACCCATAGAAATCACATTAAAAGAAGCATTCGATGGTTACATTAAATTAAAAGAAAACATACTATCTCCGTCTACAATCAAGGCATACAAAAGCATAGCAAAAAATGATTTTAAATCAATTATGAAAAAAAATATCAACTCGATCACGTCAAACGAAATCCAAGCAGAAATCAATCGTATATCAGCAAAAAACTCTGCAAAGACAACTAGGAACAAACACGGATTGCTTTCTTCTGTGTTTGCAATGTATCGACCAAACTTCTTGATCAGGACGACTCTCCCACAGAAAGAGCAAATTGACCTCACTATTCCATTAGATGCAGATGTAAGAAAACTAATTGAAATTATATCAAATGAAGGAAAAGACAAAGATTTAGAAATTGCAATATTGTTAGCTGCTTTCGGCCCTATGCGAAGGTCAGAAATTTGTGGATTGCATAAAAAAGAAATTAATGGTGATATTGTACACGTTAAATATGCTATGGTGCAGAATTATAAAAATGAATGGGTTCTTAAACGAACGAAGTCTTTTGCTGGAGATCGTTTTATTCAATTTCCTCATTTTGTCGCAGAAAAATTTGACGATTACCCAGAAAAAGTAGTAAGCATAAATCCTGCACAAATCACATTAAGATTTGAACGATTAATAAAAAAACACGGATTAAAAAAATTTAGATTTCATGATTTGCGTCACTACTGTGCATCTATTCAACACGCTTTAGGTGTTCCTGATGCTTACATAATGCAACGTGGAGGTTGGAAGTCAGAAGCTGTTTTGAAAAATGTATATAGACACGCATTAGAAGATAAGCAAAAAGAAGTAAACAAAGATATAAATAATCATTTTGAAAAAATATGCAACACGAATGCAACACGAAAATAGAATATTTGGCTTAAACACTATATGTTTAGAATTATTATATGGGGTTCGAGTCCCACCATCGGCATTTGTCAGTTATGGTGAAATGTCCATTCTATATGGATATTTCACTTTTTTCTTTCTTAAAAGAGTGATTACCTTTGATTACCATTTCCTCAAAAACATTCCGAAAAGATACACAAAGTGTATAAAAAGAAACAGCAGGGTCATACATTTATATGCCCTGCAAACTTATTATCCTTTTAATTCAATTAACAGATCTTCAATCTGATCTATACAGGCGCCACATACACTTCCTGCACCTGTTATATCTTTAATTGCATCAACTGTTGTTGCACCTTCTTCATAAGCATCCATAATCTGCCCTGCTGTTACATCCAGACAAGGACAAATCATCTGTTCTCTGTCCATAATCAATACCTCCTAATAACTATAATCTAGAGCCCTATTACAGGACTTCATAAGCTATTATAGGCTTTTTGTGATTTTCTATACATTTTTTATGATATTTTCCAATCCTCTCTTTCGAATCTGTTTATTTACAAACTGAGCAAGCAGCTGATAAAGCACTGAACAGATTGGAATACTGAAAATCATTCCAACAACTCCGGAAATATTTCCTCCAACTGTAACTGCAACCAGTACCCAGATTGCCGGTAATCCCACAGAATTGCCAACCACATGAGGATAGATCAGATTACCTTCAATCTCCTGTATAACCACAAATACCACAATAAAAATAATTGCCTGTTTCCAGTCTACCATTAGAATCAGAAATACACCTACCCAGCAGCCTATAAAACCTCCAACAATTGGTATCAAAGATGTAACTCCAATAAACACTGCAATCAAAATTGCATACGGTATTCCAAAAAGCTGCATACTGATAAATATCAGCATTCCTAAAATAACAGCCTCCATACATTGTCCTGACAGGAAATTGGAAAACGTCTGAACTGATAATCTTCCAACTTTAATCATGTTTTCTACAATTCTCACTGGAAGAATCGCAAATAGCAGTTTTTTTATCTGATTTGCCAGAATTTCTTTCTTAAGCAGTGCATTCAAAGCAAATACCAGACCTAAGGCAAAACTTATCACCGCCTGTACTGCACCGGAAATAACGCTAACTGTAGAATTAAGAAGACCGGTTGCCCAGGTCTGCAGATAATTCATCAGCTCTCCACTAACCTTATTCCAATCAATTTCCATCTGTTCAATATATTTATGTATGGCAGGATTATTCTTTGTCATTTGATTAAGCACATCCTGTATCTGTCTGGCAAATCCCGGAATACTGTTTGATAGTTTATATAAAGTATCCACAAGTTCCGGAATGATCAGTCCAAGAACGAGCAAAATTACCCCTATAATACATGCAATGGCGCTGACGATACTTAATGCTCTTTTCCCTTTCTTCACTTTTGAAAAAACTTTTCTTTCAAAAAAACTCATAGGAACATTTATAATAAATGCCAGACAGCTTCCTAGAATAAAAGGAAACGCAACAGAAGATACATAAGATATCCCCTTAATCATTAGCTGTATATTACTCAACCCCAAATATAAAACGATACCAAATGCCACCACAAGAAAAGGGGTTTTATCATTTTCTTTAAAAAATTTCATCTTTTAAATTCTCCTTTTGTAAAAGATAGAAAACATCAAAGGAGACAGTATCCTGTCTCCTCTGTTATCTTATGCATATTATTATTTTATCTTTTGTAATACCCGGGAATGCCGGTCTCGCAATTTTGACGCCTAGCTAAGCTAGGTGGGTCATCTCAACAAACCTTCTGCCGTCCCTTACAAAAAGAGGGCATGACATCCAGTTCATTATACGATGTCCCGTGACAAGTAAATGTAGGTTCAAAATAGCAAGTTATCGCACACCCCAGGCTTTTAACTTTACATTAATTATACTTTAAGTATGTTTATTTTGCAAGACACCCATACATGAAATTCTATCCAATATGAATTGTACTTGTTTTCTGAAATGGTGATATCCTGTCATAACCACTAATATCATCTCTCAAATCTCTTTTTAAATATTGAAAGGTTTCATCTTCACCTTTCTTGGCATACATAGTCAGAAGCATAGTCAGATAATCCCTGGATGCATCATTCATAATCGTTGCTCCTATTCCATGATTAAAATATTCCAACGGACTTTCTTTTGTAAATTTATTTCCATTGTATATCTTCCCGGCACTTACTCTGTCTACAAACATTTCTGCCATGTATTTTTTTGGAATCTTCATTCCCACAAGTCCTTGATGATGTACATCAAGACTATAATCAATCCAATACTCAAAATGATGTTTATTTCTTCCTTTGTGATGAAGCCATGCCATAGATACACCATTTTTCAGACGCTCACCATTGTTAGGGCTCTGCGTTCCTTTATAATAAAGAATTCCAGGAATAAATTCAGCCGGAGAATACTTTGACATATCATGCATCAATCCCTGCCGATATAATCCCAGCCGGAAGCATCCCTTTGCCACAAGTATTTTATGCCGTGTAATCGTTTTAAAATGTCCAAGAATATTCATATCATCCAACTCCTACTGCAAATACAAATTTCTTCCATATTACTATAGCAAAAACCCCGATTAAAGAAAAGTACATTTTTTAAAACAGCATCTCCAAACATTCCCATT
The DNA here is from genome assembly GCF_001940315.1 of Anaerostipes sp. 494a. NCBI lineage: Bacteria > Bacillati > Bacillota > Clostridia > Lachnospirales > Lachnospiraceae > Anaerostipes > Anaerostipes sp. 494a. The sequence goes on along the minus strand of NZ_MJIF01000001.1, from coordinate 107,654 downwards.
TGAAGATGCTGTTCACTATTATGATTGGTAATTCAAGCCCGGCAAAGATTATAAATTTGTATAACCCATCAGCTGATAATCTACTTCTCTGGCAACATCTCGTCCTTCACGAATTGCCCATACAACCAGAGACTGTCCACGATGCATATCACCTGCTACAAATACATTTTTTACACTTGTGGCAAAACTATTCTGCTCTGTTTCCACATTGGTTCTTGCATTTACCTTTACTCCAAAGGCATCTGTAACATACTTTTCACTTCCTAAGAATCCTGCTGCAATTAATACTAAATCTGCAGGTATCTCTTTTTCTGAACCTTCTACAGGAACCATTGCCATTCTTCCTGTTTTTTCGTCCTTTTTACTTTCTAATGAAACAAGTACAGCTTTACATACTTCGCCTTTTTTATTCATCTTAAATTCTTTTACTGTTGTCTGATAAATTCTTGGGTCATGTCCAAAAACTGCTATAGCTTCTTCCTGACCATAATCTGTCTTACAGATTCTAGGCCATTCTGGCCATGGATTGTCTTCTGTACGCTGATCCGGAAGTTTTGGCATCATTTCCAGCTGTGTAACACTTTTAGCACCATGACGGATGGATGTTCCCACACAGTCATTTCCAGTATCTCCACCACCGATAACAATAACATTTTTTCCTTTTGCAGAAATATATTTATTATCTTTCAGTTCAGAATCAAGAAGACTTTTTGTAGTTGCCTTTAAGAAATCTACTGCAAAATAAATTCCCTTTGCTTCACGTCCAGGTACTTCAATATTTCTTGGATTAGAAGAACCACAGGCAAGTACAATCGCATCATACTCTTTCTTTAACTGTTCTGGTTTGATGTCTTTTCCAACATTTGTATTGGCAACGAAATGAATCCCTTCTTCTTCCATGATTTTCAATTTACGTTCTACAATATGTTTTTCCAGTTTCATATTTGGAATACCATACATTAACAATCCGCCAAAGCGATCAGAACGTTCATATACAGTCACTTCATGCCCGCGTTTATTTAAAGAATTTGCTGCTGATAAACCTGCCGGTCCAGAACCTATCACTGCAACTTTCTTTCCTGTACGGAATTTTGGAGGCATTGCTTTTGCAAGACCATTGGCATATCCATATTCAACAATACTTAACTCATTTTGTTTTGAGCAGACCGGATCTCCATCCAGTCCACAGGTACATGCATTTTCACAAAGAGCCGGACAAACACGTCCTGTAAATTCAGGAAATGGATTAGTCTTTTTCAATCTGCGATAGGCCTGCTTCCAGTTTCCTGTACAAATCAGGTCGTTCCATTCCGGAACAAGATTGTTTAACGGACATCCTGAAGCCATTCCGTTTAACACCTGTCCGGACTGGCAGAACGGCACTCCACAGTCCATACATCTAGCTCCCTGTTTCTGCTGTTCCTCTTTTGGAAGAGGAACATGAAATTCATTATAATGTTTGATTCTTTCTTTTGGAGATTCAGCCTGGGCATCTTCTCTCACATAATCTAAAAATCCAGTTGGTTTTCCCATAATTTCCTCCTCCTAATTCTGTCCATTGGCATTCATGTAAAACGCTTCAATCTGTGCCTGTTCACTACTTAATCCACGTTCTTCCATCTGCACGATCAGATTCTGCATCTTCTTGTAATCATTTGGCATAATCTTTTTGAATTTTGGCAAATATTTTCCAAGATTCTTGAGAATTTCCTTACCTTTTTCAGAATTTGTATATGCTACATGTTCTTTCAGCATTTCTTTTACTTCCATAACATCATATTTAGAGGTAACCGGTTCAATTGAAACCATTTCTTTATTCAGATTCATATATAACTTGCTTTCTTCATCCAGAACATATGCAACTCCACCACTCATACCTGCAGCAAAGTTTTTACCGGTTGGTCCGAGAACCAGCACACGTCCTCCAGTCATATATTCACATCCATGATCACCAACACCTTCTACAACAGCTGTTGCTCCAGAGTTACGTACACAGAAACGTTCACCTGCAATACCGTTAATATATGCTTTACCACTTGTTGCTCCATATAATGCAACGTTACCTACGATAATATTTTCTTCGGCTTTAAATTTCACTCCTTTTGGTGGACAAAGCACTAATTTACCACCGGATAAACCTTTTCCAAAATAGTCGTTACTGTCTCCCACCAGCTGTAAAGTCAGTCCTTTCGGGATAAATGCTCCAAAACTCTGTCCGCCGGCACCATTACATTTTACTGTATATGTATCGTCTTCCAGTGTCTGTTCTCCCCATTTTCTTGTAATCTCAGCTCCAAACATTGTTCCAAATGTACGATCAATGTTTGTTACATCAATTTCAATACTCTTCTTCTGCTTTTTATCCAGTGCAGTCTTTAACTGTTTCATCAGAACTTTTTCATCTGCTGTCTGTTCCAGTTTAAAGTCATAAACTTTCTTATGATTGTAATCCATCTTTTCTGCATTTACAAAAGTTGGATCTAAGATACGTGATAAATCCACATGTTTTTCCTCGGCTACATGATTTGGTCTTAACAAATCTGTACGCCCTACCAGTTCATCCACTGTGGCAACACCTAATTTTGCCATATATTCTCTTAATTCCTGAGCAATAAATCTCATGAAATTCATTACATATTCCGGTTTACCTTTAAAACGTTTTCTTAATTCCGGATTCTGTGTCGCAACACCAACAGGACATGTATCCAGATTACAAACACGCATCATAACACAACCAAGTGTTACAAGTGGCGCTGTTGCAAATCCAAATTCTTCTGCACCAAGCATTGCTGCAATGGCAACATCACGTCCGCTCATCAGTTTTCCATCTGTTTCTACGATAACTTTGTTACGTAAATCATTCATCATAAGATTCTGATGTGCCTCTGCCAAACCAAGTTCCCAAGGAAGCCCTGCATTATAGATAGAATTTCTAGGTGCTGCTCCAGTACCACCATCATATCCGGAAATCAGGATAACCTGTGCTCCTGCTTTTGCAACACCAGAAGCAACAGTACCAACTCCTGCTTCAGATACCAGTTTGACAGAAATTCTTGCATCTTTATTTGCATTCTTACAGTCATAGATCAATTGTGCCAAATCCTCGATTGAATAAATGTCATGATGAGGTGGTGGTGAAATCAATCCTACACCAGCTGTTGAATGACGTGTTTTTGCAATCCAAGGGTAAACTTTCTTTCCTGGAAGATGACCACCTTCTCCAGGTTTAGCTCCCTGAGCCATTTTAATCTGAATTTCTTTTGCACTTACCAGATATTCACTGGTTACACCAAATCGTCCAGATGCAATCTGTTTGATTGCAGAACAGCGATTCAAACCATCTCTTCCAATTGTTAAACGTTCCGGTCTTTCTCCACCTTCACCACTATTAGATTTACCACCCAGTTTATTCATAGCAATGGCAAGGGTTTCATGAGCTTCTCCGGAAATAGATCCATAAGACATAGCTCCCGTTTTAAAACGTTTTACAATGGAATCAACACTTTCAACTTTTTCAATCGGAATTCCTTTTTTAGGATAATTAAATTCCATTAATCCTCTTAAATTTCCAGGTTCTAATTCCTGATCGATCATATGTGTATATTCTTTAAACAACTCATAATTTCCAGTTCTTGTTGCAGTTTGTAATGTATGAATTGTTCTTGGATTATACAGATGCTGTTCTTTTCCACTTCTATATTTATGACTTCCTGCACTTTCAAGAGTCATATCATTTTCCAGTCCAAGAGGATCAAATGCCGATGCATGTCGTGCATCCACATCTTCTTCAAGATCTTTTAATGAAATTCCTTCCACACGACTGACAGTATTTGTAAAATATTTATTTACCACATCAGAGTTAATACCAATAGCTTCAAAAATCTGAGATCCCTGATAAGACTGAATTGTTGAAATACCCATCTTAGATGCAATCTTAACAATTCCATGAAGTATGGCATTTGTATAATCATTTACTGCTGCATAATAATCTTTGTGAAGCAATTCATCATCAATCAGCTTCTGAATACTCTGCAGTGCAAGATATGGATTCACGGCACATGCACCATATCCAAGAAGTGTAGCAAAATGATGTACTTCTCTTGGTTCACCACTTTCCAGAATCAATGCAACAGAAGTACGTTTTTTCGTTCTGATCAGATGCTGATGCATTGCTGAAACAGCCAGTAATGATGGAATTGCCACATGGTTTTCATCCACACCACGGTCAGATAAAATAATAATATTGGCACCATCACGATAAGCTCTGTCCACTTCTACAAAAAGACGATCCAGTGCTTTTTCAAGTGATGTATTTTTATAATATATAATAGGAAGTTCTACAACCTTAAATCCTTCTTTTTTCATGTTCTTGATTTTTAACAAATCTGTATCTGTAAGGATTGGATTATGAACTTTTAATACTCGACAGTTTTCCGGTTTTTCATCAAGAATGTTTCCTTCTTTACCAACATAAATCGTGGTGGATGTTACAAGTTCCTCACGAATTGCATCAATAGGCGGATTTGTAACCTGTGCAAACAACTGTTTAAAATAATTAAACAACGGCTGATGTTTTTTAGATAATACTGCCAATGGTGTATCTGTACCCATTGCAGCAATAGCTTCTGTTCCATTTAACGCCATTGGCTGAATAGTTGTTTTGATTTCTTCATAAGTATATCCAAATGCTTTCATCATTTTTTCTCGTTCTTCTTTTCCATAAGAAGGAACTGGCTCATTTGGAATCTTTAAGTCTTTTAATTCTAACAGATTGCTGTCCAGCCATTCACCATAAGGTTCTTTCTTTGCGTATTTTTCTTTTACTACATCGTCTGCAATTACTTTTCCCTGGATAGTATCTACCAGAAGCATCTTTCCAGGACGAAGTCTTTCTTTTACTACAATTTTTGTCGGATCAATATCTAAAACACCAATTTCAGAAGAAAGGATCAACTGATCATCATCTGTAATATAGTATCTTGATGGACGTAATCCATTACGATCCAGAACGGCACCAACCTGATCCCCATCTGTGAACAAAATAGATGCAGGTCCATCCCACGGTTCCATCATAGTTGCATAATACTGATAAAAGTCTTTCTTTTCCTGTGTTATAACTTTATTATTTTCCCATGGCTCTGGAATTGTAATCATAACTGCATGAGGAAGGTCCATACCACTCATTACCAGAAATTCCAATGTATTGTCCAGTCTCGCTGAATCTGATCCGTTTGGATTTACTACAGGAATCAGTTTATGCATCTCATTTTTAAGATATTCAGATTCCATATTTTCTTCACGGGCAAGCATCTTATCAGCATTTCCACGGATGGTATTAATTTCACCATTATGAACAATAAAACGATATGGATGCGCTTTTTCCCAGCTTGGTGTTGTATTTGTACTAAATCTGGAATGAACAAGTGCAATAGCAGATTCATAGGATACATCCTGTAAATCTTTAAAGAATGTACGAAGCTGTCCAACCAGAAACATACCTTTATATACTATGGTACGGCTTGATAAAGAGACAACATATGATTCTTCATTACTCTGTTCAAATACCTTTCGTGCTATATATAACTTACGATCAAAAGCAAGTCCTTTTTCCACATCTGCAGGTTTCTTTACAAATCCCTGCAGAATCTTAGGCATACATTCCAGTGCCTTTTTACCAAGAACTCCTGGATCTGTAGGAACCTCTCTCCATCCCAGGAATGTCATTCCTTCTTTCTCAACTATGATTTCAAACATCTTTTTAGCCTGACGAAGTCTTAATTCATCATTAGGAAAAAAGAACATACCAATTCCGTATTCTCTCTCATCTCCAATGTCAATCTGGGCTTCTTTACAGGCTTTTGTAAAAAATTTATGTGAAATCTGAAGCATGATACCTACACCATCTCCAGTTTCTCCCGCTGCATCTTTACCAGCTCTATGTTCTAATGTTTCAACGATCTTCAGGGCATTATCAACTGTCTGATGATTTTTTACACCTTTGATGTTTACACATGCACCAATACCACAGTTGTCATGCTCGAAGCTTGGATCATATAATCCTGGCATCTGTTTATCCTGATTCATCATCTTCCTTCATCCTTTCGTCAAATTCTTTCCTTTATGTTGTTTTTTATAATACATAAATAATCTTCTCTTGTAAAGAGGAAATTTTCTTAAGTTATCTGATTATTAGATTATTTAATTATATAAATATTGTTTTCAGATAATGTTTTGAATTTTCTCTTATTTTCTCAAGAACAAGACATTTTATTGCAAAATTTTTTTCTGTTAGTTGTGTCGAATCTTGTTTTATATTATACTTATTTACAGCCTATTAATAGAAAGTTGAGGATATAATTGAAATGTTACAAGAAAAGAAAAACAATCCTTTGGGCACTGAGAAAATCAGTACTTTATTGCTTAGATTTGCTATTCCTAGTATTATCGCTATGCTGGTCAGTGCATTATACAATATGGTAGATCAGTTCTTCATAGGACGAAGCGTAGGAATGCTTGGAAATGCTGCTACAAACGTAGCTTTTCCTCTGGTCATGACCTGTACCGCTATTGCTTTGATGTGTGGAATTGGCGGTGCGGCTAATTTTAATTTATCCATGGGAAGGGGAGAAAAAGATAAAGCTGCAGGATTCGCAGGAAATGCTATTACTATGCTATTTACTTTAGGCATTCTTTTATGCATAATCACAAAAATATTTCTTAAACCAATGATGCTTTTATTTGGCGCTACAACCGATGTCTTAAATTATTCTTTAATATATACCAGTATTACATCTTTTGGGTTTCCTTTTTTAATATTGACCACAGGTGGAACAAATCTTGTAAGAGCTGATGGCAGTCCCAGATTTTCTATGATCTGCACTATTACAGGAGCTATTATTAATACTGTTTTAGATCCATTATTTATATTTGTTTTTCATATGGGAATATCCGGTGCCGCATGGGCAACGGTTATTGGACAGGTTATTTCAGGACTTATGGTTCTTGGTTATCTAAGGCAGTTTCATACAGTTTCCCTTACAAAAGATACCCTTATTCCAAAACCTGAAAATTGTAAAAAAATCATCACTTTAGGAATGGCACCCTGCTTTAACCAGCTGGCAATGATGATCGTCCAGATTGTAATGAACAATGTTCTTATTTTATATGGTGCTTCTTCTGTTTATGGAAGTGATATACCTCTTGCATGTGCCGGAATCATCATGAAAGTGAATATGATCTTCTTTTCTGTCAATATCGGTATTTCCCAAGGACTCCAGCCGATTATCAGCTTCAACTATGGTGCTAAGAAATATCATAGAGTGAAAGAGGCTTATTTAAAAGCCATTGTTTCCGCCACAACAATCAGTACAATCGCTTTTTTGTGTTTTCAGATGTTTCCAAGAGAAATCATCGGGTTTTTCGGTTCAGAAAGTGAAGCTTATTATCAATTTGCAGAAAAGTTTTTCCGTATTTTCCTGTTTTGTACTTTCATTAACGGAATTCAGCCGATTACTTCCAATTTCTTCACTGCAATCGGGAAAGCAAATCGAGGTATTTTCATTTCTCTGACCAGGCAGATAATCTTCCTTCTTCCACTTTTAATTATTCTGCCGATTTTCTTGGGAATTGACGGCATTATGTTCTCTGCACCGATTGCAGATGCCATTGCTGCAGTCTTTGCAATCACATTTGCCTTACGTGAACTTAGAAGCTATCCCATTTATATGTAAGAAGAAAGCGGACAAGTCCGCTATCAACTCCCTGTATCCCTCAATCATGAGGGACTTGCTCCTCTTTGCGTGCCGATATGTGCAGCAGTTTTAACTGCTTTCCTTTGTACATCGTGCACATCCGCGCGGAGCGTTTTTTGTTACATAGGAAATTCAAAGTAATTTCCTATGTAATAAAAAATAAATCCTCCTTAAGTAATTTCGGTTATATACCTTATCTACTTAAAGAGAATTTATATCAGATGTGAAATAAATTCCGCACCAAGACTCATGAGCGAATTTTAAATTAAAATATATCTATCCGCTTTTTATTAAAACGTTACATCTTTTCCATAGTAAATACATTCCAGGATCTTTTCCATATCTTCTACAGAAGTTTCTCTTGGGTTTGAACCTGTACATGCATCGCCCACAGCTCTTTCCGCAATCATATGCTTCTTCTCAAGGAATTCATCTTCCTTAACTCCAAAATCTTTCAGATTGGAAACAATATTCAAATCTGCTCTTAATTCTTTCACTGCCTTGATCAGTGATAATGTAAGTGCTTTATCTGTCATTCCCGGCAGTCCTAATTTTTTTGCAATCATCGCAAAACGGTCTGAACACACTTTTGCATTATACTGGATAACATATGGAAGATAAATGGCATTTGCACATCCATGAGGAATATGTCCTGTATCAAACACAGCTCCTGTTTTATGTGCAAGAGAATGTACGATTCCCAGCAGAGCATTGGAGAATGCCATACCTGCAAGACACTGTGCAATATGCATGTTTCCTCTTGCTTCCATATCTCCCTCATAAGAAGCTTTCAGATTATCAAAAATCATTTCTATAGCCTGAATAGCCAGAGGATCTGAAAATGGAGAATGTAATCCTGCCACATAGGCTTCGATTGCATGTGTCAATGCATCCATTCCTGTATGAGCTGTCAATGTCTGTGGCATTGTTTCAGCTAATGCCGGATCTACAATTGCAATATCCGGTGTAATTTCAAAATCAGCTAATGGATATTTGATTCCTGTACTATAATCTGTAATAACAGAAAATGCTGTAACTTCAGTTGCGGTACCTGATGTTGATGGAATTGCAATAAATTTTGCCTTATTTCTTAATTCTGGTATAGTAAATGGATCCTTAATATCATCAAAGGTTGTTTCCGGATGTTCATAAAATACCCACATTGCTTTTGCTGCATCAATTGGAGAACCTCCACCCATTGCAATAATCAGATCAGGCTCAAATTCTTTCATGACTTCGGCACCTTTCATTACGGTTTCCACAGACGGATCCGGTTCTATGCCTTCAATAAGCTGTGTTTCAATTCCAGCTTCTTTTAAATAATCAATAACCTGATCAACAAATCCAAAACGTTTCATGGATCCACCGCCCAGACAGAGAACTGCCTTTTTCCCTTTTAATGTTTTCAGTGTCTCCAGTGAACCTTCACCAAAATACAAATCTCTTGGTAATGTAAATCTTCCCATAACAACATCTCCTTTTTTATTGGATAATAACTCATCCTTCTTATTGCTACAGGTTCATTATATATTTATGTTAAAATATTATCAATATTCTTCGTGATTTTTTACAAAAATTTTATATTTTTCTAATCATTTTTTGTTCTGATTTTTAAATATTCATCTAAACCTTTTTTTCTCAGTTTACAGGATGGACATTCACCGCATCCATCTCCCATAACACCATTATAACAGGTAAGCGTTTCATTTCTGATAATATCAAAAACCCCAAGCTTATCAGCCATTTCCCAGGTTTCCTTTTTATCGATCCACATCATCGGAGTTATAATCTCAAACTCATAATCCATAGCCAGAGTAAGAGTCGTCTCCAAAGAAGAAATAAACACATGACGACAATCTGGATATCCACTGAAATCACTTTGTGAAACCCCTGTCACCAGAACGTGAATATCTCTTTGTTTTGCGAATACTGCAGCAAAAGTTAAAAATAGCATATTTCTTCCATCTACAAATGTATTTGGAGTACCTTTTTCCGGTGCATCGTGATCCACCTCCATATCCATTCTTGTCAAAGAATTTGGAGCCAGCTGATTTAATAGTTCCATATTAAGAATATGATGTTCAATTTCATACTTATTACATATATCTTTTGCACATTCAAGCTCCAGAGAATGTCTCTGTCCATAATCAAATGACAAAGCGATTACTTCATCATATTTCTTTTTTGCCCAGAATAAACAGGTCGTACTGTCTTGTCCTCCGCTAAAGACTACCACTGCTTTCGTTGGTTTACTCATGATTCTTTTCCTCCAGTCTCAAAAATTTTGAAAAAACTCAATCAGGAAGATAAAACTGCCACCTTCCCTATAGCTATTCTATTTCCCTGCCTGCATCATAAAATGCCATTTCAATGTATCATCTTTTTCAAATGCCCCTCTTAACGTAGTCGTAACAGTTTTCGCATTGTTCTTTTTGATTCCTCTTGCACTCATACAGCTATGACATCCTTCAATATAAACTGCCACATCTTCACATTCTGCCACTTCCATAATAATTTCAGCGATATCACTTCCAATTCTTTCCTGAAGCTGCAGGCGCTTTCCAACCATGTCACAAATTCTGGCAATTTTACTTAATCCTAAAACTTTTTGATTAGGTAAATATGCCACTGCCACTTTCATATCATACATCAATGCCATATGATGCTCACAGTAGCTGAAAATATCTATATCCTTTACAATGACCATATCACGATAATCTTTTACTGTCAGATCATCTTCAAAGGTTTTTGAAAACATCTGTGCCACTTGATGATTAGAATAATTCATACCTTCAAACACTTCTTCATACATTTTTGCCACACGTTCTGGTGTTTCCACAAGTCCTTCTCTCTCTGGATCATCTCCCAAAGCAATTAAAATTCCTTTGATATGCTCTTTGATTGCTTCTCTGTCAATTGCCATAACATCCTCCTACACTCCGGTTTTTTCCGGATCCCAGACTACTTTATGTATCTGGATTTGAAATCTAACTTTATTTAAGTGCTCTTCTTTCATAAATTCTACTATTTCCACTGGTTCTATTTGCCCAAATACCGGGCTAAAATAGACAATTGCTTTTTCACAAAGAGAAAATCGTTCAATTATCTCCTTTGCCCGCTCCAGATCTTCTCTGCTTCCTATTACAAATTTCACCACATCCCATGGCTTTAAATATTCCATATTTTCCAGACACATAGACTCTTCCATAAAACTGGATGGAAGTTTATAATCCATAGTCATGGAAAGTCGGGCATCCCTTTCTTTATAAAAACGAATAGGCATGCTTCCATTGGTTTCAATTTCCAGTTCCACCTGGGGAATCATTAATATACTTCCGATCAATTCTCCAATATTGTCATTCATCAAAGGTTCTCCACCAGTCAAAGTTACCAGTTGAACACCCGATTCTACAATTCTATCTGTAATCTGCTTTGACGTCATCCATTCAAAAGGTGCTTTTCTTTCATTAGCCCACTTTGTATCACAATAGGAGCAATCAAGATTACATCCTTTCAATCGTATGAACATGGCAAGTCGACCGGCTTTTTTCCCTTCTCCATTAATACTTATAAAGGTTTCTACTACCTGATATTCTTCCATTACCCTTCTCCATATCCCGCCATATTATTTGGTGTTTCATATACATTAACAAATGATACCTGATATCCTTGTGCCTTCATCCTGTCAAAGAAATATTTAGCAAAATTTTCAGCCGTAGGACGAAACTCTACCGTGATAATTTTAAATTTCTCTTCCAGCAAAGCTTCCATGGTTTTTGATTTTAATGTATTTTTCTCAACGATCAGACAGTGATCAAACTCATCTGCCAGCATTTTTACATCTTGTTTTAACTTGCCAAAATCTACAATCATCCCTCGAATCTGCCCATTCTCCTCAAGCTTTTCACTTTCCACCGTCACTTCCAGTTTCCATCGATGCCCATGGAGATTACTGCATTTTCCGTCATAACCAGCGAGAAAATGAGCCGAGTCAAAAGACGCATGTGTTGTTAATCGGTACATATAATTCCCTTTCTGTTTTATTTTTCTAATGTATATTCGCGCGGAGCGTTTTTGTTTCGTTAGGAAAGACTTTTACACTTTGGTGTAGCAAGGTCTTTCCTAATAAAATAAAAAAGATACAGATAAACGCACCTGTATCCTGAAAAATCAAATTCTTTCAAGTCCTAGTTTTATTTATAGACAGGATGGTACGAATGAACTGTCTTATTCACCTAATCCTACTAAGTATAGCATCCTTTTAGCAAAATAGCAAACAGAGATTGCGATTTTCATCGCAATCTCTACTTAATTTTTATTTATTTAACGGTTTTTTAGTCACTGACATAATCAGCATTCCAACCACTGCTCCTACAAGAACAGCTACCATATACATTAATGGATTTGTGATAACTCCAATTACAAAGATTCCACCATGAGGAGCTGGAAGTCCGCATCCAAATGCCATAGATAATGCTCCTGCTATTGCTGAACCAATAATACATGGAGGAAGAATATGGATAGGATCTCCTGCTGCAAACGGAATTGCTCCTTCTGTAATAAAAGATAATCCCATAACATAATTTACAACACCTGATTTTCTTTCACTTTCTGTAAAGCGATTTTTAAAGAAAGTTGTACAAAGTGCAATTGCAAGTGGTGGAACCATACCACCGGCCATTACTGCTGCCATAATTGCGTATTGTTCTGGTCCTGCATCTGCTACTGTTAACTGTGCTGTACCAAAAACATAAGCAGCTTTATTGAAAGGTCCGCCCATGTCAACAGACATCATTCCACCAAGGACAGCACCTAATAAAATAGAACTTGTTCCACTCATGGAAGACAGGAAATTATTAAGTCCTGTATTAATTGCACCCATCACAGGATTGATTGCAATCATAACAACGCCCATAATCAAAATACCGCAAACCGGATACAATAAAATTGGTTTTAATCCCTCTAATGCACTTGGAAGCTTATCAAAGATTTTTCTTAATGCAACCATAATATATCCACCAAGGAAACCTGCAAGCAGCGCACCGACAAAACCAGATGAAACTGCTGTAGCAGAATCATAAGACATAATATTAGCAAATGTATATCCGCCATTAGCAAGAGCTCCACCGACAAATCCAACGGCAAGTCCCGGACGATCTGCAATACTCATTGAAATAAAACCAGCAAGAATTGGAAGCATAAATCCAAAAGCCTGTTCACCAATGGTCTTTAATGTTGCCGCAAGCGGAGTATTCTTTCCAAAGTTTGCAGGGTTGATTTCCTGATTATCAAATAAAAATGCAAGGGCAATCAGAATACCACCACCGATAACAAATGGGAGCATATGTGATACACCGTTCATCAAATGTTTGTAAATCTGACGTCCGACACTTTCACCTTCTGTATTTTCTTCTTCCTGTGCCCCACCTGCGTGATGATATGTAGGAGCTTTTTTATCTAAGATTGTCTGAATCAGCTCTTCAGGCTTATTGATTCCGTCTGCAACTTTTGTCTGAAGTACCTGTTTTCCATCAAAACGAGCCATTTCAACATTTTTATCTGCTGCAACAATAATTCCATCACAATTTGCGATTTCTTCTTTTGTAAGAATATTTTTTGCTCCTCCTGAACCATTAGTTTCAGCCTTCAGCGCAATTCCCATTTCTTTTGCTTTATTTTCCAGTGATTCTGCTGCCATAAATGTATGAGCAATTCCTGTTGGACATGCAGTTACAGCCAGTACCTGATATCCCTCTTTTTTATCTTCCTTTTTTTCTTCTTTTACTTCTTCTTTCTCTTCTTCAGGAAATCTTTCGCTTTCCTTTTCATCAATTAACTTCAAATACTCTTCTTTTGATGAAGCCTTTAACAAACTATCTTTAAAAGACGGATCCATCAGCATTGTTGATAATCTTGACAATGCCTCTAAATGAACATCACTTCCTTCTGCCGGTGCTGCAATCATAAAAAACACATCAGATGGTTCTCCATCCATTGCTTCATAATCAACACCTTCCGGAACAGTCATAGAAGCAAGTCCTGCTGTTTTAACTGCTGCATTTTTGGCATGAGGAATTGCAATTCCTCCTCCGATACCTGTAGTTCCACCTGCTTCTCTGGCAAGAATTCCCTTTTTGTATTCTTCTCTGTCAGAAATATTCCCGCCTTTCATCATCAGATCAACTAAGTGATCAATAGCTTCTTCTTTACTATTAACTTTTACACCTAAGTCAATAGTTGCATCCTGCAGTAACTCAGTAATTCTCATAAAAATCCTCCTTTTTCAAATTACAATCAAAATCAGTCATTTACTGTTCAAATTTATGAGTGAATTTTACTGTTTTAATTGATTATAACATGATTTCAGTCAAAGTCAATCATTTCATTCATTTCTAAACAAATTTAACATTTTGAAAAAAAAGATGATTTTTTTTAATTCTATTTTCATTTTTTGTCATTAAAAAATTACTTTTTAACTTAATCTCCCAGCAGCATATATATTCCGATTGCAAGCATAAACAATCCAAGAACAAATTTGAAAAGTTTTGAAGCAATATCTGTACTTCCATCTTCCAATCGATTGGCAAAACCTACAGAAGTTCCTGCTGCAATAATAATCATTCCATGTCCTACAGAATAACAGAACAGCAAAACTGCACCAAGAAAATAATTTCCACTTTGTGTCGCAATTGTCAAAAGCATAAGAATGACCGGTGCTGCGCAATGGGAAGAAAAAATTCCTCCAATCATTCCAATAAAGAACGCTCCAACCAAGCCTTGTTTTCCATTTCCCGCAAGTCCATGAACATGAGGAATCAAATGAATCACATCCCACATCTGCAGTGCCATCAAAATCATTAATACTCCCAGCAGAATATGAAGAATTTCAGAATGACCTACCACATGCCCTACAATAGATGCAATAAATCCAAGGCAAATAAAAGTGAATGCTGAGCCTGCAGCAAAAGTCAATGACAGTAATAGTGCTCTTTTGGTATCTTTAATCTCATCTCCATCAGCCGTCACATAACCGGTTACCAACGGAATATTAGACATTGCACAAGGAGTCAACGATGTAAAGATTCCTGCAATTAATGCAAAAAGAGGTCCAATCCATAAATTCCCCTGTATCATATCAATAATATTTTTCACAAATGTTTCTAACATAATCAAATCCACCTTTTACAAATTTTAGGTTCCAGTAGATTATTTTACTCATTTTCAAAAAAATATGCAACAAAAACTTCATATATCTCCATTTACTAATCATAATTTCTGATAGCCCATCTCATTTTTGTAGAACGAGCTCTTCCGTTTTTTATACATTCTTCTTTCGACGGACGGATTACATCCTTTGCAATTTCCTGATATATTCCCGCTTTTTTCCCTTCTTTAAATGCGTATTTGACCAAACGGTCCTCACCAGAGTGAAATGTTAAAACTGCAACACGTCCACCTGGCTTTAACGCACCTGGAAGTTTTTCCAAAAATTCTTCCAATACTTCAAATTCACTATTTACATCTATTCGCAATGCCTGGAATGTCCTCTGGCAGGATTTTCTAACAGCCTGTTTTCGCTCATTTTCAGGAATGAAGGAAAGTGCCTGCCAAATAACATCATGCAGCTGTGTTGTTGTTTTGATTTTCTTTCCTTTTCTGATCTCCTGAACCACTTTTTTTGCAATTTGTTTTGCATATGGTTCATCTGCATTTTCTATTAGCATTCCTTCTAATTCGTCTTTTGTAATATCTTCCAGACGTTCTGCCGCTGATATTCCTTTTTCGGGATTTAACCTCAAATCCAATGGTCCTTCATATTTATAGGAAAATCCTCTCTCCGGATTATCAATTTGCATGGACGAAACACCTAGATCCGCCAAAATAAAATCAAATGGGCCAACATCTTCGGCAACCTGATCGATATTAGCAAAATTGGTTCGTCGAATAGTTAAAATATCTTCCCCAAATCCTGCATCTTTTAATCGTTTTTCAGTTTTTACCGATTCGATAGGATCAACATCCAATGCATAAATATGTCCTTTTCCTTTTAAGCATTCCAGCATCTTTCTTGTATGCCCTCCATATCCTAAAGTAGCATCTAAACCTACCTGTCCTGGATGAATATCAAAAAACTCCAGTATTTCTTTCACACAAATGGAAATATGCATTCCTGCCGGTGTACCGCCTTTTCGAATCACCTTCTCAACTGTATCCTGATATTTTTCAGGATTTAATTCTTTATATTTTTCTTCAAACTTTCGTGGATGTGTCCCTTTATAACGAACACGACGTTTATGCTTCTTTTCCTGATTTTCCATAATATCCTCTTTTCTATATTTTTTTAATATTTTTCTGCATTTACTGTCTTTTTTGGTCATATAGATAATATGTAATATATTTCCCTCTACTGTCAATATATTTTAACATAACTATCATAAAAGTATTCTATAGAAAATCAAAAATCCATCAGACTTATCATATGTCCGATGGATTTCTGTTTGAAATATGCTAGAGTTTTATCTTACTCTTTTGTCAATTTTATTTTTCATTCCGACTTTAATCGCAATATCTTTCACACTATTCTGCATATCCTTATTAATTCCAATTGCCTGTTTTCCAAGACTTTCCGGCACGACTGCCTCATCTCTGTTCAATCGGATCAGAATCTTATTTTCTTTTCTAGATGCAAGATACTCAAATGGAAATCTTATAATTGCAGGTGTATTGAAACCGATTCCAAGTTCAAACAGCACGGTTTTCTTATTTTCACATTTCTCTAAGAATTTTTCAAAGTTTTCCTCTGCCTGATGCCATGTATCATCCTCAACAAAATACTGATCACATCTTAAATTCATAGTCATTGGTCCCCCGCACACAGGACATTTAGGTACCATGTATGAAGGTACCAGGCAGTTTTTTCTAGCCTGATGCATCTGGATCATCATCTTTTCATCATCATAGATTTTCTTATGACATCCTTTAAGACACTGAATATAACCGTAATCGCCTTGAACAGCAAAAATATGGTCTTTTCCAAAACCAGCTTTATAAAACTGGTGATCTGCATTGGTGGTAAGTGCAAAATATGGCTTATCCTTTACAAGTTTATATAAAATCTGATAAAGTTCCAAAGCCTGCGGCTCTATCCTATTTACATACACATGCTTAGACCAGTACCCCCATCTTGCCTCTTCACTTTGAAATGGATAAAATCCCGCGCTGTACATATCTGTCATTCCATACTTTTCAATAAACTCAGCAAAATTATCCGTAAATCTTTTTCCACTATAAGTAAGACCTGCTGCCGCAGAAAGACCTGCCCCTGCACCGATCAGGATATAGTCTGCTTCTTCAATGACTTTTGCAGCCTGTGCAATCTGTTCATCATATTCTGTTTTCTGAAAAATATAATCTCCTGCGGGTACTCCACATAAAAACTCCTGAAATGTCATATACCTGCTCCTCTCAAATCTGATTTACCCAAATGCCATGCTTTCACCTGCATCTATATGAATCAATTTTTCCTGCTTCTATGACTAGAATTCATAAGGTGGATTGCCTGAGAAGTCTGCAATTACACCATGAGCATCCTCAAGATAGAATACTTCAAATGCCGGATTATCTGCAGTCTGATAATTGCTCTTTACGATCGGGTTCTCAAGTTCTGCTTCCTTGATTGCTTTATCATCTACAAATTCTGCCTTCCCGCTAAGGTGTATCCACTGATACTCTGGTGAAGAAACACTCTTCCATTTCCATGAAAACCCTAATCCAGAATGTAAAGTCGGACATATCATTCATGCTGTATTGGATGACCGCCTTGCACTTATTCAGCAGGAAATGGAGAACAGTATGAAATCTGTTACAATACAATCAATCATTGATGATATGAAAAAGAAACAGCAGGAAATGATTTAGCATAACACGGTCTTTTCTAATGAAATGAAAAACCACTTAAAAAGGCGACAAGAGTTATTCTTTGTCGCCTTTTCCTTACATATATGAAAATCTTTCCTTTAATTTCCTGTTTCAATACTAATCTGATTAAACTGATCCAAAAGATCATCCACATTCAGATTATCTTTATCTTTCCCTGCTTTGTCAAGAATCGCCTGACCTTGATGCATCATGATCAAACGGTTTCCGTATTCTATTGCATAACGAAGATTGTGAGTTACCATAATGGTTGTTAATCCCTTTTCTTTTACAACCTTTCCAGTAAGTTCCATAATCAGCTCTGCCGTTTTGGGGTCCAGCGCAGCGGTATGTTCATCTAAAATCAGAAATTCGATAGGTGTCATAGTTGTCATAAGCAGTGCCATCGCCTGTCTTTGTCCTCCGGATAATGCACCAACTTTGCTTCCCATCATATCTTCCAGACCAAGACCTAACTGACTCAACAACTCACGATAATAATCGATACGCTTTTTATTTGTTCCAAAACCAAGGCCGAAAGGTTTTCCTTTATTATCTGCTAAAGACATATTTTCAAGAATTGTCATCGATGGACAGGTTCCCATAGCAGGATTCTGGTATACGCGCCCTATTTTCCGCTGACGGACAAATTCTTTCTGATGAGTAATATCTTCTCCATTTAACATAATGTTTCCAGCCTCTGCCTCAAGACTTCCACAAATTAAATTCAGCATAGAAGTTTTTCCAGAACCATTACTTCCAATAACAGAAATAAAATCTCCATCCTGAATGGTTAAATTAAAATCCTTAAATAGACAAACCTCATTTACTGTTCCAATATTATAATATTTATCAATATGCTGTAATTCAATCATGCTTTCACCTTCTTCTTGCGGTCCATGCTGATAACCAGAATAATCAGGAACAATGCCGCTGTAATCATTTTCAGATCTGAAGCCGGAAGACCAACTTCAATTGCAATTGCTACACAGGCTTTATAAATTACAGAACCAATCACAACCGCAGTGGTAGCTTTCAATAAATTTCCTTTAAATACATTGGTTCCAATAATAACACTAGCCAGGCCAATAACGATGGTTCCAGTTCCCATGGAAATTTCAAAAAACCTCTGCTGCTGACACATAACACTACCTGCCAGAGACACAAGTCCGTTGGAAATTGCCAAACCTACAATTTTTACAAATCCGCTATCTTTTGCTAAAGATGTTACAATTGTCGGATTGTCACCTACTGCCCGAAGTAAATATCCTGATTTTGTTTTTAAATAAAGATCTAAAAGCACTTTCGCAATTACCATTACAATAAAAATAATAATCACAGTCTTATAAGGCATCAATACTTCAGGAAATAATCCATTTACAACATCATTATCAAAAATGGACTGGTAATTAAATAGAGGCACATTGGCACTTCCGCCAACAATCCTTAAGTTTAGTGTATAAAGTGCTGTCATGACAATAATACCTGATAAAAGATCTCGTACCTTGCATTTTACATGAATCAGTCCTGTAACGATTCCAGCTAATGCACCAGCTGCAGTTGCAGCCAGCAATGCCAGAAATGGGCTTTTTCCAGATGATACCATGACTGTCGTAATCGCAGCTCCCAATGGGAAGGTGCTGTCGACAGATAGATCAGGAAAATCCAGTATTTTATATGTAATATATACTCCCAGCGCCATAATCGCATAGATAAATCCCTGCTCAAATACGCCGATAATTAATTGTTCCATAGTGCTCAACATCTCCTAATTATTTTGCAGCTTCAATTTTATTAAAAGTCTGCTTTGCCTGTTTCTGTACGTCTTTTCCAATGGTCATGCCGATTTTTTTAGCTGCCGCTGTATTAATAATAACATCTCCATCTTTAAAAGATTCATACTTCATTTCTTTTGCTTCTTTTTCACCTTTTAAGATTTTTGCAGCCATTTCTCCTGTCTGTTCCCCTAATTTAATGAAGTCAATTCCGACACAAGCTACACATCCTAGTTTTACCTGTTCTACTTCAGAACCAAATACTGGAATCTTTGCTTTGTTTGCTTTTTCCAGATATGTCTGCATATTGCTGACAACAAGATTGTCTGTCAGGTTTGTTATACAATCTACCTTTTTGATCAGGCTGTCTGCTGCCATTGGCATATCAGCAGATGCTGAAATTCCCTGTGTGATGATCTTGAATCCATATTTGTCTGCTACTTTTTCATAAGCTTCAATACCCGCTTTAGAATTTGCCTCATTTGTACTATATAAAATTCCAACATTCTTTGCTTTTGGCATCATCTGGCGAATTAATTTCAGCTGTTTATCTGCCAGAACCATGTCAGATGTTCCTGTAATATTTCCAACGTTGTTTCCATCTTTGTCTACAAATCCTGCTGCCTCTGGAGAAGTAATCGCTGTATAAACAACCGGTGTATCTCCATCTTTTACTGCATTATATGCACTTTGCGCACTTGGTGTTGCAATGGCACAAATCATATCCAGTTCCTTTGATGCAAAGCTGGATGCAATCTGATTATCTGTTGCTGTATCTGCCTGAGAATTTTTATAGGTTATGGTTAAATTCTCACCTTCCTTAATTCCCTCATTTTCTAATCCTTGTACAAATCCTTTTCTACAGTTATCCAGAGATCCATGTTCTGCAAACTGAAGAATTCCGATTTTATAATTCTTATCTTTACTTTCCTCTTTTTTACTTCCACATCCTGTCATCATTGTCATTGCCATAACGGTTGCAAGTCCTGCTGCTAAAATTTTTTTCATATTTCTCATTGTTCTGTTCTCCTTTTTATTCCAGTTTACTAAATCAAATTGAAAAATAGAAAAATAAAAAGCCCCAAGCATCATCTGCTTGAGGCGAAATATCCGCGGTACCACTCAAATTGACATCATAAAACATGTCCACTCTCATCATATACTATCATATATGCCCACTGTGATAACGGGTCGGGTGCCCGGCGACTCCTACTGCTACTTCAGAATCACCCTCGAAAGTCCATTCATCAGGGAAGTCATGCTGCAATCCCACCACCTGCAGCTCTCTGAGATTCCTTCAAATCCTGCTTACTACTCTTTCTCAACGGTTTTTTTTCTATTTGTTTAAAATCATAATACTTTTGGAGAATGATGTCAAGAAAATTTTTTACATTATTTATAAAAAGAATGTCCCTCATAAGTAAACAGCATGGTCAGATTGTTTTCAAACCAAGATACATTTCGTGGATTTGCCATTGTTTTTTCTACAAAATATAATGCCCCTTCTGAGTAATCTTCTCCTTCTAATGCTCGTTTTACACTTTCTCTGGAACTCTTTGTTACATGAACAGCATCATATCTTCCATCTGCTGTAGGTGAAAACTGAACTTTTCCATTTTCTCTCTGAAACACAACTTTTTCAATAGAATCAGGAAATTCCTTGGAACGAACTCTGTTTAATATAACATTAGCAACTAAAATCTTACTTTTTATATCTTTGTCCGTAGCTTCTGCTTCCACAATTCGTTCCAAAACAGCTCGTTCTCTGGTAGTTATCTGATGACTGGTACCTGGAATAAAAACAGGTTTTTCCAAAATTTTCTTTTCCAGATTAATTTTTGTTATCAGCTGTGCATGTAGCAAATAATCTCTCTGTTCTTTTAAAAGTCTCGTCTGTACCAGATGTTCCATTTTTTCATTACTTTCCTTAGGCAGCCGCATAAACTCACTGGCACAGACATTCTGTCCAAAACTGCATAGCCCAATAGAACATACAATGGCTGCAATTTCTATTTTTTTCTTCAATATCACATACGCTCCTTTAATATAGTGTATGCATCTTTGAAAAAAATATTCTTACAGAAAAATAAATTATTCTAACAATTTTCCATCTTTTATTACAGCTTTCAAATTCAACTCTTTATCCCATAAAACAAGATTTGCTTTTTTGCCTTGTTGAATCGAACCATACAGTTTATCAATTCCAAGACTCTTGGCAGGATTAATAGTTGCACATGCTATTGCTGTTTCCAGCGGAATCTGCATTTCCCTGACAACTGTTCTGACACAATCAGGCAGTGTAGTCACTGAACCTGCCAACGCTCCATCTGATACTAAAGTTGCATGCTTTCCCTTTACTTTTACATCCAGCCCACCTAAAGTATACTGTCCGTCCGGCATACCTGCTGCTCTCATACTATCACTTATTAAGACCATTCGTTCTTTACCTAGCATTTCAAAAGTTGCTCTTACAGTTGCTGGATGAATATGAATACCATCACAGATAATTTCTGCCATTACATGTTTACTGTCAGCTACTGCACCAACAACACCCGGTTCCCGATGAGTAAATGGAGGCATTGCATTATACAGATGAACTGCATGATTTGCCCCTGCGTCAAATGCTTTTTTTGCCTTATCATAGTCTGCATTGGTATGAGCAAGAGAAACTGATACTTCTCCTTTTACAGTCTTGATAAACTCATCTGTATCACTTTCTTCTGGTGCAATTCCAATGAATTTTACCAGTCCATCTGCAGCTTTTTGAAATCTTCGGTATACATCTATATCACAGGGAACAATGTTTCTTTCATCCTGAGCTCCCTTTTTGATTTTGCTTATAAAAGGACCTTCCATATTGATTCCTACCAGATCTGCTCTGGAAATCATATTCTCTTCCAGCTGTTTCTTTCTGTAATCTGCCCCTGTCTTTAGAATCTGTTCCAGTTCTGCTACCGGCAATGTCATTGTAGCCGGAGCAATGGAGGTAACGCCGATAGAAGCCTCATATCTGGCAATCTGGTCTATTGCTTCCAGGGTTCCATCGCAAAAATCATAGCCTTTACATCCGTGAAAATGCAGATCGATCATTCCAGGAATACAATAACATCCTTGTCCATCAATAATTTCTTCATTTTCATTATTTATGCATTGAGGTTCAACCCCCTGCATTACCTGTTCAATTCTATCAGATTTTGTGATTATGATTCCGTCTTCAAATTTATTTTTTTCTGTATATACTTTTATATTTTTTATAATCATTTTCACTATCCCCACAGTCATTTTTTATTCCATATAGCAGAAAAAACGCCAAAGGCGTTCTTTCATTTATTTTGGCATTTTAGATAACGCTGCTTCGTCTGCAACCAATGTTACATCTGGATGAAGCTGAAGAATAGAACCTGGTACTTCTGGAGTAATTGGTCCGCAAACAGATGCTCTCACTGCTTCTGCTTTTTCTTCACCACTTGCTACCAGCAGAATTTTCTTCGCACTTAAAATTGTTCCGATTCCCATAGAATAAGCCTGTTTTGGAACGTCATCTGCAGAAGCAAAGAATCTCTTATTTGCATCAATAGTGCTTTCCAATAAATCTACACAATGAACTGCTTTATCAAATGAATCAGATGGCTCATTAAATCCAATATGACCGTTACGTCCAATACCTAATAACTGAAGGTCTGCTCCGCCAAAAGATCGAATAAGCTTTTCATATCGAACACATTCTGCATCTGGATCTTCAGCAATACCATTTGGAAGATATGTGTTATCCGAATTAATATTTACTTTATCAAATAAATGTTTATGCATGAAATAGTAGTAGCTCTGATCATTTTCTTTATTCAGACCTTTGTATTCATCCAGGTTTACTGTAGTTACTTCTGAAAAGTCTATATCCCCTTTGTTATACCATTCTACCAGCTGAGCATAAATTCCTTCTGGTGAGGAACCTGTTGCCAGTCCTAAAACACAGTCTGGTTTCATGATAACCTGTGCAGAAATAATATTTGCTCCCTGTCTGCTCATTTCCTTGTAATCTTTTGCTTTAATAATTCTCATCTTTTTCTCCTTTTAATGCTTTTACTGTGTTATCATGTAATGCTGCTTTTTTTATTTTATCTTGTTTTACATAATAAGAATAAATCAAATCCAGCATAATTAAAATTGGAAACTGCGGTGAAATAATATTTCCATAATTTAAATATTTTAATGACGGAATCAATACCATTTCATCACAAAATTCACTATAGTCTTCCTTATTTTTTCCAGTAATCAAAATAGTCTTTGCTTTTCGCCTGCGCGATTCCTGCAACATATTCAATACGCCTACTGTATCACCGCTAATGCTGATGCCAATGACAAGATTGCTTTCTTTTTGAAATACTGCCTGCATTTTCATTAAATCTGTATCCTGTATGGAATTAATGTCCACTCCTATTCTCATGAATCTTAATTCCATTTCTTTGGCCGCAATTCCAGAACTTCCTTTACCACATACAAAAACTCTTTTGGCCTTATTCAGGCTATCACAAATTCTTACAATCTGCTCTTCATCCATCAGGCTGTATGTTTTATTTAGTAATTCCTGATACGCATTTAATACCATTCTGGTATGATTTGCAATGGACTCATTTTTTTCAACAAAAGTCTGTTCA
This sequence comes from Anaerostipes sp. 494a, assembly GCF_001940315.1. NCBI lineage: Bacteria > Bacillati > Bacillota > Clostridia > Lachnospirales > Lachnospiraceae > Anaerostipes > Anaerostipes sp. 494a. Next base: position 83,558 of record NZ_MJIF01000001.1, on the reverse strand, counting down.
TATTGGTAAATAAATTCCCGATATCCCCGGTATCCGCATTTTTGTGAAAATCTGGAAAGTGATGCTTCTGACACAAATAGCCTCTCCGAAATGGATCTGGCTGAGAAATCAACTTGTTCCTGATTTTTCATAAAAAAATCTGCAATCACCTTTTCCATTGGTGTAAAATTTTCATAATTAGATTCAATAACCGGTACAACTGATTTCACATAATATTCCATATCATCTCTCCTGTTTAAATTACAAAGCTTCTACGAAGGATTTTGTAATCAACTGTGGTCTGGTTATAATAGAACCTACCACTACACTGAAGGCACCGAGATCTATGACCCTTTTTGCTTTTTGCGGAGTATTGATATTCCCCTCGGCAATCACACGATGTTTTACATTTTCAAGAATCTTTCTTAAAACTTCAAAATCATTTTCGTCTATCTTCAGATGTTTACTTTGTTCTGTATATCCGACTAAAGTTGTCCCAATAAAATCAAAACCTAGCTCATCTGCATGGATTGCTTCTTCCACCGTAGAACAATCTGCCATTAAAAGCTGATCCGGATATTTTTCTTTTATCTGATGAAAAAACTCATCTATAGTTTGTCCATCCGGTCTGACTGAGCCAGTTGCATCCAATGCAATAATTTCAGGTTTCACTTCCATTAATTCGTCGACTTCTTTCATAGTTGGTGTAATATACACTTTACAGTCTTCGTAATTTCGCTTTACAATTCCTATCACTGGTAAATCTACCTGAGATTGAATCTCTTTGATGTCTTCCCTGGTGTTTGCACGAATCCCAACGGCACCGCCTTCTTTTGCAGCTAATGCCATTCTTCCCATTATAAAAGAAGAATGTAACGGTTCTTCCGGCAAAGCCTGGCAGGAAACGATTAACTTGCCTTTTAATCGTTCTACTTTATCATTCATCTCTCTTACCTCCTTTATCTGCATTATATTTATATTTGATTTTATTTTCAATAGTTTATGCCAATTCTGAAAGTACTTTCTTTTTTTTAAATTTTATAAACTTTACTCCTGATTTTTTGCTGAATTTTATAAAACATTCTCTCGGTTTCTGCAATTTCTTTCGATAAAACTACGATTTGTAAAAAACCTCTTAAGTAATACCATTACCTAAGATGTTTCTTGCATATTTGCATAATTTATCAATATTTTTATCTGATACCTTACCAATATAATAAAGAAATAAAAAAGACATCTGCCATTATTTCAGCAGATGTCCTTTCTTCATATGTTTAGCCAGCCGATAAGCCGGGTTCTGTCGTTGAATGGTCATCTATCTCGACTTACTGTTACCAGCAAGCTCCAGCGACCCACCTGAAAACAAATCGGGCCAATTTATAGTTTTCATTTCGGTCTTGCTTCGGATGAGGTTTACATGTGCCCTGTCTGTTACCAGACAGGCGGTAAGCTCTTACCTTGCCTTTCCACCCTTACCATAAAAATGGCGGTTTATTTCTGTTGCACTAGCTTGAGGGTCACCCCTACCGGACGTTATCCGGCATCCTGCCCTGTGAAGCCCGGACTTTCCTCACCATTTCCCTTTCGTCTGAAATGGCGCGACCATTTGTCTGACTAAACACAAACGTCATCATAACATACCTTGTCATTTAGTGCAAGTTAAGTTTCAAAACAGCTTCCACCAATAAACTCCCGCAAAAGAGAGCTTTTTGGGATATCCTCGCTTTTAATATTCATAAAATAATCCAGAAAATTCAACAGCCTCTTGGCTTCCTGATACTCCGGACAATCCTGTGGCACAGCAAATAACAAAGGCTCTGCATATTGTTTTAACACTGCAAGCTCATAAATCTGTGCAGAATTAAACATAATATCCGCTTCTTCCTGATAAGGAAAAATATTATCTTCTTCCCCTTTTCTAACAGAATCCCAACGGGCAATGGTGTCTCTTGCATCATTCCCACGGCGCATGGCATCTCTTACAATCCTCCGAAGAAGCCTTCCATCAGAACTTGGAATACGATTGTGCTCATCCAGGTTTATCTGGCTTAATGCACTTACATAAATTTTGTATTTATTTTCTTCAGGAATATTGGCAGAAAGAATACCATTTAATCCATGGATTCCTTCGATTACCAGAATATCATCTGATCCGATCTGCAGTTGATTTCCTCTGTATTCACGCTTTCCGGTAATAAAGTTATATGTTGGCATGGATATTTTTTCTCCATTCAGCAAGCGATTTATATGTTCTGAAAACAATTCCACATCCAGAGATGCTATAGTTTCAAAATTATAATTTCCTTTTTCATCTTTTGGAGATTTTTCACGATCATAAAAATAATCATCCAAAGCAATGGGGTGGGGATGTTTTCCTGCAATTTCCAGCTGAATCGATAGTCTGTGAGAAAAAGTGGTCTTGCCGGAAGAAGATGGACCGGCAATTAATACAATTCGTTTTTTCTGCTGGACAATTTTATCTGCAATATCTGATAGCAGTTTTTCCTGTAATCCTTCCTGAAGAAGAATCAAATGACTGGTCTTACCTTCTGTAATTACTTCATTTAATGCACCAACCGTATCAACACCTAAAGTCTTACACCATTCACGGGATCTCTGCATAACACGAAATAATTTAGGCTGAGGATAAAAACGGGCAATTTCTTCTGTTTGATGACGCTTCGGTGTCTGAAGTACCATTCCATCCTGATATGAAGACACAAGAAACGTTCCGATATAGCCTGTAGAAGGTGCCATATATCCGTAAAAATAGTTATCATATCCATCTAAGGAATAAATATTGGTCCTGGATTCTCTTCTAAAACGAAACAGTCTCTGCTTTTCCCTTAAACCGGCTTGGGCAAAATACTTCCTTGCCTGAGATGTGTCAACGGATTTCTTTTCAATAGAAAGATCTGCCTTATATAATTCCTGCATTCGTCTTTGAATTTTATCTGCCAGTTCTTTATCTACCGTCACTCCATCCATTAAAAACTCACAAAAAGTACTGTTCCCTATGGAATAATTAATGGCAATATCATCTGCTGCACCCTTTCCAAGAACATCTTCACATGCTTTTAAAAACATAAACATTGCTGTTCTCTTATAGGTCATATATCCAGCCTGTTCCTCCAATGTTACAAATCTGACATAACTATCTTTTACCAGCGGATAAAACAGCTCTTTTAACTTTCCATCTGCATAGGCCAGTAAAATTTCAGACTCTTCTGGTTTTTGAACGACCTTTGCCAATTGAGCCAGCGTAGTCCCCTGCTCTACCTGATAGACTGTCTGATTGACTGTAACATGTATCATAAACATCACCCCTTTTTAGAATGTCTTTGACTTTCTTTTTGCGTGTTTATATTATAACTTTAAACGGACTTCCTGCTTTCAAAGAAATTATTTCACATTCCGGAAGTTTTTTCTTTAAAAGCTCTTCCATATCATCAATAAAAACCTGTTCCAGTCCATAATGTCCCGCATCGATAACTGTCAATCCCATATCAACAGCATCTAATCCTTCATGATGTCCAAAATCTCCTGTAACAAGTACATCGGCCTCTTTTTCCATTGCCTCTTTCATTAGACTTTTTCCAGAACCTGGAACAACTGCAACTTTCTCTATTTGCTGCTGTGGATCTCCATAAATCATAACTGAATCAAGTCCAAAATCATTTTTCACTTTTTTTGCAAATTCCTGTAATGATTTTTTTTCTTTAAATGTACTAATAAAACCAATTCCTTTATTATCTGATGCCAATGCAGGATTAGATGAAATTTCCACTGGTGCATCTGCAGTAAGACAAAGTCGTCTTCCTACAGCATCACACATTCTGTAAACATCATAATTGGTATGCATTCCATAACAGCAAATATCATTGCGAATCAGTGTTAGCAATTTCTTCTGGAGGAAATCATCACTGGTACATTTTTGAATTTTGGAAAATATTACCGGATGGTGTGCAAGAATAAAATCAACATTTTCTTTTACAGCCATTTCCACCACTTCATTGGTTATATCTAAGACTACAAGAATTTTCCTTACTTCCTGTTCCATATCTCCCACAAGAAATCCCGGATTATCCCAGCTTTCTGCTCCATCTAAAGGCACTTCCCTCTCCAGAAATTCTACCACATCTCTACATTTCATAATATCCCAATGCCTCCCTTATATTACAAAGCATGGTTTTAACTTCTTTTTTTCTGATTTTTATATGTTCCTTTGATTCATCGGTTAATGTTGCACATATTTTTTCATATTTCTGATATTCCAGATCCAGGTATTCCAAAAGTACTGGATGTTTGTCTAGAATCAGATTCTGGCCAAACAAATAAAAACATTCTTTTTTATACTCTTCATGTCCATGAACAGCTCTCATGATCATATAATATTTTCCATCTTCACAAAGCATCTCTTCTTCTAAAATGCGAAAGTTATGATCATGAAGAAAATGCCTTACTTTTTCAAGATGAGACTGAGGAGAAAGAATAAGCTCTTTCACCGAATCAAGCTTATCTAAATCCTGTTCCAGAATACGAACCACGAGATCTCCACCCATACCTGTGATTACAACAGAATCAACTTCCCCTATAGGAAGTTGATCCAATCCATCAGAAAGAATGCAGGTAACTTTATCTACTGCAGTACTCTCTGCAATATGTTGTTTTGCGCGATTTAACGGCTCCTGATTCACATCCATAGCATATGCCTTTGGACAATGTCCCATCTCCGTCAAATAAATTGGTATGTATCCATGATCCGTTCCAATATCTGCTGCACAATAACCTTCTGTTACAAAAGAAGCAATCGTTTTTAAACGGTTTGATAATTCCATTTCTACACCTTAATCCAAATAATCTTTCAATTTTCTGCTACGGCTTGGATGTCTTAATTTTCTTAATGCCTTCGCCTCGATCTGACGAATACGCTCTCTTGTTACATTAAATTCTTTACCGACTTCTTCCAAAGTACGTGCTCTGCTGTCATCTAATCCAAAACGAAGACGAAGAACTTTCTGTTCTCTTTCAGTAAGAGTACCCAAAACTTCATCCAACTGTTCTTTTAAGAGAGTAAAAGCAGCTGCGTCTGCAGGTACTGGTACATTTTCATCCTGAATAAAATCTCCAAGATGACTGTCTTCCTCTTCTCCAATTGGAGTTTCCAGAGAAACCGGTTCCTGAGAAATTTTCAGGATTTCCCGAACCCTGTCAACCGGAATATCCATTTCTTCTGCAATTTCCTCTGGAGATGGTTCTCTTCCCAGCTCCTGAAGCAGCTGTCTGGATACACGAATTAATTTGTTGATTGTTTCCACCATATGCACAGGAATTCGAATGGTTCTTGCCTGATCGGCAATCGCTCTTGTGATTGCCTGACGAATCCACCATGTTGCATAGGTACTGAATTTATACCCTTTTCGATAATCAAATTTTTCAACAGCTTTAATAAGTCCCAGGTTTCCTTCCTGAATCAGATCAAGAAACAGCATACCACGTCCTACATAACGTTTTGCAATACTGACCACCAGTCGAAGGTTTGCTTCTGCCAGTTTTTTCTTAGCAGCTTCATCTCCTTCTTCCATACGTTTCGCAAGCTCAATTTCTTCATCTGCACTTAAAAGAGGTACCTTTCCAATTTCTTTCAGATACATACGTACCGGATCTTCAATACTGATTCCATCAGGCACAGCGATTTCTGTTTCATCATCTAAGTTATCTTCCAGATCATCGTCAGTATCTTCTACCGCTGCCAGAGTCAGCACATCGATTCCATTCTGCTCCAGATAATCATAAATAGCCTCCATCATATCAGAAGTAAGCTTCATATCCTTAAAATATGTCTCAATCTGTGCATACTCCAGAAAATTCTTATTCTTTTTTCCTAATTCTACTAATCCAGCCAGTTTTTCACTGAATTGTTCCATTGTACCTTCCATAATTCGTCCTTTCTTCTCTCTCCTATTTTAACCAACCTATAATGAAATATGCAATTTTGACAATCTGCCTTTTTCCTTAATCAGCTCCTGCCATTTCAAAATATCGCTGGTTGAATTCATCTGTTGTTCGATGCTGTCTTCTTTGACCCGTCGAACGATATCTGTCAGTGCTTTATCATTATCTTCCGGCGAAGGTTCCATTTTTAATTTAGTATTAAACAGCTCTGCTATTTTATTCTGATCCTCAGGATCCGTATACTGATTCATGATCTTCGCAGGAATTACTTTCCTCTCTTCTTCATATTGTGAAAAAAGCATCAGTGCGGCACCATGATAAATTGGATCATAAAAATCATCCGGACCTATGAGTCCCCGAAGCTTTTCAAACAGAATTGGTTCATTGACCAGCCATGTAAGCAAAAGCTTTTGCGGTTGTTTCTTTTTACTCTCTCTGATATCCTCTCTTCGGATACTTTTTTCTTCATTTTCTTTCTTTTGCACTTCCTGTCTTTGTACATAGCCACTGGTTCCATAATAATTGACCAAATCAGAAAATTCTTTCTGTGCCATATAGTATTCACGGGAAACTGCATCAATATAATTCTTTCGCTCCAGCGGTTCTTCAATTACTGCCAGAAGCTTGGCTGCTTCATGCTGAAACTTTGTTTTCTCTTCCGGATCATCCTGATTATATTTTTTTGAAAGAACTTTTACCTGAAACATAAAACTGCTTACAGCTTTCCTGATTCGCTCTTCCAGAGCCTCAGCGCCCAGCTCTTTAATAAATTCATCCGGATCCTTATATGGAGTTAAATCCAACACCTTCACTGTCAGTCCAGCATCTTTCAAAATAGGAATCGCCCTTAGAATTGCCCTCTGACCGGCTTCATCACTATCAAAAGATAAAATGACATTTTCCGTATATCTGCGAAGAAGTGTTCCATGTCCACTGGTAAATGCTGTTCCCAATGCTGCTACCGCATTGGTAAACCCTGCCTGATGCATGGATATCACATCCATATATCCTTCACAAAGAATAATTTCATTCTTCCTGGAACTTCTTGCGAAATTTAATCCATAAAGATTTCGGCTTTTATCAAAGAGTTTTGTTTCTTTGGAGTTTAGGTACTTAGGTGTTCCATCGCCCATAACTCTTCCTCCAAAGCCTATCACACGGTTATTGACATCCACAATCGGAAACATGACCCGGTTCCAGAATTTATCACTTCCTCCCCGCTGTTCATCAATATTTACCAGTGCAGAATCTTTTAACTCCTCATCACTATATCCCTTGCTTTTTAAGAAACGATACAGATCATCGTTATAAATATCTGCATACCCAAGTCCAAATCGTCGAATAGTCTCTTCTGTAATGCCACGTTTCTTCAAATATTCAAGTCCCTTTTCTCCCCGCTTCTGATGAAGCAGATAATAGAAATAATTGGCTGCAAGCTTATTCATTTCCCTTAATCTTGCTTTTTCATCCATCTGTTTTTTAGCTTCATCATCTAATTCTTCCTCTGGCAGTTCCATACCTGCACGGTCTGCCAGAAATCTGACAGCCTCTGGAAATGAGAAATTTTCATATTCCATCAGAAACGTATAAATGTTTCCTCCGGCTCCACATCCAAAACAGTAATACATCTGCTTGTCCCTGCTCACAGAAAAAGAAGGAGACTTTTCATTGTGAAAAGGACACAAGCCAAAATAAGAGCTGCCCTTTTTCTTTAACGATACATATGAAGAGATAAGATCTACGATGTCATTGCGGCTTCGCACCTCTTCAATAATATCTTCTCCATAAATCACATTTGTCCCTCCTTAAAAGTTCTCTCCATATATATTATTCTACATATTTTCTCTGTTTCCTTTTTATTTTACATAAAAATATGAATTTCTATTTTCCTATCCAGAATTTTGGAATAAAAATCTCTTTGTATGTTTCTATTGCAAAATGATCCGTCATTCCGGCTATATAATCACATACTGCCTGTTCTTTTGTCTCTCCCTCATTTTCAATTCTTAAAAGATTATATTCTGGAAGTTTTTCAATGTGAAAGAGAAAATATTCATATAATGGCTCGATAATATGTGAAACCTTTTGTTCTTCCCTCTTTGTTGCCGGATCCTGATAAACGTTTTCAAACATAAATCTTCTCAGACCAAACATGGCATTATGTACTTTTTCTGACATGATAATATCATTCCTGCCTTCACTTTCATTGACAATATCAAGAATCATAGTATTCATTCGTTCCCTGACCGTATGACCCAGAATATCTGTGTATTCCATAGGGAGATCCTCTTCTGTAATTACTTTTGCTCTAATAGCATCATCCACATCATGATTGATATAGGCTATCTTATCTGCAAGGCGTACAATTTTTCCTTCTAAAGTAGACGGATTGCTGGCGGTTGAATGATTTTCCATACCATCCAGCACTTCCCATGTAAGATTCAGCCCCTTCCCGTTTTTTTCCAGATACTGAGCTATCCGCACACTTTGCATACTATGTTTGAATCCCATTGGATGCATGTCATTTAATACACGTTCCCCTGCATGACCAAAAGGTGTATGTCCCAGATCATGCCCCAGTGCAATAGCTTCTGTCAGCACTTCATTTAAGTTAAGGGCACAGGCAATAGTTCTGGCATTCTGTGAAACTTCCAGTGTATGAGTCAGTCTTGTCCTGTAATGGTCACCTTTCGGTGATAGAAAAACCTGTGTTTTATCTTTTAAACGGCGAAAAGCCTTACAATGCAGTATCCGATCCCGGTCTCGCTGAAAACATGTCCGGATCTCACACTCCACCTCAGGCCTTTTTCTTCCTTTTGTATTTATACTTAATGTCGCATAGACACTTAAAAAATCTTTTTCAGACTGTTCCTGCTTTTCTCTGATATTCATACACGGACCCTCCTGACTATATAGCATACACCACCTGGCATTTTGAATCCTTAAAATCGAGAATTATCTCACATCTGGTGTAATATCTGTTTCCATTACAGAAAGTGCATCTAATGATATTTTCATTATGTCCTTAATCTCTTCCACTGTCATGGATAAATAATCAGCCAGTTCCTCTGCCTTGGGTTCTCTTCCTAACTCTTTTGACAAATGAGTGGATGCTTCATCCAGCCGATTGGCTTTTAATGCCATCTGCTGGCTTACACTATCTGAACCTCTTTGCAGTGCAATAGCATCCAATATGGAATCCTCAATTGCCTTTCTGGCATGACGGAGAAATCCTTCTTCATCATTACCACGATAAGCAGCCATAGCTTCAAGAAGCCCGATATTTCCCTCTTGAATCAAATCAGCAAATAAGACTCCCTTCCCTCTATGGTTTTTAGCAATTTCAACTACAGCAGGAAGCAGACAGGAAATCACCATATCTCCATTATCTTCTCCCTGAAACCATGCCTGAAGCATTGCTTTCTGTTCTTCTTCACCTGGAAGATCCATATTTCTCAGTTCCTCTTCATAAAAATGAATGGCGGCACTTTCTTCCTCCGCTTCTTCATTCTCAGAATTCCCGGATGTTCCTTCATAACCAATCACTCGAATGCCTGCCTCTACATAACTGTCAAATAAAAGTTTCTGCGCTTCTTCATCCAGTGAATAATCACTAAAATATGTAATCAGTTCCTCTTTTGTAATCTGGTTGCCATTGGTTTTTGCAACCGCCAACATTTCTTCCATTCCTTTTAAAAATGCATTTTTATCCATGAACTATCTCCCTTTATGCTAATGCAAAATAAGCAATCACAAGAATACCAAGAATAATTCTGTATACCCCGAAAGCTTTAAAATCATTATTTTTAATATAGCCAAGTAAGAATTTAATTGCAATAACAGACACAATGAACGATACTGCCATTCCTGTTATTAAAACAATCGCTTCCATACTTGTAAAATTCAATCCGAATTTCAGTATTTTTATAAAACTTGCACCAAACATAACTGGTATTCCCAGGAAAAATGAAAATTCCGCTGCAACTGTTCTGGAGCATCCAATCAATATTCCTCCAAGAATAGTTGCACCTGATCTTGATGTTCCAGGAATCAGTGATAATACCTGAAAAACTCCGATGGCCAGAGCCATTGGATAACTAAGTCTGCCAAGATCATTCATCGGTCTGCGCCTGTTCTTTCGATTTCTGTTTTCAATCACAATAAACAAAATACCATAAATAATCAGCATCGCTGCAACAACCGGAGGGTTATAAAGATGTTCATCCAGCCAGTCATCCAAAGGAATACCTATTACTGCTGCAGGAAGGACAGCCAAAATAACCTTTGACCATAAAATCATGGTTTCTCCTTTTTCTGTACGACTTTTGCTAGGTGAAAAAGGATTCAATTTATGAAAATACAAAACCACAACAGCCATAATAGCCCCAAGCTGAATGACCACATTAAACATCTCCATAAACTCTGCAGACATGTTCAATTTGATAAATTCATCTGCAAGAATCAAGTGTCCGGTACTGCTGATTGGAAGCCACTCTGTAATTCCTTCCACAATACCAAGTATGATTGTTTTTACTAATAATAAAATGTCCATATTCTTCTCCCTTAGATGTAATAATCTTCAAAGTGGAAACAAGGGTGCTTAGGAAAACCTAACCACCCTTTGTCCTATGTTCTATTCTTCTGCGTCGTCATCTCCAAGAATTTTGACTTTTTCCTGTCTTAATTCTTCTACAGCTGTCGATAATGGTTTTTCTTCATCTGCATCTTCAACCAGTGGCATATCTCCTGCAATAATCTGTCTAGCACGTTTTGCACTTGCAAGTACAACAGAATAACGGCTGGAAATAACCTTTTCATCTTCACTGTCCCCATTGATAACTTTCATTAATTCTGTATATGATGGATGTAACATAATCATTCCTCCTATAATTCATTTAATCCTTTTTTTGTTTCTTCAATAAACTCAAGATTATTTGCAAGCAGACATTCCTTTGCCTGAACGATTGCATGAACCCGGTCAACACATTCCTCTAAATCATCATTAACGACTATATAGTCATATTTTGACATATCTTCGGATTCTTCTTTTGCACGATTCAGTCTTTTCTGTATGATTTCCTCAGATTCTGTTCCTCTTCCAACTAACCGTTCTTTAATGGCTGCTGCACTTGGAGCTGTAATAAAAATCAAAAGTGCATCTTTATACTGATTTTTTATATTAAATGCTCCCTGAACCTCAATCTCAAGAATGACATTATGTCCCGCTTTAAGTTCCTCTTCTACAAATTTACGAGGTGTCCCATAATAATTATCAACATATCTAGCATACTCTATAAATCCATTATAATCAATAAGATTCTTAAATTCTGCCTCTGTCTTAAAAAAATATTCTCTTCCGTTCTCTTCTCCAATGCGAGGGCTTCGTGTTGTAGCAGAAATAGACAGACTGTATCCATACTTATCAACCAGCTTTTTTGCTACTGTTCCCTTTCCAACACCTGAAAATCCGGAAATTACCAGCAATGAACCTCTTTTTCCCATCTTCATATCCCTTCTTATTCTATATTCTGAATCTGCTCTCTGACTTTTTCCACATTGGTCTTTAACTCGATTGCATGCTCAGATAATGCAACATCACTTGATTTTGACAGGATTGTATTTGCCTCACGATTCATTTCCTGGGCCATGAAATCAAGTTTTCGTCCAATACTTTCATCTGAATCCAGAACATCTCTCATGGAGCGAATATGACTCTGCAGTCTGACAATCTCTTCATCTACTGCAATCTTATCAGCATATAATGTTACCTCCGCAGCAATTCTGCTTTCTTCTATACCAGAATCCTCCAGAAAATCTTTCACTTTTTCTTCCAGTTTTACACGATATTCCCTGATAATGTCCGGTGAACGTTTTTCAATAAACAAAACGTCCTCTTCCATCTGTTTTAATTTTCCAAGAAGATCTGCTTTTAAATTAGATCCCTCTGCAGTTCTTGTCTCTACAAAATTTTCTGCTGCCTGGCGTAATGCACCTTCAATCAGCGCCCACCACACTTCCTCATCCTGTTGTTTCTCTTCAATTGTAACAACTTCTGGAAATCTTGCCAGACTGGAAGCGGTAATATCCATTTCTATTTGAAATTCTTCTTTCATTTTCTGAAAAACTTCCATATATTCACGAGCCATTTCCTTGTTATAGTAAAGTCCGACTCCTGTTTCAGATAAATCCTCAAAGGATACATAGATATCAATCTTTCCTCTGCTGACATATTCTTTCATAATGTTTCGAATCTTTGCTTCAAACATTGAGAATTTTTTTGGAAGTTTTAAAGACAGATCACAATATCTATGATTTACTGATTTCATTTCAACCGTGACTTTTTGATTATTGGTATTGGACATTTCTCCATGTCCAAACCCTGTCATACTCTTTATCATACATCTATCCTTCTTCTATATGTAATCTATCCGGGTTTCCGGATTATAAATTTTGTCAGTGAATTTTATTATACGCAAATATAGACTTTTCGTCAATCATTTGTCTGCAATACCTTTTGAAGACATTCCAGATAATGAAGAATCATCCCTTTTTTCAGCGGAACAAAAAAACCTATATCCAGTTCTTCATACTTGAAATGTTTGGGACCTCCCTTTTTTCCACGATTCCAATAGGTCATCATCTCTTCAAAAGAAAGAAAATAACAGGCATGTCGATTGGTAAAATAAATCAGAAGGAAACTGATTCCGCCCTGCTCTTGAAATTGTTTCATAAAATCAATCTGATGCTCGTGAATATTTTGAAGCGGAAAAACATCTGATGCACATTCTTTAGCATCAAAACAGATGGGAATTCCCTGTACTACACCTATATAATCCACAGTGCTCTTCTGATCAAAATATGCAAGTGTTATTTGCCTTTTTGTCTTATCAAAACGAACCGGCTTAATAGATGTTGGAATTTTCTGGACCAGAGCCAGTTTCTGTTGTCTGTATTTTTCATTGGTATAATTAATAAGTTCTTCCAGAACAGAACCTCTCAACCCTTTTACATTCCAGCTTCCCATAATTATCTCCCAAATAAATCTTTTTTAATTTTACAAAACATTTCCGGCAGAGGAGCTTTAATTATTTTTCCCTGAAGATTTCTACATCCATCCATCTGATCAGGAAATTTCAATTCACTGCAGTGCAACAGCTGACTTGTAATTCCATATTTATCTTTTGCCCACTGATTCCATGATTTATGACCATATTTAAAATCTCCCAAAAGGGGATGTCCAGTACTGGCAAGATGTGCCCTGATCTGATGAGTTTTTCCGGTAATCAGTTTAACACGAAGCAATGTACACTCATCTTTTGTTAAAACCGGTTCATAAAATGTTTCAATTTCAACGCCATCTGCTCCTTTTTTCCCTGAAACCATAACCTTATTATTTTTATGATTTTTTACAAGAAATCCCGATACTTTTCTGGACTGATCGATTCTCCCTTTTACGATACAAAGATAATATTTATCAATCGTTCGTTCTTTTAACATATGCGCCATTGTCTGCAATCCCTCCAGAGAAATCCCGCCGATAATAATTCCCGTGGTATTTCGGTCCAGCCGGTTACAGATTGACGGTGTTACCATCTGTAAATCCTGTTTTGTGATCAGGCCTTTCTCCAATGCATAGGGAGCAATCTGTTCATTGATAGAAACATCTGATGCTTTGGATTTCTGGGATAAAACACCCCATGGTTTATTAATAAATATTACATTCTGATCTTCATAAAGCACATCCAGAGATAATGTCTGCTTCTGAACTTTAACTTCCTTTTGAAAATTTATAATAGTATCTTCAGCCAGATAAATCTGTATCAGATCTCCATTGACCAGCTTTTCGTTGCCTGAAGCCTTTTTACCATTTAATTTTATATTCTTTTTTCTAAGCATTTTATATAAAAAGCTTTTAGGAGCCTGGTTTAAATATTTCCCCAGCATCTTATCCAGACGCTGTCCCTCCTCTTTTGATGTCACATGTATTTCTCTCATATAGTTCCTTCTAACCAATAAATTTTATAATCAGTTCTTCGGGCAGAATCGCACAAAGGATTCTCATTACTTTCATAGTAAATCCATAAACGGAAACCGCTTTATTCCGCTTTCCATCCTCTAATGCTTTTTTTACAACTTTTTTTGAATCTGCCATAACAAATTTTTTGTAAAATTTCATTTCCTGATGCTGATATGCCGTTTCAAAAAATTCTGTTTTTACAGGTCCCGGGCAAATAGCTGTTACTTTGATACCTCTAGCAGCCACTTCCTGGCGAAGTGCCATGGTAAAGCTTAATACATAAGCTTTTGTTGCCGCATATATTGAAAATCCCGGCTGAGGACAGAAAGCTGCTGATGAAGCAAATTGAAAAATATGTGCTCCCTTTTCCATATAGGGAAGTACCATATATGTCATTCTGGACAGTGCAGTACAATTAAGCTCTATCATATTAACTATTTCCTCTTCTGACAAAGTCTCAAAATTTCCTGAGATTCCTATTCCTGAACTATTTGCTAAAATACCGACCCTTGGTTTTTCTTTTTGTAGAGTCACTTTTAATTTTTCAAAACTATCATTGTTTCTTAAATCAAAAACAAAAGGACGTATTTCAACATCCTTTATCTGCTCTTTCAGAGCAATTAATCTATCTTCTCTTCGTGCAATAACCCATATTTCTTCAAGTACCGGATATTTTTTTACAATCTGCAAAATAAATTCTCTGCCCATACCGGAAGATGCACCTGTCACAATTGCAATTTTTTTCATCTTACTTTCCTCATATCACTGAAATCTGCCTGTAATCATAATTTCTGATATGTCCCATTGAGAACATCATAATAGGATTCTATGTAATAATCTGCCAGCTGCAGTTTTTGTTCCATCACCCGTTCTGAATAAGGATCCTTTACTGCACAGGTAGTCATATTGGCCCGGTTACCCGCCATCAGTCCATAAGGAATATCTTCGAACACCAGCACCTGTTCTGGTTCTACATTAAGGTTCCTTGCCGCATGGAGATAGACATCGGGCTCCGGCTTTCCCTTGGGAACCTCATTGGATGTACAGATATAATCAAAGGCATCCATAATACCATTTGCTTTCAGACATGCTTTTGTCAGTTCTCTTGAATTACTGGTTGCAATTCCCAAAGAATATTTCTGTTGTTTCAACATGGAAATAAATTCACGGGCTCCATCTTTTAAAGGAATTTCATGTATATACATCTGAGATGCCATTTGATTCCATGTATCCATGATTTCTTCAATAGAAAGTGGTAATGGAAAGTGTTCTTTAAAATATACTGCCGTTTCACGAAAACTAAATCCTTCCAGTGCATCATTTAATCCTTCCGGAACAGTCATTCCATATTTTCCGAGAAAACGGATATCAATTTCTTTCCAGATCCACATGGAATCAACTAACGTTCCATCCAGATCAAATATTACTGCTTTTTTATCTGTTAACATGTATGCTCCTTTAACTGTCTGATTTCTTCCGATGTTAATGTTCTGTATTCTCCCAATGATAGATTCTCATCCAATACGAGTTTTCCCATAGACAAACGTTTCAGGTATAAAACCTCGCTTCCGGCAGATTTTACCATTCTCTTTACCTGATGATACTTTCCTTCTGTTATGGTTATTAAAATCAGAGATTCCTTTTCATTTGCCTCAATTATCTTAAGTTCCGCCGGTTTTGCCACTTCACCATTTCCTATGGATATCCCATTTGAAAACAGCTCCACAGTTTTTTTATCTATACACCCGGAAACTCTGGCAAAATAGACTTTTTTCACATGCTTTTTGGGTGAAAGCAGATTATGAGCCAATTCTCCATCATCCGTCAGTAATAACAATCCTTCTGTATCTTTATCTAGTCTTCCCACAGGAAACAGTTTATTTTTATAAGATTCACTAATCAGATCCAAAACTGTTGAATCCTGCCGGTCTTTAGTAGCAGAAACCACTCCTGCCGGTTTATGAAGCATCAGATAATGAAACTCTTCATAGGATAATTTCTTCCCATCAAGTAAAACCTGCTCTGTCTCCGGCTGTATTTTATATTCAGGTTTTTTTATAATCTGATCCTTAACCTGTACTTTCCCTTTTTTCAGGAATTCCTTAGCTTCTTTTCTGGTAATATCCAGACAGCTGCACAGATATTTATCCAAACGTACCTGTTTTCCCATTATAACCATCTCCAACTGGATGCGTACTTATTTTTCATTCTTCCTTTTTTTATCTTACCCCAACCTAAAGGAAACTGTCCTGTTCCAATCAGATGAATTCCTTCAGAGCTGGTATCAACATCCAGAGTCTCACATTTTAAATATTTTATTGTCTGCTCATCATTTTCTTCAAAAGATATATACGCCGGATATTCTTCCGGGCGAAGAGCAACTGCAAATGACTGACTTGGCTCAAATCTGCCTTTCTTCATTTCTCCCAGAAATAATCCTTTTCTTAAAATACGGACCTTGGAAAGTTCAGGAATATCTTCTTTCAGATAAAAAAGTTTCCCCTGATGCTCTCTCACATGATTCCAGTCTATATCCATCTTACATTGTTTAAAAAATTTCTTTGTTTCATCTGTAAGTTTTGGTTTTCGAATACGTTCATATGTGAATTCCGGTTCCTGACCTGGGGCTTTCATAAGTAATGCCAGAAAATGACCTTCTCCTTTAATCTTATGAGGCCAGAGTCTGATACAATTCTTAATATCCTCTCTTCCTGTCAACGTCCATTCAGGATGTCCCTGATCAAATCCTTCACACATTTTCATTGGAACCAATGATAAATCCTCATTTTTTTCAAGTAAATATTCTATTACCTGTTCGTTTTCTTCCGGAGAAAAAGTGCAGGTGGAATATAACATCATCCCGCCTGGCTTTAAAAGCTTTATGGCATCATCAACAATTTCTCTTTGTAATCTGGCATAAGGTTCACTTCCCTTTTGCTCCCAGTTTTTGATTTCATTATTGCCCTTTCGAAACATTCCCTCTCCAGAGCATGGAGCATCCACCAGAATCTTATCAAAAAATCCTGTCAGTGACGGTACCATATATTTTGCTTCTGTACAAAGAACTATACTATTTCGGATCCCAAACATTTCAATATTTCGAATTAATGCTTTTGTTCTTGAAATGCTCACATCATTTGATACAAGAAGACCTTCTCCTTTAAGCTTCGCTCCCAGTTCTGTTGATTTGCCTCCCGGTGCAGCACACAAATCCAGGACCCTGTCCCCTGGATTCACCGGCAGATAAGCCGCCGGTGTCATGGCACTAGGTTCCTGGATGTAATAAAGTCCTGCATGATAAAACGGATGCTTAGAAGGTTTTTCTTCTCTGTCAACATAAAATCCGTTTTCGGTCCATGGAACTTTTGTAACATGAAACGGACAAATCTTTAAGAATTCTTCCACTGAAATTTTCAAAGTGTTTACTCTGATTCCATAGTATGCCGGATCATCTAAATGTCTCTCATATTCCGCAAAGTCTTCCTTTAAAAGACCTTTCATTTTTTTTTCAAATTCAATTGGTAATTCCATATTTCTTTTATGAAATACTCTGTGCACGATAACCCTCTGCTATAATATCCAGCTGTTTGTTAAAATGCTCCAGGCTTTCCATATCTCCTGTCTCGTAGATTTTATAAAATTCATCCTGTATTTTAATTACTTCATGCTTATTTGCAACCTTGTACAGATTCTGCATCGTATGAAGGATCTCAGATACAACATTGGCCTTCTTTCGAAATGAATTCTGCGCATCCATTATCTCATCACGAACAGAAGACATTTCACGATCCAGCATAACAATTGCGTTTGATGCACGAAGCAGCTTTTCTGTTACATGATCGGGAATATTTCCTTTGTATTTATACTGCAGGGAATGTTCCACTGTTGCCCAGAAATTCATGGCAAGAGTTCTGATCTGTATCTCTGCCTGCAGACGTTTTTTGCCATAAATGGTATTAACTTCATAATAAATAATCAGATGATAGCTTCTATATCCGCTATCTTTCGAATGGGAAATATAGTCTTTATGGCTTTTAATCTCCATATCTGAACGATTCTCGATAATCTCAACAACTTTCTCGATATCTTCCACAAACTGACAAGTAAGGCGTACTCCTGCAATATCTTCCAACTCCGTCTCTATGTGGTTAACATTGATTTTTTTTCGCTGCATCTTATCCAGAATACTTGATATGGTCTTCACTCTTCCATCCACCTGTTCAATAGGCGAATACCTTCCCGCTTGCCGGTATTCTGCAATGATATGGTGAAATTTCAAAACCAGTTCATCTACCGCCAACTCGTATGGGCTAAGCATTTCTCTCCACAATTGTATTTCCATGTATAACCTCCTGTTTATCATTCTATTATAACATATTTTTGCATAGAAAAATAGCCAACTTTCGTTGATATTACATAAAGCTGACTATTCCTTATCCCATCTTATGAGTTTAATCTTTTGTTACCACTCCAGATATACTGCTCCCCAGGTTAATCCTCCTCCGAAACCACAGAGCACGATCTTGTCTCCTGGTTGCAGCATACCTTTTCTATTCATCTCATCCAAAAGAATAGGCACTGTTGCTGAAGAAGTATTTGCACAGTGATCCAGATTCATCGGGAACTTCTCAATTGGTTCTTTCAATCGTTTTGACGCAGATTCAATAATTCTGCGATTTGCCTGATGAAGAACATAATATTTAATTTCGTCTTTGGATATTCCCGCTGTCTCCAAGACTTTATTTATACTTGCCGGAATTTTCTTCACTGCAAATTTAAACACTTCCTGACCATTCATGGAAACCTGCTCTAAAGGACTATCATCTTTCACAAGAAGGTTATTCAGCTTTCTTTCACCACAAGTCAGTACATCTCCCATACTGCCATTAGATCCTGCTTCAATAAAAATTTCTCTTTCAGGATCAGCTTCAACAATAGCACATCCGGCGCCATCACCAAACAGAACACAAGTGCTCCGATCATTCCAGTCCATAAGTTTTGAAAGTGTTTCCACACCAATGACCATCATTTTCTTACCCATCCCTGCCTTGGCATATGCCATAGCTGTCTGAAGTCCGAAAATAAATCCTGAACATGCTGCATTAATATCCATACAAACTGCATTTACAGCTTCAATTCCCTTCTGAACCTGACAGGATGTACTTGGTGTAGCATGATCTCCAGATAAAGTAGCTACAAAAATATGATCCAGCTCTTCTGGAGAAATTCCTGCATCCTCTAATGCAATCCTGGCAGCTTTTACTGCCATAGAAGATGTTGTATCCTCTACAGAAATATGTCTTGATCTAATACCCGTTCTTGACGAAATCCATTCATCACTGGTATCCATCACCTTCGCAAGATCATCATTGGTTACATTTCTCTCCGGAAGGAAACTTCCTGTTCCTAATATTTTAACAGCCATAATAACTCCATTTATTCTTTTGATTTTAAATTACTTTGTCTATCAAAGTATATTCTTTTTTTCTCCATTTGTCAATGTATCTCAGATGATGATACAAACTAATCCGCCATTACTTTCATTAATAATTTTTTCCATGGTTTCCTGGAGCTTTTGCTGACTTTCATCAGTCATTTTCAAAGCTTTTGCCTGCATACCGTCTCCGACCAGCTGCTCCAGTGTTTTACCAAAAATATTCACATCCCACATACTTTCTCCAGGCTCTCCTGATCCTTTTTCAATATATTCCATTAAATCTTTTGCCTGATATTCTTCTCCTACAATAGGCGCAAGCTCGGTGGAAATATTTGCACGAATCATATGAATAGAAGGTGCACTGGCTTTAATCTTTACTCCATATTTATTTCCATGTTTCACAATCTTAGGTTCTTCTAATGTAATATCTTCTTTTGTAGGAGTTACAACTCCATATCCCCTTTGTTTTACAGCATTTAATGCTTCCCCTACTTCCTCATATTCCTTTTTCTTTCTCGCCAGCTCTCTCATAATCCTAATGAATTCATACTCGTTTTTAATTGGAAATCCGATGGTTTCACTTAGGAAGTCGTAATAATATTTATCGTCTATTGTCACCTGTACTGTTACTTTTCCGGTATCCATGGCAACCGAATCCAGTTTCCATGCCTTTATGTACTGATTTTCCGGAGTCATTTTCTCATAAACATCTTTCATAGTGGATTTTTCTTTCATGATTTCTGCAGCAGTCTCTAACAATTCCCTTTTCACAGGATGACTTTTTGATAAAGTTTCTGTCCATTTTGGAACATAAAATCCAATATAGGAAATTGGAAATTCCATCAGAATGCTTTTTAAAATCAAATATATATCTTCCTTTTTCAGCTGTTCCAGATTTAACGGAATTACCTTCGCCTGATATTTTTCTTCTTTTTCCTTTGCCAGCGCAATAGTTTCCTCTGAATATGGATGTACCGTATTTAATAATACTACAAAGGGTTTTTTTAGATTTTTAAGCTGAGAGACAGTTTCCTCTTCCGGTTCCTCATACTGCCTGGCCGGTATATCCCCAAAAGATCCATCACATGTGACTACTACACCTATGGTTGAATGTTCCGTAATAACTTTTCTGGTTCCTATGGCAGCTGCTTTGGTAAAGGGAATTTCATAATCAAACCACGGAGTCTTTACCAAACGTTCTTCCTCCCCTTCCATATGTCCTGTAGCTCCATCCACCATATAGCCAACACAATCAATCAGACGAACACTTAATTCTATTTCATCCTCAACTTTAATAGAAACTGCTTCATTGGGCACAAATTTAGGTTCTGTGGTCATTATGGTTTTACCGCTGGAAGACTGTGGCAATTCATCATTTGCACGATTTCTCTCATTTTCATTTTCCATATTCGGAAGTACCATCAGATTCATAAACCGTTTGATAAATGTACTTTTTCCCGTTCGAACAGGTCCGACAACGCCAATATACATTTCCCCATTGGTTCTTGCTTTCATATCCTTATATACATTAAACTGATCCATAATATCCTCCTTGGATAGACTGTTACAGTATATGCAGGATTTTTGAAAATATTCCCTTTATGCAAAAAGGACCTGTTCCAATTTTCACAGAAACAAATCCCTTTTGTCTTTATCCTTTATACTTCACTGAAAAATTTAGCCTTCACTTCTTCCACCGGCATTTCTTTTCCGGTAAACAGTTTAAAAGATGCAACTCCCTGCCATAAAAGCATTCCATTCCCTGGAACTGTGATACATCCATGTTCTTTAGCTTCTCTTAACAGCCTTGTTTCTTTCGGATTATAAACAACATCTGCTACTACCAGTCCTTCATGAAACAGACTTGTATCCATGATAACTGTTGTATCTTCTTTCGGTTTCATTCCAAGAAGAGTTCCATTAACCAGAATATCTGCTGCATCAATTTTCTCACGCATAATATCTTTCGCATCCAGATCATACAATTCTACCTGACACTCCGGAACTTTTGCCATAATCTTTTCAACCATTTTTTCTGCTCTTTCGAAGAACGGATCTCTAGGATTAAAAATTGTAATTGATGCTGCTCCATCCAGTGCACATTGTACCTGAATGGCTGTTGCTGCTCCACCTGCACCAAAGATCACGATATTTTTATCTTTTACTTCTACACCATGGTCTTTTAAATTGGCAACAAATCCTTCACCATCTGTAATATGTCCATACAGTTTTCCATCACGATTCACAATAGTGTTAACTGCTCCGATCAGTTCAGATGCCGGTGATAATTCATCCATATTCTGCGCTGCTGCTGTTTTACATGGCATTGTTACATTACATCCCTGTATATTTAATAAACGCATGGTTTTTACAAATTCAGGCACCTGATCTTCTTTAATATCAAATGCAAGGTATGCTCCATCCACATCACATGCCTGAAAACCATAATTTTGCATTGCCGGTGATCCTGAATGTCCTACTGGCGACCCGATTAATCCGTATAACTTTGTTGTTCCTGTAATTCTCGCTTCCATTATGCTAATTCTCCTATTCTTTTTCCCAGCCTAAACTTCTCTTAACAGCTTTCTGCCATCCAGTAAGTTTCTCGCTGCGTATTGTATCTTCCATATCCGGTTGAAAGATCTGATCTAATTTCCAGTTCTTTTTAATTTCATCTTTATCTTTCCAGTATCCTACTGCAAGACCTGCCAGATAGGCAGCTCCCATTGCTGTTGTCTCCACACATTCAGGTCGATGTACCGGAGCATTGATCATATCTGACTGAAACTGCATTAAAAAGTTATTGGCACAAGCTCCTCCATCAACTTTTAATGATTCAAGATGGATTCCACTGTCTTCTTCCATAGCCTTCAATACATCCAGCGTCTGATATGCCAGAGCTTCCAAAGTTGCTCTAACGATATGTTTTTTGTTAACTCCTCTGGTCAATCCCTGAATGCTTCCTCTGGCATACTGATCCCAATATGGAGCTCCAAGTCCTGTAAAAGCCGGAACCACATAACATCCATTGGTATCCGGTACAGATACTGCCATGGCTTCACTTTCAGATGCCTTCTCAAATAATCCTAATTCATCTCGCAGCCACTGAATCGCTGCTCCTGCCACAAATATTGAGCCTTCCAATGCATAATCAATTTTTCCATCCATTCCACAGGCAATGGTTGTTATCAGCCCGTTCTTGGAATTTACAGGCATTTTCCCTGTATTCATCAGCATAAAACATCCTGTCCCATATGTATTCTTTGCTTCTCCTGGTTCAAAGCAGGTCTGACCAAACAAAGCGGCCTGTTGATCTCCGGCTGCACCGGCAATAGGAATTTCACAACTCATAATATCTTTATCCAGATATCCATAAATTTCACTGCACGAAACAACTTCAGGGAGAATTTCTTTGGGAATATCCAAAATCTTCAGAATTTCCTCATCCCAGCACAGATCATTGATATTAAAAATCATAGTTCTTGCCGCATTAGTATAATCCGTTACATGAACTTTTCCACCAGTTAAATTCCATATTAACCATGTTTCTACGGTTCCGAACAGAATATCTCCCTTTTGAGCCTTCTCTCTTGCACCTTCTACATGATCAAGAATCCATTTAATCTTCGTACCTGAAAAATACGCATCGATCGGAAGTCCTGTTTTTCTCTGAATCATTTCTTCCAATCCCTGATTTTTTAACTGGTCACAATATCCTGACGTTCTCCTGCATTGCCATACAATAGCATTATAAATGGGCTGTCCGGTATTCCTGTCCCATAAAATAGTTGTTTCTCTCTGATTGGTGATACCAATTCCAACCACATCTTCTGCTTCAATCCCTATTTTTTCTACAGCATAAATCATAACCTTTTTTTGTGTTTCCCAGATTTCCACAGGGTCATGTTCCACCCATCCTGGTTTTGGGAAATACTGAGTAAATTCCTGTTGTGCCATACTGCAGATTTCACCTTTTTCATTAAACAGCACACAACGGGAGCTGGTTGTCCCTGCATCCAGGGCCATCATATATTTGTGTTCCATAAACGATTCTCCTTTGCAGAGATGATTCTATCTTCCTTCGATGATTTCCTGAATCAGATCTCTTTCATCCATATGGTGTTTTACACCTTTTATTTCCTGATAATCTTCATGTCCCTTCCCTGCAAGTATTACGATGTCCCCGCTTCCAGCATGTTCCATACAATATCGAATGGCTTCTTTACGATCCGGAATAGTTACATATTCACCCGGACCTTTATGAACACCAATCAAAATGTCATTGATAATATCCATTGGTTCTTCATTTCTTGGATTATCGGAAGTTACCACTGTAAGATCTGCAAGATTTGAAGAAACCTCTCCCATTTCATAACGTCTGGCTTTTGCACGATTTCCACCACATCCAAATAAGCAGTAAATCTTTTTTGGATTGTATTTTCTAATGGTTGTCAAAAGACTTTCCAGACTCATGGCATTGTGAGCATAATCAATCATTAATGTATATTCTCCTGGAGTTTTTACAATCTCCAGTCTTCCTTTTACCTGAATGGTATTCAATGCAGATAGTACATCCTCTTTTACAATTCCCATATGGCGGCAAAGAGAAATCGCTGCAAGGGAATTATATACTGTAAAATCTCCCGGAATGTCTACATGAACATTGTATTCCTGTTTTCCTTTCAGATCATAGGATACTCCCAGATATCCAGGTTCCTGTATACGCTTTACATTCTGGGCATACACATCATTGGTATCTTTCATGCCAAATGTCTCAATATCACAGGTATGGTCTTTGATGATACGATCTACATACTCATCATCTCCATTGACAATTCCCTGTTTACATTGCTGAAACAGAAGGCTCTTGCAATGAATATAATCATCCATATCCTTATGTTCGTTTTCCCCGATATGGTCTTCTGCCAGATTGGTAAATAATCCATAATCAAAAGTGAATCCACCAACTCTGTGGAGCATAAGTCCCTGTGAAGATACTTCCATAACTACATTTTTACATCCTGCATCTGCCATCTTACGAAATGATTCCTGAATCACATAAGACTCCGGTGTCGTATTTACAGAAGGAATCTTATCATCACCAATAATCGTCTCAATGGTTCCGATCAAACCTGTTTTCTGTCCTGCATGCTCCAGCACGGAACGAATCATATAAGTAATAGTTGTTTTCCCTTTGGTTCCTGTAATTCCAATAGTGGTAAGTTCTTCTGCAGGATATCCAAAATATGCTGCTGACATCTCTGCCAGCGCCAGTCTTGTATCCTTCACCTTAATAACGGTCAGCCCTTCCGGCATTTCTGTATCTTTCTCTACCACCACTGCTGCTGCACCATTTTCAGCAACCTGTGCAACAAATTTATGTCCGTCAAAAGCTGCTCCTGAAATACATACAAACACACTTCCTTTTTCAACTTTTCTGGAATCATAAACCAGTGTAGATATTTCTATTTCTGCATCTCCCTGGATACATTCAAATTCTGATCGTTCTAATAAGTCTTTTAATTTCATCTTTTCCTCCAAAATTAAAGTTCAATCTCCCCGTCAAATACCTTAGTTGCTGGTCCTGTCATAAAAATAGTGTTTTTATCTTCATCATATTCTATCTGAAGATCTCCACCTAATAAATGCACCAGAACTTTCTTTCCTGTCTTGTGATTCAGATAAGATGCATATGCACTGGCACATGCTCCTGTACCACATGCCAGAGTCTCTCCTGCTCCACGTTCCCACACGCGCATTTTAATGGTATTTTCATCCACCACTTCAATAAACTCTGTATTGACTCTGTCAGGGAACATCGGATGATTTTCAAACTTTGGCCCGATTTTTTCAAGATCTAGATTATCTACAGAATCTACGAATACAACTCCGTGAGGATTTCCCATAGAAACACAGGTAATATTGTATTCTTTTCCATCTACAATCACAGGCTGATCAATGATTTCATCCAGATCATCATAAATTGCCGGTATTTTAGCAGCGTCTGTAATAGGTGCCTCCATATCAACTTTAACCCATGTCACCTTTCCATCTTCCACCGTAAGATCTAATTCTTTAATTCCACCTTTGGTTTCAATGGTAATTGTTGTTTTATCTGTCAATCCATAATCATAAACATATTTGGCAATACAGCGCACTCCATTGCCACACATGGCACCTTCTGATCCATCAGAGTTATACATGGCCATCCTAAAATCAGCTTTATCTGATGGACAAATACATATCATTCCGTCAGAACCAATTCCAAAATGACGGTCACTAACAAATTTTGCCACCTTGTTCGGGTCATCTATGGTTTCTTCAAAACAGTTTACATATACGTAGTCATTTCCACAACCGTGCATTTTTGTAAATTTCATGTAATCACTCCTTTTTTCACTTTTTTATTATTCTATCACAAGGGCATTATTAAAGTCTACCAATTCTTGTTCTCATTCATAACAAGCACTATTTTATTCCACAGAGAAAAAACTGCGCTTTCAGATTACCTGAAAACGCAGTTTTCTTTTTCGCAATTTGTATATATTATGCTTCTAACAGTTTTTCAATTCCAGCCTTCTTTACACAGACACAGAATAAATCCATTGCCTGCTGGAGTTCTTCAACTGTAGGATAGGTTGGAGCAATTCTTAAATTACTGTCCATTGGATCGTTTTTATATGGATAAGTTGCCCCCGCTCCTGTCAGAACAACACCTGCTTCTTTGGCAAGACGTACAACTTCTTTTGCACATCCTGGAAGAACATCAACAGAAACAAAGTATCCGCCTTTCGGATTTTCCCATGTGATCAGACCACTTCCTGCCAGCTCTTTTTCCAAAGTATTTAACACTGTTTCAAATTTAGGTTTCATACAATCTGCAAGAATCTGCATATGATTGCGAAGTCCCTGAGCATCTTTAAAGAACTGTACATGGCGAAGCTGATTGATTTTATCAAATCCAATAGTCTGTGCGCCCATGATTTTTTTAATTTCAGCAATATTTTCATCACTGGCTGCAACCAGAGAAACACCTGCCCCAGGGAAAGAAATTTTGGAAGTTGAGAAGAAATAATAAGGACGGTTCTTTGTTCCTGCCTCTTCACACGCATCTAAAATATTCTTTACTTTTACATCTTCAAATATCGGATGCACACCATATGCATTGTCCCAGAATATTTTAAAATCTTTTGCAGCTGTCTTCATGGAAGCCAGACGATCTACTGTTTCATCACTGTAACAGATACCCTGTGGATTAGAGAATTTTGGTACACACCAGATTCCTTTAATAGAATCATCTTCTGCTACAAGTTTTTCTACCTGATCCATATCAGGACCATCATTTGTCATAGTAACCGGAATCATTTCCATTCCGAGGGTTTCACAAATGGTAAAATGTCTGTCATATCCTGGTGCCGGACAAAGGAATTTTACTTTATCCAGCTGTCCCCAAGGTTTTTCACCCATGGTACCAAATACAAAAAGACGCATCATTGCATCAAACATCAGATTTAAGCTGGCATTTCCACCAATAATCAGCTGATCTGCCGGAATATCAAGTAATTCACTGAAAAGTCTTTTCATTTCAGGAATTCCATCCAGCACACCATAGTTTCGTACGTCCATCCCAGCTTCTGTGTGGAAATCTGTCATTTCTTTTAACATTCCATTGGAACAATCAACCTGACTTGGTGCAGGTTTTCCTCTGGACATATCCAAGGAAAGGTTCATGTCCTTAAATTCCTGATATTTCTTATCAACTTCTTCTTTTAATACCTGAAGTTCTTCTTTTGTTTTTTGCGTAAATGATTCCATTTGTCTTTTTCTTCCTTCCTATAATCTATTCTGTCTTATCCCATTCCAAACTATTATATTCCTTTTTAGGTTCGCGAACCAGTAAGTTGGTTACTTCTTCTTTTGGATCTGCATTTTCAAACAATACCCGATTCACAGCTTCAACAATCGGCACAGATACTCCGCATTTTTTAGCCAGTCCAAGAGCAGCTTTTGCTGAATATACACCCTCAACTACCATTTTAACCTCTTTCATTGCCTCATCAGCTGTCATTCCTTTTCCGATCAAATATCCAGCTTTTCGGTTACGGCTGTGGACACTGGTACAGGTTACGATCAGATCACCTACTCCTGTCAGTCCTGAGAAAGTCTCAGGTTTTCCTCCAAGAGCAACTCCCAGGCGTGAAAGTTCAGCAATTCCTCTTGTCATTAATGCTGCCTTCGTATTATCACCATATCCAAGACCATCTGTGGTTCCGGCTGCCAGAGCGATAACATTCTTTAATGCCCCTCCCAATTCAATTCCTATTATATCCGGATTGGTATACACACGGAACACTTCACTCATAAAGGTATCCTGAAGCATTTCTGCAATTTCTTTTTTTCTGGATGATACTACAACTGTTGTCGGAATTCCTTTTCCAACTTCTTCTGCATGACTTGGTCCCGAAAGCACACAGACTTCGGCATTTGGAATTTCTTCTTCGATGATTTCAGATAATGTCATATATGTGACATCTTCGATTCCTTTTGCCACATTCACAATAACCTGTCCGTCTTCAATAAAAGATGCCATCTGTTTTGCCATCGTACGAACAACCGGTGATGGAACTGCCATTACGACAATATCTTTATCTTTCAGACTGGTTTCAAGATCTGCTTCCACTGTAATATTTTCAGGCAGTATGACTCCTGGAAGCTTATCTTCTTGCTCTCTTTTTGTTGTCAGCATTTCAATCTCATGAGAATCTACTGACCACAGCATTACTTCATGTCCGTTGTTTGCCAATAGTACAGCAAGGGCAGTTCCCCAGCTTCCTGCACCAATAACACTAACTTTTTTCATTTATTCCTCCTAACGATCAACCTTTTGACCTAATTTATTTTCAGTTCCATGAATTAATCTGTCAATATTCGCACGATGTCTCCAAATTGCCATAATAGTAAAAATGCATCCCACAACTACAAGTGCTGTATCATGTGGGCTATTAAAATACAGAATAAACGGGATAATCAATACCATACATATGGATCCAAGTGATACATATTTGGTAATAATCGTCACAACAAGGAAAACAAGTGCACATAAAAGTCCTAACTGCCAGTGGAATGCAAAGATAACACCTCCGGTAGTTGCAATTCCCTTACCTCCTTTAAATCCAAGATAAAATGGGAAGTTATGACCAAGCACTACCGCGAATCCAGTCAAAAGCCACAATGCCGCCTGTCCGTCAACTCCAAATGCCGGAATGATTATGTATCTGGCAAGATTCACTGCAACCAGTCCCTTCGCCGCATCACCTAAAAATGTCACGATTGCTGCTCTCTTGCCAAGTGTTCTTAAAGCGTTTGTTGTTCCGGAATTTCCACTTCCGTAATCACGAATATCTATTTTATTAACTTTTCCAACAATATATCCTGTCTGGATACATCCAAACAAATATCCTATTAACATACATACTGCCATACAAACTATCATTATCTTTCCTTCCTTTCCCTGGCAATAATATGGATTGGAGTTCCACGGAAACCGAATGTATTTCGAATCTGATTTTCCAGATATCTTGTATATGAAAAATGCATCAGCTGTCTATCATTGATAAATACCACAAATGTCGGAGGTTTTACAGAAACCTGCGTCATATAATAAAGTTTCAGACGTTTTCCTTTATCAGATGGAGGCTGTTTCATTGCCACTGCCTCTGCAAGAATTTCATTTAATACACCGGTCTGCACACGAAGTGCATGATTTTCAATTACAACATCCAGCAAATCAAAAATCTTATTGAATCTTTGTCCTGTTTTTGCCGATACAAATACCAACTCCGCATAAGACATATATGCAAGCACTTCTCTTACTTTGTTTGTATATTTATATATTGTTTTATCATCTTTTTCAATTAAATCCCATTTATTTACCGCAATGATCATTCCTTTTCCTCGTTCATGGGCTATTCCTGCAATCTTCGCATCCTGCTCTGTAATTCCTTCTTCTGCATCAATTACAAGAATCGCAACATCACAGCGTTCTACCGCTGCAACCGTACGAATGACACTATATCGCTCAAGATCTTCCTTGATACGGCTTTTTCTTCTCAGACCTGCAGTATCAATAAACACATATTCCTTATCTCCCCTGCGGATTACCGTGTCGATAGCATCTCGGGTAGTCCCTGCAATATCAGAAACAATCAGTCTTTCTTCTCCCAGCATCTTATTGATCATAGAAGATTTTCCTGCATTTGGCTTTCCGATAATCGCTATTTTCGGACGTTCATCATCCTCTTCCTTAAGGCTCTCAGGATCACAGTTGGCGATAACCTCATCTAACAAATCTCCAAAACCAATCTTGGAATTTGCAGAAACCGGAAACGGTGTTCCTAAACCAAGGTTATAAAACTCATAGGTATCCATGATAAATTTTTCATAGTTATCAACCTTGTTTACTGCAAGCACCACTGGTTTCTGTGAACGACGCAGCATATCTGCGACCTGATAATCTGCATCCACCAGACCCTGTCTCACATCAGTCAGAAAAATAATCACATCTGCTGTTTCAATGGCAATCTCCGCCTGATCCCTCATACGAGACAACAGCAAATCTCCTGTATCCGGTTCAATTCCTCCTGTATCAATCATTGTAAACTGATAATCCAGCCAGGAAATATCCGCATAAATTCTGTCTCTTGTTACTCCAGGAGTATCCTTAACAATAGAAATATCTTCTCCCGCCAATGCATTAAACAATGTAGATTTACCAACGTTTGGTCTTCCCACAATAGCTACAATTGGTTTACTCATAATCTATATTCCTCTCTTAATATTCATAAAAAACAGATATTCATGTATAGTATAAAATAATATCCTTTTAATTACAATACGATAAATGCTCCTAAATTACCTCTTTTTCCATGACTGGCTCTATGAGAAAATAATAATTCAGAATTACAGCAGGTACAAATATCTGTCACATCCAGATGTTCTTTTAAAATCCCTGCCTCAAGTAAAATGATTTCATTTACTTTCCATAAATCCAGCTGGTATTTCCCATTTCCTTTATCTATCAGATAATCTTCCCATGGGCATTCCTTAAATTCCTTTTTAAATTCTATTGCAACATCCTCACTGATTTCATAACAGTCCTGACAAATGGACGGTCCAACTGCTGCAATAATATCTTTTCTCTCACATCCATAATCTTTTTCCATGACGCTTACCATTTTAGCCCCGATCCTTCCGACAGTCCCCCGCCATCCGGAATGTGCCATTGCTGCCACTTCTTTGATCGGATCGTAAAAAAATAACGGAACACAATCTGCATAACTGGTATACATTGGAATTCCTTTTATATTTGTCACCAGTCCATCCATATGTGTCATTACTTTACCACAATCTTCTTCTGTAACTTTATGAATGCTTGTTTCATGGATCTGATTTGAAAAAACCAGTTTTTGGGAATCAAACCCAATAGCTTTTCCAATTCTGCGGAAATTCTCATCTACTGCATTTTTGTCATCTCCTCTGGTATAGCTTAAATTCAGAGATGAAAAAATACCTTTACTGACTCCTCCAATTCTGGTAGAAAATCCATGTGTAACTCCCGCTTTATCTAATTTTTTAAAAGTAATATATGGCACTTCACCCTGGTGAAGCACCGTAGAATGATTTTGATTTGACTTCTTAAAATGCATGTTTTATCACTCTTATTTTCTTTCCTAATATTTCAACTACATCAAAACGTATGGCTTTATCAAATGAAATAGAATGCTGCTTCATATAAACCATAGCTGTTTTTCTTATTTTAGCCTGTTTCTTTTGGTCAACTGACTCCCCGGGATATCCATAACAGGAATCTTTCCGATATTTCACTTCTACAAAGACCAGCACCTCTGAATCCATTGCTATAATATCAATTTCTCCGGTACGAATTCCATAATTCTGTTCCAGAATCACATATCCCTGCAGTTTCAAAAATTCTGCTGCAACTTTTTCAGCTGCCATTCCCTTTTTCCTCTGATTCATTATATATACTTCTTTACAAAGGTTTTTCGATGAATATCACAGATTCCATGCTCTTTAATACCCTGAATATGCGCCTTTGTTCCATATCCTTTATTTTTTGCAAAATCATAGCCTGGATATACATCGTCATATTCTTTCATCATACGATCCCTGGTTACTTTTGCAACAATACTGGCTGCAGCAATGGATGCACTTTGTGCATCACCTTTGATAATCGGAATCTGAGGAATATCAACTTCAGGTATTGTTACCGCATCATTTAACAAAAGATCAGGCTGTACAGTCAAACTTGAAATTGCAGAGCGCATTGCCTGATATGTAGCCTGCAGAATGTTTATATCATCAATCACTTTTTCTGATGCCATGCCGATACCAACTGCAACTGCCTTTTCATTTATTTCATCATAAAGCATTTCTCTTTTTTCTCAGAAAGCTTTTTAGAATCATTTAAATACAAAATATCACAGTCCTTTGGAAGAATCACTGCTGCTGCCACAACCGGACCGGCAAAAGGTCCTCTTCCAACCTCATCGATTCCACATATATATGAACAATCACCATGTTCTCTTTCATAAGAGAACATTTGATACATTCTTTCTTTTTCCTGCTTTAATTTTTCAGCTTTTCTTGCTTCTCTTTCTTCTTTTTTTGTCATTTTTATTCCTTCTGAATCCTTCCTGCCTGTTTCCACGGATATATTCTGAAAATAACTCTGCCGATTATTTCATCCCGGCGAACCGATCCAACTTCCTTATAACGGCTGTCCAGACTGTTTTCCCGATTATCTCCCAGAACAAAATACTCATCTTTTCCCAGTTTCACTGTTTTAGTCATAGTACCCTGATGAGTATAGTAATCTTTCGCATAATCCCATGAAATTTCTCTATCATTAATATACACAACACCGTTAGCGATTCTGATTATCTCTCCTGGTAACCCGATAATACGTTTTACAAATAATCTTTTCTGATCTCCCGGTCCCGGAAATACAACAATATCAAACCTTTCCGGAGCTTTGAAACGATAGGTCAGTTTATCCAGTATAACCTGATCACCATCTGACAGCACGGGCTCCATGGAGCTTCCTGTTATTTTTGTACGCTCACCGACAAAAATGATGACTCCTGCAGCAACTATTGCCGCCATAGCAAATGTAACCAGCCAGAGAAACAACTCTCTTCTGTCTCGGTTTTTTCGTCTTCTGACGCGAAATGACATATTAAACCTTACTCCTCTTCCGGGATCTCCAGTGATATTTTTCCTAACTTACCATTTCTGAACTCTTCCAGCAGAATATTGGCTGCCTTAGTATAATCCAGCTCATCTCCTTTTAACTTGCAGTTACGGTTTAGAGCAATTGCTTCTAAAATCTTTACTCTATCCATTGTTTCATCAACCTGATAGCGCTGATTCAGAATACCCTCATAATTCATTGTAAGAAATTCAATCAGCTCCAGTGCCATTTCATCCTGATTCAGAATTTCATCACGTATAGAGCCAATCAATGCCAGACGAAGACCCACTGTCTGATCTTCAAATTTAGGCCATAATATTCCAGGGGTGTCAAGAAGTTCAATATTCTTATTTAACTTTATCCATTGTTTTCCCTTGGTTACTCCTGGCTTATTTCCTGTCTTTGTACAGGCTTTTCCAACAAGGCTGTTAATAAATGTTGATTTCCCGACATTAGGAATTCCTGCGATCATGGCACGAATCGGTCTGTTTTTTATTCCTCTTTTTCGATCTCTTTCAAGTTTTTCCTTGCAGGCATCCATTATAATAGATTGTGTAGCTTTCACACCTTTCCCAGCCTTGGAATTGGTTTTTGCCACAAAAAATCCTTTTGATTTGAAATAATCTTCCCACATAGCTGTAACTTTTTCATCTGCCATATCTGATTTATTTAACAAAATCAGGCGAAACTTATTGGCCGCCAGCTGATCAATATCTGGATTTCGACTGCTCAAAGGAATTCGTGCATCTACCAGTTCAATCATAATATCGATTAATTTCATATTTTCCTGCATCATACGCTTTGCTTTGGTCATATGACCAGGATACCATTGAAAATCCATGTTTCTTTCTCCTTTTACTTATCCCCATGGCCAGTATTTAAAGCTTACTTTGCCAATAATATTTTCCCTTTTAACATTTCCAATACTTGCACTGCGAGAATCCTCACTATTATTATAATTATCACCTATTACAAAGTACTGATTTTTCTTTAATGTGATTTTATCAGAAGCAAGTCCTGGTGAAAGAATTTTTTCTTTTGAAAATGCCTGAGTCCTTTTTCCATTGATATAAATTCTTCCATCCTTTACTTCCACTGTTTCTCCCGGCAATCCAACAACACGTTTCACATAATAACTCTTATTCTTCTCATCATCCAATCTAAATACGATTATATCATATCGGCTTGGCTTTTTCACTTGATAGATGATTCTATTTACCAAATGCTTTTCACCTTTCTCAAAAGTCGGTGCCATAGAATCCCCTTGAATCGTGTAACTAAAACATATAAAACGAACAATAATGAAAGCAAAAAATACAGCTGTTACAAATTTCAGTATATACTGAATAATTTTTTCCCTTCTCTGACGCTGCTGTTTTCGCATCTGATAAGTTACGGTATATCCATTCCTCATATCATCATACTCCTATGAAACAAAACAGGGATAAGCTATACGCCTATCCCTCTTCCCTGTAATCTGTTTTGATTATACTCTTTCTTTAACTTTTGCAGCTTTACCTACACGGTCACGTAAGTAGTATAATTTAGCACGTCTTACTTTACCACGTCTTACAACTTCAATCTTTTCGATGATTGGAGAGTGAACTGGCCAAGTTTTTTCAACTCCTACACCACTAGCCTGTTTTCTGACTGTGAATGTTTCACGAGCTCCACCGTTCTGTCTTTTAATAACAGTTCCTTCAAATACCTGAATTCTTTCACGGTTTCCTTCTTTTACTTTTGCATGAACTCTTACAGTATCTCCTGTTCTGAATTCAGCTACTTCTTTTAACTGTGCATCTTCGATGCTCTTAATAATATCCTGTGCGTTCATTGTTGTTCCTCCTTGAACTGATTTAGATGTTCTTAATACCTTTTGTAACAGAGGACCATCCTATTTATAACAACTCGAATATCTTAGCATATTTTTATGTCTATGGCAAGATTTTTTTTAAACTACTCAGAATTTTTTTCAAGAATAAACTTCTCCATGGCTTTTGCCACACCATCATGATTATTTGTATCGGTAATATAATCTGCTATTTTTTTTACAGAATCCAGGCCATTTTCCATAACCACAGATAATCCAGCCTCTTCAAGCATTTCCATATCATTATCTGCATCACCAAAAGCCATTGTTTCCTGCTGCTTTATACCCAGTATCTGTGCCAGATGCTTCAATCCATCTCCTTTATTACATCCTTTTGGAGAAATTTCAAGA
Organism: Anaerostipes sp. 494a; assembly: GCF_001940315.1. Taxonomy (NCBI): domain Bacteria; kingdom Bacillati; phylum Bacillota; class Clostridia; order Lachnospirales; family Lachnospiraceae; genus Anaerostipes; species Anaerostipes sp. 494a. The sequence continues at coordinate 48,679 of NZ_MJIF01000001.1, read as the reverse complement.
TTCTTAGGCAATGAACTTGAATACTGTATATCGGAAAACCTTTTCAAATCCTCCCAAACTTTTGCTCTCTCTTCCATTGTTCGAAAAATCAAAGTCATTTTCTCTACGGTATCTTTATGCTCTTCTATAAAATCTTCCACATTTTCTACTATTTTTCTGGACCCCTTTACAATAGCCCTTGTATTATCATCTAATTGATAATAATCCAGATTCTCCATGGCTTTTCTTTCCCCATAGGATTGTCCATTCTGACTTACACTGATCATCAGATCAAACTGTCTAAGATATTTTATCAGTTCCAAAACCCTTTCCGACGAAAAATGATTTTTATAAAGAACCTTTTTTTCTCTAATATCATAAATTGTGGCTCCATTACTAAAAATTCCGTAACGAATTTTTCCCATTGATGATAATTCTTCTGGAAGAGCATTTACGGCTCTTCCTGTAGCTGCTACAAAATGTACTCCCTGATCCAATACTTCTTCTATCACTTCTCTGGTATGTTTTGTTATGACACGATCCCCATTTAATAAAGTGCCATCCATATCTGCTGCAACCAGCTTTATTCTATGTTTCAATTTTTTCTCCTGTTTCCTTCTGATATGCTTCCCACAAATCAGGCCTTCTTTCTTTTGTACGCTTTATTGACTGTTCTAGACGCCATTTTCGAATATTCTCATGATGACCGGACAATAATACATCCGGAACCTCCTTATCCAAAAAAACAGGAGGTCTTGTATACTGAGGATATTCCAGCAATCCATTTTCAAAGGATTCCTCACCGGCAGAATCATCATTATTCAAAACACCTGGTACCAGTCTGGAAATAGCATCTATCATTACCATGGCAGGAAGTTCTCCTCCTGTAAGAACATAATCTCCGATAGAAACGTAATCTGTTACAATTTCTTCCAAAACTCTCTCATCGATGCCTTCATAATGTCCGCACAGAAAAACAAGTTCCTCTTCCTTTGCCAGTTCCTTTGCCATATTTTGATTAAAAACCGTCCCCTGAGGCGTCATATAGATAACTCTCGGTCTCTTTTCCATATGCTTTACCAGATCTTCATATGCACGGTATATAGGCTCAGGCTGCATTACAAGGCCTGCTCCTCCTCCATAAGGATAATCATCAACTTTCATATGTTTATTAGTTGAATAATCTCTGATATTTACTGCATGGATATCCAGACATCCTGACTCTATCGCTCTTCCAATAATACTGGTATTCAATCCATCTCTTACCATATCAGGAAATAATGTTAAAATATGAAATCTATTCATCCAGCAATCCTTTCATCACATTGACAGTTACCTGTCCGTTATCAAGATCAACCTTTTTTACACACTCTCGGATTACCGGCAAAAGCACTTCTTTTCCGTCTTCCATAGTAACTACATAGACATCATTAGCTCCTGTCTGAAGAACATCTGTCAATTCTCCAAGAACCTCTCCGTTATCTTCACGAATCACTGTAAGACCGATCAGATCAACTATAAAATATTCATCTTTTCCCAAAGGTACCGCCTGATCCCTTGTGACAAATAAACCACAGCGTTTATACATTTCCACCTGGTTAATATTATCAAACTCTTTAAATTTAAGAATCGGCTGATTTTTCATAAACTTACAGGAAACCACATGCAGCAGAATACGCTCTTTTCCTGTATCAAGATACACTTCCTTCAATTTTTTAAAACGTCTGATATCGTCTGTCATTGGGAAAACTTTCACTTCCCCGGCAATCCCATGTGTATTGGAAATAGCGCCAACCTGTAAAAATTCCTCCATTGTGTACTGTCTCCTTCCACTTAATTTTCAATTCTCATTCCATAATATAAAAAGCAGGAATAAAACTCAAGTTTTTCTGAAAAAATCATTTTATTCAATCCATCCAAAATGTCTGCATGCATTGTAGATTCCATCTTCCCATGCATTGGTGGTAATGTATGAAGCCTTTTCCTTTAGTTCATCCACCGCATTTCCCATGGCAATACTGATCCATTCATCTCTGAACATGCTCAAATCATTCCTATTATCTCCAAATACTACAACATTTTTGTAATCAGCACCGAAATAGTCCATCACAGCTTTTATTCCAACAGACTTATTACCAGGTTCAACAAAAAAATATTCTTTGTGAAATCTAAACCATGGCAAACCTTTTAAATTTTCCAGTTTTTCTTCTTCTCCTTCATTACATACAACATAAACCTTGAAAATTTTATCATAATCTCTTGGATTCAGATCTTTTTCTACAACCGTATCCATATATACATCTCTGGTCAATTCATAAAATCTATCATCCGGTGCCAGTCTCCTGGTTGTATTATCCGGCTGAAAAGCCCACACAAATCCTTTTTCTTCACATTCGTCAATCAGACGAATACACTTATCATAATCCAACGGCTTAATATCTATGATTTTATGATTAATGGTAATTCCATTTCCACCATCATGTACCATATTTTCAAAACCAAATTCTTTCAGATATCCTTCCGCCATAGCCTGGCTTCTCCCAGTTGCCAATGCCAGAAAATGTCCCTGTTCTTTCAGCTGATTCAACGCTATTTTGGCAGATTCAGGAATATACCCCTTTCCAGGCTCTCCTACTGCCAATGTCCCATCAATATCAAAAAAGAAATATTTTTTCTCCATTTTTTCACCACCTTCTCTCAATAATATAACTTAGAATTTTCTCATAATCAACTTTTTCTTCACAAACAGTATATAACAGTTGACAACAGTTATTCACTGTTATATACTGTTAATACAAGGAGGAGTAATATGAAACTGATAATCAACGGATCTTCCATGGTTCCAATTTACGAGCAGATCATGGATCAAATCAAAGCCATGATCCGAAACGGTGAACTGATAGAAAATGATGCGCTTCCTTCCGTTCGTTCTTTGTCAAAGGAATTAAAAATCAGTGCTCTAACTGTCAAAAAGGCCTATGACCATCTGGAACAGGAAGGTTTTACTGTAACCGTTCATGGAAAAGGTACCTATGTGGCTGCTACAAACAAAGAATTATTACTGGAGGAACAACGAAAAGAAATTGAAAATGATTTGGAAATGGCCATCCAAAAAGGAAAACGATACGGATTAACAAAAGAAGAATTAACAGATTTGTTTTATCTCATTTTGGAGGATTAAGATATGTTAAAAATGAATCATGTAAATAAAAATTATTCAAAATTCCATCTAGATTGCACACTCCAGGTTAAACCTGGATATATTACAGGATTGATCGGACAAAATGGTTCTGGAAAAACAACATCATTTAAAGCTTCCCTGGGACTTATTCCCATTGATAGCGGATCTATTTCTATATTAGGGAAAAATATTGATGATTTTTCCGCAAAAGACCGGGAGCAGCTGGGAGTAGTATTATCTGATTCCGGGTTCAGTAATTATTTATCAATTTATGATTTAATTCCTATTTTAAGTAACCTGTACAGCAGATTCGATAAAGACTTCTTTCTAACAGAGTGCTCTCATTTTTCTCTTCCATTAAAAAAGAAAATCAAAGATTTTTCTACTGGAATGAAAGCTAAACTAAAAGTCATCATAGCCTTGTCCCATCATGCATCTTTACTGATATTAGATGAACCAACGGCGGGGCTGGATGTCATCGCCCGTGATGAAATACTGAATCTTCTTCGTGTCTTTATGGAAGAGAATGAAGAAAACGGGATTCTTATCAGCTCTCATATATCCTCTGATCTGGAGGGACTTTGTGATGATCTCTATATGATTCATGAAGGTAATATTATTTTTCATGAAGACACCGATAAATTGTTAAGTGAATATGCTGTTTTAAAAGTTTCTAAAGAAAAACTGCATCAGATAGATCAGCAATATATACTAAAAATACAAAAAGAAGCTTTTGGTTATTGCTGCCTGACAAACGAAAAACAGTATTATCTGGACAATTATCCGGATATTATCATCGAGAATGGAACCATTGACGAATTAATGATGATTATGATACGAGGTGAAGAATTATGAAAGGCTTATTAATCAAAGATATAAAATTATTGAAGAATCAGAAAAGTTTCTTATATATTTTAGCTATTATTGCTATAATATTTTCATTTTCACCTGGTGAAGGGCCTTCCTTTGCTGTGGGATATTTCACTTTTATCAGCGGATTCCTGGCGCTTTCTACTATCAGTTATGATGACCTTGACCATGGTTTTTCATTTTTATTCACTTTACCTGTCAGCAGAAAAATATATATCCAGGAAAAATATATATTGGGAGCAGGATTCTCCTTCCTGATCTGGCTGGTTTTCACAACTTTATATTTTGCTTTATCACTTCAAAGAAACTCTTTGCTAAATATAACAGAATTCTGGCTATCTCATATTATCTTATACATTCTGCTACTTTTGATATTATCCATTTTCATTCCTGTACACTTAAAATTTGGAAATGAACGTGCCAGGGTTGCATTGATGATTTTTTTCGGATTGGTTTTTGCCTCTTCATTTGTTATTTCATCTGTTTCATCAAAAGAAGAATTAAACGCTTCATTTAATCAATTCATCAACTCATTTTCTTCCTTGATGTTTCCTGCTTTAATTATGATTCTTTTCCTTGTATCTGCTGCTGTTTTGTGCATCTCAGCCATAATCAGTACACATATTATGAATCATAAAGAATTATAAAAGTTATCCTGGTGTGTATTAAAACCTTTCCTGTTGAAATAAAAAACTTCTTTCCAGAAAAAACATTTTTCTGGAAAGAAGTTTTTTATTATTCTGCTTCATCTACATCATAGAAAAAAATATTACAACTAAAAACATTGTAACTATAGAAAGCACCTTAATTGTATTTCCATAGTATTCTTCATCAAACTCTGTGTCACCTAAACTATGATTCATATATATCCCTCTTTTCTAGTACTCTTTTGTTGTCTTTAATATATCATATGAATTTATAGTTCTTTTATGATTTTCGTTATATTATTGTAAAAACAGGTTTCTGCTAATCAATACTTCCCGGCCAATGACTACCGCTTTGGAATCTGTTCCATGACCAATCTGATCTGTTTTAAAAACCGGTGTACTTTCCTTTACATAATCTAAAACGATTTTTATCATATCAGGCTTACATTTTTCCTGTTCCATTTGTGTAAATGTACCGAGAACCAGTCCGCTTATTTTTTCAAATACTCCTAGCATCTTCAGATGGCTAAGATAGGTAATCATCTGCGGAACCTTGCCGCTTCTTGCTTCCAGCAGCAATACTTTATCTTTCATATCCGGAAAAAATTCCGTTCCTGCTAATTTAAGAAAACAGCGAATATTGCCACCCACTAAAATCCCCTGCATTTTTTCCCCTTGAACAAACTGCCCTCTCACTGAAAACAGATCCGATTTATTATACAAAAAACTTTGTGAAAATTCTTCCTTTTGCTTCTTTCCATAATCATATATCAAATTTCTTATCTGATATAAAACAGATTCTTTTCCAGTTTTAGTATAAATTGCATTAATAATTGTTGTCAGATCACTATATCCCCAAAAAGTTGCTTTGCTGTCCTTAATTTTTTCAAAATCCAGATACGGCAGAAGCTCATTTGCCAAATCTCCACCAGAAATATCAAAAATATCTTCTATCTTTTTATCACAAAAGAATTCCATCAGATTTTCCGCTTTTTCTTTTCCTGTTCCACTAATCCCCTGCTGTTTTTCAAAAATATACTTACTGGTTTTTGTGCAAATATCAAGTTTTTTTAATGTATCTCTTAATAATTGTATTTCTAATGTTTTTTCCACTGATAAACCGTTGGAGCATGCAACAAGTGTCGTATTTCTCTTATTTTCTCTATTAATAGATCTCACCTGCTTTCTTATATCTATGAAACTATCTGAATATGAAATCCTTGTTTTTCATACTCTCCTAAAAATCATATCTTACAATAGCACAGTTCTTTACTCCAAAAGCTGCATACTCTTCATTTGTCATATCAGTAAAATAAGACTGTACTACACGTGCAATACCATTATGAGCCACCAGAATATAAGTTTTTTCGTCAGATTCCGCCTTGATATCATCCAGCAGATTGTATATTCTCTGTGCCAGACGCAAAGTAGATTCACCACCTTCATGACTGCAGGCAAAAAACTCTTTGGCCTTTTTGAAATCTTCACCATCTCTTGGGGTAGACTCCCATTTTCCAAAGTTCTGCTCGATCAGCCTTGGTTCCATATGTGCCGGTATTCCTGTAATCTCAGAAATATGCTTTGCAGTATCTGCTGCCCGAACCAGAGGAGAATACAAAATCTCATCCGCTGTAATTCCCTCCTTTAAGATTTTCTTTCCTGTCTCTATGGCCTGCTGATGACCAAACTCTGTCAGAGCAATATCTGTTGCTCCACAGATCTTATTTTCCACATTCCACACAGTCTGACCGTGTCGTACAAAATACAAATGTCCCATGTAAATCTCCTAATAAATTAATACCTTTGAATTGTCTTTATTCATCATTAAAAAATGCTTAAACTCATTCTTTGATTAAAGATAGCGCATTTAAACCTTTTTTTCAAGTATTTACTGTCCGGCTCTTTCCTAATGAAAGAATAAAGTCTTTCTATAAAATAATAAAAAGAATCTGCTCATTTATATATGAACAGACTCTTCTAAGTTTATGTCTTAATGTTAAACATAGTTTTTCTATCTTTTATCTTGTTGTTTACAGATAAAATTCCATTGGAGAAGTTGGATACTCGATTTCATCCAGCTGATCCATCGTAACCAATCCTGCAGGTGCACGAAGTACGGATGGAATTCTATTTACAATCGTAGCACAGGTGTGCTCAACTGTTGCAGGTTTTACAACATGAAACTCTGTATCCGGTTCACCTGTGATTTTCCAGTCACACATATCCCCATCTTCTGGTCCGTAAACTTTACCAATACAGCTTGTCTCGATTACAGGACCCTGGAATGTTTCTGTTGTCACAACAGCAGACATACCAATACAGTTTCCTTTTGGAATCGTTGCATTCATTGTAGATGAGAAAAGATCTGTATCATGGAAGTACGGTATACACTTCTGGGTCTGACTCTTAATCGTCCATCCCATCTTAGATGCAAGTGCTTCATTGGAATTCCATACATAAGAAGGCTCTATCTCCTCTGGGTGTGCAATCTGCTTCTCAAATTCATCCGCATTGTCACTGATCAGAATACCTGTTTTTATGCCAAGTCCCGCATAATCACCAACATCCATTCCCACGATTGCCGGATTGCTGTCAATGGCACCGACTATCTGACATCCTGTCTCATACAAATATCTTAGTGTATATCAGATGAGGGATGACTCCCGCCTCTGTAGGCGGTGAGCAACAATTATGTATCAGTGGCGGGTTTCAATCCCCCATCTGATATACGCTCCGCGAGGATGCGCAGGAATTCGGATTGGAAGTATGTCTGCTATGCAGACCCGAATTCCGCGCCAAGACTCGCGAGCGAGTCTTGAATGTAATCATAGAAATTCATATCCACATCCATGGCATAAATAATCCGTTCCGGTATATATTCCAACGTGATTGTTCCGCTTTTAGGAGATTTCTTATATCTTTTAATATTAGACATGGTACGATTGATTGCTTCCATCTTATACTGCAACTCCTTCTGCTGCTGTATTGTCTGCACTTTCTTCCATTGCAGTATTTTTTCAATCTGATCAATATCTTTCTGATCCAGCACTTCTTTAATCTCTTTCAGTTCCATACCCAGTTCTTTCATGTACTGAATCATATCCAGTCGTGCATTCTGTTTGATATCATAATACCTGTAATGAGTCTTCTCATCTACATAGCATGGCTTTAACAGCCCCATTGAATCATATAGTCTAAGCGTTGGAACTGTTGTACGGTTCAACTTCGCCATTTCACCAATCCCGATATATTTCAGCTTTTTTTCACCCATATCACTCATATAATTTTCTTTACACTTTCTCCATAATAACTCTAATGTTACATTAGAGTTATTATAACACATTTTTCTTTTTTGTTGCCGTACAAGAAAAACACAAAAAATAAAAGACCCACGTAAAAACGTGAGTCTGATAATGGACCAGGCGGGAATCGAACCCGCGTCCAAAAACCTTTCCACATGAGGCTCTCCCATTACAGTCTGTCTTTTTACATTCCCTCCACAGTGCTCCGACAGACAGGATCACTGCTTTAGTAGCTTCATAAATACTTCATCTGCCGCAAAGCTTAGGCAAATGAGGGTCCTACATTATTTGAAGCCAGGACTCACAGACTGTAGGTGATCCGGAGCTGACTGCTGCAAACTAGGCAGCGTACGCTAATTTATTATCTGCGTTTATATTTAAGTTTGTACCGTAAGGTGGTCCCTCCCAATGGCTCCTCAAGCTTCTAGATCCCTGTCGAAACCAGTACTGGCCCAGAAATAAAGAAACTTTTACCGAGACTGAATTTTTATATCCAGTCTCGGGTTCTTATTATATATCTTGAATAAACTCCTGTCAAGCAACAGCCGGTTTAACCAAAATTACGTACTTTAAAATCTCTTTGTGCTTCACGAAGCTGATCCCTTTTTGATATATCCTGTCGCTTATCATATAATTTCTTTCCACGACAAAGACCTACTTCAACTTTTACCAGACTTCCTTTAAAATATACTTTCAATGGAATCAGTGTGTATCCCTTTTGTTTCATCTGTCCTACCATTTTGGATATTTCAGAATGGTGTAGAAGAAGCTTACGCACTCTAAGGGGATCCTTATTAAAAATATTTCCCTTTTCATAAGGACTGATATGCATCTGGTGGATGTATGCTTCCCCTTTTTCAATACCAATAAAAGCTTCCTTTATGCTGCAATGCCCCATACGTAAAGATTTCACTTCTGTTCCATGCAGTACAATTCCTGCTTCAAAAGCATCTTCCACAAAATAATCATGTCTTGCCTTTTTATTATTTGCAATTAGTTTTGTCCCACTGGTTTTGGCCATTTTCCTCATCCTCCACTAATTCAAAATCAATATTTTTAAGGAGCATATCTACTCCCTTGACTTTAATTGTTACATGCTGACCCAGTTTAAATTCTTTTCCTGTTCTTTCCCCAATCATAGAATAGGTAGCTTCATTATAATAGTAATAATCTCCAGGAAGTGTAGATACATGAACCATTCCTTCTACCGTATCAGGCAGTTCCACATAAATACCCCATCCTGTGACTCCGGAAATAACACCTTTGTGTATTTCCCCGATGCGATTTTTCATATATTCTGCTTTTTTCAATTTCTCCACTTCACGTTCTACTTCATCTGCACGACGTTCCGTTTTGGATGTCTGTTCTGCCACCTTAGGTAAAATTCCTTCATAATGAGCATATCGTTTGCCTGTAAAATCGCCATGAAGATTTTCCTTTATAATACGATGAATCTGAAGGTCCGGATATCGACGGATCGGAGAAGTAAAATGGCAGTAGTATCTGGTTGAAAGTCCAAAGTGCAACGAACACTGTACGGTATATTTTGCCTGTTTCATGGATCTGAGGGTCAGCCTGCTGATTAACGGCTCCTCTGGAGTTCCTTCAATCTTTGTTAATAATTTCTGTACTTCCATTGGATGAAGCTCTTCACGGTTAATTTTAAGGTATATTCCGAAATTTTGCAGAAATGCCTGCAATCTGTCTATTTTTTCTCCATCAGGAATATCATGGGTACGATATAAAAACGGAATCTCTCTCCAATAAAAATCTTCCGCTACAGTTTCATTAGCACACAGCATAAAATCTTCAATGATTTTTGTTGCTGCATTACGTACTTGTGGAAAAATATCAATCGGTCGTCCATTTTCATTTAAGATGATTTTAGATTCAGGAAAGTCAAAATCAATACTTCCTCTTTCATGTCTTCGTTCTCTTAAAATATCAGAAAGTTCTTTCATCAATTCAAACATGTCCACAAAATCTTTATAACGATTTCGCTCCTGCTCATCTCCATCTAAAATTGCAGCCACGCTGGTATAAGTCATTCTTTCATCAACATTGATCAATGTCTCAGCAATCTGATAATCTATCACTTTTCCCTTTGAATCAATCTCCATAATACAGCTTAATGCCAGCCGGTCACATCCTGCATTTAATGAACAGATTCCATTGGATAACTGATAAGGCAGCATAGGTATCACTCTGTCTACAAGATACACACTGGTTCCCCGTTTTAACGCTTCTTTATCTAACGGAGAATATTCTGTAACATACTCAGAAACATCGGCTATGTGCACTCCAAGAAGATAATGATCTCCTTTTTTTGTCAATGTAATAGCGTCATCCAGATCTTTTGCATCTTCCCCATCTATAGTAACTGTTGGCCAGCCACGAATATCCATTCTATCTTTATAATCAGCTGCATGAACCTCATCAGGAATCTGCTTCACCTGCCTTTGCACATCCTCATCAAATTCTGTGGGAATACCATATGCTTTCACAATGGATAAAATATCAACTCTTGGATCATTTTTATGCCCAAGCACTTCAATAATTTTCCCCTCAGGACTATGTCTCTCATCTCCATAATCTGTAATTTCCACAAGAACCTTAAATCCATTGGTAAGATTTTTGCATTCTTCTTTGGAAATAAAAATATCACTGTCGAATCGCTGATTATCCGGTATAACAAAACCAAAATTCTGATTTTTCTGAAGAGTTCCAACAATAGTCGTTATTCCCCGTTCTAAAATCTTGACGATTTTTCCTTCTTTTCTGCGTCCGGTCTTTGGCAGATCATTTAGCACTTCCATCAGAACCTTGTCATCATGAAAAGCACCATTCATATTCTTCTCATGTATATAAAAATCTTCTTTCATGCCTTCCACTGTTACAAACCCAAAACCATTCTGTGTACAGGTAAAAGTCCCTTCCAGGATTTCCTTTGAAATCGGTTTATATTTTCCTCGTTTTGTAACCTCAATACTTCCTTCTTCTACCAGTTCTTTCAGGATACTGACAAATTCTTCTCTGTCATCCGGATCAACCTGCATCAGATATCCGATTTCTTTTTGTTTCATCGGTTTATAATGTTTATCGTAGATTAATGCCTTTATTCTCTTTTTTCTTTCAAATCTCTTATCTGTCATCTTATTTCTCCCATATCAGGAAATTTAACGTTATTTCCCACAGAATAATAAAGCACCTCTTAAACAAGTTTAAGAAGTGCTCAAATTTCTTAAATAAATCTGGAACATAAAATAGCTGCTGTTACAAAGAAAATAACTGTAAAAAATGTTGTTAATTTAATTAATGTTCCTTCCTTAGAACGTCCTTTGTTTTTGCTCCAGTATGTCCCGGAATCTGCTGCTCCTGTTAAAGAACCCAGCCCGGCTTCTTTCCCTTCTTGCATTAGTACTAATATAATTAATAAAATTGATGCTATGATAAAAATAACGGTTAATGCTGTTTTCACAATATGCCTCCTAATAATCTTCTATTCACTGTGAATTATTCTAACATAGAAGTAAATAAGATGCAAGAAAAACTCCCGTTTTACAAAAATCTAACATAGTCCATATCTTCTGCTGCTTCCCAACTGTTCCTCTATCCTCAGAAGCTGATTATATTTTGCTGTCCTGTCTGAACGACATGGTGCACCGGTTTTTATTAGTCCGCTGTTTACCGCAACTGCAATATCCGCAATGGTAGTATCTTCTGTTTCTCCAGACCGATGAGATATGATGGTTCTGTACCCTGCATTTTTTGCCACTTCCACCGCATCCAGAGTTTCTGTCAGTGTTCCTATCTGATTTGGTTTTATAAGAATACTGTTTGCAATTTCTTCCTGAATTCCATCTCTCAACCTGCCTACATTGGTAACAAACAAATCATCCCCCACCAGAAGAATCTTTTCACCTAGCCGATATGTCAATACTTTCCAACCAGGCATATCTTCTTCATTCAGGCCATCCTCAATGGAGAAAATAGGATATTGTTCCACCAGTTTTTCATAGTATTGTACCATTTCCTCTGAATTTCTCCTGATTTCTTTTCCTGCCATTTTACTTTCACCAGCAAAAAAATACACATCTTCATCTTCATCATAAATTTCAGATGCTGCACAATCCAATGCAATGGCCACCTCTTCTTTTGGTTTATAACCTGCTGTCTCAATGGCGTTTACCAGCAATTCCAAAGCTTGCTCGGAGCTTTCCAGATTTGGAGCAAATCCTCCTTCATCTCCTACACCTGTACTTAAATTATTTGATTTTAAAATGCCTTTTAGATTATGATATATTTCTGTTCCCATCATCAGCGCATCCTTAAATGAATCCGCACCTACCGGTGCAATCATAAATTCCTGAAAGTCTACCGTATTGTCTGCATGTTTTCCTCCGTTTAAAATATTCATCATAGGAACCGGAAGTTTACATGCAAAGCTTCCACCCAGATACTGATAAAAAGGAATACCAAGTCCGCTTGCCGCCGCTTTTGCTGTAGCCAGTGAAGCCCCCAGAATAGCATTGGCACCAAATTTACCCTTATTAGGTGTTCCATCTGCTTCCAGCATAATTTCATCAATTTCAATCTGATTTAAAGCATTTTTTCCAATCAAACGATCTGCAATCCTGTGATTTACATGATTCACTGCCGTTTCTACTCCAAATCCTCCATAACGTTTTTCTCTGTCGCGAAGTTCCAGTGCCTCAAATTTTCCTGTAGATGCACCAGATGGCACAATGGCTCTTCCTCTGGCTCCCCCTTCCAGTACCACCTCAACTTCAACCGTTGGATTGCCTCTGGAATCCAGCACTTCTCTGCCAATTACATTTTCAATACACAAACGATATTTCAACAAAATCACATCCTTCATCAATAATACTGCTATTATTTCCAAGAATATGAGATGCTATACAAAAAAGAACATCTACGGTATTTTCTTAGATATTACAAGACAAAAAAACTACTGCAGATAATTTTTCTTTATCTGCAGTAGTTTTTATACTATTTCATATGACAGGCAATATCAGGACAACTCCATAGATTGATTTCTCTCCAATGCTGCAAGGCATAGTTCATACATATCATCTTCACCTTCTAGCATTGGAGAATTTTCTCCTCCTCCATTAGTACTTCTCCTCATGGTGGCATAAAATTCTTCTCCTGCATTGATCAGTTCCATAGGATAAATCTCATAACCATTTTCCCTGCAAATCTTACAGAAAGCAACTATGGGTTCCTTGTCATCCTTTGTTGCTAGCAAAGCGCTTTTTAACTTTTCATCATGTAGCGCTTTTTCCTGCAGTTCCTCTAACATTTCATATACATCCATAGTGGTACCTCCTTTATTAAAATGTTTGTATTCATAATACAAAGCAACAAAAGCGTCCGTGTTATCACACAGACGCCTTTGTCTTACAAAATGATTTTATTATTTTACTAACAGAGATGTTCCTGTCATATCTTCTGGTTTTTCCATTCCCATCATTTCAATTAATGTAGGTACGATATCAGCAAGGCATCCACCTTCTCTTAATTTCACACCTTCATCATAATTTACAAGAATAAATGGTACTGGATTTGTTGTATGTGCTGTAAATGGAGCTCCTGTTTCATAATCTACCAGCTGCTCTGCATTTCCATGGTCAGCACAGATAAACATCTGTCCATCTACTTCTTTAATTGCTTCTACAGCGTTTCCAACACATGTATCAACTGCTTCTACAGCTTTAATTGCTGCTTCTTCAATTCCTGTATGTCCAACCATATCACTGTTTGCAAAGTTAACAATGATAACATCATATTTATCAGATTTGATTGCCTCTACCAGTTTTTCTCCAACTTCAGGAGCACTCATCTCAGGCTGAAGATCATAAGTTGCTACTGCAGGTGATTTTACCAGGATTCTTTCTTCGTTTTCATTTGGTTCTTCTACACCACCATTGAAGAAGAATGTTACATGAGCATATTTTTCTGTCTCTGCCAGACGAAGCTGTTTCAATCCGTTCTTGGCAAGGAACTCACCAAATGTATTCTTGATTTCCACTTTATGGAATGCAACTAATTTGTTAGGAATTGTTACATCATATTCTGTAAAGCATACAAATGTTGTTTTAAAATATCCATTTGGACGTTCAAAGCTGTCAAACTTGTCATCACAGATTGAACGGGTGATTTCTCTCGCACGGTCTGGTCTGAAGTTATAGAATATTACAGAATCATTTTCTTTTAAGGTTGCCACTGGAGCACCATCTTCCATAATAACAGTTGGTACAACAAATTCGTCTGTTACATCTTCTTTATATGATGCTGCGATTGCTTCTACACCATCTTCTGCTGTATTACCCTGTCCCATAACAATGGCATTGTATGCTTTCTGCACACGATCCCAGCGGTTGTCACGGTCCATTGCATAATAACGTCCGGAAACAGATGCAATCTTACCTACACCGATTTCTTTCATTTTAGCAACTAATTCTTCAGCATAACCTTTTCCAGATGTAGGTGCTGTGTCACGACCATCCAGGAACAGATGAACATATACTTTGTCCAGTCCGTTTCTCTTAGCCATTTCAAGAACTCCATACAGATGTGTATTGTGACTGTGTACTCCACCGTCTGATAATAATCCGAAACAATGTAATGCAGAATCATTCTTCTTGCAGTTTTCCATAGCTTCTAATAATGCTTCATTGTCAAAGAATGTTCCATCTTCAATTTCTTTTGTGATTCTTGTAAGTTCCTGATACACGATACGTCCTGCACCCATATTCAAGTGACCTACTTCAGAGTTACCCATCTGTCCTTCTGGAAGTCCTACAGCCATACCTGAGGCATTTCCTGGAACAAACGGATATTCTTTCATTAATTTATCCATAACAGGAGTTTTTGCTTCTGCAACTGCATTGGCTTCCTGTTTGTCATTTAATCCATATCCATCTAAAATCATAAGAACGGTTGGTTTTTTACTCATCTTTATCTCCTTTATCTTAATTAATTATCCTTTTATAGTCCGTTAATATTATAACGATTTTTTTCAATGAATTCAATATATTATTTAAAAGAACTCTTCTCCTTTTGTAGATATTACAATATCATTGCGTTATAATAAATATATAATTATGTTCGGTTTAATTTCATACAGAATTAGGAGGTGCTTTTTATGTTACATGAAGTAAGTTTTCAGTCCTTTAATGAACGTGATATGGTACAGGGATGGATTTATGTACCTGCTGCAAACCCTAAGGGAATTGTCCAGATCATCCATGGCTTCGGTGAACATTCCAGAAGATATCTTCACATGATCGTTAAATTCATGGATGCAGGCTATATCGTAGCTGCTGATGACCATGTAGGACATGGTAAAACCGCTATGATGAATGATACCTGGGGTGACTGGGGTGATAAAGGTTTCCATACCATGATGGAGGATGAGCATACTTTAAAAGAAATTGTGTGTCAAAAATATCCTGATCTTCCTTATTTCCTGTTTGGTCACAGCATGGGATCTTTCATTACCAGAGATTATGCGGCAAAATATGGTCATGACCTGACTGGTATTACCATATGTGGAACCACAGGAATTTTCCGCGGAGCTTCAGAAGCTTCCAAAGAACTGGAAAAGGCAGTTGCGGAAGGGAAAGGAAAGGAATCTAATCCTGAATACACAGTTTCTTTAATGGGATGGATGTGCGAGCGTTGTGGTGAAATATCCATCGGAAATGAATGGATCTGTGCAGATCCTTATGTTCAGAAAGACCATGCTCAAGATCCTTTTGATGCCTTTACAAAGCCAACCACAAACCAGTCTATGCTTTATTTTACCCAAATGATGGAAGCTATCAGGGGAACCCAGTGGGCTCAGAAAATCCCGACCTCTCTTCCTATTTATAATATTGGTGGTGATCAGGATCCTGTCGGCGAATATGCAGAGGGAATTTATCAGGTTACCAATTGGCTCTGCAGCACAGGACACACAGTAAAAACTAAAGTTTATTCCGGATACCGTCATGAAATTCATAATTATAATGACATCAAAGACGATGTTGAATCCGGTATTATTGATTTTATGGATAATCTTATATAAAAATGATAGTGCTTTTTTGTTCAAAAAGATTTTTTCCACCTAATTTTTTTTATTGATTTTTCAGACTATTCTGCTATTATAAATTTAAAAAGACAATGAAACTAAATCAGGAGGTATTGATATGGCTGATTTTCAATTAAATATATTAAAACAAATAGCTGCCGGTCTAGCCGCCCAATTTGGAAGTAATTGCGAAGTTATCATTCAGGATATTGCTCATAACTCTTCAGAATGTTCTATTGTACACATTGAAAATGGACACGTCAGCGGAAAGAAAATTGGTGACGAATCATCTGGTATCGTTTTAAATAATATACGTCATATGAATAATCTTCCAACGGATCATTTAGCCTATTTAACAAAGACTGATACTGGCAGAATACTTAAATCCAGTACCATCTATATAAAAGATGATACCGAAAAACCACGCTACATTTTTTCTATTAATTTTGATATTACCAATCTTCTTGCTTTAGAAAAAAGTATCCATTCTCTTACCGAGTGCAATACTGATTCAAGAAGAAAAAATTATGCTCCGAAAAATACTCATAATGTTAATGAACTTCTTGATGAATTAATTGAACAATCTGTAGCATTGGTTGGAATACCAGTCCCATTAATGACAAAAAATGATAAAATCAAAGCAATCCATTTTCTAAATGATGCAGGTGCTTTTCTCATTACGAAATCTGGAGACAAGGTAGCAAAATATTTTGGAATCTCAAAATACACCCTTTACAGTTATGTAGACATTAATAAATAAGCATTTGTCTGTAAATACTACAATGAAAAACCGCTTCTGATCTGTTTTGAGGAGTCGCTTCACCCTCATTACAGTCAAAAGCGGTTTTTGATAATTAAGAATTTTATCCAATCCAGACTATTTTACTGCGATAACTTCAATCTCACAAAGAACGCCTTTTGGTAAATCCTTTACTGCAACACAGCTTCTTGCCGGTTTAGATACAAAATATTTTGCATATACTTCATTGAATGCGGTAAAATCAGCAATATCTGCCAAGAAACATGTGGTCTTAACCACTTTATCATAACCGCTTCCTGCTGCTTCAATGATAGCTCCTGCATTCTTACAGCTCTGCTCTGTCTGAGCTTCAATTCCTTCTGGAATCTCACCAGTTTCAGGATTTACAGGAATCTGTCCGGAAGCAAAAATAATTCCATTTACTTCGTATCCCTGTGAATATGGTCCAATGGCTCCTGGTGCTTTATCTGTACTGATTATGTTCATTTTGACTCCTCGCTTTCTACAAATTTTACTCTGTTTGTCCATTATACTATATCCACTTTATTATAACAATTACTTAATTATTAAAGTTCAACACTATGCCTGAAATACTTTATGAGGATTCAAAATATTTTTTGGATCAAATGCCTTTTTAATTCCATTCATTAATTCAATTGTTTCAGGATTCAGAGACTCTTGTAAATATGGTTTCTTTGCAAAACCAATTCCATGCTCTCCTGATACCTTTCCTCCAAGTTCTTTTGCCTTCCGATATATTTTCTCCATGGCAATTCCCATACGTTTTTCAAATTCCTCCTGGCTTAAATCATCTCTCAGAATATAAGAATGAAGGTTTCCATCTCCTGCATGACCAAAACTTTTAATTCGGATATCTACTTCTGTATGCAGATTATGAAGATAATCTACCATTTCATTCACCTTGTTTCTCGGAACAACCATGTCTACTTCATCCATATAGGTAGTTGACCCTTTAATTGCTTCCAGAAATGCTCCTCTGGCCTTCCAGATGGATTCTTCTCTTTCTTCCGTATCAGAAATCAGAACATCCAGTGCACCCTGTTCCAGACAAAGTTTTGCTACTTTATCATATGCTGCCTCAATCTCTTCTGTTGAATTTCCATCAAACTTTAGCAGAAGATATGCATCCGACTGGGAATCAGGAAATTTTTTCCCAAGATACTCTTCTGCATCAATAATGACTTCCCTTTGCATAAATTCAATGGCTGTTGGTATTGCTTTTGATTTAATTATTAGCGGCACTGTATCAATTGCCTGCTTAAGAGTAGGAAAAGGTATCAATAAACTAATTGCCTTTTTCGGCAGAGGGAGCAATTTTAATATAGCTTTTGTAATGAATCCAAGGGTTCCTTCTGAACCTATCATCAGATCTTTCAGTGAATATCCGGAACTGTTTTTTACGACCTTACCTCCAAATTCAACAATATTTCCATTTGGAAGTACCACTTCCAGTCCACGTACATAATCTCTGGTGACTCCATATTTTACTGCACGCATTCCTCCTGCGTTGGTGCTGATATTTCCACCAATGGTTGCAGATTTTTCCCCTGGATCTGGCGGATAAAATAAATCATGTTCTTCAACGAAGGCTGATAATTCCATAAGCAGAACACCCGGTTCAACCGTGATCGTCAGATTTTCCTCGTCCAGCTCCAGAATATGGTTCATCAGACTGGAATCCAGCATAATACCATGTTCCATAGCAACAGAAGAACCAACAAGACCTGTTCCTGCACCTCTTGGCGTTACCGGAATATTGTTTTCATAAGCATATTTCATAATTTCTGATATTTCCTGAGAAGATAATACTTTTACAACTACATCAGGATAACTCTTGGTACCACTTAGTTCGTCATGGCTATATTCTTCATTGATATTTTCCCCAAATAATATTCTCTCAGAATCCTTTACAATATTTTGAATTGCTTCCAGATCCGCTTTATCAAATTTCTTATAATCCATATCCTATGCCCCTTTCGCTGCTTTCACTTTTTCAATGAGCTTTGGTATGATTTCGTAAAGATCTCCTACCAGACAATAATGTGCCGTTTTGAAAATTGGTGCTTTTTCATCAGAATCTATGGAAATGATACAATCAGAATGATTCATTCCTGCAACAAACTGAATTGCACCAGATACACCACATGTAATAATTAATTTAGGACGAACCGTTCTTCCGCTTAATCCAACCTGGCGTTTTGCATCCACCCATCCGGCTTCTACCAATGGTCTTGTACATGCCAGCTGACCCTTCATAAGATCCGCCAGCTCCTGAATCATTGCAAGATCTTCTTCTTTTTTTACTCCTCGTCCGGCAACAACAAGTACATCTGCTGATTCAATAAACTGCTCCTGTTCTTTCAATACAATATCAAGTACCTCCACATTGGATTTCAGTTTCTCTTCATCGATCTCACATGAAATAATCTCTCCACTTGTCTCTTCCATACGCTCTGGTGCATTCATAACTTTATAACGCACTGTTGCCATTTGTGGACGGTTATTTGGTGTCAGAATATGTGCCATAATATTTCCGCCAAAAGCCGGACGAATCTGAGAAAGATCTGTATTTTTATCCATTTCAAGAATAGTACAATCTGCTGTCAGTCCTGTCTTCATTCTTGCCGCAACTCTTGGAGCAAGCTGTCTTCCCACCGTTGTTGCACCTGTTAAAATGGCAGATGGTTTCTGTTTTTCAATAAAATCCTCAAATACCGCTGTATATGGTTCAATCTTAAACCGATCCAGTTGAGGATTATCATATACAAAAACTTTATCAACTCCATAGTGAAGTAATTCTTCCGCTTTTTCTTTTATTTTACTTCCCATAAAAAGAGCATAAACCGGATGTTTAATGACCGCCGCCAATTCTCTTGCCTTTCCAATTAATTCATATGTAACTGGATGAATTTCTCCGTCAACATGATCCACATATACAGCAATTCCATTCCATTGACTTTTATCAATGGTTTTCTTTTCTTTTTCTTCTACATACTCTACAGCACCTGCCGGACCTTTTTTTACACACAGTCTGCACATTTTACATGCAGCATTGATACTGACTTTCCCATCCTTTTCTTCCATAGCTCCGAAAGGACAGATTGTTGTTAACTCTTTAGGATCTTTTATTTTTTCCTGATGAATGATTAATTTTGCCATCGCTTTCTCCCCCTTTTTAAATAAATTTTAATTCTGAGATCATATGAAATAATTTATCTGCAATTACGTCGCTATTCTCATTCCATACTTCTCTATGATCATTTGTCTCTGGTGGGAAAATGCGTTTTACCTGAGTTGGTGAACCGTTCAAACCATAATGAGTCTCATCTGTGTCTTCCATATCATCCAAAGAATAAACTTCTATTTCCCTATCTTTTGTCTCTGTTTTTTTCACATAAGATGGAAGTCTTGGCTGGAAGATATCTTTATCCACTGACAATAAACATGGATAAGAAACTTTTGCAATTTCCAGCTCATTTGGAAGATCCATCTCAATGGTAATTCCATTGGAATCGATGTCTTTTATTTTTTTAACATTTGAAACACTTGGTATATTCAGCCATTCTGAAACCTCGGATCCAACCTGAGCCGTATCTCCATCTGTTGTCTGCTTTCCACATAGGATCAAATCAAATGTTCCCATTTTCCGAATACCCTGTGCCAGAGTATAACTGGTTGCCAGCACATCAGCTCCGCCAAATCTACGATCAGATAGCAACGCCCCTTTATCTGCTCCCATAGCAAAAGCTTCACGAATAACTGCCATTGCCTGTGGCGGTCCCATACTAATTACACTGATTGTTCCTCCGGTCTTCTCCCGAATCTGTAATGCAGTCTCCAATGCATACAGATCATATGGATTCATTTTAGAATCTGCTCCGTTTCTTAATAGCACCCCCGTTACCGGGTCTACTTCTACTTTGTTGGAAGCCGGTACTTGCTTGATGCATACTAAAATATCCATAATATTCCCTCCTGTTTAAACACTTTTTCACATTTCTCTATATTGGTAGTACCAATTTTAATGGTAAAAAATAAAGATGTCTCCGCGCATCTGATTTTAATTTTTATATTGGTAGTACCAATTTCTGTGTTTTATTATAGTCAATATTACTATTTTTGTCTAGTATCTTCTTATAATTTTGTTAAAATTAAACAAAGGATATGTTGATTTACTCACATATCCTTACAATTCTTTGTTAATAATTTTATTAATCATATCAAAGTGACGTATCATTGCCTTCTGTCCATTAACTAAATCTCTTTTCATAAGACATTCCACCATTTCTTTATGTGCTTCCTGCAACATACCCTTACGCCTTTCGGTTCTTAAAATTTCACGACGCATATCTTTGATAAACACATCCATAACCTTTGATAACGCATTTAAAATATGCAAAATTAATATATTTCCTGAGGCCTTTGCAATTGCATAATGAATTTTTTTATCCAGCATTGTTTTTTCATCAACATCTTTACTCTGGTCCAGTTTTAAAACATATTCCTTCATCCTCATAATTTCTTCATCTTCTGCATTCTTTATGGCAAGTGCATAGGCCTGCATCTCCAGACCAATACGAAGCTGATTAACCTGTTCATAATCCAGCTCATTTAACCTGAACATCATAGACATTGTATCTACCAGATAGGATTCAAAATCACAGGAGATATAATTTCCCGCACCATGTTTACTGGAAATAACACCAACAACACTAAGGATCTTTAATGCTTCACGAACAGAATTTCTACTGACACCCAGTTGTTCTGATAATTCTCTCTCTGGTGGGAGAGTTTCTCCAAGAACAAGCTCCTCATTCATGATCTTCTGTTTAATATGATCCATAACAATCTCATATGCTTTTTTCTCTTTTTCCATGATATCATTTCCCTTCATTTCTATAGTTTTTTATTCTTCATGCAAATAACAGTACTCGCTTCCCATTTTCGCATCTCTATAACACCCCTCTTCTGCACATTGGGGAGGATTATTCATTCTAATGGTAATCCAAAACATAATAATTAAGAAAATTATAGCTGCAGGAAAACTGAAATACCATGGTTCCTTCTCTTCATCCTTTTTTTCCTTCCTGGCTTCCAAAACATAAGGCTTTTTTATTTTTAATAATTTCACGCCTAAATATCCCCATGCAGGAATGCAACATGCGGGCACAACATATAACATATGTAAAAGTTCCCATGTTATCTCTTCAATTATTATAGTTTTTATCAAGACATATGTAAATGCTAGAGCAAAAATCAGTGCTATGGTAAAATAATCCCTTCCTTCTGATTTTTCTCCAAAATATATATATCCTATTGTTGATAACATCCACACAAAATATATGGGAATCATGTATCTTGGACTGCTAAGCCATATAATAAGCAAGAGCATCAATGGAACAACTGCACACAATCCAATAACAAAACATATTAATACACTATTGTATATTCTAAGACCTAATGAGTCCCTTTGGGGTTTTACTGTTTCAGATATGATTTTTTCATCCGTTTCATATATATCTCCTATGACCTTTTTTTCTATCATATCATCCCATATATCTTTTTTTCCATCTCCATTCATATCAAAAAATGACATTTCTTTTTCTCCTCATTTCCCTTGATTATAAATCAATACGATTCCCCTTTTATTTCATTTTATCATATCCTCAAATTAAATACATCCTTTACTTAAGATTCAAGACTCGCTCGCGAGTCTTGGCGCGGAATTCGGGTCTGCATAGCAGACATACTTCCAATCCGAATTCCTGCGCATCCTCGCGGAGCGTATATCAGATGGGGGGATTGAAACCTGCCACTGATACATAATTGTTGCTCACCGCCTACAGAGGCGGGAGTCATCCCTCATCTGATATAGAGTCATAAAAAGAAAATCCCGTAAATACGCGGATTAACGTATCTACGGGACCCATCATCAATTAATCAAAATTATTTATAATTTACAATTTTTCCAAAGTCTGGTTTTAATGATGCACCACCAACTAATCCTCCATCGATATCTGGCTGAGCAAATAATTCTGGAGCACTAGCTGCAGATACAGATCCACCATACTGAATGCGGATTGCTTCTGCTGTAGCTTCATCATATACTTCACCAATACAAGCACGGATTGCTGCACAAACTTCCTGAGCCTGTTCTGTAGTTGCAACTTTTCCAGTTCCAATAGCCCAAATTGGTTCATATGCAATGATAGCAGTTTTAGCCTGGTCAGCTGTAACTCCCTGGAATGCAATCTTAATCTGCTGACGTACAAAGTCAATTGTAACTCCCTGTTCTCTCTGAGCAAGAGTTTCACCACAGCAAACGATTGGTGTAATTCCATGTTCAAAAGCTTTTAATACTTTTTTGTTTACAGTTTCATCTGTTTCAGCAAAGTATTCTCTTCTTTCAGAATGTCCAAGAATAACATATTTAACACCTAAATCTGTTAACATGTTAGGAGCGATTTCTCCTGTATAAGCTCCACTTTCTTCAAAGTACATGTTTTCTGCACCGATAGAGATATTGCTTCCTTCTGCTGCTTCAATAGCTGCTGGAATGTCAATAGCTGGTACACAAAATACTACATCAGAAGTTTCACTTGCTACTAATGGTTTTAATTCTTCAATTAAAGCTTTTGCTTCACTTGGAGTTTTGTTCATTTTCCAGTTTCCTGCTACGATTGTTTTACGCATGAGACTTATCCTTCTTTCTTAAAATATTAATATTGTACTTTTATATGGTAATTGTATTTATTCTCATTAAATACTTAAATGCTAAATGACTATTTATCGTTTGCTGCTACTACACCTGGAAGGTCTTTTCCTTCTAAGAATTCAAGAGATGCTCCACCACCTGTTGAGATATGTGTCATCTTATCTCCAAATCCTAACTGGTTAACAGCAGCTGCAGAGTCTCCTCCACCAATAATTGTTGTTGCTTCTGTTTCTGCTAATGATTCTGCAACAGCAATAGTTCCTTTTGCAAGGATAGGGTTTTCAAATACACCCATTGGTCCATTCCATACAACTGTTTTTGCTGTTTTAACTGCTTCAGCAAATTTAGCAGCTGTTTCTGTTCCAATGTCAAGTCCCATCATGTCAGCTGGAATTTCATCAGATGGTACAACAGATACTTCGATTTCCGCATCAATTGGATTAGGGAATTCTTTTGCGATTGTTGTATCAACAGGCAGGAACAGGTTCTTTCCTAATTTTTCTGCCTTATCCATCATTTCTTTACAGTAGTCGATTTTTTCATCATCTACCAGAGAAGTTCCAACTTCATATCCTTTAGCCTTTAAGAATGTATAAGCCATTCCGCCACCAATAATTAATGTATCACATTTTTCAAGAAGGTTATCAATAACTTTTAATTTGTCTGCAACTTTAGCTCCACCTAAAATAGCAACCATAGGTCTTTCTGGATTATTAACTGCATTTCCTAAGAAATCAATTTCTTTCTGCATTAAGTATCCCACTACAGCAGTATCAACATATTCTGTAACACCAACGTTAGAACAGTGTGCTCTATGAGCTGTACCAAATGCGTCATTTACAAATACGTCACACAGACTTGCCAAATCTTTGCTAAATTCTTCACCGTTCTTTGTTTCTTCAGCTCTGTAACGAGTATTCTGAAGAAGAACTACTTCTCCGTCTTTCATTTCAGCAACAGCTGCTTTTGCATTTTCACCAACAACATTGTCATCAGCTGCAAATTTTACTTCCTGACCTAACAGTTCACTTAAACGTACTGCAACAGGTGCAAGAGATAATTCTGGTTTTGGTTCTCCTTTTGGTTTTCCTAAATGAGAGCAAAGAATTACTTTTCCACCATCAGCAATCAGTTTTTTGATTGTTGGAAGAGCTGCTACCAGACGGTTTTCATCTGTAATTACTCCGTCTTTTAAAGGTACGTTAAAATCACAACGCACTAAAACTTTCTTTCCTGCTACATTAATGTCATCTACAGATTTTTTATTTAACATGTTTCGTGTTTCCTCCTAAGATTTTCCTGGATTAGGTCAGAATTGCAACCTATATAAATATAAATATTTGCAATTCTGATTAAAAAAAAGAGGATCCGGTCCAAAAAGACCGGACCCTCGTTGAGTCTTATCACACTGTATTACTACAGGCATGTCCTCAAAAATTGTTCAAATTAAGCTAATTCAGCAAAGTATTTGATTGTTCTTACCATCTGGCTTGTGTAAGAGTTTTCATTGTCATACCAAGATACAACCTGAACTTCATATAATCCATCACCGATTTCAGTAACCATTGTCTGAGTTGCATCGAATAAAGAACCATATGTGATTCCTACGATATCAGAAGATACTAATTCTTCTTCTGTGTATCCGAAAGATTCTGTAGCAGCAGCTTTCATTGCAGCGTTGATTCCGTCAACAGTAACGTTATCACCTTTAACAACTGCTGTTAAGATTGTTGTAGATCCTGTAGGAACTGGTACACGCTGAGCAGATCCGATTAATTTACCATTTAATTCTGGAATAACTAATCCGATAGCTTTTGCAGCACCTGTAGAGTTAGGTACGATGTTAACTGCAGCAGCACGAGCTCTTCTTAAATCACCTTTTCTCTGTGGTCCGTCAAGAGTCATCTGATCTCCTGTATAAGCATGTACTGTTAACATGATTCCAGACTGAATAGCTGCAAAATCATTTAATGCTTTAGCCATTGGAGCTAAGCAGTTTGTTGTACAAGAAGCTGCAGAAATAACTGTATCATCTGTTGTTAATGTGTCATGGTTAACATTGTATACGATTGTTGGAAGATCATTTCCAGCTGGCGCAGAAATAACAACTTTCTTAGCTCCTGCTGTAATATGAGCAGATGCTTTTTCTTTAGATGTATAGAATCCTGTACATTCTAATACTACGTCTACATCAAGGTCTCCCCATGGAAGTTTTGTTGCGTCTGCTTCTGCATAGATTTCGATTTCTTTACCGTCTACAACGATAGAAGATTCTTTAGCTTCTACTGTATCAGCTAAAGCATATTTTCCCTGTGCAGAATCATACTTTAATAAGTGAGCTAACATTTTAGGATTTGTTAAGTCGTTGATTGCTACAACTTCATATCCTTCTGCTCCAAACATCTGTCTAAATGCAAGACGTCCAATACGTCCGAATCCGTTAATTGCTACTTTTACTGCCATCTCAATTCCTCCTAAGTCTTGATTAATTAATTTGATGGATTTGCCAAATGTTAATCTATTGACAAACTTCTTTTTTATTGTAAACAATACACCTAAAAATTTCAAGGGAAATTTAAGAATTTTATCATGTATACAATATAATTCTTTTGTACAATTTCAACAAATTTTTACAGGTATTATCTTTATATATTCTGACATTTTTATTTATCATTCTGATTTAAAACATAACCTGCAATATTATCCGCATGATCTGATATTCGTTCAAGACTTGATATAATATCCAAATAGAAAACTCCCACTTCTGGAACGCATGATTCCGTTTTCAGCCTTTGAATATGACTTTTACGAAGCTTCTTTTCCAATTTATCTACTTTTTCTTCATTTTCAGTGGCGATGCGAGCTTCCTCTATACTGTCATTTTCAATAGAGCAAATAGCATGATTTAGTGCATTTTTCACATATTCCGTCATTTCTTTCAGCTCTTCCTGAGCCTGTTTTGTAAAATGAGATTTTCCTTCTTTCATTTCCTGTAAATACTCTGCAATATTCTCCACATGATCTCCCGCACGTTCTATATCTGTAATAGTGTCAAAGAGATTATTAACAACTACAGTCTGTTTGTCTGTCAATGCAAGCTGACTGATTTTAACAAGATAACCTGTGATCATGGTTTCCAAATGATTGATAACCTGTTCATTATGAAAAACTTTATCAATTTTTTTCTGACTTGGCTCATCTTTCATTGCTTCCTTCATAATTCTGTTTAAATTACCCAAAGCAATGCCACCCATACGTACAACTTCTTTTACTGCATTTTCTACTGCAAATGATGGTGTTTCCAAAATACGAGGATCCAGGTGCCGAAGAACTTTTTCTTCCACTTCTTCATCATCATCTTCCTCTATCGCATCTTCATGTATAATAAGTCCGGAAATTTTGACCAGAACATTTGCAAATGGGAAAAGCAGAATCGTAATTGATATATTAAATATTGAATGGAATATTGAAATCTGTGTACCGGAAATATGCTGTAATGCTAAATCATTAAAAATTCCAAAGAAAATAGTCATAATAATTCCATAAATAACCGCACCCATTACATTAAACAGCAAATGAATAGTTGCCGCTCTTTTTGCCGTTTTATTTGCTCCTGCACTGGATAAAAGTGCTGTAATACATGTACCAATATTCTGTCCAAGTGTAATAAAGACAGCAGATCTCCAGTTTACGATTCCTCGCATAGCCAGCGTTTGTAAAATACCTACAGACGCTGATGAACTCTGAATTATGGCTGTTACCAATGCTCCGACTAAAATCCCAAGAAATGGATTATTTCCAAGTACCTGAAACGCTTTATAAAAAATCGGACTGTCCTGATACATACCAATGGAACTTGACATGGATGAAAGTCCAATAAATAAAATACCAAATCCAACGGCTATTTCTGCCTTTTGCGTTAACTTCTGTCTGCTGGAAAATGTAATAATAAATGCTCCAATACCTAAAATAAGCGGTGCAAAAAAGTCTGGTTTTAGAGCTCCAGCCCATTCATTTGCTGATACAAGCCATGCTGTAATTGTTGTTCCAACATTGGCACCCATGATTACTCCCGCTGCCTGCGTCAAGTTCATGATTCCTGCGTTAACAAAACCTACAACCATGACTGTTGTTGCAGATGAACTCTGAATTATGGCTGTTACTAGTGCACCTACCAATACTCCGAGAAAACGATTATTAGTAAGATATCCTAATAGTTCTCTCATCTTATTACCGGCTGCTTTTTGAAGACCGGATGCCATAATATCCATTCCATAAAGAAACATTCCAAGTCCGCCAATGAATGCAAATAAATTACCGACATGTGTTAGTGTATTCATTTTTCTATCCTCCTGTGTTCATTTTATATCTTATCAAACCGCAGAAAAAATTTAAAGAACTTTTTACATATATCTTTCTTTATTTTTACATTTGTATCATAATATCATTATAAATACAAAAAAGGAGTTTATTTATGATAAAAGCAGATTACCATTTACACACCAGTTTTTCCTCTGATTCTGAGGCTCCCATGGAATCTATGATCCGTCAGGCAATCTCTTTGAATCTTGAAACCATTTGTTTTACAGAACACCATGATATAGATTATCCTGATAATCCTGACAATTTTGATTTTTTGGTAGATCTTTCTTCTTATAAGGATAGACTTTTTAATTTAAAAGAAAAATATAAAGACCAGATTGAGATTAATTATGGAATTGAATTAGGTCTTATGCCACAGACTCTAGATAAATGTGCTGATTTTTCTTTAAAGGATTCCTTTGACTTTATTATTGGGTCTTCCCATATTATTGACAATATGGATCCATATGAACCTGTTTATTTTGAAACTTATCCCTCAAAAAAAGGATTAGAACACTATTTTGAAGATATCTTACACAATGTTAGGAACTATAAAAATTACTGTGTTTATGGGCATTTGGATTATGCTGCAAGATACATTAAAGATCAGGATTTTCATTTTCGATACGCTGATTATTATGATGTTCTTGATGCAATATTAAAACAGATTATTTCTGATGGAAAAGGAATCGAAGTAAATACCGGAGGATGGAAATACGGAATGGCTAATCCTAATCCACATTATGAAATACTTCAAAGATATTTAGAACTTGGTGGTAAAATTCTTACCATCGGTTCTGATGGACATTGTCCAGAACATATTGCCTTTGATTTTCACAGATTGCCAGAGTATTTATCTTCTCTTGGTGTTCGTTATTACACAATTTTTAGAAATCAGAAACCGGAATTTTTGAAATTATAACTTTCAGTGTATTTTTAGTTCTTATTATTATCCTTATTCTGCAATTCGACACATAAATAAGGGATGTTTTTTCTTTTTAGAGACCTCTTCCCCATTCAGATTTGAGAGGAATATTACCTTCTATTGCTTCGTCCAGCAAAGAAATCATTCTTCTTTTGTCATCATTCAATGTTCCTCTCAAATTTAAATAATTAGAGGCATGATTGGATCTGAAAATACATCCTGGGCAATCCATATTCTGCAACATTTTTTTTGTTTCTATTAAAATATCGTATGGACTCATTAAATGAAATTTTCCTTTTTCTATCTCATTAAATAATGGCATATCTTCCTCTATCATTAGTGTAAGAAGTCCTACATATTCCGGTTTCATCATGGAGAGCACTTTTCCTGTATCCTCTGCATGCTCTCTCCATAAATATCTTCCGCCCAATCCTGAAATTGCAGTAACCGAAAGACTAATAGAAGCATCATGAATCCTCTTAGATGCTTCTATCATTTCTTCTGATGAAACACCCTTTTTCATAAATTTTAATACATCTGTATTTCCTGATTCCAGTCCTAAATATACCATAGAAAGTCCACTTTGACGTAATAATTTTAATTCTTCTGTATTCTTCAAAAGTACACTCTTTGGTGATGCATAAGAAGTAACCTGATAACATTCTGGAAAATTCATTCGAATATATTCAAGAATAGTTTTCAGATAATCTGTTTTGCAGATCAGAGCATCTCCATCTGCCAGAAAAATTTTGTTTACCTGGTGATAAGTCACCCGGGCTACTGCAAGATCTTCTAAAACTTCTTCTATCTTTCTAATTCGAAATATTTTTTCTTTATACATATTACAAAACATACATTGATTCTGACTACATCCGATTGTCACCTGTAAAATCAAACTGTACGCCTCACTGGGAGGTCTGTAAATCATTCCTTCATATCTCATATCATTCCTACTTCCTTATATGATTTGCTGTTATTATATCTGACTACTGTTATTTGAGCAATAAAAAAAGAACCAGATAAAATCTGATTCTTATTTTACAATTCTTCTTACCGATAATATTTTTCTATATTTTGCATTAGAGGAAATTTTAATTCCAGTACTTTTTGTACTGGCATGAACAATTTTCCCTCCTCCAATATAAATGGCCACATGTCCACTATAACAGATGATATCTCCTGGTTGAATATTCTTATAAGACACTTTTCTTCCTGCTTTTCTTTGCGATGAAGAAGTTCTTGGAAGACTATACCCAAAAGCCTTGTAAACGCTCTTTACAAATCCAGAACAATCCGCACCCGTGTTTAAATTAGTACCACCCCAGCGATATGGGTTTCCTACAAAACGTTTGGCAAAAGATGCAACTGTTTTCCCTTTATTATAGGTACTCCCAGTTAATCGTGGTGCATTGGTATTTATATAAACATATTTTTTTAATGCATATCCTGTTTTCCCTTTTACTTTAATTTTTCTCCATTGACCACTTGTTGAAAGAACTGTTACTTTTGTTCCAGTTTTTAATTTCATTATTGTCTTTGAACTTTTTGACTTTTTTGTTCTTAATTTACACCAGTGGCGAAAAATCTTTCCGCTATAACCAGATGCTGCTGCAACTTCCTGCTGAGGATACGTTGAAACAGTTGCTGTAAATATAAGTAAAAAAGTCAGAATAATTATTACAACTTTTTTCATTTGTTTTCCCATGCTTTTTCCTCTGTTAAATTTATTACATTTTTGTTACGTTTTATTGAATAATATCATATTTTATAATTATTGTAAAGAGTTTTTGTAACATTTATGTAACATTTTTTCTTTTTTATCACAATATGTTTTATAATTCATATTTATAACAAAAAGGAGGTTTCTACATGCCTGATAATTTTGATGAACGCCGCAGGCGTGATTGCCCGCCATGTCCCCCATGTCATCATGATCGTGATCGTCGTGACGATCGCAGAGAAAGACATGAAGATCATCGTAGAGATGATAGATTCGATAGGCACAGAGATAGACGTGACAGAGATATCTGGCCTTGGTAATAGTATGTATGAGGCTGCTTAGGCAGCCTCTCATAATATTTTTTCCATTTAACGTTGGAAAAATATCTTCTTTCACAAATTTCTACAAAAGAAAAAAGCCTAAGAAATAATTTATTTCCTAGACTTCTTAGCAGGGGCAGAAGGACTCGAACCCTCGACCTGCGGTTTTGGAGACCGTTATTCTACCAACTGAACTATGCCCCTATTTAATGTGCCTTCAAAACATCATACAAGATCTCTTGCAAGTCATCCCTCACTCTGCCTTCTCTGGTTAAAGCCTCGACCGATTAGTAACAGTCAGCTCCATGTATTGCTACACTTCCACCTCTGCCCTATCAACCTCGTAGTCTTCAAGGGGTCTTACTACCTTATGGTATGGGAAATCTTATCTTTAGGGGGGCTTCACGCTTAGATGCCTTCAGCGTTTATCCCTTCCAGACTTGGCTACTCTGCCATGCACTTGGCAGTACAACAGATACACCAGCGGTCCGTCCATCCCGGTCCTCTCGTACTAAGGACAGCTCCTATCAAATTTCCTCCGCCTGCGCCGGATAGGGACCGAACTGTCTCACGACGTTCTGAACCCAGCTCGCGTACCGCTTTAATGGGCGAACAGCCCAACCCTTGGAACCTGCTACAGCTCCAGGATGCGATGAGCCGACATCGAGGTGCCAAACCACTCCGTCGATGTGAACTCTTGGGAGTGATAAGCCTGTTATCCCCAGGGTAGCTTTTATCCGTTGAGCGATGGCAATCCCACGTTATACCACCGGATCACTAAGTCCTACTTTCGTACCTGCTCCACCCGTCGGTGTCACAGTCAAGCTCCCTTCTGCCTTTGCACTCTTCGAATGGTTTCCGACCATTCTGAGGGAACCTTTGAGCGCCTCCGATACCCTTTCGGAGGCGACCGCCCCAGTCAAACTCCCCACCTGACATTGTCCCCCGGCCGGATCACGGCCGATGGTTAGAAATCCAACATGATAAGAGTGGTATCCCAACAGCGACTCCATAAGGACTGACGTCCTTACTTCTCAGTCTCCCACCTATCCTGTACATATCATGCCGAATCCCAGTATCAAGCTGGAGTAAAGCTCCATGGGGTCTTTCCGTCCTGGCGCAGGTAACCAGCATCTTCACTGGTATTTCAATTTCACCGGGTGTGTTGTTGAGACAGTGCCCAAATCATTACGCCTTTCGTGCGGGTCGGAACTTACCCGACAAGGAATTTCGCTACCTTAGGACCGTTATAGTTACGGCCGCCGTTTACTGGGGCTTAAGTTCAAAGCTTCGCTTGCGCTAACCTCTCCCCTTAACCTTCCAGCACCGGGCAGGCGTCAGCCCATATACTTCACCTTTCGGTTTTGCATAGACCTGTGTTTTTGCTAAACAGTTGCTTGGGCCATTTCTCTGCGGCCACTCTCATGGCACTCCTTCTCCCGAAGTTACGGAGTCATTTTGCCGAGTTCCTTAACAACACTTCTCCCGTCGGCCTTAGGATTCTCTCCTCATCCACCTGTGTCGGTTTACGGTACGGGCACATATGAAACGATAGCGGCTTTTCTCGACAGCCAGGGGCCTGGACTTCCCTACTTATGTTCGGTACGCATCACGTCTTCAGATCATCAGGCGGATTTGCCAGCCTGACTCCTACCTCGCTTGCTCCGGGCTCTCCATTCCCGGATTCCATTCCCTGTCTGTGTCCCCACAGTTCTGTCCATATGTGGTACAGGAATCTCAACCTGTTATCCATCGACTACGTCTTTCGACCTCGCCTTAGGTCCCGACTTACCCAGAGCAGATCAGCTTTACTCTGGAAACCTTAGATATTCGGCCTGAAGGATTCTCACCTTCATCTCGCTACTCATTCCGGCATTCTCTCTTCCATGAAGTCCACCACTCCTTTCGGTATGGCTTCATCCCTCATGCAATGCTCCTCTACCAATGCATTCGCATTCCCAAGCTTCGGTGTCGTGTTTCAGCCCCGGACATTTTCGGCGCAGGGACTCTCGACTAGTGAGCTATTACGCACTCTTTCAATGAATGGCTGCTTCTGAGCCAACGTCCTAGTTGTCTTCGAATCCCCACATCCTTTTCCACTTAACACGCACTTTGGGACCTTAGCTGTGGGTCTGGGCTCTTTCCCTTTTGACCATCCAACTTATCTCGTATGGTCTGACTCCCATGAACCATCTGTCTGGCATTCGGAGTTTGATATGCTTTGGTAAGCTTTGACGCCCCCTAGGCAATTCAGTGCTCTACCTCCAGCAGACTCTCATGAGGCTAGCCCTAAAGCTATTTCGAGGAGAACCAGCTATCTCCGGGTTCGATTGGAATTTCTCCGCTATCCACACCTCATCCCCACCCTTTTCAACGGATGTGGGTTCGGTCCTCCACTTCCTCTTACGGAAGCTTCAACCTGGACATGGATAGGTCACCCGGTTTCGGGTCTACCCTGGCTGACTATACGCGCTATTAACGCTCGCTTTCACTTCGGCTCCGGACCTTAAGTCCTTAACCTCGCCGGCCGGGGTAACTCGCCGGACCGTTCTACAAAAAGTACGCAGTTCCACATTTACAGTGGTTCCACAGCTTGTAGACACAGGGTTTCAGGTTCTCTTTCACTCCCCTCCCGGGGTACTTTTCACCTTTCCTTCACAGTACTATGCGCTATCGGTCACTGAGCAGTATTTAGCCTTACGGGGTGGTCCCCGCTCATTCCCACAAGGTTTCTCGTGTCTCGTGGTACTCTGGATCCTGCTGGGCGGCTTGGGATTTCGGA
>NZ_MJIF01000001.1:0-10000 GCF_001940315.1 Anaerostipes sp. 494a | reverse complement strand
AAATCGGATTTCCAATGATGCTTTTATCTGTTGCCATTTGCTCTGTTTTTCTGCTGATTCGTTTTGCATAAAGCCAAATTTATTTTGAAAGGGGATTATTTAAATGAATAAAAACACAATTACCGGTGATTATATCAACATCAATCTTCGTCAGCTTGGTGCCACATCCATTAAAGAATTCAACAGTATTATGCATATAGCGGAATTTGATCTGGGTGACGGACTGATTGTTTCTTATGTATTTAATATTACACGTCACAACAAATATTTTCTTCAACGAGTGCAGCCATATGCAATGATTCATGGAAAATTCGCCAGTGATCAGGAAATCATTGACTTTATAACAGAAGATTTAAAAAGATTTGAAAACGCTAAAAAGAGTCATAATTTCGATACTTTCCTTATTATCTCTCACTTAGGACATCATGTAACAGAAAATATTGAAAAGCTATTCCTGAATTATAATGTTGACCCTGATAAAATGGATAAAATCCAGGAAGAGATGGAAGATTCCCTGCGTCATATTATTTCTTTATATGATGAATCCACAAAACTGGATCTTCCTGATTAACTTGGATGAGTAACCTGTAGTATCTTTTGATCTTACAGATTTCATTATGATTACAGCTTGACAAAAAAATCAAATCGCTATATCATGAAACAATAAAACCGTCTCTTTAGTAGACGATTGTGGATTTTTAGTAATGTTTACTTTTCGCCACGCAGTTATCTATTGGATAATTGCGTGGTTTTTTTATTACATAGGAAATTCCTCATGATTGAGGGATACAGGGAGTTGATAGTGGACTTGTCCGCTTTATTTCATTAGAAAAGGTGTAGCAAAATGGAACAAACTTTTATGAAAACAAAACCAATTTTACCATTGATTTTATCAATGTCTCTACCAATGGTGCTGTCAATGATGGTAACTTCACTTTATAATATCGTTGACAGTTTCTTCGTAGCTCAGATCAATGAAAATGCTATGACTGCATTATCATTAATATTTCCAATTCAGAACTTTATAAACGCAATTACAATAGGTTTTTCTATTGGTATCAATTCCACTATTTCATACTTTTTGGGCGCTCAAAAAAATACAGCAGCTAATATTGCCGCAACACAAGGGTTGGTGCTTAATGCAATACACGGGACCATATTGACTATTGGGTGTATTACAATAACCCCTGTCTTTTTAAGAATGTTTACTACCGAAACACAAGTAATAGATTTAGGATTAAAATACTCTCAAATTGCATTTAGTTTTTCTATCATTATTGCATTATCAATGTCTTTCGAGAAAATTTTTCAATCTGTTGGAAAAATGCTCATTACAATGCTCAGTATGCTATGTGGATGTATAACAAATATTATTTTAGATCCAATTTTGATTTTTGGATTAGGACCATTTCCAGAAATGGGAATAGAGGGTGCGGCATATGCCACCGGAATTGGGCAAACACTTAGTCTTTTGATGTATATTTTGATTTATGCTATAAATCCAATTCATGTACATATAGCCCCAAAATATATTGTATTTTCAAAAACAATGTGTACAAAATTATATTCCATAGGTATTCCTGCAGTATTAAATTTAGCTTTGCCATCACTATTGATTTCTGCATTAAATATAATCCTTTCTGCCTATTCTCAAATGTATGTGGTCGTTTTAGGTGTTTACTATAAATTGCAGACATTCCTATATCTGCCTTCCAATGGAATAGTGCAAGGAATACGACCTTTAATCGGATTTAACTTTGGTGCCCGGGAACATAATCGTGTTAAGAACATTTATAAAATCAGCCTTATATTAACAGCTATAATTATGGTTTTTGGAACAGTTTTATGCTGGTCTGTTCCAACACAACTAATCAGTCTATTTTCTTCAAACGAAGAAACTATTTATGCCGGAAGTGTTGCCTTGCGTATTATCAGCATCGGATTCGTAGTTTCTTCAATATCAGTTATATCCTCAGGTGCATTAGAGGGATTAAGTATGGGGGGTGCCTCGTTAATTATATCTTTGCTTCGATATACTGTTTTAACAATACCAACAGCATTTGTTTTAAGTAATATTTTTGGTGCTGTTGGAGTATGGCATGCTTTCTGGATCTCCGAATTGATTACAGCCATTATTGCATATTACATATATTTTAACAAAACTGCAGTATATAAAAACGCAAAAAAGAAAGCCCATAAGTGACGTATTTCCGCCATTTATGAGCTTTTTCTTTTATTTGATATCAACGACAATTTTCTTGTCACCTTTGTCAACCGAAGCCTTTACAACAGTGCGAATTGCTTTTGCAATTCTTCCCTGCTTACCAATAACCTTCCCCATGTCACCTTCGGCAACATGAAGTTCCAGAACAACAGAATCTGCTGTTTCTTTCTCTGTTACAACTACTTTGTCCGGCTGATCAACGAGGGCTTTTGCAATCACTTCTAATAAATGTTTCATGCGTTTGCCTCCTAACTATTTTTCGATCCCTGCAGCTTTCAGTAATTTAGCTACTGTTTCTGTTGGCTGAGCACCATTAGATAACCATTTTTTTGCTGCATCTTCATCAAATTTAATTACGCTAGGATCCTGATTTGGATCGTAAGTACCGATTTCTTCGATGAATTTTCCATCTCTAGGAGATCTTGAATCTGCAACAACAACTCTATAAAAAGGAGCCTTTTTCTGTCCCATTCTCTTTAATCTCATTTTTACTGCCATTTCTCTTTCACCTCCGTTAAAAATTTTATCATTTATAATTTATCTATAACGCCAAGCGTTATTATCAAGGTTTAAAAAGGTAATCGGAAACCACCTTTTCTACCACCTTTACCACCTAACAATCCAGACATCTGTTTCATCATCTGCTTCTGGTTCTGAACCTGTTTACATAAACGGTTAACTTCAGCAATAGGAACTCCAGCACCTGCTGCAATTCTTTTCTTTCTTGAAGCATTGATCAGCTTTGGATTTGCTCTTTCTTCCTTTGTCATAGAATAGATGATTGCGGCTGTTTTATCCATCATACCATCATCGATATCCAATCCCTGCAGTTTTCCACTCATACCAGGAATCATAGATAACATACTGGATAATCCACCCATTTTTTTCATCTGATCCATCTGATCAAGAAAATCATTAAAATCAAAAGAAGCTTTGCGCATCTTTTCCTGCATTTTCATTGCCTGTTCCTGATCAATTGCAGACTCTGCCTTCTCGATTAATGACAGAACATCTCCCATTCCGAGGATTCTGCTTGTCATACGGTCCGGATAGAATTTCTGAAGATCTTCCAGCTTTTCTCCCATACCAACATACAATATCGGTTTTCCTGTCACAGCACGAATGGATAACGCTGCTCCACCTCTGGTATCACCATCCAGTTTCGTAACAATAATACCATCGATTTCAACTTTATCGTTAAATTCTTTAGCAACATTTACTGCATCCTGTCCGGTCATAGCATCTACAACCAGGATACTCTGATGCACATCTACATTTTGTTTGATAGCAACCAGTTCAGACATCATATCCTCATCGATATGAAGACGACCTGCTGTATCCAGAATCACAATATTATTGCCATTCTTCTGAGCATGTTCAACAGATGCTTTTGCAATGTCTACAGGACTTTGTTTATCACCCATAGTAAACACAGGAACTCCAACTTTCTCACCATTTATCTGCAGCTGTTTAATAGCAGCAGGACGATATACGTCACAGGCAACCAGTAAAGGCCTTTTACCTTTCTTTTTATACTGTCCTGCAAGCTTTGCACAGGTTGTTGTTTTACCTGCTCCCTGCAGACCTGCCATAAGAATAATTGTAATTTCATTTCCCGGCTTAAGAGAAATCTCTGTCATGGTAGAACCCATTAGAGTTTCCATCTCTTCTTTTACAATTTTAATAACCATCTGTCCTGGATTCAATCCGTTCAGCACATCCTGCCCAACAGCTCTCTCCTGTACAGATTTGATAAAGGTCTTTACAACTTTGAAGTTAACATCGGCTTCCAGTAAAGCTCTTTTTACTTCCTTCATAGCCATCTTAACATCATCTTCTGTCAAACGGCCTTTGCTTCTTAAATTTTTAAATACACTCTGAAGTTTCTCAGATAAACTTTCAAATGCCATAGATACACCTCATCTATAAATCTTCCAAAATCTTATTGGAAACAAACTCAATCTGCCTGATATCTTCCTTCATCTGCTCCTTATCTTCGTCAAGAAGCCTTTTAGATAAAGAATGAATCTCCTTTACTTTGTCCTTAGTAGTTAAAAACTTCTGTACCAGATGCAGTCTTTCTTCATAATCTTCCAAAATCCTGTTACATCTGCGAATCATATCATAAGCCGCCTGTCTGGTAATCCCATAATCGGCTGCAATCTCACTAGGAGTCATATCATTTTCAACATGCTCTCCATAGACCTCTTTCTGATGTTCCGTCAGTAATTCACCATAAAAATCATATAATAAATTCTGTTCAACAATTCGCTCCATCTAATACTCCTGTAAAGCATTTTTCCTTTACCATGTGTTAGTTTACCCAATCATGCCGGCTTTGTCAAGTATTTTTACTTGCACAATCAATTTTTTACTTGAAAAACATTCAATTTTCTGTAAAATGAAGAAGAGTGACTCGATTATTATAGAAGAAACAGAAAGGTGATACTATGATACAGGCAAATAATGTAACACTGCGTTTAGGTAAGCGTGCTTTGTTTGAAGATGTAAATATTAAGTTTACCGAAGGAAACTGTTATGGACTGATTGGGGCCAATGGAGCTGGGAAGTCTACATTTTTAAAAATTCTCTCCGGAGAAATTGAACCTTCCAAAGGTGACGTATCCATTACTTCTGGACAACGTCTTTCCGTTTTAAAACAGGACCATTATCAATATGATGACCATCTGGTACTGGATACTGTTATGATGGGTAACCAGCGTCTATATGAAATTATGAAAGAAAAAGAAGCCCTCTATGCAAAAGAAGATTTCACTGACGAAGACGGAATCCGTGCCAGTGAATTAGAGGGTGAATTTGCAGACATGAACGGATGGGAAGCAGAATCAGATGCTGCAACCTTGTTAAACGGACTGGGAATTCCAAACGAACTCCATTATATGAAAATGGCCGACTTAAATGGTTCTCAAAAAGTCAAGGTTTTACTTGCCCAGGCTCTTTTTGGAAATCCTGATATTCTGCTTTTAGACGAACCTACCAACCATTTGGATCTAGATGCGATTTACTGGCTTGAGGAATTCCTGATCAACTTTGATAACACCGTTATCGTTGTTTCCCATGACCGTTATTTCTTAAATAAGGTATGTACACATATTGCAGATATTGATTATGCAAAAATTCAGTTATTCTCCGGAAACTACGATTTCTGGTATGAATCCAGCCAGCTTCTGACAAAACAAATGAAAGAAGCTAATAAGAAGAAAGAAGAAAAAATCAAAGAACTCCAGGACTTTATTGCAAGATTTAGTGCTAATGCATCCAAATCAAAGCAGGCAACTTCACGTAAAAAAGCTTTAGACAAAATTCAGCTTGATGAATTAAAACCTTCCAGCAGAAAATATCCATATATTAACTTTAAGCCAAATCGTGAAATCGGAAATGATGCATTACTGGTTGAAAATCTTTCCAAGACCATTGACGGAGTAAAAGTTCTTGATAATATTTCCTTCCTTATGAAACCAACAGATAAAATTGCTTTTGTTGGGCCAAATACACAGGCCACAACAACTTTATTTAAAATTCTTGCCGGGGAAATGGAACCAGACGAAGGAACATATAAGTGGGGAGTTACAACAACCCAGTCCTATTTCCCAAAAGACAATACCAAAGACTTCAGTGATGATTTATCTATTGTAGAATGGCTGACACAATATTCTGAAGACAAAGATGCAACTTTTGTCCGTGGCTTCTTAGGTCGTATGCTGTTTTCCGGCGAAGATGCACTGAAAAATGTAAAAGTTTTATCCGGTGGTGAAAAAGTTCGCTGCATGCTGTCTAAATTAATGATCAGTGGTGCCAATATTCTTCTTTTAGATGAACCAACCAATCATCTGGATATGGAATCAATTACCGCATTAAATGAAGCTTTGAAAGACTTCAGTGGAGCTTTATTATTCACATCTCAGGATCATCAGTTTGTTCAGACCACAGCAAACCGTATTATGGAAATTACCAGCAATGGTTTAATCGACAGAGAAGGTACTTATGATGAATATCTGGAAAATGATGCTGATGCAAGAAAACGTCAAATCGTAGAAATCAATGAAGAATAATCTCAAAATTAATTCTCATGGTATATCGCAAGATATATCATGAGTTTTTTTTTATCACAATTTACTCATTTTTTCTTCACAAAATATACACAGACTCTCATGTATTCTATATGAGAAACCAATAATATCATAATTCAATAAGGAGGACCTATGTATTTACTTAAAAACGCTTGGAAAAATGTCATACGCTCCAAGGGCAGAAATTTATTAATCGGTCTGATTGTTCTTATCATTTCAGTATCTGCCTGTATATCACTTTCTATCCGAGAAGCTGCAGAAAATGCAAAAAAAGATGGTTTGAAAAATACAGAAATTACCGGCCAAATTGCAGTAGACCGTCAATCATTAATGGAAGATATGAACCAATCTGGTGCTGATAGGTCAGAAATGAAAGAAAAAATGTCACAAATGCAAAGCTTATCTGTGAGTCAGTTGAAAAAATATGCTGAATCAGATGCTGTTAAGAACTTCTATTATACTATGACAACATCACTAAATGGCAACAATATCGATGAAGTTAGTACAGAAGAGACTTCTACAGATTCATCCACTGCTTCTTCCCAGTCTGGCCCTGGTGGAAATGATCGTAAAATGGAAAATCAGGGAGCCTTTTCTCTCATCGGATACAGCAGTGAAGATGCCATGACCAACTTTGTCAACGGCACCTGTAAAATCACAGATGGTTCTATTTTCACCGAAAATACCTCTGAAAATGTCTGCATTATCAGCGATGAGCTTGCCACTTATAATTCTCTGAAGGTCGGCAGTTCTATAAAATTAGAAAGCCCAACAGATGATTCTGCAACTATTACTTTAAAGATAGTTGGAATCTACCACAACAGCAGTTCCACTTCAGGAGAAAATGGTGTCATGAATCGCTTCAATGCCGGAGCCGATCCTGCCAACCAGATTTACACCAGTTATAAAGCTCTCAACTTTATGGTAAAAAATATTGATTCCATTATGACTCAGACAAGTGGAACTTATGTTTTTGCTGATCTTGATAGTTATGAAACTTTCCAGAAAGATGTAAAAAAAATGGGGCTTGATGACACTTATACTGTAACATCACAAGATGTAAACAACTATGAACAAAGTCTTATTCCGTTGGAAAACTTAAGTAAATTTGCATCCTACTTTTTCATAATTGTATTAATTATCGGTGCTGTAATTCTGGCAGTCATTAATATATTTAATATTCGTGAACGTAAATATGAAATTGGCGTACTGACCGCCATCGGCATGAAAAAGTGGAAAGTATGTACACAATTTGTTTCAGAATTATTCTTTGTTACTATCTTTTCTATGGTCATTGGACTGGGCATAGGCAGTGCTGCTTCTGTACCAATTTCCAACCAGTTACTGGCTTCCCAAATTGAAAATCAGCAGGAGCAGATAGAAAATCAGGAAAATAATTTTGGGCGAGGCAATACACAGCAATCATCTGACAAAACGTCAAACACTCA
Organism: Anaerostipes sp. 494a; assembly: GCF_001940315.1. Lineage (NCBI taxonomy): Bacteria > Bacillati > Bacillota > Clostridia > Lachnospirales > Lachnospiraceae > Anaerostipes > Anaerostipes sp. 494a. The sequence continues at coordinate 2,237 of NZ_MJIF01000001.1, read as the reverse complement.
GGGAAAAGGCGGATTTATGAACCAAACGGTAAACTATGTTTCTGATATTTCTGCCACAGTTAATATGACTGTAATGATGCAACTGTTGGCTGTGGGAATCATACTTACAATCTTATCCAGTTTAACTGCTGTGATTTTTATTGTACGATATGAACCATTAAAGATTTTAACCAACCGAAGTTAGGAGGCTTGCATGAAAATTTTAACATTAAACGATATTTCCTATTCTTATGAAGGAAATACAAAAAAAGTTTTTGAACATTTATCTTACGAATTCAATGAAGGTAACATATATGCAATTGTCGGTCGTTCCGGAGCAGGTAAAACAACTCTGCTTTCTCTCTTATCCGGTTTGGAAACACCTACAGAAGGAACTATTCTTTTTAAGGAAAAAGACATTCGACAGATTGACCGATATCTCTACCGAAGTAAATATGTAGGAATTATCTTTCAAAGTTTTAATCTGCTTTCTCATTTAACTGCTTTAGAAAATGTTATTCTTTCTATGGATGTTTCTGGAATAAAATACCCTGATAAAAAAGCAAAAGCAATGGAACTTCTTGCCAAAGTAGGGTTAAATGAAGATGAAGCCAAGAGACGTGTCTTAAAATTATCCGGTGGACAGCAGCAAAGAGTCGCTATTGCCAGAGCACTTTCCTATGAACCAGAAGTAATCCTTGCCGATGAACCTACCGGTAATCTAGACCAGGAAACTGAAAACGAGATTATGAAAATTTTTAAAAACCTGGCATCTGAAGGAAAATGTATTATTATAGTAACCCATTCTCAGGAAGTAGCCCAGCAGGCAGATGAAATAAAAGAATTAATATAAAATATAATAAAAAGCGGACAAGTCCGCTATCAACTCCCTGTATCCTTCAATCATGAGGGATTTGCTCCGCTTTGCATGCCGATGTGCAGCAGTTTTGACTGCTTTCCTTTGCACATCGTGCATATCTGCGCGGAGCGTTTTTTATTACATAGGAAATTTAAAAGAATTTCCTATGTAATAAAAAATAGCATTTGGTTTTTAAACCAAATGCTTTATTTTTATATATATTGAATATTTACTGTAACAGGAGAAAATACTCGGCTTACCATATTCAGAACACTTTTTACTACCGTTGTACAAACTGTACAATATAGCGGATATCCTCCTGTACTGTATGCGCCAGCTTCATATAACAATTATGAATACTGGAAATATATGAAGACACTCTTCAACTGAGTCATATGCTACTACATGATTTTTCACATCCTGTGCTTCTTCTGTAGCAAGAAATGCTTTTAATTCATGTTTTAAATCTCTTTCATAATAACAATGATCTTTTACATTTCCTTTATAGTGATCATTGTGAGGAAAAGTAAAATAATCGGCAATATAGTGAATAATCACACAAGTTTTGCACAGTGACGCATATCCATACCGTTCTCCGGATTATAGTTGGAACAAACTTTGATACTGCTTCTCAATATCGCCATATGTGATACTAATTTATGGGGTGTGGTTATAAAAGAAGGTCTGCAGTCCGGCCAGATACTTCCCACATAAAATGAAATTTATAATCAAATACATCTCCCAGCTCCAATGAATCCATAATCTGTCCTGCTAACGAAATATGTGATTTCTTTCTCATATAAAAATATACTCCTTATAAAATATAAGCTGATTAATTATTGGTTCACACCCTACAAAACCGATTATATATAGTTTTCTGATTATATGCAAGAAAAAAATTTATTGTTTATATTTTTTTAATAATTGGAGAATGGAATTGGAAGAATATCCTTTTCTTGCAAAATATGTATAATTTTTGAAAATTCTCCATTGTTATAGGACCTTTCTGTCGAATTCTCTTTTGTATCTGCTCTTCTAACACACTTTCTTCATCATATTCATACTCATCCACACCCGATCAATTAAATCTGAAGCTACTCCTTTTTTACCAGTTCCTGTCGAATCTGTATACGACTTTTAGTCTGGGATCTATACTCTCCATAACGAACATACTCTTTATCATTGACATATCCATAGGATTCTGCATAAATAATTGCTTCTTCAGCTATAAATTCAGGGAATTCCAATCGAAGCAGTCGCTCCTTCAACTCTTTTCTGGTTCTGTCTTTATATTTTAGCAAGATAAAACCTTTAATTTTGCACGATGCAGTAACATTTCATTCAATTCCTGAAAATCTTCCTGAAGAATCTCCTGCTGTTCTGTTACGCCCAATTTTCT